>CAJTBF010000011.1 GCA_910574195.1 Lachnospiraceae bacterium | reverse complement strand
GGAGGTGGAAGTGTGGCAACACATGGAGCTGACCGTTACTAATCGGTCGAGGGCATAACCAGAGAAGGGGACAGGAGAGAGACGGATAAAAGTAATTTCTTTGTATGCAGTTTTGAGGGTACATGAAAAAGTCATAAAAAAGTAGTGTATAGTGTAGAGAGATAGAAAAGCAGTGTTTTTATAACACTGCTTTTAAATACTATAGTATGCGGAAAAGCTGCGGCGGCAGCTTTTCCGCATATCATATTGTTTAAAAATTTATTCCTCAAATAAAGGTGTGGAGAAATACCTCTCGGCAGTATCAGGTAAAACAGTTACGACAGTCTTTCCTTTCCCAAGTTCTTTGGCAAGTTTTAATGCGGCGGCAACATTTGTACCGCTGGAAATTCCACACATCAATCCCTCGAATCGGGCCAGATCTTTTGAAGTTTGAAGGGCTTCTTCATCGGTGATGATGGCAATATCCTCATAGATATGTTGATTTAGAACTCTGGGAACGACTCCGTCTCCAATGCCCATCTGGATATGAGTTCCTACGGTACCGCCGGCCAAAATCGCCGCGTTTTCCGGTTCAACAGCCCAGATTTTGATATCCGGATTTACGGCTTTCAATGTTTCGCCGATTCCGGTAATGGTGCCGCCGGTTCCGATTCCGGAACAGAATCCATGGATTGGTCCGGCTACCTGTTCTAAGATTTCCAACCCGGTGTGGTGTCGGTGCACCATTGGATTTGCCTCGTTTTCAAATTGTTGGGGGACAAATACGTTTGGGTTTTCCATTGCCATGTGTCTGGCTGTTTGTACGCATTCTTCGATACAATCCCCGATATTCCCGGAGTCATGAATCAGGATTACTTTTGCCCCGTAATGTTCTACCAGCAATTTTCTTTCCATACTTACGGAGTCAGGCATAATGATAATTGTTTCATATCCTTTCACCGCCCCCACGAGAGCAAGCCCGATTCCCTGATTTCCGCTGGTTGGTTCCACGATGATAGAATCTTTATGAAGAATTCCGTCTTCTTCTGCTTTACAGATCATATTGTAGGCTGTTCTTGTTTTGATGGATCCGCCTACATTCAGACCTTCGAATTTTACAAGCACCTGCGCACTGTCAGGTGGAACCATGCGGTTCAGGCGGATGATAGGGGTGTGTCCCATTGCATCCAATACATTATGATAAATCATTCGTTTATTCCTCTGCTTTCATTGAGATTTATATTTGATGTATATAAAAAAGAAACAATTATAGAATACCATTTATTCCTAAAATTGTCTATATTTTTGGTTTTGTCAAAAGACGGTAGGATATGTAGAACCCATCTGACAGATTTCCTCTTTTTTTACGGATGAATTGTGATAGAGTAGAACAGAATTTATCAGGATAGAAAAAAGGAGGACAAACTATATGAGTAAAACAAAAAGAAAGAAGTTATGCCTTGCCGGTCTTCTTATTGGTGTGATGTTTTTGTTATCCGGGTGTACAGCTTTTGATGCGTGTACCTATACACAGGCAGTTCTCGATGTATCGTATAAGAATCAGACAGAAGATTATATGGAGATTACCGGTGCATCCCAGGAAGAAGCAGATGAGATTTTTCAAAGAAATCTGGATACGACCATGCAGGATTTCAAATCGATGGAGTTATCCGGAGAGTTAGAAGAAAACTATCGTAAATTGTTTGAAGAGATCATAAAGCAGGTCAATTATACCGTGGGAGAAGCTGTAAAGGAGGAAAATGGGGATTTTACAGTAGACGTGGAGATTAAACCCGTTTTATTATTTGATGATACGTATGAAGAATTTCAGAAAAAATCAGAAGAATATGCGGCCAGTATTACCAGTGATGTGATGGAAGGCGCAGAGATGCCTTCCGATGAAGAGATACAGGCAAAAGTATATCAGATTTATTATGAAGTTCTGCAGGCAGGATTGGAAGCAGGGCCGCATTTTGGAGAGGCAGAAAAAGTAACCGTACATATTCAGAAGACAGAGGATGGGGTATATGAGATTCCTTCAGAGGATCTGAAAACATTGGACGCATCCATGATTTCCCAGGAAAAGTTGGCGGATCTCTAAGTATTTCTTGACAATACGATACGGCAGTGTTATCCTTAAAATTGTATATATGGAAATCGAATGTGCAGGATAGAGTGTTATCTGCTATACGAAGTATGTATATATGGGGCGGCGCATTTTGCCGTTTCTTTTTTGTATAGGAGACATAAGGAGGAGAAGCAGTGGCTATTTTTAAAGGAGCGGGTGTTGCGCTTGTTACACCAATGAAGGATAATCTGGAAGTAAATTATGAAAAATTGGATGAGATCCTCGAAGAACAAATTGCGGAGGGGACCGATGCGATCGTGATTTGCGGGACAACAGGGGAATCTGCGACACTGTCGGAGGAAGAGCATATAGATGTAGTCAAGTTTGCAATCGAACGGGTTCATCATAGGATTCCTGTCATTGCAGGAACCGGTTCGAACAGCACTTTCACCGCGGTACAATTGTCAACGGCTGCCGCGGAAGCGGGGGCGGAAGGTCTTCTGTTGGTAACCCCTTATTATAATAAAGCAACGCAGAACGGACTGATTGCGCATTACACGACGGTTGCAAAGGAAGTAAAGATTCCCATCGTTCTTTATAATGTTCCGTCCCGTACCGGATGTGCATTACAGCCGGCTACGATTGCGCATCTGGTGCGTCATGTGGATAATATTGTAGGAGTGAAAGAGGCATCCGGAGATATCGGGAATGTGGCAAAGATCATGTCTCTGTGCGATGGGAATATTGAGTTGTATTCCGGAAATGATGATCAGGTAGTTCCGTTATTGGCTTTAGGCGGGCTTGGTGTAATCTCTGTACTTTCGAATGTAGCTCCGTCTTATGTGCATGAGATGGTATTTAAGTTTTTGGAAGGAGATCTTGCAGGAAGCCGTCAGATGCAATTGAAAGCACTTTCCTTGTGTGATGCGTTATTCTGCGAAGTGAATCCGATCCCGGTAAAAGCTGCCATGAATTTGCTGGGAAAAAATTGCGGGCCTTTAAGAGGACCTTTGACAGAGATCGAACCGCAGCATAAAGAAGTGTTGGAGAAGGCAATGCGGGAATTTGGACTTCTATAAATAAAAATCGGACAAAAAAGAGGCAGCTGCAGGTATCTATTTGCAGCTGCCTTGTTTTTATTTTGCGGGATTTAGCTTTATTGCTTTTCGAAAAAGGAGAAGTCCGATCACAAATAAAATAGAAATCATACTGACTCCCAGATTCATCTGTCCGGTAAGCTGTGTTGTAACAGAAACCAGGGAGGTTCCAAGAATAGCGGCTCCTTTTCCACAGATATCATATAGACCGAAGTATTCACCGGATTTTTCTGCCGGAATGATTTTTCCGAAATAGGAGCGGGAGAGCGCCTGTACGCTTCCCTGGAACATTCCGACCAGTACGGCAAGGATCCAGAAATCTCTTTGCGTATGCAAACCGTAAGCATACACAGAGATGAATAAGTATGCTCCAATACATAGTGTTAAAATCGTGGTGGCGTGGATCTTTTTGGCAATTTGATTCAAAAGCAGTACGGAAGGGAATGCCACAATCTGCGTCAGCAGAAGTGCCAGAAGCAAACCGGTGCTGTCCAATCCCAGCGCCTGTCCATAGGCGGTCGCCATATCAATAATCGTGTAAACACCATCGATATAAAAGAAAAAAGCGAGTAGAAACAAAAAAATATGAGGTTCCTTTTTCATATCCCGGAATGTTTTTCCAAGACGGCGGAAACTGTTTTGAATCACATGTTCCGTAGATGCAATGTAATATTTCTGTTCATAGGATAGAAGCAGTGGAACGGCAGAAAGCAGCCACCATATGGCGATGATCAGGAACGCGATCACCATGGAGGACTGCATGGTCAGTCCGATCGATCCACCGCCCAGTACGATGCCAAGACTGGCAATAAAAGGGATACAGCTTCCGATGTACCCCCAGGCAAAGCCCTGGGAGGAAACAGTATCCATCCGTTTTGGCTCTGTGACATCCGTCAGCATGGCATCATAAAAAACAAGACTGGCAGAATATCCGGTTTTCGCAAGAATAAATACCACCAGGAACCAGAGCCAGGAGGAGAGAAATCCCAGCAGAATACATCCGGCTACTCCAAGAAACAGAACGATTTTGAAAATTCTCTTTTTGAAATTTTTTGTGTCTGCGATCGCCCCCAGGGTAGGGCCCATGAGAGCGACAAGCAAGGTGCAGATGGAGGAGGCATATCCCCAGTAAGCAAGATAATTTGCGTTGGAGATTCCTGCATTTTCGGCAAGATAATTGAAATAGATGGGGAAGATGGTCGCAACCAGCATGGTAAATGCCGAATTTCCCACGTCATAGAGTACCCATTTTTTTTCTAATGCTGTCAATTTAAATTTCATATGCACCTCCTCTGGTATTTGTTAGCTTATCCAGCTTTTCTGTTTTTAAAGCGGGAGACTTTCCCACTTTTCGCCCGGACCGAAAGTTTCGTGAAAGCGTTCCGGAAGCGCGGCATTTTGAAGAAGCATTTTCTGATATTTCAGGATCAGACCGGCGGCAAGAGGAACGGCACCCGCATATAATTTTTTCAAAAGCCGGCAGTAATCCTGACAGGCAGGATTGGCTTCCAGACTCATGACCATGCCGTGATGAGAGGCATATAAACCGGCCAGTCTCATACCTAAGAACAGGAAGTTCCGTTTTAATGGTTTCGGAGCGAGCAGTAATTTATGAACGGAGATCATAGAAGATAATGTTTTTTCCACTTCTTCTGTTGTGATTCCATCAAAAAAAGGCGCGATGATTTCCGCATTCTTTTTTGTCGGATGAATATGCCTGCTTGCCAGATAAGAAACCGGATTGATGAAATCTTCTGTCAAAAGCAGGCGGTCAAACTCCATTTCAATCTCCGCATGGCTTATGCCGCTTACCTGTATCATTTTTTCAATGTATTTGTGACATTCACTGTCCAGTGCAAAGTGGCAGATAAATCCATAGATATATGCCTGAGCAGCGTCCGGATTGGCAGATTGTTTTATGATATCGGCGGCCTGTCTGAAAAATACATCTGCAAATTGATCATGCAGATGATATCCGGCGGCATTTACATGATTCTTTGAAGTTACTTTATAGTAGAACAGAATATCCGGTCCATGCAGACCAATGTCGTATAATTCCCGGTTGTTTTCAATCGAATGCTGGAGTGATCTGGGAAGTGCACTGATCACGTCTCTGCCAAATTTGTAGTGTGCGTATGTTGTTGGCATAAAATCAGAACCCCTTTCTATGTTTGTAACCTTTCTTATTTTATCATAAAGGGCGGGAATATAAAACAGTTATGAGAAGAAGATTTTATATTTTTGTAACTATTCAGCCTACGGCTAAATAGTTACGGAATCCGGCCTGTTGAAGTTTGCCTTGCGGCAAAGAGGCCGGATTCTATTCCAACTGCTATGTATTCTTACGGACTTTGCAGCAAGTGCAAAGTCCTGGGCTGAACTGTTACTATATTTTTAGATAAATGAAAGGTTTCTCTTGACTTATGTCAGACTTTTTTTTAAAATAAATAGGTAATATCTATTTATATAGCAAGGGCTTGTACTGGTTTCGACAGGGATCTTGAAGATGGAGAAGCTATCCGCAGGCAGATGCGTCAAATCGCAAACTTAAAATTAAACGCTAACGATAATTTCGAATTAGCTGCAGCCTAATTGCTGCATGTCAGCCCCGGGGCACCCGCACTCCGGGAATCTGGCACCGACCATGCGGGAAACGATACCGGCAAAGCTTTGAGCCGGCAGGCGTATTATGAAGCTACCAAACCCGTAAGGATGTTCGTTTCCGTACGGCAGAGGGAATGAAAAAGAACGAACTATGATAGTAGAAGTACATGGGATAGGTTTTTGGACGCGGGTTCGACTCCCGCCAGGTCCATTTTGCAGTTTGTCCATGGATGGATCAGGGCGCTGTGAACAGGGAAAAGTTTTTAGGATTTTCCCGTTTTTGTATCATATTTGATGGAAGCATAGCTCAGCTGGGATGAGCGTTCGCCTCACACGCGAGAGGTCATGGGTTCGAGCCCCATTGCTTCCATTCATAAGGCCTGGTTTCGGGAGTACCGGAATCGGGCCTTTTTGAAAAGTCAAATACTCATGCAAGCATGGCTGCCTGGCTCGTTGCTTCGCGGAAATAAAAAAGATCGTTATACGGGGAGGAAGAGTATGAAAGATACACATACATCCTTTTTATGGACGAATTTACGAAAATTCAGTATAAAGAAACGGCTGAATTACAGCATTGCTTTTCTGGTTCTTATTCCCATTATTTTCATTATACTTTTGACACATATTATCTTTAATAAATCCATGAAGAAAACAATACAGACATATTCTGAGGCATTGATGGACCAACTGGGCACCAACATGGAAAACGAGGTGGAGTGGCTGGAAGAGTGCGGAATCGAGCTGGTATATTCGGACAGCTTTCAGAATATGGTGCAGAATCAGCAAAAAGTAGATTGGGATTTCCTGAATAATTATCGTCTTGTATCCAACGTTTGCCGGATGAGATTTGGTAATAAAAAATATGTACAGAGTGTTGCCTATCTTGCGTCCGGGGAACAGACTTATCTGTTGTTTGGAAAAGAGTATCCAGGGATGCAGGATAATATGAAGGAGATCACATCGGATGCAGAAGAACAGGAGACACCATATTACTGGTATTACCCGGAGAGGGCAGAAGAGGGAGTACCGGGACTTTATCTGGTAAACCGGGTACGGAAGCTGGCAACCGGAGAGATTGGCGGGATCATGATTATAGGCTTGAATGAAAGATTTCTGAGAGATATTTACGAAGATATTGAAAAATCTCTTGGAGAAGGTACTGCGATGTATACGATAAATACAGAGGGAATTTTGGTCTCCGGGAGCCGGGAAGAATATGAAAAAATAGATGCGTCCTCCCTGTTGGATACATTTTCCGGTGAGCAGCACCAGAGCACAGATTTTGAAATTGAAGGAAAAGAATATATGACTGTTTGGAAACAAATGGGCACGACGGGATGGTATATGTTTGCACTGATCCCTTATTTTTATATTCATTCTGTTTCGAATTCCACAAGTATTTTGATGGTTTTCATCGGGGTGGTTGTTCTGATTCTGGGATTTACCATTGCGGCGACAATCAATACCAGTATTGTTATTCCATTGAACCATATACTGGAATATACCTTTTTGCTTCGGGAAGGACAGTTTGAACAGCAGATCAAAGATGAGGGGGAAGATGAGATACGACAACTGGCGGAAGGGTTCAACTGTGCAACAGCGGAGATTCATACGCTCATGCAAAATATTCAGGAACAGACAGAGCAGAAAGCAAAGTTGGAATTTGATGCACTGCAGGCTCAGATCAATCCACATTTCCTGGCGAATACACTGAATACGATTTCTTATCTTGCAAAGCTTCGGGGGATGGAACATATTGAAAATATTGCGAATGCACTGACCAATATTCTGGTAGTCAGTATGGGAAAGGAAAGTAAAATCATTACATTGGAGAAAGAAATTTCTTATGTGAAAGACTACCTGCTGATTCAGTCGTATCGTTTCGCAGATTTTTACCAGGTGGAGTTTGAGATTCCGGAAGTGCTGCTTTCTCAGAAAATCCCTAAATTTGTACTTCAGCCGATTGTGGAAAATGCGATTGTCCACGGGGTTTCTCAGATGGAAGAACGGGAAGGAATTGTAAGAATTCAGGGAAGCCTGGAGAACCAGGAGATCCATCTTTCAGTGACCGACAATGGTCCCGGAATTTCCGAGGAATTACAAAGAGAGCTTTTGGCAGGAAGCAGATCGGAGAAAGGAATATGCGGACTGGGGGTAAAAAGTGTGGATCAGAGGCTGAAATTATTATTTGGGGATTCTTATGGGATTACGATTTTAAGCAGACCCGGTTTCACGGTAGTAGAACTTATTTTTCCGGCAAACGAGAGGGATATAGATGAAGACGATATTGATTGTGGATGATGACTATATGGCGCGTAATAAAATTCGTTCTATGGTGGAATGGGAACAATACGGCGATACGATTGTCTGGGAGGCTGCAAACGGAAGGGAAGCGCTGGAAAAGATGCAGATGTGTATGCCGCAGATCGTATTGGTGGATATGGACATGCCGATTATGAACGGAGTCGAATTGATCCGGGAAATTATTCGGAGGAAATATCCGGTATCCGTCATTGTGCTGAGTTCTTATAATGATTTTGCATATGTTCGTGAGAGCATGAAACTAGGCGCATTGGATTACATTCTGAAAGGGGAATTGAATGCGGAACAGTTATGGAAAACACTTCTGGCAGTGGACAATGCCAAGGAAAATGAGCAAAATGAGAATCTTACCCTGCGGGACAGAGAATATCTCCGCGCATTGTATACCCGACGAATTCTGCTGCACTTTTTTGAACTGGAGGAAGAGTGCCGGCAATGGATTGTTGATTACAGGCTGCCCCTGGGAGAGAAGCGCAATATACTTGCACTTTGTGAAATTGACGACTATTTTTTGATTACGGAAGAAATGGACGAGCGGGGACAATATCGAATTCAGCAGTTTATCGAACAGCTTTTTAGAGAGACGACAGAAAAGACGGCGGGAATTATGGCAGTAAAAATCCGGGACAATCAATATTGTATGGTATTATCCTGCGATCGGATTTATAGTATTTTTGAAGCGCAGCAGATGCTTAATACGTTATTGCTGGAGATCCGAAGAAATCTGAAACGATTTTTGAATATGACGATTACAGCCAGCATCAGTTCGATTGCATTCAGTCTGCAGGAACTTTCCGAGTATTATAAGAAGGCGGAACAGCGGCTGCGGAGTAAATTCTATCTGGGAGGAGGACATACCATTTGGGAGCAGGCGCTTTTGACGGAGTTTTCCTCCTCAGAGGAAAAAGGGGATGTGCCCGATGCATCTTACAAAGATCAGATTTTGGAATTACTTTTGGAAAATGACCGGGAAGGCGTAGAGGAAAAGATTACCGGATTGTTTTGTCAGATCAGAAAAAGAAAAGAACAGGAGAAAAAAGTAAGAGATTTCTTTTCTGAAATTCTGCAGCAGATTGCGCATCTTGCAGAACAAAAAAAGCTGGATTTACATTCGTTGAATGCCCATAACGAACGTTTTCGAAAGGTCCAGCGTCTGGAGACGTTAGAAGAATTTGAAAGATGGTTAAGAGAAATCTGTATGGATTTTTGTGACCTGGGTACGGTGAGAGAAGAACATAAAAAATATAATAAACTGACGGCCAATGCCATTGCGTATCTTCATCAGAATTATAAACACCCGATTTCCCTGAGTGAAACGGCAGAATATCTGCAGGTAAGCGGAAGCCACCTAAGCAGAGTATTCAAGAGCGATACGGGAATGAATCTGGTAAGTTATCTGAATCATATTCGGATTGAGAAAGCAAAGCAGATGTTGGAAACCAGGGAGGGAATACCTCTCAAAGAAGTGGCGTTTGAGACCGGATTCAAGAATTACAACCATTTCTTCTCTACATTTAAACAGATCGTGGGAATGATTCCCAACGAATATCGGGAAAAAAAGATTCTTTAGAAAATATCAAAAAAAATGATAAAACGGCAAAATACTTTATTTCCTAAATAGAGATCAAAATGCTAGAATAAATTTATTCCAAATAAGAGACACTAAAAAAGGAGATGAAGTTTATGAAGAAGAATCTAAAAAAAGCAGTGGCGTTATCGTTGGGAATGATTCTGGCTATGGGAACCATGGCATGCGGATCCGGCAATGGCGGTGACAGTAGTGCAGACACGGAAAAAGCAGAAGATACGGCAAAAAAGACAGATCTGAATGTAGAGTTTTTTGTGACAGAGGACAACATGCTGGACATTGCACACTACATTGAAGAAGTCCTTCCGGAAGAATTTCCAGATTATAATGTATCATTTGAAATTACGCAGGGAGATGCACAGACCGTGGAGACAAAGATCAGAACCGCGTTGGCATCCGGCAGTGATGCGGTGGATGTTTGGTGGTGTCATGGCGGTACATGGGCAACACCTCTGATCAACGGAAATTATGTTCTGAAAATGAACGATTATCTGGAATCCTCCGGATTTTATGATAATATGGTGCCGCAGGTCGCTTCTTTTGTTCAGGAGCAGGATGAAATATTTGCAATTCCATTTGAACCGACTTCTTATTGGATAAATATGTATAATAAAGAGGCTTTTGAAGAGGCAGGAATTAAGGAAACTCCGAAGACATTGGACGATTTCATGGCAGCGCTGGAAGCATTGAAAGAAAAGGGATATACACCCATCGTAACCGGAGCAAAGGATCAGTGGATGGCCCTTGATTTCATGGAGACTCTTGCCTATACAGTTTCACCGGAAGATTCCTGGAAAGCAGTGAACGGAGAATTGAAGTTTGTAGACAGCACCGCATGGAGAGAAGCGGCGGAAGCGACAAAGGAGATGCTGGAAAAAGGATATTTCCCGGAAAATATCGGACTGATGGATCGGACAGAGGCAGGCGCACTGTTCTCTACTAAGAAAGCGGCGATTATTTCCGAGACAAGTTCTACCTTGACGTCGATTTGTCAGGAATTTGGTGATAATGCAGGTTTGATGTACTATCCCATGGTTCATGCAGAGGACGTGGAGGATTACGGTGTAAATATTTCCGGCGGACAGAAGACGAACTGTGGATTTATGGTCAATGCGGCAACAGAAAATCCGGAAGAAGCAGTAGATCTGGCAATCGGACTTTCCAAACTGAGAAACCAGTATGAATACACGGTATTAGGGAATGTTGCAGTTCCGTTTGATGCAGCGAAGATGAATTGGGAACTTCCGGAGGAACCGGCAGCGGCAGTTGCACAGTTTGCAGAAGATATGAAGAAATTCGAATATTCTAAGAACTTCCTGCAGGATATTATGCCAACATCGACCGGAACGACACTGTCTATGGAAGCGGCAAGCAAGTTCTTTACAGATCCGAACTATTCTGTGGATGATTTCCTTGCTGATCTGGACAAGGCAATCGCAGCCGAATAAATAAAATTATCAATTTATCTTATACGGGATACGGGACAGCAGATCTGCCGTATCCCGTATATAGGTTCGGAGGGAATCAACATGCAGAAAATATTAGGAAGTAAACGGAACATATTTTTATTTTGCGCTCCTGCGGCCCTTCTGTTCTTTACATTGGTCATATATCCTATTTTTTACATATTTTATCTGGCCTTTCAAAAAACAGATGGAATTTCTTTCAGTGAATTCGCAGGCTGGAACAATTACAGGCAGGTATTTACGGAAGGTTATTTTGCAAATGCAAATTGGAAATCACTGGGGCTGGCAATTTTTGCCACATTTGGAATTGCGATTCTGGGAACGCTGATTGCATTTCTCACCTGCGGTTTGAAATCCCGGATTCAGAAGTTCTATAAAACCGCATATTTGATTCCGTTTGTGTTGTCTATCAGTGTCATTTCCCAGTTATGGCTGTCTATTTATCATACGGAATGGGGGGTTTTGAATAAGTTGCTGGACTTTTTTCATCTCTCTTCCCTGAAGACGTCCTGGCTTTCTGATCAGAAGACGGCTATGATCTGTGTGGCCATTGTAGGAATGTGGTGGGTTTTGGGAATGACTATTCTTCTGGTATATACGGGGATCATGGCGGTTCCGGAATCTTACTATGAGGCGGCTAAAATAGACGGTGCTAATTTTCTGCAGATTTCCAGATATATTACACTGCCTCTTTGTAAAAATATTATCAAAACCTGTATCATCATCAATACGATCGGCGGATTTTATACCTTCCCGCAAGTTTATGTTATGACCAAGGGGGGGCCGGGAGATCTGACGATGACCGTTATGATGCTCATATATAGAGAAGCGTTTTCGAATTCCCGGCTGGGATTATCCTGTGCCATTGCATCCATTACCATTTTAGAAAGTATTGTGATTCTGGCCGTGATCAATTTCCTGATCCGGGATCAGGAAGTAGAATTTTAGGGAGGGTATAAGATGAGAAATCCAAATGAAATGCAGAATAAACTGGCCCGCAGAGTGACCACGGCAATTCTTGGCCTTCTGGTATTGACTACCCTGTATCCGATTTACTGGCTGGTAGTCAATTCTTTCCGCAGAACCGAACAGATTGTAACCGGAGATACGTTCGGGTTGCCGAAAGAATTATTCCTGGGAAATTATTATGATGCCATTGTCAACCGAAATGTACTGCATTATTTTAAAAACAGTGTGATTTATACGTTGCTTACGATTTTATTGACGGTGGTGGTGTCCACCATGTTGGCGTACGCGTTGACAAGAATGCGGTGGAAATATAAAAATGTGGGAATGTCCATTGCCATGCTTGGCATTTTACTTCCCTCACAGATTGTGGTCATTCCGATTTTTATCATTATGAGAAAAATCCATCTGGTAGACAATCCGCTGTCCATTATTCTGGTGATTACTGCATTCAATATCGGAGTATCCACCATGATCGCTTCCGGTTTTCTAAAGGGGATTCCTTATGAGATGGAGGAAGCGGCGGTGATGGATGGATGCGGTATTTTCCGTTTATTCTTCACGATCATTTTGCCGTTGATGAAGTCTCCCATTGCGGCCATGAGTATTTATATCTTTTTAAATAGCTGGAATGAGTTTATTTATTCCCTGGTTCTGCTGAACAGTGATGCCAAGAAAACACTTCCCTTGATGCTTTTGGGATATTCCACCCGGTCGGGAAGTGATTTTGGAGGGTTGTTTGCGTCCATGGTCATTACCAGTTTTATTCCGATTGTGTTATATCTGTTCTTCAGCCGGCAGGTGGAGAACGCCATCAGTGCAGGTTCGGTTCTGAAATAAGAACAGGAAAACTCCTGGCAAAGGAATGCAGGCGGCGGTAAGAAAATTTATAGAGTCTCCGATGAAATTCCGGGAGAAGGATATGTGGAGATGCAGATGGGGAATTTTGAGGGACGGAAGGGAAAGGAAGAGAAAAAATGAGATATGTGCAGATTTCGGGAACGGATTTGAAAACGGCAGCAATTGTAATGGGTTCCATATGTAGTGTGGAAGGCTCTGTGGAGAATGCATGGAAAATTTTGGATATGTACCGGGAAGCAGGTGGAAATATGCTGGATTCTGCCAATGTATATGGAAAATTTTTCCCGGCCGGTACGAATGTGTGTGATCGGCACATCGGAAACTGGCTGAAACAGAGAAATTGCAGAAATGAGTTTATCGTAGTAACCAAAGGGGGGCATCCGGATCCCAAAAAACCGGAGATTTCCCGTCTGCGAAAGGAAGACATTCAGGCAGATCTGGAAGAAAGTCTGAAAGCGCTGCAGACCGATGTAATTGATTTATTCTTTTTGCATCGGGACGATGTAAAGCTTCCGGCAGGAGAAATCATCGAATATCTGAATGAATTTAAAAAAGAAGGGAAAATCCGGTATTTTGGGACTTCCAACTGGAGTGCAAAGCGTATAGAGGCAGGGCAGAATTATGCACAGGCACATGGATTGCAGGGATTTTCTGCCAATCAGACATTATGGAGTATGGCGGATGCGCAGATGGAGTATTACCCATGGCCGGGCTGTACCAATATGGATGAAGCTGCATATCAGATGCATGAAAGAACCGGATTGATGGCGTTTGCTTATGAATCGCAGGCCAGGGGATTTTTCCAGAAATATCACAATCGGGCTCAGACAGCGGTACCTGAAAATTTGCAGAAATTATATGGTTCTGCAAAGAATATTGCACGATATGAGCGGGCGCTGCATTTGGCAGAAAAAAAACAGACAACGCTGACAGCAATCACACTTGCTTATCTTTTGCACAGTCCGTTTCCGTCCGCAGCGCTGATCGGACCGCGTACGGTGGAACAGTATCAGGAAAGTATTGCCGCGGCAGAGTTGTCTTTGTCGAAAGAAGAAATGCAGTATTTGAGAGGATAAAAGAGATGGCGTATGTGATCGGAATTGACGGTGGGGGAACAAAGACCCAGGGAATTCTGTGCGACGACCTTGGGAAGCAAAAATATTCCTATACCGGAGGCCCCACCAATCATGAATTTCTTCCGGCGGAAGAAGTACAAAAAAATATGCGGGAAGTTTTGGAAAACCTGCTTTTGCGGGCACAACTTTCGGAGGATGAGATTTCCTTTGTGCATATCGGAATTGCCGGATGCGATTCCTTACAGGACGAGAAGCGGCTGACAGAAATTTTCCTTCCGGTATTTGGGAGAATTCCGTACAAGATTGAAAATGACGTGTGGATTGCCATGGCCTGTGTGCCTTCCGTGTCCTGGGGTGGAGTGGCGGTCTGCGGAACCGAGTTTAATTTTGCTTTGCAGGATCCGGAAGGGAGGCGGCATACTCTTCGGGCGCTACGGTATGAACAGGGGAATCTTCCGGCCACGAAAATGCTGATCCGGGAAGCGCTGCACTATGGATTCCGCAGTGAGGAACATACCGGGCCAAAGACAAGATTGGAGACGCGGATTCCCGAATTGTGCAGCGTAAAGGATATAGAGGGGGTCCTGAGCAGAATGCAGGAAGAACCGGAAAAAGTATACGAAAACGGGAAGATTGCAAAGGAGATTTTTCTGCTTGCCCGGGAAGGGGATAAGGTTTGTCAGGATATCCTGATTTCTTTTGGAAATTCCATGGGTGAGATCATGGGAAACTTTATTCGATATACTTTATCGGACGCGAAGCGTCCGCTCGTGCGGAGCACATTAGATGCGGGATGCCCGGATGGGTATACTTTGCCGGACGCGAATACAGGAATGGATCAACAGGAACTGCCCATCGTACTGTCCGGCAGTATGTTTGTAAAGGCGGCAAGTTTACTGCATCTGGATGCCATGACATTAGCGCTGCGAAAGTATGTACCGGATTTTCAATTGATACAGAACCGGGCTGTTCCGGCAGAGGGCGCCTGTGTCAAAGCGTTGCAGCAAAGTGCAAGGCACCGTGATTAGTAACGATTCCTGTTACTTTTCACGGCTCAGGAATGCGCAATCTAACGCATTCCGTGAGAACAGACTTACGCAGCGATAACAGATTCCTTCGTTGGTTTTCGATCAATAATTGAATGAAGGCTTTACACCAAAATCACTTATTGATATAATGAAAATACCAAAGCAAACGGCACTTATAGAAAGTAGGTGATGGTATGACTGAAAAGGAAATGATGCAAAAAAACATCGAAGAATTCTCCAGACTACAAACTTATATGCTTTTAGCAGAAAAGGAATCTGAGGTATATAAAGTGATGAAGGTAAGATATATTGAATTAAAAATCATTCTTACTTCTTCTGGTATTAACTTAACCGAGATTGACCGGATCAAAGAATAAAATCCAAATGAGTATGGCAACACGGAGGTGCGAAGTCTTTATTTCCGCGAAGCAACGAGCCAAGTAGCCATGCTTGCATGGATATTTGGCGACTGTCGCGAGGATCAAATACCCCGCAGCTTGTTGCGTATAACAAACCTCATGCCTCGTAGCTTGCTACGGGGCATTTGACTGAATTATGAAAGGCATTGCACCTTTTTAAAATCTAAAAAAAATATGAACTCTCTTCTTTTTCTCTTTTAATATGATATAATCCAGTAGTATATTACGGAACTTATTTCTGCCGATGTACCATTGGATGATTTCAGAGGTCGGCTTTGCAGGAAGACGGATTGAGGATGGAGAAAAAGATGGAAGATTTTGTACAACTGACGAATATCACAAAGGTCTACCAGATGGGAGAAGTAGAGATCCGGGCGGTGGACGGAATTGATTTTTCAATCAAAAAGGGTGAGTTTGTTGTCATTGTAGGACCAAGCGGCGCAGGAAAAACGACGGTCCTAAATATTCTGGGCGGGATGGATACGGCGACTACCGGGAAAATTATCGTGGATGGGGCGGATATCACCCGGTATAATGAACGGCAGTTGACCGGTTACCGCCGCAATGAGATTGGATTTGTGTTCCAGTTCTACAATCTGG
This sequence comes from Lachnospiraceae bacterium, assembly GCA_910574195.1. Classification (GTDB taxonomy): domain Bacteria; phylum Bacillota; class Clostridia; order Lachnospirales; family Lachnospiraceae; genus Schaedlerella. Next base: position 122,488 of record CAJTBF010000011.1, on the reverse strand, counting down.
TTCCCAATCTGACGGCAAAAGAGAACGTGGAACTGGCGCTGCAGATCTGCAAGGATCCCCTGGATGCCAGGACCGTTCTGGAGGACGTGGGGCTGGGAGACCGTCTGGACAATTTCCCGGCGCAGCTTTCCGGCGGAGAGCAGCAGCGTGTGTCTATTGCCCGCGCACTGGCCAAAAATCCAAAACTGCTTTTGTGCGACGAGCCAACGGGCGCTCTGGATTACAATACAGGGAAATCCATTCTGAAACTTTTACAGGATATGTGCCGGGAAAAGGGAATGACGGTGATCGTGATTACTCATAATTCCGCGCTGGCTCCTATGGCGGATCGGCTGATCCGGATTAAAAACGGCAAAGTATCCGGTATGGAGACTAATGCATATCCGGTATCCATTGACGAGATTGAATGGTAGGTTGTACATATGGGAAAAAAAGCACTGCGAAAAGAATTTTTTATGGAAATCCGGACCAGCCTGGGACGGTTTCTTTCGATCTTTTTTATCGTGGCCATCGGCGTTGCATTCTTTTCCGGAATCCGTGCCACAGAGCCGGATATGCGGTTTTCCGGGGACGCCTATTTTGACGAAAAACGGATGGCGGACCTTCAGATTATCAGTACGCTTGGACTGACAGAAGAGGACATCCATGCCCTGGAAGAACTGGACGGGGTGGAGAAGGTAGAATATGGGTATTCCGTGGATGCGTTGTGTCAGGCGAAGGACAGCAGCCAGGCGGTGCATGTGATGTCCATATTGCCTACCATGAATGTTCTGACAGTGGAGGAGGGCAGACTTCCCGGGAAAGAGAACGAGTGTGTGGTGGATGTGGATTATCTGGAATCGGGGGGATTTTCCATTGGAGATAAGATATGTCTGACTTCCGGGAAGGAAGACGAGATTACGGACACGCTGACAACAGATACGTTTACGATTGTAGGCGCGGTCAGCAGTCCCTGCTATATTGGATTTCATCGTGGGAGCACGACGATCGGCACCGGCAGTATTGCCGGTTTTGTTTGCGTGCCGGAAGAAAGTTTCCGGACAGAGGTCTACACGGAACTGTATCTTTCCGTGAAAGAGGCGGCGGGTTTGACCGAATTTACCGATGCCTATACGGATCGTATAGAAGAGGTGAAAAAGCAGATCAAAGAGATTCAGAAAGAGAGGGAGGAAGCACGTACCCGAGGGGTCAGAGAAGAAGCGCAGGAGAAAATAACCGATGCAAAACAGGAACTTGCGGATGCCCGCGGGGAAGCGGAAGAGGAACTGGCAAAGGCGGAGAGGGAGCTTACAGACGGACGGAAGAAGCTGGAGGATGGGAAAGGGCAGATTGAAACATCCTCGGCACAGTTGGAGCAGGCAAAAGCCCGACTGCTTTCCGGGGAGGAAGAACTGTATCGGCAGGCAGGGCAGGCCAATGCGCAGGGGCGGCAGCTGAACCAGAAGATAGAGGAATATAACCGGCAGGTGGAGGAATATAACCGGCAGAGCCAATTGCTGGAGAGCCAGCGTACCCTGCTGGAGGAACAAAGCGCGGCTTTGGAGCGGCAGCGGGAACAGATTGCGCAGGAACAGGCAAAGCTGGAGGAACAAAGCGTACAGCTTGCACAGTGGGAAACGCAGCTTGTACAGGAGCGCTCCGCGTTGGATGCGGCTATTCAGCAGTGGAGTACACTGAAAGCACAGTATGACATCTTGGCTTCGGGGAACCCTGTGGATCCGGATACGCTGGCGCTTCTGCATAAAATGGCGGAAGAATTAGCGTTCGGGGAGCAGCAGATTGCAGCGGGAGAAGAAGCGCTTGCGGCTTCCCGGAAACAGTGGGAGGAGGCCCAGGCGGCCCTGACGGCCGGACAGAATCAAATGGCTGCAGCCTGGCAGCAGTTGGAGGCAGGACAGGCGCAGATTGAAACGGCCCGGATTGAGTTAGACGCCGGAGAGCAGCAGTTGAAGACCGCGGCCGGGCAGCTTTCCCAGGCGCCGGCACAATTTGAGCAGGCGGAGAAACAATTGTCCGGCGCCCAGACGCAGTTGGACGCGGCCCAGGCGGAGATTACGAAAGGATGGCAGCAGTCCCGGGAAGGAGAGTCGGAACTTCTGTCAGCCCGGCGGGAGATTGCGGAGAAGGAAAAGGAACTTTCAGACGGAGAAAAAGAGTATGCCAGGGCGAAGGCGGAGGCGGACGCGAAGATTGCGGATGGAGAAAAGGAACTGGAGGATGCAGAGACAAAAGTCCGTGAGATCGAATCGGCAAAGTGGTATCTCCGGGATCGGGATGACTTTCCGGAGCATGCCGGCTACGGGGAAAATGCCGATCGGATGCGCGCCATAGGAAAAGTATTTCCTGTTCTGTTTTTCCTGGTGGCGGCGTTGATCAGTCTGACGACAATGACACGGATGGTGGAGGAACAGCGAACCCAGATCGGAACTTTAAAAGCCCTGGGATACGAACGGAGGGCCATTGCCGGAAAGTATCTGGGATACGCCTGTGTGGCGACATTGACCGGAAGTATCGCAGGCGTGCTATTCGGAGAAAAGGTGTTTCCGTTTGTGATTATAACGGCGTATGGAATTATGTATGAGCATATTCCAAACGTGGTGATTCCTTATAATATACAGTATGCGTTCATGGCTTCCGCAGCAGCATTGATTTGTACTCTGCTGGCGACCTTCTTTTCCTGCAGTCGGGAGCTTCGGGAGCAGGCAGCAGAATTGATGCGTCCGCCGGCGCCCAGGCAGGGAAAACGGATCTTTTTGGAACGGATGGGATTCTTCTGGAACCGGCTGAGTTTTACGTGGAAGGCCACATTGCGGAATCTGATCCGCTATAAAAAAAGATTTTTTATGACGATTTTTGGAATCGGTGGTTGTATGGCGCTTCTTTTGGTTGGATTTGGACTGAAAGATTCTATTTTTGATATTGGACTTTTGCAGTATCATGAGCTGCAGCTTTACGATGGAAACCTGATTCTCAATGAAGACGCCACAGAAGCGGAGCGGACGGAAGCCTGCGAAAAACTTGCCGCGGATGCGCGGGTGGAGAGAACAAGCGAAACGCTTTTAAAGCAGGTTACCATCGGCTGCGGCGATACCAAAGGAGACGTTTATCTCAATGTGCCGAAAGAGGCGGAACCATTTTTCCGGTTTGTTGTGCACAGAGACCGGATCACGAAGGAAGTATATTCTCTGGAGGAGGATGGGGTGATTCTGACCGAAAAAATGGCAAAAAAGCTGGGAGTCGCCGCAGGAGATTCGATTTATATTCAGGATGAAGAAAAGGGGGAACTGGAAGTCGTCGTGTCTGCAGTCTGTGAAAACTACATGCAGCATTATTTGTATATGACATCCTCTCTCTATGAAAAGATTTATGGGAAAACTCCGGAATATCAGTCTGTCTATTTTATGATGAAGGAAGGCAGAGAAACGGAACAGGAAGAGGTGGGCGAAGAGATCCTGAGAGAGAAAGGCGCTTTGAGTATCAGCTATACCAGCGATATTGAAACACAATTGAATGATATGCTGGTCAGCCTGAATATTGTGATGGTGGTTCTGGTGATTTCCGCGGGAATGCTGGCTTTTGTGGTGCTGTATAATTTGAATAATATTAATATTACAGAGCGGAAACGGGAACTGGCGACTCTAAAAGTATTGGGATTTTATCCGGGAGAAGTGGCGCAGTATGTATACCGGGAAAATATGATTTTGACGGTTTTAGGTGCGCTGGCCGGAATTCTGCTGGGGAAATTTCTTCATCAGTTTGTAATTGTGACAGTGGAAATCGATTCCGCGATGTTTGGCCGGAATATTGATTTTAGCAGTTTTGTATATGGTTTTTTGATTACCGTTGCATTTTCTGTATTTGTCAATGGGGTAATGTATTTTAAGCTGAAAAAGATTAATATGGTGGAATCACTGAAAAGTGTAGAATAAAAAGGAAATTTATATCATTTTTTTGAGATTTCACAAAAGAAACATATCTTTTGCGTATACTGTCTCTAATAAATGAGATTTTCGAAGTCTGATAAGTGAGAATACGAAAAGGGAGAACGGACAGATGGAAAAGATTAAGATTTTGGTCGTGGATGACGAGAGCAGGATGCGTAAACTGGTGCGGGATTTCCTTGTCAGAGAGGGATATACGGTTTTGGAGGCCGGAGACGGTATGGAAGCCATGGACCTTTTTTATGAGGAGAAGGAGATTGCGCTTGTGATTCTGGATGTGATGATGCCGAAGATCGATGGCTGGCAGGTGTGCCGGGAAATCCGGGAGCACTCCAAAGTACCTGTGATTATGCTGACGGCCCGTTCGGACGAGCGGGATGAACTGCAGGGGTTTGAACTGGGAGTGGACGAGTATATTTCCAAGCCGTTCAGTCCCAAGATTCTGGTAGCGAGAGTGGGGGCAATCTTACGCAGAACGCTGGGAAGCGAAAAGAATGATGTGATTGACGCGGGCGGAATTACGGTGGATAAAGCGGCCCATATTGTGAAGATTGACGAGGCACAGGTTGATTTGAGTTTTAAAGAGTTTGAACTGCTTTCCTATTTTATAGAAAACCAGGGGATCGCACTGTCACGGGAAAAGATTTTGAATCATGTGTGGAATTACGACTACTTTGGGGATGCCCGTACTATAGACACGCATGTAAAAAAGCTGCGCAGTAAGCTGGGAGAGAAAGGGGAATATATTAAGACGATCTGGGGGATGGGGTATAAGTTTGAGACCGGAGAATAAGCGTATCTGCCGGTGATTTTTGAATGAAACAACAGGGAGGATACGCAGAATGAATTCAATCAAACGTCAGTTGATTGCAGTATTTCTAGGATTGCTTGCCACAATTTTTGTAATGATTTTTGTGATGAATTCCAGTTTTCTGGGACGGTATTACCTTGCCCATAAGAAGGCGGATATGATTGGGATGTATCAGATGCTTGGCACGGCGGTCGAGGATGAGGCGTTGTGGCAGGAGAAAGAGGTACAACGGGAACTGCAGACAGAAAGTGAACGGGCGAATATATCTGTTACCGTGGCCAATCAGGAAAAGGGAGTCGTTCTTCAGACAGAGCAGGTCAGGGAGGGAACGCTTCCGGCGCCGATTTTTGGCTATCTGACAGGCAAAAACCAGGGAGAACTTCTGGAAAAAGAAGAGAACTATGTGATTTATAAGGCGGAAGATTTTCAGCATCGAAAGGACCGTTATCTGGAGATGTTCGGAGAACTCTCGGACGGTTCTCTGTTTTTGCTGCAAAGTCCGTTGGAGAGTATTCGGGACAGCGCCGGACTGGCCAATAAATTTCTGATTTATGTAGGGATTGTGACCATGCTGTTTGGCGCGCTGCTCGTCTGGTTTTTTTCCCGGAAGATTACGGAACCGATTCTGGAACTGGCGGCTCTTTCCAAGCGAATGGCGGATCTCGACTTCGATGTAAAATATACGGGAGGCGGCCGGGATGAGATCGGAATTCTGGGTGAGAATTTTAACAGTATGTCCCGAAAATTAGAGAGAACGATATCGGAGTTAAAGCGGGCGAACAATCAATTGCAGAAAGACATTCAGCAGAAAGAAAAGATGGAGAACATGCGGACAGAATTTCTGGGAAATGTTTCTCATGAGCTGAAAACTCCGATTGCGTTGATCCAGGGGTATGCGGAAGGATTGAAAGAGGGGATCAGCGAGGATCCGGAAAGCCGGGAATTTTATTGTGATGTGATCATGGACGAAGCAAACAAGATGACGCAGATGGTACGAAACCTTCTGACATTAAATCAGTTGGAATTTGGTGCGGAAGAACTGGAAGTGGAGCGCTTTGATGTGGTGCGTCTGATTCAGGGCGTTCTGGCGAGCTGTGAGATTCTGATTCAGCAGGCCGGGGCGACGGTAGATTTTATTGCGGATGAGAAAGTGTTTGTATGGGCGGATGAATTTAAGACAGAGCAGGTATTCCGAAACTATCTGACCAATGCGCTCCATCATGTGGACTATGAAAAGCGAATTGAGATCCGGGTGATTCCAAAAGGAAACCTGGTGCGGGTCACGGTATTCAACAGCGGCGCACAGATCCCCGAAGAAGATCTTTCCAGGTTGTGGGATAAGTTCTACAAAGTAGATAAAGCGCATACAAGGGAATATGGAGGGAATGGAATCGGTCTTTCCATTGTCCGGGCGATCATGGAATCGTTTCATCAGCAATATGGGGTATGCAATTTTGACAATGGCGTGGAATTCTGGTTCGAACTGGACGCAGAAAATTACAGGGAAGAGACGAAAAATCTTGAAAAATAGAAGAAAATGATGTAAAATACATTTTGTTATGGCATACTTCGTGCCAACTGGCAACAGTCGGTAACATGTATGCCTTTTTTTCAATTCTGAACTTTAATATAATGATGTGTTGAAGTACAGAGAACCCGGTGCGCTGCTATGTGGGCGGCGGGGATGCAGATGACGGAGCGCCTGAGGGGCGAAGACAGAAACCGGCTGGGGAAATATTTTGGGAATGAGAGAGAGGAAATAGAGAGGAGAAAACAGATGTTAGAGACAATTAGTTCGGCAATTGTGTGGCTTGATGATTTTGTGTGGGGATGGTGGATGATCTTTCTGCTTCTCGGCACTCATGTATTTTTGACAATTCGAACCGGGTTCATTCAGAAGAGAACGATTACGCAGGGAATTAAACTTTCCGTTGCAAAAGATCCCGATGCGGAAGGAGAGGTCAGTCAGTTTGGCGCGCTTTCCACGGCATTGGCTTCCACAATCGGTACCGGGAATATCATCGGCGTGGGGACTGCCATTGCTTTGGGTGGACCGGGAGCCGTATTATGGTGCTGGCTTACCGGTGTATTTGGAATTGCGACGAAGTACGGAGAATCTCTGATCGCGGTAAAGTATCGGGTGAAGACAGAGGACGGAAGAATGCAGGGCGGCGCCATGTATGCATTGGAGCGTGGGCTGAACATGAAGTGGCTGGGAGTGATTTTTGCAGTGTTTGCCGGATTTGCTTCTTTTGGAATCGGGTGTGCAACACAAGTAAGTGCAATTGCCACGGTGTGTAAGGAGAATTTGAATGTTCCGGAATGGGTTGTGGGTGTTTTGGTTGCGGCTCTGACGGCGGTAGTCATCTTTGGAGGAATTAAGAGTATTGCCCGGGTTTGTGAAAGACTGGTTCCGTTTATGGCGGTATTTTATGTGATTGGATGTATTATTATTCTGTGTATCAACTATGACTTTATTCTTCCGGCCATTGGGACGATTCTGAAATTAGCGTTTACGCCGGGAGCAGCGGCAGGCGGTCTGGTAGGCGGCGGAATCCGTCTTGCAATCCAGTATGGTGTTGCAAGGGGATTGTTCTCCAACGAATCCGGTATGGGTTCGGCTCCCATTGCTGCGGCTGCGGCGCAGACAAGAAATCCGGTACGTCAGGCGTTGGTTTCCTCCACGGGAACTTTCTGGGATACGGTGGTGGTCTGTCTTATGACAGGTCTGGTGCTTGTGACAACGATTATGAAAAACCCGGCCATCAATGCAAATGAGATTGACAACGGCGGTGTGTTGACTTCCATGGCATTTTCACAGATTCCGTATCTGGGGCCGGTGATTCTTGTGGTGGGAATTATTTCATTTGCATATTCCACGATTCTGGGATGGGCCTATTACGGAGAACGGTGTGTGGAATATTTTGCGGGAAAAACCGGGTTGATTCCGTATCGTGCCCTGTATATCGTGGTGGCAGCTATCGCGCCGGTATTGGCGCTGGATCTGGTGTGGAAGGTTGCCGATATTCTGAATGCGCTGATGGCCATTCCGAACCTGATTGCCGTACTGCTGTTGTCGCCTGTCATTGTAAGCGAGACGAGAAAGTATATCAATCATCTGGATGCAAAAGACGAGACGGAGATTCCGGTTGTCAAAACGGGGATGGGGGAAAGATAAACGTAACGTTTTGCACGGTATTTTTGGCAGAGAAGTGTGCGGGAAAGAATGTGGAGGTAAGAGGGAATGATCGCAATCATAGATTATGGTGCGGGAAATATCAAAAGTGTAGAAAAGGCGCTGCTTTTTTTGGGGCAGGATGTGAAAATCACGGATCGTCCGCAGGAGATTCTTGCGGCGGACAAGGTGGTGCTTCCGGGCGTGGGGGCATTCGGGGATGCCATGGAGCATCTGCACCACAGAGGGCTTGTGTCTGTGATTCGGGAAGTGACAGACAGACAGACACCGTTTTTGGGAATCTGTCTGGGCTTACAGCTTTTATTCTCCGGCAGTGAAGAGGCGCCGGGGGTGGAAGGTTTGGGAATTCTGCCGGGAAAGATTCTTCGGATTCCGGCAAAGGACGACCTGAAGATTCCACACATGGGATGGAATTCTCTACATCTTACTCATACCGGCAGATTGTTCCGGGGTGTGCCGGAGGGGGCGTTCGTCTACTTTGTGCATTCTTACTATCTGGAAGCAGAGCAGGAGGAGATCGTGAAAGCCTCTATAATGTATGGTGTTTCCATACATGCTTCTGTGGAAAAAGGAAATGTATTTGCCTGCCAGTTCCATCCGGAGAAGAGCGGAGACATCGGTTTACAGATTCTGAGAAATTTTGTGGAACTATAAGAGTGGCAGAGAACAGGAGAAAGAGGCATGTTTACAAAGAGAATCATTCCCTGTCTGGATGTGAATGCGGGACGGGTAGTCAAAGGGGTTAATTTTGTGGATTTAAAGGATGCCGGAGATCCGGTAGAGATTGCAAAGGCCTATGATAAGGCGGGGGCGGACGAATTGATCTTTCTGGATATCACAGCGTCTTCCGATGAGCGGGGAACGGTAGTGGATATGGTTCGGAAAGTGGCGGAATGTGTCTTTATCCCGTTTACCGTGGGCGGCGGGATTCGGACGGTAGAAGATTTCCGGGTGCTGCTGCGGGAGGGAGCGGATAAGATTTCTATTAATTCATCCGCTATCAATACGCCGGAACTGATTCGGGCGGCCGCGGAAAAGTTTGGAAGCCAGTGTGTGGTGGTGGCCATTGACGCCAAGAAAAGAGCCGACGGAAGCGGCTGGAATATTTATAAGAACGGAGGCCGGATTGATGTGGGGATGGATGCGGTTGTCTGGGCGGAAAAAGTAGAGCAGCTTGGCGCAGGAGAGATTTTGTTGACCAGTATGGATTGTGACGGAACAAAAGCAGGGTACGATCTGGAACTGACGCGAAAGATTGCTGAACATGTTTCCATTCCTGTGATTGCATCCGGCGGCGCCGGGACATTGTCACATTTTAAAGATGCGCTGGCGGAGGGAAAGGCGGACGCAGCGTTGGCGGCATCGTTGTTTCATTATAAGGAACTGGAGATACAGGAAGTAAAGGAATACCTGAACAGGGAAGGTATTCCGGTGCGTCTGTGAAGGAACGGGGCAAGGAGGAAAGGAAATATGGCGGGAATTAATGGAGATTGGTATGAAGCGCTGAAAGGGGAATTTAAAAAGCCCTATTACAAAAAATTATTTGATACGGTCAATCAGGAGTATCGGACACAGCAGATTTTTCCGCCGGCAAACGATATCTTTAATGCATTTCATCTGACTCCGCTGAAAGAGGTAAAGGTGGTCATTCTGGGACAGGATCCTTATCATAACAACGGGCAGGCGCACGGGCTCTGCTTTTCCGTGCAGAAAGGGGTAGAGATCCCGCCGTCTCTCGTCAATATTTATCAGGAACTGCATGATGATCTTGGGTGCAGTATTCCCAATCATGGTTGTCTGACAAAATGGGCCCAGCAGGGAGTATTGATGTTAAATACAGTTTTGACGGTGCGGGCGCATCAGGCCAATTCTCATCGGGGAATTGGATGGGAAGAGTTTACCGATGCGGCAATTCTGGCGCTGAACGCGCAGGCTCGGCCGATGGTATTCATCCTCTGGGGAAGTCCGGCGCAGAAAAAGGCAAAAATGCTGGACAATTCGCAGCATCTAATTTTGAAAGCCCCTCATCCCAGCCCATTATCCGCGTACCGTGGTTTCTTTGGAAGCAGGCCGTTCAGTCAAACCAATGCATTTTTGGAATCTCACGGTATGGAACCCATAGACTGGCAGATTTAGGAAAAGGTATTTTGAAGACAAAAAAGAAAATATTTGATTTACAGAGCACAGGCAATGGTTCTTTTTGGGACGGTTGCCTGTTTTTGTGCCCTGGTAGCGCCCGTAGGGTGTGAACAGTAATATTCCATGAGAACGGACTTGCGAACTTTTGAAAAAGGGTTGCAATCAGGGAGGGACAATCGTAACATAGATGCAGGAGAACAGCAAAGCATACGCGGCAGAAGGAGGCGGACGATGTCATTACAGTTTATTTTTGGAAATGCAGGAGCGGGAAAATCGGAATATGTGTATCGGCGGATCATTGAAGAATCCCGGCTGTATCCACAGACTAATTATCTGGTACTTGTGCCGGAACAATTTACCATGCAGACACAGAAGGAATTGTGTATGGCCCATCCCCGCGGAGGGATTATGAACATTGACGTATTAAGTTTTGTACGTCTTTCCCACCGGGTGTTTGAAGAACTGGGAAAGGGGACAAGACAGGTTCTGGATGATGAGGGGAAAAATCTGATCCTGCGGAAAATCGCAGGTTCCTGTCAGGAAGAGTTGAAAGTATTTGGAAAAAATCTGAAAAAGCAGGGATATATCAGTGAAGTGAAATCTGTGATTTCTGAATTCACACAGTATGGGATCAAAGTGGAAGAACTGGATTCTCTTCTGGATACTCTGGAACCGGAAAGCTATCTGTACTATAAACTGGCAGATATTCGCAAGGTTTATGAGGGATTTGAACAATACCTGGCAGACCGGTATATTACGAAGGAGGAGCTTCTGGAAGTTTTGTGTACTTGTGTGCCGTACTCCAACCTGTTGAAGAACAGTGTTGTGGTACTGGATGGTTTTACCGGTTTTACACCGGTGCAGAACCGGCTGCTGGGAGAGTTGATGAAGGTGTGCAAAAAAGTATTTCTTACGGTTGTGATGGAAGAGGGAGAAGATCCGTTTGTCTGCCGGCATCCTTATCAATTGTTTGCCGTCAGTAAACAGACCGTGGAGACATTGACAAAAATTGCGGGAGAGCAGCGGACGTTCGTGGAGGAGCCGGTTTACCTGTATGAGAAACCACTCTGGCGTTTCCGGGAGAATCCGGAACTTGGATTTTTGGAATCCGAATTGTTCCGTCACAATAAAAAACAGTTTGTATCGGAGAAAAGTGATTCTATGGATGGGGAAGCGCCGCATTACCAGTCCGTTTCCATGCATGCGGCAAAAAATCCAAGGGAAGAGGCGGAATTTGTGGCGTCTAAGATGCGCAGACTGGTACGGGAAGCAGGATACCGATACCGGGATATGGCGGTGATCGTCAGTGATATCGAGAATTATGCGATACATCTGGAGAGAGCTTGTGCCGCGTATCATATTCCAATATTTATGGATCATAAGAAAAGTATTTTATTAAATGCTTTTGTGGAGTATGTGCGAAGTCTGCTGGATATGATGGAGCAAAACTTTTCTTATGAGAGCGTGTTTCGTTTTCTTCGCACCGGTATGACCGGGTTCGAGCGGGGAGAGGTGGATCGTCTGGAGAATTATGTACTTGCATTGGGAATCCGGGGATATAAAAAATGGAAGTCTCAATGGGTTCAAAGGCCGCGGAATTGTGAGGCGGAAGAACTCGCGCAATTGAACGGGCTGCGTGTTCGATTTGTAGAAAAGTTGGACGGTCTTGTCGTGATTTTAAGGAAACGAAAGAAGACGGTGAGTGATATTACACGGGCGGTTTATGCGTTTTTTGTACAGGAACAGGTGCAGGAACAGATTCGAGAAAGGGAACTGCAGTTTCAGGAAGAGAAGGAATTTGCACTTGCCAAAGAATATTCCCAGATTTATCGGATCGTAATTGATTTGTTTGACAAATTTGTGGAGCTTCTGGGAGAAGAAGTCGTTTCCCTGCAGGAATACTGTGAACTTTTAGATGCCGGACTGGAAGAGGCAAAAGTAGGCGTGATTCCGCCAAGTCTGGATCAGGTCATTATCGGGGATATGGAGCGGACCAGACTGGATCATCTGCGCGTCCTGTTTTTTATGGGAGCGAATGATACATTTCTTCCGGGAAAGCTGGGGAAGGGAGGATTGTTGTCGGAACGGGACCGGGAGCAGTTTGCCAGGAGAAAATTATCGCTTTCACCGGGGGCAAAGGAGAAAACTTATATACAAAAATTTTATTTATATTTGAATCTGACCAAACCGTCCGAGAGGTTATATCTGTCATGCAGTAAAGTATCTTCCGATGGAAAAGCGCTGCGTCCGGCCTATCTGATGCAGGAGGTGATCCGTCTGTTTCCGGGTCTACGGATACAGGATGAGGAGCGGCAAAGCCTGTCGGAAAAAGAACTGACCGGACAGATCGGGGTGATGCAGCTGGCAAAGGGGATACAAAACCGCAGACAGGGGCTGGATGCACAGTGGAAGGAACTGTATTCCTGGTATCGGCGGCAGGAGAAAGAGGGGGGAAAAGAAGGGGAACTGAAAAAAATTCTGGATGCTGCGTTTTACCGGAGAGAGCCGGAACGTTTGACGGAAAAAACGGCGCAGGTTCTATTTGGAGATTCATCCCGGATCAGCGTGACAAGACTGGAACGTTTTGCATCCTGTGCCTACGCACATTTCCTGACATACGGGCTTCGTCTCTGTGACAGGGAGATCTATCAATTTGCTTCCATGGATCTGGGGAATATTGCACACAAGTCGATGGAGTATTTTTCCAGGAAAGCAGAGGCAAAACAGATGGATTGGGGAGAACTTCCCGAGGAGCAGCGGGAGCGGTTGATTGAGGAGAGTGTGGAGGAGAGTATTGCAGATTACGGCAGTACCGTATTGTACAGCACCGCCCGGAATACTCATCTGATTGTACGGATTAAGAATCTGATCCGGCGTTCGGTGTGGGCGTTGACGAAGCAGATGGAGAGCGGTGATTTCCGCCCCAGCGGCTATGAATTGAAGTTTGGAAGCGGAAAAATTGACCGTGTGGATACGTATGAGGATGAGACGTCGGTATATGTGAAGGTAACGGACTATAAGACAGGAAGGAAAAGTTTTGATATCACCGCGTTTTACCATGGACTGCAGATGCAGCTTCCGGTGTATCTGCACGCCGCCATGGAATTGGAACAGGAGAAGGAGCAGATACGTTGTGAAGAGACAGGCGATACAGAGAGGGAGATCATTCCGGCCGGAATTTTCTATTACCGGATGCAGGATCCCTTTGTGGAAAAAGAAGAGGATGACCGGCTTTTGGAGACAAAGATTCTCAAAGAACTGCGTTTGGACGGCCTGGTGAATGCAGACAAGAGAGTGATCGGGCACCTGGAGAAAAATCTAAACGGCGCTTCTTATCTGCATCCGATCGGAAAAAATAAGGACGGGGGGATGACGGAAAGATCTAAAGTGTTGTCTTTTGAGGATTTTTTGCTGCTTTTACATTATACGGAAAAAAAGGAAGCGGAATTGAAACAGCGAATTGCCAGAGGAGAGGCGGATGCAATGCCCTATGAACTGGGGGACAGTACCGGATGCGATTATTGTGCCTACGGGGCAATTTGTGGATTTGACGCGCGTCTGGACGGTTCTGTGTACCGAAAATTGAAAAAATATTCGAAGGAAGAGATTCTGGCATTGTGGAAAGGGGAAGAGAACGGATGAGTGTGCAATGGAGTGAGGAACAAAAAAAGGTCATCCGGCTGCGGGACCGGAATATTCTGGTATCCGCCGCGGCGGGTTCCGGGAAGACAGCCGTGTTGGTGGAGCGGATTATACAGATGCTGACAGATGAGAAAAAACCACTGGATGTGGATCAATTGTTGATTGTAACTTATACGGATGCGGCGGCGGCAGAGATGAAGGAGCGGATTCGAAACGCCATTGAAAAGAAGGCGGCAGAGGATCCGGAGAATGAACATCTGCAAAGGCAGGCAACCTTGATTCACAGTGCGCAGATTACAACCATACATAGTTTTTGCCTTTCCGTAATCCGGGAACATTTTCATGTTCTGGATATTGATCCAGGCTTTCGTACTGCAGATGAAGGGGAGTTAAGACTGCTAAAGCAGGATGTTCTGGATGAATTATTGGAAGCATGCTATGTAAATCAGGGGGAGGAGTTTTTAGAACTGGTGGAGAAACTGGGCGACGGGCGCAACGACCGAAAATTGGGTGAACTGGTTTTACAGGTCTATGAATACTCCCGGAGTTATCCGCAGCCGGAGAAATGGCTTGCACAGTGCACGGAGGCCTATCGGGACGGGGAGGGCGTACAGGAACGTGCGATGGAACAGATCCGGAACTATCTGGGGGACATGCAGGAATTGCTGGAAGAGGGAATGCAGATCTGTATGGAAGCGGACGGCCCTTATATGTATGCGGAGATGTTGGAAGCAGATCAGAAGATTCAGGACGAACTGACGGCTGCCGGGAATTTCGTCCGGATGTATGATATCGTTTCCGAAATCAAGTGGAAACGGCTTTCCGGTAAAAAGGACGCTTGTGTTTCGGAAGAAAAACGGGAACAGGTAAAGAGGATCCGGGAACAGGTCAAAAAAATGGTAAAAAATTTGAAAGAGTCCTATTTTTACGAGGATCCGGAAGCGCAACTTTATGATATGAAAGAGTCTTATAAAACCATGCGGACATTTACCGGACTCGTGAAGCAGTTTGCCGATGCTTTTGCGGAAAAAAAGCGAAGAAAGAATCTGATTGATTTTCAGGATATGGAGCAGTTTGCTCTCCGGATTCTGACAGAGGAGGAGGGCGATTCTCTGGTGCCGTCTTTGTCGGCAAGAGAGTATCAGGAGCAGTATGCGGAAGTGATGATTGACGAGTACCAGGACAGCAATCTGATTCAGGAGGCCATTCTGACCAGTGTATCCACAGTGAGCCAGGGAAAAAATAATATTTTCATGGTGGGAGATGTGAAGCAGAGTATTTACCGGTTCCGGCTTTCCAGACCGGAGTTGTTTCTGGAAAAATACGAGACGTACTCTGTGGAAGATGTCAAAGGAGCACCAAAGCCGGACCGGCAGCGGATTGATCTGCACCGGAATTTTCGCAGCCGAAAAGAAGTACTGGACAGTGTGAACGATGTATTTCGCAGAATTATGCGAAAAGAGCTGGGAGGAATTCCGTATGATGACCAGGCTGCCCTTTATCCCGGTGCAAAGTTTAAAGAAAAGCCTGGGGAGCAGGGGAACAACACGAATCAAACAGAGCTATTGCTCCTGGATACGAAAGACTGGAAACACACAGAGGAAATGACAGATTCCGTGGCTTTGGAGGAAACGACAAGACAAGGGGAAGCGCGGATGATTGCAAAACGCATTCAGGAATTGCTTAAAACGGAACAGGTACAGGATAAAGACACAGGTCGTTATCGTCCGGTTCAGTATCGGGATATTGTGATTCTGACGCGCAGTGTCCGTGGCTGGGCGGATGTATTTTCTGCGGTCTTGGGAGCAGAAGGTATTCCGTCGTATGCTTCCAGCAGAGAAGGGTATTTTGAGACATATGAGGTCAGTGTGTTTCTGGACTTTCTGCGGATTTTGGATAATCAACGGCAGGATCTGCCTTTGGCGGCAGTTCTGACTTCCCCGTTTGTGGGGCTTTGCGCGCAGCAGATGGCGGAAATCCGGGCCGCATACCCGGGAAAGTCCTTTTATGAGGCGGCAGAGGAATATGTGCATGATGGACAGATACAGGAGAAGGATCCGGAAAGAGACTCCAAAGATCAGAAGTTACGGGAGCGATTGCATGATTTTTATCAGGCATTGAATCATTTTCGGGAGATGGTGCCTTATACTTCCATCCATGAATTGATGGAAAAGATTTTGGAAGAGACCGGATTTGGAGTATATATGGCGGCCATGCCGGGGGGAGAACAAAGAACGGCAAACCTGGAGATGCTTGTAGAAAAAGCGGCGGTATTTGAAGGAACCAGTTATAAAGGACTGTTTCATTTTGTGAGATACATGGAGCAGTTAAAGAAGTATGACGTGGATTATGGGGAGGCGAATATTGCAGACGAACAGGCGGATACGGTACGGATTTTGAGTATCCATAAAAGTAAGGGCCTGGAATTTCCTATTGTATTTGTGGCCGGTATGGGAAAATCTTTTAATACACAGGATACAACCGGGAGCATTGTCATTCATCCGGAATGGGGAATCGGAATAGATGCGGTTGATTTGCAGCGAAGGACCAGAGTTCCTACTTTTTTGAAAAAAATGATTCGGCAGGAAGTAAGGACAGATAACCTGGGAGAAGAATTGCGTGTCCTCTATGTGGCGATGACAAGAGCCAGGGAAAAATTGATTCTCACCGGGCAGCTTCCAGATGCAGAGGAAGTTTTGGAAAGGGCTGCAGAGCAGGGAAAGAAGCGGCAGAAAGAAGAACCGCTTCCGTATTCGCTGTTAGCCGGCGCCAAAAATGTATTAGACTGGATATTGCCGGCAATCTGCGGCAGGGAAGCTCCTTTTGAAATCTCTGTGATAAGCCGGCTGGATCTGACAGTATCGGATCTGGCGGAAGAACAGGGGAATCTACTGGCCAGAGAGGTACTGGAACATTGGGATGTACGGCGGATATATGATGAGAAATTAAGAGAACATTTGGAGGAACAGCTTCGGTTTTGTTATCCATATGAAAAAGCGGGAAAGCAAAAACGTAAATTTACGGTATCGGAGTTAAAAAAACGAGCACATTTTGCGGGGGATATGGAAGAAGATATGTGGGAGGAACCGGAAGTCATCCCCTTGCTCCCGCAATTTCTAAAAGAGACAGAAGAGCTTTTGGGAGCCTCCAGGGGAAGTGCGTACCACAAATTTTTGGAACTTCTGGATTTTTCAAAAGAGTATGAGGCGGAAGCTTTACAGCAGGTGCTGGAGGATTTGTGTAAAGAAGAAAAATTATCCCAGGAAATGAAGGATTGTATTCAGGTGAAAGAAATCCTGCCGTTTTTGCATAGTGAGTTGGGGAAAAGAACCCGTCTGGCGGCAAAGGCAAAGGCGCTGTATAAAGAACAACCCTTTGTGCTGGGGGTGGATGTCCGGGAGATTGATCCCGAATATACGGAAGAGGAAGTGATTCTGGTACAGGGAATCATTGATGTTTACTTTGAAGAGGAAGGGGAACTGGTGGTGCTGGATTATAAAACGGACCGGATACAGAATGCTTTGGAGTTAAAGGAAAAATATCATACGCAGCTGGATTATTATGCGAGGGCTCTGGAGCAGCTTCTTGAAAAAAAAGTAAAAGAAAAGATCATCTATTCCTTTACATTACAGGAAGAGATAAAAATATAAAAAATATATTGACAAACAATATTGTATAAAATATAATATAGAAAAAGAAACAGTATTGATGAATTTACAATATTATAAAATGAGGTGATAAGATGATCTTTAACACCGGCGCAGCATTGCTGGATGCGGTTGTGCTTGCGGTTGTGTCGCAGGAGGCGGAAGGGACTTACGGATACCGGATTACACAGGATGTACGCAAGGCAATTGATGTGTCAGAATCTACATTGTATCCGGTACTGCGGCGTCTGCAAAAGGATGAATGCCTGGAAGTGTATGACAGACAGTTTGACGGAAGGAACCGGCGGTATTATAAAGTGACAGAGAAAGGTATGGCACAGTTGAATTTATACCATATGGAGTGGAAAAACTATTCGAAGAAGATTTCAGAAATATTTGAGGGGGGTGTGACTGCATGAGCCGGGAGGTATTTATGGAACGGTTGGAAAGCCTGTTGGCAGAGATTACTGTGGAAGAGAGAGCGGAAGCTTTGCAGTATTATGCAGATTATTTTGCGGATGCAGGACCGGAAAATGAGGCGAAAGTGATCGGAGAACTGGGGAGCCCGGAACGGGTTGCCGCCATGATCAAGGCCGGCCTGAAGGGCAGCATGGAGGATGGTGCCTTTACAGAACATGGATATCGGGACGAACGTTTCGAAGAGAAAGCCAGTCCTGCTATGCAGAAACAAAAAGAGGAATCACAGAAAAAGGCACAGAACCGATATTCCTATCAGGGACAGGAAACGGCAGGGTATCAGGGAGCTTCGGGTTATACCGGGGCGGACGGCGGCCAGAAAGGGACTGCCGGGGATGCTTCCCGGACCGGGAATCCTTATGGAAATCATGGATATGAGAACAATACGTATGGGAATTACGGGAATGCCGCCTATGGGAATTCACCGTATGACAATCCTTCCTATGGGAAAAAAGATCCGCCGTGGACCAGCCGCGGATTGAAGATCCTTTTGGTGGTTTTGATTCTGCTTGTAGCAGCTCCGGTGGTACTGCCGATTGCCGGCGCCTGTATCCTGGGAATCCTGGGATTGGTCTGCGCGGCTTTTGGATTATTTCTGGGACTGGTGATTACTGCAGGGGCCGTGGCGGTTGCCGGTTTCTCCATTGTATGCGTAGGGATTACAAAACTGATTGCGATTCCGGCAATGGCGTTGCTGACCATAGGGATCGGAATTCTGATATTTGTGATCGGACTGGTGGCAACGGCAGCGGCAATCCGTCTTTGTACGATGATCTGTCCGGCCATGTTCCGCTTCCTGGTAGGGATTTGCCGGAAACCATTTCAAAGAAAGGCAAGGGTGTAGAAAGTGAAAAAGGGATGGAAAGTTTTTTGGATTGTATGTATTGCTCTTGCCGTGCTGGGGAGCGCTTTCTGTATTTCCGGAGCGCTTTTGGGGGCAACCATGGCCGGTGTGCGGGAGATTTTTCAGGACTGGCCGGAGCAACACGGATATTATGCGTCGGGAGAATACAGTGGTGATGCCAGCGCCAGCGGGTATACGGAAGAGACGGCCGAAGGGGCAGAATCCGGAGAAGCGTATGCACAAGAGGACGGTGTGCAGGAAAACCGGTTTATGAATGTACAGAAGCTGGAAGTGGATGTAACCTGGCTGGAAGTCTGGATTCAGCAGACAGAAGAAAATCAGATTACGGTACAGAGTGAATTAGACGAGGAAATTCGGAATGACTTTTTTGTCCAACAGGATGGGGAAGAATTGCAGATTGGGCTGAAGAACCGGGATAAATGGGAAAAGACACATCTCGCGGCAGGCGGTGTAAAAGGAACCGTGACAATCGGGCTGCCTCAGGATCAAAAACTGCAGGAGATCTCTCTGAAGATCGGCGCGGGGACATTGGAGGCTGATACGCTTCTGGCACAGGAACTGGATGTGGAGCTTGGTGCGGGTAAAGTGTATGTCAGTGATTTTACCGCAGAAAAGATGAAGCTGGAATGTGGTGCCGGGGAAGCGGATATCACGGGGGACGCAGCCCGGGAAGTAGAGATTGAATGCGGGGTTGGCATTGTGACATACTATGCATCAGGCAGTCAGTATGATTATAATTATAAGTTGGAGTGCGGGATCGGAACGTTAGATGTAGGGGATAATTCATATAGCGGTCTGGGCAATGAACACCAAATTGACAATGGCAGCAGCCGGAAGATGGAAATTGAGTGTGGAATCGGCCAGGTAGAGGTGGCGTTCGATGAGTGAATCTGCCAGGCATCCCGTATTTGATGCCCTTCGGGCGGGCGGACAGCTTACGCTGTCCGATAAGGTATATTTATGGACTACTAATGTTCAATAAGATATGCTTATTTGACTGCTAATGTTCAATAAGATATGCTTATTGGACTGCTAATGTCCAATAAGATATGCTTATTGGACTGCTAATGTCCAATAAGATATAAAAAGTATAAGATAGAAAGGAAAGAAGAACATGAAAAAATTGTATCGTTCCAGAAATAACAGAATACTTTGTGGTGTATGTGCAGGAGTCGGAGAATATTTTAATATAGACCCCACACTGGTAAGACTTGGAATGGTCCTGTTGGGGGCATGTAGTTTCGGTACCGGCGTGGTCGCCTATTTTGTGGCGGCGGTTATTATTCCGGAGGAAATGTAAAAAATAAAGTACAGAATACAGACATCAGGAAAAGGCATTCTATTTTGAATGCCTTCCTTCTTTTTGGGAATACTTTACATGGAAGAAAAAGGATTTTCCATCCGTCAGTGTATCTGCGGACGAAAAAGAAAGAGGTGGTTGTGATGTCTGAAAAAAAGAAACCAATTGATTTGAAAAATCTGGAGCCGGACGAAAAATTAAAATATGAAATTGCAGAGGAATTAGGACTTCTTGACCGTGTGCTGGAAGAAGGATGGCGGTCTCTTTCCTCCAAAGAAACCGGACGTATCGGCGGAATGATTACTCGAAGAAAAAAGGAGAAAGCAACGGCAGAAAAATGATAAAAGTGTGAAAATATTAAGAGACATGTTGAAAAAACGGTACAGGTCTGCTACAATTGTACGAATCGGGAGTAAAGAAACGGGTGAGTTGGCATGGAAAATAGGATGGAGATCTTAGATCTGGAAATTGATACGCTGACTGCAAAGGAGATACTGAAGAGAATCGTACAATTTATGGAATATGAGACGGTCAGTACAGTGGAGATCGTTTCGCTGGAACTTTTGATGCAGGGACAGGAGAATCTGCAGTGGAAAGAACAGCTTCGGGAGATGGACCTGATTCTGCCGGGGGAACGGGAGATTCTGGAAGCATCGAACGTGGGAAAAGACGGAAGTTATACGGGAGAGAGTCTGGAAAAGGAACTGGAAGACAGACTGTTTCTGAAAATGTTTTTGAAATATCTGCGAAGAAGCCGCAGGAGTATTTTCCTGCTGGCAGGGCAGGAGGGAGATCTGCTCTCCCTTCGGGAGAGGTTGTCTTTATATGACAGAAATCTTCTGATTAACGGACAGGCAGTTCTGGAGCCGGGAAGCGGACGGGAAGAACAGGTGATTAATGAGATCAACGGAGTTGAACCGGACTGTATTATTTCGGTACTCCCGTTTCCGGAGCAGGAGAATTTTATTTCGAATGCGCGCGCTCTTTTGAATGCGCGTGTCTGGTTCGGCTGTGGTTCTGTTTTGCTGCAGGAAGAGCGAAAAAAGAAAACCGGAAAATTGCAGAAGTTTATTTTGAAGCGGGTATTCCGGCATTTGATGGGGCAGCAGAAGGAAGGACAAGAAGAAGGGGACAAGGAGGGTTTGTGAACTCTGTATACCTGTTAGAGAGTGATTTTTTGCAGAAAAATTGAGGAAATGCATAAAAAAAATGGATTTCCTCTTTATTTTTTTGGCGGATTGTATTAATATATAGTCTGTATCTGCATGGTTGTTTTCAGATAGAGAAAAAATATTTGTGAAAAATGCACATGCACAGGGAAGGAAGAGCGGAGGAGACAGGTATGATTACAAATCAGGTACTTCTGAACACGATCGAAGGGTTAAAGAGTATTTCCAGAATTGATTTCTGCGTGTTTGATACAGAGGGGAAGACATTGGCCAGTACCTTTAGTGAGGGCAGAGATTTTGAAAATGCGATCCTGTCATTTGCCGGTTCTCCGGCAGACAGCCAGGTGATTCAGGGATGCCAGTTTTTCAAAATATTTGATGAACAGCAGCTGGAATATATTTTACTCGCGGGCGGTGAAAGTGAAGATGTATATATGGTAGGAAAGATTGCTGCGTTTCAGATTCAGAATCTGTTGGTTGCATATAAAGAGAGATTTGACAAAGATAATTTTATCAAGAATCTGCTTTTGGATAACCTGCTCCTGGTTGATATTTATAACCGCGCCAAAAAATTACATATTGACACAGAAGTAAAACGTGTTATCTTTATTATTGAAACGTCGCATGAAAAAGATAGCGCCGCGTTGGATAATGTCAGAAATCTTCTGGGTGGAAAATCAAAGGATTTTATCACTGCGGTGGATGAGAAGAACATTATTGTAGTAAAAGAACTGTCCGAAAAAGACGGCAGCAGGGAACTGGAGCGGATGGCGAAAGAGATGCTGGGGATTCTGAAAGCGGACGGCGGAGACGAGCAGCTGCATATTGCCTATGGTACGGTAGTGCACGATATCAAGGAAGTATCCAAGTCTTACAAGGAAGCAAAGCTTGCGCTGGATGTAGGGAAAATATTTTTTGATGAAAAAGATATTGTGGCATACAGCACGCTGGGGATTGGACGTCTGATCTATCAATTGCCGCTTCCGTTATGTAAGATGTTTATCAAGGAGATTTTTGAGGGAAAATCTCCGGATGAATTTGAAGAGGAAACTTTGGCTACAATCAATAAGTTCTTTGAAAACAGTCTGAATGTATCCGAGACGTCCAGACAGCTCTATATACACCGGAACACACTGGTGTACCGTCTGGATAAGCTGCAGAAAAGTACAGGACTTGATTTGCGGGTGTTTGAGGATGCCATTACTTTTAAGATTGCATTGATGGTAGTGAAGTATATGAAGTATATGGAGACATTGGAATATTAAGAGGGAAAGAAAAAGTACAAAGGAGTATAGGGTAATTAGGAGGAACGTATGATTGAGCTGAGGAACGTAACAAAGGAATACACAAAAGGGAATGCTGCCCTGAACGGCGTATCTGTCAAGATTGCGAAAGGCGAATTTGTGTTTATTGTGGGTGACAGTGGTTCGGGAAAATCCACTTTGATCCGTTTGATTATGAAAGAACTGGATCCGACCGAAGGAACCATTATTGTGAACGGACAGAATCTGAATCGGATGAAGCATCGTCGGATTGCGACTTACCGGAGAGGGCTGGGAGTCGTGTTCCAGGATTTCCGCTTGCTCAAGGATCGCAATATTTATGAAAATATTGCGTTTGCACTGCGGGTGACGGAGACGCCGGGCCGTGTGATCCGAAAAAAAGTGCCCGCAGCGCTCTCTCTGGTTGGCCTGGCACAGAAGTACAAATCCAATCCAAAAGAATTATCAGGTGGAGAACAGCAGCGCGTGGCAATTGCAAGGGCGATTGTGAATGAGCCGGCAATTCTGCTTGCGGATGAACCGACAGGAAATTTGGATCCGACCAATTCCTGGGAGATTATGAGTCTTCTGAAAGAAGCGAACGAGAGAGGAACGACGGTCCTTGTCGTAACGCATAACCAGGAGATTGTAAATGAGATGAACGAACGGGTAATTACGATGAAGCAGGGCGTTATCGTAAGTGATGAACAAAAAGGTGGGTATATCAATGAGGATTAGTACATTAGGATACGTTGGAAGACAAGGGATTAAGAATATCGGGCGAAACAAGATGTATTCACTGGCATCTGTTGCGACCATGTCTGCCTGTATTTTTCTGTTTGGGCTGTTCTTTGCACTTTTATATAATTTTCAGTATATTATCAGAAGTGCGGAAGAAGGCGTAGCAATCACGGTATTTTTTGACGATGATGCGACACAGGCGCAGATCAATAAGATCGGGGATGAATTGCGCAACCGGGAAGATGTTTCCGAAGTGAATTATGTGTCGGCAGATGATGCATGGGATGAATTTAAGACAAAGTATTTTGGGGAGAACGAAGATCTGGCAGACGGATTTCGAAACGACAACCCCCTGGCCGGTTCCGACAATTACGAAGTATTTATGAAGACGTTGGATGAGGACGGGGATATGAGTCTGACAGACCGGGGAAAATCGCTTGCCTCTATTCAGCAGGATCTGGTGAAGTTCGCCAAAAGTCTGGACGGGGTCCGCAGAGTGAGAAAGTCGGATGTGGTGGCTAATACGTTGTCCAGTGTGAATGTACTGGTAGGGTATGTCTCTGTGGCGATCATTCTCATTTTATTTGGTGTGTCGATTTTCCTGATCAGTAATACAGTTGCAATGGGAATTACCGTTCGAAAAGAGGAGATTGCAATTATGAAGTACATTGGAGCCAAGGATTTTGTAGTCCGTTCGCCCTTTGTAATTGAAGGGCTGATCATTGGATTTTTCGGCGCCGTAATTCCATTGGCGCTTCTCTATGTGCTTTATGGAAAAGCCATTGCCTATATTTTGGAGAAATTCAGCATTCTGAATAACATTATCGCATTTCTTCCGGTGGGCTCGGTCTATCAGTGGCTGCTGCCGGTGGGACTTGGACTGGGTGTTGGAATTGGTTTTGTGGGAAGCTACTTTACGGTACGCAGACATTTAAAAGTATAAGGGGATACAGGGAAGTATAAAGAAGCATGGTACATGCAGGGATAAGGGGTGGATCAGATGAAAAAACGCAGGAGAAAATGGTTAAGCGCCATACTGGTATTGACCGTGAGTTTGGGAATCACGTTTCCGGTGCAGGCAACAACAATTGAAGAGGCACAGCAGAAGGCGGATCAGTTGTCCGAGGAAAAGAATTCTGCGGAAGCAGAGAAGAATGCGCTGAACGAGCAATTAAACGGTATCATTGCAGAGATGACGGAAGCGCAGAAAAAGCTTGAAAAGAAGCAGGAAGAGATCGAACTGGCAGAAGAAGAACTTGTGCGGGCAAAAGTAAACGAAAATACGCAGTATCAAAGTATGAAAAAGCGTATCAAGTATATGTATGAGGTGGGAAATACACAGTTTATTGAAGTGTTGATGAACAGTGAAGATATTGGAGAATTTCTGAACAATGCGGAGTATGTAAATCAGCTTTCTGCATATGATAGAAATAAGCTGGTAGAGTTTCAGGCCATTCGTCAGGATGTGGAGGAACAGGAGGCGGCTCTTCAGGAAGAATACACGGTTCTGAAAGGCCTGCAGGATGCACTGATTGAAAAGCAGGGGCAGGTAGAAAAGATGCTCAGTGATAAGAGTATTCAGATTGCCGATCTGGAGGGACAGATTGGAGAGAATGCGGCGGTTCTGGAAGAGCTGATCCGACAGGCGGAGGAAGAAAAGCGCAGACAGGAAGAGCAGGCGGCAGCGGAAGCAGCAGCAGCTGCTGCTGCGGCCGCGGCTGCACAGGAGGCGGCTTCTTCTGGGGGAGGCAGCAATTATATTCCAAGTACAGACGTGGTAGTCAGTGGAGGCGGTCAATTTACGAATCCATGTCCGGGTGCGACAATTTCCAGTACATTCGGATACCGTACTTTTGATAATTCCTTTCATAACGGATTGGATCTGGCGGCTTCTTCGGGGACTCCTACATATGCCGGTGACGCGGGAACTGTGATTATTGCAGGGTGGAGCAACAGTGCGGGCAACTGGGTAGTAATTGATCACGGGAATGGTTTTGTGACGAAGTATATGCATCATTCGGCATTGGCGGTTTCTGCAGGACAGACGGTAAGCAGAGGGCAGCAGGTCGGGTATGTGGGATCAACCGGGTATTCCAGTGGTCCTCATCTTCATTTCCAGGTCGAATTGAGTGGTTCTCCGGTGGATCCGCAGGCATATCTTTAGAAAGAAAAGACAGGATGGTTAGAGCATTCATGAAAGAGGAACGAAAGTTTTTGAAGGGGGCGCTTTGCGGCGCCCTCGCTATGTTATGTATTCTGGCGGCAGGCAGCGAAGTGAAAAAGTTGCTGTTTTCCTCTCAGCCGTTGTTGTCCGGGAAAAAGACAGAGAATACTTTTTCCGAAGAAAAGTTGGAATTGCTGGGAGAGATTATAGATGCGTATTATCTTCGCGGAGAGGAACTGCAGGAAGAAGATCTGGCGGAAGGGGCCTATGCGGGCTATATCAAAGCGTTGGGAGATCCTTATTCTGCTTATTATACGGAAGAGGAAACCCAAAAGATGATGGAGCAGGTTTCCGGAGAATACTGTGGTGTGGGGGCGCTGCTTTCCAAGGATCTGGAGAGCAATGCTGTTACGATTGCCGGTGTATTCCGGGGCTCCCCGGCAGAAGAAGCCGGTTTGCAGGAAGGAGACATTCTTTACCAGGTAGATGATCATGTGATTGGGGAGGAAGACTTGTCTCAGGTTGTTACTTGGATCAAAGGAGAAGAGAATACGGAGGTTACCTTGTATGTTGTACGGGATTCCGAAAAATTGGAATTGACAGCAGTGCGCCGCATTGTGGAGTCGGAGACCGTAGAGTATGAGATGAAAGAGGGGAAGGCAGGGTATATTCAGGTAAAGGAGTTTGATTCCGTTACGTATGAACAATTCCGGGAAGCATGGGAGGATCTGGAGGGCCAGAATATGCAGGGACTGATTATCGACCTGCGCAGCAATCCCGGAGGAAATCTGGACATCGTGCTGGAAATGCTTCGTATGATTCTTCCGAAAGGGACGATCGTATCGACGGAAGATAAGAGTGGTGAAAAAGAAGAATATTTTTGCGACGGGAAACAGGAGTTTACCAGACCACTGGCAGTATTAGTGAACGGATACAGCGCCAGCGCTTCCGAAATTTTCGCAGGCGCGGTGCAGGACTATGGAATCGGAACGATTGTAGGAACCAATACTTATGGAAAAGGTGTGGTACAACGAATTCTGAATCTAAAGGACGGCTCCAGTGTGAAGATTACGATTTCGGAATATTTCCTCCCCAGCGGACGGAATATTGATAAGAAGGGAATTGCGCCGGATATAGAAATCGACTATGAAGAAAACGAGGAGAATCCCGATGCAGATAACCAGCTGGAAAAAGCGTTGGAGATTGTCCGGGAGGGAATCGGGCAATAAATTAAAAAAGGAAAAGAGAAAAAAATAGAATGGGGCGGCCGGATCAATATATTTTCCGGCGCCCCATTTTTATGCCATATTTAATAGTTTTTCTGCGGTCAGGATATCCAAGGCAAGGACATTAACCAGCCCGGCACGAAGACATCCGATCAAGGCAGGAATTTTTTCTTCATTTGTCACGCATAAAAGAGAGTGACGCGCATTTTTCAAAGCTTCCAGGTTGATACTGATGGTTCTGGAATCGTAGGAAGAATCTACAATATTTCCGTTTTTATCTATAAAACGGGAGCAGATTCCGCCGACGGCGCCTTTTTTTTGCATTTCCTGAATCTGGGCGATGGACATATACCCGGAAAGACACAGACAATTGTGACTGCTTAATGTGCCAATGTTTGGAAAAGCAATGTCGATGGTGTTTACCTGTTCCATAACTTTGCTTATTTTACTGTCATGGAGCAGAAGGTCTACGATAATGGAATTCTCCACCATGACAGGACAGGGGAGCGTTTTGAGTGTGGAAATTTCCAGCTTGTTTGCAAATCTGCGGACGATCTCATTTGCAAA
Source organism: Lachnospiraceae bacterium (assembly GCA_910574195.1). Classification (GTDB taxonomy): domain Bacteria; phylum Bacillota; class Clostridia; order Lachnospirales; family Lachnospiraceae; genus Schaedlerella. The sequence goes on along the minus strand of CAJTBF010000011.1, from coordinate 95,341 downwards.
ATTATTTGCATCCGCATTATCCAGGTTGCCGGTAATCTGATGGATGGAGGCGGAAGAAAGGGAGATGTTTTCAAATTCTTCCACCATTTTCAGCAAAGTATACCCCCAGGCTACCCCGATTTTATCTCTGTCACGAAGGAAACTTTGAAAATAAGGCGCGGCCTTGCTTAGGGTATAATTTAGATTCATGGAGGGATCTTCATAGGGTGCATCTACGATCATCACATCCGGAATTCCGAATTGTTCCTTGATACGATAGGAAAGCTTCTGGATATTTGTATCATAGGGGGATTTGATCTGGATCCGTACAATCCCATCTTCTCTTGCCTTTGCCAGCAGCCTGGAAACTTTGGATTTTGAAAGCTCCAGACAGTTGGAAATTTCGGTCTGGCTTAAGTTATCCTGGTAATACAGACGTGCAACGGTATGAATGATATCTTCGTTTTTCAACATTTTCATCAGTCTCTTTCTATAATAAAGTATTTTCAAATGGGAACATTATTAGAGTATGAAATTTTTTGCGAAATGTCAAGATATTTGAAAGAAATTTCTTGAAAATGAGAGAAATTTGATTTCGAAAAAGAAGGAACGACGAAATATTTGAAAAAGAATGAAAATAATTTCAAAATAGTTGGTAATTGTGGATAAAAAAGCAAACATAAATTGTAGAATGTGCTGGAAATGTGCTTCACGCCCCTTTTTCGACATTTTTTACTTGCTATTAGTGAAAAAATATTCTAAAATACATACATGATGAAAAATATTTCATCCAAATTTTTGTTATGGCCTAAACAAAACATAGAAGCTTGCGTAACTTTATGGAAAATGAGGAGGTAGCAAATGAGTGATGAGCTTTTATTTCACGGACCGGCATCTGAGGTAATCACACCATTTACAGAGGACGGAAAGATTGATTTTGATTTACTGGCAGGGGAGATGGAATTTCTGATCAAAAATGGAATTACCGGTGTGTTTGTAAACGGTCTGGCCAGTGAGGCATTGATGTTTTCTACGGAACAGAGAGTGCAGACAGCAAAAACGGCAGTAAAAGTTTCAAAAGGCCGGATTCCGGTGGTAGGAAATATTTTGTATAACAGTGTGGATCTGGCGATTGAGTGCCTGCGGGGATATGAAGAGGCCGGATGTGACGCAGTGATTATGACGCCGCCTACGATCTATAAATACACGACGGAAGGTCTGTTTACTTATTTTAAAGAGATTGCAGAAAGCACACAGCTCCCGGTATATTTGTATAATGCGCCGGAGACCGGTAACAAAGTTTCACCGGAGGTGATTGCCAGATTATTTAAAGAAGTACCAAATATGAAAGGATATAAAGACAGTACACAGGATATCATTCATCAGCAAACCGTTCTCCGCCTGATTAGAAAGGAACGTCATTTTGAATTGATGGCCGGCAGCGATGCGCAGATTGTACCGACCTATATGCTCGGTGGTGTGGGAGTATTTTCCCTGATTACCTGTGTTTTCCCACAATTGATTGTGGACACCTGTAAAGCAGCGGAGAACAAAGAGTGGGAGAAGGCAAAGGAATTACAGGAGAAAATCCTGCGGGTGCGTCAGGCAATGAAAATAGGACCGTTTATGGCAGCCTATAAATATGTGGGGACACTAATAGATGCGCCGCTTGGAAGAATGAAGGCGCCTTTGAGTGAAGTGAGTGAAAGTGATAAGGGTAAGATTCTGGAGATTTTAAATGAACAGCATATGTTGTAATTGTTACCGGATATCAGACATAGCAAAGGTAGAAATCATGAATAATAAGGAGACGAGAAGAACAATGAATAAAAAAGAATTAGCTGCAATGATGGACCACACACTGCTGAAAGCGGTTGCAACACCGGATCAGATTCGCCAGGTTTGTAAAGAGGCAAAAGAAATCGGGGCCGCGTCCGTTTGCGTGAATCCATGTAATGTAAAACTGGTAAGCGAGGAACTAAAAGAAACTTCGGTAAAGGTATGTACGGTAATAGGCTTTCCTCTGGGAGCAAATACTTCAGAAGTAAAGGCATTTGAGACAAAAGATGCGATTCAGAACGGCGCAGAAGAAGTAGATATGGTCGTCAATGTGGGTGCCCTGCTTGCGGGGGATACGGATACTGTTTATCAGGATATTAAAAAGGTTGTAGAGGCTGCAAATAAAACAACCGTGAAAGTCATCATAGAAACCTGTTATCTGAGTGATGAGCAGAAGCGGCAGGCATGTGAGGCAGCTCTGAAGGCAGGGGCAGATTTCGTGAAGACGTCAACCGGATTTGGAACCGGTGGAGCAACAGCGCACGATGTAGCTCTGATGCGGGATACAGTGGGAACACAAATGAGCGTAAAAGCGTCGGGCGGCATTCATAATTATGAAGAGGCCATGGCAATGGTAACAGCTTCTGCCGACAGATTGGGTGTATCGGCAAGTCTTGCAATTTTGGAAGGTGCAGAGGATTAAACGAACATGTTTGATATTGTGATTGTGGATGCGGTCATCATTTCCGGGCATGATCGTTACAAACCACTTGTTGGAAGTATCGGGATTGAGAAAGGAAGAATCGGATATGTGGGGTCGAAAAGGCTGACGGCATCGGATGGCCGAACCTTTATTCCGGCATCCGGAAAGATTGCGATGCCGGGACTGGTAAACGGTCACTGTCATGGAGAGATGGGATTTGCAAAAGGTGCTGCAGATAATACGACATTGCAGGAACAGATGCAGAACTTTGCAGGGAACAACTGGTTTTTTTGCGATCTGTCCCAGGAAGACCGTTTTTATACCAGACAGTTTACCTATGCGGAAGCGGTTCTTTCCGGAACCACGTTTTTGCTGGAAAATATGTACTGGAGTCTGGAAGGAGAGTTGTCTCAGAAAGCATTCTATGAAGTGGGGCTTCGAGGAGCGCCGGCGGAGGATGTCCGATATGATTTTTACCGGTCAGATAATTTTCTTACGGAAGAGATGCTGGATACATTCCGCCTTTCCTGTGAAAAGTATGGGCTGATTCCGGTATTAGGGACGCTCCCGGAAGAAGAATTTACAGAAGAACGGCTTTGGAAGGTCAGGCAGACAGTAGAAAAAAGAAATTGTTTCTTTTCCAGTCATCTGTCGGAAACCACCTGGCGACATCAAAGTGCTCTGGAACAGATGGGAGATACTCCTGTGAAAGTGCTGGACCGTTTCGGACTTTTGACAGACAAATATATCGGATCCCACGGCGTATATCTGGATGACGAAGACATTGCAATTTACGCAAAAAGTGGGGCCGGACTTGTGAGTACGCCCATTTGTGAAATGAAAATCGGAGATGGCCTGGCGCCGATTCCGAAACTGGTAAAAGCCGGCGTGCCGGTGGCATTGGGGACAGACGGGGCCATGTGGAACAATTCCAATGATTTGTTTCGGGAAATGAAATGTATGTCAATCATTCATAATCTACGTACAGGAGTACGGACCTTTACGCCGGAAGATATTTTGGATATGGCAACCATAAATGGCGCCAGACTGTTCCATATGGAGCAGGAGCTGGGCACTTTGGAGGAAGGAAAACTGGCAGATCTGATTTTGCTTGATGCGACAAGTCCCCACATGAATCCACTGCGGATTGGAAAAAGGGATAACGTAAGTTCTACGGTGGTGTATTGTGCGACAGGATCGGATGTGACGGACGTTATTATAAACGGAGTAGAGACCGTAAGAGAGAGAAGGCTTCTTACAAAGGAAATCTCAAAATTGCAGGAAAGAGTTCAGGAAATTGCAGAGAGAATCTTTCACTAATGCGAAAAGTAAAGTAGAGACTCTTTGAAAAAGCAGAAAAACAAAAATGAGGAAAGAACAGAAAAAACTTTAGAGCAGAAACAAAACAGGAGGAAAAGAAATATGAAAAAAAGATGGTTCAGTATGTTAGTGGCGGCATGCATGATAATCGGCCTGGTAGGCTGTGGATCCGGCGGTGAAACAAAGTCGGATGACGCAGGAGACACAAGTGATGGTCTCAAGGTGGTTCTGATTGGAAATCAGAGATTTGGCGACAATGGCCCGATGGATGATATGGCTTCCGGCGGCGAGCGGGCAGCGGAAGACTTTGGAGTAGAGTTTAAGAAAATAGAATCAGAATCCGCATCTTTTGAAGAAGATATACGTGCTATGTCAGAGGAAGGTTACGATCTGGTGATTACGACCTTTAATTATATGTCTGATGCCACCGCTTTGGTTGCGAAAGAATTTCCGGATACAAAGTATGCGGCAATTTTCCAGGAGTTAAACAGTGAAGGAGACGAGATCATCGAAAATCTCTGGGATGCAGTTTTTCGCGGACAGACCACCTTCTATGTGGACGGATATATGGCCGGACTGGCAACGAAGACGAATCAGGTTGGATTTATTGTAGGCGGTGAGGAACCGGGACCGAATGCAGAGGGAAATGGATTCATGCGCGGTGTGCGGGATGCAAATCCGGATGCAGAAGTACAATTTTCTTATGCAAGTTATGAGGACAGTGCGAAAGCAAAGGAAGTTGCACTGGCGATGATCGAGAAGGGCTGTGATATTATCCAGGGAGATTGTGCGGCGCCGGATGCAGGGATCATTGAAGCGGCGAATGAAAGCACAAAAGATGTGTTTGTGATGAGTTGTATAATGGATTTTTCAGAAGACAGTAAAGATTTTGTGGGAACCATTAAAATGAATTATGGACAGGCAGTTTACGATGCAATCCAGGCGTTAGTGGAAGGTAATTTTCCAGGTGGGGAACAGGGAGTGCGAGATATCACGAACCAGGGCTACTATCTGGACTGGGAAATCTATGACTCCTTCGCAGAAAGAACCGAAAATGCAGAATATGCCGAAGCTTTTACGGCGGCCCTTGAAGCAGGAAAAGATCTGGAACAGCAGATCAAAGACGGAGATCTGGAAATCGAATTTGATCCTACGGCGCCGGATTGGAATCGGATCAAAGCAGAATGATTGTTTTACAAAAAGTGTAACGGTTTTATACAATGATCCTGTTTTATGACTCTTTAACTGAAACGGGAAAAATACGAAATATAGGAATTCCGGGGTGCCCAAAGGGTACCCCACATAGATATTTAGAAAGAGGAGGACAATAGGATGTCGGAAAATGGAAGTAAGGCCACAGCGCCAACAGTGAGCGGAAAAGTATATCATCTCCGGCTGGAACAGGGTGAGATTCCCCCGTATGTTCTGCTGCCGGGAGACCAGGGGACAACGTGGCATATTTCAGATGTCTGGAAGGATGTAAAGGAACTGGCATATAATCGGGAGTACCGGACGGTTGTCGGAGACTATGAGGGAGTTGCCATGGCCATGACTTCCACGGGAATCGGGGATCAGCCTGCGGAAATTTGTCTGAATGAGCTGAAAAAAGTCGGGGCACATACCTGCATCAAGGTCGGAACCGCAGAGGCAATCCGGGAAGATCTGGAATTGGGAGATATTATTATCCCGATTGCATGTATGCGAAAAGGCGGAGCAGTTACCCATTATGTACGGCCCGAATTCCCGGCGGTACCGGACCTGCACATGACAAAAGCATTGATGGAAGCATGCGAGAAATTGGGATATCGTTACACATTAGGGGTGATCTGTACGATCAGTTCCTACTATGTGGGACAAGGCCGGCCTATCGATGGAGACGAATCCAGCTATTTTCCGCCGCAGAACAAAGATCTGCTGGAACGGCTGCGAAATGCCAAAGTGATTGCCATTGACACGGAAACAGCAGGGGAGTTGATTATGGGGTATCTGCATAAATTGAAAATGGGAGCAATACTTTCCGTCAATGCAAATCGGGTGACAGGAGCCTGGGGAGATAACGGCGGAGAAGAAAAAGCATGTCGAATTGCCAGTGAAGCAGTACGCATCTTAAAGGAACAGGAAGAGCAGCAGAAAAAATAAGAACCAGTAATGATTTTAGGAGAGAAGAAGATGAGAGAATTAAATCAAATACTTGACCCCAAAACGGAGGATGGCCGTTCCTACTACCTGCATTTAAAAAAAGGAGATATGCCCGGATATGTGATCATTCCTGGTTCGCCGGAGCGGACTGCCAAGATTGCAGCAAACTGGGAACATGCAAAAGATGTTGCACATAGCCGCCATTACATTTCCAAAAAAGGGATTTACAAAGGAATGGAGCAGGGAACCACTTCTACGGGGATTGGTGCGCTCAGTGCAGAAATCTGTATCAATGAATTGAAAAAAGCAGGTGTGCACACTGTGCTGCGTGTGGGTTCCACCGGTTGTATTGATGAAAACTTTGAAAACGGAGACCTGTTAATTCCGGTATCCTGTATTTCCAGAGATGGTTCCGCGGAATGTTATATTGATCCGGAATATCCTTCTTTTGCGGATCCTGTGATGGTCATGGCGTTGTGTGAGGCATGCGAACGGTTGGGGTACAAATACGGGCTGGCTCTGGAATATACGGCAGGCTCATTCTATCTGGGACAGGGACGTCCGCTGGGGGAAGAGGAAGACAGCTATTGGCCGTCATGGGCCGGAAATATTCTGCCGGATATTGAACAGATGGGGGTGAAGGTGCTGGAGATGGATACGGCCGGACAGTTTGTGATCGGTTATCTGACAGGAGTACGGATTGCAGCGATTCTGTCGGTTGTTGCAGCGAGAAAGAAAAATAATTTTGCCTATAATAACGGGGAAGAGAAAGCGTGCCTTGCGGCTTCAGAGGCCCTGAAGATTCTAAAAGAATGGGATGACCAGGGGAAATTTAGGGGGAATACAGATGGCATTCGCAATTGAACTTCTCAATATTACAAAGCGTTTTCCAGGAGTCATTGCAAATAATGATGTGTCCGTTCATGTAGAAGAATGTGAAATTCATGGTCTGCTCGGAGAGAACGGCGCCGGAAAATCCACGATTATGAATATTCTCTATGGGATGTCCAGGCCGGACGAAGGAATCGTGCGTCTTTATGGCAAAGAGGTGGAATTCCATTCCCCGATGGACGCTATACAGCAGGGAATCGGGATGGTACATCAGCATTTTAAACTGATGCCGGACGAGACCGTGCTGCGAAATATTATTCTCGGCTGGACACCGAAGAAGGGACTTTCCATTGATGAGAAAAAAGCAATGGAAGAGATCGGCGTCATTATGGAACAGTACGGTTTGAAAGTAAATTTAAAAGCGAAGATCCATCAGCTTTCCGTCGGAGAAAAGCAGCGGGTGGAGATCATCAAAGCACTGTACCGTAAGGTGAAAATTCTGATTTTGGATGAACCTACGGCGGTGCTGACGCCGGCGGAGACAGATGCCTTGCTGGAAACCATGCAAAGGCTGAAAAAACAGGGATGTACGATTATATTCATTACCCACAAACTGCGGGAAGTTCTGGCCGTAACGGACCATGTGACCGTCATGCGAAAAGGTGTGGTGACAGGCACAGGTCTTACTTCCGAAATGAATGTAGGGAAATTATCGAAGTTGATTGTGGGAAAAGAAGTCAGTATGGAGATTCCCATGAAGTCTTATCAGCCGGGAAAGAAAGTATTGGAAATGAAACAGGTCAGTACGGCAATGCGTCCGGGAAGGATGCCGCTGAAAGAGATTTCCCTGGAGATTCACGAAGGGGAAATTGTAGGTGTGGCAGGTGTGGACGGAAACGGACAGTCCGATCTGGGAGAAGTGATCGCAGGATTGATTCCCGCAGAGAGTGGGAACATTCTGCTGGATGAAGAAGAAATTACGAAAAGTTCCATTCGGGAACGCCGGCAAAAGGGAATTGCACATGTTCCGGAAGATCGGCTGAAGACAGGAGCAGCCAAAGATTGTACCATCAGTGAAAATCTGATTCTAAATTGCTATGATCAGGCTCCGTTCTCGAGGAGGATGGTTATGGATCATAAAAAAATCACCCGGGTTTCGGAAGAATTGTGTGAAAAATATCTGGTAAAAACACCGGATTCTACTTATACAATCGGAACCCTTTCCGGTGGAAACATGCAGAAAGTGGTGGTGGCAAGAGAATTTTCTTCTTCACCAAGGCTGTTGATTGCGGCGCAGCCCACCCGGGGAGTGGATATTGGAGCGACACAGTATATCCGGACGAAAATTGCAGAGCTGCGTGACGCAGGGAAGGGCGTCCTTTTGATTTCTGCGGAACTGGATGAAGTCATGGCCATGTCAGACCAGATTATCGTCCTGTATGAAGGAGAGATTGTGGCACGTTTCAAAAGAGGAGAAGCGGACGAATACGAGATCGGGGAATATATGCTGGGCAGTAAACGGCAGGAGGTAACCTATGGAGAGTAGTTTGTGGAGGAAACGAATAGAAGGGGCAGTCAGGGCAATTGGACGCCAGTTGTGCATGATGCTTGTTGCCATTATGATTGTCATGGGATTTCTGGCCGTTTCCGGGTATAGTCCCTTTATTGTATGGGAGGGACTTGGACGGGCGTTTACACGTGATCTGGCCGGTACCATACGGTGGGCGGCGCCGATGATTCTGTCGGGAGTTGCGATTTGTATTCCCTTTAAAGCGCAGGTGTATAATCTGGGGGTGGATGGACAGATTTATCTGGGGGCGATTGCGGCGACTGCGGTAGCGCTTGCACTGCCCTCGGACGGCTCCCTGGCCGGATTGATTCTTGTGTTTGCGGCGGCGGCGCTGGCAGGAGCGGCATTTGCCATGATTCCCGCGATTCTGAATTTGTACTGCAATACGGATATTGTAGTGACTACCCTTTTGCTGAACTTTGTGGGAGAATATCTTACGGAATTTATGGCGGCAGAAGTGATGCGGGATCCGGAGAAGCTTACGCAGGTAAATGCCAGCCGAACCCTTCCGGAGAGTCTGTGGCTGCCGAAACTGGCGGCATTTGGGAATTCCTCCGCGAATGTGGGAATTTATATTGCACTGGTGATTGCCCTGTTTGTTTCCTTTCTGTTTTTTAAGACGACGCTTGGTTATGAGATCAAGCTGGTTGGTTCCAACGCAGGTTTTGCACGGTATGGAGGGATTCGTTCCAGTAAGGTTCTGCTGAAAGCTATGGCGCTTAGTGGAGCAGTGGCAGGGATCATCGGTGCGATTGAGGTGACGGCGACACAGCATCGGCTGGTGGCTGCGTTTAACCCGGACATCGGTTTTGATGGAATTGTGGTGGCCCTTCTGGCAAATAACAATCCGTTGGGAGTTCTGATTTCCGGATTCTTCTTTGGGGGATTGAAAAACAGTGGAAATGTCATGGAACGGGTAACCGAGGTACCCAATATTGTAACGCAGATTATTATGGCGATTATTATTCTGACGATCAGTGCCAATGTGACCGTCCGTCGTAGAAAGAGAAAGAAGGAGGCTTTGAGCAAATGAGTATAGTATTGGATGCAAGCGTATGGGCCTCTGCAGTACGTGGGGCAACTCCCATTCTTCTGGCGGCTTTTGGATGTCTGCTTTGTGCCAAGGCCGGCATCACCAATCTGGCGATTGATGGTTTTATCACGATTGGTTGTTTTATCAGTGTTGCGGTTGTCAGTCTCACAGGCGGCAATGTCTGGCTGGGGATGCTTGGCGGAATCGTCGGAACGGCGGTATATAGTTTGATTTTCGGACTTTCCGTTATCAAATTCAAATCGAATCATATCATTGCCAGTATTGCAATGAATTTGCTTAGTACCGGGATTACAGAATTTTTGATGGCGCCGGTTTTCAAAGCACAGGGATTATACAGGCTGGCAAATATCAAAAAGATCCCGCCGGTCAGTCTGCCGTTTCTGGAGCATGTGCCGGTACTAAACGTGCTTGTCAATAATCAGAGTATTGTTGTATTGTTCACAATTATTTTGATTTTCATTCTATTGTATATGTTAAGAAAGACAAAGTATGGATTAAATGTCATTGCAATCGGACAGTCCGCAGAAGCGGCGGAATCCGCGGGAATCAAATCGGATCGCGTAAGATGGAGTGTGATTCTGCTCTCCGGTGCGTTCTGTGGTCTGGCAGGTTCCTACCTTTCCACCATCATTCTTTCGGAATTTTCTGTGGGAATGGTTGCGGGACGCGGATTTACAGCATATACAACGGTGGTGTTTGGCGCGTATCATCCGGTAGGAGTCGCATTCGCGTCTCTCCTGTTTGGATTTGCGGATGCCATCAGCATACAGATTGAATTATTAAAACCTGGAATTGCGACTTCCCTGGTTTCGATGGTGCCATATATTCTGGCTATGGTAGTGCTGACCATCAGTGCGTTATCAGATAAGCTGCGAAAAACGGGAAGACTGGAAATGAAGTGGAAGCAAAGGAAACAGAAGAATCAGATCGTACATTAGTACATTGTTGCATGAATTCCGAAGCGACTATTCATGCAATGATGTACTGGATTCATATTCGTTATACTGGATGTGGAAGACATCCTGAGCATATTCGTGAAGAAATGGAGGGTGAAAATATGGCACGGGTTGCATTGATTGTGTTAGACAGTGTGGGAGTTGGCGCACTTCCCGATGCGGATAAATATAACGACGCAGGTGTGAATACATTAGGTCATGTGAAAGCTTATGCAGAGGAAAATCTGGGCGGTTTCAAAATCCCGAATCTGCAGGCGATGGGTCTGTATAATATTGACGGACTGGGATTTCCCGGTGTGGAAAATCCTACTGGAAACTATGGGAAATGTATGGAGTATGCGGCGGCAAAGGATACGACAAACGGACATTTTGAAATAGCCGGCCTGCTGGTGGATCAGCCAAACCGAATCTTTATGGACGGCTTTCCCAGGCGGATTACGGAAGAGCTGGAACGCCGAATTGGGACAAAAGTGATTGGAAATTATCTGGTTTCCGGAACAGAAGTGATCAAGGTCTTGGGAGAAGAACATGTGAAGACCGGTTATCCTATCATCTATACTTCTGCGGACAGCCTGATGCAGATTGCCATGCATGAGGAAGTGATCCCACTGGAGAGACAGTATGAAATCTGTCAGATTGCACGGGAACTTATGATGGGGGATGATACAGTATCCCGTATTATCTGCCGGCCGTTTGTGGGAAATAAAGAGTCAGGCTTTACGCGGACGGAAAACCGGAAAGACTTTTCCATCGACCCGCCGGGAAAGACGGTATTGGATGCGGTAAAGGAGGCCGGGAAGGATGTGATCGCGGTAGGAAAGATCGAAGATATCTTTAATCGGGTAGGGATTACGAAGATTGACCATACGAAAAATAATCTGGAGGGAATTGAATCGACCATTCGATTTTTAAATCAGGATTTCGAAGGATTGCTTTTTGTGAATCTGGTGGATACCGATATGTTGTATGGACATCGAAGAAATCCGAAAGGATATGCACAGGCGCTGGAATATTTTGATTCCAGATTCCCGGAGATTCTTTCAGGTCTGCGGGAGGATGATATGCTGATTATTACCGCAGATCATGGCTGTGATCCTACTTATATGGAAAGTACGGACCATACTCGTGAGTATACGCCTCTTCTCGTATACGGACCGGGATTGAAACAGGGAGTCAATCTGCATGTCAGAGATACTTTTGCAGATATTGCGGCTTCCATTGCGGAACATCTGGGAGTTGCATTTGAAAACGGAACATCGTTTTTATCAGAGATTCGAAAATAGCAGGAGGTAAAAGATGCCATTTTTACATTTTAGTACAACAAAAACAATGGACGCCGAAAAGAAAGCGGCACTTTCCACCGGAATTATGGAATGCGTAAAACTTTTGCCGGGAAAACCGGCGGAGCGTGCGATGATCCGAATTGACGCGGGTTGTGATATTTTCCGGAACGGGGAGATTGCAGAGTGTGCGTTTATGGAAACGATTTATCAGAAACCACTTCCGGAAGAGTCCTGTAAGGTTTATATTGAAGCGCTGTATGCGCTGGCAAAGCGGGAACTGGATCTGGAGATTCCGCAATGTTATTTTGCAATGGTGGATCTGGATACCTGGGGTTCCCGGGGGACCTTACACTGATTGGAAAAAACACGGCAGTCCGTCCGGCCGGGACAGGCTGCCGTGAAAAAAACAGGCAGAAAGGAATCATGCGGCTGCGGTATAAAATGAAAAAATTATTTTTGGGACAGTTAAGTTGTCTTGGAGCAGCCATGGCACTTTACGCCGGACTGTGGACAATGTTGTGTGAACAGAACGGTATGGTAAGCTGGATTGGTTTTGCGGGGTGCACTACTTACTTTGCTTGTGGAAAAAAGGGCAGGCAGGGAATAAAAACGGCTGTGATCGTAAATGGAAGCGGAGTGGTATGGGCCTGGATTTCCCTGTTTCTGGGGGAAATCTGGAACTGGTCCGGTAATACGATCTTCTTATGCGCCTGGATTTCTTATATGATTATCCTGCAGGCAGAAATCAAAGTGTTTTCTTTTATTCCCGGGGCATATATCGGCTGTTTTATTACATTTGCGGCAGGAGGAAACCTGAAAGCGATTCTTCCGGCGCTTTTTATCGGTGTATTGTTAGGCTGGATGACGGATGCGACGGGGACGAAAGTATATCAGTGGATTGAAAAAAATCTTGCAAACTGAAAAAAACTGTGCTATTATAAAAAAGATTTTTATATACTAAAGTGTGAAAAGGAGGGAATCCGCTTTTCACAAAACAGGTACATGGCAGTGAGAAGAGGAATGCTGTCATGGATTGAAGAAAGGCAGAGAACGAGACTCGGATTTTCAGAGACTGACAGGAAGTTGGCGTCACCGACTGAGAGCGCCGGACAGGGGAGAAGATCATGGGAACACTCGGGAGCTGACCGGCTGAAAGAAGAGTAGGCCGGTACGTGGAGCATACGTTACATGCAGAGAGAGGGATCGTTTTGTACTACAAGGGGGTAGACAGAGCGATTCAATGCGGGTGGTACCGCGGATTTTATCGACATAACTTCCGTCCCGGGATGCACGAATGGCATCCAGGGACTTTTTTTGTGCACAGTTACGGGAGAATGATATGATATCTTGTTTTAGAGCGTGTTTGAAAATTCATTCGCCGGAGGGCGTTGAATGGCGGAGCCCTGGAAAGGTATGATATGGAGTCGGAAAATAGCTGTGGTGAGGAAAAAAGTCTCAGGGTGTGCAGGAACAGGAAAGGAGAATAAGATCATGGAATTTGTAACCGGAATCAAAGAAAAAGAAACATTGGAAATCAGTGAGTTATCCGTACAGCGTATGGCAGGGCAGACAGTGAAGGTAAACGGCGCCATCCATACGATCCGCAGGATGGGCAATGTGGCTTTTGTGATCCTGCGAAAGCGCGAAGGACTGCTGCAGTGTGTCTATGAGGAAGGAATCACAAAATTTCCGCTGAAAGCGCTGAAAGAAGCAGATGCGGTGGAATTGACGGGAATCCTGACAGAGGCGGAGAAGGCGCCCCATGGAATGGAAATTCGGATTTTGGAAGGGACCGTGTTAAGCGAACCGGCGGAATCCATGCCACTTCCCATAGCCAAGTGGAAATTGAATACGTCTTTGGAGGCAAAGCTGAACTATCGTCCGATTTCCCTGCGCAACATCCGGGAGCGGGCCAAATTCCGGATTCAGGAAGGCATTGTAAGAGGGTTTCGGGATTTTCTGTACGGGCAGGGGTTTACGGAGATTCATACGCCGAAGATCGGGGCCAAAAGTGCGGAGGGCGGCGCCAATCTTTTTAAGCTGGAATATTTCCACAGACCGGCAATCTTACAGCAAAGTCCGCAGTTCTATAAACAGATGATGGTGGGGGTTTTCGACCGGGTATTTGAGACGGCGCCGGTATTCCGGGCAGAAAAGCATAATACCAAGAGACACCTGAATGAATATACCAGCCTGGATTTTGAGATGGGTTATATTGACGGATTTGAAGAGATTATGGGGATGGAAACCGGCGTGCTGCAATATATCATGAAACTTCTGGAAAAGGAGTACGGCCGGGAATTGGAGATCCTGAAAATAGATCTGCCGAGGACGGATGGAATTCCGGAGGTTCGGTTTGATGAGATCAAGCGTCTGGTGTCGGAAAAATACAAAAGAAAGATCAAGAATCCCTTTGATCTGGAACCGGAGGAAGAACTTTTGATCAGCAGATATGCCAAAGAAGAGTGGGATGCGGATTTTGTATTTGTCACCCATTATCCGTCCAAAAAGCGGCCGTTTTACGCCATGGATGATCCAAAAGATCCAACCTATACACTGAGTTTTGATCTGCTGTTTCGGGGAATGGAGATTACCACCGGCGGCCAGCGGATTCATGAATATAAAAAGCTGCGGGAAAAGATGGAAGCGAGAGGGATGACGGAAGAAGGAATGGAACAATATCTGAGCGCATTCCGTCATGGGATGCCGCCCCATGGAGGGCTGGGAATCGGGATGGAACGTCTGACGATGAAATTGCTTTTGGAGGACAATGTACGGGAGACAACGCTTTTTCCACGGGATTTAAGCAGACTGGAACCATAGAGAAGGAAAGAGTTCAGGAGAATGTGGACAAAAAAGGAGGAGCAGGATGGCGAATAAGATTTCCGATGAAGTGATGGATTATGTAGGAATTCTGGCAAAGCTGGAATTGTCCGGGCAGGAAAAGGAAGCCGCGAAAAAGGACATGGAAAAAATGCTGGATTATATTGATACTTTGAATGAACTGGATACCTCCGGCGTCGAGCCAATGTCCCATGTACTTCCGGTACAAAATGTATTTCGGGAAGACGTGGTGACCAATGGGGACAACAAAGAGGAAACACTGGGAAACGCTCCTTTGCGGAAGGACGACTATTTTGAAGTGCCGAAAACAATCGGATAAAGGAGGAGTGCGGGCATGGAACTATTAGATCTGACGGCAGTAGAGCTGGGAAAAAAGATCAGACAGAGAGAGGTATCGGCGGCAGAAGCTGTGGAAGCAGTGTTTGCGCGGGCAGAAACGGCAGAACCTCTGCTTCACAGTTATGTGACATTCAATAGAGAAGACGCGCTTGCGCAGGCGGAAGAAGTACAGAAAAAAATCATTGCCGGGGAACTGACAGGCCCTCTGGCAGGCGTTCCGGTGGCGGTGAAAGATAACCTGTGCATTGCCGGGGAACTGACGACGTGCAGTTCCAAAATTCTTTCTGATTACCGGCCCACGTATACGGCGGAGGCAGTGAGGAATCTGCAGAGAAGCGGCGCGGTGATTCTGGGGAAAACCAATATGGACGAATTTGCTATGGGAAGCACCACAGAAACTTCCTGGTACGGGCCGACCAGGAATCCCCATCATCCGGAACATGTACCGGGCGGATCGTCCGGCGGTTCCTGTGCGGCGGTGGCGGCGCAGGAATGCTTCTATGCGCTGGGATCTGATACCGGCGGTTCGATCCGCCAGCCCAGTTCTTTCTGCGGTGTGGTGGGATTGAAACCGACCTATGGGACGGTGTCCCGCTATGGCCTGATCGCTTATGGTTCTTCCCTGGATCAGATTGGCCCCATCACAAAGGACGCGGCCGATTGTGCCGCTGTTTTGGAGGCCATTGCTTCGTATGACGAAAAGGACAGTACGTCCATCCGACGGGAAGACCTCCATTTTACGGAAGCGCTGACAGAGGATGTGAAAGGGCTGCGGATCGGGATTCCGGCCGATTATTTCGGGGAAGGACTGGACGAGGAAGTGGCGGAAGCTATCCGGGCTGCGGCGAACATCCTGGAAGAACAGGGCGCCGTTGTAGAGAGGTTTCATTTGAGTCTTGTGGATTACGCGATTCCGGCTTATTACGTCATCGCTTCGGCGGAGGCAAGTTCCAATCTGGAACGGTTTGACGGCGTGAAGTACGGGTATCGTACCGCGGACTATGACGGACTGCACAACATGTATAAAAAGACACGTTCGGAAGGTTTTGGCGCGGAGGTAAAACGGCGGATTATGCTGGGATCCTTTGTGTTAAGCTCCGGGTATTATGACGCCTATTATCTGAAAGCCCTTAAGACCAAAGCATTGATCAAACAGGCATTTGACCAGGCGTTTGAAAAGTATGATCTGCTTCTGGGACCGACGGCGCCGACGACGGCCCCGTTACTGGGGGAAAGTCTGTGTGATCCGCTGAAAATGTATCTGGGCGATATTTATACCATTGCGGTGAATCTGGCGGGACTTCCGGGCATGGCCGTTCCGGTGGGCCGGGATCAGAACGGACTGCCCATCGGGATGCAGTTGATCGGGAACCATTTTCAGGAGAAAATACTGCTTCGTGCCGCGTACACCTATGAATGTGCGACGAACCGGCAGTTCGAAAAACCGGCGGATATCGAAAAGTTACAGGAAACGTGCCGGGAAAAAACCGTACGGAACACAGTGGAAAAGAAAGAAGAGGTATCCGCAGGAAAGGAGGTGCAGGCAAGATGAAAAAACAATATGAAACCGTGATCGGCCTGGAAGTGCACGTGGAACTGGCAACGAAAACGAAGATTTTCTGTGGGTGCAGCACGGCTTTCGGCGCGGCGCCGAATACCCATACCTGTCCGGTCTGCACCGGGATGCCGGGTTCCCTTCCGGTATTGAACCGGCAGGTAGTGGAATATGCAATGGCCATTGGACTGGCGACGAACTGTGAGATTACACGGGTATGCAAATTTGACCGGAAGAATTATTTCTATCCGGATAATCCGCAAAACTATCAAATTTCTCAGTTGTATCTTCCGATTGCAAGGAATGGATATGTGGAGATTGAGACGGGAAATACAGTGAAAAAAATACGGATTCACGAAATGCATATGGAAGAGGACGCCGGAAAGCTGATTCATGACGAATGGGATGATACGTCCCTGGTGGATTACAACCGAAGCGGAGTCCCTCTGGTGGAGATTGTATCGGAACCGGATATGCGTTCTTCAAAGGAAGTGATCGCCTATCTGGAAAAGCTGCGTCAGATCATCCAGTATCTGGGCGCTTCCGACTGTAAACTTCAGGAAGGTTCCATGCGTGCGGATGTAAACCTTTCGGTGCGGGAGGCAGGAAGCGAGACATTCGGAACCCGAACCGAGATGAAGAATCTGAACTCTTTTAAAGCTATTGCCCGCGCCATTGAAGGGGAACGTGCGAGGCAGATTGAATTGCTGGAGGAAGGACGCCCGGTGATCCAGGAGACACGGCGCTGGGACGACAATAAAGAATCATCCTACGCCATGCGTTCCAAGGAGGATGCGCAGGATTACCGGTATTTTCCGGAGCCGGATCTGGTGCCGATCGTGATCAGTGAAGAGTGGATTGCCCGTGTCAGAAGTAGGCAGCCGGAGCTGCGGAGCGAGAAGCTGAAACGGTACAGGAAAGAATTTGATATTCCGCAGTATGACGCAGAAATTCTTACGGAATCCAAGAGTATGGCGGATCTCTTTGAGGCGGCTACGGCACTCTGTCAGAAACCTAAGAAAGTGTCCAACTGGCTGATGGGGGAAACCATGCGTCTGATGAAAGAAAACGGGATGGAGCCGGAAGATCTGAAATTTTCACCGGAAAATCTGGCCCGGCTGGTTTGTCTTACGGAAAAAGGCGTGATCAATAGTTCCGTGGCGAAGGAAGTCTTTGAAAAGATATTTCACGAAGATATCAATCCGGAAGTCTATGTGGAAGAACAAGGGTTAAAAACGGTGAATGACGAGGGCGCTCTGCGGGAGACACTGAAAAAAGTGATTGCCGAAAATCCACAGGCGGTCGCGGACTATCGCGGCGGAAAAGAAAAAGCGCTGGGGGCGCTGGTAGGACAGACGATGAAAATGATGAAAGGAAAAGCCAATCCCGGTATGGTGAATCAGATGCTGCGCGAGATGCTGCAGTAGTACATCTTTGCATGAATAATTGTGGAACAGCACCCGCTGTTCACACTGTAGTTCTTTTGTTTACCGCAGGGGAGGCGCCGCTCCACAGGTGAATACCCACCATCTGTGGAGCGACGCCTCTTTTATGTTTCCTTGTCCTGAAATACAATATCATACTCGTCTGGCAGGAAATAAAATTTCCCCCTGGAAACCGCTTCTTTTTCCTTATTATAAAAAATCTCTTCGATAAAAATTAACGGTGTTTCCCGGGACACTTTTAAATAATTTGTAATATAATCTTCCGCATAAATTAATTTAATCGACATCTTTACAGATGCGGACACTTCAAAAATATGGTGGTTGATTACTTCACGCACATCTTCCTCTTTTCCCAGATCCACATTCAGATTTTCTATGTGCTTCACCGGAATCTGCATAAACGAATGTCCCACCGGCTTGCCTTTCGCATGAAATACACTGTTGCCTGCCAATACAATCTCGCTCGGACGCAGTCCCAGTTTACGCTGCCCGACTTCTGTTGCCGGTCCAAAGTTGTAATAGACATCCACCTTGTCAATACGGCTTCTGCTGCATGTAATCATTGGATTATACAGCCCGTGATCCTCTTGTTCCCGTCTCCCGTCGTAGGTAACAAATGTCCCTTTCCCCTGTATCTTCGTAACCAGTCCGTCTTCCACCAGAACGGTAAGCGCCTGACGCAGCGTATTCCTGCTTACATGATATTTCCCGGCAAGTGCCGCTTCGCCCGGCAGTCTGGATCCCGGTTCGTAGACCCCATCCATAATATCTGTATACAATCGGTCATAAATCGGAACATAAGATGGAATCTTACTGTTTCCCAACGTCTTCATCTGTGTATTCCTTTCGTGTTCCATCCGTTTCTCTATTTCCTTTCCAGCGTACTCCATCCTCCCAGAGATTCAAATCCCAGACTTTCAAAGAAAGGGGCGAGTCCGTTTTCTGCAAACAGACAGGGCGCCTTGCCGCGGCTTAAAATATAATTGCACAACGCCGATACCACACAGGAAGCATACCCTTTTTTTCTGTACATTTCCTTTGTCGCGACGCCGCCGATCATCACGGTCTGCTCTGCCTCTGTCGTACTGTTTCCATGTGAAATAATCGTCTTGCCGTCCCGCATAAACAAATGCACGCCGTCTCCGTTGATAATTCTGTCGCGAATCATTTCCTTAGAAGTATATAACGCCCGTATCTGAGGGATACTTTCCAGAAAATGGAAAATATCGTCAACATCCTTTTCCTCTGCCTGTAACACATCAGAAACGGTATTCCGAAGCTTCTTGGTTGTACGCAGTCTGAACAGCTGCTTTTCGGAACAATCATATTCCTTTGACAGAAATTTTCCAAGATCTTTGAGCGTACTGCTTTTTCCCATTATAACAGATACCGGAGACTTTCTTAAAATAATTTCTACGCTTGTCTGTTTTAAACCTACATTTTGGCTGTAAACAAGCAAATTGGTGTAAAATCTCAGATAAATTCCTTCACAAACATCATCGTTTGTCTCCATCCATACATCCTGGCAGGGATTGTCAAAACCATATGCCGCGATATCTGCCAGAAGAAATGTATTATATTCTTTCTCCTTCATAAGGTATTCTTTCAATACAGTTTCATCTTCGGCAGTACACTTCTTAAGCATGGTTTTCCCTCTCAATCCGTATCGTCCAGCCGTCTCCGCCTTTGATATGATACTTTGCGGCAAAGCTGCGCTGGTTCAGCCCAAGCGCAATAAAAGACGCCAGCCCGTTAAAAAGTACCGGATCTCCAATCTCTGCAAACCCAAAAGAACGATGATACAACACCGGTGAATCATACACGGTTTCCGCTTTGTTTTTAATCCGAATGTGTACCATATCTCCTTCCCGGATTCCTGTTTTCTCAAAATCATCATTCAATATGTTCGTACTGATGTTGCCGAATTGCTCCAGCGCTTCTCCGATCTTTCCTTCTGCCCAGCCATCTCCGTATTGTCCATAAGAAAGTTCGTGAATCACAATCTCTTCTGTGGGATATGCTTCACCGACTTCTTCATAGGTGATCACACCTGCGGCCAGTCTTGCCCCGCAATATGCAAATAAGTCTCTTCCATGGAAAACATTGACTTTCTCTGAGCCGGGATAGCGGTTCACGGTCTCATCAATTTCACGTACTTCTTCGATCCCATACATTTCCTTTATATGAGTCAGAGTCCCGTTGTCCGGGGTCACAATATAATATCCGTTCTTTGTCTTTGCCACACATGCCTTTCTGGATGTTCCCACGCCCGGATCTACCACAGATACAAATACGGTTCCTTTTGGCCAGTATTTTACCGTATATTGAAGGCACTCTGAAGCAGCCAGTGTATTGAACTGTTCAATCGTATGGGAAAGATCAAAAATCTCAAGCTGGGGATCCACTTGCTTACATACCCCATACATAGATGCTACGGTGCCCCAGTTCAGGCCAAAATCAGTCTGTAAAACAATGCATGCTTTGCTCATCTTTTCACCTCCGGCTTATCGCCCTGCTTTCTGGAACGCAATCGTCCATTCCGGTCCCTGACCAATGCCGTAAACGGTTACAAAGTTACGCAGATTCAGCGCAATCTGTACGGTCAGGGATTCACTTACCATCACAACCGGTTCTCCCTCTGCCACATATCCGAAGGACTTACAGTATTTTGCCTCTCCCAGATATTTTTCTTCCCCGTTATGGCAGATTCTAACTTTTACGGTATCTCCGTAGCTTACACCTGTTTCCTCCAGCATTTGATACGGAATGTTAGAGGAAACCAATCCGAAGTGTACGCCCGCGCTTTGAATCATGCCGGATACCGTTCCATCCTGTCCGCACTCCGGTTTTACCAGTGGAAGTTTCACAACTTCCTCAAGGGGATATTCTTTTCCGACCTGTTCCCATGTGATAATGCCTGACGCCAGTCTTGCAGCACAGTATGCGAACAAATCTCTTCCATGGAAGATACTGCATGCTTTCGTTGGAACCCATCGGTTGATTGTCTCGTCAATCTCGCGCACCTCTTCAATTCCGATTTTTTCTGCTATATGAGTCAGAGTCCCGTTATCCGGGGTTACTACATACTGCCCGTTTTTCAACTTTGCCACGCACGCTTTTCTGGCAGTTCCCACGCCCGGATCTACTACGGAAACAAATACCGTACCTTCCGGCCAGAAATCAACCACATAATCCAGACTACAGGAAGCGCTGAAAATATCAAATCCCGGTATTGCATGAGTATTGTTAAAGATTCTCAGCTCCGGATCTACCATCTGACATACGCCATACATTGTACATACCGCGCTTGTGTCAGCTGTAAAATCCGTTTGCATTACAATTGCAGGTTTCATAAGTTTTTTCTCCTTTCTTTTTCACCTCATTTACGCTTATACAAATGGATACCAGAGCTGCAGATAGGTGGGCGACAGCATTTTATAAGCAATATAGGCAATACAGATCAAAATCCCCGCCAGATACACCACTTTGAAGACGCCGTCTGCTTTCGTTGCTTCGTGTTCTGCATAATAGCTGCGCTTTTTCAGCTTTCCGTAGCCGCGCAGATCCATTGCATTTGCAATATTTCCCACTTTGTCAAAAGAGGATAACAAAAGTGGTACAATGATCATAACCATCTGTTTCAGACGCTTCCACAGACCAATCTTTTTTGCATCCATCTCCACGCCTCTGGCCTGCATACTGGTGGAAATGTTTTGATAATCTCTTACAATATCCGGTATACAACGGTACGCCAGTTCCACGACCGTACAAATTTTGTAAGGCACCTTAATCGAATACAGTCCCGCTGCAAACTCAGACGGTGTGATCGACAGAATAAATGTGATGGATATGGTGAATGTGGCCAATATTTTTATAAATCTTGTAAATAGATACCACATTGTTTCCCCGCTGATATACAGGTAGCCCGGCAGATCCTTCAGCACGGTTCTCGAACCACAGAACTTGGTTCCGATATCCGGATCTGCGATAAAGAACAAAAACAAATTTAACAGATTGATTACAATGAAAAAAATAAACATGATACGAATCGGCTTCCAGTTCGGACGCATGGAAATCAATCCCACAATCCCCGCAATCAGGACAGGCACGATCAGACGTAAATCCCACGACATAATCAAATATACTGTCAGTACCAGAAAAAGCCTGACCTTTGTTGTACCGGTCAGCTTATGAAGCATCGTATTCCCGGGTTGAAAATTAATCAAAAACCGGTTATTCACTTGAGCTCACCATCCTTTCATAGGAAATGAAACGGGAGATAAACTCCTCAGGAGACACGCCGATCCTGCATGCAAGCGTATACAAAGAGGTCTGTTTCAGGTTCGCTTTCTGAATTATCTTATCATCAGACAATACTTTAAACACTTTGTCATCTGCAATCATTTCCCCCTCTGCAAACACGATTGCACGGTCTGTATTTTCAATAGCCAGATGCATATCATGTGTAATCAGCACGATGGTTTTTCCATATTTTTCATTTAATTCGTTAATAAATTGAATAATTTCTACATAATGCCTGTAATCCTGTCCCGCAGTCGGTTCGTCCAGAATAATGACGTCCGGCTCCAAAGCCAGCACAGCCGCAATCGTAATCCTCTTTCTCTGTCCGTAACTTACAGAACTCACCGGCCAGTTACGCATGGAATAAAGATCGCACATTTCCAGCGCACGTTTTGTGCGGCTCTCCACTTCTTCTGCAGAATACCCCCGAAGTTTCAGCGCCATCTCTACTTCATCCCGGATAATATCCTTTACAAGCATCTGATTCGGATTCTGCATGACATAGCCAATTCTTTCCCCGATTTCCTTAATAGACAATGTCGTATAATTTTCTCCCTGGATGAGAATCTGCCCTTTTGTCGGACGGTTTACGCCGCAGATCAATCTTGCAAGTGTTGTCTTTCCGGCGCCGTTTTTTCCAATCAGCGCCAGTTTTTCCCCTTTTCTGATCGTACAATTCACATCTTTTAACACCATGGCTTCATCATAGGAAAAAGAAACCTGGTCCACGTGAATCAAAGCTTCTTCCGCCCGCGGCTCATATGTCGCCGCAGTTTCTTTGAAGAACTTCTCCATACATTCCCGGTTTTCATTTGTCAGCTCCAGCTTGTCCGGATCAGACAGCTTCTGTTCTTTTCCCAGACTGCATCCCGCATACTTCATTGCCGTCAAATAGAGCGGCTCACGGATCCCGTATGTTTTGAGCAGCCCGGAACGAAGCAGCTCTTCCGGCTCCATGGCGGCCACAATCCGTCCTTCTGCCATCAGAATAATCCGGTCAACCGGACGGTAAAGTACATCCTCCAGACGGTGCTCAATGATCAGCGCCGTTCTGTTCTGCTCCCTGCATATCCGGTCGATCAGATCCACCGCTACCATTCCCATGTGGGGGTCAAGCGCCGCCAGAGGCTCGTCAAAAATAAGTACTTTTACCTTATCGTGCATCACGCCCGCCAGGGCGACCTTCTGCTTTTGCCCGCCGGATAACGCATACGGAAGATGTTCCAGAAAGTCCTCCATCCCTACAATCCGCGCGGCGTCTTCCACCTTTGGCAGCATTTCACTTCGCGGCATATTTTCATTTTCCAGGGCAAACGCAATGTCCTCACCCACCGATAATCCTACAAATTGTGCATCCGAATCCTGAAGAACCGTTCCGACGATTTTACTCAGCTTAAAAAGACTTGCCGTCTGGGTTTCCATTCCGTCTACCTTCAGAGAACCCTTGATCTCTCCTTTTTCAGAAAAAGGAATCAATCCGTTTACACAATTGGAAAGCGTGGATTTGCCACTTCCGCTTGGCCCCAGAATCAGCACTTTTTCTCCTTCGTAAATCGTCAGATTGATATCATGAAGCGTCGGGTTCGCCTGCGTTTTATACCGAAAGGTGAAATCTTTAAATTCAATGATCGGTTTTTTCATATTCTCATCCCGTTCTTTCCTGAATCATGATTATTCTGCAGTCAGGTTTGTTCTTGAAGCATAACGCTTTGCCAGCAAGAAGAGAACCGGGATTCCTACGATCAGAAGAATTGCAATATTACCTGCGCATGCAAAACCAGCCATGATAAATGTGACTTTCAGTTCTCCGCCGTAGAACAGATATGTAAAGATCGGTGTAACAATTCCAAATGCAATGATGTTGCCCACAATACAGAGTACGCCATAAATAATGGCATGTTTTACTTTAAAGATTCCTTCTGTGATATATGCGCCGTAGACCGGAAGCAACCCGACAAACAGGCCAAGCACTGCATTGCCAATAGACCAGTCAAACCACATTCCGTTACCGGCAATCAGATCTGCGATGATATTTCCAATCAGCAAAGTCAGACTGCACGGAAGTGCGCCATACATTGCCCCGACGATAACAGGAACGATCATTGCCGTCGACAGATTCGTTTGTGAAAAAATAGGAATGCCGCCGTATACCATCAATACGCCATACAGGGCTGCCCCAACAGCCATCGTTACAATTGTCTTTGTGTTCCATTCCCCAAAAAACGCTTTACCAATTCCTTTTTTCATGAGTATGTCCTCTCTTTCTATGTTGTTGAACATGTTTAATAAGTTGACATTATTTTATTAGAAAAATATAGAAATGTCAATAAAATTAGTGAAAATTAAAAGGGTTTTGTTGGATTTTTTTGAAAATGTGAGGCGTATGTCGATTGACACCTCCTCCCTGAATTAATTTTTAGAGAGAATTTAGAATTGGTTTACAAAATTATTAGCACTCGATGCAAAAGAGTGCTAATTTTTTGTTGACTTTTGAAAAACACTGTATTAGAATATCTTTTAGAAAATGGAAAGAGGACATCATCTGTTTTTGGGTGTCCGTTTCAGATATTAAATAAAAAAGGAGTGTTTAGTATGGGAACAAAAAAAGGTAATTTATCCATCGACAGCGAGAATATATTTCCGATTATTAAGAAATGGGTATATTCGGACCACGACATTTTTATGCGGGAGCTGATTTCCAATGGCTGTGATGCCATTACCAAGTTGAAAAAGCTGGATATGATGGGAGAATATGAACTTCCGGAAGATTATAAAGCGAAAATTTCCGTGATCGTGAATCCGGAGGAAAAGACGTTGAAATTTATCGATAACGGTCTCGGAATGACAGCTGCGGAAGTGGAAGAATATATTACGCAGATTGCATTTTCCGGCGCGACGGAATTTTTGGAGAAATATAAGGACAAGACAACGGAAGACGAGATGATCGGTCATTTCGGTCTGGGATTTTATTCGGCGTTCATGGTGGCGGACGAAGTGCATATTGATTCCCTGTCTTATCAGAAGGACGCCGTACCGGTACACTGGGTAAGCGATGGCGGAACAGAATATGAGATGCAGGACGGTAATAAACAGGAAGTGGGAACCGAGATCACCCTGTTTTTAAATGACGACAGCCTGGAGTTTGCCAATGAGTACCGTGCGCGGGAGGTATTGGAGAAGTACTGTTCCTTTATGCCAGTGGAGATTTTCCTGTCGAAGGCGAACGCGGAGCCGGAATATGAGACTATCGACGAGGCGGATGTGCTGGAGACCGATGAGGTGATCGAGCATATCACGGAAGAACCGAAGGAAGGCGAAGACGGAGAGAAGAGTGAGCCGAAGAAAAAAGCAAAGATTGTGAAACGACCGGTTTCCATCAGTGATATTCATCCTTTGTGGGGGAAGAACCCAAGCGAATGCAGCAAGGAGGATTATATTGAGTTTTACCGTAAGGTATTTATGGATTACAAGGAGCCGTTGTTCTGGATCCATCTGAACATGGATTATCCTTTTAATCTGAAAGGAATTTTGTATTTCCCGAAGATCAACACAGAGTATGATTCCATCGAAGGTACGATCAAACTGTATAACAATCAGGTGTTCATCGCAGATAATATCAAGGAAGTGATTCCGGAATTTCTGATGGTATTAAAAGGGGTGATTGACTGTCCGGATCTGCCGCTGAACGTATCCCGAAGCGCCCTGCAAAACGATGGGTTTGTCACGAAAGTAGCAGACTATATCGCTAAGAAAGTGGCGGATAAGCTGAACGGGATGTTTAAGACAGATAAGGACAACTATGAGAAATACTGGGATGATATCAGTCCGTTTATCAAGTTCGGCTGTCTGAAAGATGAGAAATTCGGGGATAAAGTGAAAGGTTCCATCCTGTATAAGAATCTGGATCATAAGTATCTGACGCTGGAGGAATATCTGGAGAACGCAAAAGCTGCAGAAGAAAAGAAAACAGAAGAGGCGGCGGATGCAGAGGAGAGCGAAGATGTAAAAGAAACAGCGGCTGCCGAAAAGCCGGAAGATACGAAAGAAACGACAGAAGCCGCAGACAACGATGGGGCAAAACAGGAGGCAGATACACAAGGCGCGAAGGAGGAAGAGTCAGACGCAGAAGTAGTGGAGACGGGAGAAGAAAGCGAATCAGAGAAAGAGGCGAAGAAAGAACCGACCAATGTCTACTACGTAACCGATGAACAACAGCAGAGCCAGTATATTAAAATGTTCAAAGAGCAGGGGCAGGATGCGGTGATTCTGACGCATAATATCGATTCGGCGTTTATTACGTATCTGGAGCAGCGGAATGAAGATGTCCGTTTCCAGCGAATTGATGCCGAGGTGCATGATTCTTTGAAAGAAGAAGTGGAAGAAGAGGAAAAGGAAACATTCCAGAAGCTGACAGACAGTCTGGTAGAGATTTTCCGAAAAGAACTGAATAATGAAAAACTGGAAGTAAAAGTAGAAAAACTCAAAGATGAAAAGATTGCTTCCATGGCGGTTCTTTCCGAACAATCCCGTCGGATGGAAGAGATGATGCGGATGTATGGAATGGGAGGAATGGATACCGGTATGTACGGAGGGCAGGCAACGTTGATTTTGAATGCGTCTCATCCGTTGGTGAAGTATGTAACAGAGCACAAAGACGGTTCCAATGTGTCTATGATCTGTAAGCAGCTTTATGATCTGGCGATGCTGGCTCATAAACCATTGAATCCGGAAGAAATGACGGCGTTTGTGCAAAGAAGTAACGAAATGATGTTGTTGCTGACGAAATAAAGGATACCGGATGAAAAGGGTGTCGCAAAGTCATCAAAATAGGTGATGAGGCGATGCCCTCTTTTTGTGCCGTAACAATATTTTGCGATAGACGAGCAGGAAACATCAAGATATTGTGTTACAAAAGCATTGTAAAGAATATTACGAAAATGTTAAAAAGATGTTGCAAAATGTGGTGATATCCGTTATAATACAGAATGTATGGTTTATAAAAATTCTACGAATATGTCGATTTTTTTGAAAAATGATTGAAAAAAGAAAAAAAGTGTTGTATGATAGAGGCATATATGTGGGGACATAGATAATTAAAAAAATAAGGAAAGGCGAAAAAATGAAGCTCAAAAAAGTACGCAGCATGTTACTTGCGCTTGTTTTGACCTGTTCCATGGTAGCTACTCCCGTATTTGCAGCACCGGAGGACGAAGGACAGTCTGCGGAAAGCCTGGAAAGTCAGAAGGCCGCAGTGCAGAGCGAGGTAAATGATTTACAGACACAATTGAATACATTACTGACGAAGATGAATGAGCTGGAGGGGCAGCTGATCACCAAAGGTCAGGAGATTGTACAGGCAAAAGAAGATTTGGTAGTTGCCGAGGAAAAGAAGCAGCAGCAATATGAAGATATGAAGCTTCGTATTAAATATATGTATGAAGAGGGTGACGGCTCCGCATTGGAACGGATCATGGCATCCGGAAGCGTTGCAGAGGTACTCAGCCAGGTAGAGTACGTAGAGAAGGTACATACATACGACAGAAACATGCTTCAGGAATATGCGAATACCGTTACGGAAGTAGAAGAGTTAAAGACAACGTTGGAAGAGGATATGGTAAAGCTGCAGACGATGGAAGCAGAATACCAGGTACAGTCCAATGAACTTTCCACTACACTGGATTCGAAACGCGCAGAGGTTGAGAACCTGGATGCGATGATTCAGGAAGCAGCCAGGGCCGCAGAGCAGGCGCGTCTGGAAGCGGAAAGAAAAGCCGCGGAAGAGGCGGCAGCACGACAGGCAGCGGAAGAGAGCGCAGCCCGGCAGCCGGATGCCGGGAACGGTGCTGTGAATAACGGCGGCGGAACGGTAGATAATGGCGGCGATGGTGGTTCCGGCGGTGGAACAGTAGCACCGACTCCGGTACCAGAGCCAAGTTACAGTGCGGCTACCGGGAATGCAGTTGTAGATCGTGCATATGGCTGGGTAGGAAGAGCAGAGTATGTATGGGGTGCATGTTCACCGGGAGCATTTGATTGTTCCGGATTTGTAAGTTACTGCCTGACCGGCAATTATGCACGGTTGGGGACAACATATACATTTTTGTCGTGGCCGAGAGTTTCAGATCCGCAACCGGGAGATGTATGTGTGAATGAGAGTCACTGTGGAATTTATATCGGCGGAGGAATGATGATCCATGCGGCAACTTATGGAGTAGGTGTCATTACGGGACCGGTACAGGGCGGTATGGTTTATGTTCGATACTAAAGAAAAAAGAAGATAGAATACAAAAGAGGGCACCCTCCTGTTTATGCAGGAGGGTGTTGTTTTTTGTCCCGGGATTCCTAAAATTTTATTGCGTTCTCCAAATTTCTGTGCTATACTACTAGCGTTGCAAAAAACACGTATGCAGGGCTTCCCGACGGTGCCTAAGTCTGCCGGTGCAGAACGGTTTCGGAGAAGAAAAAGCATACGGAAGTCTAAAACCAAACGGAGGAAAGAAACATGAGCGTAATTTCAATGAAACAGCTTTTGGAAGCAGGTGTTCATTTTGGACATCAGACAAGAAGATGGAACCCGAAGATGGCTCCTTATATTTATACGGAGCGTAACGGAATCTATATCATCGACCTGCAGAAGTCTGTGGGAATGGTGGATGATGCATATCAGGCGGTTGCGGATATTGCGGCGCAGGGCGGCACGATCCTTTTCGTGGGAACGAAGAAGCAGGCGCAGGATGCGATCAAGGCAGAAGCAGAGCGCTGCGGAATGTTCTATGTGAATGAAAGATGGCTGGGCGGCATGCTGACGAACTTCAAGACAATTCAGAGCCGGATCCAGAGACTGAAAGATATCGAGAGAATGGCAGAGGACGGCACGTTTGACGTACTGCCGAAGAAGGAAGTTATTGAACTGAAAAAAGAGTGGACGAAGCTGGAGAAGAATCTGGGCGGAATCAAAGAGATGAAGCGTGTACCGGATGCAATTTTTATTGTAGATCCGAAAAAGGAAAGAATCTGCGTACAGGAAGCGCATACATTGGGAGTTCCGTTGATCGGAATCTGCGACACCAACTGCGACCCGGAAGAACTGGATTATGTAATCCCGGGGAACGACGATGCAATCCGTGCGGTAAAACTGATTGTATCCAAGATGGCAGATGCAGTAATCGAGGCAAATCAGGGCGCGGCAGAGGATTATACAGAGGAAGAAGCTGAAGCGGTTGAGGAGACCGCAGAAGAGTAAAATCTACGTCGGAGCGTGTTTGAAAATTGTTTTCTGGCAGATGCGTCCCACAAAGCGGGGCGTGCAGATGGCAGGAATGAATTTTCAACATGCTTTGGAGTTATGAGCTGGAAAAAAGAATTGGAGGAGAGAGGCATGGCAATTACAGCAGGCATGGTAAAAGAGTTGAGAGAGATTACCGGCGCAGGGATGATGGACTGCAAAAAGGCTCTGACGGAGACCAATGGGGACATTGATGCGGCGATTGAATATCTGAGAAAGAACGGACAGGCAAAGGCAGAGAAGAAAGCCGGAAGAATTGCGGCGGAAGGAATTGTCCGGACGGTTGTGAAGGATGATAAAGTTGCATCCATCGTGGAAGTGAATTCCGAGACAGATTTCGTGGCAAAGAATGCAGATTTTCAGGCATTTGTAGAAGCAGTGGCAGCACAGGCGGCAGAGACAGACGCGGCGGATCTGGATGCATTTCTGGCGGAAGCCTGGGCGGCGGACACAAGCAAGACGGTGAAAGATGCATTGGTAGAGAAGATCGCGGTGATCGGAGAAAATTTGAATATCAGAAGATTTGAAAAGGTGACAACAGACGGATGTGTGGTATCCTATATCCATGGCGGCGGAAGGATCGGCGTTTTAATTGAGGCAGATACGGACGTAGTGAATGACGAGATCAAGACCTGTCTGAAAAATGTCGCGATGCAGGTTGCAGCAATGTATCCGAAGTATGTATCCCGTGCGGAAGTATCTCAGGAATACATGGATCATGAGAAAGAGATCCTTCTGGCGCAGGCAAAGAAGGAAAATCCGGAAAAGCCGGAGAATATCATTGAAAAGATGATTATCGGACGTCTGAATAAGGAACTGAAGGAGATCTGCCTGTTGGATCAGACTTATGTACAGGACAGTGATCTGACTGTTGCAAAATATGTGGATAAAGTTGCAAAAGAAAATCAGGCAAATGTAACAGTGAAGAGATTCGTTCGTTTCGAGACCGGGGAAGGTCTGGAAAAGAAAGTAGATGATTTTGCGGCGGAAGTTGCCGCACAGGCAGGAATGTAATTTTAAAGCTGCCGGACAGATGAGAGTATAATTATAGAAAGAAAAAAGATGGGAATCCCTTGAAAATCCTGTGAATAACAGATGTTTTTCAAGGGATTTCTGTATGTGATTTTCCTTCCCTTTGACAGGTAAATACGTTATAATTGAGGAAAGGAAAGGAGATTCGTATCATGAACAGGGAAAAAACAGCGGAAATGATTCAAAATGGGCAGACAGCATTGGGAATTGAATTTGGCTCTACCAGAATCAAGGCAGTTCTGGTGGATCCGGAAAATCTTCCGATTGCTTCCGGCGGACATGATTGGGAGAATCGTTATGAAGAACAAATCTGGACCTATTCTTTAGGGGATGTCTGGATGGGTCTTCAGGATTGTTACCGGAAATTAAAAGAAGACGTAAAACAACGATATGGTGAGACATTGACTGCGGTTGGAAGTATCGGATTCAGCGGCATGATGCATGGGTATCTGCCCTTTGATGCCGAAGGACAGCAATTAACAGCCTTTCGCACATGGCGGAATACCATGACAGAAGAGGCTTCTTTACGGCTTTCTGAAGTGTTTCAGTTCCATGTTCCACAACGTTTCAGTATTGCGCATTTGTATCAGGCAATTTTAAATGAGGAGGAGCATGTGAAAGATATCCGGTTTCTTACAACACTGGCAGGCTATATTCACTGGCAGCTTACCGGGGAAAAGGTAATGGGAATCGGAGAAGCAGCGGGAATGTTTCCCATAGACTCTTCCATAAAAGAATTTGATCAAAAAATGCTGGATCAGTTTGAGGATTTGATTGCAGAAAAGGAATTTCCGTGGAAGATTCGAGAGATTTTACCCCGGGTTTTGACGGCCGGGCAGCAGGCGGGAACTCTAACAAAGGAGGGAGCAGCACTTTTGGATGTGGAAGGAGATCTGCAGAGTGGAATTTTGCTTTGCCCGCCGGAGGGAGATGCGGGGACAGGGATGACAGCGACCAACAGTGTTGCCGTGCGCACGGGTAATGTATCTGCGGGGACCAGTGTATTTGCAATGGCAGTGTTGGAAAAACCTTTGTCAAAACCTTACGAGGAAATTGACATGGTTACGACGCCCACAGGAGATCCGGTGGCCATGGTACATTGTAATAACTGTACTTCCGACCTGAACGCGTGGGTGAGTCTTTTCCGGGAATGTCTGGAGAACTTTGGAGTTACGGTGGATCCCAATACCCTGTACGGCAATTTATATAGAAAAGCGTTGGAGGGGGATGCAGATTGCGGCGGTCTTCTGGCATATAATTATTTCTCGGGGGAACATATTACCGGATTTGAGGAGGGAAGGCCCTTGTTTGTGAGAAAGCCGGACAGTAAATTTGATCTGGCAAATTTTATGCGGGTACATTTATACACATCTCTTGGCGCGTTAAAAACCGGGATGGATATTCTGTTGAAGAAGGAACAGGTTTGCCTGGATAAAATGCTTGGTCATGGCGGTTTGTTCAAAACAAAAGGCGTCGGTCAGAGAATTATGGCGGCGGCCATTGATACGCCTGTTTTTGTGATGGAGACGGCAGGGGAAGGCGGCGCATGGGGGATGGCACTGCTTGCCTCCTATATGAAGAACCAGAAGGATGGAGAAAGTCTGGCAGAGTATCTGGCACAGAAAGTATTCCAGGGAGAAGAAGGAGAAAAGATCTCTCCGGTGCCGGAGGATGTGAAAGGATTTGAAGCGTTCATGAACCGGTATCAGGACGGTCTTCCCATTGAGCGTGCGGCAGTGGAAAGCCTGTAAACAAAACGGATATTTCTCTGTCAGAATGTTGTGGGAATACAGGGAAAGTATGAAGGACAATACTGGAAATAATTGGGAATATTAGAAAAGTGTAAAGGAAAATGATGTAAAGTAATAAAGAAAAGGCAGTGACAGGATCATGTTTTAAAAAAAGCATGCGAAAAATATTACGAAGAAAAAGGAGAAAGAAAAGATGTTAGAACAATTGAAACAACAGGTATATGAAGCGAATATGCGGCTTCCGGAATATGGACTGGTGACGTTTACATGGGGCAACGTCAGCGGGATTGACCGGGAATCCGGTTTATTTGTGATTAAGCCCAGCGGCGTGGAATATAATCTGCTGAAACCGGAAGATATGGTAGTGGTAGATCTGAGTGGAAAGAAAGTAGAAGGACGATATAATCCGTCTTCCGATACGCCCACACATGTGGTGCTGTATAACCGTTTTCCGGAGATTGGCGGAATCGTACATACCCATTCTTCCTGGGCGACCAGTTGGGCGCAGGCAGGACGTGATATTCCATGTTACGGAACAACGCATGCCGACTACATTTACGGAGAGGTTCCCTGTGTGCGGAACCTGACAAAAGAAGAGATCGAGGAAGGATATGAATATAATACGGGGGTACTGATCGCCGATGAATTTGACCGCAAAGAGAAAGATTATCTGGCGGTTCCGGCGGTACTTTGCAAGAATCATGGGCCTTTTACCTGGGGGAAAGATGCCGGGGAAGCGGTACATAATGCGGTAGTGCTGGAGGAAGTTGCGAAGATGGCGTTTCGCTGCGAGCAGCTCAACCCGGAGAATCTCCCGGCGCCGCAGGAGCTGCAGGATAAGCACTATTACCGGAAGCATGGCGCCAATGCATATTATGGACAGAATATCTAATAAAATTTATAAGTATTCCAACTGTTATGCGTTCTTACGGATTTTGCAGCAGGTGCAAAGTCCTGGGCTGAATAGCTACCAGAATTTTCTGGATTTATTGTGATTCTGATGAAATGTAAGGGAAGAGAGAAGAAAAATTCGTGATTTTGCTCTCTTGCATCTACCGATATTCTTTCTTATAATAGAGAACATGTTTTTTAAAATTGCAGAAAAACATGGAACATGTATGATAGGAAAGGAAATGTGGACGATGAAAGCATTACAACAGAATATGACGACAGGAAGTCCAACAAAAGTGATTTTAAATTTTACATTTCCCATATTTTTGGGAAATGTATTTCAGCAGTTTTATAATATGGCGGATACGGTCATTGTAGGAAAGTTCGTGGGAACGAAGGCACTGGCGGCGGTAGGAAGCACCGGGACCATTATGTTTCTGATGATGGGATTTGTTCTTGGAATGACGGCAGGATTCACCGTCCTGACGGCACAGAAATTTGGGGCCGGAGATCAAAAAGCGATGCGCCAGACTGTGGGCGGCGCGGTGGTGCTGTCAGCCGCTGTGACGGTGATTCTGACGGTTACAGGCATGGTGTTTATGAAGCCGTTGTTACGTTTTATGCAGACGCCTTCCGATATTTTTGCAGATGCGTATGCGTATATCATGGTGATTTGTGCAGGCATCTTTGCGCAGGTACTGTATAATCTGCTGGCCAGTATTCTGCGGGCGTTGGGGAACAGCAAAGTTCCTTTGTATTTTCTGATTCTATCGGCTCTGTTGAATATCGCATTGGATTTGGTATTGATCCTTGTATGCCGGATGGGCGCGGTTGGCGCCGCTTATGCGACGGTTGCGGCGCAGGGAGTATCCGGAGTGCTGTGCCTGATTTATATAAGAAAGAAAGTACCGCTTCTTCATATGGAAAAGGAAGACTGGAGGCCCAGGGGAGAACTGTTGAAGATGCAGGTGAAGGTGGGACTGCCAATGGCGTTGCAGTATTCCATTACGGCCATTGGGACTATGATGGTGCAGACGGCCCTGAATCTGCTTGGTTCCGGCGCTGTGGCGGCGTTTACGGCGGCCAGCAAGATTGAGCAGGTGGTCACGCAGGCATATGTGGCCATGGGAACGACCATGTCGACCTACTGCGCGCAGAATATGGGCGCGGGAAAAGTGGTGCGGCTGCGGCAGGGATTTCGGACGGCAACGCTGATTTCTGCCGTGTATTCCGTTGTGGTCGGAATTTGGGTTGTAACAGGCGGAAAATATATGACCTATCTCTTCTTGTCGGGAGACGTAACGAAGATTATGGGGGATGTGGATACCTATCTGAAATGTGCGGGCCTTTTTTTCATTCCTCTGGCGATTGTGAATATATATAGAAACGGGATTCAGGGTATGGGTTATGGATTACTCCCTATGACGGCGGGAATTATGGAACTGGCGGGAAGAGGCGTAACCGCATTTCTTGCGGCAGGTCAGAGAAGTTATGTAGGGGTCTGTCTGGCCAGTCCGGCAGCCTGGGTAAGTGCAGGACTTCTGCTGCTTGGAATGTACTTCTATATTATGAATCACGATATGAAGAAATTTTTGGAGCGTTATCCGCAGGAGGAAAACGGGCAGTCGGAAGAGAAGAAACAGAAACGGCAAAGAAGGAAAAAGATACCGGTTACTGCAGAACAAAATGTATAAATGGGATTTTTTATATCCGGGGGGATCACTGAATTACGTTTTCAGGATCCCTCCTTTTTTAGTCCTTCCGGGACTTTCGATATCCATAAGGCGTATCATAACCCGCCTTTGCAGCTTCCCCCTGCTTATCCTTGACGATTTCGGCATGGAGCGTGGCACAGAATACGGGCTTGAACAGGTTTACAACGTGATTGACAGCAGATACCGCAGCGGAAAGCCGTTGATTGTCACAACAAATTTGACGCTGGAGGAATTGCAGAACCCGGAGGACACCGCCCACGCCCGCATTTATGACCACCTTACGGAAATGTGTACCCCTGTCCGCATTACCGGGGAGAATTTCAGAAAAGCCAAAGCGAGGGAAAAAATGGAACAGCTTAAAACGCTGCTGAACAGAAAGGAGAGCTTATGACCAACACCCACAACAGAAGCACCGCCACTACCGCTCGCCGCCCGGATTGCGTCACCGAGGTACGCCGGGGGAACACCGTCCTTGTGGTTTCCGGCTACTTCAAGCAAGGCACGACCGCCACCGCCGCCGACAAGATGATGAAAGTGCTGGAAGCCGAAAGCGCAGCCGGACACAAGCCGCCTTTTACCGCATAAACCGGGCATGACTGCTGATAGCGCTTAAGCTGTTTATCCCAAAACAAGCTCATAAAGATGAAATGGCATGGGAATACCTATATCAACATAAGTAATATCCACAGTATCCACATATTTAAAACCGTATGACTGATACATTTTGACAGGTATATCATTCCCTTTCAGACAGTCTAACCGTATTGCCTTCCAACCTCTGCTTCTTGCTGTCTGGATTGCATGTTCGACAAGCTGCTTTGAATATCCACGCCCGCCATAATCCGGCAGAACACGAAGTGCGTGCATAATGACTACTTCATTTTTTGCGGCGTTGATTTGCCAGCGAACTGTATTATATGCACTGTCGCAATCATGGTTTAGAATATATGCTGCAACGATTTTATTATCTTCTATGCCGATAAATTGACATCTGCCTTTGATAGATTCCTCTACCATTGCTTGCGAGGGAAAACCACCTTTATCCCCGTTTGGAAGGAAACTTTTTTCACCAAGGACATTACACATTACACTGTAAAAAGACATTAGCTCTGTCAAATTGTCATTTGTAGCCTGTACAATTTTCATTCATTACACCACCTTAGTATACAGATTTTGATGAAAATAGTTTACATTTTCTTATGTATGTGAATTGGGTAGGGAGATTACAACTATCATGCTGGAAGCCTATGATAAGGAATTGGCAGACGGAAGGGATTATATACAAAGGAAAGGGAGTACAGGAAAGCCAGAACTGTACTGTAATTACGCTGCGGATGAAGAACCGCCGGATGCGGTGTTCGGAAAAGGGAGCCAACAATCTGTCAAAAGCATTGTACCGGAAAGAAAACAGGGAACAGACAGAAACGATAGACCGGTACACGGATGGCTTAGTGCTTACGATGCAGAAGCAGGAAATCGTGGAAACGTTAAGCGCAGCCAAAGCACCGAAGAAGGATGGAAAAGGTAATTCGTATGTAGATGTAGTAAGTGCACATATGCCGATAGTGGAAGCGATGCAGACGGCATCAAGAAAAGCGTTAAAGAAAGTGTTTTGTTGTTAATCGGAGAAAGAACCCGGCAGGGTTTATTTAGCATACAAAAAACAGGGGAAATATCATAGAGAAAAATAAAGTGGAAAGTTGCCGGTTGAATCAGAAATAAAAAATGTTCTTTACTTTTGAGGGAAATTGTGTTACGATATTTAATGCGTTCGGAGAGTGGAGTTTTCACTTTCCGATGCCTGTCAGGATATACGTCTGTAGCTCAGTGGATAGAGCACTGCCCTCCGGAGGCAGGTGCGGCGGTTCGATCCCGCCCAGACGTGTATTTTTTATACCTTTGTATATGGAAAGACTACCAGCGGCGGCGCGGTTTTTGCGTATGCCCATCTGTATACCATGTCATTTAATTCAGATTCAGTTTCTTTGTCAGTATCCATCGTATTAGAAAATATTCCGCAATACCTGTAATCAAATAGACGAGAAGTGTAATTTTCACTGCACAGAACACATAGACGGCAATCGTGTCTCCCACATACGTGGAGGAGATTGCGGGAAACAGGCCGGAAGCCAGCATAGAGCCATTGATTACAGCCATAATGGAAAAATAAAGAGCAAAATAAGCGATCACAGCTCCCAGAAGCCGGTGGGAAGGGAGAAGTTGTCCGATTACGATACAAAAATAGATCATGAGCACCGAACTAAAAGTGGTAAGCAAAGATTCCACGAACATCATGCAGGAAAATCTTGCAAGAGACATTCCCAGAGCTTCCGTAACCTCCGGTGCAATTTCCAGATAGGCGGCGCAGGTATTTTTTCCGCTCAGGAGGATCACAAAAGACAGGCCGGTGAACAGGATCCCCAGAGCATACCAGATACTGCCGGACAAAAGCTTCCCCCAGAGCTGCTGTATGGGAGAAACCGGAATGGTCCATGTAAGATAGCCTTCGTCGGTAAACAGATTGGTATAGAAGCGGGCCGCGATCAAAAGCATGGTTCCAAAAGAAACAATACTGAAAATGAGCATAATAAAAAGAAAAAGCGGATACAGAGAGGAAATCAGTCTTTCGGGAGAGGCATGAAAATCCAGACGCTCAAAGAAAAAGTACCTTCCGATGACAGCGGCGATCAACTGTACGCACTGCAGGAGTACAAAAACCCTCATTCCGTATTTCAAATCATATTTTATGAGTTTTCCTAACATTTGTATACCTCCCGGAATAAAGTGTCGATGGAGCGGTTCTGTGTTGTACGAATTTCATCCGCGGTCGAGTCCAGGAGCAGTTGTCCGTTTTTCAGGAAAAGTACCCGGTCCAGAATATTTTCAATGTCTGTAATCAGATGTGTGGACAGCAGAATGGTGGCGTCTTCCTTGTAGTTGGTCAGGATAGTATGCAGAATATAGTCACGCGCAGCCGGATCCACGCCTCCGATTGGTTCGTCCAGAATATAAAGGCGGGCGTTGCGGCTCATGACCAGAATAAGCTGCACCTTTTCCTGTGTCCCCTTGGAAAGTGTACGAAGACGTGCGTCCGGTTGAATCTTCAGATCCTGAAGCATATGATTGGCGCATTCCAGGTCAAAATCCTCATAAAAATCAGAAAAAAACCGGAAAATCTCGCAGACTTTCATATGTGTATTAAGATAACTGCGCTCCGGCAGATAGGAAATCCATTTTTTAGTTTCCGGACCCGGAGCAAAATTCTGGATCATGACGCGTCCGTCGGTGGGAGTGAGAAGTCCGTTGATTAACTTGATCAGGGTCGTTTTTCCGCTGCCATTTGGGCCCAGCAGTCCAACAATCTGCCCCTTTTCCAGGGTAAGACTCAAGTTGGACAGCGCATAGAAATTGTTATATTTTTTTGTCAGTCCCTGACATTCCAAAATGGGTTCCATATCACTTGCCCCCTCCTTCCGTTTCTTTGATGAATTCCAGTATTTCTTCGTGTGTAA
Source organism: Lachnospiraceae bacterium (assembly GCA_910574195.1). Lineage (GTDB taxonomy): Bacteria > Bacillota > Clostridia > Lachnospirales > Lachnospiraceae > Schaedlerella. The sequence goes on along the minus strand of CAJTBF010000011.1, from coordinate 57,056 downwards.
AACCAAGTTGTTCCATATGATGAAAAAAATCCCGGATGTGTCCGGAAGCAAGCTGCATTCTGGTTTGTTTCAGCAGCGATTCGTCTTCCGTGATAAAGCGGCCGCTGGTACGCAGAGAATATACCAGTCCGCAGCGTTCCAGTTCGGACAGGGCCTTTTGCATTGTATTTGGATTTACTGCGGCCTCCAGTGCAAGTTCGCGTACCGAAGGGATTCTGCTGCCGGGGGGATAGACTCCGGAGACAATATCTTTCTGGATGCGTTCCATAATCTGTAGGTAAATGGGACGATCGTTGTTTAAATTCCAGGGCATGAAGTTCACCTCGATTTCTCAGGCGGCGCTTCTCTGAAGAAAAAAACAAAAAGAAGAAAGGGATACTGTGAGATTATGCCGCAAATAATGAGAGAAATGCAATCAATCATAAGTGTATTATCTATATAATACAATCATATAGGTGAAAGAAAAAATTGTCAAGTAGAAAAATGGTATATAAATGAAAGAAGAAATCGTTGTGTTACGATTTCTTCTCTACAACATACCGGGGAAACAGAGGATCGAATGACTGGCTTCGCAGCATTTCGATTTCCCACTTGTAGGGAGCATAGGACTTTTTACTATTTTCCGGATCCGGAATGTAAGGTGTCTCTAAAATTTTAGGAACAGATATAAACGCACTGTGATGCACGATATGGTTCAGCGCAGAAAAACCAATTTCCCCAAAACCGATATTGGCATGGCGATCTTTGGCAGCGCCGCAGGGATTTTTACTGTCGTTGATGTGGAAAAGGGCAATCTGCTCCTTTCCGAGAATCCGGTCAAAATCGTCTATTACCTCGTCAAAATGATGGATGAGATCGTAACCGCTGTCGCTGACATGGCAGGTATCAAAACAGACACGCAATTTCTCATTGTAGGAAACGCCGTCATAGATTCGGGCAAGCTCCTCGAAAGAGCGGCCGATTTCGGAACCTTTTCCCGCCATGGTTTCCAGTGCAATCAAACAGTTGGTATCTCTGGTAAGTACCTCGTTCAATCCTTTGACGATCTGGGCGATTCCAGCCTGGGCTCCCGCCCCCACATGAGCGCCGGGATGAAGGATCAAAAGATGGCTCCTGCAGGCGATTGTCCGTTGGATTTCCTTTTCCAAAAATGTGACGGCAAGCTCAAAAGTTTCTGGTTTTACAGTATTCCCGAGATTGATGATATAGGGAGCGTGCACAAAGATTTCCTGGATACCGTGCGTGTCCATGTATTCCCAGGCCGGCTCAATCATCAGCTCACTAATGTCTTTGCGCCGGGTATTCTGCGGAGTGCCGGTATAAAACATAAAAGTATCAGCACCGTAAGATACGGCCTCTTTTGCGGAACCAAGCAGCATTTCTTTTCCACTCATTCCTACATGGGAACCAATTTTTAACATAGATATTTCCTCTTCTCTTTCTATTAGATTCTTCATTTTGTCCTGATTGCTGTTACTATGCGCGTCCATAGGGTGTGAACAGTAGCGAACTGTTATGATTCTTCCGAGATTCTGTCCATAGAGGACTTGCTAGAAATCATTATAGATGATAAAATGACAGATGGAAAGAAAAAGAGCCAAATTTAGAATAAAAAGGGTAACTATTCAGCCCCAGGCTTAATAGTTACTAGAAAGATTGAGTTTCGGTTACTATTCACGGCCTGGGAGGCCGCTCACAGTAACGGTGCGGGGCGATATTTAAAGTTTTGGTTTCCCGGAGTGCGGAGGAATCATAGAAAAAATATGGAGAGTGAAAAACGTGAAAACATGGTTGAATTTGATTACGGCAGAGATGGAGCAGGCATTTACGACGGCAGGGTATGATGCGGGTTATGCAAAGGTCACATTGTCGAATCGGCCGGATTTGTGCGAATATCAGTGTAACGGAGCGATGGCGGCGGCAAAGGCATATCGAAAGGCGCCGATCATGATTGCGGGGGATGTGGTGGCACATTTACAGGAGAATTCCTGTTTTGAGAATGCGGAAGCGGTGGCTCCGGGTTTCATTAATTTGAAGATCCGGCCGGCATTTCTGGCAGTTTTTTTGAATGAGATGGAAAAGTCTGACAATCTGGGTGTGGAAAAAGAATCCAACCCGAAGACAATTGTGATAGATTACGGCGGACCGAATGTGGCAAAACCGCTGCATGTGGGGCACCTGCGTTCTGCAATTATCGGAGAAAGTGTGAAGCGGATTGTCCGTTACAAAGGAAACGAGGTGTTGGGGGATATTCATCTGGGCGACTGGGGATACCAGATGGGACTGATTATTACGGAACTTCAGAGACGGCGTCCGGATCTTCCTTATTTTGATGAGAATTACACGGGGGAATATCCACAGGAACCGCCGTTTACAATCGGCGAGCTGGAAGAGATATATCCTATGGCAAGCGCTTATGCGAAAGAGCATGAGGATTACCGGGAAAAAGCATTGCATGCGACCTATCTACTGCAGAATGGGCATCCAGGTTTTCGGGCGATATGGCAGCATATTATGAAAGTGTCTGTGACAGACCTGAAGAAGAATTATGAAAAACTACATGTAAACTTTGAACTCTGGAAAGGGGAGGCGGATGTACAGAAGTATATTCCGGATATGGTCCGATCTTTAAAAGAGGAAGGGTATGCCCGTTATGATGAGGGCGCTCTGGTTGTGGATGTGGCGGAAGAAGAGGATAATAAAGCCGTGCCGCCCTGTATGATCCTGAAATCAGACGGCGCCGCCCTGTATGACACGACGGATCTGGCGACGCTTTTGGAGCGGGAGAAGTTATACCGGCCGGATCAGGTGATTTATGTGGTGGATAAGCGGCAGGAACTGCATTTTGTGCAGGTATTCCGCTGTGCGAGGAAGACGGGAATTGTGCGTCCGGAAGTAGAATTAAAGTTTTTGGGTTTTGGCACGATGAACGGAAAGGACGGAAAACCTTTTAAAACCAGAGAAGGCGGCGTAATGCGTCTGGAGAATCTGATCCGTGAGATTGATGAGGAGATGTGGAAGAAAATCATGGGGAACCGGACCGTGACGGCGGAAGAAGCAAGGAAGACGGCAGAGATCGTAGGACTTGCGGCGATTAAATATGGCGATTTGTCGAATCAGGCGTCCAAAGATTATATTTTTGACGTGGATAGATTCACTTCCTTTGAAGGGAATACCGGTCCTTATATTCTTTATACGATTGTACGGATCAAATCCATTCTGAATAAATATCTGGAAAGCGGCGGTTCTCTGGAGACGGTGGCTCTCCATTCGGCACAGAGTGCCTGTGAAAAGGCGCTGATGCTGGAGACGGCCAGGTTTTCGGAGATGATCGAGACGGTATATGAAGAGATTGCACCGCACAAGATTTGCGCCTATATTTACGATGTGGCCAATGCATTCAACAAATTTTATCATGAGACAAAGATTCTATCGGAGGAAGACACCGAAAAGAAAGCCGGATATATTGCGCTGTTAAAGCTGACAAAAGAGGTATTGGAAGTTTGTATCGAACTGCTTGGTTTTGACGCGCCGGAAAGGATGTAAGAAAAAGAATGACAGAGAAGTTATTTTATGAGGATAGTCATATGCGTACCTTTACGGCGCAGGTGATCCGGTGTGTGCCCCAGGGGGAACGGTTTCAGGTCATTTTAAACCGGACCGCATTTTTCCCGGAGGGGGGCGGCCAGTATGCGGATACCGGGAGATTGGAACCCCTCTCCCGGCGGGAAGAAGTAGGCGGAGAAGAAACAGGCGGAAAAGAATCGACGGTTTTGGAAGAGGACAGGCGGATGCGGGAAATACAAAAAGACCCCGGTGCGCCGGGTATCAAAAGGCCGGCAGAGGGGGTTCGGGTTCTGGATGTGCAGGAATCGGAGGGAGAGATTCTGCATCTCATGGATCATCCGATGGATGTGGGGATCATGGTGCGCGGCACGATTGACTGGCAGGAACGGTTTATGAAGATGCAGCAGCATACAGGAGAGCATATTGTATCCGGTCTGGTACATGCCGGATTTGGTTATCAGAATGTGGGTTTTCATCTTGGCAGCGAGGATTGTACCATGGATTTCAACGGGGAGCTGACACGGCAGGAACTGCTTGGGATTGAACGGCTTGCCAATCAGGCGGTGACGGAAAATCTGGAGGTACAGGTTTCCTATCCGTCAAAAGAAGAACAGCAGGGATTGGAATATCGAAGTAAAAAAGAGGTGGAAGGCCCGCTTCGGATTGTGACGATTCCGGGATATGATGTCTGCGCCTGCTGTGCTCCTCATGTAAAACGGACCGGAGAGGTTGGTTTGATCAAACTGACCAATGTACAGCGGTACAAAGGAGGCGCCCGAGTCACCATGTTATGTGGATTTCGGGCACTGGCAGATTATGAGAATAAGGCAGTGTCTGTCAGAACGATTTCAGCGGCTTTGTGCGCCAGGGAGACGGAAGTTTCGGAAGCAGTGGAGCATCTGAAAGAAGAATGCGCCGGTTATAAGCAGCGGCTGCTGGAGCAGCAGAAGAAACTGTTGACGTATCAGGCGAAAGAGACGGATTCCCAGGGAGAGATTGTCTGCATGTTTCCTGACGGCCTGGAAGGCGACGCCCCCCGGACGTTGATGAATCTGGTGTTGGAGAGGGGACATCTGGTGTGTGCCGTGTTCTGTGCGGACGCGCAGGGCGGATACCGCTATGTGATTGGCAGTCAGGCCGTTAATATGAGAGAACTGGGAAAGGAACTGCATGTTGCATTTGAGGGAAAAGGCGGCGGCAGAACAGATATGATACAGGGATTTCTACGGGGGAACGAAGAGGATTTGAGGGTGTGGATACAGGAGAAAGTGAGGAAGCAAAAGAATGAATAAGGCACCGCAGAAAAGAGGGTTCTGGTATGTCATCGGTCCCTATTTTTTATATTGGGGCGTGGAATTTGTAGGCTCTATGCTGGCTGCATTGATCCTGCTGCTTTTGTCTGCACCGGAGATGGTGGAAGCCGTGAACTGGGCGGATACCATGTCAAGTGAGGAGATGATGCAGGCGGTCACCCAGATGCAGACTACCCTGCTGGAACAGGCGGCACATTACCAGGTACAGATGCTGGCGTTAGCGGCATTATGTACGATACCGGTTATGGCGTTTTTGTTCCACAGAGACAGGAAGCGGGAGAAAGTGATGCAGCTCCCGGTGAATAAAAAAGCTCCTTTGTCAAAATATGTTTGGATTGTACTTTTGGGGCTTGTCGTTTGTATTGGTGGAAACGGGCTGGTGGTGCTGGCAGAACTGGCTTTTGGCAGCAACGCTTACCAGAACGCCTCCGCAGTATATTATGTACCTTCTTTTTTGGTACAGATTCTTTGTCTGGGGATTGTAGTTCCCCTTTCGGAGGAATTGATTTTCCGAGGAATTCTGTTTAAGCGCAGCAGAGAATGGATGAGCTTTTTTCCGGCTGCCTTTAGTATTTCTCTGCTGTTTGGATTTCATCACGGAACAATGGCGCAGTTTTTATATGCGTTGGCATTGGGAATGCTGCTGTGTTATGTGTACGAAAAATACGGCTCCTTGAAGGCGCCGGTTTTGCTGCATATTACGGCGAATCTGACGTCTCTTGTACTGACGGAGACAGGAACGCTTACCTGGATGTGCAGTGCGTTTTTCCGGATGGCAGCAGCAATTATTTTCTGTGCGTTCCTGGGAGCCGTGGCCTTTGTTTTAATCCAGAAGATCGATGAAAAGCCGGAGAATTCAGGATTGCCGGACGGACCGGAAGGAATGCAGGAGTTGTAATAATTATTGTAACCTGAAAGCAAACTTTAAATGGGCCGGGTTCCGTATCAGTGGGGCCGCAGGCTGAACTGTTAACAGTTTTTCTTTACAAATAGAAGGAGATGTTGTATATTAGGAAAAGTAAAGAAAAGAATTAGTATGAAGACGAAGAAAGGACATCAGTTATGGGTGAACAGACAGTGGGCCGGCAGGCCGGGCTGTATCGTCCGGAGTTCGAACATGATAACTGCGGGATCGGTGCAGTCGTGAATATCAAGGGCAGAAAAAGTCATGAGACTGTGGCCAATGCCTTAAAAATTGTAGAGAATCTTGAGCATAGAGCTGGCAAAGACGCCGAGGGTAAGACGGGAGACGGAGTAGGAATCTTGTTACAGGTTTCACATAAGTTTTTCTCCAAAGTCTGTACACCCCTCGGTTTTTCTTTGCCCAAAGAGCGGGATTACGGTGTCGGAATGTTCTTTTTTCCGCAGGATGAACTGAAGCGGAATCAGGCCAGAAAGATTTTCGAAGTGATTGTGGAAAAAGAAGGAATGAAATTTCTTGGATGGCGGAAGGTGCCGATCTGTCCGGAAGTATTGGGAAAGAAAGCGGTAGAATGTATGCCTTATATTATGCAGGCGTTTATCGGGCGTCCGCAGAAGGTGGAGCAGGGCTTACCTTTTGACCGTCGTCTGTATGTAGCCCGGCGGATCTTTGAACAGAGCAGTGATAATACATATGTGGTATCCCTCTCCAGCCGGACCATCGTTTATAAAGGGATGTTTCTGGTAGGGCAGCTTCGTCTGTTTTTTGGGGACTTGCAGGATACGGATTATGAGTCTGCCGTGGCGATGGTACATTCCCGTTTCAGTACCAATACGAACCCGAGCTGGGAACGGGCGCATCCGAACCGATTCATGGTGCACAACGGAGAGATCAATACCATTCTGGGGAATGCGGATAAGATGCGCGCCAGAGAGGAAACCATGTCTTCGGAGTATTTGAAGGGGGAACTGCATAAAGTATTGCCGGCGATTAATACATCCGGTTCCGATTCCGCTATGTTGGACAATGCGCTGGAATTCATGGTGATGAGTGGGATGGAACTGCCCCTGGCCGTCATGATTTCCATTCCGGAACCATGGGAAAATAACCGCAGTATGTCGCAGAATAAAAAAGATTTCTATCATTATTATGCGACGATGATGGAACCGTGGGACGGCCCCGCCTCCATTTTGTTTTCTGACGGGGACTGCATGGGAGCCGTGCTGGACCGCAACGGGTTACGTCCCTCCCGGTACTATATTACGACGGACGACCAGTTGATTTTATCTTCGGAGGTAGGAGTGCTGGATATTGACCCGGCAAAAATTGTAATGAAGGAACGTCTGCATCCCGGGAAAATGCTTTTGGTGGATATGGTGCAGGGGAAGGTCATTGATGATGAAGAACTGAAAGAGCGGTATGCCAATGCACAGCCTTATGGGGAGTGGCTGGACGGAAATCTGATCCATCTCCAGGATTTAAAAATTCCCAACAAGGAAGTACCGACGTATACAAAAGAGGAGTGTACGCGGTTACAGAAAGCGTTTGGTTATACCTATGAGGAAGTCAAAACATCCATTCTGCATATGGCTCAAAATGGCGCGGAGGGAATCTCCGCAATGGGAATTGATACGCCGCTCGCCGTGTTGTCCCATAAGAACCAGCCGCTGTTTGGTTATTTTAAGCAGCGGTTTGCACAGGTGACGAATCCTCCCATTGATGCAATCAGGGAAGAGGTGGTTACTTCTACAACGATTTATATAGGAAGAGACGGGAATCTCCTGAAGGAAAAAGAAGAAAACTGCAAGATGCTGGAGGTACATAATCCGATTCTGACAGATACGGATCTGCTGAAGATTAAAAATATGCAGGTGCAGGGGTTCAAGGTGGCTGAGATTCCGATTACCTACTATAAAAATGCCAGTCTGGAGAAATCTCTGGAGTATCTTTTTATCGAAGTAGACCGGGCGATTCGGGAGGGAGCCAACATCCTGATTCTTTCGGACCGGGAGGTGGACGAATATCATGTGGCCATCCCGTCGCTGCTGGCCATTTCCGGTTTGCAGCAGCATCTGGTGCGCACGAAAAAGAGAACTTCCGTAGCCATGATTCTGGAATCCGGGGAACCGCGGGAAGTACATCATTTTGCAACCCTGCTCGGTTACGGCGCCTGTGCCATCAATCCGTATCTTGCGCATGAGTCCATCCGGCAGTTGATTGATTCCCGCCTGCTGCATAAGGACTATTATGCGGCGGTAAATGATTATAATGCGGCGGCGCTTCATGGAATTGTGAAGATTGCGTCTAAGATGGGAATTTCTACGATACAATCTTATCAGGGCGCAAAGATTTTTGAGGCCATCGGTTTGAAGACGGCATGTATTGACCGGTATTTTACAGATACTGTAAGCCGGATAGGCGGGATTGGAATTGAAGAGATTGCGAAAGATTATATCGGATTTCATTCGGAAGCATTTGACCCGCTGGGACTGGAAGTGGATATGACATTGAATAGTGTGGGAAAACATAAATCCAAAAGCGGCGGGGAAGAGCATCTGTATAATCCGCAGACCATCCATATGCTGCAGCAGTCTACGAAACGCGGCAGTTATGAGATGTTCAAACAATATACAAAACTGGTGGATGCCGAGGGAGAGAAAGTGAATCTCCGGGGGCAGCTGGAATTTTGCTATCCCGCGGAAGGAATCCCGATCGAGGAAGTGGAGCCGGTAGACTCTATTGTGACGCGGTTTAAGACAGGGGCCATGTCCTATGGTTCCATCTCCCAGGAGGCACATGAGACACTGGCGCTGGCCATGAATCAGATTCATGGGAAATCCAACAGCGGCGAAGGCGGGGAGGATATAGAACGTCTGGATTCGGAAAAATGTTCCGCCATTAAGCAGGTGGCTTCCGGGCGCTTTGGCGTGACTTCCCGGTATCTGGTCAGCGCACAGGAAATCCAGATCAAGATGGCACAGGGCGCCAAGCCGGGAGAGGGGGGACATCTGCCCGGAGGAAAAGTGTATCCCTGGATTGCGAAGACGCGGCACTCCACACCCGGCGTCAGCCTGATCTCACCGCCGCCGCATCATGATATTTATTCCATTGAAGATCTGGCGCAATTGATCTATGACTGTAAAAATGCAAATAAAAATGCGCGGATTTCCGTGAAACTGGTGTCGGAAGCCGGTGTGGGAACGGTAGCGGCCGGTGTGGCGAAAGCAGGGGCCGGTGTGATTCTGATTTCCGGTTATGACGGGGGGACCGGGGCGGCGCCCAGAAGTTCCATCCAGAATGCGGGACTCCCCTGGGAACTTGGTCTGGCGGAAACCCATCAGACATTGATTCAGAACGGTCTGCGGGAGCAGGTGCGGATTGAGACGGACGGAAAATTGATGAGCGGTCGGGATGTGGCCATTGCCGCGATTCTAGGGGCCGAGGAATTCGGCTTTGCGACAGCGCCGTTGGTGACGATGGGATGTGTGATGATGCGTGTATGCAATCTGGATACCTGTCCGGTGGGGGTGGCGACGCAGAATCCAAAATTGCGGAAGCGTTTTGCAGGCAAGCCGGAGTATGTCGTAAACTTTATGAAATTCATTGCTCAGGAACTGCGGGAATATATGGCACGGCTCGGTGTTTGTACCGTGGATGAACTGGTGGGACGCACAGATCTTCTAAAGAGAAAAGAAGTCCCGACCTCTTTCCGCGCCGCCGCGTTGGATTTGGACAGCGTACTGTATAATCCGTATGCAGAGGAACAAAAAGGAAGGATTTTCCAGCCGAAAAAAGTGTTTGACTTTGAACTGGAAAAAACATTGGATGAAAAATTGCTCTTAAAGGAACTGCTTCCGGCTCTGGAAAAGGGAAAGAAGAAAAGCCTGAAAGTAGAAGTATCCAATGTACATCGTACGTTTGGAACGATCTTCGGTTCCGAGATTACAAGACGGTATCCCCAGGGACTTCCGGAGGATACCTATGTAATCCAGTGCAGAGGAGCAGGCGGACAAAGTTTCGGCGCGTTTATTCCGCAGGGCCTGACACTGGAACTTGTAGGTGACAGCAATGATTATTTCGGAAAAGGACTCTCCGGTGGGAAACTGGTGGTTTGTACGCCAAAAGAGGCGCAGTTTCAGGCGCAGGAAAATATTATCATCGGAAATGTGGCGCTTTATGGGGCCACAAGCGGAAAAGTGTTTATCAATGGAGTGGCCGGAGAACGGTTCTGCGTGCGGAACTCCGGCGCCATTGCCGTGGTAGAAGGTGTGGGAGATCATGGATGCGAATATATGACCGGAGGCCGGGTGGCAATTCTGGGGCAGACCGGAAAGAATTTTGCGGCCGGTATGAGCGGCGGAATTGCCTACGTTCTGGATCTTCAGAATGATCTGTATAAAAAGGTAAACAAGTCCATGGTGAAAATGGAACGTGTGACGGATAAGTATGATGTGCAGGAACTCAAAGAGATGATCCAGGAACATGTGGCACATACGGATTCTGAAATTGGAAAAGAATTGTTAGATCACTTTAAGGATTATTTGCCGAAGTTCAAGAAAATCATTCCCGAGGATTATGAGCGGATGATGTCTGCAATCCTTCAGATGGAGGAGAAAGGACTCAGTTCCGACCAGGCGAAGATAGAAGCATTTAATCAAATCAAGAATGGAAGATAGGAGGCCGAAAGACGTGGGAAAACCAACAGGATTTATGGACTATAAAAGGCAGGATCAATCGGCGGAAACACCGGGAGAACGAATCAGGCATTTTTATGAGTTCCACACGCCTTTGCCGAAGGAAGAGCAGGAAATCCAGGGCGCAAGGTGTATGGCGTGCGGTGTCCCGTTTTGTCAGTCCGGACAGATACTGAACGGAATGGCAAGCGGATGTCCCCTGCATAATCTGATACCGGAATGGAATGATCTGATTTATAACGGAAATTGGGAGGAAGCGTACTACCGGCTAAGGAAGACGAATAATTTTCCGGAGTTTACGTCACGGGTATGTCCGGCATTGTGTGAGAACGCCTGTACCTGCGGCCTGCATGAGGAGCCGGTTGCCACAAAATCCAATGAATACGGGATCATTGAAAATGCATACGAGAAGGGATATGCCGGTGCGCGTCCGCCCAGGGTACGTACCGGGAAAAAGGTGGCCGTGATCGGTTCGGGTCCCGCCGGTCTTACGGTGGCGGATCAGTTAAACGGCAGAGGACATCAGGTAACGGTTTATGAGCGGGAAGACAAACCGGGAGGGCTTTTGCGCTACGGGATTCCCAATATGAAGCTGGAAAAACAGATCATAGATCGCAAGATTGCCATAATGGAACAGGAGGGAGTGGTGTTTCGGACCGGCTGTAATATAGGAAAGGATAAGAAAGCGGCCGCACTCCTGAAGGAATATGATCGTGTCGTCCTGGCATGCGGGGCCTCCAATCCAAGGGATTTGAAAGTGCCGGGACGGGATGCGCAGGGAATCTATTTTGCGGTAGATTTTCTGAAATCGACAACCAAAGCGCTCTGGGCGGAGGAAGCAGTGAAAGAGACAGGAGGCCGTCGATGCTGCGCGGAAATCGAAAAATTAAAAGAAGGAAGTTTTCTTTCCGCGAAAGGGAGAAAGGTACTGGTAATCGGCGGCGGGGATACCGGGAACGATTGTGTGGGGACGGCCGTCCGTCATGGTGCGAAATCCGTCCTGCAGTTGGAGATGATGCCCAAAGCGCCGGAAGAACGAACGGAGGATAATCCCTGGCCCGAATGGCCGCGGATTTGTAAGACGGATTACGGGCAGCAGGAAGCGGCAGCCGTTTTTGGTCAGGATCCGAGAGTTTATACGACAACCGTGAAAGAATTTATCAAAGATAAAAAGGGCAGAGTCAGTAAAGCGGTGCTTGTGAAACTGGAACCAAAAAAAGATGAGAAAACCGGACGTATGGTGATGGCGGAAATCGAGGGAAGCGCCTATACGGTAGAAACCGATCTGGTTTTGATCGCCGCCGGATTTCTTGGCAGTGAAAGTGATATCACAAAAGCATTCGGGGTGGAAGTGAATGAACGAACGAATGTAAAGACGAATCCCGGAGAATATAAAACGAATGTAGAAAATGTATTTACCGCCGGAGATATGCATCGGGGACAGTCTCTTGTGGTATGGGCCATTCGGGAGGGACGGGAAGCCGCCAGAGAAGTGGATTTCAGTCTGATGGGATATACGAATCTCTCCGCGCAGTAAAACAAAAGCGGAGATCTGCGGGCAGCCGGCGCTGTCAGGAGTCAAATCTCCATGAAAGCATGGGGGCCTGGCTCTCTGCTTCGCGGAAAGAAAGAATCAAAAAGAGGAAAAGCAGACTGGACGTACATCAGTCTGCTTTTTCAAAATCAATTCCCTGTTGAAGAAAGAATTTCATAGCAGTCTGATCCCATAGTTTTTCCAGAGACTTGTCCATGGAAAAAGTTTTAAGGGAGGTTCCCGTCACACATTGCAGAAGACCGTCTTCAAACCGGATATTCAGATATAGCCCCTGTACATCGGCGGAAGAGAAATCCAGGGAGTGTCGTTCCACTAATTTGGCGATATTGGAGGGGGAAAGGCTGAAAATAAACCGGAAACGGAGGGGAGTACGCTTTCCTTTGATGATGGAAAAACAGAGTTCCCGTATCTGTCCCCAGGAAGAATACTGATGGGGCGGCACGGTATCCGGCTCAAAAAAATTTTTCTGCAGATATCCGTCCAAGGTAAAGGTATTGAAGGTGACGATTTCTCCTTCAATAAATAAAAAATGATCAAATGTATTGGATAATAGCAGATGCTTCATAAAACTTTTTGTATTTTTCAGTTCCAGTGCAATCATAGGACTGTCCTCCTGTTTTAAATGGCATACCCATCCGGGTATCCGGTATCACATGTGCTCCGCACGAGCGGACAGCTAAGGCTGGCCAATTAGGTATACTTTGTTGGACGCAAAGCGTCCGCTCACCCGAAGGGCATTTAATACGGGATGCCCGGATGGGTATCGTATGCGGAAACGCAACCGGTAACAGTATAGCATAAAATTTTGTCAGAGTGAATGTCAAACGTTGACTTTTGTAATCAAAAAAAGTATTATAAAAATGATATCCATACGAGAAGTATAAAATGGATAAGGATTTTTGGAAAGGTACAAAGGGAATGTTGAATCGTAAAAATAAAAGAATTCTGGTGATCGCCGGTCTTTGTTCCGTTGCAGTGCTGCTGGCGGCATTTGCAGCGGTGGAGATTATCGGCAGTCTGACAAGAAAGAAGATCGATACAACGGAGGGCCTGGAGATCATAAAGCGGGCGGAATCCGCAGAGCTTGTCGATATTGAGACAAGGATACAAAAAATGGAGGACAAGGAGAAGGAAGAACAGGAGGCGCTGGATGCCCGTAGTACGAAAGAGAAGTTTGCCAGTGCGGTGGTGATGGGAGATTCCATCACAGACGGATTTGAGGAGTATGATATTTTGAACGCATCCAGTGTAGTGGCCGAGATTGGAGTGGAGTTGGATGAGCTGGATGAACAGCTTGGGAAATTAAGAGAGATTAACCCGCAGGTTGCTTTTTTATCTTATGGGATGAATGACATCGTGGCAACCCAGGGGGATGTAGAAGTTTATATTGAGCAGTATAAGGCGGTGATCAAGCAGATTCAGAGTGATCTGCCGAACACGAAGATTTTTATTAATTCTATTTTTCCGGTGCAGCAGCAGGAGATTGACCGGGAACCTGCGTATGAGAAGCTGGAAGAATATAACGAAGCGCTGCGGGAGATGTGCGATAAACAGCAGATCGCATATTTGGATAATACGGATCTGGTATCAGAAATATATTATGAGGAGGATGGAATTCATCTGAAGCCGGAGTTTTATCCTCTGTGGGCGGAACGCATGGCGGAGGTGGCTTCGTTATGAGAAGAGATTACAGAAATCGGACAAGCAGCACAGGCTGGGGCAGCGCGAATGGCTATTCCTCTTCCTGGAATACACAGAGTGAGGAGGAACCGGTTCATGATTATTCCTGGAAACAGCATATCTACGCCAAGGATTTTCAGCATTTAAGCGGAAATACGGATGAAGAATATGTAGAAGAACAAAGGATGGAGCCGGAAGGTTTTGCACAGTCTGCAGAAGATTACAATGCATATCAGGAAGAGACGGAGGCTGTCTCAGAGAGAGAAGATGCATATGGGGAAGATTTTAAGCGTTCCCAGGTCAGGAATAGCGGCTATGTAGAAGAAGTGGAAGAAGGTTTTGGACGGCGAACGGGATATTCGGGAGAATCTTATGTGGAAGAGAATGCCCGGGAGATGGAAAGCGGCATGTTTCGTAAAGCTACGCTGCTGAAATTTGTTGCGGTTTTTTTGATTCTGATCTATGTTATGCTTCTTCTGATTTATACAAGCGGAAGTACCAAGCCCTTTCAGGAAGTGGCTTCTGCCGTGGAGAGCAGTCTGGATAAAGAAAGTCTTCTGAAGCAGGATACGCAGGCGCTGAAGCGGTATTATGGTCTGAACAGTGCAGACTATGAAGGTGTGTTGTTATATTCTGCGGAGTTTAGTATTTCGGCAGAGGAAGTGCTGATGATCGAGACCAAATCGGAGCAGCAGGTGCAGGAAGTGCAGGATGCCATTGAGGAACGTATGGAAAGCAGGATTCATACGTTTGAAGGATATGCGCCGCAGCAGGTGCAATTGTTGGAGCAGGCACAGATTCAGGTAAGAGGGAAGTTCATTTTCTTTGCAGTTTCTCCGGATGCGGAAAACTACGCTTCAGTATTTACAAAGGCATTATAAAAGATGCGCTTTTGCCGCATCCGGCTGTGTGGTTGTGTAAAGGGGATATTTTGTTTTTGGAATTCAGACATAGGATAAAGAAGGAAATTCGGGGAAGGAATATATCGTATGCTATTTAGTAGTATCACATTTTTGTTTCTATTTTTGCCGATTACACTTGGCATATATTATCTGGTTCCGTATCAACTGAAAAATATGATATTGTTGATTGCCAGCCTGATTTTTTATGCATGGGGAGAACCGGTATATATTATTTTGATGGTATTGTCAATCGGGCTGAATTATTTTTGTGGTCTTGATATCGGAGAAAAGCAGAATAGTCCAAGAGCAGCGAAGCAAAGTCTGATTTTTGCAATCGTGATGAATCTGCTGATTCTGGGATTTTTCAAATATTACGGGCTTTTGATGGAGACGTTGAATACAGCGTTGTCGGTTGAAATTCCCTATCGGGTGCTTCCGCTGCCGATAGGAATTTCTTTTTATACGTTTCAGGCGCTTTCTTACCTGATTGATGTTTATCGGAAGGAAGTGAGTCCGCAAAGAAAAATTACGCACTTTGCATTGTATATTTCCATGTTTCCGCAACTGATTGCCGGTCCCATTGTGCGTTATATTGATATAGAAGCACAGTTAAAGAACCGGACTTTTAATATGGTAAAATTCGGAAGAGGCGTCATGTTTTTTATCCGGGGGCTTGCGAAAAAAGTAGTGCTTGCCAATTCCATCGGCGCCGTGTATGAGCAGGTAGCGGAAACGCAGATTGGTACGGTTTCCGTAGCTACGGCATGGTTGGGGTGTCTTGCATATGCATTTCAGATTTATTTTGATTTTGGCGGATATTCGGACATGGCGGTGGGACTTGGAAAGATGTTTGGTTTTGAATTTCGTAAAAATTTTCATTACCCTTATGTTTCAAAGAGTATTACAGAGTTCTGGCGGAGATGGCATATTTCTCTGGGGACATGGTTTCGGGAATATGTATATATTCCTTTGGGAGGCAACCGATGCAGCAAAGGAAGACATATCTGTAATCTTTTGATTGTGTGGATGCTTACAGGATTGTGGCATGGAGCGGAATGGAATTTCTTTTTCTGGGGGTTGTATTACGGAATCCTTCTGATTGCAGAAAAATATGTCTGGGGAACATTATTTAGCCGGATTCCCCGTATTTTTCAACATATATATACCTTTTTGCTGGTGCTGATCGGCTGGGTATTCTTTTTCAGTACGGATCTGGGATATGCATTTGACTATATCGGGGTGATGTTTGGTGTTGGTGCAAGCGCGCTGTTTGATCAGCGGGCAGCATTTTTGATATTTACGCACTGGCTGCTGTTTGTATTGTGCATTTTGGCCTCCTCACCGCGCGGGTGGAACGTGTTTTGTGCGGTTACGGAAGTATACAAAAAGAGCCGGGTACGCCGGGTGGCATCCTGTATATTATATGTGGGAATATTTTTGATTTGCGTGGCATTTCTGGTAACAGAAACATTTAATCCATTCTTATATTTCCGTTTTTAAACCTGGGGTATACAGAAAAGTATGCTTTGTTATACAAAAGGCAGTCGTCCGCCAGGACAGAAATACTTGTCCACATCACCCCGCTTTCGCTTCGCAAAAAACGTAACAGACGCTAAACTCGAAAAAACTCGCCCCGCGCTGACGTTTTTTGAGAGGTTCTTTAGGACAAGTATTTCTGCCCTGACTATTTTTCTACAAAGGCGTGAGGCGTGTTTCGATAAACTGTGATATGGGATGGATTATCATTGTCCGAAAATCGGACAGAGGCAGGAGTGACAAAATATGGTACAAAATCAAAAAAAGCATAGAAAAAGAACAAGAGTAGAGGGAACAGTCGGTAAGACAATGATTGTCTGTTTTCTGGTTCTGTTCCTGTTTAATCTGCTGGTACCGGATAAAGAAATGTCGGAAGAGGAAAACAGGATGCTTGAGGGGAAGCCTAAATTGACCTGGAACGGGCTGACATCAGGAAGCTTTATGTCAAAAACGGAAGACTACCTGTCCGATCAGTTTGCCGGAAGGAATCTGTGGAGGAGTCTGAAGGTGAAGCTGAACCGTTTGGGCGGGAGCCGGGAAGAGAACGGAGTTCTGATTGGAAAAGAAGGGTATCTGATGGAGAAAATAGTGTCTTCGGATCAGGAAGTATTGAAGGAGAATCTGGAGACCATTGAAAAATTTGCCGGTCGGAACAAAGACGTGGAAATGTATATGATGCTGGTGCCGGATGCGGCCAATATCAAGAGTGACCTTCTGCCTACTTTTGCGACGGTGGCAGATCAGAACCGGATGTTCGCTCAGGTAAAACGGGAACTGGGGGATTCTTTGGTATGGTTGGATGCCGCGCAGGTTTTAAAGGATCACAAGGAGGAGGAAATCTATTATAAGACGGATCATCACTGGACCAGCCTGGGGGCATTTTATACATTTGGCGCCGTAGCGGAACAAATGAACATTAAGACGGAAGTTGCCAGCAGTTATGCGTCCTACCCGGTTTCTACCTCATTTAACGGGACGTTGGCGGCGAAAAGCGGATGCGGCCTGCACGAGAAAGAGAGAATCGATATCTATGTTCCGACAGAGATGGATACCGAAGTGGTGGTCAACTATGTGGACGAACAGAAGAAAACGACATCTCTGTATGATTCTTCCAAGTTAAAAACCCGGGATCAATATGCGGTTTTTATGGGTGGAAATACATCGTTGGTGGATATAAAAACGGTTTCCGAGAGTAAACGAAGACTGCTGGTGATAAAAGATTCTTTTGCAAATTGTTTCGTTCCTTTTCTGACGCCCTATTTCCGGGAAATTATATTGGTGGACCCCCGGTATTACAGCGGCAGGATTGATGAGGTAATGGAAACATACCGGATTTCGGATACTTTATTTTTATACAGCGGAAATACATTTTTTCAGGATAACAATATCAGCGGTGTGTTAGGCAGGGAGCAGGACGAAAGTGAAGAATAGGATGGCGCAGGAGTTTCGTCGGGAGTCGGAGCCTCTCCGACTGAATAAATATTTGAGTGAAGCCGGGGTATGTTCCAGGCGGGAAGCGGATAAACTGATTACTGCAGGCCGGGTGACGGTGGACGGGCATCCGGCCGAAATCGGCATGAAGGTCTGGCCGGAGCAGGTAGTACGTGTGGGCAAGCAAGTGGTGTCCAGGCAGGAAGAACTGGTGGTGCTTGCGGTGAATAAACCGGTGGGGATTGTCTGTACGGAAGAACGAAGAGAGCGGAACAGTATCATCCGCTTTTTAAATTATCCGGTAAGAATCACTTATGTGGGAAGACTGGATAAGGATTCCAGAGGACTTCTGCTGATGACGAACAACGGTGATATCATCAATAAAATTATGCGTGCCGGGAACCGGCACGAAAAGGAATATAAAGTAACCGTGGACAAAGAGGTTACGCCTGGTTTTCTCACGCAGATGGCGGAAGGGGTCCCTATTTTAGAAACAGTGACCAGACCCTGCAAAGTACGAAAGATAGGAAAATATACATTTTCTATTATACTGACACAGGGACTGAACCGTCAGATTCGCAGGATGTGTGAAGCCTTGGGGTATCGGGTAAAAGATCTGGTAAGAACCAGAATTCTCAATATTGAACTGGGGACTTTAAAAGAAGGGGAGATACGCAGGCTGACAGATGCGGAGCTGGATCTGTTGTATGAACAGATTCAGGGTTCCTCCAATCTGCCGGTGCAGGAATCCTTTTAAAGTAAAATAATCGTATAGGGAGAATAGCCGGAATATGGAAGAGAAAAGGGAAAGATTACAGGAGCTGACAGAACTTCTGAATCGTGCGCGTCGTGCTTACGAGCAGGAAGACACGGAGCTAATGAGTAATTATGAATATGACAGGCTTTATGATGAGTTATCTGAATTAGAGCAGGAATTAGGCCTCACTCTCGCCTCCAGCCCGACGGTTCAAGTGGGCTATGAAGTATTGAGCGAATTGCCCAAAGAGCGGCACGAGCGTCCCATGTTGTCTTTGGATAAAACGAAGGAAGTGGAGCGCCTTCGGGAATTTCTGGGAGCGCAGAGTGCGGTGATTTCCTGGAAGCTGGATGGTTTGACGATTGTACTGACTTACCGGGATGGAAGTCTGGAAAAAGCGGTTACCCGCGGAAATGGGGAAGTGGGAGAAGTGATCACGAATAATGCAAAAGTATTTCAAAATCTTCCGCTCCATATTCCGTATAAAGGAGAATTAGTTCTTCGGGGAGAAGCCGTGATTGGGTATCGGGATTTTCGGCGGATCAATGCGGAGATTGAGGATGTAGACGCACGTTATAAAAATCCGAGAAATCTATGCAGCGGTTCCGTGCGCCAGTTAAGTAATGAAGTAACCTCCAGACGAAATGTACGTTTTTTTGCATTTACGTTGGTGCGTGCGGACGGAGTGGATTTTGAAAATTCCAGATTCCGGCAGATGGAATGGCTTGAAAGTCAGGGATTCGAAGTGGTAGAGCATCATCAGGTCAACGCAGAAACGGTTGCAGAAGAAGTAGAATGGTTTGCACAGCATATTACAGATAACGATATTCCTTCCGACGGCCTGGTCCTGGTGTATGACGATATTGCATACGGGCAGTCTCTGGGTGCGACAGCGAAATTTCCCAGGGATTCTTTTGCATTTAAGTGGGCCGATGAGATCCGGGAGACCACATTGAAGGAAATCGAGTGGAGTCCGTCCAGAACCGGACTGATTAATCCGGTAGCAGTGTTTGAACCCGTGGAACTGGAAGGCACCACAGTAAGCCGCGCCAGTGTGCACAACCTTAGTATTATGGAGGAATTGGAACTGGGAATCGGCGACACCATCGAGGTATATAAAGCTAACATGATTATTCCGCAGATCGCGGGGAACAGGACCAGAAGCGGAATGTGTAAGATTCCCGAAACCTGTCCGGTTTGCGGCGGCGCGACACGGATTTCCATGGAAAATGATACAAAAACGCTGTACTGTACGAATCCCGAATGTCAGGCGAAACAGATCAAATCGTTTGCACTTTTTGTCAGCCGGGACGCTATGAATATAGAAGGGCTGTCGGAGGCAACACTGGAAAAATTCATTGTGCAGGGATTTATAAAAGATTTTTCGGATATGTTTCATCTGGAACGTTATGCACAGGAGATACAAGATCTGGAAGGTTTTGGAGAAAAGTCTTATCAGAATCTGCAAAGCAGTATTGCCAGAGCCAGAAAGACCACATTGCCGCGTCTGGTGTATAGTTTGGGAATTGCCAATATTGGTTTGGCCAATGCGAAAGTAATCTGCGGAGCATTTCACAATGATCCGGAACAGCTTCTCTGTGCAAAGGAGGAAGAATTGAACGAGATTTCCGGCGTGGGCGGCGTGATTGCGAAATCTTTTACAGATTATTTTGCACGGGAAAACCACAGGGAATTGTTCCGGAAACTTCTGAAAGAAGTGACACTTCCAAAAGAAGAAATACAGGAGGAGGCTGGAAGGCTTACCGGGAAGACGTTTGTCGTTACGGGAAGTGTTCAGCATTTTGCAAACCGGGGAGAACTGAAAGAATTGATCGAAAGTAAGGGTGGGAAAGTGACCGGTTCCGTGACTTCAAAGACGAACTATTTGATCAACAATGACGTGCAGTCCACCTCTTCCAAAAATAAAAAGGCACGGGAACTGGGAATCCCGATTTTATCGGAGGAAGCGTTTTTGAAAATGCTGGTGGAATGAATCGGAAGGTGGTTTTAGAAAAAGTTAATTTGAAACGGAAGAAGGTTTCCATTATAATAAAGGTCAGATCGGTGTATTGCCGATCCGGGTGTATCGCAACAAGAATGTCTGGAGGATAAAAAATGTCAGAAAATGATTTTATCATAGTTGATACAGAGGAACAAGGAGAATCTTCCCCGGCGGAAGAAAAAGAGGAGATGGCCGTTTCTGATACGCAGGGGGAAAAGGAAGAGGAAAAAGAGAAGAGGGAAGATGAGTATGAGAAGGTCTGTTTTATCTGCCATCGTCCCGAAAGTGTGACCGGTAAGATGATTGAACTTCCCAGCAACATTACCATTTGCCAGGACTGTATGCAGAGGAGTTTTGATGCCATGAATAATGGTTCTCTGGATATCACCAAGTTGATGGGGAATATGCCGGGGGTTCAGTTCCTGAATCTGTCTGATTTGGAGAATACGGTGCCGAAGCGGCAGAAGATTAAAAAGAAAAAGGAAGCAAAAAAGGAAGCGCCGGTTCCAAAGCTGAATATCAGGGATATTCCGGCGCCGCATAAAATTAAAGCGCGCCTGGACGAGTATGTGGTTGGACAGGAATATGCCAAAAAAGCGATTTCCGTTGCCGTATACAATCATTATAAACGTGTGGCGACGGATACGATGGATGACATTGAAATCGAGAAGTCCAATATGCTGATGATCGGTCCCACAGGAAGCGGGAAAACCTATCTGGTAAAAACACTGGCCAGACTTTTGGATGTACCTCTGGCAATTACCGACGCTACGTCTCTGACGGAAGCGGGGTACATAGGGGATGATATCGAGAGCGTGGTTTCCAAATTACTGGCGGCTGCCGACAATGACGTAGAACGTGCGGAACAGGGAATTATATTTATCGATGAGATTGATAAGATTGCCAAAAAAAGGAATTCCAATCAGCGGGACGTCAGCGGAGAGTCCGTACAACAGGGAATGCTGAAGCTTCTGGAGGGAAGCGAGGTGGAGGTTCCGGTAGGAGCCAACAGTAAGAACGCCATGGTGCCTTTAACGACGGTAAATACTAAAAATATTTTGTTTATCTGCGGCGGCGCTTTTCCGGATCTGGAGACGATCATCAGGGAACGACTGTCTAAAAAGACTTCTATGGGTTTCAACGCGGAACTGAAAGATCAATATGAGAAAGATAAAGAGATTTTAAGTAAAGTCACAGTAGAGGATCTGCGAAAGTTCGGAATGATCCCGGAATTTATCGGCCGCCTTCCCATTATTTTTACGCTAAAAGGTCTGGACAAAGAGATGCTGGTGAAAATTCTCAAAGAGCCAAGAAACGCGATTCTGAAACAATATCAGAAATTGCTTGCGCTGGATGAGGTGAAGCTGGTGTTTGATGAAGGCGCACTGGAATCCATCGCGGAAAAGGCAATGGAGAAGGATACCGGCGCCAGGGCGCTGCGTGCAATCATCGAGGAATTTATGCTGGACATTATGTATGAGATTCCAAAAGACGACAGCATCGGAGAGGTAACCATTACCCGGGAGTATATCGAGGGTACCGGAGGTCCTTTGATTCAATTGCGGGGACAGTCCTCTCTGCCATTATTGAATGAAAAAAGCGGGGTATAGTAATAAAACAATAAATATTTTGTTTTGTGAAGTTTCTGCAAAGAGAGACAGGCAGAAAAGGAGATCTGCAGGATTGACACAGATCCGCTTTTCTTCCTGTTTTTTGATACCAATGGATCAGAATTTCCGAATTTCGTCAAAGGTGTTGTACAAATTCAGCAGGCCATATCCCCATTCCCGGTTTGGAAAGTCCATTTCCGGGGGACGAATGGCGCCGATCGTAAGTAAACTTTTAATCTGCATAGAATCAATGAGCGGATTTCCCAGTTCCAGCAGCAGCCATTCCAGAAGTAATGCGACGGCACCCGCCGTAATTGCGGCTGCGGCGCTGGAGCCGGACCTTGCCACATAGATCCCGTTTGGCAATGCGCCGGTTACCTGGACGCCGGGGGCAGCCAGGCTGGGGTTGATCCGATCCTGGCGGTTGTATCCTCTTCCGGAGCTTAAAGCAACAGAATTGGTATTCCCATCATAGAAAGCAGTGTTGATGGTGGCGGTTCCGTTTGCCGGGTTTGTGATGGTAAAGTCCGGATTGGATTCCAAAAAGTAAAGTTCTCCGGATATAAATTCACTGATTGGGAGCCAGATGTGGAAACGACCGTCAAATATCCGCACCGGTTCCACAACAATTCTCCAGATTCCGGGAGAGGGATCAGTGAACCGGAAAAAAATGAGTTCAGAATTTTCGCGTTCTACAATCAGGCGGTAATCCACAGCAATTTTTGTCTGTTCCAGTAAAAATTGGAATTCTGTCCGGGAGTTTGCACGAATGGGGAGGGTACTTGTGCTTTCTCCGTAAGGAGACGTCAGGGAAATGGTGATGATGTTGGGAATGGAGGTCCAGAGTTCCATGGTAAAACCAGGAATATTTTCGCCAACCCGAAGTTCCACAGTATGTGCTTGCCGGCTATCCTGGAATTCGTGATAGTAGTGATGACGTTTGTCGGCTTCGTTGCCGCAGGCGATAACCGGAATCCGATTGGTTGAGTTTCCGTAAAGATTCAGCAAGACGCCGCAGGGGAGCGCCCCTACATGCCCTCCGGAGTTTGTACCCAATGTGACACAGTATACCAGGGGAAGCTGGAGTCTTTCAGCCAGAAGGTCCAGATAGTGGAGCGCCAGAATAATATCTGTTTCCTGGTAACATTCCGCTTCGTCAGGGATAAAGTAGTAATCTTTGAGGTATTGTTTTGCCTGTTTCAATTTGACTACCGCAAGAGTGCATTCCGGAGCGGCGCCCAGAAAATTCTCCGAAGGATTTTCGGAGCCTGCCGCCAGACTCGCAGTGTACGTACCATGTCCGGTTTCATCGACAGAGGGGACCAGCTCCAGAGGGGTATCTGTGTTTAACGCAGCATTGATGGTTTCTGCGGTATATTCACTGCCATAGGCGAAGTTTTCCGGAGGGGTTCCGCTCTGAATGGTTTGATCCCAGATGGCGGCGATTCTGGTGGTGCCGTCCGCATTGCGGAAGATGGGGGTTTGATAGTCAATACCACTGTCAAGAAATCCAATCAGGATGCCCTCTCCCCGCAGTTGTAATCCAGGATAATTGTGGAGAGGGGAGATACCGGCCTGATTCAGGGAATCCATGCTCAAAGGTGTGTAGCATTTTGGAATAGCAGTATAGGAGAAACGTTCTGCTGTGATGGACTGAACCCTGCGGCTGGATATATAATAACATTGATAGCCAAACCCTGCATTCTGCAGGCAGAGGGTTTCTTCTGCAAGTCCGGGAATGGGCAGTGCCCGGCTATTGTTTACGACAAAATCCCGGTAATCTTCGGAAAGAATTTGCTCTTTACATATTTCAGGAGAAATCATAATATTTTCTAAGGACTTTCTTTGGACTTTCTATAAAATATATGAGAAAACTAAAAAATTATTATGAAAGTATTAAAATGTGAAGAAATCATTTGAAGTTGACAGAGAAAAGAGTATAATGAACATAGACACAGGAGTAACAAATGAACGAAGGGAGTCATGCAGTGATGGGAAGTATTTTTGAAGATCTTGGTAAAAAATTAGAAGAGACAGCAGGGATTGTAACAAACAAAGCAGGAGAGGCAATGGAGATCCAGAAGCTGAAAAGCCAGATTCGTACATTGGAAAAAGGGAATGATAATGATCTGGTAGATCTGGGACTTGCAGTATATGAGCAGTTTAAGGCAGGAGATGCCGTTGGAGAGGAAGCCGCAATTTTATGTGAAGCAATCCAGGACAGAGAGGCGACAATCGCCGAATATCTGCAGAAGATCAACGATTTAAAAGGAGATCTGCAGTGTGCAGATTGTGGAAAGACGGTAGCAAAAGGAATGGCATATTGTCCGTATTGTGGAACAAAGATGCCGGAACCTGTTGTAGAAGTAGAAGAGGAAGAGGCTGCTGTACAGGAAGAAGAAGCTGAAAAAGAGCCGGAGACAGAGAAAACTGCAGAGGCAGATACGGAAGCGGAAGATCCTGTGGGAGCAGAAGAGAAAGCAGAAGAATAAAAGAAAGAATTTTTTTAAAAAACAGGTATTCCCGGAATTTGGAAAGTGTTAGGGAATACCTGTTTTTTGTGATATCGGAAACGTTGTTTCCTTTTTGTATTATTTTTTTTCTCTATGGAAGACAGAACAAAACATTACGATTATGCTTCCGACTCCAATAAAAAGATCGGCCAGATTGAAGGTGATCTTTGCCAGATTTTTCTGTTTTGTTTGTATCCCTACGTAGTCAATGACATATCCGCGTATCCAGCGATCAAAAGTATTGCTCCATGCACCGGCAGTCAGAAGAGACAAACCAATCTTTTTACACAGGTGCTTTTTACGCAGGAGAGTAAATAGCTGGTAAATAGTTAAGAGCACTGTGGCATAAGCAGAAAGAAACTTTACGGTTTCCGGTTCGTTTTTCAGGAGATTCATGCAAAGCCCGCGATTGTATACTTTGCGTAAAATAATCTTTCCGCCTTGGACGGTTCGTTCCTCTTTTCGCGTCAGATATCCCTCTATGACTGATTTTAAAGTAATATCCAGCATAGCGAGACATGCCGTAATACAAATTAATACTAAAATTCCCATAATTTAATCCCTATTCCTTTTTATTCACCGCCTCGAAGGCGCTTCGCTGCTTCTTTTGCTTTTTCCTGGATTGTATCGGACATGGATTCGGCTTTTTCTTCGAATGTGTCTGCCGCGGAACTTGCTTTGTCTCCGAATGTTTTCGCGGCGTGTTCCACTTTGTCTCCAAGTGATTTGGCTGTGTGTTCTGCTCTGTTTTGAAGTGTTGCTGTGATAGAATCGGCCTTATTTTCAAAAGTTTTTGCCGCAGAATCGACTTTTTCGCCAAGTGTTTCTACCATAGAGTCTGTCTTATTTTCGAAAGTTTTTACGGCATCTTCTGTTTTCTCTCTGATGATTTCCATATAGTCCTCCGCTTTTTCTTTCATTTCCCCGGTGATCTTTGCACCGCAGTGGGGGCAGTACTGCATCTCCTGTGTAAGAACTCTGCCGCAGTCTCCGCAGGGGAAACGGCCTCTTAATTCGGAGATTTTCCGCCGGTATTCCCGAATGCTTTTTTCACGGGTCTGGATGGCGTCACATAAACCAAGAGATGCTTCTGTCAAACCGTTTTTTTCCTGGTACTGCTTATAGACGATGGTACCTAATTCGGTCAGATCCTCATTGTTTTCTTTTTCCCATGTACGAATCTGACTTTTCAGCTTCTGGATCTCCATTGCTTCACCGGCCCGTTTGGTCATGTGTTCTGCAGTGTGTTCCATCCGTTTTTCCAAGTCTTCCCAAAAGTGTCCCATCAATTTTCAACTCCTTTCCTCCTTCCCGCTTTAGAGAGTATCTCATGGAACAGGAAGTGTTCTATCTATATATTATACCCCATCTACTATTGATTTCAAACATCTTCTTTTTATTTTAAGTTCAACTTTGCTAACAATCCGGTCTGTAACTGCACACTGACTGCATAGTTCGTAAGAGTGCGTAACAGTGAAGCCAGAAAATTGAAGGATTATGAGATACCTGGTAATATGGTATATACTACTTGTAATTTGGCAGAAAAAATGATATTTTTTAATTGGGAAATAAGACAGAACAGGAGATGAATATATGATTCAGGATATTGCACCTCATCGGTTTGACAATACATATCGGCCAACTGCACCGGAACCGAACAGTTTTGTTCTTCATTATGAGGGACAGGAGTGCTGGATGAAAAGAACAGAAGAAGAAATCGTTTTTCCTACCTTTGCGGAATTGAGGGAAAAGAATGGAAGGAAAGATTTGATGTCCGGAGAGATTGCGTTTGCGTGGACCTATCTGTTTTCGATTGACGAAGAAAGGTATTATCTGGTAGAAGAACCGGATCTGGAATTACCGCCGGAGTACCGGAAAGAGAATGTGCAGGTCTTTCGGGATGCGGATCCGCAATATCGGGCATTTGCGGGAATTACAGGGCATCAGTTATTTCATTGGTATCGGAAGCATCACTATTGCGGACAGTGTGGTTCTCAGACAAAGCAGGATAAAAAGGAGCGGATGCTGTATTGTGAGAACTGTGGCAATATGGAATTTCCCAAGATCTGCCCGGCGGTGATCATTGCAGTGACGGACGGGAACAGATTGCTTTTGTCAAAGTATGCGGGCCGGATATATAAAAAGTATGCCCTGCTTGCCGGATATACAGAGATTGGGGAAACCATAGAGGAAACAGTGCGGCGGGAAGTTCTGGAAGAAGTCGGGCTGAAAGTAAAAAATATTCGTTATTATAAGAGTCAGCCGTGGGCATTTTCCGAGACAGAACTGATGGGGTTCTATTGTGATTTGGACGGGGAAGATTCGATTAGATTGGATCAGGAGGAGTTGTCTATGGCCGAATGGTTTGAACGGGAAGAAATTCCGGTAACGCCCTTGCGGGACAGTCTTACCAATGAAATGATCATGCAGTTTAAAAATGGGGTAGTGTGAGAAAGCGTACCTATGGAATATACAGAGCATTTGAGTGTTTGCCGCATAAAACCTCAGATGCTTTTTATTATGCGGCAGCATACAGAAAAAGTATCCGGCGTCAGAATTTCTGTGTGCTATATCTTATGAAACATTCGTAGTTCAGTAAGTATAGTATGCGAAAAAGCTGCCGGTGGCGGGTCTTTCGTATCATGATAGAAAAAGATAGAAGAGATGTCATTGTATAATGAAGTGTGCTGATTCATTACAAGCAGCAGAGATCCACTGTAAATAGAAGGCTCATCCATATTTGACCAGAATTTTAGTTATGAATCATTTCAAAATGGGATACCCTTACCTGTTCCTCCACAGGTTGAAAATTGGTTTTTATACACCTGCAATTTTTGACTGAAATTTTGACTACGAATAAGTCGGAAAACATTGATTTTATAACGTTTTCGATAAGCTTTAAGATAAAAAATGAAANCCAGATCTTTTAATTCCTGATAATACAGGTTCCAGCTTTTCATTCTGTCATTCAAAATCTCTTCTGCATTTTCCAACTGCGCCCACAGATAAGCGGCATTCAATTCACTTGGTAAATAGGAAGAGCCGGGATTTACCCAAGTATACTTATCCACTTCCCCTCTGAAAAACTTACTCCGGTTTGTCCCCTTTTCCCGTATAATTTCTGCAAGTTCAATATGAGCATCATCCCTTATTAATAAGGTGCCGCCTTCTCCCATGCTGTAATTTTTCGTTTCATGAAAACTATAACAGCCGTAATCTCCTATGGTTCCCAAGGCTCTCCCCTTGTATGTGCTCATAATTCCCTGTGCGGCATCCTCAATTACCATCAGATGATGTTGTTTTGCAATATCCATAATCGTATCCATCTCACAGGATACTCCCGCGTAATGAACCGGAACAATTGCCTTTGTTTTCTCTGTAACTGCCCCCCCCCTACCATTTCCTCATTGATATTCATGGTATCCGGCCGGATATCCACAAACACAATCTTTGCTCCACGCAATACAAACGCATCTGCTGTTGATACGAATGTATAGGAGGGCATGATCACCTCATCACCCGGCTGAATATCTGCTAACAATGCTGCCATTTCCAACGCATGCGTACAGGATGTGGTAAGAAGTGCCTTTTTTGTACCCGTGTTCTGCTTTAACCACTCCGAACACTTTTTTGTAAATTTTCCATCTCCGGAAATCTTACGGAGACTTACCGCCTCTTTCATATATTCCGTTTCTTTTCCTGTAAATGGTGGGATATTAAAATAAACCATCTCGCCCTTCCCTTTCTCTTCTGATTCGTATTTTTTATATTTCTTTTTCTCTTGCTCTGTAAGCAATCCACCCCTATGAGCGGCTTCCCAAGTCTTGAATAGCAACTGCAATCCGGCTGCCATATTCTCTGCCTTCTTCAAAAAAAAATCAAACATCGCATAATTAAAAGAGGTCTGATCGTCGTGCGCGCCGATCAAAAAGGAAGTATAAGCAACTACTACGGCGTCTATTTCCTGTTTTTCAATATACTCTTTCAAGTTTCCTCTATATGCGCGCATATGCAGGCACTGCACTTCCGACAGCCCTGGGGCCAAAAAAGGAATCGTTGTACGTTCATAAGAATCACCCAGAACAAGTACTTTTTTCCCGCCTGTATTTCTTCCATTTCTAACTTTTATTCCGTGCCCTCCTATATAAGAATAACGCCAACTGGTAGTTTTATAGACATCTTCATTATTTTCAGGAAGATATCTTGACTGATTCACCAAAACTTCCCCAAAGGCCCCGCCCAGTTTTTTCCCCTACTCTCCCAGCCATGCATCGTGATATTCTTTATAAACAAATTTATCTGCATCATACAGCGACAGGTCAATCGTGTAACTAAATCTATTATTCAATTCTTTTGCAATATTCTCCGCCGCCATTTTTCCTGCCAGCGTTGTCCAATGATGATCTGTTTCTAAATAGGTTTTTAATTTTACCATTTGCCGCACTTCATAATCTGTTGAAGTATATGGATAAATCCCCACAACATAACCATTATTCAGAACAACTCCGCCATTGTTTTTATAAAGCTCTCTCAGATTTAAACTTTTCGCAACTGTTCCGTTCAGCTCTATCAACTTCTGCTTAAACGAAAGATCTGAAAGAAAATCCGCCGCCACATCTGCATACGGCTGAATTTCCTCCTTTTCCGTATCATGATCTTTCGATTCCGCATCATCTAAGATTTTTTCCCTGTTCTCTGCGGAATCTCCTGCTCTCCACATTTCCCACTCCGTCTGCACATCGTTACATACGGACAGGATCATTTCATCTACATATGCATAAGCATTACTCTCTATGCCTCCTATAAATAGAATAGCCAGCAGCAAAACAGTAACGATTCTTTCCGCCCCTTTATTCTCCACAAAACCCTCTCCCTTAAAAATTTCCATACAAAAATGGATTATTTTGTTCGGCAACAACGAAGGACAAGGCAATCACAAACAAGATTCCCACCGCCACCCCTGCGATGAGCTCTGAAACCTGTTTCTTATCCCCTTTTGACAGAACATGCTCTCTGACGTATGGAACAACCGGCATTGTAAAAATGATTGCGAATACGATGATAATCCCATACTCTTTCAGTAAAATCAGAGTCCGATGATCTGCAAGTTCATTTCCATATCCAACAAACATATGCTTTATATATCGAAGTCCTGTAAACAAATCCCTGGAGTTAAAGATCACCCATTGGAAATTAATAAATGCAAGTACAAGTATCCGGTAGATTCCTCTGCCCCATCTGGAATTCCATTTGTCTGGGATTCCAAATGTTTTTTCAATCGCAATCGCCGCAAAATATCCGAATCCCAAAAAAGAAACGTCCCCTTGGCGCCATGCCAGATTCCGGTCAGCATCCATACCACAAATAAGTTGAAATACAATCTTATTGGAGAATCCACCCGGGAGCCTCCTAAAGGGATATAAACATAATCTCTGAACCAGATCCCCAGAGTAATATGCCATCTTCGCCAAAATTCACTGACTGACTTTGTAACATACGGATAATCAAAATTTTTCGGACGGGATATCCCATACATCTGTCCTACTCCAATTGCCATATCTGAATATCCTGAAAAATCATAATAAAGCTGTATGGAATAACAGATTGCTCCAAGCCAAAGCAAGCCATCCTCCCTCTGAAAACATCTCCCACACTTTTTTTACGCCTTTCCCGGTTCCTGTCTGCCCATAAAACTCATTGTATCTGCAAATCGGACCGGAAACAATCTGACCAAAAAACGATAAATAAAGCGCGGTGTATACAGGGTTCTTCTTTAAGACAACTGTACCTTTATAAACGTCAACCAACAGCGATATTGCCTTAAAGGTAAAGAAAGAAATTCCCATGGGCAGCAATATTTCTTTCGCTGTAACAGAAGTGTCTGCCCCTTGTTTAAGCCCTGTAATAAAAAAATCAAAATATTTATAATAAAACAGAGTTCCTATATTCAGAAGTATCCCAAGTATAAGGACACCCCGCGCCCATTTCCTTCCTTTCTTACTTCTGTCTATTCCATATGCCAGACTTATATTTAATACAATCATCCCCTTTACCAACTTCACGCCGACACTTCCCACGATTCCCACAGGCCTTTTATCTGTTCTCTGTCACTCCAGACGGTTTCCGGCGTTCTTAAGATTTTTAAATTGATACACTTTAAAACTCCGATTCGAAAAGATACATTCCGCCACGTCCGAATCCATATGAAAATCCGGATTCACGCTCAAGGTCTGAACAAAATAGGCCACTCCCTCTTCTTTCATCATCTGCAGCGCTTTTTTGTCCCTCGCTAAAAACTTTTTCACAACCTTTTTACGTCTCAATACCTCTTCACTTTTTGAATACATTCCGTCATTCCATATGAATCTTTCCGAAAATACCCCGGCCGCCATCTCCTGCGGCTGTTTCTTCACATCCTGAAAACAGTCCACCGCAATCACTGCCTGTTCTTCTGTATTTTCTCTGATCCATTCATAGGCTTCATAATCACTGTATGAGACATAATAACGGGAGTAATCATCCCGGTCCAGCATTCGGTTCACACACAGAATTCCTTCTCTGGCCTTCGGCAGGATCATATTTCTCCATGTATTCATCCCACTCCCGGCTGCAATCCCTACAACAAGCCACAATACCACTTGCATTTTCCCATATTCCCGCGGTATGTTCTCCATCACATACAACCCGGCCGAAATAGCAAACGGTATGGCCGCCATCATAAAATACACCTGGCTGCCCCCGCTTTGAATAATGGATACCATAAGAAAAATCCCCCATGCACAAATCGCCACAAGGGATAACAATACAAGATCTGCTTTTTTCTTTTTCCATTTCACAATACAGGCAGCAACGGCAATCAACAGCAGGATTACCGCCTCCTTATTGGCCCGGTATACATACAACCATATTGTCGGTAAAATCAGGATCTTATCCGGCATATGATATCTTTCCACAAGAGACTGATAAATATTCTGTATCCATTCGCTCTGGTAAAACGCTTCTTTGATTCCTACAAATAATTGCGCCCTCTCCGCCGATACATTTATATTTCCACCCGATACAAAGAAAAGATAAATCATCCCAAACGAAAAAAGCCAGATCAGACCATAGGTAATTCCTTTCTTCCAATATCCCCCTATCAGGAGCACAAACGCCGTGACGCCGAATCCCATAAGCACCACCAGCGCAACAGGACCTTTACATCCGGTTGCCATAGCCAAAAGCACGGCAGAAAGCAAAACTCTCCTCCCTGAAAATTTTTCTTCCCGTATCATGGTAATCAACACCATAATGGCCAGCATCCCATACGATAACCCATAATCTAATCCAAAGGGGTTCATATAGATATGATCCGCAAATGTTACGGTGGTTCCTTCTGTAAAGAATAACAGAATCATCGCGGCGACACGAAACTTCTTTTTCCCAAGCAATGAGGAAAAAAACGCATAACTGGAAAACACCAGCAAAACTGCCGGCAAAAAAAAAGAAAAATAAAACGTCAGGATTTCCAGATTTATTCCTGTTATAAAATATGTCTGTGCAACTACAATACTGGAGAAATAGTGATATCGAAATACTTCTCCCACTACTCTGTAATTCTGCACCGGAAATCTTTTTGTAAAAGAAATATTATTTCCGGCCCAATATAACCAGTCTATATAATATCCGGTTCCGCCTGTTTCATTGGGCATAGAATTCACCAGAGAAACCACAAAAAAATCTATGAGAAGCACGAGCAATAAAAAAAGTATACAGATAACCCAATCTCCACGGTCATGTTCCCATTTGAGATTTCCGCCCTTTTTATAGCAAATGAACAGAGAAACCAGACTCAATGGAATCGCAGCGTACGGCGAATAGTCAGAAAGCCCTGCGGGCATCAGCAAAAAATATTCCAACAACAAAATGATCGTTCCAAACGCATAGCTCAAAACTAAAATCAGGATACTCTTTTCAAAATTCAACTTCAGCAGTAACAGGACCGCCAACCCTGGAAGAAAAACCCCTAACATCTGAAACAACCAATATTTCAATGCAATCCAATAAGACAACCCATGCACACTGCATGTCAGAACCGCCATAAGCAGAATGATACACTGTACGATAAACAGGCCCGAGCCTTTCTTTTCTTTTAACTTTCCTGCCAGAATTTCTATCATATCTTACCAGCCTTTCCGGGAAAGACATTCGTTTTTTTCATCCATTTTTGCATTTCATGCTCCCATAATCCCAAAAACATACAGAAAACCTGCCATCGGCAGCCTTTCCGCATATTATGGCATTCAAAATCCGTCCTGGCAGGCTACTTTTCCATTAAATATTCTGCAAAAGCGAAATCATCGGCGGTATCTATATCAACACTTCGGTTTCTGTCCATTCTATATGCGTACTCTTTCTCACACAATATTTTTATCTCTTCCGCGCCATACTCGACTTTCCGAATATACAATGCTCCGTTGAGCCGATAATATGTTTTCAACATCTGCCTTGGCATGGATGTGGTTCTTTTTCGGAATTCTTCCAGCGACAGAGTGGAATCCAGCGTCATGGTCCAGAGCGGCGAGTGATCCACTTCGCATACGGAAGTAATCGCATCCGCATGTTTTTTTTTCATTTCTTCATATCCGCCGACAATATCTTCCGCCTTCCTCAAAGGAGACGTTGGCTGCAAAAGACAGACCGTTTGAAACTCCTTGCCCCTTTTCCTGTATTCCCAAAGAACTTCCTTTACAACGTCCCAGCTCCCCGCCGTGTCATTGCTTGTCTCCTCCGACCGCAGGAATGGAACGTCCGCTCCACATTCTCTGGCGATCCTGGCATAATACGCACTGTCTGTGGAAACCATCACATCGGAAAACAATCCGGAATCCCGGGCTGCCAGAATACTGTGTGCAAGCAAAGGTTTCCCATGTAATTCCTTTATATTTTTATCCTTTAAACCTTTCGAACCGCTTCTCGCCGGAATAATCGCAATATGATTCATTGTCCACCTCAAAATTAACGTCAAAAAAATCTTTTTTTACTTCGATTTCTCTTGCTGTAACCTGTTTTAATATCTCTATCATCTTTTGAGACGTGTGCCCTTCTCCAAACGGATTCTTTACATCCGCCAGCATCTTTCTAAATTCTTCCGTATTCGCCGTCTGCATAGCTCTGACAATTTCCGTTTTCCGCGGCTCGCAATGAACAATGCTTTTTGCAAAAAAACGCCCTTTCTGCCGGTCGCCGATATCAATAGTCGGAATATGCATGGCGGGACCTTCGGTCGTACCGCTTGACGAGTTCCCTATCATCATCTCCGCATATTTCAGCGCGGACAGATAGCGCTTCATTCCCAATGACGGAACCACATAGAAGTTCTCCCGGCACTTTGCCGCCTCACGCCACATCTCATTGATGCGGTTGCCGCCTGAATCCGTATTGGACAACGTAATAATATACGAATATTTTGAAAATGTATCCATCGCGGAAATCAGTTCCCGGACTTCCTTTTCGGACGCCTCTTTCTCCAGGGAAACGGGGTGGAATGTAACGACACAATACCGGCATCCGAAGGGCATCCCGACAAATTCCTTCACTTCTGCTTCCGAAATCAATTCCATTTTCAGACAATTTTCAATTGCAAGAGAACCGACATTAAACACCTTTTCAGGATTTTCTCCCAACTGAATCACTCTTTTTCTGTATACGTCGCAAGTCGTAAAATGATATTGACTCATTTTGGTCAGGGAATGCCTGTATACCTCGTCGATAGCGCCGCTGGTCGTGCTGCCGCCGCAAATATGAACGATCGGAATCAGCAAAGCGCCGGCCGCAATTCCAACGCCGAACATTTCATATCGGTCTCCTATGGCGATAAAAAGATCCGGCCTGTTCTTACTGAAATAATCCGCAAACTTTTCCACCACTTCCGCCATCTGGCATGCGATCCCCTTCCGTGTATTATCTCTCATGCCTGCAATCGGAATATATTCGGAAACCGGTATCGGATACTGCGCAATTTCAGAGACCGTATTGCCGTTCAGATCTGACAGATGGGATCCCGTCACTACAAAATGCAGTTCAAAATACGCATCCTCATTCAATTTTAACAACAGCGGCAGCAACTGACCGAATTCTGCCCTGCTGCCGCTTACCACACATACTTTTACCGGAGACATATCAATTCATCCTCACCAAAATCACGGACCGCCCTCGTACCAAGAACTTCAAACCATTTCATAGCGGATATCCCGTTTCCCGGACGCTTTGTTGTAATATTTTCCTCCGTAAGTACTTCGCCGGCCCGGATCTCTCTTTTCGCTACAATACTTTTTCGCGCGACAATGATATTGGGCTTCTCTTTTTCTGAACAGATTTTTTCCCCGTCGCCCAGCGCAATCTCAATATTACGAATCGCTTTTACCATTTCTTTTAACTGTTTTGGCTCAATACTCGCTTTATGATCCGGTCCGACCATTGTCCGGTCCAACGTAAAATGCTTCTCAATCACTGCCGCCCCCATCGCCACCGCTGCAATCGGTACTTCAATGCCCACACTATGATCCGACAACCCGACAGGCACATGAAACTGGCTGTGCAACGTATGCATCACCCGAAGATTGATGTGATCCATAGCGGTCGGATAATCTGTATGACACTGCAATAATGTAATCTCTTTCGTTCCATATTTTTTCAAAATTTTCATTGCGGCGTCTATTTCCTCCATCTCCGCCATTCCAGTAGACAGAACAACCGGTTTGCCTGTTCTTCCAATTTCAATTAAATAGGGCAAGTTGGTGATTTCTCCCGATGGCACCTTCCAAAAAGGCAGGTTCAGAGCATCCAGAAAACGAACACTGTCAATATCAAATGCGGTTGACAAATATGCGATCCCTTTCGTTTTGCAGTATTCATAAAGCTCATAATGCTGGTCAAGCTTCAGCCGCAGCTTTAACGCCATCTGCAGCTGGGATTCCTCCGCGCCGGTTTCTCTCTTCTGATATTCCGCTTTCGGCGCATATCTGGACGTACAGTCTACCGCCGTCTGAAACTTCACAAAATCGGCGCCCGCTTCTTTTGCCTCGTCAATTAACTTCTTCGCCAGGGACATGTCCCCATTGTGATTTACTCCCGCCTCCGCTATGATTATAGTATGCATATTCTTCGTCCTCTCCACTGTTTTTCAAATCCCTACACTTTACTGGACACAAAATGTCCGCCTGCTCGCAGGAGCATCAAATACAGGATGCCTTCGGGTATGCTATTTCGACAACAAAATTATCTGCCCCGAAGTTCCAGAAAACGGTCTACCTGCATTTCCTCTTTGAAATTCCGGAACAGTTTGACAACATCATACACCGGCTCATATCCCAATTCTTCCCTGGCATTCTGTACATCCATCAGTATTCCGCCGCCTGTGGGCTTTTCTTCCAGGCATACAATCTCCGACTGTTTTTCTTTCGGACAAAATACCTCTCTGATGGCTTCCATCTGCTGCTGTGAAGTAACCGGGATTCCTGTGCCACAATTATAGAATCCCTTATCCAGTCCCTGCACTTCTATGGCTTTACAGAACATTTGAGCCATATCATATACGTGCAGCATATCCTTTGCATAATTCCGGTCGCCCCAGATTTCAAGAGGTTTTCCTTCCATCGCATTGAAAATCAGTTTATAGAGAGGCCGAAGCGTCTTCACACCATTGGGATAAATATAATGGTTGGGACTATAAGAGTAGACCGTCGGAAACCGGAATGCAAACGTTTTCAGCCCATACTGCTGGCGATAATGTTCCAACAATTCCAGTGCCGTGTTCTTGCAGATAACATACATTGCATGATCACCGGTATAACTGAAATTCTTTGGAGCATCCGGTTTTATCACCATATCCTTGGGGTACTCCCACACATCAAAACAGGTGGTGGAATACAAAATCCGATCCACTCCGTTCCTTCTGCAATACTCAAGCACATGATATGCGCCTTTGATAATCGATTCGATATACCTTTCCGGATGATACCCGTCCATATAGGCCGGAATTTCAGCCGCCAGCAAAACAACGGCATGTACCCCGTCCTTCGGCAGTTTCTCAAAATCTTCCGGCTTTGTAATATCTACCGATAGATATTCCACTCCCATATCCTGAAATACATCTGCCGTTTTTCTGCGCCCGGACGCGATCACCTCATATTCTTTCCGATCAAAATACTCTGATGCGTATTTTGTAAAATAGGAACCCACATTTCCTGTCGCCCCAAATACGATAATTTTTTTCATATAAATCACCCGTTCCTTTCCCCTTCCGCTGTCTTCATTTTCGGTACTGAATCATAAACCCATTGTCCTCCTCGAACCCGGAATCCAATTTCTTCCTTACTTTTTTCAGATCATCATACTTCCTTCTGTCAAAAATCGTCCGGCCGACAACAAATTTTGCCCGGCCGTTTTTGTTAAATTGTTTTTTAAATCCAAAAAGACTGTCCTCCGCCTCCATTCCACCGCCAAGATGAAACCGGGTAATTCCCTTCTCATTGGCCAGGCACGCCGCCTCATACAGTAACAGATTCCCCGGCGAATATTTCCGGAATTCCGTATGGGAACCGGAGAGATGATAATGCATAAATCTGTCATTGAAATAAAGAATGGATCCGCTGATTGGCTGTCCTTCATACATTGCATACAGAATACACGCGTTCTCCTTCATTGCGGCAAGTGATTCAAAATAGGTTCTCTCGAAAGTATAGTAGTCCTCCGCGCCGTTTTTTTTCATTGTCTCCTGATACATCCGAATAAAGTCTTCAAAATCTTCGATCTCTTTTCTGACAATGACCACTCCATTTTTCCGGGCCTTGCGGACCATATTGCGGTTTTTCGTATCCATATTTTTCACAATCAAATCCCGGTCGCTTGTATCTATGTATATCGTATCTTTCAGGTAACGGGATTCGATTACTTCCGGCATCACTTCGTAATTCCGAAGCAAGGGATGGAATCGAACGAATTGGGAAACAATCCCGTTTTCCCTGCAATACTCTGAAATTTCTCTTTCAAATAATCTCTTCGAATCAGCGGAGATTGCCGCGTCCGTCAGGGGGCCTCCATAACCATACGGTGTCTCCCAGTCGTAATAGGTGTCCCTCTCCAGGTGTCCGGAAAACTGCGCCGCGTCCGCAATGTCTTTTTGCATAACCACATAGCAAAACCGATCCTTTCCGTTTTCAAAAGAAAGCAGATAGATCTCTCCGTCGCCATGAAGCAGAAAAGAATACGCGTATTCGTAGAGATAATAAATATCCCAATGATCGAACGACCGCACACATTGATTCCATGCCGCAGCATCCTTTTTTCCATATACTGTTAAAATGACAAGTCACCCCCATATCTCCAAATCACATCGGCCATATAGTCTATCTCTTCCTCTCCATATCTCTGGTCAATGGGAAGCGATAGCAAAGAAGCCGCATTCTTCTGCGCATTCGGCCTTTGTTCGGCAAATATTCCGTCAAAGGGCCAGTGTACGGCGCAATAAATTTTATGATCCGTCAGGTAGTTTCGAAAAGCATCCCTGTCGCCCGCCCGGATCGGATAAACCAATGGTACTTCTTTTTCTTTCAGCTCCCGAACCGGACGGATTCCTGTCTTTTCCAGCGCCTTTGATAATCTTATATAATTCTGTTTCCTTCGTTCAATTAATTGACCTATATCCACACACTTTATTATGTATTCTGTGAAATCCGACATCCGTCCCGGGCCTTCTGCATCCTCAATTTGTTCTTCGCATTCCGCGAATAGTTTTCTATAAATAAGGTTCGTATCGTACTCTGATTTCAAAAAAATATCTTTCAACACCATAGCGTAGGCTCTTGTATTATCCGTAC
Source organism: Lachnospiraceae bacterium (assembly GCA_910574195.1). Lineage (GTDB taxonomy): Bacteria > Bacillota > Clostridia > Lachnospirales > Lachnospiraceae > Schaedlerella. The sequence goes on along the minus strand of CAJTBF010000011.1, from coordinate 18,715 downwards.
TCTGCAAAATCGCATCCGCTTCCGGCAGGACATTTTCATATCCCGTGTACAGCACGCCCCCCATAGGAACCGGCATCCATTTTCGCACGCTTGCCAATGCATAATCCCCATAAAGGAGATGTTCTGAGAACAGACTTTGCGTGGTATCCTCCACCACCATAATATGGTTGGCATCCGCTATCTCCCGGATCGTCTTTAAAACTTCTTCTTGCTGAAGATACCCAAAATAATGCGTAATGTAGATACACCCCACATTGCGGTCTGTCTTTTTTTGTAAATCCTCAAGATCAATCTCCAGGTTCTCATTGATTCGATAAAACTTTATTTTATCCCTTGAAAAACAACGGATGACAGATTCACACAAGAACTCCGGCAAAAGAACCGTCTTTCCCTCAGGATATGGAATATGACTGATTGCAGACCGTCCATAATCAAACCACTCTGTTTTATAACGGCTCATATATGCAAACAGATGATTCTCCACTCTATTTAACTCATTCAGGGCAAGAGAATACTCACTGCCCAATTCCAATCTATTCCCCATACAACCTCTTACGCATCTTCTCCAATTCCGGCAACTGCCCCATATCCATCCAATCATTTCCACTGATCGGATAAATCGCTACCTTTTTTCCCTTCTTACGTTCTTTCTCAACAATATCGGGAAATCCCACGGACACATCGTCCTCTATCTCTTCCAACACATGGGGTTCCACAATATAAATCCCGGTATTCGTAAGGAAAGAAAGTTCCGGTTTTTCCTTCATCGCCTCGATCGAGCCGTTCACACCCATTTCAATTACACCATAAGGAATCCTGATATTCTTATATGCGCAAACCATGGTAATCGCATTGTTATTTTCCCGATGGAATTGAAGCATACTTTCATAATTTATAAAAAGCAGATTGTCGCAATTCGTGAAAAAAAACGTTCTGTCGATTTTCCCTTTTAAATAACACAATCCTCCGCCCGTCCCCAAAGGTTTCTCTTCCTCATACCATGCAATATTATATTTCTGGTCGTTATCCGCAAAATATGCTTTGATGATTTCTTTTTTATAATTCACAATGATGTGAAACAAGTCGCATCCATACTCCTGGAATCTCTGCATGATGTGCTCTATAATCGGAAGCTCGCCAACGGGAATCAATGGTTTTGGCAGGATCTTTGTATAGGGTTCCAATCGCGTGCCCTTTCCTCCCGCGTTTATCACAACCGGTACTTTTAAACTGGCAGGCTTTTCATGATGCGAAGCCTCCCCAATATAAATATCCACTAATTCTTCTCTGGCGTTCAAAAGCGGAATCGCCACATAATTCCGCTGGTGATAAAACCGAACCGCCTCTGTCTCATCCTTTGCACATAAAGGCTTCTTGTTGCCCGCCTTTACCGCCGGATCCGTCAATTTTCCACCTGCAAGCAGAAACCTTCTTATATCGCCATCTGTCAGGGATGCAATTAACTTGTTTTTATGAATGAGAAAGACGATCTTGGGCGTGACCCTGTCTATTTTCTTCATGGCCTCCCTGACGGTCAGATCAGGACTGATGCAATACTCCATATAATTCATAGCTTTCCTCGATTCGGCTCTTATATTACCAGCGTGTGTTTGAAAATTGCTTTCTGCCGGATGTGCGTTCCGATTTGCCGGAACGGATCTTCAAACAGAAGCCACTTCATTGAATACCTCTTTCACATGCACGGCAACATATTGAATTTCTTCTTCTGTAATCTGCGTGCTCGAAGGAAGATTCAAGATCCTTGAAGCATAATAAGGCGCCTTTTCCAATTGATAAGTAATCTCATTTTCATAAGGTTTCTGCTCGTTGATAAGCCCCCAGACCGCCCTGGTCTGAATCCCCCGTTTCTCAAGCGCTGTGATGATCTCCCGCATAGAAGCCCCGATTTGATTCCTGTTGATTTCCAGAGAATAGAACCATTTATTTGATACGGTCCCTTCCCGGAATTCAAGCAGCCTTCCATATGCAGAATCTCCCAGCAATTCCTTATAAAGTTCAAAATTAGCCTGCTTGCGTCGGATAAACTCCGGCAGTTCCTCCATCTGGGCCGCCCCCAGCGCCGCCTGCAGGTTCGTCATACGGTAGTTATACCCCACTTCGTGATGAATATAATAATGCGGATCATCCTTTGCCTGGGTGGAGAGATACCGGATATGGTCCACCGTTTCGCTTCTGTTTGCCGTCACCGCGCCGCCCCCTCCAGTCGTGATGATCTTATTTCCGTTGAAGGAATACGCGCCGAAATGGCCGATCGTTCCGGCATATTTTCCTGTGTACTTTCCTTCTGTATAATACGTTCCAAGCGCCTCCGTGGCGTCCTCGATTACTTTCAGGTTATAGGAACCGGCAGTCTCCATGATCTTTTCCATATCGGCCATATTCCCAAATACATGGACTACAATCGCCGCTTTCACCGGATTCCCCTGGTAGTACAGAACATTGTCTGAGAATGTGCACTCTTCCTCGCAAAATTTTTTAAGCTTCAGCGGATCCATACAGAGACTGTCGTCACAGTCAATAAATACCGGCGTCGCAAATTGATACCGGACCGGATTGACCGCTGCGATAAAGGTAAGCGGAGGAACCAGAACCACATCGCCCGGTTTTACCCCTGCCTCCACCAGGGAAAGATGCAGCGCGGCGGTCCCGCTCTGGCACGCCGCCACATTCTCTGTGTGCAGAAACTCCGCCAGCATCTGTTCTAATTTGGTGATATAAGCGCCGCCGGTAGATACCCATCCCTGCTCCAGCGCATCGTCCACATACCGTTTTTCATTTCCCTCAAAATTTGGAATTGATAAGGGAATAAATCTGCTCATTCCTTCGTACCTCGCTTTATATCAAACTTCCACTTACGATTCACTGTGCCGGACGAATCGCAACGAATTACTGATCCTGCCGCCATACAGTACAATGCATGTAACAGTTCAGGTATAAAAACACTTTACATCTTACTGTCAAGAGATCTGCCGGTTTCTATATGTTCAAAATTCGGCAGATATGTTCCTATCATAGATACCACTTCTTCCTTACTGGTCTCCTCCCTTGCAAAAGCCGCCTCCAGCTCTGCAAAAAGTGTCTGGATCCTCTCCTGATCCGGCATCTGCTTCCCGGTTACCACACCCAATGCCTTCAGGCGATGGAAGTCCACACTTTCTTTCTCTGTGTAGAACTCCTCGTAAGCTTTCTCACCGGAAGTATTGGAAACCGAATAATACACCGGATACTGCCTGCTGCCGTTCTCCAATTCTTCTGCTTTTTCCAGCGCTTCCTGCTCGCTTGCGCATTCCAGCGCCTCATAGCCGTATTCATGTAGCAACGCGGTTGCAATGGCATCAAACGTCATCATCTGCGCTTCTTCAAGCTTTGGAAAAAAGATCTCCCGATTTTTTCCCAACATGCAGGAAAGCAGGCAGATCTGCCCGCTTTCCTCCGGAGACACAAAATACCGTTTTACATCCAGGGGCGCCGATAAGGGCTGGCGTTTTGCAAGCCGCTCCAAAAAGCCCGCCGGCAGCGAACCGTTGGAAAACGCCACATTGGCAAACCGTGCGGTCTTCACCGGAAAACAATCCGAGTAACTAAAGATCACGTCCTCCATAATCCGTTTGGACGCGCCCATAATATTCACCGGATTGGCTGCTTTGTCTGTGGAGACGCAAAAATATTCCTCCGGCGGATACTGTTTCAAAAGATCCAGCAGCCGTTTCGCATGGAGGACATTGTTCTGCAGTAACGCTTCCACCGAATAGATATCTTTTTCGGACCGGACATGCTTATGCGCGGAGAAATTTGCAACAATATCAAACCCACCCCGTTTCCGGAACATTTTTTCAAATGTGACGGCTGCGAAATCCATCGGATAGGGAACATAATCCCCCGGTACATACATCCCTTTTGTGGAGCGAAGATCCCTGGTAAGCTCCGCCAGCGCATTCTCGTTAAGATCCACGACAACCAGCGCACCGGGTTCAAAAGGTAAAATCTCCCGAATAAAAGAAGAGCCTATGGAACCTGCTCCCCCAATAACCAATACAGATTTTCCCTGTATCTTTTCTTTCAAAATCCCTTTGTTTTTCTCTATATCTTCCTGAAACATACTCTCCGGTCTTTTCGTCACATACCGGGAAATGAACGCATTCAGATGAAACATTCCCTGCCTCCTTTTGTTCTGTCGAAATCAATCTGCACTCTTTTACCGCTTTTTCTTTTCTTCTCGCAATATTCTGCGTATTTTTCGACTGGTTTTCTTATATTCCGCATGAATCCCGGCGCATTCTTTCCGGATACTTTCCGCGTAACCTTTTCTTCTTCCACTGCATATCAAATCTGTAACTGCCGGAATATACACCGAAATCCAGACAAAACATGCCATGCGCAGACGCTTCCAAAACGGATCTATATGCAGACTGCTTTTGCTCGGAGAAAAATCCTCTTCACAGCGACTATTCCGTATCTTTTCCAGACAATCCGCCAGTTTCACATAAGCCGGTATTTCATCATGCTGACAATATCGCTGCACAACCTTTCTCAATTCCCTCGAAGTTTCCTTCTCTCCCTTCTCGTTAAACTTCTCGAATTCTTCATATGTGGTAAGAAACTTTTCTTCTTTCAGTTCTTCATTCTCCATCAAAGGCGGCATTTCAACCGGACGCAGCGTACTACTGTTCTTTCCCAGAAAACACACGTCATTGATAGAGGTGCTATACCAGTTGTTAATTCTGTCACAGCAAAAAATCCATTGCCTCACCGATTCCTCACTGATGACTTTAAAATTGCCAAACTGCTCCTCCATTTCTCTTAGACGGCCGTCCTGCTGTTCCGCCGGGTGTGGTCTGTAAATGAAAATGGTGTCCGGATGTGCGGTTACATACTGTTCAAACCATTTTAAGAGAGCGTTTCTTGTTCTCCTGCTGATATCCGCCAATTGAAACGCAAGGGGAAACATCTCCTCTATCTCATGCAGACGCTCGTCGCTCAAACCAACATAACTGAAACTGGAAATAAACAAATTCCAGGGACACGTTTCGTCCAATTTATATTTCTGTGCCAGTTCCTGTCTGGACAGAAAAAAAGAATGAAAACCGGAACGATTCATATCCATCGAAATGGAACCTGTCAATAACAGTTTCTCTGCCGGAATCCCCGCCTCCTCCAAATACGCTTTTTGCCTTTCTCCCCAACAGACATGAAAGGCTTTCCTCGCATACCCGCTCGGATATGTCTTCGGGTTTTTCCGGGCGTATAAAGAATGGATCTGTTCACACTGCAAATTCACAATCTTTCCCATCTGCACAGGAAAACGGTTAAAAAAAGCCACCTCCCGATCCCCATACAGCCATGGCACGACCAGCACTTTCGGACGGTAAAACAAGAAAGTACTAAAAGCTCTCCAAAATAAGGTATTGGCTACCCTGACACGATAACCCCTGCCGCATAATTCTTCCTTCAATAGGCAAACACTTTCCAGTTCTCTGGCACGATGCTCGTAGAATATCACAAAATCTGTCATTCGCTTTTTTTCTCCTTACTCTGCAGACTTTTAAATAAAGGCCGGGTATTCAGCAGATAATAAATGAAATAAATACCTAACGCTACCCCGATTATCCAACGGATTCCTGCATGATCGCCAAGGACATAATACACGCCGCATCCCACTGTAAGTAAGACAATATCTACACGAAATATTTCTCCCGTAATTCCGTCCATTGAATTGTTTTTTCTCCCCAAAAACAGATACGCAATATAAAGAACTACATAAACGACCATAGAAACTACCGCCGCTCCTATGAATCCATAAGAAGGAATCAATACAAAATTCAGAATCACATTCACAACTGCGGAAAACATGGTAATATAAGAAATCCATTTATTTTTCTTATCATACTGGAAACGCACGGAATAAAAACAGGTAATAAAATAGAAATACATTCCGGCCGCGATATACATCAGGATCGGAATCCCTTCCCAATAACTTTCCGGCGAAAGGATACGGTAGACTTCCGGCGATACAAAAATAAACCCCAGTATAATGATACAAAATAGTCTCGACAGCGCTCTCACCATCTCTATAATATCAGGAATATTTTTCTCATTTGAAACCATTCGAAAATACCACGGAAGCCAGGCATTAAAGATTCCCAATCGGATGAAACTGGGAACCTCTCCCAATGTATAAGCAAAAGAATAAATTCCCGCTTCATGTTCCCCTGTCAGATGCTGCAGCATCAATCTTGCGATCTGCGCTAAAAAAACATTGGCAAGCGTTGTGAAAATCATGGGGATTGATAATTCCACCGCATATTTCCAAAATTCTTTCGAATAAAAGCAGCGTCCCCGGCGATATTGCACCACCAGATACCCCACCGTAATAACAAACAGCGGTACGATTCCTCCAATCAGCCTTCCGTCCACCGCCATATCCTCCGGCAGGATACGAATCAACACATAAGACACCACAATAGAGGACAAGCTGACTAAGAAAGAAGAAATAATATAAGGGACGTCTTTTCCCTCATAGATTAGCTTTACCTGATAAAAATTGAAAATAAAACTGACATATGCCGAAATAATCAAAAGAATGGAAATGAATCGTGTATATCCCAAAAGCCTGGACATCCAGCCCAGATTTCCCAGAAACAGTACGCTAAACAGCAGGAAACATACGCTGGACAATGTCAGCACACTGGATACATATCTTTCGTATTCTTTTCCCTTATAATCCTTTAAGGCCGCTACCAGAGAGCCCTGCGTATACAAACTGAACACGGTCTGCATCAGAAGGGTCCATGTGGCAAATGTACTGCTAATCCCATAATCGGCAGGCGTCAGTAAATTGGTAAAAATAGGCGCGCTTATAAAGCCCAGGCCGCGAATGAGTACCAATCCCACTGTATACACAACGGCCGAAGACAGCAAATTATTTTTGTGGTCTCTATTTTTCAATGGTTCTCCTTACTTTCTGTTTGATTTGGGTAACGATTCCGTCCATGACTTTGCACTTGCTGCAAAGCCCGTAAGAACGCATAACAGTTGGAATAGGATCCGGCAAAAAACTTTCCGCCATCAAATAACTCATAAAAATCAGATTCGTAAAATACATCGCCGTTGTATTCACAAAACTGCAGCTCAGAAAAAAGGACGCGCACATCGTCATTACAATCCCGCCTATCGCGAAAGAAAGAGGACTATTACAGTTCTCACCATCTTTCACTAATTTTATCAGCACTTTCCAGGCACACCGTACATAAAAACACATTAACAAAAGAAATCCGGCTAATCCGTAATCTACCAAAAGATCTAAATAACTATTATGGATTGCTTTTCCATCCCGCAGTTGTTCCCCTATATCATATTTACTTGCGTAATACGCATTATTTCCCGGACACTCCCCAAACACAGGCCTCTTCAAATATAAAGAAACCGCTTCCTTCCATATTCCAAGCCGTCCGCTTCCAATACTGTCCCCGGATTCTCTGGGTCTCTCAAAAGAGTCCGTTTCATTCTCTTCCTGATCTTGATCCTGCATATTCTGATCTGGAATATTTTGATTTTGGGCATTCTGATTTGGAATATTTTGATCCTGGATATCTTGTTTTTGGATATTTTGATTCTGGGTATTTTGCTTTGGAATATTTTGTTCTGAACTATCCTGTTTTGAAATATTGGCAGGTGTTTCTTTTTGTTCTACGGTTTTTTCCGGTTTTTGCACCGGCTCCTTTTCCGATACACTTTCCGGATCCGCTGATAATTTATCCGTCTGTTCTCTCTCAGTCAAGGGTATATCGCTTTCCTCTATATCAGGCTCTTCCTCCCTCCATTCCTCGATTGCAAAAGAAACCTGTGAAATCGTATTCCGCAAATGAATTAAGAAAAACCAGGAAAGACCAATTGCAATTGTCGCTATACAGATTGCAACGATACCTCTGCACTTTCTGTTCCTGTTCCAGGAGCAGCAAAAAAATGTATACAAAAAAACACTCGCAAAAACAGCCGTAAGGAAAGAAAGCCAGCCTCCGCGTGAATTTGCAAGGGTAAAATAGCAAAGCTGCACACTTATATTGAAAACACAAAAAATGATTGCAATTCTATTCCAGATTTTCTTTTCAAATATCTTTCTTTTACATGCCCAAAATAAAATGCAACTATACACCACAGAACTCATAGCAAACGTTGCCGCGTGTCCGGAATCCACATAGATCCCGTTCAGGATCACATATGTCACTCCCCCTTCCCCCAGACATTCCACAAGGCCGACTTCTAATTCCTGCCCCAGAAATGTGATTGTTTCCTGGAATCTGATGAAAAACAGAAAAACAGAAACGAGGGAAGATACAAAAGTCACAGCAGCCGCTCCAAAAAATGAAATAAGAAATGTCCTTCTCTTTTCCGCTTTCTCTAAAAAGCAGGTTGGATATAATACGAAAACAGGAAGCACCGTCAAAATACATTCTTTTATATTTCCAACAATCCCCGCCTTGTAATTGATCACTCCTGTAATCATCACCACAATCCCAAACAGAAAAAGTATCTTTTGTAACACAACCACTTCCCAGGATTTTCGAATGAAAATATCATAACAAATCAGGAGACATCCCCATGCGATAAAAATGGGATGGATCACACTAATGATATTTCGAATCAGTGAAACTTCATAACCAAACAGAAAGATTCCATAAAAAAAGGCAAAGACCTGATGTGATAACAAAAAGCCTGCGAATTTATGTTCAGAAAGCTCTTTACAAATCTCTTTGATTCTTTCACTTTGATGAAGAATTGACGACACGATACGAACTCCTCTCCCTGCATTCTCTCATTTTCTTTATAATCATCAATAAAAAAGCAGTTGTATGAATGCCAGCTACTCTTGTAAATATTTTTACAATATTTCCAATCTTACCGGACATATTTGACACGCAATTTTTTCGGAACTTCTTTAATTCCCCATAAAGCTGTTTGCGTTCCGGCCTGTCCAATACATAAAAATTTAATACAATATTCAAAAATAGTTGTGCCATTCTATTCTCAAAATATTGTTGTTTTTCGGTACTCAGGTCTCTGTCTTCCAAAAGCATATTTATTTTTTTCATGATAAACAGACAATCCAAAATATGCTTTTTTCCTATCCCCAAAGTAATGGATCCTTTTCTTTTTCTTCGATACTGATAAAAAAAACAGTGGGAAATATAAATGGAATCTATACTGCAAAACAAACGACTTGTCCACTCTTCATCTTCATGATAAATCCCCTGGCAAAAGAATAGATGATCCTTTATTATCAGTTCTCTCTGTACGACAAATCTACATGCAATCATATAGCAGGACATTCCGTCGCCCGGTATTGTATGTAAAAATTCATCAATCGGAACTTTTCCTTTCATTAAGAAGAACGCAGGACTGTCTTCCTGTTCCGTGTTTTCGTCTTCTCCATAGTAATTCCGATATAATCCCATCAAAACCTGCGGCTTTTCCTGCAAATACGCCAGCATCCTGTCTGTCTCATCCGGATCCAAAAAATCATCTGCATCTAAAAACAGAATATACTCCCCTGTACTAACCTGGATTCCCGCGTTCCGCGCAGCAGATAAGCCTCCGTTTTTCTGATGAATCCCTTTTATTCTCGAATCCTTATCTGCCCACAAATCACACAATTCGCCGCTTCCATCCGTAGAGCCGTCATCTACCAGAATCACTTCTGTCTCTGATTTTAATTCCAGAACGGACGCGATACACCTTTCCAAATATCCTTTCACATTATAAACCGGAATAACGATACTTACTTTCATATTCTACCTATAACCCTGCTATTTCAATTTTCTACTTTCTTCAAAAACAGTCACATAAACTCTTTTACCCGATCCCACATACCGATTAATATTTTCAACAAACGATACTTTTTCTTCCCAGCCAGATAAACAAAAAGCTGCTTTCCCTTTTCCAGCCTCTTTAAATAAGAATTCTTTCTCCATTCGGGAAATCTATTTTCAAACCAATCTATTGATTGCGTAATCTCCTTTTTACTTTTTCCTGAGCGCAGCATCACCATAACCATACCGTACATAAGCTCTGAAACCGCCCTGAATTCTAACTCTTCCTCAAATCCTGCTCTGGAACGCTGCATCATTCTGTCAATTGCCCTTATAAAACAACTTACATCCACACTTTCGTAATTTTCATTGGAAAGGGAGGACTCATTCTGAAAATAGTAATACATTGGCTTTCTCGATAACGAGATTCTGTCTGTCGTACAAAGTAACGGCACCACTGTGGCAACCTCTTCACTTCTCCTGATATCTTCCGGAAAATAAATATTTTCTTTTATAAACAGTTCCTTTTTAAATAATCGTGTACATACGCATGGATTGCTTAATGCGACTTTTTCTTTGTGAGCAGACGTTGTTTCCAGGTTCCCAAAAGGACACATTTCTTTTATACTTTTTTCTGAATAGTAATAGTAGAAATTACTCATTACAATCAGGGCATTTTCCTTTTGCGCAGTCCGGTATAATACTTCTATGTATTCTTCTTTCACCCAATCGTCGCTGTCTACAAATGTCACCCATTCTCCGGAAGCATTTTTTATTCCCAGATTTCTCGCGGCAGAGACTCCCTGATTGCTCGTCTGTTGTATTACCCGGCATACCAGTGGATGCTTCTTTTCATATTCTTTTGCAATTTCCGCGCTGTTGTCCTTTGAACAGTCGTCCACCAACATAATCTCAATATTTTTATACGTCTGCTTTAAAAGAGAATCTATACATCTCTTCAAATACTTCTCCCTGTTATATATGGGAACAATGATTGAAATTTTTTCTTCCATAGTTCTTATTCCTTTTTGAAATTCCGACATGTTTCCTTTTCCCTCATTTTTATTGACGCAACATTTTGGAAAAGAAAACACTCCGTAAACTTAAAGGCATAAGTGAAACAATCAACTGCGCCAGACATGTGATACAATAATCTATTTTCGTAATATAACCTGTATTTAAGATTTTCCTTCGTCCCTTACAATATTTACAGAAATACTGCCATCCACCTCTTCTTTGTACCATTGCTTTACCCGTCCTGGCATAAACCAGCGATGTATCCAGGTTCATTCCAACAGCACCTGTATGCAGCATTTCACACCACAAAAGATCATCTTCCATCAGCGGGGCATTTTTATAATTCCCGGCTTTCAAAACAGACTTTTTCTTATACATCACCGTCATATGATTAAATGCACTTCGCCGACGTTGATATTTCTTTATTTCTTCCTGTTTTAACGGCACCTTTCTTACTGATAATACATTTGTGATATGTCCTTCGAACTCCGTAATATGACTGCCTAAAATATCAAGATCCGGATTCTCTTTGAACACCTGTATTTGTTTTTCAAATCGATCCGGCACACAGATGTCATCTGTATCCATCCGTGCGATCAAATCATACGAACAAAATTTAATTCCTTCGGCCAAGGCCAGGCCCAAACCTTTATTTCTCTTTAATTTCACACTCTGAAATGGAATGTTGCATTTTTCTTTCCATGCCTCAATTTCCGCAGTTAATTCCTTCGTAAGAGGACCATCTTCTACTAAAACAATTTCATCCGGCAATAACGTCTGTGTCAAAATGCTCTTCATACATTCCCTGAAATATTCCGGATTTTCTTTTATATAGACAGACATTAAAACACTAAACCTAAAGTCCATTTTTCTTCCCTTTATCCTTCAAAATGATTATTTCGCTTCGCAAAGAACGTAGCAGACGTTAAACTCGAAAAAACTCACTTCACTACTGCCAAAATAGTCTGAAACATAATATAAAAATCTCCCCAAAAGCTGAATTTCTCTATGCCCTTTAAATTCCATTTCATTTTTTCCGGCAGCACTTTTTGAATATAGGTCCCGTCCATGTCCTCTACGTCTTTCAGTATCCTGCCTTCATCCTTATACCTGATACTTGCCTTTGAGGTCACTCCCGCCGGCAGAAGCAATGTCGCCTTCATTTCATCCGTATAAGCATCCACATACTTCTGTACTTCCGGCCTTGTCCCTACAAAGCTCATATCTCCGGTTATGATGTTCAGTAGCTGCGGAATCTCATCAATTCGATATTTCCTGATTTTTTCTCCGACTTTCGTAACCCTTGCATCATTCTCCGCTGTTACAAGCGCCCCCTTTTTATCGGCGCCTGCCACCATCGTCCGGAATTTAAAAATACGAAATATTCTCCCATACTGCGTCACTCGTTCCTGTCGGTAGAATACCGGACCAGGACTGTCCATCTTTATCCAGACAGAAACAAACAAAAATACCGGGGAAAGCAAAATCAGCAAAAACAAAGACAAAATGGCATCAAAAAAACGTTTTAGCATCAAACTAAAGCGTTTTCTTTTCAGGCTGTTATAATATTTTCTGACTTCTTTATTCCGCATGAATTCCGGAAGTTCGTCCCATTCTCTAAACTGCATAACGGACTTGCTCACATTCTTTCAAGATTTCTGTCACTTTTAAAATAATATATTCCACATCTCTCTCGTTCAGACAGGTATGCAGGGGCAGCGTGATTTCATTCTCATACTGCCGGTACGCATTTGGGTAGTCCAAAATATCAAAACCCAGATTCTTATACGCGGTCATCATCGGCAAGGGCTTATAGTGTACATTGGAGGCGATTCCCTGCTCCGCCAGTTGATAGATCAATTGGTTCCGTTCCCTTTCCCCCATTCCCGGTATCCGCATAAGATACAGGTGTCCAGTGGATAGGTCCTTCTCCGTATAATGTTCCAATACCTGCACTCCAAATGGGCGGAATGCCGCGTCATATCTCTTAATTATTTTTTCCCTTTTCTCCAATATATCCGGATACCGTTTCAATTGTTTCAATCCAATCGCCGCCATAATATCCGTCATATTCCACTTATAGCCCGGGGACAGAATATCATATTCCCATTCTCCCGGATTGACTTTTGCCAACGCATCCTTTGACTGTCCATGCAGGGAAAGCAGCATAAACTGCTGATAAATCCAGTCATCGTCAATCCCATTGATGGGATTCCAGATAAGCGCTCCGCCTTCCGCGGTCGTCAGATTTTTCACCGCATGAAAAGAGAAGCTGGTAAAATCGGCAATCGAACCACTTCTTTTCCACCTTCCCTTTATCTGCCTTTTCGCCCCGAGGGCGTGGGCGCTGTCGGCAACCACGATCACTCTCCCGATTGCCTCCTGCACCCGATTGGATGGATGAAACAGCCTCTTTTTCCTTTCCACAATTTCGAAAATCTTTTCATAATCACACAAAACTCCGCCAAGATCTACCGGAATCACCACTTTGGTTTTTTCCGTAATTGCGTCCTCGAAAGCCGCATAATCCATCTCATAACTGTTTTTCTCCACATCCACCAGTACCAGCTTTGCCCCCACATGACATACCGGACTTGCCGACGCTGTATAGGTATAGGCCGAGGTAATCACCTCATCGTCCTCACCCACACCCAGAAATCGCAGGACTGCTTCCAGACAAGCCGTGGCAGAATTCAACGCCACCGCGCGTTTCGTCCCGCAATATGCGGCAATCTCTTTCTCAAACTGCTTTACTCTTGGCCCTGTCGTAATCCAGCCGCTTTTTAAAGTTTTTACTACTTCTTCTATTTCCAGATCTGTAATATCCGGAGGAGAAAAGGAAATCTTTCTTTTTTCCATCTGGATTTTCCTCCTATGTCTGCTCTCTTTTCTTTCCTACAATCTCTATTCCAAGATGGATCACTGTCTTCCGATTCATAAAATCCACCTCTACCTTCGCAATCCGCCGGTGCAGGTCTATCTTCTTAACGCACCCTTCCATATTTTTCAAAGGTCCTGACAGAATCGTAACCGCATCTTCCTCCGATATAGAAACCTGCGAAATCTGTACTTCCGTTTCCCGTCCTTCGGAACCTGTAAGCCGTTCCAGCCATTCTACCTCATGTTCCGGAAGAGGGACAAATTGTTCTTCATCTTTTCCAAGCATTTTCGTAAACGCCGGTATATGCCTCAATTTTAAATATAGTTCTCTGATATCTTCACTTGTTACAAATACATACCCGGGAAGCAATTTTTCATGAAGTTCTTTCCATTCTCCCCGTATCTTCTTTTTCACCTGCCGAACCGGATGAAAACAACGTCCATACAGTTCTTTTTCTACCATAACCGTAATCTGTTCTTCTACTTTATCCTCCATCCCGGAAGAAACCTGTATCACATAATACAAAATATCCCTCCACTCCATCCGGCATCCCGCATTTGATGTGCTTCGCACGAGCGGACACTTCGTGTCCGACAAGGTATACCCACAGGGCATCCCGTAACCCATGCCCCTTACGGGGCGAACGGACAGCCTACGCTGTCCGACAAGGTATGCTTCGCCATCCGTGCCTTATGGGGATTTCCCACGCCACAGTCGTTTATCTGTCGTTCTGTTACAATAGATTCTCTATCCACAGATCTCTTCAGATGCCGGATATGTCATATTTCCGGATATTCAAGTGCCCCTGCTGCAAGAATATCCAAAAATAATCCTGATTTTTCCTGATATCTCTTTGTGATATCTCTTTGATTTCTATACTCTTAATTCTTCTTTTCTATCTTTTTCATTTTGGCCTTTACTTTGTATCTTCCGACGGTTCTCTTCGCGTTCACGCTAATTTTGCTCTGTTATAGAGGCACTTTTCTTCTTTCTGCCAAACCATACCAATGGCATCCAGCCTTTGAATCTGTTCCTCACGCAGCTTCTTTCCGGGCCGCTTTCCCGCATATATCTGTTTCTGTTCGTTCAGCCACTTGGCCAGCCAGATCCCGTCTGCTCTATACTTGGAAGGAACCCGCAGATTCCCGTATTCTTCATAATATGCTTTCGCAAGTGCATACCGTCTTTCCCACGGATCCGGCCTCTCCCAAATCATGCCAATGGCATCCAACTGTTTTTGACGCTCCAGGGAATGTTTCTCTCTTCCCCGTTCCCGTCGGTCCGAAATCCAGCCGCCCAGTCGAAATCCGGTGGCACTGATATATTTTGTCGGGACATCCAGATTCCCGTATTCTTTATAGTAGACGGTTGCTTCTTCCAAGCCTTTCTCCCATTGCCGACGCTGTTTATTCTTCCACACCATCCCTATGGTATCCAGCCGTGCAATCTGCTCCGGAGTAAGTTCCCCCGCCGCCTTCCCTTCCCGAATCAACCGCTGTCTGCGAAGCCATTTCCCAATCTTCAAACCGCCCGGGGAACAATAGTCGCCGGGAACTTCCAGATTTCCAAAAGTCCGGTAATACTGCATGCATTCCATAAAGTTCTCTTCCCAGAGGTAGTCCGGTACATCCCAGATCATTCCCAGTTCGTTCAACACGTGAATTCGCTCTTCCGTCAGATATCCCTTCTGGATTCCGCTCTTTCGATACGTCCGAAGTCTGCAGATCCATGCCCCCAATCGGGCGCCGGAGTCCGTCACCTCCTGCGCAGAGACATTCAGATTCCCATGCGTTTCCCAGTACTTCCTTGCCTCGTCAAAATACCGTTCCCAGGACAGGTCCCGGTAACTTCCCCAGACCATACCCAGAGCATTCAGTTTCCGGATCCGTTCCTCTCCCAGAACTCCATACTGTTCCCCCGCATAGACCTTCCGCTGGGTAAACAGCCAGGAACCCAGACTGTATCCGTCTTCGGTTTTATATTTCAAAGGTACTTCCAGATTCCCGTAGACTGCATGATACTGTTTTGCACAGGCATACATCAGATCCCAGGAAGCCGTCAGCGTTTCCTGCAATCGGGTAAACAATGCAATGCTGTCCCGTACCTCATCAATCACCTGAAAATGTTCATTTACGATCTTCTCCTCCTGGCCTTGAAAACGATAATAGGACAGAGCAACCCGCATTTCCTCTTCCACCGCGCTGATGCTGTACAGATTTTCGATATTTAACACAATGTCAAAGATCACCGCATCCTTTTTCTTTCCCGCAGACAAGGCTCGCCCGATCTGTTGTTTATAAATAATGGGCGAAACAGTAGGACGCAGCAGAATGACGCCGCTTACATCCTCCACATGGATTCCTTCATTGAGCATATCAATGCAGTACAACAGTTTCAGATGTTCACTCTGATCCGATTTGAATTCCGCAAATGCCTGCTCTGTCTCCGGTGCATCCGAATACGCAGAGTAAAGGTGAGGATGCCGGTCTACTTTCGCAAACCACTCCGGCGCCTTCTCCATCATTTCCTGCATATGGGGATAATTAGCACAGAAGACAATATATTTTCCCGCCCGGTCCGTCATATGCTTCCGGAAGATTTCCTCCAATCCATCTGCCTGTTCCAGCGCACGGCGCAGCGTCTCCAACTGTTTCTCTGCCAGATCACGAACAACTTTATTTTTGGACGTCCGAACCCGCTTCTCGTATTTCTCCAGATCTTTCTGATAGGAAAAGACAGACAAAACATACTTTGGTGGATGCAGAATTCCCCGAACAACCGCCTCCCCCAGTGTCATTTCCGATGCAATGTTCCCGTCAAAAAGTTCATCCGACATATCCCGCTGGTTATCCAGGTAACGAATTGCCGTTGCGGAGAGACCGAGTATCGGCACTTTTGAATAAACATTTCGCAGCCTTTCCACACCTTGTCCCCATGCTTTTGCTCCGCAGCGATGGAATTCATCCAGAATGATATAGGCTGGATGAATCTCTGCCATCTCTTCCTCTGACATCAGCATCAATTTTGCATACGTAAAAAACCGAATATTCTTCGGTTTTTCTGCTCCGGTGGCCGCCAGATTTTCCAACTGCGTTTGAAAGATATATTCTGAAGGGGATAGCCAGCAGATGTCTGCCTCCGGAAATTCTTCACATAATTGAAAACCGATAAAAGATTTTCCCGTACCGGTCGGATGAATCACAGCTGCCTTTCCTGTATTTTGCAGCATCTTAAGAGCCGCTTCATAGGCTGTCTGATTATGAGGAAATAATGATATTGCCATGCCGCGCCTCCTTTTTTACAATGTAATAGTTTTATATTCTATACCGTCATCCAATGAGGATCCCGTATCTGCTATGCTACACACAAACAGACACTTCATATTCGATTAGATGTAATGAAGTGTGCTGATTCATTATACAATGACATCTCTTCTGTTTTACTTAAAAATACTGCTTCATTTTTCGGTTATCATACCACTCAGGATTCAATTTGTCAACATTCATCTAACTGCAAAATGATTCCAATAAAGGAGTAAATAGCACAAAAAACCATACAATTAAAACTAAAAATTACAAATTAAGGAAAAATAAGAAAAATATTTTCTTGAAATCATACAATTTTCAAAATATTTTCCAAGTAAAATATACTCTGGAATAAACATACCAGTAGACTGATATGTTTTAAAATTATCCAGATTTTCTTTCATTTTTATTGAAAATCTCTTTTCATTTTTTATCTTAAAGCTTATCGAAAACGTTATAAAATCAATGTTTTCCGACTTATTCGTAGTCAAAATTTCAGTCAAAAATTGCAGGTGTATAAAAACCAATTTTCAACCTGTGGAGGAACAGGTAAGGGTATCCCATTTTGAAATGATTCATAACTAAAATTCTGGTCAAATATGGATGAGCCTTCTATTTACAGTGGATCTCTGCTGCTTGTAATGAATCAGCACACTTCATTATACAATGACATCTCTTCTATCTTTTTCTATCATGATACGAAAGACCCGCCACCGGCAGCTTTTTCGCATACTATACTTACTGAACTACGAATGTTTCATAAGATATAGCACACAGAAATTCTGACGCCGGATACTTTTTCTGTATGCTGCCGCATAATAAAAAGCATCTGAGGTTTTATGCGGCAAACACTCAAATGCTCTGTATATTCCATAGGTACGCTTTCTCACACTACCCCATTTTTAAACTGCATGATCATTTCATTGGTAAGACTGTCCCGCAAGGGCGTTACCGGAATTTCTTCCCGTTCAAACCATTCGGCCATAGACAACTCCTCCTGNGCCGCGCCTCCTTTTTTACAATGTAATAGTTTTATATTCTATACCGTCATCCAATGAGGATCCCGTATCTGCTATGCTACACACAAACAGACACTTCATATTCGATTAGATGTAATGAAGTGTGCTGATTCATTACAAGCAGCAGAGATCCACTGTAAATAGAAGGCTCATCCATATTTGACCAGAATTTTAGTTATGAATCATTTCAAAATGGGATACCCTTACCTGTTCCTCCACAGGTTGAAAATTGGTTTTTATACACCTGCAATTTTTGACTGAAATTTTGACTACGAATAAGTCGGAAAACATTGATTTTATAACGTTTTCGATAAGCTTTAAGATAAAAAATGAAAAGAGATTTTCAATAAAAATGAAAGAAAATCTGGATAATTTTAAAACATATCAGTCTACTGGTATGTTTATTCCAGAGTATATTTTACTTGGAAAATATTTTGAAAATTGTATGATTTCAAGAAAATATTTTTCTTATTTTTCCTTAATTTGTAATTTTTAGTTTTAATTGTATGGTTTTTTGTGCTATTTACTCCTTTATTGGAATCATTTTGCAGTTAGATGAATGTTGACAAATTGAATCCTGAGTGGTATGATAACCGAAAAATGAAGCAGTATTTTTAAGTAAAACAGAAGAGATGTCATTGTATAATGAATCAGCACACTTCATTA
>CAJTBF010000010.1 GCA_910574195.1 Lachnospiraceae bacterium | reverse complement strand
TAGTACCCGCTATGTCCAATGTTTATGTCCATTTTTCTCAAATTTCTTTTCCTGCACGATATTCAGTTGTCAATTTTCAGTTAGAATCACATTCATTGAAATTCCGAAAAGTTATTGGCTTTCAACGCCCCTGCCAGATAAAGGGATCCCAGACAATAGATTGTCCGTCCTTCCTGGTGCGCCAGCATGTAGTTCCATGCCTCCTGTAAAGATTCTTTTTTCAGTACCGGACGGTCCGTATATCTCCCGAATACCTCTTTCAGCTTTTCCGCAGCCACTGCACGCTTCCCCGGCAGACATGTTACCATGTAAAAATCAGCTTCCAGATTCCGACAAAGACAGGCGATCATTTTCTCATACTCTTTCTCCTGTACCGCGGAAAACAGGACAGCCGTTCTCATTCCCTTTTCTTTTCCGGCACATACACTCTGCACAAACCGCTCCACTGCGCTGACGTTATGCGCCCCGTCCACAAAGACGTCCGGCAGCACTTCCTCCATCCGTCCGGGCCATGTAAGTCCGGCCAATGCTTCTCTCCAAAGGGAAGGATGGCCTTTCTCCCCAAACAGATCCCGCATCACTTCCATCGCAAGTATTGCATTCTCCGCCTGATAGAGTCCGGTATTATGAAGTTGCCATACCGTAGTTCCATAATACGCATTTGTGCAGAAAAATGCAATCTTTTTATGTGCAGTTTCGAGATTTTCGAACGCATTTTTCCCTATTTTCTTACAACTTATTTCAAGCTGCGCCGCCCTTTTTTCAATCACCTGATTGGAGATTTCCTCCCCGTCCGTATAGAAAACCGGAACGCCCGGTTTTAAAATTCCGGCCTTTTCCGCGGCAATTTTTTCCAATGTATCTCCCAAAATCTCTCTATGATCCATCCCGATGGAAGTAAGCACCGAATACAGAGGGTGTTCTACCGCATTTGTGGCGTCCAGCCTGCCCCCCAATCCGGTCTCCAATATGACATATTCCACCCCCGCATCGAAAAACGCAAGAACGGCCATACCAAATAAAAATTCAAAAAAGGTGGGATGAGGCAGTCCCTGCCGCTGCATTTCCCCGATTTTCTCCCGCACATTTTCAAATAACCGTAAAAACCCGGTATCGCATATCGGCTTTCCGTCGATCCGAATCCGTTCATTGATTTTCACCAGATGAGGGGAAACAAACAAACCGGTCGTCTTTCCTTCCGCACGAAGCATCGCTTCCAAATAAACGCAGACAGAGCCTTTTCCGTTGGTACCCGCCACATGAATCACTTTCTTTCCATGCAGCGGCTCCCCCAAATATCGAAGAAACTCTCTGGTATGTCCCGGTGTATTTTTTTTTGTAAATTTGGGAATCCCCAAAATATACTCTACGGCTTCCTGATATGTCATATACTTACTGTCCTTTGTCATTTCCGATAAAAGCATCCCGGCCTGTTTTCGGCGCGCCCAATTGCCTGGGAAGTTCCGTCAGCTTCCCGTCCTCATACTCATATTCCCTGGACGTACGGAAGATCGTATTGCTGGAACCTACCTGCGCTACCATAATCCGATCCCCGTCCTCCAAAACAGATTCTTTCAGGTCAATTCTTGTATTATTTAAAAAGGTACTGCTCTGCTTTTCTCCATTGATAAATACCTTACTTTGCTTTGTAAAATTCTCTCCGTAAACACTGTATGTGTCATCCAACTGTACTACCAGATCTGTGACGGAGGTATCCTTTACCCCCATGACCATATGCCCTTCCTTTACAGGCATTCCGCTTTTTTCATATACATACTGCTTCCCATACAAAATATCATATTGTAAAAGTTCCAGATCTGCCAGATAGTTTTTCGTCTGGTTTCTCTGCTGATGATAATTGAACACAGTTCCCGTATGGATATCCAGCCTGTCCAATACCTCTGCCATAATCTGATATGCCGCATAATTCCCGTCCCGTTTTTCCAGACCGATGTTATCCCAGATCACATAGTTGGTATTATACAAATATCTGCTCTTCATATCTTTGGATTCCAGTCCCATGGTGGGCAGATGATCCCCATAAAAGACAACCACCGCCGGTTCTCCCCGCTGTTCCAGCGTTTTCACCAACTCCCCTGCGAACTGATCCATCTCATACACTTCATTGACATAATATTCCCAGGCGTTGCGCTTTCCTTCGTCCTCCACACCACTGACTACAATCTGCGGATCTTCGATCATCACCTCGACGGGATAATCGCCATGTCCCTGTACGCTGATGGCAAATACAAAATCCTGCCCTTTCGTCGTATCCATGGACTCTATGATATTGGGAATCAATATATCATCTGTGGCCCATCCCTTCGGTGTTGTCTGCAGAATATTCATGAATTCTTTACTGGTATAATGGTCAAATCCCATATGATTAAACACCTGTGCGCGGCTGTAAAAGTTCCCGCCGTTATTATGCAGCGCCTCCGCACCATAACCCAATTCGGCCAACGCGGACGCAGCACTTTCCAACAATTTTGTTTTCGCATACGTCTTATAAGGATACTCTCCCGGTCCGAAAAACCGCATACTCATCCCTGTCAGCACCTCAAATTCCGTGTTTGCCGTACCTGCTCCCACAGAAGGCACTTTAAAATACCCGGAAGAATACTCCTCATACATTTTTCGCAGGTTCGGAATCGGATCCTCCGAAAACTGCAGCCATTCCACCTCCGTCGGATCAAAATACGATTCCAGCTGCACAAACAGAATATTGGGCAATTCTTCCTTTGACCGGCCGGTTGTACTGTCCGTGATGGTTCCGTTGCCGCTGATCGCTTCCATGGACTCTTTCCCATACCCTGCCGGTTCCGAAATCCCGGTATTAAAAATACTGGCGGTAAAGCAGTAGGGAAATCCATAATCCTCATAGGCAAATGCAATATTTCCAAAGTAATTGGAGATAATCCGCTGATCAATAGCAAAATTCGTCAGAAAGATATAAGCAAAAACCCATCCCGCCGTAGCCGCCAGCGCCACAAACCGATACATCTTCCCGGTAAACTGTCCGCCCCGGCGCCACATAGAAATCACCCAGAGCACTACCGCTGCGATCCCCACAATCAGCAGAATCAATTCAAATGTATTAAAATAATTCCCTGTCAGTGACAACGCATCCGATAACACCTTTAAATCCTGTGCATTAAACGGCGTTACACGTTTTAACAGAAGATAACCGTTACACGTTCCAAGAAACAACCAGAACACACTCAGCAGAATTCTGGTAAACACACGCCGCCGTACCAGATAGACCACGGAAAATGTCACAAAAATCAAAAAAGCATTAAACAGAAACACCTTTGGTGTTTCTGTCATATATTCCCAGGCAGAGAAAAGGGAATGCCTGGAAATCACTTCAATCAAAAAGTTCAGCACACATGCCAGAAGATAATGAAGAAGGAGAGAAATCCGATTCATAAACCGATAGACCGGCTGCATCTTCCTGGAAAATTTACTGTTTCTTCTCTCTTCCAGTATGCGTTCCCGCCGTTTTCTCCTTGCAATCCAGTGCGCCTTGATGTCTTCTATTTTCAAATGTTTTATTTTCTGAAAGAAGCCCCGGATATCCGGCTTCCTGATCTGCACCTTCTTCATAAACAACCTCTCTCATCTTCCTCCGTAAGTCTGTCGGCAGTGATTCCGAATAACATATATCCGGAACCATCGCACAGGTCTTAGAACGTGTTTGAAAATGTCATTTCAAGATCACCGATGTAAAAGTCCCCGCATCCGTTCCTGTACCTGACAAAGCATTTGCGTATATTTTTCCAGTTTCTCCTTTTCTTCCTGTACCTTCTTTTCCGGCGCTTTGCTCAAAAACTTTTCGTTGGATAGCATCCCCTTTGCTCTGGCAATCTCTTTTTTCAGCCTTTCCTCTTCTTTTTGCAGACGCTCCTTCTCCTGCTCCAGATCTACCAGGTCTTCCAAAGGCAGATATACGGTTGCCCCCGGCACTACGACAGATACCGCATCCTCTGCAATCCCTTTCTTTTCATAATGCAGAATGATATCATTGGCCAGCATCAATGGTTTTACAGACTCTTTATACGCCTCAATCCCGCTTAAAAGTTCCCGGCTGGCGCTCACAATAAATACTTTTGTCCTCCGATTATTCGGTACAATCATTTCCGCGCGGAGATTTCGAATTCCGCGGGTAATCGCCTTTACCTGCTCCATCAATTCTGCCGCCAGCGGAAATTCCCATTCCTTCCGGTGTACCGGCCAGGAGGAAATCATCAGCGACTCTTCTTCCGGTACAAGCGCACTATAAATTTCTTCCGTAATAAACGGCATAAACGGATGAAGCAATTTCAACGCCTGACTCAGTACGGTCTTCAAAGTCCATAATACACATCTGGCAGACTGGGAATCTTCCTGTGCATGATAAATCCGATATTTTGCCAGTTCCACATACCAGTCGCAGAATTCGTCCCAGATAAAATCATATACCTTCTGCACGGCAATTCCCAGCTCGAACTTATCCATGTTTTCCGTCACTTCTCCCGTCAGTTCATTGACTTTGGATAAAATCCAGCGGTCAGCCGGTTTCAGCAGAAAGTCCTCCGGTTCCTCCGTAACATTTTCTTTCATATTCATCAAAATAAAGCGGGAAGCGTTCCATACCTTATTCGCAAAATTCCGGCTTGCCTCCACACGTTCCTGATAAAAACGCATATCATTTCCCGGCGCATTGCCTGTCACCAATGTCAAACGGAGCGCATCCGCGCCGTACTGATCAATGATCTCCAGCGGATCAATTCCGTTTCCGAGGGACTTGCTCATCTTCCGCCCCAGGGAATCCCGCACCAGTCCGTGGATGAGTACCGTGTGGAACGGTGATTTTCCCGTATGCTCCAATCCGGAAAATACCATCCGGATGACCCAGAAGAAGATGATATCATATCCCGTTACCAGAACATCGGTGGGATAAAAGTAATCCAGATCTTCTGTATGCCCGGGCCATCCCAGCGTAGAAAATGGCCAGAGTGCAGAGCTAAACCAGGTGTCCAGCGTGTCCTCGTCCTGAGTAAAATGGGTGCAGCCGCAATGGGGACATTTCTCCGGCATCTCCCTGGCCACAATAAATTCCCCACATTCGTCGCAATAATAGGCCGGAATCCGATGTCCCCACCAGATCTGCCGGGAAATGCACCAGTCCTTGATATTTTCCAGCCAATGCAGGTAAATTTTATTAAACCGTTCCGGCACAAACTTCAATTCCCCTGTGTGTAAAGCCTCAATCGCCGGTTTTGCCAGCTCTTCCATCTTTACAAACCACTGCTGCTTGATCAGCGGCTCCACCGTCGTCCCGCAGCGATCGTGGGTGCCTACATTATGAGCGTGAGGTTCGATCTTCACCAGATATCCCTGCTCTTCCAGATCCTTTACGATGGCGGCCCTTGCTTCATAGCGCTCCATGCCGGCATACTTCCCGCCTTTTTCATTGATGGTGGCGTCGTCGTTCATGATATTAATTTCTTCCAGATCATGCCGTTTTCCCACTTCAAAATCGTTGGGATCATGGGCCGGTGTAATCTTCACCGCTCCTGTTCCGAATTCTTTATCCACGTAATAATCTGCCACAATCGGGATTTCCTTATTCATCAACGGCAGCAAAACCTTTTTTCCCACCAGATCCCGATAACGTTCGTCTTCCGGATGTACTGCAATAGCGGTATCTCCCAGCATCGTCTCCGGACGGGTGGTTGCAATTTCCAGAAAATCATCGGTCCCTACGATCGGATATTTGATATGCCAAAAATGCCCTTCCTGTTCCTCGTGTTCTACTTCCGCATCGGAAAGAGACGTTTTACAGACCGGACACCAGTTGATAATGCGGGAGCCTTTATAAATATAGCCTTTTTCATATAATTTAATAAATACTTCTTCTACCGCTTTGGAACATCCTTCATCCATGGTAAAACGCTCTCTGTCCCAGTCGCAGGAAATTCCCAGCTTTTTTAACTGGTTCTCGATGGTCCCCGCGTACTCCTCCTTCCACTGCCAGGTCCGCGCAAGGAATCCTTCTCTTCCCAGTTCCTTTTTATCAATCCCTTCCGCCTTCAACTGATTGGTTACTTTTACCTCTGTGGAGATGGCGGCATGATCTGTCCCCGGAATCCACAGAGCATTGTACCCTTCCATTCTCTTATAACGAATCAGAATGTCCTGCAGTGTATTATCCAGCGCATGTCCCATATGCAGCTTTCCGGTAATATTCGGCGGCGGCATAACCGTTGTAAAGGGCTTTTTATCCCGATCTACTTCCGCATGAAAATATTTGTTCTCACACCACTTTTCGTACAGTTTTTCTTCAATCTCTTTCGGATTGTAAGTCTTTGCCAGTTCTTTGCTCATGAGTTCCTCCTTTTTTCTCTCTTATCCCTCTTTGTTTTCCCCGTTGTCCGACAGGGAATACCCATCCGGGCATCCCGTAATTTATGTCTCTTCGAGACTATCCGGACAGCCTCCGCTGTCCGACAAGGAAATAGAAAAGCCCTTTGCATATGCAAAGGGCGAATTCCATTCCGCGGTACCACCTTCGTTGACATGCCTTCTGACAACATGAATTCTCTGCCGCAAAGCACGCATCTCTTAGTTCTATAACGGAAACCACCCCGTGATATCCGGCTCCAAAGCTACCTTCCATCCTCCTTTTTCGGAAACCGTCTTCCAGCCAACGGACGGTTCTCTCTGTCGAAAGTAAAGATGTACTCCTCTTCTTCCACGCCTTTATATTTTACAATTTTATTACTTTTTCATTAACTAAGCTATATCATATATTTCAAATGCAGGTTTGTCAAGAAGAAAAAGGTGAAATCCCTGTGTCCTGGGCGGATCCGGTTATGGCTGCTACATCTGGCGCATACTCCGGATCATCTCTACAATGGAATTCCCATAATTCTCCGCGGTCGCCCACCCCTGCCCTTCCGGATTTTCATTTTTTCCCAGCCACTCCACATAAGGTGCGCTTCCTTTTATCACATACTCATACCGGTCGTCCACACATTCCTGTGCCAGTACGTCGGCGGTGGCATATGCTTTCAAATGCTGAATCTGTGCACGGATGCCGGTCCGCACGTCGGGATAGGAATTTCCCGGAACACCATTCCCTGTGGTTCCCAGTCCCGCAAAATTATACTGTTCGATGGAAGCATCCCCTTCATATTGCAGCCAGCCTGTCTCTTTCATGGTCTGCGCAAATGCCACTTCCGGCCGCACACCTTCCGCAACCGCCTCGTCATAGTACATCTGACAAAAAACTTCGATGGAATCGGCGCCACCCTGGGACAACGCCTCCC
Source organism: Lachnospiraceae bacterium (assembly GCA_910574195.1). Lineage (GTDB taxonomy): Bacteria > Bacillota > Clostridia > Lachnospirales > Lachnospiraceae > Schaedlerella. The sequence goes on along the minus strand of CAJTBF010000010.1, from coordinate 139,189 downwards.
CCGGATAGGCGGCGCCGCTGGACCGGAAGTAGGACACCATCTGCTCCACCGTGACGGAACTTTTTCCCAGGATCGGATACTGCCCTTCCGCAATGGTTTCTTCTGTCGGTTCCGGCTGATGTTCCTCTTCTTTCTTTTCGGAATTCTCCCCTTGCTTTGCGGCTTCTTTTTCCGCATCTTTGGGCTGATTCTCAGACGCTTCTGTTCCGTTTTTTGAAAGTTCTTCCGATTCGGCCTGATTCTCTGCTTCCGCTTTCTTTACTTTCTCCTGTTCCTTCTCCCCGATCTGAGAACCCAGAATGCCCAATGCAACCGCAAGAACGACTGCAAGTCCCACTTCAAGCCATATGTTCTTCTTTTTCCGTTTCATACTTTATAAAACCGCTCCTTGTTTCATTTCACACGACTTCACACAAATCATCCGCCCCTTTTATCCCTCTCCTCGGACTTTGTCTGACACAAACATCATTGTACCAGATCTTTTTTGCCATTTCCACTTCTTATATTATATTCTATTCACTATTTATATGAAATATGTGGTTACTTTTCCCTCCTGCATTTTTGTAACGGTTTAGCCTTCGGCCTCACTGTTACACATTTTTCTGTTTTTCTCTTTTCTTCCGAACACAGACAAACGGCCGGTCTTCCCTTCCTGGAAAACCGGCCGCTTATGTATAGAACTATGCACCGTCTAATCTGTCACAACACCTTTTTGCAGCATCACATTCGCATACAATGCGGATTCCCCTGTGGCGATAATGGCGTATGCCGTCTTTGCTTCTTCATAAAAAGCAAACCGCTCGATATTGCCGACACAGTCCCCACCGCGGGCATCATGCTTTGCAATGATCTCTTTGTAGGTATCCCAGATCGGCGTCTCCACGTTGTCTCCCGGCATTACTTCCATTAGATTCACCGGTTTCTCCACATAAGTATCCAAGGGGAACACCTGCAGAATCGCATCCAGAAGTTCCGGCACCCCATGTCCGTCACAACGGATCACAATGGCGTCCTTTCCCATAGACTCCGCCGGAAAATTCCCGTCAGAGATCACCAGACGGTCACTGTGCCCCATCTCACAAAGCACCATCAACAGTTCCGGCGATAAAATTTTCGGAATTCCTTTTAACATCTCTGTCTTCCTCCGTTTTCTTCCTTTGTTCATCCCGGAGAATGTCTCCTGACTTCCTGTATTCTCCGGGATGACAAAATACTACATTCTTTTTATTTAATGGTCTTGTATATCGGACCGTAAGCCTGGCATGCTCTGTAATCCGCGCCTTCTTTGTCCATGCCGAACGCATTCCAGGAAGCCGGACGGAAGATCTTCTCCTCCGGTACATTGTGCATCGCCACCGGAATCCGCAGCATCGAACAGAATGTAATCAGATCCGCGCCAATATGTCCGTAACTGATGGCGCCATGGTTTGCACCCCAGTTATTCATCACATCATATGCCGTTGCAAATGCGCCTTCCCCGGTTGTCCGCGGTGCAAACCAGGTACAGGGCCATGTATAATCGGTTCTCTTCCACAGAACGTCGGTTACTTCATCCGGAAGATGAACGGTCCAGCCCTCTGCAATCTGCAGCATCGGCCCAAGGTTCTTCACCAAGTTCAGACGAATCATCGTAACCGGCATCTCCGCCTCTGTCACAAATCTGGAAGAATATCCGCCGCCCCGGAAGTATCCCAGATCCGCATAATTCCATGTGGTTGCATTCAGGATTGCTTCCTGATCCGCCTCTGTCACTTCATACCACGGTTTCATTACGCCGTTGCCGGCCGCGTCTTTTGCCTGTCCGTTGGCGTCCAGACATGCCGCGCCGGAATTAATCAGATGGATGAATCCACCGGCTTCTTTTGCCTTTCCTTCCAGTTCATAACCACCGGCCGCTTTTTTCACCGCTTCCGGGCTCCAGTAAGTACGAACATCTGCAAAGATCTGCGCGGAATTCGTCAGCAGCTTACTGAAAAGCATTCCCAGACCATTGAGCACGTCGTTCTCTGTTGCCAGTATGTATGGTTCTCTGGCGCCGTTCCAGTCAAAGGAGGTATTGAGCATTGCTTCCGGGAAGTCGCAGTTCGGATAGAAGTCGGTCCATTGTCTCTGTCCCTGGAAACCTGCCGCAATGGCATTGTGCCCGACTTTTTCTTCCTCACATCCGTCCGGAAGATTGTCGTTGCCGTTCATAAGATCCTTGATGATGCACATCATCTTTACTACAAATTCCCAGTCGGAATCTTTCGCCGCACGGTCTTTCTGCAGTTCTTCCGGATTCTTGTCGAATCCCTCTTTGCATTTCTCTTTTGTCCATGCCAGCGCCTTCTGATATTCCGCCTCATCGTAGATTCCCTCTGTCATACGACGGATAATCTCTACCTCGTCTACGGATTCCACACGCATTCCCAGATATTCTTCGATAAATGCCGGATCAATGATGGAACCGCCGATTCCCATGCAGATAGAACCGATCTGCAGATAGGATTTTCCTCTCATGGTCGCCGCCGCCACAGCCGCGCGTCCAAAGCGAAGAATCTTTTCTTTTACGTCCTCCGGAATCGTCGTATCCGATGCTTCGCATACGTCATGTCCATAAATACCGAATGCCGGCAAACCTTTCTGTGCATGTGTGGCCAATACGGAAGCCAGATATACTGCGCCTGGTCTTTCTGTTCCGTTGAATCCCCATACTGCTTTGATGGTCATGGGATCCATGTCCATGGTCTCCGCGCCGTAACACCAGCACGGGGTTACCGTCAGCGTAATATCTACCCCCGCTTTTTTAAACTTGTCCGCACAGGCAGCCGCCTCTGCAACACGTCCGATGGTGGTATCCGCAATGATAACTTTAACCGGTTCCCCGTTCGTGTACTTTAAATTCTCTTCCAGCAGCTTTGCCGCGGATTTTGCCATATTCATGGTCTGGTCTTCCAGAGATTCACGTACCCCGAGCACGCCTCTTCTGCCGTCGATCGTCGGGCGGATTCCAATAACCGGATAATCTCCGATGAGTCTTGATTTTGCCATAGTTGCATTCCTCCTTATTCTTGAATATAGGTTTTAAATTTTTCATATGCAGCATCCCATTTTTCCACATCCTGCGGAAGATACTCATATGTAGTTTCCGAATCTGCAATGATTCTGCGGGCCTCGGCCACATCTTTGATCTCGCCCAGCGCCATCATCTGCACTGCGATATTACCAAGCGCCGTCGCCTCCACCGGCCCCGCAATCACTTTTCGTCCGTTCGCTCCCGCCGTCATCTGGCAGAGCAGCTTACTCTGGATTCCGCCGCCGATCATATGAATCACCGGATAATGCTTCTCTGTACAGGATTCGATCTGTTCCAACGCATACCGGTACTTCAGAGCCAGACTCTGGTTGATACAGCACATGATTTCCCCGGTTGTCTGCGGCACCTTCTGCCCCGTTCTTCGGCAGAATTCCCGAATTCGTTCCGGAATGTTGCCTGCCGGGACAAACTCCGGCGCATCGGGATCAATAAAGCTCTGAAACGGCTCTGCTTCCAGCGCCAGCTTCTCCAGCTCCCCGAACGAATACTCCTGTCCTTCCCGAATCCATTGCCGCCTGCTCTCCTGGGCAAGCCAGAGCCCGATGATATTCTTCAGCAGCGTCGTCGTATTGGCATAACCGCCTTCATTGCTGATATTGCATTTCATGGACTTCTCCCCGATTACCGGTGCGTCCAGCTCGGTCCCAAACAGGCTCCACGTTCCGCAGCTGATAAACATAAAATCCTTTTCCTGCGTCGGAACAGAAATCACGGCGCTCTGTGTGTCATGTCCGGTAATTGCAATGACTTTTGCCGGCTCTACTCCCAATTCCCGGCAGATTTCCTCCCGCAATTCTCCCACAACCGTACCGCTTGGTACAATCTCGGGAAGAATCCTTTCCGGAATCTGTAACGCATTCAAAATCTCCTTCGACCACTTCTTTTCCCTCGCATCCAGCAACTGTGTCGTCGCCGCCATGGTAAACTCGGCCCGTTTTTCTCCCGTCAGAAAATAATTAAATAAATCCGGCATCAATAAAAATGTATCTGCCTTCTCCAAAATCCACGGTCTCTTCTTCACAAGCGCATACAATTGAAAAATGGTATTAAAGTTCTCAAACTGCAGACCGGTCAGTTCATATACCCGTTCCTTCGGAATTACCCTAAATACTTCTTCCTGCATCCCAACCGTTCTGTCATCCCGATAATGAACCGCACTTTCCAGCAGATCTCCATGCGCATCCAGCAGACCGAAATCTACCCCCCAGGTATCAATTCCGATACTTTCAAATCCGCCCTTTTGCTTCGCTTTGACAATTCCCTGTTTCATCTCAAAGAAATGCCGCAGTGTATCCCAGTACATCGTTCCATTGACGGTAACCGGATCATTCGAAAAACGATATACTTCCTCCATGTGGATCCGTCCATCTTTCAAACTTCCCAGAATCGCACGTCCGCTGCCGCCGCCAAAATCAAACGCAAGAACCTGCTTCTTTGTGTCTCCCAATGCCCTGCCTCCTTCTGAAATAAATTTTTATATTTTTATTCTACCATTGCTTCCCCAAATATACTTGTGCTATAATGATAAAAATTATAACAATATTCACATAAAGGAGTCCCATGCAATATTTGAATTACCGGGAGAGCCGACAAAGAGGAACCGCCGACTTTCCATTAGAATATCACCACGTTTCCCCTTCCCATCCGCAGTACAATATGGCGCTGCACTGGCACATCGAATTTGAACTCATCCGGATTTTGAAAGGATCCTTTCGCACCCTCATTGATGAGCAGGAATTTCTTGCTCCCGCAGATTCTTTTCTCTTTATTCCCGCCGGCGCGCTTCATGAGGGCACCCCTTACGATTGTGAATATGAGTGTGTGGTATTTGACATGAACATGCTTATGAATAAGAATGATTCCTGCTGCAGGCTGATTCGCAGGATCATTGATCACGAAGTGGAAGTAACCTATCTCTACCAGAATTCCAGCCAGAAGATCTGTCGGACTGTCTGGACGCTCTTTGACGCCGTCTCCTCCAAAAAAGAAGGATATCAGCTCATGGTGCTGGGCGCATTGTATCAGATGATCGGTGCCATCTTTTCCGAACATTGCTATGATCCTGCCCCGCCCCGGCCGCCCCGCAATCACCGGCGGATCGTACAGCTCAAACAGGCGCTGGAATATATGGAGTCCTCTTACAACCGCCAGATTACTCTGCAGGAGATGGCGGATTCCATTCAGATGTCCCCGAAATATTTCTGTCGTTTTTTTCAGGAAATGACGCATCGTACCCCGGTAGATTATCTGAACTATTATCGCATTGAGCGTGCCTGCTATCAGCTTTTGACTACCGATCAATCCATTACGGAAGTCGCCTACAATTCCGGTTTTAACGACCTGAGTTACTTTATCAAAACCTTCAAAAAATATAAAGGCACCACCCCCAGGCGGTACCTTCGGTAAAATCAGGGATCAGAAAATCCCAAAAATCTTTTCCTGGAACGAGTGATACAGAGAATCATAATCTGTATAGCTAATCTGACCATCTTTGAAGCTTTTTCTCCAGACACGGCAGATTCCCTCCGCAAGCACCGGCCCATTGTCCGCGTCAAACTTAAGAATACCCGGAAATACATAATAGATTAGAAACAAGTTCAAATCGCTCTGTGTCTTTCCGTCAATTTTTCCGCGCTTATTCACAAAATGTGTCTTCACCGTATCTACAATCTGTCTGCCAATCTCCTCCGCGGCCGCCTCCTTATTCTCCGCTTCCGCTATATGATCCGTCATCTCCCGAATATAATGCCCGTGCTCTGCCAGAAAACTTTCTGTGTTGGCCGCGTAGGATTTCTTTTTTAATGAAGTCAGCATCGTCTTTCTGTTCTCAAAGATTATTTCTATTCCATCCAGCATATAATTCCTCCTTCTGTTCCCCCCTGACACTTCTCCCTGTTCCTTTTTATTATACAGGATACCTTCCACAACTTTCAACTATAATATAATAAAATTCACCTAAACGCAGAAAACCAGTTACTGTTCACACCGCACCAGGCACTGTGCTGCCCGGTAACGGAGGATACGTCCGATCCGGATATCCACCGACAGCTTTTTTGTATACCGGAACATAAAACAGGAGGGCAAGAAATCCTGCCCTCCTGTTTTTTCATTTTTCATGGTCTTCCTTCTATACTCCGCCGGATCTTCCTGCGGATTCCTTCCGTGAAAAGTTGTCTCACGGATTAGTCATACAGATTCTGTGCAATTTCTTCACTGTCCATATTTTCCGCTGTGAACCACTGGCATCCTGTATCAATATCAGATACGCTCTCGCCGTTTGCAGCTTTCACACAAAGATCTACAACTGCCTCGCCCATTGCTACCGGAGCCTGTGTAATTGCACCGATGAATTTTCCGCTCTTTACAGCTTCCTTGATTACTTTACCGGAGTCAAATGCGATACCGATAACGTCGCCGTCCTCTGTACCGAATTTGTTCAGGTTCTCATCACCTGTTACCATTGCGTCACCGGAATGCTGGTTGGATCCATAAATCGCAATGATATCGTCTTTGTTCAGCAGAGTCTGACAGTCCAGTGCGGACAACTCGTTTGTAACGGAAGCAGGAACTACTACTTCAATAATGACATCCGCGCCGTCTTTTTTCTCGCCTTTTGCATCGGATACATACTTGTCATTTCCTTCTACGGATACGGTCTTATCGTCCGCTTCTACCAGTTCACAGATCTTATCGATGAAACCAAGACCACGGTTTACGATAGACTCGGAAGTTGCATCCTGTCCCATGACACCGATTCTTACCGTACCGGAAGCATTCGCAATCCGATCTTTCAGAGCTGCTTTATAGGATTCTTCTGCTGCCAGTGCACCTGCATTGTAGTTATCTGTGGCTGCATTTGCCACGATGGCTCCGTCCGGCGCGCCAGGAACACCAGAGTCAAATCCTACGATCGGGATTCCTGCAGACTGTGCCTGGGAGATGGCATCCAGACATGCATTAGTATCCAGAGCCGCCAGAGCGATTGCCTTCGGCGCCGCATTGATTGCATTTGTCAGCATCTGTACCTGATCCGCAATGTCGGACTCGGAATTCGGCCCTACAAAATTGATCTTCACGCCCAGTTCGTCTGCCTTCTGCTCCGCACCTTTTAATACTGCCTGCCAATACTGATGCTGGAATCCTTTGGAAACGATCTCGATGTTGAGATCCCCTGCCGGAGCAGCGTCACCGCCGTCATCGCCGCTGTCTGCTTCCGTGGAAGTTCCCGCATCGTCTGTCCCTGCATCGCCGCCGTTTCCGCCACAGCCGATTACCATGGTTCCGATGAGTGCCGCACACAACAGTACGCTAAAAAGTTTTTTCTTCATGTTTTTTCCTCCCTTTTGGAATAATTTATTGTATTAAATCCATCTTTTGATGGTTTTAATCGGTAAAAATCTTTGCTTCTATTTTTAAATCCGCTACGACCGCTTTATGTTCTTCATGAATCTTTTACGCCCGTTTCGCGTTCTTGATCACGTCGATCAACACGGCTACGATCAATACAAGTCCCGTGATAATCTGCTGCCAGTTTGCCTGCAGTCCGATAAACGGCAGACCGGTCTTCAGCAGAGACATGACGAATACACCAAGCAATGTGCCGACGATGGTTCCATACCCTCCGTTCATGGAAGTTCCGCCGATAATCGCGCCTGCAATCGCATCCAGCTCCAGGCCGGCTCCGGTTCCCGGTGCGATTGTCTGGAAGGTCGCCGCATAAGCAATTCCCGCCAGTCCGGTAAACAAACCGGAGATCAGATAGGCGAGAGACTGCCATTTTACAACATTGATACCGGACAATCTGGTCGCTTCTTTATTACTTCCCAGTGCGATAATATAACGTCCCGGTCTCGTCTTATTTAACACGGTGGACATCACAATTACTGCAATAATTACAAGCAGAAAGCCAATCGGCAGATTCAATCCGCCCACGCTGATTTTAAAAATACTACGAAACCACCCGCTTGGATCACTTGACGGAGGCCAGGTCACAGCCATACCGCCTGTAATAATGGAACCAATTCCACGGGCCACCATCATACTTCCCAGCGTGGCAATAAAGGGTGGCAGTTCCAGCTTTGCCGCCAGAAATGCATTGAAACATCCCAAAAGCAATCCCACGCATAATGCTGCCAACATACCAACCGCGGTCGGCATTCCTTTAAAAGTCACAAGATAACCGCCAACCAGGCCTGCCGATACCATCCCGGTACCAATCGAAAGATCCACACCGCCTGTAATCAAAGGAAACGTGACTCCAATCGCCATAAAACTGATGTAATATGAATAATCAAAAATACTAACAACTGTCGAATACTGGCGGAACGCCGGGCTCATCACACTGAACAGAATCGCCAGCAGAATGATGACCAGTACCACCACAATTTTCTGCGTACCGATTGCATTTACCAGAGGATTGTTGGTAAGCGCATTCCCTTTTTTCTCATTATTTCCCATTCTCTATCTCCTCCTAATCTCTCAGTGTTGCGGCATGCATGATATTTTCCTGTGTAGCTTCCGAGATATCCATCTCTCCGGTTTTCCTTCCTTCACACATTACCACAATACGATCACTCATTCTAAGAATCTCTGTCATTTCGGAGGAAATCATAATGATGGACTTTCCTTCCGCCACCAGTTCATTCATCAGGTGATAAATCTCACTCTTCGCCCCGACATCAATCCCTCTGGTAGGCTCGTCAAAGATGAGGATATCACAGTTTCTCACCAGCCACTTTGCAATGACTACTTTCTGCTGATTTCCACCGGACAAATTCACAACCAGCTGATCCACCGACGGCGTCTTTGTCTTCAGGGAATCCACATACTTCTGCGCTACCTCGTTCTCCTTTTTCTTATTGATAAAAATTCCGCTCATATAATGGTCCAGATCTGCCATCGTGGAGTTTTCTGCCACCGTCTTCTGTACCACAATTCCAAACCGCTTCCGGTCCTCCGACAGATATCCGATTCCGCATTTTACGGCGTCCATTGGATTTTTTATCGTCACTTTCTGCCCGTTGACATACACTTCTCCGCTGTCCACCGGATCCGCGCCAAACAAGGCTCTTGCGGTCTCTGTGCGGCCCGCTCCCATCAGACCGGAAAATCCGAGAATCTCGCCTTTGCGCAATTCAAAACTCACATCCCGCACCATCTTTCCTGCATTGAGGTGCTCCACCTTCAATACCACCGGCGCATCCTTTGCCACATTACTCTGCGTCTTGGGATCTTCATAGATGACACGGCCTACCATCATGTTGATGATGTCGTCTTTCGTACTGTCCTTCGTAATCAGCGTTCCCACATATCCCCCGTCACGCATCACCGTTACCCGGTCCGTGATAACCTTGATCTCATCCATCCGGTGAGAGATATATACAATCCCAAGCTGCTTCTCCCGCAGATCCCGGATGATCTTGAACAGTTCTTCAATCTCCGCTTCTGTCAGGGCCGCGGACGGCTCGTCAAATATAATGACCTTCGCATCATGGGAGATGGCTTTCGCAATCTCGCACATCTGCTGCTTTCCTACGGTCAGATTCCCCATCTTCTCCGTCGGATCAATCTGGATATTCAGCTTTTGAAATAACTTCTCCGCTTCTTCATTCATCTTCTTATCGTTGATCAGCTTTCCGGACATACTCTCGCGCCCGATAAAAATATTCTGTGCAACGGTCAGATGATTCATCATATTCAATTCCTGATGCACGATGACGATTCCCGCCGCCTGCGCGTCCCTGGGATTGGAAAATTCCACTTCCTTTCCCTCGTATGTAATCGTCCCTTCATCCTTGGAATAAATACCGGTCAGCACTTTCATCAACGTAGACTTTCCGGCGCCGTTCTCTCCCATCAGGGCGTGTACTTCTCCCTTTCTGACCTCCAGATTCACATGGTCAAGGGCATGCACGCCCGGGAAAGATTTATCAATCCCATTCATTGTTAAAATTACTTCTCCCACATTCTCACCTTCCTATCCATAATCGTGGCCGCCTGTCTCCGGCCGCCGCCACTGTTATCTGCCTTTCCTCTTAGTTCGACCTCTTACGGCTCCGTACATCGGCATATACTGCCACCAACACGATCAATCCGGTGATCACATACTGCCAGTCTTTCTGGAATCCCATGGCAAGAATGCCTTCCTGCAAAAGAGAAATAATCATGACTCCGATAAATGTTCCGCCGATGGATGCGATTCCGCCCGTCATGGAAGTTCCGCCCATCACACATCCCGCAATCGCTTCATTATTGAACGTATCTCCCATTCCCGGCTGTACCGTGGAATAAGCGCCGACATAAGCAATGGCCGCAATTCCGGCCAGCATCCCGCAGAGGATATATGCCAGCATCTCCCACTTCTTTACATCCACTCCCGACAGTCTTACCGCCTCTTTGTTGCTTCCCAGACAGAGTATATATCTCCCGATCTTTGTCTTATTCAAAATCACGGCACAGATGATGGAAGCAACGATCAGTACGATCAATCCGGTCGGAATCTGCGTCCCATTCCCGGTGGTTACTTTCACCATCATCCGGAAACTGCCGTTCTCCTGTGTGGACTGCGGCCAGCTTACGGACTGGGTTGCCGTGAACACCGATCCGATTCCCTTGGCCAGCATCATACTGGCCATGGATGTGATAAAGGAAGGCATCTTCCAGTAAGCCACCAGATAGCCGTTGAAAACTCCAAACGCAGTCCCCACCAGAACAGACACCAACAGCGAGACGATCAGCGGCGCTCCCGACTTCGTAAGAAGGTGTCCGGAAATCAATGCCGCACAAAACATTACAGGCCCGATGGAAAAATCAATCCCGCCCGTCGCAATTACAAATGTTACCCCCAACGATAAAAATCCCAGAAAATATGCATAATTCAATGCACTCAAAATCCGGTTATAGTTAAGAAAAGTAGGGCTTAATATTGCAAAGATAACATACATCAACAGCAATACACAGCACAAGACAAGTCTGTTAAACCCGACTTTCTTAACCAGTGCGTTGTTTTTAATCTTTTCCACTTCCCATTCCTCCAATTCTAAAAGTATCCGGCACAACCATAACAAACATCCGCGTCATGCTGTACACGCACTATTTCAGTTGTTGTAAGCAGTATACCTTTTTGCCGCTTTTTTGGAAATTGAAAATCTTACTAAAAAAGGTGAAAAAATTACACACCTGTAATTTTTTCACCCTTTTAGTAATTATTCAGCCTATGACTTCACAAGTTCCTCTTTTTATTCTGCCGCTCCTCACAAATCCTCCACACATGGAGCCGGCGGCCCGCCACTTTCCGCCTCAGAAAAACACCAAAAGTCTCCTGATTTCTATTGCTGCCCGGAGAACGGATACAGAAGCCGCTGATTTTCTTCCTCATACAGGTTCTCTTTGGTGATGAGCTTGCATCCGGAGTCCACATTCTTTTCCACCTTTTTTCCCGTCAGCGAACGGATCGCCTGCTCCACGCCGAGATATCCCATATTAAATGGTTTCTGTATAATGATTGCCTGAAATATCCCCTCCTCCAGGAGCTGAATCTGCTCCACGGAATTGTCAAATCCCACCATCGTCACTTTTCCTGCCAGCCCCAGATCCCGCACTGCCCTTGCCGCTCCCACCGCCGAGTATTCATTGGTTCCGATCAGCACGTTCATATCCGGATATTTTTCCAGCAATTCTACCGTCAGGTGATAGGCTTTTTCATAGGAGGAACCACAAAAAACAACCTCCCGGATCTCTTTTTCAAACGTTCCCAATCCGTCCCTGATTCCGTTCTCCCGTTCCATGGCTGTGGAAGTCCCCTTCACATGCGCCACAATTCCGATCACCGGCTCCTCTTTCAGCAATGTCCTTGTATACTTTCCCAATTCCTGACCCGCCAGATAATTATCGGTGGACACGGTACTTTCGGCAATGTCCCTGTCGATTACAGAATCCAGCAAAATCAGCCGAATTCCATGGTCCACCACTTCCTGCAACACTTCGGACGTCTCCGCATAATCACAGGGAGCCACCAGAATTGCATCCGGCTGCTTTCCAATACTTTCCCGAATCTTTGCAATCTGCCCCTCAATATTTTCCTCCGAAGTCTCGCCCGCCACTTGAATCTCCGCGCCAAACTCTTTTGCCCCCAGTTCGGCGCCATCAATCAAAGATGTCCAAAATCCATTTTCCGGATCCATGGTTTTCGATATAAAAATCAAATGAAACACCTGCTCCCTGACCATCTCTGTTCTCAAAAACACAACCAAAGCCAGAACTGCCGCCAACGCAATCCCCGTCAGCAATATTCCTTTTTTCCTGTTCTTACTCCACCAGTCTTTCATGCCTTCCTCCCCCACAGACATTCAAACAAAAGCCCTCTTTTCTTCCGTCATTCTCCATATTATCAAACATTCCCCCCCAGCCGCTCCGGCAGAGGAATCTTCACCACCGCCCTGGTTCCCTCTCCAGGTTTGCTCTGATAAGAAATTCCGTATTCCGGTCCGTAATACAGCTGCAGGCGTTTTTGTACATTAAAAATCCCTACGCCATTGGAGAGACGTCCTTCCACCTTCTTTTCTGCTTTCTCTTCAAAAATATGCTTCTGTGTCTCTTCGTCCATGCCGACTCCGTCATCCTCCACAACCAGCACAGCCTTTCCCTGGTCTTTATATCCGCGAATCGTCAGATTCCCTTTATTCTCTTTCCATTTGATCCCATGGTAAATGGCATTCTCCACCAATGGCTGCAAAGTGAACTTTACAATCATAACATGAAAAATGGCCGGATCCACCTCCAGAGAATATTCCAGTTTATCCTGATATCGCATTTTCTGAATCGTCAGATAGCTGCGGACATATTCGATTTCCTGCTCCACAAAAACCTGTTCCTGATCATTGCTGATGCTCTGTCGAAACAACCGGGCCAGGGCCGAAGTCATCACCACCACTTCCTCATTCTGCCCTGCCTCCGACATCCAAATGATGGAATCCAGCGTATTATACAGGAAATGAGGATTGATCTGTGCCTGCAATGCCCGCAGTTCACTTTTTCGCTTCTGTTCCTGCTCATAGCGGTTCTGCTCCACCAACAGATGAATCCGCTCAATCATCACATTAAAGGATCTGGTCAGACTTCCGATTTCATTTTGCATAGTCACGGCAATCCCGGCTTTGTCAAACTCCCCCTCCTCCACCGTACTCATGGAATCCCTGAGCTGTCGAATGGGCCGGGTAATCACCCTGGAAAGTCGGTTGGACACGATCAACGTCCCCAGCAGAAGTCCTGCAGCCACCAGAAGATACAGAATCTGCGCCTGTTTATTATTCTTTAAAAGCTCGGCGCTGTACACTGCTCCCACAACCGTCCAGCCAGTCTTCTCCGATTTTGACAATGTATAAATTTTACTTTCTCTCCCTTCCCCGGTAAGCAGATAATCGGAATCACATTCCATAATTTCGGAAATATTCTCCGTCAAAAGCCCGCCGTACATCAATTGCTGCTTTGGATGATATACGACGTTCCCTTCTTCATCCAAAATGAACACATAACCTTTATTCCCAATATTATTACGGTTACACAGATCACTAATGGCGCTGTAATTCAAATCTACAAAAAAAATACCTTCTTTTTCTCCATTTTGATTATTAATCAGTGTACGGCTGAGCGTAATGACCCATTTATAACAACTTTTAATTGCATTCTGTACATGGGATGAGGAAATTGCAATTCCTTTCGTGGAGGCCATAGCTTCCTGATACCAGGCCAGCGTACGGATATCAATGTATTCCGTCAATTCCTCCTCCCCGCCGTTTATGATACTTTTTCCATTCTCCGCCACCACGGCAATATTGTAAATATCCCCCCGGCTTTCCATGATCGTCTGAAACTGACTTAAAATCCGTTCTCTTTCTTCCCTGTATTCCGTATCCGTCTGTTCTTCCTCAAACAGATAACGCGCCACGTCCCCACTCTTGGCCACAACAGAAGAAATATTCTCCATGTAATCCATGTAGGCGTCAATATCATAATTGACCTGCCGGATAATCTGGGACGTATAGTTGATGGTATTCTCATAGATCGTCCCATTTGTATAACTTAAAGCAATCAATAAAAAAATAAGCACCGCGACGATCATCAAAAGAGAGAAACTAACCATCATCGTACTCTGGATACTCTTAAACTTTCCGAAAACCGATTCTGGTTTCTTCTCTTCCCTCAACCGCTTTTCCGTCTCTTTTTGTTCCACCATGTGTTCCTCTCTGTCTACTTTCCCCGTTCCCTTAGAACATACCTGAAACCCGCTTTTTCGGGCGCGTCATTCCTGTTTACCTCAGATGTTATATCTCATGCATGTTCCCTGGCATACTCCTTCGGCGTCCTCCCGGTTGCCTTTTTAAACGCAACACTAAAATAATGAGGATCGCTGAAACCTACCTTTTCGGCAATCTCATAATTCTTCAGGCGCGTCTGCCGTAACAGCTGCTTTGCTTTCTCCATACGAACGGCCAGAAGTTCTTCGATGAATGTCCTCCCGGTTGCCTCCTTGAAAATACTGCTGAAACGGCTGGTACTCATATTCAGATATTCACAGATCTGATTCAGTCCCAGATCCGGATTTCCATAATTCTCCTGAATATAATGCATTGCCCGCATAGCCTGCCGTTCTCCACTGGAACGCCCTGCCTGTACAACCGCAGATACACCCTCCAGCGCATACTCACGTACAGTCTCCATCGCCTTCTCAAGACTGCGCGCTCTGGTCACAGCAGAAACTGCCGCATCCGGTACTGCAAATTCTTCCTCCGCTTTCGACACATTTTCATAAACCGTCTGCAGAATCTGATGCAAATAGGACACCGCCGCATTCCGGCTGATATACCGCGCCCGCATCCAGACTTCCATCCGGTCCAGCTGTTCCTGCACTTCCTCTTTGTTTCCCGTATTGACAGCGATTGCAAACTCTTTTTGCTCCTGCCGCAATTCCATGGGATTCTCTTCCCCTTTGTCTTCTTCACAGTCAAAGATTACCCCGATCCCCTTTGTATAACGATATTGTAAAATATACGCTGCAGATTCATAGGACCGGGAAAGTTCCTCCAACGAATGGACCACGCATCCGATTCCCATGGAAACACTCAGCTTCATCGCCTGATATACATTCTCCTGAATCTCCCTGCACAGCGCCTTCGCATCCACAGATTCCCCATAATGCATCTTCCCCCACAGTAACAAACACACCCGATTATCAGAATCCCGGTAAGCTAGCCCTGCATCCAGACTTTTCACGATCTCCGCACTGATATTCTCCACTGCAAAAGACATCAGCGCGCTTTCTTTTTTCAACTCTTTATCCGTTTCATACAATTCCGAATAGACATCAATATCTGCCGCCACGACACGAAACGCATTCCCGCGGATCTCCACTCCCAGGTCTTTGAGTTCCTGCAGACTTCTTTCCATCTCCTGGGTTCCGCTTACAAGACGGGAAAGCGCTTTGGAGACAATTACCGCCTCATTCCTGGCATAATTACGGTACACTTTCGTCAATTCATCCAGCTTTTCTTCCTGCCGGCGCAGTCCGTCCAGCTTTTCCCGCGTCCTGCCCAATACTTCTGACAGTTCCTTCGCTGTAACCGGCTTTAGAATATACTCCGAAACTTTATACTGCAATGCCTGCTTTGCATATTCAAAATCACCGTACCCACTGAAAATTATAATCTGAACCTGCGGAAAATTCTCATAAAGATATCTGCTCAGTTCCATTCCGTCTACGTGCGGCATATAGATATCCGTCAGAACAACGTCCACCGGATTTTTTTCCAGGAATTCGATCGCCTGCCGCCCGTTCTCACAGTGTGCAGTCAACTCGAATCCCAGACTGTTCCACTGTATCTTCGCACTGATCGCCTGTCTTACCAAAATTTCATCATCCACCAGTAATACTTTGTACATTTCCCTGACCTCTCATCCCCCATGGAAATAAATTGTTTCTATTTCTCTTTTAGTATACAATAAGATTCTGAGATTGAAAAGCAATGTTTTTCGAATCCGAAACAAACAGCAAAATATCTGACATTATATTTTTCTTGCATCTTTACACATTTCACCGTAAAATAAAAAGGCAGGACGGGAATTTTACTGTTTCCCGCTCAGCGGGCAAACGCCGTTCCTGTTGATACCAGAATACATTCATAATGGGAGGTACAGACATTGAAAGAAAATACAGATCGTATGGTTGGAACCGTCTCCCGCGGTATACGCGCACCCATCATCCGCAAAGGGGATTCTCTTGCGGAAATTGTGGTGGATTGCGTACTCCGGGCATCCGAAACAGAACATTTTGAAATCCATGACAAAGATGTGATCGCTGTGACAGAAGCAGTCGTGGCCAGAGCACAGGGCAATTATGCCAATATCAAAGATATCGCACAGGACGTACATGCAAAGTTCGGGGAGGAAACCGTCGGCGTTCTGTTTCCGATCCTCAGCCGAAACCGTTTTTCCATCTGTCTGAGAGGAATCGCAATGGGATGTAAAAAAATTGTGCTGATGCTCAGCTATCCTTCCGACGAAGTGGGCAATCATCTGATCGATCCGGATCTGATGGAAGAAAAAGGCGTCAATCCCTGGTCCGATGTTCTGACCGAAGAAACATACCGGGAACTGTTCGGTTATCGGAAACATGTATTTACCGGTGTGGATTATGTGGCCTACTATAAAGAACTCATTCAGAATGCCGGCGCCGAGGTGGAGATTATTTTTGCAAATAATCCAAAAGCCATTCTGTCTTATACAAAACATATCCTTACGTGCGATATCCATACCCGCCAGAAAACAAAGAAAACACTTCTGGCAAATGGCGCGCAGACCGTATATGCACTGGACGACATCCTGACCCACAGCATCAATGGCAGCGGATATAACGATACATATGGCCTGCTCGGTTCCAACAAAGCCACCGAGGAAACTATCAAACTCTTTCCCATTCACTGTGAGGAGGTTGTCCGGGCAATCCATACTTCCATGGCAGAAAAAACCGGGAAGAACGTGGAAGTGATGGTTTACGGCGACGGCGCTTTTAAAGATCCTGTCGGGAAGATCTGGGAACTGGCAGATCCGGTTGTATCTCCGGCTTACACCGAAGGCCTGGAGGGAACGCCTAATGAGGTAAAACTCAAGTATCTGGCGGATAATGATTTTGCAGATCTGTCCGGGGAGGAATTAAAAGAAGCAATTAAGCAATATATCCATGAAAAGGATGTAAAGGCAGACAGCCTGGTAGGAACCATGGTGACGCAGGGAACCACACCCAGGAGACTTACCGATCTTCTCGGTTCCCTGGCCGATCTGACCTCCGGATCCGGCGATAAGGGAACGCCCATCATTTATATCCAGGGATATTTTGACAACTATACAAAATAGGATGCCCGGATAGGGGTGCATAGAAGAAGGGGATCGCTCAATTATCTTTTTTGATGATTCTGCGATCCCCTTCTTCGTCTTTTGCCACCTCTGACGGATTTTTTCCGCTTCTTTTTTATTTTACAATCACGCCGTCCTCATCCCAGAGGTCATGCCAGTCTCTTGCACCTTCCCATAAAAATACCTGCCCTTTTACAAGCCGGTTATTCTTTTCCAATCCTGCAATCACCGCCATCTCTTCCTCCGACAGAGGATCCTCCGTCATACTTTTCAAATTATTGACATAATTCTGTTCCTGTACGGAGAAGGGAATGGGAATCTGTCCTCTCTGCCGGGCCCACTTTAAAGCAATCAACGCCGGATGCACCCCATGTGCCTCTGCAATACGCTGCATCTCCGGCATCTGTAAATCTGCAATGTCCTCCGGGCAGATATCCCGCTCCGGCCTTCTTGGAGACCCCAGAGGCATATACCCCACCGGCTGAATCTTATGGGATACCAGATAGTCAAACAACTCCTGCTGCTGAAAACAGGGATGCAGTTCCAGTTCGCAGGTCACCGGCATGATTCGTAAATGCGGAAGTACCGCGTCCAGTTTCGGAATTGTCATGTTGGAGATTCCAATGTTACGAATCAGACCTTTTTCCACCAATTCCTCACACTGCCTGTATGTACGGACAAATTCCTCCACACAAAACGGTCTGGAATCCGGATTCCGGGAATCCACGTCGCATCCCGGCGCATGATAATTCGGAAACGGCCAGTGAATAAAAAACAAATCTATATAATCACATTGCAGATCTGCAATACTTTTTTTACAGGACTCCTCTACCCTTTCATGCATATCGTTCCACACTTTTGTCATAATAAAAAGTTCTTCTCTTTTTACCACGCCCTCTGCAAATGCTTCCTGAAACACTTTTCCGATCTGTTCCTCATTGCCATAACATGCCGCGCAGTCAAACATCCGATACCCGCAACGAATTGCTCCCGCCACAGCCGAAGAGACCTGTTTGGATCCAAACCGGTCCGAACCAAACGTTCCCATTCCAATACAGGGAACCTCCACTCCATTATAAAATCTTACTTTCGGCACGCTTGCCGGATCTATATATTCCGCCATTCTTTTTCTCCTTTCTCTATTCCTGTCTTTTCTACTCCTGTCTTTTTGGACTCTGATTTTTCTTTTGCTTTTCCATTACCTGCGTCTATGCTCTTTTGTCTCGTCTGTCTTTTTCTTCTGCCCGCTTAGCTCTGTATTTTCGTAATTTTAATCTGGGGAAGCAGCCGCTCCATATCTTCCCTTACAAAAAATCCTGTTTCTTTCCGCATGGCAGCGGCAGCCGAGATTGCGCTCGCTTTGCGAAGAATCTCTTCCATCGGCTCCCGTTTGGCCAGCCCCAATGCAAAACCGGCCGTCATGGAATCCCCGCATCCCACCGTATTCACGGCCTGAATTTCCGGCACCTCTGCCCGGAATACTCCTTCCCCGCAGACCATCAGTGAACCTTCCGCACCAAGAGATACCGCCACAATGTCCACACCGTACTTCCGAATCTCTTTTGCCGCCTGTACCATCTCCTCTGTCTGCTCACAGGATTTTCCCGTCAACATCCGAATCTCATCTATATTCGGTTTCACCATGGTAGGACCGACTGCAATGCCCTGCTCCAGAAGTTTTCCGCTAGTATCCAGAATCACTGGTTTTCCCACTTGTTGTACTTCCCGTATCAGTTTTTGATAAGCCATTCCGTCCAATCCCCGTGGCACGCTGCCGGATATAGTCACCACATCCGCCTCCCCTGCCAAAAGCCGGAACTTCTTTAGAAATCCCTGAAAATCAGATTCTGTCACCGTAAATCCCGGTTCCAGAAATTCCGTCTGTACCTGCCGTGTCTCGTCCCAGATATTAATACAGGAACGGCTCTCCGCATCCAAATGGTAAAATGCACCGGTAATGTGAAACGGACGCAGCGCTTCCACAATATAGCGTCCGGCATATCCGCCCACAAATCCGGTAGCCGTCACATCCGCGCCATAGATTGCCGCCGGTTTGGATACATTCAATCCCTTTCCACCGGGAGTATATACGCACTCTTTTACCCGGTTTACTTCGCCTGTCTGAAACCCTTCCACCACATACCGTTTATCAATGGCCGCATTTAACGTTACCGTCAGAATATGAGGCACCTGTTTTTTCTTTGAACCGATCTGCCCGCTTTCCTCTGTCTTCATTCCCTTACTCCTCATTGACCAACAAAACTTTCCCTTTCACCAGTCCCGGTGTTTTGAACATCTGAAATGCTTCCTGCGCCTGACACATAGGCATTTTTTTATAAATCAGCCCCGGATCAAATTTCAACTGGCCGGTAGCGAAACAATGTGCCGTCAATTCCCATTCCTTTCCCGGAAACGGACTGCTGTAAGACATCCAGGAACCGGTCAGATGAAACTCCTTCCGGTTCATATTCTCCCACAATGCAGGAGAGAACTGCAGATCCACATGAGGCGTCCCGATAAAGCAGACCTGCGCCTTGTTGGCCGCCAGTTCAAAAGCCTTATACATCGTCGCCGCCTGGCCGGCGGTTTCATACACATAGTCGTATCCCTTCCCTTTCGTGATTGCCATGGCTTTCTCCATCTCGTTTTCTTTCGTCGTAAGAATTACCTGGTCTGCCCCCAAACGTTTTGCCAGCTCCAGACGCTGGGCGCTGATGTCAAATACTGCCACGTTTCTGGAACCGAAAATTTTTGCCCACTGCATGGTAAATAGTCCAATGGTTCCGCCCCCTAGAATGGCTACATTTGCGCCTCCCTGATATCCATTTTGAAGCAAACCATGCAGCGCCACCGTCGAAGGTTCAAACATGGCTCCCTGTTCGTAGGAAATTGCCGGATCAAACACCACTGCATTTCGTTCCGGGATCACCACATATTCCGCATTGCTTCCCTGCTGTCTGGAACCAATGAAGCTATAATGCTTACAGAGAGAAAAATTCCCGTTCTGACAATCTTCGCATTCCATGCATGGTAACAGCGGCGCTCCCGATACCCGGTCCCCAATCTTTACTTTGGTAACGCCTTCCCCCACTTCCACTACATCACCGGAAAATTCATGTCCCAATACGATGGGATAAAAATGAACCCCGTGATGCAGCACCCGCGGAATATCCGAACCGCAGATACCCGACACCTTTACTTTTACCTTCACTTCTCCCGGTCCCGGCGTCGGTTCCTCGTAATCCAGATACTTCACATCTTCGTTTGCACATACGACTGCTGCTTTCATCGCTTCCTCCTTTTCGAATCTGCCTGTTCTTTTCTCATCAATTCGCAGAGCTGCGGATAAAGTTCCCGATATATCCGGTACGTTTTCTCATAAACTTCCCTGTATTCCGGATTGGGCTTATGCATTCTTTTTTCTCTTACCGTACACTTCACCGCTTCCTCAAAATCCGAATACATCCCGATTCCCACACCGGCCAGAAGCGCCGCGCCCAAAGTGGTCGCCGTATCGGAAGAGGGCACCGCCACCGGTTTTCCGGTCAGATCTGACTTGATCTGCGTCCACAGAAGAGAGTTGGCCGAACCGCCCATTGCCCGCAGAACATCCACCCGGGCTCCTGCCTGTTCCGCCACTTCCAGATTATGCCGCAGAGAACAGGCGACTCCTTCCATGGCAGACCGGATAAAATGCGCTTTTGTCTTTCGAAAATCCAGTCCATAAAATAACCCTTTTGCATCCGGATCCCAGATAGGCGAGCGTTCCCCTGCCATATACGGAAGAAATACCAGCCCGTCACTCCCTGCCGGAATTTGTTCCGCCGCTTCATTAAACAGTGTCAGAGCGCTTTTTCCCTGGCGTTTTCCTTCTTCCTGCTCATACGTCCCGAACTCCCTTTCCAGCCATCGCATGACCCCGCCGCCGCCGGTTGTTCCGCCCTGCAAAAGCCAGGTTCCCGGCACCACATGAAACCCCAGGATCAGCCGGGGATCCGCCCGGTAAGTATCCGTACAGATGCTCATGCCCCCTGCCTGCCCTCCCTGCTCCTGTGTCTCTCCCGGGTGAATCACACCTGCGCCCAGCGCGCCACAGGCCGCGTCCAGTCCGCCCGCTACCACCGGAATCCCCGCCGATAGACCACATTCCCGGGCCGCCGTCTCTGTCACAGTCCCGACCACCGCATGACTTGGGCAGATCTCCGGCAGGAAGGAGCGGGGAATTCCCAGCGCTTCACACATTGCTTCGTCCCATTGCCCGGTATGCATGTTGAAACAATGGAATCCATACCCCTGTGAAAGATCCTGCGTCATATTTCCGGTGAGCCGAAATGCAATGTAGCTGTTGGACTGCAAAATCTTACAGGTATGTGCATATACCTCCGGAAGATGCCGCTGATACCAGAGAACTTTCGCCGTGGAATAAGAAGGCTGCAGCGGATTTCCCGTCAATGAAAAAAGCGCGTCTGCCCCGATCCGATCCTGAATCTCCCGGCAGATTCCCACTGCCCGGGTATCCATCCAGATGGGTGTATTGGTCAGCACTTCCCCCTTTTTATCCACGGCAATGGCAGACCAGCTCTGTCCGTCGATCCCGATCCCGGCAATGGATTCCGTCGGAATCTGCTTTGCCTCCCGCATCTGCCGGACCGCCAGACATACTGCCTCCCACCACTCTCCCGGATCCTGCTCCGCATAGCCCGGTTTTGGATAATACACTTTATATTCCCTGGCCGCTGTGGAAATCACATTCCCTTCCCGGTCAAATAAAGCCGTCTTACACGCGCTCGTCCCGATATCAATTCCCAGTAAATACTGCTGCATCTCAACCTCCTTTTCTGTCTCCTGTTTTTCCTCTCTCCTGTCTGTTCCCGCATCTGTGTGGGGCTTCCCCTTATTCCTTTGTTCTTTCCAAAGATTCCTCTCTTTTTATGTCTCTGACAGAATTTCCCTCCACAAATCCGGTTTTCAGCCGGAGTTTTTGTTTTTTTCCCGAAACGGTATCTTCCTGTAGACGCAGCAGCATCAATTCCGCCGCCTTTTTTCCGATTTCTTTTGTAGGCTGCGTGACAATACTCAAGCGGGGGGTACTTGCTCTTGCAAACTCCACATTATCGAATCCGATCAGAGACAATTCTTCCGGAATCTGTACTCCCAATTCATGCAGTTCTATCACGGAACCCAGTGTCATCTCGTAATTAGAGACCAATACCGCCGACAGATCCGTATTCTTCTGTATCAGTTCCCGCATAGCTTTCATTCCACCGCGGATCGTGTAATCACCGCGAACCATTAAAGAATCCCGTATTGGAATCCGGGCTTTTGCAAGCGCCTGTTCATAGCCGTAAAGCCTCTCCTGAGCCGTGTACATCTCCTCCGGGCCGGCAATGATCCCAATCTCCCGGTGCCCTGCCGTAATCAGTCGATTCACTGCATCTTTTACCGCGCCTTTGTTGTCCACCAGTACACAGTCACAATCCAGATTCCTTATTTTACGGTCTATCAGTACCACCGGCTTCTTTGCACGCAGGAATCGCTGCACAGAAGCGCCTGTTTCTCCGGAAGGAATCATGAGCAAACCGTCTACCCGGCGGTGAAGCAGAAAATCAATGGCTTCCTTCTCTCTGTGCGCGTCCGTGCGGCAGTCGCAGATCATCGCCGCATATCCTTGTCTGCGCAGCACTTCTTCCGCTTCCGTAATAATCTCCGCACAGAAAATATTGTTCAATTCCGGAATCAAGATCCCGATACTCCTGGTCCGATTTGTTTTCAGGCCTCTGGCCACTTCATTCACCTCAAAATGCAATTCCTCAATTGCCTGCTCAATCCGGATCCGATTCTTTTCCCGCACATTTCCCCCGTTCAGATAAGAGGAAATCGTCGCAAGTCCCAAACCCGTTGCCTTTGCAATATCTTTGATCGTTGCCGCCATGTTCACCGTCCTTTTCTTTTTCGTTCCCCTTTCACAGTCTATACACAGCTTTTCCGTCACATCCACAGACTTTCATCCGTTCCATCACCAATTTCTTCACAGCTTCCATCCCTACCGTTCCCAGCTTTTTGGGATCAAACGTATCCGGCTTTTCTGCCAGCAGCTTCTTCCCCGCATCGGTATACGCCGCCCGCAGTTCCGTTGCAAAGTTCACCTTACAGATACCGCGGCTTACGCACTCCTGCACATCTTCGTCACTTAACCCGGAAGCTCCATGCAGCACCAACGGAATCTCTACCACTTTTCGAATCTCCGATACACGTTCTTTATCCAATACCGGAGTCCCTGCATAAAACCCATGAGCCGTGCCAATGGCAATGGCAAGAGACGTAATTCCCGTCCGCTCCACGAATTCCTTTGCTTCCATCGGGTCTGTATTGGTATCTGCCTCTGCCTCCAGATCATCTTCTTTTCCTCCGACCTTCCCTAATTCCGCTTCAATCGGAATCCCGCAGGCCCTTGCCATATCCGCCGCTTTCTTACTGACTGCAATGTTCCCTTCAAACGTCTCCCTGGAACCGTCAATCATCACCGAAGTATATCCCGCTTTTACTGCCTGTGCCGTTAAGGCAAAGCTGCTGCCATGATCCAAATGCAGGCAAACCGGGACAGACGCTCTCTTTGCTTCCGATGCAACAATCGCCGCATAAGTCTCCAACGTCCCATACTTCACCGTAGACGGCGTAGTCTGTAACATCACCGGCGCCCGGAGTTCCTCCGCCGCCGCAATGACTGCCTTTACCATCTCCATATTCTCCACATTAAATGCTCCTACGGCATAATGCCCCTTCTGTGCCTCTTTTAACATGTGTTCTGATGTAACAAATGGCATATCCCTGCTCCTCCTTCTTTAAAACCGAAACGTTTCGGTTTTGTTCTGGTTTTAGATTACTCTTTTTTCCAAAAAAAGTCAAGAGGCTATCGCAAAATAGCCCCTCACTGTGTTACCCCTGATATCTGATATCATATGTCATTTTATTTTTCTCTCAATTTGCCGCTTCTCCCGCCGCCCTGGAGAGAAGTTTTGTAAACATCCCGTTGGCAAACTTCAAATCTTCCCGCCATGCCGGATTTCCTGTATACCAGAACTCTGTCACAAATTTGCGTACTCCCAGATCCCATGCTTTGGACACCGCACTTTCAAAATCCACATGTCCGGTGCCAAAGGGGATCTCCCGGAATTTTCCGGGAACGGTTTCTTTTAAGTGCATTGCCACAATGTGCCCTCTCCCCAGTTCCAGATCTTCCAGTACATCGTTCTCATAGCTTTTCGCTGCATTGGTGATGTTGCCGATATCCGGATATACGTGCAGATAGGAAGAACCTGTTAATGTGACATACTTCATGGCCTTTTCCACCGTATTCATGAATTCGTTCTCCATTGTCTCAAATCCCAGCAAAACGCCTGCCTTTGCAGCCATCTCCGCAGCTTTTTTCAGGTTTTTCAAAAACCGCTTCTTTGTCTCCAACGTAGACGGCTCATAATACACATCGTACCCTGCAAGCTGAATAATCCGAATCCCCAGATCTTCTGCCAGACAGATGGCCTTTTCCATAATCTCCATCCCTCGTTTTTCTGTCTCCGGATGACTGCTGCCAAGCGGATATTTACGATGCCCGCTCAGACACATGGTACGGATCGGCACACCTGTCTTCTGCATCAGTGTTACCAGTTCCAGCCGTTCCTCTTTTGTCATATCCAGCCGGGAAAGCTTTGCATCCGTCTCGTCGATACTGATCTCCACAAAATCAAAACCGGCTCCCTTCGCTTCCGATAGCTTCTCTTCCCAACTTAAATCCGCGGGCATAGATTTTTCATATAATCCCAAAGTATACTGTTTTTCCATCTTTTCCACTGCTCCTTGCTTTTTAATTTTCAAAGCATTCCCATACGCCGCTTAATCCCTCAATCACCCGGCGGTATGTCTGGTACTTCTGCTCATAAATCTCCCGGTACGCCGGTCTTGGCTGTATTGTCTTTGTAATATGTACCGTCTTTCCTATGGCCTCCTGGTAATCCGCATACACTCCCACTGCAATCCCAGCAGAAATGGCGGCACCCTGTGCTCCCAGCTCTTTATCCTCAATTACGTCTATGGGAATCTGCAGTGCGTCTGCAAAAATCTGCACCCAGACATCGGAATTCGCCGCGCCTCCCGAGAGACGAATACTTTCCGGCACTTCCCGGTTTCGCAGTAATTTTTTTACATGGGTAAGGTGGGAGAAGACAATTCCCTCATATACGGCACGCAGCATATGCTTTTTATTGTGATAGGCAGTCAAACCGATGAATGTCCCCTTGGCAAGTGCATCCTCATTGGATCCGTTCAAAAACGGCAGGAAAATGATCTGGTTATCCTGAGGTTCAATAGAATCCACCCATGCATTGGTTACATCATATACGGAACCGCCCTGTTCCTTTGCTTCCGTCTTTTCCTTCTGCATCAAATTCCGGATAAACCACTCCATATTCCCCGCAGAAGTGGGGCTGCTCTCCTCTATAAGATAGTATCCCGGAATACAAAACATAGAATTCAATGCTACCGTACCGTTGAGCACCGGTTCTTTGGCAATAAATTCATTGATACTCCATGTTCCCGCCACCATACACATCTGCCGCTCGTCGGACAGGCCGGAAGCAATCCCACAGGCATTCACATCAAACATCCCCGCCGCCACCGGCGTTCCCTCACAGAGATGCGTCAGTTCCGCCGCCTCTTTCGTCACGCAGCCGCAAAGTTCCGCCGCATATTTCAGCGGAGGCAGCTTTTCATATACTTCTCCAAGTCCAAAGTATTCCAGCAACTCTTTATCGTAAGCATGTGTCGTCAGATTTACCAGATTTCCACCTGAAAAATCCGTATATTCTGCAAAAGCTTCCCCGGTCATCCGGAAACGTACATAATCTTTTACTGCAAATATATATTGTGTACGTTCCAATACTTCCGATTCATGATCTTTCAGCCAGGCCAGAATGCTGACAGGCTGACAGGCAAGGATCTCCTGAAATGTCTTTTGATAAACTTTCTCTGCCGTCCTGTCTTCTTTCCATTTTTTTACGTAGGACCACGCCCTGGCATCTGTGGAAATAATTCCCGCATAGGAAGGCTTTCCGTCATATCCTACCATATATAATCCTTTCCCATGTCCGGAAAAGGACACCCCGGCAATCTCTTTTGGATCAATTCCGCTCTTCTCTATTGCCTGGCGTACCGCCTGCGCATTGACCTGCCACAATTCCTCCATATCCCGCTCTGTATATCCCGGCTTTGGTGTAATTGTCACAGTCGGTACACTGGCAACGGAAATCTGCGTTCCGTTCTCATCAAAAATCGCCGCTTTTGAAAACGTACCCCCATTATCAATTCCCATCAAATATTTCATGTTCCACCTCCTGTTTCTGAGATCCTCTCACATCTTCCGCAAATATGGGCACATACGATGCGCCATTCTCTTATATCTGCGCTTCTGCTCCACTCTTTTTCTTTTATTCTATACGGTTCCGCCTGTTTCTGCAAATACTTTTCTAACCGGATTTCAAAAAAAGAGAACCCCTGTTATGGGATTCCCTTTCTTTTCCGAAACCGGTATCGCCGGGACGATCACCTTTCACCAGACATGGTGAAAGATCTCTTCATCCTGCCTGCTTCCCCGGCTCCTGCGAGATTTACATCAAAATCTTACAGAACGCCAATCCACTCAGCCATGTTGTCTTTGTAGAAGATGTAAGGTGTTCCTGCAAGAACTGCCGTGCCGTCTCCGCTCTCATATGCTTCATAAGATTCTGCTTCATAATCGCGGAATGCGTCCATCTCGAAGGAAGAGCCTGCTGCTCCGTCAAATCCATCGTTTACTGCTGCGTAAGTAGCCGCGCCTGCAACTGCTCCCAGATGAATTACATCCCACAGCATCATGTACGGACATACGGACTCGAATGCATCGTCATCTGCGGATCCCGGCATGAAGGACTGCATTTCGGACGGAAGTCCAAGACCTGTCAGCATGATCTCGCTGTTGGAGGACTTCAAAGCCTGTCCTGCTGCTGCGATACCAACTGTGGTCGGGGAAATGATACAATCAACAGAATTCTCTGCGATGAATGCATTTGCCTGTGTGGTGGACTCTGTCAGGTCATCGTTACCATACTTCTTGTCAAGTTCCGGGCTTACCTTTCCTGCATAGAAATCTTTTGTCAATTCTTCTTCCATCGCAGCGATCCAGCTGTTCTGAACCGGTGTATCAATGGATGCGGAAAGAACACCAAGTTTAATTTCGTCGCCTGAATAATTCGGAAGTTCTTCTTTCAGCGTATCTTCCATCTTGCCGTCGCCAGGATAGTCGATTCCCAGAGTAATCAATACCGCTGCCTGTACAAGGTAAGAACCGATATCAGCAGTCTCAGCCTGATTGGTATGGCAGATACGATATTCCGGGTTTGCTTCAGAGTCTACAGATACGATCGGAATTCCTTTTTCCTGTGCTCTCTTGAACACTTCGTCATAACCTGCGTCTCCGTTTGTGGAAATTGTGATAGACGCTACATTCTGCGTAATCAGCTCGTCCAGCATATTAACCTGTGCCTGTACAGTCGTCTCGGCAGGGCTCTTATATGCGGTCTTCTCTCCCTTTGCTTCCATGTACTCTTCGAATCCTTCGAACATCAAATCTCCGAAAGAGTTTCCGGTGGATTTGAACATAAATACATGGGTTCCCTCCATAGATTCCCCATCGCCTGATGCGGCCGGAGCTGCTTCTTCGCCTTCCGCGCTTCCGCCCTCAGCTCCTCCTGTGGACTCTGTGGTGCTGCATCCTACCATAGAAGCGAGCATCATTGCACTCAGTCCGAGCGCTACCAGTTTTTTCCAGTTTTTCATACTACGTTCCTCCTTTTATAAATTATATATAAACAGCCCTTTGCTGCTTATAACATATGGAATTTTATTTTGCCGCGAAACGCTCTTTTGCCTTTCTCTCGTCTTCTCTCTGCTCTTCCAGCCATGCGGCCGTCTGCTCTTTACACTTTTTCTGCAGCGAAACGATCTTTTCCTCATTCTTTTTGATCTTCGCACTCTTATCGGCATCACTGACAGTACTATCTTTCTGAAGTTCTGCAATCGCCGCCCTCAATGCCTTTACTTCCTCCGCTGTTTTGATATTCAGCGCTTCTACGTTCTTATTTCCTTTGTAGATGAATTTCAGTTTCAGATTGGCGATCAACTGTCTGTTTACATTCGGAATCAGTACCGCAATGATCAGAATAAAACCGGTCACAATCTTTCTGGAGTTGGCATCCACTTCCAGAAGCCCCAGCGTATAAGTTAAGAATGCCATGATCAGCGTTGCAATTACGGAACCATATACCTTTCCTTTTCCTCCGTTGGTGGACACACCGCCCAACACACAGATCGCAATGGCCGTCATCTCATAACCGGTACCCATCGTAGAGGAAACACTGCCGCCCATTCTTCCTACGAAGAAAATGGAAGCCACACCGCACATTACACCCATCAAAATAAACACGATCAATTTGGTCTTCTTTACATCAATACCGGAATACTGCGCACAGGTCGCATTATTTCCGATGATATAAAGCTGTCTTCCGAATTTGGACTTCTGGAGCAGGAAAATGAACCCTGCACTCATCACCAGGAACAAAATCAATGCCAGCGGGATTCCGGCAATATTCGACCATGCAATAGTCACGTAGAACGACGGGAATACCTTCAACACATTTACATCCAGTACAATCTTTACAATTCCACGGAACAGCATGGACGTCGCAATGGTTACAATAACGGCCGGCATTCCGACATACGCCACAAAGAATCCGTTGAATGCCCCGCACAATCCTCCGGCAACAAGACCGGCCAGCACACCTACGATGGCCGGCATCCCTGCCTGACAGCAAAGACCGGTTGCCATGGAGGCAAAAATCATAGTAGCCGCAACCGACACATCAATATCACCCAGCATCAGAATCAAAATCATTCCCAAAACCAGCGGACACACGTCCATTCCGGATTGAATGATCGACTGTACGGTCCCGCCCGAAAAATAAAGATTCGTCCTGGTAGCCATCAATACAAGATTGATTAAAAGCAGTATGTATACCAGTACCATTTCCCAGCTTACTAAAAACTTTGATAATTTAAAGCCCTGTTTTACCGTCAAATCTCTTGCAGGTGCTGTATTTTTATTCTCACTCATTAGATCAAAGCACTCCTTTCTTTCAGTGCTCTCTTCTCAGCAGAGCGCTCTGTAAATTTGTTCAGGGCAACTGCCGCAATGATGATGGCACCCTGGATTGCATCGGACCATACACTTAAGCCAGGCAGAAGACTGATAAAATATGTAATTACCGCCATCATCAGAAAACCGATGATTACGCCGTCTACTTTTCCTTTTCCTCCGGTAATGCTGACACCGCCAAGAATACAGATGGCAATGGCCGTCATCTCATATCCTTCCCCGATTCCATAACTACATGTGGCATAGTTCGCCGTGTAAAGCATTCCGGAAAGGCCTGCCAGCATTCCGCACAATGTCATTGCGAGAAATGTAACCTTTTCTTCTTTGATACCGGCAATCTGCGCCGACTCCTTATTCGTCCCGATGGCATAAATCCTTCTTCCTCTCGACGTATACCCCAGGAACAGCGCTGCCAGAATAAACACAACAACCAGAATCACAAGAATACTGGGAACCACTCCAAATATCCGCAGCGTGGCAAACGCCTGATATCCTTCCGTAAACTGATGCGGAAACCACCACTGCCCGCCGCTGAACAGGAAAGAGAAACCACGGAAAATATACATGGTACCAAGTGTCGCAATCATGGGAACCATCTTGAAGTATCCTACGATCAGTCCGTTAAACGCTCCGCACAATGCTCCCAGTACCAGAGCCAGAAGAACCCAGACCACTCCCGGTACTCCCGGATTCTCGGCCATCAGCCGGCAGCACACAACCCCCACCAGGGACAATGTGGCACCGATGGAAATGTCAATACCTGCCGTAATAATCACCATCATCTCTCCGATTGCAAGCAGTCCGTAAACCGCATTGTTCTGAAGCATACTGATGATGGAATTAAGCGAATACATGGACGGTGTAATTACAGCCGCCACAAGCAGAAGAACAATCAGTCCGAGAACCAGACCAAAGTTTCTGCTCTCTGTCAATTTTCCAACAAAGGATTTATTCTTTGCATTTTCCATTTTTAGTTCTCCCTTCCCTCTTCTTGTTTCAAGGAAGCTTCCAGAATCATCTCCTGTGTGGTTCCCTCTGCCTCAAACTGCCCTGCGACCCGTCCGTTTCTCATTACCACGATCCGGTCCGCCATACCCAGCACTTCCGGCATCTCCGAAGATACCATAATGATGGCATATCCGTTGGCAGTCAGCTCATTCATAATCTCATAGATCGAATACTTCGCTCCTACGTCAATTCCTTTGGTAGGCTCATCCAGAATGAGTACCTTCAGGTCACAGTTCAGAAGTTTTGCAAATACAACTTTCTGCTGATTTCCACCCGACAAAGAGGACGGCGGTGCACTGATGTCCTTTGCCTTCAGCTGAATCTTCTGACACAGCTCAATTGCCTTTTGTTCCTCCGCAGAAACATCCAGTTTTCCGCCCTTTACAAACTTCCCCATGTCCGCAGAAGACACATTCTGATAAATGGGAAGTTCATTGATCAATCCCTGGGTCTGTCTGTCTTCCGGAAGCAGGCCGATCCCGTATTTCAGCGCGTCAATCGGGCTTTTGATCTGTACGGTCTGTCCCTCCAGCTCAAAGCTGCCGGCATCCGGCGTCATAATTCCGAAAATATTCTGGCAGACTTCTGTACGGCCAGCGCCTACCAGACCTGTCAGTGCAAGAATCTCTCCTTTGCGTACATCAAACGATACATTTTTAAAATATCCTTCTTTGGAAATATCGTTTACCTTTAATACGACGTCACCGATCTTCGCACTTTTTTCCGGATACATCTGTGTCAACTCACGTCCTACCATCGCGGCGATCAATTTCTGGTTGGAAATCTTATCCACATCCCATGCGCCTATGTATTGTGAATCACGGAATACGGTTACTCTGGTGGCCAGTCTGTACATATCCTCAAACTTATGTGTAATGAAGATAATGGAAACCCCGTCGTCCCGCAGACGTTCCGTAATCTGATACAACTCCTCGCATTCTCTTCTGGAAAGGGAGGCCGTAGGTTCATCCATGATCAGAATCCGTGCATCCCTGGACAGTGCCTTGGCAATCTCCACCAACTGCTGCTGCGCAACAGAAAGTGTACTCATCGGCTTCGATACGTCAATATTCTTACTCAAAGGTTCAATCAGTTCCTTTGCCCGTTTCGTCATCAGCTTCCAATTATAAATTCCCAGCTTGTTCTTGATCTCCTGCCCCATAAAAATGTTCTCTGTCACCGACAGATCCGGAAATGCCGTAACATGCTGATAAATTGCCGCAATTCCCAATTTGGCAGAATCTTCTGTTGAACGAAGCGTAATTTTTTCACCTTCTAACAGCATCATCCCACTGTCCGGCTGATGTACTCCTGTGATTACTTTTATGAAAGTAGATTTCCCGGCTCCATTTTCACCCATCAGAGCATGGATCTCACCTTGTTTCAATTGAAACTGTACACCATTCAGAGCAGTGACTCCGCCGAAAGTTTTTACTACATCTTTCAGCTCCAAGATATAATCGCTCATCTTGTTTCCCCTTTCTCTCTTTTCTTGTTACCTTGCTGCCTGTCTATGTGTCTAGTATTGCTAGTTTTACCATATTATTCAATATCATAAATTGTTTTTTCACTATCATTATTTGTCATTTTAAACTATTTGTTACTTTTTATCCATTTTTTGTTCCTCTTTTTGTGTTTTTTTTACAAGCCTACATTTTCTCTGAAAATGATTTCTGGTATTCTTTCTATTTTGACATATTTTTTCATTTTCCGGTTTGTTTACATTCACCTATATTCATGCTATGATAGGAAAGTTAAAACGCGTTTTCTCCTTTTTGGAGAGGATCACATTACAGCTTACTTTGATACCGGAGGTAATTCGAGACATGCAATCCCCAAAAAGATTATTTCCTGAAGAATATGACATCAAAATCATTTCCACGAATCCATTGGCAGAATCCTTTCCCTTTACCGTTCATGAATGCGGCTATTGCCAGGAAAAAAAGATTGTGTTTGGTAAAAAAAACCGTTACAACGAATATCTCCTTCTCTACTCTCTGGAAGGAACCGTCCGTTATACCAAAAATAAAAACACCCAATATCTTCAGCCCGACGCTGTCGTTACCACTGCGTGCAATACTCCGATGACCTTTACCCGGGTATCCAAAGAATGGCGTTTTTATTACTGTATCATCGGGGGCAGCCATGCAAAGCTTTTTTACAATCTGATCCGTACCCAGAATAACATTATTCTGAGTAATCCTTTTACCAATGTTCTGGATTATTTTATGGAATTATTCGAAGTGTTCTCTGAAATGAATGAAGAAATGAATGACACCTGGAAGTATCTGCACGCCTCCCAGCTTCTCCAGAATATTTTTACTTCTCTTTATGACCTGTCCTATGGCGTCAAACGCATCAAAGAATTGACTCCTGCGCAGGAGACTGTGGTGAACACCGCTTTAAAATATATATCCGAAAATTATAAAAATGATCTTTCTGTCAATACCATCTGCAGTCAGATCGGCTTTTCCAAATACTATTTCTGCAAGATCTTCAAACAGCAGATGAAGGTTACAGTCCATCAATACGTCAATGAATTCCGGATCAATAAATCCAAAGAACTCCTGGCCTATTCCAAACTTTCTGTAACCTCCATCGCAAATATGGTGGGCTTTAACACCACACTGACTTTTTTACGGGCATTCGAACGTTCCACCCATATGACGCCCAGCGAATATCGGGAATACTATTGAGCCTTTCCTTCTCCCAATACCCTCTGCAGCGTCGCAAACAGACTTTCCATGTCGATCGGCTTCGCGATATGACCGTTCATGCCATTGCGCAGGGCCTCCTGCCGGTCCTCCTCGAATGCATTGGCAGTCATGGCCAGGATCGGAATGCTGGAAAGCGCCGGATCCTTCAGCTTTCGAATGGCTTTTGTCGCTTCATATCCATCCATCACCGGCATCTGTACATCCATCAGAATCAATTGATAATCTCCCGGCTTTGACGCACTCAACATATCCACGGCAACCTGCCCGTTTTCGGCAACGTCTGTGGCAAAACCTGCATCCCCTAAAATCTCTGTGGCAATTTCCTGATTCAACTCATTATCTTCTACCAGCAGAATACGCTCCGCCCGAAACTTCTTGTATACCGCTTCCGAAGTCTCTTTTTCTTCCTCCGCATTGACAATCGAATACAGACAGCTTCTTAATTCTGATAAAAACAGCGGTTTACTGCAAAATGTAGTAACTCCTGCCTCCTTCGCCTCTTCCTCGATATCGGACCAGTCGTATGCTGTCAGTACAATAATGGGGACATCCTCTCCCATCTCTTTACGGATTCTTCGCGCCACTTCTACCCCGTTCATGTCCGGCAGAAGCCAGTCTATGATATAGACACAATAATTATCCTGACGCATCACAGCCTGTCGGGTCCGCAGTACAGCTTCTTTTCCCGACAAGGTCCATTCGGCGCGCATTCCGATCTGCTGCAGCATATAGGATACGCTGTCACAGGTATTAAAATCATCATCCACAACCAACGCCCTGCAGTTTTTCAATTCCGGAATATCTTTCGGCTCTTTTTTCCCGGAATGCAAACGGAAAGTAAACGCAACCGTTACTTCTGTCCCTACTTCCTGTTCACTTTTTACCTGAATGGAGCCGTTCATCATATCGACGATATTCTTTGTGATGGCCATTCCCAAACCGGTTCCCTGAATTCTGCTGATCGTAGAGTTCCGTTCCCGTTCAAAGGGCTCGAAAATATGTAATACGAATTCTTCACTCATCCCAATCCCGGTATCCTTGATCCAAAATTCATAATTGGCATAGCCTGCCGGTGCGCCTGGCTTTTCTTTGATCCGCAGGTTGACCACTCCGCCTGCTCCCGTATACTTGACGGCATTGCTGAGAAGATTCAAAAGAACCTGATTCAGCCGCAGCTTATCGCAATAGATCTCTTCATCCAGAACATCTACCGTATCAATATATAACTCCAACTGCTTTGCATGAATGTCTGCCTGCAGGATACTGCGCAGCCCATGCAGAATCTCCGGAAGACTACATACATTTTCCTCCAGCCGCATTCTGCCGCTCTCAATCCGGCTCATATCCAGAACATCGTTGATCAGACTCAACAGGTGATTTCCGGATGTCATAATCTTTTTCAGATATTCTTCTACCTGTTCCTTCTGGTCAATATGAGTCATGGCCAATGCCGTAAATCCGACAATTGCATTCATCGGGGTACGGATGTCATGAGACATGTTGGATAAAAAGATACTTTTTGCTTTGCTGGCCCGGTTAGCCTGAGAAAGCGCATCTTCCAACATACTCTTCTTTTCCATCTCTTCGCGAATCTCTGCATCCACACTGCGAAATCCCATCACGATCCCCTGACGTTCCTCCCAGGTTCCGGCCTGCACGACTTTTAGCTGAAGATATTTCATTTCTTTATCGTG
Organism: Lachnospiraceae bacterium; assembly: GCA_910574195.1. Taxonomy (GTDB): domain Bacteria; phylum Bacillota; class Clostridia; order Lachnospirales; family Lachnospiraceae; genus Schaedlerella. The sequence continues at coordinate 104,047 of CAJTBF010000010.1, read as the reverse complement.
ATATGTACGATAATTCACATAGCAGAGTTTTTTTTCTGTCAGTTCTTCTTTCAAATGTGCAATCGAAGAAAACTGCCGGAGCCTCTCCTGGTCCTCTTCATATACAAACTTCCGGATATAAGACTCCATATATTGTTCCAGAGAGCCTCTCCCGGTGAACACGGAACCAAACATCTGATCCGCATCTTTTCCAATCCGGAGCGCGCGTCCCATCCCGGAAGTCAGATCGAAAAAGCAAACCAGATCATAATCAATGCTCAGGGCCTGCACCAGTTCCATTTGATACCGTTCGTTTTTCTTTTCCTGCTGCTTCTGCTTTGTACAGTCTAAAAGGAATCGCTGGTAGATCAGTTCTCCGTTCTCTCTTAAAAGCTTCACATTGCCTGTCACATGTAAGATCTCGCCGTTTTTGTGCTTTACGCGATACTCCACGCTGACACTGTCTCCCTCTTTTTTTAATTCCTTAATACTTTTTCGAAGACTCTCCCGATCCTCTTCCAGAACGGAGGACGCAATCATATCAAATCCCTGACTGATCAATTCTTCCTGGGATTCATAACCCAGAATCTGCAATGCGGCACGATTCACGCTGGTAATGCGCGTCCCATCCAGTGTATGACACAGAATTCCACAATCCATGGTTGTAAAAATGGTCTCCAGCGTATGGTTCTTTTTTATAATTTCCTGTTCGTATACTCTCTCCTGCGTCACATCAATTGCAACGCCTACCGTGCCCATCACACTTCCATCCAGGTCATATAACGGGGATTTATACGTTGTCAGCAGTTTGCTCCCATCCCTTGTCTGTACCACCTCTTCCGATATGAAGGTTTCTCTCTTCTCCATTACAATCCGCTCGGATTCGATACACGCGGGATCATCCTGTTCCACATCCCAGATATAGGCATGCCCCCGCCCTTCCACCTGCTCTTTGGTCTTGTTGACCGTCTGGCAAAAGCTGAGGTTGACTTTTTTATGAATCCCCTTTTTGTCCTTATACCAGATCAGATTCGGCGAATTGTCAATCGCCGCTTCCAGATATTGTCTGGTCTCCCAAAAATCTTTTCCTTCTTTATAAGATTGCTGCCATCTCCGGAAACGAAAATAAACTTCATCCTCCCCCATGGGCAATGTCCAAATATCTTTTACCTCCGGCAGTTCCCCCTCCAAACATGCAATCTGTTCCTTTTTCATCAAAAGAAGAAGTTCCGCCTCCGGCCGCTTTCCTGCAAGCAGAATCTGTATTGCTTTCCTTTCACCTTCCTGGTCAAATTCCTGTAAATCTGCCAGAATCACATCCGCTTTTGCCGCCAGATCTTCCTCCGGTCTTTCACTTTCTATAAATGTATGTGCAAAATGCTCCAACGGGGATATCATTTTTATCGTTTCAAAAATCTGACACGAACGGCCTGCCAGATAAAAATGAATATGACAATGATACATGTCGGTTTCCTCCCTTATTCTTTTCATGCACGCTCTTTCACATCATGGATTACTGCATCCAGACACAACAACGAACCGTAACCCACCTCTTTCCTCAAACACTTCCTGCACCTTATTATATGACATAAGCCCGCACAAGTGTGGAAGAACGGCTTGGATTCCGGCCTTGTACATGAATCCTGTACCAGACACAGCCAGAAGACTGCCTGATATGGACAGAGAACAGTAGTTTTTCTGATCCTACGCCCATTTTCCGTAATTTTTAATGTAACATTATTTTAACAAGTGCGCCGCTTTCTGTCAACGAAAATAATAGTAGAGAATTCCTCCGATTCATGATACAATATGAATATTCATTGCAGTACAATAAACACCATTTTACAAGCGGAGGAATGAGAATGAAAAAGGAAAATCCAAAAGCATTACTTCCCATCGGAGTATTTCTGGTACTCTATCTGGGACTCGGAATTGTATTTGAATATATTTTGAGGATTCCAATGGGATTCTATAATATCCCGATTGTCGTATCCTTCCTGACTGCCCTTCTGGTTGCCTGTCTTCAAAATCCAGGGTTGAAATTCGACGATAAACTGGAGGTCATGGCGAAGGGCGTGGGGGATAAGAACATCATGACCATGATCCTGATCTTTTTAACTGCCGGTATCTTTGTCGGTGTGGTCGGGCGCAGCAGCGCGGAAAGCGTCGCCTATTTTCTGCTTTCTATTATTCCTGCACGCTTTTCTGTACTCGTCCTGTTTCTTGTAAGTTGTTTTGTTTCCCTTGCTATGGGAACTTCTGTGGGAACCATCACCCTCATCACTCCCATCGCCGTATCCGTGGCAAGCGGATCCGGATTCGGAACCGCTCTATGTATCGGTGCCGTTATGAGCGGCGCCATGTTCGGAGATAATCTTTCTTTTATCTCCGATACCACCATCGCCGCATGTAACGGACAGGGGTGTGAGATGAAAGACAAATTCCGGCAGAACTTCGGCATTGCCCTGCCGGCTGCACTCGTAACTCTGTTGATCTTTTTCCTGCGTACCTTCCATGCGGAAATCGGAACTACGGTCCTGAAAGAATACAACCTGATCCAGATCATCCCGTATCTTCTGGTTCTGATCGGAGGCATTATCGGAATCAATGTTTTTGTCGTTCTGTTGATCGGAATTCTGTCCGGCTCCTTTATTATGCTTGTAACCGGTGCGACACAGGCTACCGAACTGCTGGGAAATATGGGTTCCGGCGCCGCCGGGATGTTTGAGACCACCATGGTTGCAATTCTGGTATCCGCTATCTGTGCCCTGATTCACGAATACGGCGGATTCGCTGCACTGCTTTCTTTCATCAAGCGGATTTTCAGAGGAAAAAAAGGCGGACAGCTCGGTATCGGTCTTCTGGTAGGCTCTATGGACATCGCCACGGCAAACAATACGGTTGCCATCGTCATGGCCAACCCGATTGCAAAAGAGATTGCGGAAGAATATCAGATTTCTTCGCGGAAGACAGCCTCCATTTTGGATACGTTTTCCTGTATTTTCCAGGGAATTCTTCCTTATGGAGCACAGATGCTGGTTGCCATCTCCGCGGCAACGGAACTGGGGTTTGAAGTATCCGCTTTTGAGATTATTCCGAACCTGCTTTATCCCTACATGCTGCTTCTAAGTTCTCTGTTGTTCATTTTTGTGCTTCCTGCAAAACACGAAGAAACAATTGACTGAGTTGACACACAAAAAAGCCATTGTTCAAGTAGATCTTTCCTCTACTTTCACAATGGCTTTTTCTTTTACCATAATTCTTCGTAAATTTTCATAATGTCCGCCTTGCTCGGCACCCTTGGGTTTGTCGCTGTACATCCGTCCAGAAGCGCAGCTTCTGCCATACGGTCAATGGCTGCAAAATATTCCTCTTTGGGAATCCTCTCCATCTGGGAAATGGACAATGGAATGTCCATTTCTTTTAACATAAACTGTACCCAGTTGACCAGAGAACGTACCGTCATAATCTTGTTGTAACTGCTCAGGCCCAGAATCTGAGCCACCGTCGCATAGCGTTTTACAGCGGGCAGATATTCAATCTGACTTTTGCTGTGCTTATTGATATCACTGTTAAATTCAATAATATGCGGCAGCAGCATCGCATTGGCACGCCCATGCGGAATATGGAATGTGGCGCCCAACTGATGCGCCATACCATGATTCAGCCCAAGAGAAGCCGAATTGAATGCCAGCCCGGCAAGACAGGAAGCCGAATGCATCTTCTGCCTTGCATGGGTATCCTGGCCGTCCAGATAAGCCCGGAGTAAAAATACCCCGCAGATCTCAATGGACTTTTCTGCCAGTGCGGTAGAGAAATCATTTCGGTTCGTGCTCACACAGGCTTCCAGCGCATGGGTAAATACATCCATCCCGGTATCCGCCGTCACAGCCGGAGGCACGCTTTTTACCAATTCCGCATCCAGAATTGCCTCATCCGGCGTCATGGCACGGGATACAAGCGGGTATTTCATCTGCTCTTTCGGATCCGATACCACCGCAAAAGACGTCACCTCGGATCCGGTCCCGCTTGTGGTCGGAATGGCAATCAGTCCCACCTCTCCGTACGCGTCTACACGGAGCGCAAACTCCCGGATAGATTTGGAAGAGTCAATGGCGGAACCCCCGCCCACTGCAACGATTACATCGGGGCGATATTCCAGCATTTTCTTTACACCTTCCGAAATCTTCTCAATAGGCGGATCCGGAACAACATCCTTAAAAACCTCAAATTCTTTCCGGCCTTTTTTCAAGGGATCAATCACCAGATTCAGCATACTGCTCTCCGCCATAAACGGATCGGTAATAATCAGCACCCGATCATAAGGAATCTCTGCCAACCGGTCTAACGCCTGATCCCCAAAATATATTTTTGTCTTAATATCAAAGCTCTTCATCGCTTCTTTCCAACCTCTTCTTATACCTGCGGATATACACAGGTAATCCCCGCCGTCTCAAATGCCTGGATCCATTTTTGTTCAGGCTCCTCATCTGTTACAACCGTAGTAAGATCTGCCAGGGAACCAACTGCAGTAAACGCAATCTGATCAAATTTACTGGCGTCAATAGCCAGAATCTGTTCCCTGGCCGACTCCAACATCGTTTTTTTATTGTTTGCATGCAGCTCATCCGAATCGGTAACCCCTGCATCCAGATCAAATCCCTTGCAGGAAATAAATGCCTTATCCACATGATAGGAGCGCAGCATCTTATCTGTCTGAGGCCCCACCAGTGCGAAAGAACCTTCCCGCGATACACCGCCCGTAGACAATACCGTCCACTCGGGCATATCCAGCAATTCAATGACGATCTCTATGGAATTGGTGATCACGGTCAGATTCTTTTTTTCTTTGAGCGCTTTTGCAATATATACTGCCGTAGAACTGGCATCCAGCATAATGCTTTCCCCGTCGCCTACCATCTTTCTGACCAGCTCTGCAATACGTTGTTTTCCCACTACATTTCGATTTTTTCTGATATTAAACGGCAGATCAATGTTTGCATTTTCATTGATCACTGCGCCGCCATAGCTTTTTATTGCAAATCCATCATTTACCAGCTTTTCCAGATCTCTTCTGATGGTTTCTTCTGATACACCGTAGAACTGACTTAACTCGCTTACTACTACCCGACGCTCTACCTGAAGCTTTCCCAGTATTTCATTTCGTCTTTCTATCGCAAGCATCGCTGTGCCTCCTGTCCCTTTTGATGTATTTCCGCAACAGTGGGGCCGATGGCTAAACTGTTACGTATTTCCGGCCGAAGTACCATGCACCTGCTACAAAATCGCATCCCGGATCTGCGCGTCCGGATGTGCAATCACGGAAGAATCCAGATACATTCCGTCTTTCGCTACAACCGATTTTGCCCGTTCAATTGCCGCCTCGACAGCCGCCACTTCTCCGGTAAGCATCAAATAGGATTTTCCGCACATTCCTCTCGCCACACGAAGCTCCACCAGATCCACAATGGCAGTTTTGGCCGCCTCATCCGCCGCTACGATAATGGATGTCGCATCATAGGTCTCCATAATACCAAGCGCCGAAACCTCTTCGATCGCCGTCGCCCCATAAATGGCCGGAAAAATGGATTCGTGTGGGTTCCCGAGTACAAAACTATTGATCAGGTGCATCCCATGCAGCGTCTTTGCATTTTCCACGGCTGCATTGACCGCACTCAGATCACCTGAAATGATTACGATATATTTTCCCGGACATACGGTCTGTGCTTCAATGATACTGACCTCAGAGGTTTTTACCATGGCGTCGGCCGCCACGACACCTGCTGAAACAGTTTTATATTCTACCATTCCAATTGCCTTACTCATTTCCCTGCACGTCCTTCCTGCGTTTCTATGATTACATATTTGCTGCTTACTTCGCTTACCACACCGTCAATGGATGCATGAATCCCGACACTTAAACCTTTTGCCGGTTCTGCGATCATCTGCCCCGCCTTTACGCTGTCTCCCGGTTTTACAACCGGGGCTGCCGGAGCGCCGATGTGCTGGCTCAACAGGATCTTTACTTTGGAAACCGGAACCGCTGATTCGTCAAGCGGCGCCTCTTTGTTGTATTTTGTCAGATCCAGACGTGCCATCAGACGTTCCATCGGTACTTTCCGGTACTCTCTCTCTTCTCCCACCGGCTTTGGCGTTACCTGCGGCGGCTTCAGGCCGTTTGCACGCAGACCTGCCTTATACTCTGCCATCAGAGATCTGGGAGCGAGTCCCTGCATGCAGGAATACATCTCGCACAATCCACAGGAGGAACAAAACATCGTATTTACAAAAATGTTCGGTTCCTGGATATCCTTGCAGGTTGCGGCACGCATAAACAAATGCGGTTCAATCGGATGACCGAGACGATTTCTCGGACACAGATCCGTACACATGGAACATTGACAGCAGCACGCGGCTGCCCGCTTCAAATCAATGGAAGTCTTCTTCCGTTTTTTTTGTATAATCAAATGCTCCTCCGGCAATACCAGTACGGCGTTAGTCGTCTTGGTTACCGGCTGGGAACCGCTTCCGATAAATCCCATCATAGGACCACCGATAAAATAAACCGGATTTTTTGTCGTTGCGCGGCCTGCCAGCCGCACTGTTTCTTCAATGCTTGTTCCGATGGGCACACGTACCGTTACCGGATGTTCCACTTCGGCAACCACGGACACCAGTTTATCTACCACCGGTGTTTTCTGATTCATTGCTCTGTATACGTTATAGACAGTCTCTACATTAAATACGGCAACACCGCATTCTATGGGGAGTCCGCCGGGTCTTACTACTTTTTTTGTCACTTCATAAATCAGAACAACTTCATCACCGGCCGGATAGACTTCATCCAGAAGTCCCAGACGCACCTCCGGATAAGCGCCGATCACACTGTTCAGCGCATCAATGGTCTTCGTATACGCCTTTTTAATTCCAATGATCACTTCTTTTGCACCGACTGCCTGCCCGATCAGATGAAAGGTATCCACAATCTCCTGTGCGTATTTTTCAAGCAATTGCCTATGTAATCTCAGTAGTGGTTCACACTCTGCACAGTTGAGAATAATCGTCTCCGCATTCTCGTTCAACTTTGCATAGGTAGGAAAGCCCGCACCACCTGCACCAACAATACCATTTTGCTGCATTATGCTGCTTAATTCTTTCATGTCCATAACTCTCACTACTCCAGTCCTGTTCCATCGTCAATAATCCCCACAATTGCCGCATCCACAGGGGCGTTCTCAAGTCCGCTGCCAACTCTGGCCGCACTTCCCTGCGCCACCAGCACATACTCTCCGATCCCCGCACCGATCTTATCCACGGCGATCAATTGCTTTGCACCGTTCTGCATGGGCTCCAGCACATGGACGATCATGAACTTATTGCCGATTAAATTTTCACTTTTCCGTGTTGATACAACACTTCCTGCTACCTTTCCAATAAGCATATGTTTCTCCTCCTGCAATCGGCTTACCGCCTATTTTATAATTCTTACGGTATCTCCGGTTGCAATTTGGGCTGCATTTGCTTCGTCTGTATCGATATGCATTTCCAGCGTGAAACTGTCGTCCACACGGATTTGTACATGTTGAAATACCGTTCCGCGCTCATTGTCTGCTTTCACGGATACAATATCCCCGTCATGTACCCCTGCCGCCATCGCGTCTTTTGGAGCCATATGAATGTGGCGTTTTGCAATGATACATCCTTCCTCCAGATAGATTACCCCTTTGGGACCGACCACTGCAATTGCAGCCGAACCCGCCACATTTCCGGATTCCCGAACCGGCACTTTTACACCGAGCCGAATGGTATCTGTTGCAGATACCTCCACCTGAGACTTGCTTCTGACAGGTCCCAGAATCCGAACATTTTCGATGGCGCGTAATTTCAGTCCCACGATTGTAACCGTCTCGTTGGATGCATACTGCCCGCCCATCAGCTCTTTTTTCTTTGTAAGCTGATAACCTTCTCCGAACAGCGCCTCCACGTGTTCCTGCGTCAGATGGACATGTCGCGCCGATACCCCCACAGGAACCAGATAGCCGTTTTCCTCTGCGGTTTTCTGCTGCTCGATGGCTTCCAAAACCATTTTCGTTATCAATGCTACATTCTTATTGTCCATATTCCTTCTCCTCGTTTGACAATACGCAAACGTTACCGTCCATCCTCTGCGGACGGATTCGGTAACGGCATCAAACTTCCATGATCGGATACCGGAGACCGGATTCCCCGGTATCCCTCTCTTTCAAATACGTTTTGTATCTTTATTTGATTGCCGGAAGAATCTTCTCTACGTCACCGTGCGGTCTCGGAATTACATGAGTCGCAACCAGTTCCCCAAGTCTTCCGGCTGCTTCCGCGCCGGACTCTACTGCAGATTTTACTGCTCCCACGTCTCCGCGCACCATTACGGTTACCAGACCGGAACCGATCTTTTCGGTTCCCACCAAAACTACATTCGCCGCTTTCAGCATGGTATCCGCCGCTTCAATAGATGCTACCAGACCTCTTGTTTCTACCATTCCCAATGCTTCCTGTGCCATTCTTTTTTCCTCCTTCTGGATTGTTGATTGTACGATTCCTTCTTCTGCCGGCTGTGCTGCCTGCTTCATTCTCTCAATCGTCTTTGCCGGTGCTTTTGCCGTCGCCGTCTTCTTTGCGGATGCAGCTTTTGCCGTACCGACAGTCTTTTTTGCCGTACTTTTGGTCTTTGCGGTGCTCTTCTTCGCTGTCTCTGCAGCTTTGGAAGTCTCTTCCGTATTTTCCTGATTTGTCGGCTTCTTGTCTTCTGCCATAATAACTGCCTCCTTAGCTTACCCGGTTTGCACTGCTGTTGATGATCTTCAGAACCTCCTCATGAAGACTTGGGATCACCACATAAGCTGCCGGCTTCTTTATTCCACCTTTCACGGCGGCTTCCATTGCCTGTGTGACGGCAGAGACATCCCCGCGGATGATGAGCGTCACCAGCCTTCCACCCAGTTTTTTCTCCCAGGTCACCATCTCCACCTCTGCCGTTTTACACATAATATCCAATGCGACTACCGCCGCCGTTACACTTGGGATTTCAAAAAATCCATACGCCTGTCCCATGAGACTGCCCCTTTCGCCGTCCTGCCCGGATCTTTTTTCTTAGATCGTCGGAAGGATTTTTTCCACATCGTCATGCGGTCTTGGAATGACATGTGTTGCAACCAGTTCCCCAAGTCTGCCTGCCGCATCTGCGCCTGTCTCTACTGCTGCCTTTACTGCTCCCACGTCTCCGCGCACCATCACTGTTACCAGACCGGAACCAATCTTCTCGGTTCCTACCAATGTAACTTCCGCTGCTTTTGTCATCGCATCCGCTGCTTCAATCGCTGCTGTCAGTCCTCTTGTTTCTACCATTCCTAATGCCTGCTGTGCCATTTTTTTGCTCCTCCTAAACTTCTTTCAAATATTTTTTATTTGGTTTTCCTTTATCCAGACCGCTTAATTTTAACATTTTCTCAGTGTCTTCCGTGGGCCGTGCAATGGCGTATTCATTCACCACGCCGGCCAGCTCTTCCGCTTTGCTCTTTGCTGCTTCCAATGCCGCTTCCACATCCGATACACTTCCCCGAAACTTCACCATCACGATCAATGGTACGGGCAATTCGTCTGCATTTGCCGGCTTATTTTTGTCGAACGTCTCTAACTGGACATTGCCTGCCTTGCACCCGGCGTCTGCCGCCGCAAAGGCGGTCGCCAGTCCGAACACCTCCAACATCCCTACTGCTTCTCCCATTATTCTGCTCCTTTTTCGTTTCCGTTTGGATTGAAGCGTTCCAAACAGTCAGCCTTCTGCGTCCTTCTGCTGCGCTGCTCTTCGAAGGAGCTTCGCATTTCCTGTGATCAGTCTTTATTCACAATCGCAATCTTCAGGCCTTCCTGCTTCAGATTGGTCACATGCGCTTCGTTGATCTGATCCAGCGGGAATTCATGTGTAATCAGATCATCCATCGGAAGTCCGATTGCTTTTGCCCGTTTCAGGAAATCAAACGTCGTTGCATAATCTCTCAGGGTATATACCCAGGAACCTACCAGCGTGATCTCCTTCGAACACAGATCGAAGTGCGGATTGATTGTCGCATCTCCACCGTTGATGAAGAAGCCCAGTTCACAGAGACCGCCGCCGTTGCGGATAAACTTATAGATGTTCGCATGGGCAACCGGAGATCCCGTACACTGGAATGCGAAATCCGCCTCATATCCTCCGAATGCATCTTTTACGCCGCCTGAGAGCGCTTCAATTCCTTTGAAATCCATAAAGTTCACCGAATGCTCCGCGCCCATCCGTTTTGCAAAATCCAGTCTCTGCTGATTCCCGTCCACTGCCACAATATTCTCAATTCCCATGGTACGCAGTACCGCAATACAGATCAGACCAATCGGCCCACAACCCTGCACTACCACTCTGCTGTTAAAGCGCAGGATTCCGGTGGTCTTTGCCCGTTCCACCGCATGCACCAACACGGCGCAGGGTTCGATGAGAATTCTGGATTTCAGATCCAGATCACTTACATTAAATACCGTGGAGCCCTTTCGAATCAGAATATAGTCGGAAAACCAACCGTTCAAATGGATGTCGTCGTCCGGGAGCAACCCGTACACATCTGCGCCGCCCACATTCTGCTTATTCAGATCGTACATCGTGATATCCGGATTATCCTTGAAGATCATACAGGTTACCACCTTATCCCCAACCTTTAATGGTTTTCCGGCACTGTCCGCCTTCACGTCTTTGCCCATCTTCACGATCTCTCCGGTTCCCTCATGTCCCAGGGCAACCGGAATCAGTCCGAACGGATCTTTTTTAAATTCATGGGCGTCTGTTCCGCAGACACCGCACCCTTCTACTTTTACAAGGATGTCTCCGTCGCCCACTTCCGGCATCGGAAACTCCTTTACATCATAATGTTCCAGAGCCGTCAGCATCGCAACATGCGCCGTCTTTGGGATTCCCTGGCTTCCCTGCGATACGCCCGCCGGCTTTTCCACCGGCTGTTTCAGCATGCTTTCCAGCACCTGCTTTACAACGGCTTCTACATTTGCAGAATTCATTTCCATATTTATCTCCTCACTTTACAGAATCTATCGGATGCACAGACTGTCGCACATCACACAGCGTCTTCTCTTTGTAAAGGAACTTGCGCTTGTAAGTCCTTCACCGGTACGGCTTGCAATCGTAAAGGTACAAAAGCCTTCTCCGCCAAATCCGAGCGCCGCATAGGACGGACCGTTTTTCACAAGAATCGCCGTATCAATGGCCTTAGCATACCTGGTGATGTTATCCACATTTTTGGAATGGATATGTGCGGAATGGCGGTTGCCATGCTCTAACCAGACGGCCTGCTCTACGGCATCCTCGAAATTCTTCGCACGTACCACACCCAGAATGGGCATCATCAGTTCTTCTGCAATCAGGGGATGCTCCTTTTGTCCTTCAAATGTAATACACCGAATATTATCCGGCACCGTTACACCGATCAGGCCCAGTAACGTCTTTGCATCCCTTCCGACACATTTCCGGTTCAGCCGGCCATTTTGCAGCACCACATTGACCAGCGCATCCTGTTCCTCTTTGGATGCCAGATAACAGCCCTGCTCGGATACGAGATAATGCATCAGTTCGTCTGCGATGGCATCCACCGCCACAATTTCTTTCTCCGCAATACAGGGCAGATTGTTGTCAAATGTACAGCCATTTACAATATCCTCGGCCGCCTTGCGAATATCTGCCGTCTCATCCACCAGCGCCGGCGGATTTCCGGCTCCGGCGCCGATCCCGCGCTTTCCGGAGGAAAGCACTGCCGTTACCACACCCGGACCGCCTGTTGCCGCGATCAGCGGGATATCCTTATGCTTCATCATAATGTCGCTGGATTCCAGCGTCGGCTTCTCCACCGTACAGGCGATATTGTCCGGACCGCCTGCTTCGATGGATGCCTCGTTCAGCAGATTGATTGCATAGATCGAAGTCCGGATTGCCGCCGGATGTGGATTGAATACCACCGTATTTCCTCCCGCCAGCATGCCGATCGTATTACACAGCACCGTCTCACTGGGGTTCGTACATGGTGTGATCGCACCGATGACTCCGAACGGTCCCATCTCAATCAACGTCAGCCCTCTGTCTCCCGACCAGGCCGTCGTTGTGATATCCTCCGTTCCCGGCGTCTTCTCCGCCACAAGCTGATGCTTGAGAATCTTATGTCCGACATTCCCCATGCCGGTCTCCTGTACTCCCATACGCGCAAGGATCTCCGCATGTTCTTTGATCTTCGCACGAATACAGGAAATAATCTTTTCCCTCTGGTCCATGGACATTCTGCCGACAACCTTCTGTGCTTTCTTTGCAGCCGCAATGGCATCGTTCATATCCCGAAACACACCATGATTGCCCGTCACTTCGGAAGCAATCTGCATCTTTGCCATCACTTCCTGCACAATGTCCTGTACCATCTGTTCATTTACAGACACGTTATTCCCTCCTTATCAGCCACCCCAGGACACAAGAGCATCCCGTTAAGGGCAACTGTTCGGTTTAGATACAGAAAATCTGCCTTAAGCAGCTTTCCTGCATACTATGGCATTTAAATGATCACTTCAAATGCCCGTTTCAAATACTTCTTTTCCGTAGGCGGCAAGCCGGGTGTCCTCTGCTGCGGAGCCTCCGCTTACCCCCAGAGCGCCAATCAGTGCCCCGTCCGCCTCCAGTACCTCCCCGCCGCCGAAAATCACGATCCGCCCGCCGTTGGTAAACTGGATTCCGTACAAAGACTGTCCCGGCTGGCTCAATCCTGAGAGCGTCTGCGTGGACATCTTTAAACTTGCCGACGTAAAAGCCTTGTTCAGCGCAATCTCAAAGCTTGCTATGTAGGCGCCGTCCATACTCTGGACGGCCACAGGATGTCCGGCCTCATCCGCCACTGCAATCACCACGCAAACTCCCATCCGTTCCGCCTCCCCGCGAATCTTTCCGATCAGCGTATTGGCGATATCCAATGTCATTCTATGCTTCTTGCAGGTACAAACATGCTTTTCATTCCGTGAAACGCCTTTTTTCTCTCTTTCTTCCAATACGGCTTTCACCACATTGGAAATCTCCTGTTCGTTCATAGCAGTCCTCTTTTCCTGTCCGGAAAGTCTTCTACATTCCCAACTGCTCCATTACTTTCTTTGTAATAGAAGCTACCAGATCTTTATCTGCCGCCGGCGCCGCGCTGCTGCCGCATCCCTTGCCGCATGTATGGCAGCTTGGTTTTCCTGCCTTTGCATTGGGGCAAAGATCTGCCGGATGCTTTCCGGACAAACCGAACTGTCTCCGAATCTCATAGAGTCTCTCTACCTGGTCTTTGCTCAGTTCCTGCGGCCCGCCGATCTGCATACACTGCCACAGCAGACGTGCATAAAATTCTACGGATTCCATCTTATGATATGCGTTCAGCAGAGAATCGGAATAGGTCAATGCACCATGATTCTCCAGAAGAACCGCATCAAAATACTGTAAATGTTCGGACACCGCATCCGGAATCTCCTCTGTGGACGGTGTGCCGTACTTTGCAATCGGAACACATCCAAGTGCGATAACCGCCTCCGGCATAATCGGCTGTGTCAACGGAATCCCTGCAATCGCAAATGTTGTTGCATACAACGGATGCGCATGGATTACAGACGTCACGTCCGGTCTCTCTTTGTAGACACGCATATGCATCTTAATCTCGGAAGAAGGCTTAAATCCTTTGTTTGCCTGCAGCACTCTTCCCTCTGCGTCCACTTTACAGATAAATTCCGGCGTCATGAATCCTTTGCTGACACCGGTCGGCGTACATAAAAATTCATTGTCGTTCAATTTTACGGAAAAATTACCGTCGTTTGCAGCAACCATACCGCGGTTGTAAACTCGTTTTCCAATTTCGCACATTTCTTTTTTGATTTCGTATTCGTTTTGCATCCTTTTATCCTCCTTGGATTTTTACAAAAAACGTTGTTTTCTGTTGCTTCTGCCTTTATGTTACCACACAACCCCACACCAGTCAATTTGCTTTCCTGTTGATTTTTCCACTTCCAACAGTTTCCTTTTCCTGCCCGTCCATTTCCCAGGGAAGTACGTCCCTTTCTCTTTCAGATGTTCCAGAAGTCTCAAAGTTTCCTTCCTGCTCCGGCAACCCTGTCATGTTCTTGTAATCTCACAGACGGAGAAGCCCATCTTTCTCTCCACGTAATCCAACACTGCACGCAGAGCCGCCTCCGTCTCGGAAATTGTCCCGGTTACAATTAATGTGCCGTTGAAACGGTCCACAAATCCCAGTTCAATTCCGGACGCTTTGATGGCAATGTCCGCCGCAATAATTGCCGTCTCCGCCGGACTGATCGTAAGGACTCCGATGGCTGACTTGCTGTGTTCCATACGGGGATCCAATCCCAGCTTTTCATATAACGTCATATCCGGACTTGCAATGAGATGGGCAATGGTAATTTCTTTCCCCGGAACCAGCTCCTGCACAATTCTGTCCGGTACCTGTTCCTGATGCATTCCTGTCACCCTCCGATCTGACATTCTACTTTGGATGTCTGCACCGCAACGTCTAATAATTCCTGCATCCGCGTATTGGTGGGCGGTTCCACATCCCCCATCAGGTATTCCCTGCCCAGTCCTGCATACTTGTCCTGTCCCAGTCTGTGGTAGGGCAGGAGATGCAAGCGCCGGACATTTTGCAGTTCTCTCGTGTAGGCGGCAATGGCACGAATCTCTTCCGGCGTGTCATTAAATCCCGGTATCACCGGAATCCGGATACTCAGTTCCGTCTTGCCGGAAGCGGCAATCTTTCTGGCATTCTCCAACATCAATTCATTGGATCTTCCTGTATATTCCTTATGCTTGGCAGGATTCATGTGCTTGATGTCCAATAGATACTGATCAAGCCAGGGCAGGATCCGTTCGATGACTTCCCACTTTGCGCAGCCCATACTCTCCATTGCCGTATTGATTCCTCTTTCTTTGGCTGCACGCAGCAGCGCTTCCGCGAAATCCGGCTGACAGAGACTTTCTCCGCCGGAAAGCGTCATGCCTCCGCCGGTTCTGCGGTAATAGGGGCGATCTCTTTCCACCTTCTCCATCACCTCCTGCACCGTCACATCCCGTCCGATGATTTTCGGTTCTCCCTGCACCAGCATGGTCTGGATTGCATATTCCTGAGACTCCGGATTGCAGCACCAGCGGCAGCGGAGCACACAGCCTTTTAAAAATACAATGGTTCGAATCCCATTCCCGTCATGGATGGAGTAGCGCTGCATATCAAAGATACGGCCTTTCGTATTCAAGTAGTCTTCCATGGCGCATTTCCTTCCTGCTTAAAATCCCTGTTCCGTCCGACGGATAATATCATCCTGCAGCGACCTGGACAATGTGGTAAACAGTGCACTGTAGCCGGCCACACGCACTACCAGATGCTTATACTGATCCGGATGTTTCTGCGCGTCAAGAAGTGTCTCCCTGCTAACTACATTGAACTGCATATGGCTTCCCTTCTGGTCAAAATAGGAACGGATCAATCCCACGAAATTCTCCAGTCCGGTCTTTCCGCTTAATGCGGACGGATGGAACTTCTGATTGAATAAGGTTCCGTTGCTTGCAATGTAATGATCCAGCCTGGATACCGAATTGGCTGCCGCGGTGGGGCCGTCCACATCCTTGCCTGCCGACGGAGACACACCATCTGCCACCGGTGTATGCGCCAGCCGTCCGTCCGGCGTGGCTCCGGTCTGTGCTCCCAAAGGTACATTGGCCGATACCGGATACAAACCTGCCTGGAAACTGCCACCCCGCGGATTCTTATAGTTCTGCAATGGTCTTGTATAGGTATACGCCACTTCTCTGGCAAATGCGTCTACTTCCGGAATATCGTTTCCGAATTTTGGCACTTCCTCGATCAGTTTCCGGATTCGCACACCGTTTTCCTTGATCTCCGGCGCCTCGGATGCTGTCACAACCGTCTTTAGAATCGCGCCGATCTCAGACTCCCCTACGGGCTGTCCGGCATCTCTCATGGCTTTTGCCACATTGGCTGTTATCGCCGCAATGTCTTCCCTGTCCAGGCCTTCTCCATAATTGGTCAGAAGCGCTGCTTTTAATTCCTTCATAGTCAGCTTCTTCTCTTCGTAGACCAGCTTTCTTACCGCGTACAGGGAGTCCGCCATATTCGCCACACCAAATCCCTGTGGTCCGGTAAAGTTGTAGATCGCGCCGCCTTCCTGTACGGTCTTTCCGCGCTTCATACAATCATCTACCATACTGGATAAAAACGGAAGCGGGCAACGTTCTGCATGCGCCACATCAATGGCATTGTCCGCATTGACCAGCAGCTTGATGGCATATTCCATCTGTACTTCGTACGCATGATAGAACTCATCAAATGTCTGCATATTCTCCACATTCCCGGTCTGAGGGCCTACCTGCACCCCCTTGTCCATCCCGTTCGTAAATACCAGTTCCAATGGACGACACATATTGAAGAATGCCGCATCATGCCACCCCTCCGTCTTGCCCGCCTTCTGCGGCTCCACACAACCAATAATGTTGTACTCTCTCGCATCCTGCAAAGACACGCCGCGGCTCATCAAAGACGGAATAATCACTTCATCATTGTAATATGCCGGCAATCCGATTCCTGTACGCGTCAATTCCGCTGCTTTGATCAAAAATTCATGCGGAGAGCCGTTCCATACCCGAATGGAGAAGGATGGCTGCGGCAGGAACACATGCATGGACGCCCGGATACTCATAAACGACAAGTCATTGGTCACATCGATACCTTCCGCATTCTGTCCGCCGGCAATCAGATTCTGGAACAAACTGTATCCTGCAAATCCCTCCGCCGACGCCGCATCCCGGCACTTGTTCAGATCGTTGAGCTTTACCCAGATGCAGTCCATCAGCTCCTGCGCGAACGCACGGGTAATCTTCCCACTGTCCAGATCTTTCTTATAATATGGATACATGTACTGATCAAAACGTCCCGGCGAAATAGAATGGCCGCTGGACTCGATCTGCAAAAGCTGCTGCACAAACCAGAAGGACTGGCACGCTTCATAAAAACCAGTCGCCCCTTTCTCCGGTACATTCGCACAATTCTGTGCAATCTGTAAAAGCTCCAGCTTCCGCACTTCATCCGTACACTTCTCCGCCTCCTGCAATGCCAGCTTTGCATAACGTCTCGCATACATGACCGCCGCATCACAACTGATCATGACTGCCTGCAGGAACCGGGACTTCTTCTGATAATCCCCGTCTGCCAGACTGATCGACGCCAACTCCGCTTCTGCCTTTTCCCGAATTCCCGAAAAACCGATGGCCAGCACCTCTTCATACTTCACCGTTACATGTCCGACTCCGTTATAAAAATAGTTCCCTGGTGTGAACATGTTGTGCTCCATGGCAATCAACGTCTCCGGTTCCATGTAGGAGGTAGCCAGCTCACTGGTTGTCCTTCCCTTCCAGTAGGCATTCGCTTCTTTTAATTCGCGCTTGGTCTGCTCCGAAATGTAGAACGGATCCGCACTCCGTGTCTCCACCGTATCAAACTCTGCTTCCAGCCATTCATAAGAAAATTCCGGATAGGTCTGGCACCCTCTTGGAGCAATGGTTGTGCTTCCCACAATCAACTCCAGGTCTCGGATGATAATCGGGATGTTTTCCAGAATATGCCGAAATGCCTTCGCACGCCGGAGAATCATCGGTTCATTCTCCGTCTGCCGGTAGGACTCTGTGATCAGAACTGCTCTTGCGGATTCAATCTCCGGCATCTTCGCATATAAATGCTCTACCAGTTTTGGAATCCGGTCTGTCTTCGGGATATCTGTACTGTCATAGGTATATAATCCCATCTGCCTGTTACTCCTTTCTCGTATGCGGATCGATTCCCCTGCCCGCATACATTATTTAACCTTGCAGAGAGAGGTAAAATGACTCCCCACCCAGTTGTATTTATTATACTTGATGAGCATACAAAAGTCAACAAAAAACAACATCCTTCTTTCAAATTATACAACTTTTCAAAATAAAAACCAACGTTCATTATTTGGTTTTTTGTTGTTTTTCATTTTGTTTTTGTTTGTTTTCTGTACTTTTTATTGACAAATCTTTTTGAAAGCGTCATACTGTAGGAAATATGTAACAGGAAAACCGATTGCTGATCTGCTATAAGAAACACGGCTGCCTGCAGGTTTGCACAGACAGAGGAAAGGATGATACAGGATGCCCTCCATTGAATTGGATCTTCATACACATACCATTGCCAGCGGGCACGGTTCCGCCTCTACTATTACCGATATGGCCAAAACCGCCGCGCTTCGTGGATTACGTATCCTGGGAATTTCCGATCATGGACCTGCTACCTTCGGTGGCGGAAAACCTTCCTATTTCCGCAGTCTTTCCCAGGCACGCCGGAAGCGTCTGGGCGTGGAGATGCTTTACGGAGCGGAGGTAAATATTCTGGATCAGCAAGGATCCCTGGATCTGGATGATTCCGTGCTGGCTCATTTGGATTATGTCATTGCCAGTATGCATCGTTCTGTAAAAAAGCCCGGCACAAAGGAAGAAAATACTGCCGCGTATATTGCCGCCATGCATAATCCCTTTGTCTGCATCCTTGGTCATTGTGACGATGTAAAGTACCCCATTGATCCGCTTGCAGTCGTAAAAACCGCGATAGAACGGCAAGTGCTTCTGGAAATCAATGACAGTTCCCTGCGTCCGGACGGTTATCGGGGTGATACCCGTTTTCATGATCTGATGCTTCTAAATCTTTGTAAGCACTACAATTATCCGGTCCTTCTCTCCAGCGACAGCCACGGAACCGCTCACGTAGGCGACGTCTCCCATGCTCTGGAACTCGTCCGGCGGGCAGGGATTCCGGATCGGCTGATTTTGAATTATTCCGCAAAAAATCTAAAATGTTTTCTTGCACAAAAAAATCGATAACGGAACAGGGAGACCGAAGACGGAACTGTTACCTCGATGATACCAGGATTGTATGCCTCTGTTGACAATCGATGGCGGAATACGTATAATTGAACTATTGACAGGCGAAAACAGGAAGGAGAAAGAACTATGGGATTTTTAACAGGAAAAACAGCAATCATCACAGGAGGCGGGCGTTCCGTTTTAAGTGACGGCAGATGCGGTTCCATCGGATACGGCATTGCAACTGCTTACGCAAAAGAAGGGGCAAACCTGGTAATCACCGGTCGGAATGTAAAAAAACTGGAGGACGCGAAAGAAGAACTGGAACGGTTGTATGGTATCCGGGTTCTGGCCGTACAGGCAGACGTCTCTGCCGGAGCAGACAATGAGGCGGTTGTAGGCAACGTGGTAAAGCAGGCCATGGACACCTTCGGAAGAATCGATGTCCTGATTAATAACGCACAGGCTTCCGCTTCCGGCGTTACTTTGGCAGATCATACAACAGAGCAGTTTAACCTGTCGCTGTATTCCGGTTTGTATGCAACATTCTATTATATGAAAGCGTGCTATCCACATCTGGTTGAAACCAAAGGCTCCGTGATCAATTTTGCTTCCGGCGCAGGCCTTTTCGGAAACTTTGGCCAGTGTGCTTACGCCGCGGCAAAAGAAGGGATTCGCGGCCTGACCAGAGTTGCTGCAACAGAATGGGGAAAAGACGGGATCAATGTGAATATTGTATGCCCGCTCGCATGGACCGCGCAGCTTGAGAATTTTGAAAAAGCATATCCGGACGCTTTCAAGCAGAATGTAAAGATGCCGCCGGCAGGCCATTATGGCGACGCAGAACTGGAAATCGGACGTGCCTGCGTACAGCTCGCTTCTCCGGATTTCAAATATATGAACGGAGAGACCATCACACTGGAAGGCGGTATGGGACTGAGACCATAATCATTCCGCAGATCCGTTACCTGCAATTTTTATATACCATAACAACAAAAAAGGAGCGCCGCTTCATAGACAGTTTTTTCTCTATGGAGCGCGCTCCTTTTATAAAATCAGACAATCACGGTTACTATTCACAGTGCCTTGCACCCTGCTGCAAGGCACTGTGAATAGTAAAGCAGCGGTTTCAGGCTTCCAGCGATTTCATGAATTCATTCACTTCATCCAGATTCGGATAACCGCATCCCGGTTTCTTTGTCATGCTTCCCTGTCTTGTTACTTTGTAAGCTGCATATTTGCTTGCCCACTCCGTTGCCTCACGCAGAGATTTGCCCCAGACAATATTTGCGGCAACTGCTGCCAGGTATCCGTCTCCCGCACCAATGGTATCGACTGCTTTCACTGGTGTAGGCGCAACTTCCCAGTATTCTTCCCCGTCCAGAATCACACTTCCTTCTGAATTGCAGGTTACAATCACACCCCGGCAGTGATACTTTTCTTTGAGCTGTTTTACAATCTTGCTCATTTCTTCTTTGGAGTCTTCCTCAAAACCACACAACGTCTTTGCTTCCACATCATTGAGAACCATAAAGTCAAGATAGCTCAGATCACCCATATCTTCGCTTGGCAGCGGGCTTACATTACATAATGTCAGCATACCGAATTCTTCTTTTGCAATCTTTGCCCCATCCAGAGCCTTTCTGAAAGGCATTCCAAATCCGGTAATAAATACTTTCGCTTCTTTCATCGCTTCGATGGCATCGTGTGTCTCTTCCCATGTCAAAGCCTGACAGGCACTGTCGCCGTCCACAATTGTATTGGTGCTGTCCTCCTCAATCATAATCAGGCCGGTCCCGGTAGATACAGAATGATCCCGGTACATATATGTGGTATCCACACCGGATTCGCTCATCCACTGATCTCCCATGTCGCCCCACGGATCATAACCGACTTTTCCAATATATCCTGTGCTGACACCCAGACGTCCCAATGCCACGGAAACGGTCGCACCCTTTCCGCCGTCCTCTTCTACATGCCAGTTTGTCGCCTCCAATGTCTCTCCACGGCGTGGGAACCTCTTAATATGACATACCTGCCCTACCCCATGACTGTTCAATACGATAACATCAATCGGACCAAATTTTCCCATTTTTCTTTTTCTCCTTTTCTATTCTGTCACCGTTCCATTCCCCATAAAACGATTACAGGAATTTGATAACTCCTGCGGCGAGTAATCAAAACCTTTCTTAATTCTCGTCTAAAAGGCTTCTGATTGCCTGATATCCACGCTCTGCCGCAAAATCCGGCTCATTCGCATAGCGGCTGAACAATTCCAGTGAAAGATATCCGTCATATTCAATCTCTTTCAGATATTTTACGATACGCGGGAAATCCATTTCCCCATCGCCCGGAATCAGATGGTCTTCACTGGTCTTTTCACAGTCAATAAAGTGAATATGCTTTACATCTTTCCCCATCTTATCAAAATACGCGCTGATCGGCTCTCCATAAGTAAACGGCGCTGCCAGATCCAGCATACATTTGAAGTAAGGAGAATTTACCTGATCCATTGCCCAGCGCACATCGTCCGCCGTAATAATCATTGTCGTCTCATAGGGCGTCTGTGTCTCCAGGATGATGGTCTGTTCAATTTTTTCTGCATGCTCTGCCAGAATCTGCATATTTTCTACAAACAGTTTCTTTACATCTTCTCTGTTCCGTCCATATCCCGGATGATTGCATGCGAACATACAATACTGGGAACCGATTTCCTTCGCCATATCCAATGTCAGTTTGAAATATTCCAGACTTTCTTTATTCATTTCCGGATCTGCGAACATCAGACTATATGGAGAACCTGTATTTTCCGGTGCGTAGCTTACAATCGGCAGTCTGTATTCTTTGGACAGACGACGAATCTTCTCCGCGCCTCCCTTTGCCAGATCCGGTGCATACGCATGCGGACGAAAACCGCCGATCTCAATTCCATCATACCCGTTCTTTGCCGCTGCCTGAAATGCACGCTCGATCGGATACAGGGAGAAGCCCGCCGTAAACAATGAGATTTTCATAGCCATATCTTTTTCCTCCTGCTATTATTTCATTTTTTCAACTATTCTTTGTTGTCTTGCTCTTTCCGCTTATTTTAAAATATTTTCGATGTGCGCTTCCATTTCTTTTACCTGCTCCGGATTCAGATAACCGAAGTCAAACCGAAGCTCCTCATGGGCACCCGGCGCCAACGTATTATAATATCCGTGCTCCTTCTGATATGCGGTGGAGCGATTGGTTCCGGTCGTCGGCAGCGCAATGCCGATTCCATCTTCATCCTCCGTCCGGCACAGCCAGCGCAATGCGAATGGAAGCTCTTTTGTACGGAACCCTACATAGCAGGCGTCTCCGTCCGGCATCACCTGCATCGCATGCCCCCATCCTTTTTCATCGGACTCATATTTCACATTGATACACATCTCCGGATCGAAACATTGTGTTTCGGAATCCAGCACATCTGCCAGTGTGGGATCTTCCAACAATTTCTTTCCGTATTCCCGTACCCGTACCGCTCTCCTGGAATCGTCTCCCAATTCCGTAGGATCTACCTGAATATGCTCTTTGTCCTTCTTTGCGCTGTAAACAATCCGGGAACCGTCCACTGCCAGCCAGTTGATGTGACACATGAACATATAATCCAGTTCCCGGCCCCGGCGGTTATGAATATCAATGTGCATCTCTACCACGGAAGCATCCTCATAAAGACGAAGTTCCGGACTATATGCATAATGGTATTCCTGACTGTTCCGATAAATATAAGTACCCCCGGCCACCAGGTATTTTCCTTTTTCGTCATGACCGATTCCTGTATATGCTTCCGGATAATTCGCGAACGGTAATTCTCCGTGGAAAGGATAGTCGCTTTCCCCCTCTCCCGGCCCATTGATGTTGGTCAGTCCACAATGAAGGAGAAGTCCGCCATAGTTATCTCCCAGCTTGGAAGTGGTCAAAGGCTGATCAAAAATAGATCTCTGTGTCAGATTCTTTCCATTGAATTCTGCAAACCAGATCTGCTGCCCAAGATACGGTAGCACGACCATATTGCAGTGCCGGTTCTGAATCTTCAGCCCGCACACACCTGTCTCATAACGAAATGCGGTCGCTTTGAATTCCCCGTCGCTCAACAATTCTACCGGCCGGTCTCCAAAAAAGGACGGCTTAAAATTTACTCTTGTCAGTTCCATTTTGTTTTATATCTCCTTTCCCGCAAGTCTGGCTCACGGTACGTCATATCCCAGTTCTCTTGCCAGATCATCCAGTTCTTTCTTTAATTCATCTGAAATGAAATCCTGATCTGCCGGCATACGGGAATGCATTCCGGTAGGGCCTCCGCCGTACTTCATCGCGTACATCCAGGCTGCATTAAACGGTCCCTTCTTACACAGATTGCGAATCCGAAGCACTTTATGCTGTGCTTCCATACATTTCTTCGCATCTCCTGCAGCCCCTGCCTCGATGATGTCGATCATCTCCTTCGGGAACGGAACTGCCATAAAGGATACGCATCCCACTGCTCCCAGAAGCATCATCACACCGTCCAGGCCATCACAGCCACCCAGGAAATCAAACTCATCCGGATTGATCCGTAATGTACACTGAATAAAGTTCAAAATATCTACGGATGCATCTTTGAATCCCCGCAGATTCGGATGTTCGTTTACCAATTTGCACAAAGTATCCGGTTCAAACAAGGTTCCCATCTGTACACAGTTGTAGATATATACCGGACGCTTTGCATAATCAATCAGTTCCGCCGCATAATCATATAACGCTTTCTGCGTATGACGGAAGAACGGTGGCGCTGTGATGCAATAGCAGTCTGCCAGCCCGGTTTCCTCGTAAAGATCCAGAAGTTGCTTGTTCAATTCTACTGAATTCTCAAACGCACATGCCATGATCTTTGCTTTGCCCTGCGTTACTCCATGAATTGTTTTCAAAAGCTTGATCTTTTCATCATTGGTCAGTGACTGGCACTCTGCAGCAAGGCCGTTAATAAAGAAATTCTTGATGCCTTTTGACATATGCCATGCAATCAATTCCTCCACCTGTTTATAATTGATTGAACCGTCTTCGTTAAATGGTGTTAAGATTTCATCTACCACACCTGTTATAAAATGTCCCATTTTTCTTTCTCCTTTTCCCTTCACTTTTTATAAAAAACTGCCGCTCTCTTTCTATACCTGATAAAGCAGCGCCGCCCCAAGCACTCCACTATCTTCCATCAGGGAAGAGATCCGGATTTCTGTCCGCTGTTTATAATGCACTTTTGCCGTTAATCTCTTTTCCAGGCTTCCCTTCCAGGGAAGCAAACCTCTCGAAATTCCTCCGCCCAGTATGATCACATCCGGGCAATACAGATAAATATATTGATTTAACGCTTCCGCCAACATATCCAAATACCACTCCAGATGCCCTAACGCTTCCGTATCTCCTTCTGCCGTTAATGCGAAAAACTTCTCATTGCTCATGTCTGAACCATAATAGGATTTCAAATACTTCTCGAACGAAGTTCCCGAACAGGTAGATTCCAGGCATCCTTTGACTCCACAGTAACAAGGTTCCTGATCCAATGCCGGAAATTCTCCACCGGCGCGTACTTTAACATGTCCCGCCAGATGACAGAATGCTTCCTCTCCAAATGGTCTCTGGTCTACACACACGCCAATTCCTACTCCACTTCCCAGCGTGATCGTCAATGTCCTTGCATACCCTTTTCCAGCCCCATAAATACTTTCCGCCAGTCCGATAACTCTCACATCATTGTCCGCCCTGACCGGAAGCCCAAAGGCTTTTTCCAGCCGGGAACATAACGGATATCCTTCCGTCATAAAAGGAACAAAACAACTCATTCCATCAATCGTACCATCAAAAAATACATAGCTTCCTATGGAAATCCCAACACCGGACAGATCACTCTTTTTCAACTTCTCCTGTTTCAGACATTGTTCCAATGCTTCCCGCATAGATATAAAAAACTGTTCTTCCGACTCCCGGCACGTATCAAATACTTTTACTTTGGATACTGTACCCGTCTCCAATTCCACGATCCCGATTTTCGTCCGGGTTCCGCCAATATCAATCCCCGCTGCATAACGACTCATTGTACGATCCATCCTTCATCATAAAATGTTCCTGGCTCGATTCCCTTACATACGGCACACTGATAGGAAAAGAGTTGTAGATACAACGCAATAATCAGCGTTGTATAAGCATCCGGCAGATCAAAATTCGGATAAAACAGACAGACGCCGCCTTCCGCTTTTTTCCCTTCTTTTCCAATATAAATAGAATCCGGAACCGCCGCATTGATTTTTCCCCAAATCATCTCTGAACGCGCATCCGGCAATACATCCAACAATACCGGCGTGGTAACAGGTTTGACGATTGCATGAGACCGGATAATTTCCATTGGTCCATGATAGAAATTATCAATCGACATAATGTTGCTCATGGTCTTTGCAGTTTCCTCCACCCAAAGAGAACCGCTGCGAAGCATATTGATTCCAAATCCCCTGGACAACATATAAAAACTGTCCGTCTTTTCAAAATAAGGAATTCCCTGAATCTGCGTAAAGATTGTTTCCTTTTCCGCCTCCATCCAGTCAAACGCCTGATGAAGTTTTCCAATCAACCTCTCGTCCGGCTCTTTACGCTCCAACATAGATACCAGAAATAAACCACATAATGCCATAGAACTATACGCTTTGATACACACTATCGCATCATAGGATGCAATGTCATGCAACATATAAGTACAGTTTTTCCCCATGGTACTGTCCGGCGTCATTGTAATGGCAACAGAACAATACTGGTTTTCTTTCAAATATTTGGAAAAGTCTGCCACTTCTCTGCTTTCCCCTGATCTGGACATCAGAATGTATAGCGCATTCTTATTCATTCGCTCAGGATGTTGAATCAGGTCCGCCGTCTCTACCAAGCTCGCCCGTTCATATCCTGTCGCTTTCAGCGCCTCATACATCGGCATCAGGGAATAGAATGCACTCCCCATGGAAGTTAGCACGATTTCATCAGCGATCTGCATCAGACCGCTGATCTGTTTTACGCACTCCAGTTTCGGCCCTGCCAGATCATCCAGTACTTTCTTCAATTCCAATGGCTGTTCAAATATATTTTGTAATAGGACGTTCATTCCGTCTTCCTTTCTCTTTTTATTTGTTTCTTCTGCCGCCGCCTGCTCCTGACTACGGCAGAAGAATTCCTGTTACTGAAATGTCCGAAAACACATGCGGCATTAACCCAATGTCATACCACCGTCTACCAGGAAGTTGGAACCATTAACATAAGACGCCTCGTCACTTGCCAGAAATGCAACGACGTTGGCGATCTCTTCCGGTCTTGCAGGACGACCTGTTGGTCCAATTGTTACGTTATCCATACTATTCTCAATTCCAACATCTGCATAACTTTCCCATACAGTCTTCATCATATTGGTATCTACCCATCCTGGAGAAACAGAATTGATTCTTACACCGTTGCCGCCGTTCTCATTTGCCGCATTCTTTGTCAGGAAAATCACAGCCGCTTTACTGGATCCATAACCAATCTCATAGGGATATCCGAACATCCCGGACACAGATCCAAAGTTTACAATTGCACCTTTTTTCTGTTCCTGCATAATCGGCAGCACGTTCTGCATCATCAGATAAGTACCGAATACGTTTACACCGTATACTTTTTTCACATCTTCAAACGTATAATCTTCTGTACGTGCACTTGGTCCTGGAATTCCCGCTGTATTGATGAGTACGTCAATCCGTCCAAAATGTTCTTTGACCTTTTTCACAACCTCCTTTACCGGCGCTTCCTCAGAAATATCCGCACCCAGGCAAAATGAATTCTCCGCTGTCAGACCTAATCTCTCTACGGTCTTTTGTGCCACTTCTTCTTTGATATCAATCAACGCCACTTTTGCCCCAAAGTCCGTAAACTTCTTTGCGATTGCCGTACCAATTCCTCCGCCTGCACCTGTGATGACTACTACTCTGTCCTTAAATTCCATACTGTTCTCCTTTCTGACCGCACTATCATCTGCATGCTTTTTCATACAGATGGCTGTCTTTCCCTGAGAGGGATGTACCTCCTTCCGCTATATACCGCTTCTTCAATCTGAAAAATCCTGTATGCAAAGGCACTCTCACATCCCCCAGATCGTGCACGCCGTCCGTTATCTCCCGAGACGGTACGTGCCAGTTCCTTTCGCATGTTCTGATTGCTATCGGTTTTTACCGGTCTTTTTCATCCGGTATCGTCCATTGGACCGTAAACGGAAGATTTCCCCGATAATAAGTCTCCCGCTTTACTGTCTCCAGCAGCCCCTCCTGAAAAGCATCGGATTGCGTTCCCAGGCCTTCCATGGTTACTTTTCCCGGATCCAGCAGAATGGCGGCACATGCAACCGCCTTCCCAATTTGGCTTCCCAGCCGGAACAATACCTTTTTTGTTTCTTCCGTGTCAGAGATTCCTTCCCATTGCTTTAGATTCCCTGCTTTGACCAATTGGTTCAGATTTTGCCCCGGATCTTCGATTGTTTTCGCTGCCAGAAAACTTCCAAAGGATGCCTCATGACAGGCATAGGGCATTCCTTCCAGCTCCAGAACGCTTTCTACGGAATCCTGCCCTACCTTCACATGGAAAACACATTCCTCCGCTTTTCCCGCCCCTTTGCTGCCGCAAAAACCTTCCAGTCCCCGGACTGCCACAGCAGCAGCCCCAAGAAACGCACCAGAATATCCCAACCTGGTTGCCTCAATCTCTACATTTCTTTCTGGTTGAATTCTTGCGAATTCCCGGCGAAGTATTTCCTGATACTGTTCAAACAGTAAGGACAATCCTCCGCCAAGAATAATTTTTTTGAAATCTACGAGCGCACAGGCATTGGCAATGGCTCTCCCCAAATACAAACCTTCCAGTTCCAAAGCCCGCAATGCCGCTTTGTTTCCTTCCTTCGCCAGTCCGGAAATTTCCGGCCCCCCCGGTGTACGTCCATCCACTATTTCCGGGCCGCCTGCCTCTACAAAATTCTTTGAAAAGCCCCGGCCTGACGCATACATCTCAATCACACCATTAACACTTCCGCTATCCGAGGGACGCCCGTCCTCCTCCAGGACGAATAGTCCGATCTCTCCGGCATGCCAGAATCCCCCGTAATAAAGTTCATCTTCCAGATATAAAGCGCCGCCAATCCCGGTACTGACCGTCAAATACAAAAACTCCTTGTACTCTTTTGCGCCGCCAAAATATTTCTCTGCCAACGCACAAGCATTACAGTCATTATCTGCAAAGAACGGGATTCCAAATTCCTTGCTTAAAATGTCACAAATCGGTAGATCTTTCACAATGAGAAAATCTGATTCCACCCATACGCCTGATACCGGATCTGCAAAGCCAGGAATGGTTAGTCCCCCGGCTTTTGTCTTCTCCGCCAGTTCAGGATGCTTCGTACAGATGTCGTGAAGCGCCTCTTTCAACTGCTCTACAACCGCTTCCGGTTCCACTGCGGTCCACTCTCGGCGATCCTGATACAGGATCGTTCCGGCATGGTCCACAAATCCCGGCATATATTTAGAACCACCGATATCCACTACCATGAAGATCGGCTCCTGGTACTGCACATTTTCTTTCATGTCCGTCCCTCTTTCTTTTTCAGTCTATTCCCATCCACTGACAGGCCAGCGACAAATAACCTCAGTCTTCATAGGCCGGCAGCATCACACCGTCCAGAGATCCCACAAGAGGAATACTCAAATCAATCCCCTTTCGATCTGCAATCAAAAAGGACAGTACCTGCAGCGGAATCAGATATTCTATGGCATCCACAAATTCTACATCAGAACTATGAATAGGAAGTACGTCTCCTTTCACCGGACTCTGCATACTCTGTATCAGGATCCGATGCTCACAGTAAGGTGCAATCGCCTCTGCCAGACGCTGCATCCGTTCTCTCTCCGCCCCTTCCTCCGCCGCAAGGAAAAATGCCATGTCTTCTTTACCTAACGCGCGGAATGGACCATGCAGCGATTCTTCCAGTTCCAAAGAAACCGTCGGCGTTCCATGACATTCGAAGAATTTCAGCGCCGCTTCCTGTACCGTTCCATAATTGGCGCCATAACCCAAAAGAAAATATTTCGGTGCATTCATGATACATTTTTCGTTCTGTTCAAACCAGGAAACCGTATCCTCAATGGTTTTTTCCACGTTCCCCGGCAAATTTTCACACGCTTGTATATACCTGTCATATTCCGCGCGCGAAAGCTTTCCTGTATGATACGCTGCTTCCAGAAAATTCAATAAGATCATAAAGATTGCCATGGTCTGTCCTTTTGTCGCCGCCATCGCAACCTCATGCTTTCCCGGTTTCGTCAGAATCACATCCGAGGTGCGCGCCAGAACTCCTTTTGGATTCAGCGTAGTGGACATCACCGAAATTCCTTGTGCCTTTGCCCGGCGTGCGGCATCCACCTGTCCTCTGGAGTGACCGGATTCTGCCGGACATACGAGCAGGATCTCCTCCGGTTGAAACTTTCCTGAAATGTTGAAATCCGTATGATTATGGAACATCCCTGCAAATACCGCCTCCGCTTCCGCTTTCAAAAACTTCTCCGCTGCAAAGCGCAGGGTACATCCCGCATAATAAGGGGAACCGTTCCCCACAAAAAGTATTTTTTTGAACGAATGTTTTTGACATAAAGAAATAAAATCCGCACAAAGTACGTCTCGCTTTTCAAATAAGAAACGAAGCAGATCCCCCTGCTCTTTTATCTCTTCCATCATCGCATAACGTTGACTCATCCGCACCTCCTTAACTGTGCTTTTCTATAAAAGCATTGACTTCTTCCAGCGGCCGATATGCCGGAATCGTTCCATTGATTGTTACAGAAAGACCGGCATATTGACTTGCCCATACCATAGCCTCTTTCAGATTTTTGCCCCAAACCAGATTCGCCATCACGGCTGCCATAAATCCGTCCCCGGCGCCTGCTGTATTCACTACTTTGTCTACTTTTACCGGTGGTACGGTCCAATACTCATCCTCACACAATGCTGCGCTTCCATCGCCGCCCATAGTCATAATGATATTGCCCACACCATAAATTTTTTTCACTTCTTCCATCAACGCCCGCGGATCCAAATCCGTATCTTCCGGTTCATTACAGATATATTTTCCTTCTACTTCATTGATAAAGAGATAATCAATGTAGTCCAGTTTGTCCATAGGCTCTTCCGGCAACGGGCTTGGATTCAATGCCGTTTGCATCCCCAACTCTTTTGCGTGCTTTGCTCCTGCAAGTGCAATCTGCATCGGCACCTCAAATCCGGTTACAAAATAGCGGGAACCTTTCATAGCATCCAACGCTGCAAACACTTCTTCCTTCTTCAACGCCACACTGGAACTGTCCCCGTCGATGACAGTGTTCTGACCGTCCGGCCCAATCAGGATCAAACCGGTTCCTGTCGCCACTTCATCGGTACGGTACATGTAGGTTGCATCTACACCGGCTTCTTTCAACCATTTCTCTCCTAGATCTCCCCAGGGATCCATTCCAACTTTTCCGATATAAGCAGTTTCAATCCCTAATCTGCCCAGCGCTACGGAAACATTTGTTCCCTTTCCTCCGTCTTCCGCCACATACCAGTTCTTTACACTTAATGTTTCTCCCCATTTTGGCATATGATCTGTATACGCATACTGTCCAACCCCATGGCTGTTCAGCACGATCACATCTTTCTGATCCATATTCTTACCAGCCTTTCGTTTCATGAGACATCGGATGGTCAATGGTTTCATCCGTTGTAATCAAAGTTACATCCGGTACATATTTTGGAATAATCGTAACCGGATATTCTACGGTCGGTTCACTAAACAGCAGGATCCGGCAGACTGTCTGTTTCCATGTTCCGGTCGCCACCATATACACCGCGCGTTTTGCGGAAAGCATAATCTTAAATCCAAGTGTAATCGCTTTCGGTGGAATCCGATCCAGACAACATCCGAAAGAACGCTGTGACATTGCAAGCAGAGAATCATCATTCAAGTCCACAATCCGCGTTTTGCTCTTTGCATACTCGTCCACTGTCAGACGATAGCAATAGCTATGCGGCGCCTCGTTAAACGCTACCAGGCCAGTTGCTCCGATTCCTGCCCATACCGTGTCAATTCCTCCCAGTTTCTCACACAGTTCATCCGGATAATCCACATCGTTGATTCTGGGCCAGATCCTCTGCTCTTCCGGTACATTTAGTTCCTCGTCAATCTGATCATAGAAACACGCGTTCATGGTTCCTTCCAGACTTTCGTAAGTATCTGCCACTGGGAACGGACGTCCCTCCCAATCCAAAAACTCGTCCATATGGAAAATCCAGAGATTTTTCAAGCTGATTCTTTCTGCATTGACACGAGCCACAAAGATCTTATATTCCTCCGTAGGACCTGCCGGCAATACCCACTTCGTCGGAATTCCTTTCTTATTATGCTCAATCACTTCATCTGCCATCATGTTGCCCAGTTCTTTCATGACGGTTTCCTTATCTGGACGAACCTCCATCTTTACCTTTAAGCCTTCCTGATTTTTCAGCTCTTCCTTCGGGATGGAACACCATTTAAAAATCTCTTCCTTGGTCAGTCTGTTTGTCTTCAATTTGCTTCCTCCTTAAATGATAAAATATTTTTAAAATAAACTACCCAACCTCTATGTTTTACCATAAGATTGGGTAGTATATACCGTTTATAAATGTACTAAATTGTCACGTTAGCATTCTTACGGCGTCTGTTTTATTTTGCTGCCAACTGCTCTGCCGCTGCACGCTCCGCTGCTTTTGCTTCGATGATATCCGCATTTGCTTTCTTGAAATAGAAATAGAATGGAATTGCGGAACCGATTGCCGCAATTGCCGCAACCGTGCCAAATACCGGGCTGTCGATAAAGGTTGTTACAACCAGGATACAGGACGGAACAATTGCCAGAACTGCCATCAACGGACCAACAGGCATTTTCCATGTCGGATGGTAATTACTCTTATGTCTTACCTTGAACCAGGTACAGAAGCAAAGAATATTACGGATCAGACAGATCAATGTAAAGTAGCCAAGCAATGTACTGATATCAAAGAATACAAAGATAATTGCGAAACCGCTCTGCCATAACATGGATACATAAGGCGTCTTCCATACCGGATGTACCGTTGACCAGGATTTCCACCAGAAACCTTCTGTTGCAGCCTTATACTCCACACGCGCCTGGAACATAATCAAAGAGGACAGAGAACCTGTTACCACGATGATTGCCAGGACAGCCGCGATAGTTCCTGCAGATTTTCCGATAAACGGAACATACTCAAATGCCGTAGCAATCGGCGCGTCGGAAGCAGCCAGAATGGAAATATCACAAAGGCCTGTTGCTGCTGTTGAAAGCCCCGTATAAAGCAAAGTACAAAGAATAACCGTACCAATCAAAGCGATCGGAAGGTTCCGATGCGGGTTCTTGATCTCGCCTGCCATTGTACCACAGGTCTGCATACCGTCATAAGACCAGGTCGTTGCCGCAATACCAAGAATCAAAGCCATAGCTCCTGAGTTGGATCCTTCTACTGCCGCTGCGCTGAAGTTTCCGCCGGATACACAGAACAGACCAACAATTACAAGAAGAATAAACGGAACGATCTTGATACTGGTAATCACATTCTGGAACTTTGCACCTGCGTCCATCTTGATCATATGCAATGCTGTAAAGAGCACGATCAAAACAACGGATACGATACGAACTGTCATGGTCGTCCAACCTGTAAAGTATGCAAGATAATTACCAACGGCAATTGCCATAATTGCAATACCTACCGGGTCAGTCGCCCAGAAACAGGACCAGCCGCCGAAGAAGGACAGGAAATTCCATCCTGCTTCACGGAAATACACGATGAAAAGTCCGTCTTCCGGATAAGCCGTCATCAGCTCCGTGTAACACAGGTTCTGCGGAATCATGATCAAACCGCCGATCAGGAAAGCCAAAATCGTAAAGATAGGTGTTCCTGCGGTCCCTGCAACCTCCCCTACGGATGTAAAGATACCTGATCCAACTGTCGTACCTACACCTAATACGATCGCCGACATCAACCCAAGTCTACGGGTTAATTCCTTTTCTCCTCCTGTTGCCTGCGGGGTGACGTTCGTGTTATTATCTGCCATAACACACTCTCCTTTCTTTTTTAGATAGAATTTGTAAAATTGATAAGTTTTCACAAATCAATGATATAGTGTATTATATTCGTTTAACTTGTTTATTTCAATACTTTTTACAAAACTTTCTCCTTTTTTCCTTTTTTCACAAATTTTATATTTTTTTTTGTGAAATTTTACTATTTAGAAATATATTCCTTCCTATTATATGTTTGAAATACATAATTTCTTGATTTTGTCTAATTTGAAATCCGCTTTGTGTATTTTGTACATTTCTACATTTTCTTTTTCTTGTTTTATAGGAATTTTCAATCAAAAACTCCAGGAAAGCACATTACAATCTATTGTAAATCCATCCCCTTTATGTTATATTAAATAAAAACTTGTATAGATTTAATACAAGTTATAGAAGTAGAAAGGAGAAACACAAAATTGAAAAAAGCATATTTTATGGGAATTGATACCGGAACGAATTCCAGCAAAGGCGTATTGATCGCGGACGACGGTAGTATTATCGCCGAACATGCCACCGAACATGCGATGACGAATCCTGCTCCCGGACATTACGAACATGACGCAGATAAGGACTGGTGGGGCGATCTTTGTATCATCAGCAACGCGCTGATTGAAAAATCCGGTGTGGCCCCGGAAGATATTAAAGCAATCGGTACCAGCGCGCTGGGTGCAGATTGTTTGCCGGTAGACGAGCAATGCCGTCCTCTCCGGAAAGCAATCTTATATGGAATTGACGCCCGCGCCACAGACGAAATGGCAGAACTGACTGAGTTGTACGGGGAAGAACAAATCAAAAAATGGTACGGCCGCCCCTTATGTTCCAGTGATGTAATGCCTAAGATCCTCTGGATCAAGAATAAGGAACCGGAAGTCTATGCCAAGGCGCACAAGTTTCTGACCGGTTCCAGTTTCATCGCAGCCAAGCTGACCGGGAACTATGTGGTGGACCGTTTCTTAGGACTCGCCAGCTTTAATCCTCTCTATTTCAACGACGGTACTCCCAATCCGGAAACCTGCAGACCCATCTGCCGCCCGGACCAGCTTGCCGAAGTCAAAGAGGCCAATGATATTGCCGGATATGTCACAGAAGCAGCAGCAAAAGAAACCGGTCTTGCTGTCGGTACCCCGGTTATCGTAGGAACAGACGATTCCGGCGCAGAGGCTATCAGTACCGGTGTGGTTGCGCCCGGAAAGATGATGATCCAATTCGGTTCTTCTATTTACATGATCCTTGGTACCGAAGGACTGGTAGACGACGACCGTCTCTGGAGAGAGGAATTTATTGTACCCGGCCTGTGTGATATCTCCGCCGGAACCAACACCGCCGGTTCTCTGACCAAATGGTACCGCGACGCTCTTTTCCCGGATGCCATGAAACTGGAAAAAGAAGGCGGCCCCGACGCTTACCAGACCATGATGGAGGGCGTGGATCAGATTGCGCCCGGAAGCGACGGCCTGGTTACCCTTCCCTATCTTGCCGGGGAACGGACACCGATCAATGATCCAAAAGCAAAAGGGATCTTATTCGGTTTAACCTTATCTCATACACGGCAGCATCTCTACCGCAGTGCACTGGAGGCCGTAGGTTATTCCGTAAATCAGCAATTACAGATCATGATGAGTCACGATGTACCGATCGAACAGATCTTTGCTGTGGGCGGCGGCGTAAAGAATGATCTCTGGATGCAGATCATTGCAGATATCACCGGAAAAGAGATCAGCACTCCGGCAATTACCGTGGGCGCCAGCTTTGGCGACGCGCTGATGGCAGCTTCCGGAATTAAGCATCCCGGTTTTGAGACCTTCGCAAGTCTTACGAATTTCATCAAACCAGGAAAGAGTTATTTTCCGAATGAAAAGAATCATGAGATCTACAAAAAATATCAGGCAGTTTATGACGCCCTCTATCCGGCCACCATGGAACTGATGCACACGGTAAACGATCTTGCTTCCTGTTAAACAGGAGGTTTTCAGGTAGTTTCGTTCTATCGGAAGAAATGAATCATAAAATAATTTATCTGCTATTTTTATCTACAAATGTTCAGAGGAGGAGAGATCAATGTCAGAAAATCAATGTAAACCTTTTAAACTGCTTATTGTAGGCGGTGTGGCCGGAGGTGCTTCCGCTGCCGCCCGTGTCAGACGTCTCAATGCAAAAGCAGAGATCATCATGTTTGAAAAAGGAGAGCATGTTTCCTTTTCCAACTGCTGTCTCCCATATCATCTAAGTGGAACGATTGCGGACAGTGAGGATTTAGTCCTGATGAGTCCGGAAAGTTTCCGCAGACAGCATGACATTGACGCCCGAACCAACAGTGAAGTCACGGCCATTGACAGAACTGCTAAAAAAGTGACGGTAAAGAATCTGCTCACCGGAGAATCTTATGAAGAAACTTATGATAAACTGGTTCTCGCCCCCGGAGCCGCGCCAATCCTTCCCGGCAGTATTGCGGGAATTCACCGCGCCAATGTATTTACCGTACGGAATGTCACAGATATTCGTGCAATCAAAGCTGCGGTGGATCAGGAAGGAATCAAACAGATCGTGGTGGTCGGCGGCGGATTTATCGGAATCGAAACCGCGGAAAATCTCAAAAAAGCCGGAAAGGATGTCAGCCTGATTGAAGGACTGGAACAGATCATGGCGCCCTTCGACTATGATATGGTACAGATTTTACATAAAGAACTGGACGATCACAACATTCCTTTGTATCTCAAAAGCAGTGTCACCGCCATTGAAGAGGGCTGCGTAAAAGCCGTGAAAGATGGAAAGGAATTTACCGTTTCGGCAGATGCCGTCATCATGGCTGTGGGGGTTGCTCCGGAAACGGCTCTGGCAAAAAATGCAGGGTTAGCCATCGGAGAAACCCGCGGGATCAAAGTAAACCATAATTATCAAACCAGTGATCCCGATATTTATGCCGTGGGAGATGCCATCGAGATCTATAATGCACTGACACATTCCTATGGCCGTCTGGCTCTTGCCGGCCCTGCGCAAAGACAGGCACGTGCCGCTGCAGATCATATCTGCGGCATCCATCATAACAATCGGGGCTTTATCGGCTCTTCCTGTATCCGTGTATTTGACCAGAATGCGGCATCTACCGGCCTCAATGAAAAAATGGCGGCAAAGGCCGGATATACTTATGACTCGGTTCTGATTTTCCCCAGTGATAAAGTAGGAATCATGCCCGACAGTAATTACATGGTATTCAAACTGGTATTTGAAGTACCTACGGGGCTGATCCTTGGTGCACAGGCCATCGGCAGAGGCGCCGCCGATAAACGGATTGACGTGATTGCCGCTATGATCACCATGCATGCGACGCTGGAAGATCTGAAAGAATTGGAGCTCTGCTATTCTCCGATCTTTGGAACCGCCAAAGATGTGGTCAATTTTGCCGCTATGGTTGGATTGAACATTTTATACGGCAATTACCGGCAAGTACATGTAAATGAAGTACGAAGTCTGGTGGAAAGCAATGCATATATCGTGGACGTGCGGGAAGAAGAAGAGTTTGCGGAGGGACATCTGAATGGAGCACACAATGTACCGTTAAGTCAGCTTCGCCAGCGTATGGATGAAATCCCGCGTGACATTCCGGTTTACCTTCACTGCCGTTCCAGCCAGCGCAGTTATTATGCATTGTGCTGTCTGCGCGGGAATGGATATCGGAATCTCTATAATATCAGTGGTTCTTACCTGGGAATCAGTTTATATGAATATTATAATGACAAGACCGAACATCGGACTCCCATTTTAGACCACTATAACTTCTATTAAGTCGAGGAGGATACCTGCCATGATAAAAAAAATGACAATCGAAAGAGCATACGAGATGTTGGAGGAACAGGGATTTCACTGTTCGCAATGCGTGTTCAGCCATGCCGCTGATATCTTTAACCTGGATCCGTCCATGGCGCTGAAAATGAGTTCCGGCTTAGGCGGCGGATGCTTCTGCGGCGGAACCTGCGGCGCTGTAACGGCTGCCGCATTGGCGATCAGTATGGCCTACGGCTATGATCAGCCCAATTCCGATGAACAGAATGACATACTCGTAGAAAAACTCCAGGAATTCAAACAGAGATTCGCCGACAAAAATGGTTCTCTTTACTGCAAAGATCTGCTGGGCGGATATTGTTTTTCCGTACCCGAAGATGAAGAGATCATCAGTGAACAGGATTTGACAAAGGACTGTCCGCAGCTTTGTGTCGATGCCTGTGAAATTCTCGATGAAATTCTTGCAGATTATACAAAGTAACCCGTCAACTTATTTTGGCCGCCCTTTAACGGAAAAGGGCGGCCTTCCGCAAAAGATCCGGGAACAAGAGCAGACCCCCGGACAGAATGGAGGTTCATTTTATGTCAACAAGAAAAGACGCTTACCGAATCAAACTCTTTCAGGACGAAGCTGCCCGCTGTGTGCGTCGTCTGTATGAAGAGGGACACATCGCAAACGAAAAGATGGGGGACGTCAGTGTACGCGATGCCGAAAGCGGACTGGTGGCCATGTCCATCAAACCAGGATTCATCGGAGTGACTGATCCCTCTCAATATCACGGCACAGATATGGCTGTTGTGGATCTCGAGGGAAACCTGATCTATGATATCACTCCTCCCAATGAGAATATGGAACTTCATCTGGCCATCTATAAAGCCCGTCCGGAAGTAAATACCATTCTCCATACTTATCCTGTATATTGTGGTCTTTTTGCAGGACGCAAGGAACCCATCCCACTTGTATTCGTAGAGCAGGGATATATCCTGCAGGATTTTGATTTCGGCAACTGGAACTTCAGTACCGATGTCGTAACCATGGAACCCGCAAAAACACAGGCTTATTATGACGAGGTCATTGAGAAATTCCACGGAACACAGTTTGTCATGCTCCATAATAACGGCTGTATCGCTACCGGAGATAATGTAGACAATGCAATCAACTACCTTTCCTGGATGGAAGAGGTGGCGCAGAAGATCACCTATGCTTCCATGATTGGCGACCTGCATTATATCGGTTGAATTCCGGCGATGATCTATCACAAAAAAGGAGGAGCTTAAACAGAATGGAAAATTATAATGTCTTTCAGGATTTTGATCAAAAACTTTTTAAAGAAGAAGTAGCAAGAGGCACCCAGCGTCTGAATATCACCGGACTCTCTCCTTCCGGAGAATCCGGGGATGTCAGCGTACGTGATAAAAAGAGCGGCCTGATCTATGTATCCGGAAGCCCGGTATGGTGTTTTCAGAAAAATCTCCGGGATGCCCGTGGATGGGAACGCTTTGTAACAGATGTAGATGAAACCATCATGGTTCCCTGGAGCGATCCTACCATTGAGTGGTACACCCATGTTGCCATCTACCGGAAACGTCCGGACGTAGAGGCTATCGTACATACACATGGATTGTGGGCTTCCGTATTCGCGGCAATGTGCATGGATGTCCCTCTGGATATTGTAAATGAAGGATTAACCGGTGTGATTCGCTGTGCAGACTATGTAGCCGCCGGCACACAGGAAGTGGGAGCCGTCACCGCAGAAGCGCTGGGAGACGACGATTGTTGTCTGATGGGAAATCACGGCGCTGTCTTTGTAGGAAAAGATCTAAATGATGCTTTTGACAAAGCACTCTGGTGTGAACACGTCTGCCACAAAGCATATATGGCACTACTTGCAAAAAAGAACAACAAAAATTAGGAGGTATTTTTATGTCAACTATTACAATGGATCAGATTGCAGTAATGAGTGCACAGTATGTACATCACACGTTCGATTTTTATCTGGATTCGATGAAGCGCTGTAATGTGCGAAATATTGATCTCTGGGGTGCGAATCCCCATTTCTGCCGGCTGGATTATCCTACTTCGGCCGCCGCTGCACGTAAACTCCGGGAAATGAGGGAAAAAGCAGAATCCCTGGGCATGAAGTTTGTAATCTATACCCCGGAGACATTGGGATATCCTTACGATATCAGTTCTCCGTACCAAATTGTCCGCGATCGTACACTGGACTATTTTGATATGGCAATGGACGATACATTGGAACTTGGTACCAATCGTCTGTTTATCAACACCGGCAGCGGCCTGCGCGACATTCCGCGGGAGGAAAGCTGGAAGCTGGCAGTAGAAAGTATGCAGAAAATTTGTGAAATGGCAGAAAAGCGCGGTATTTTCATGATGTTAGAACAACTCCAACCTTATGAGAGCAATCTGCTGTACAATCTGCCGCAATTGAAAGATATGCTCACGGAAGTAAACAGTCCTGCATTAAAGGTCTGCGTCGATTTGATTGCTATGGCCGTTGCCGGAGAAGAACTGGAAGAGTATTACGACGTATTGGGAGAAGACGCGATTCAGTTTATCCATTATGGAGACGGAGATCCATCCGGACATTACATTCTCGGAGACGGAAACCTTCCTCTGAAAGAATATATCCGAACTCTGGAAAAACATAACTATACCGGTTATGTAGATCTGGAGATCAATGATAGCATCTACTGGGTAGATCCGCACACTTCCGTACAGAGATCTGTGGATTACCTGAGAGAATTCCTTCCGGAACATGCATAATATGCAAAGATGCGTAAGTCTGTTGTCACGGAATGCGCAGTCCAGCGCATTCTGTAGGAATATTATTCAATAATGATAACAGTGAGGGGCGATTTTTGCGCAGCAAAACTTTAAATATCGCCCCGAACCGTTGCTATGAGCGGCCTCTCAGGCCGTGAATAGTAACCGGAAATCATCGAAAGGACAGGAACGGATATTGCAGAAAAACAGAGGATGTTGTACAATAGCAGGGAATCCTGATTATTCCGCAACATCCCTTGTTTTATGTATCAGAAAATCAAATCTTTCTGATCTGTAAAACAGGGGATGTCCCTTGTGCAGACTACCCTTTTCTTCCTACGGTATCTATGAATACTACCGGGTATGCTTTTGGACATCGCAAATACATTCGAAAGGAGGAAAAAGTATGAATGTATCCACCTCAACCAATCAGCTTCCTGCAAAACCCAATATGATGCGGAATCTCTGGGTTCTCGGAGCACCTACCATTCTGGAGCAGGCATTACAGACTGCCGTATTATATGTAGATACCGCTATGGTGGGACATATCGGCGCCAAAGCAAGCGCTGCGGTGGGACTGACCAGTACGGTCAATTGGTTATTCAACGGAATTTTCTTTTCCATGAGCATCAGTCTTCTTTCCTTTATCGCACGCTATACCGGGGAAGGAGATATGGAATCCGCACACCGTACTTCCGCGCAGGCATTATGGGTTCTGCTGCCTCTCTCCATCATTGAGACTGCCGTTTCGCTTGGGATCAGCCCTGTCCTGCCTAAATGGATGGGCGCAAGTCCGGAGATCTGGCATGAGGCAAGTTTATACTTTTTCATTACCTCCTGCCCGATGCTGTTAAAAGGCTCCACCGTGATATATGGGAATGTACTGCGAGCCAACAAAGATTCGAAAACGCCTATGGCAATTAATATCTTTGTAAATATTTTAAATATTGTGTTGAACCAGTTTCTGATCGGTCCCGGTACTCCGATCACCATCGCCGCCGTCTCCTTTGTAATCCCCGGCGCAGGATGGGGGGTAGCGGGCGCGGCAATCGCAACGGCTGTAAGTCAGAGTCTGGGCGGTATCCTGCTCTTTATTGCCGCAATGCGAAACCCCATGACTACTCTGCGTGGACTTTCCCTTGTACCGGATTGGAAGCTGTTAAAATCTTGTCTTCAGGTTTCCGTTCCTCTGATGGGAGAACGTTTCGTTGTGGGCGGCGGCTATGTCATCTTCTCCTCACTGGTAGCCCGACTGGGCACCTTAAGTACCGCCGCACACTCTATCGCGCTGGCAATCGAGGAAGCCTTTTATATCCCCGGATATGGAATGCAGACTGCCGTCAGTACGCTCTCCGGGAATGCCGTAGGACGGAAAGACGAAAAAGAACTACATGAAGTGGCAAAGGCCGGACTGAAAATTGCGGTATCAATTATGACCGTGATGTCCATCTTCCTCTTCTTTACTTCTCCTTTCATCATGCGGATTTTCTCCAATGATCCGGACGTCATCACGTTAGGAGCGAAAGTTTTGAAAATTGTCGCCGTCAGCGAGCCCTTGTTTGCAGTATTTATTATATTTGAAGGAGTATTTCATGGAATCGGAGAGACAAGAACCCCATTCCTGTTCGCCATCTTTACGATGTGGGGCATCCGGATTTTCCTAAGCTGGGTATTTATTGAAAAATTCCAGGCAGGTCTGACCATCGTCTGGATCTGTATGGTGGCTGACAATGTCTGCCGCTGTCTCCTTCTGGTTACATGGTACCGCATGAAGCGCTGGAAAAAGAGACTGGGAATGTAAAAAAACAGAGATTTTTAAACAGGAATTTTTTCGAAAATCGTTGAAATTGCTCCTAAAATTTAAATAAAATCTCTTTTTGTGATATCTTTTTATCCACGAATATGATAAACTTATAACACAGACAGATATTCACTTTTGCTGTTGAGTTTTGTCGAAAGGAAGTAAAATTATGGATTACCGAATCCCTCCGGGAACAGAAGCAGTAGAAAAGTTAGAAGATTTTATCGCAGTGAATCGATTGACAGCAAATACCAGAATTCCTTCCGAAAGAGATTTGTGTGAGATGTGGGGAATCAGCCGTTCTACTCTTCGGCAGGCAGTGGATATTTTAGTAGGGTGGGGTGTTTTGTATCGAGTTCGCGGCTCCGGTGTTTTCGTATCCGTACCGAAAATTTCCCGTAATATGGTCGGTGTGGATTCCATGATCGGAGAATTGCGTCAACAGGGAAGAGTTTTAGCAAAAAAAATTGTCAGTTCCCGCATTATTGAAGCCACAAAGCAGATTTCAAAAAAACTGCAGATTCCTCTGGGACAAAAAGTCTATGAATACATTCGTATACGGAGTGTGGATTATACCCCGGCTCTTTTGGAAACGACCTATATTGATTGCCAGAGATATCCCGATTTTGACAAGCGTTATACGGAGAATACTCCCATGGGTGATCTATTCAAAAATATCTACCACAAAAAGCAATCTTCTGGAAAAGAACACATCAGTGTCACTTACGCCAGTGAAAATGAAGCACATCTGTTGGAAGTTACACCAGATTCCCCATTGTTTTTTACATCCGGCGTCGTAAAGGATGAACAGGATATTCCCATTACGTACTATAAGCAATTGATCCGTTCCGATCTGTTTAAATTTGTAAGTGAAATCGACAAGTCAAGAAGCGAGGAATAAGATGGATGAGAAGAATGCATTAGCTGAAAAGAACGACACTCACGATATGAAATTGGATTACCGTATGCCGATTTACCTGCAGCTTCGGGAAATTGTCCGTGCAAAAATTGAAGACGGAGAATATCTTCCAGGTACCGCGATTCCCTCCGAGAACAAGCTGGCGGAGACCTTTGGAATTAACCGGCTCACTGTGAGAAACGCCGTAGATGCACTGGTGAACGAGGGAATTCTCCGCCGGGTACAGGGGAAGGGCGTATTTGTAGTGGGAAATAAATACGAAGAAGTTTTGGAAGAACACGGCGGCTTCATCAACAATTTCTCTCCCGGTCAAAAGCATGTTTCTATCAAAGAACACACAAAGCAGCTTCGACCGGCCGGCAATAAATACGCCAACTATTTCAATATTGGACTTCATGATCTGATTTTTTATATCCGCCACTTTATCACGTTTGATGACGAAACCGTATCGTCGGAAGAGATTTATGTCCCAAAAGAGATCCTTCCGGAACTTGAAATTATAAATTCTTCCGTTTTCACTCTCAAGGATATTTTTTCCTTTTATGGAATCGAACTTTCCAGTATGAGCCAGACATTGGAAATCATCAACGGAATACCCAAAACACGGAAATCTCTGGATGTGCCGGACGGTGTAGCCTTGCTTATGCTTTCCTGTTATTACCGTGACAAAACCGGACGTCTGCTCGCTTACAGCCGTTCCTTTATCCGCAGTGATAAAAGCACATTCAGCATTCAACTACATAGTTAAAATGTATCGGAGTTATTGCAGAAAAGTTCCATTTTGCAATAGCTCCCTTTCTATGTTACAACTTCTTTTATATTTCTCTTCTTTTTGTATATATTTTTTCAAACTTATATATATTTTTTCTACTAAACTATTGAGAAACATCTTCTGTTTTGTTATAATAGTACAAGAAAATGTTTCAGTTGACAGACAAAATGATAGATTTTTACATATTAAAACCAAGTCAATGAAAAAATCATATAAATTTCTATTATTTCAAACATATTTTCAAAAATCTATCCTTTTACCCTGTATGTATACTGATTCAGCGTAACTATTCAGCCTATGCCTTCCTGATTACGGAATGCAACCCATTGAAGTTTGCCTTATGGCAAAGAGGCCGGATTCTATTCCAACTGTTATGCATTCTTACGGATTTTGCAGCAAGTGCAAACACGCTCTAAACTGAATAATTACGATTCAACACCAACAAGAAAGGACGGTAAAGAAACATGGGGCACAATTACTATCTCGGGGCGGATATCGGTACAACCGCAATCAAGGTTGCGCTTTTCGATGATTGCGGCAATAAAGTATTGCATCATGCGCAGGAATATGACCTGTTGAAGCCCTCGGCACAGCGTGTAGAACAGATCCCGCATGTATACTGGGACACATTCAAAACCTGTGTCAAAAGAGTGATCTCTGAGTCTGGCGTGGATAAAGAATGCATCCGTGCATTCGCCATGGATTCTTCCGCAGAGACCATCGTATTTCTGGATGAAGAGATGAAACCGTTGGACAATTTTTATGTCTGGATGGATAACCGCGCAGAAAAGGAAGCAATGGAAATCAACGCACATTTCTCTCCAAAAGAAATTGTCATGGCAACCGGACAAACTCCGATTGATCCTGTCTATCCCGCGACAAAAATTTTATGGTTCCGCAAAAATAAACCGGAACTTTTTCAGAAGATCCGTATGATGTTCATGTGTGACGATTATATTTTGTGGCATATGTGCGGCAAAATGGCAAGCCATGGTTCCAGTTGGTGCACGTCCTATCTCTGGAATATTACCACCAAGGACTGGTGGCCGGAAATGATGGAATATTTACAGATTCGTCCCGACCAGCTCCCGGAGATCTTCGAATGCGGAACTGTGATCGGAACCATCCTTCCCGATATTGCGGATGAATTGGGCCTCCCTCATGACTTACGTCTCGTTATGGGAGGGCAGGACCAGAGCAGCGGCGCTATTGGGGTAGGAAATGTAACACCCGGTATTTTCTCGGAATCCACCGGCGGCGCTTTGATGGTATGTACCACAACAGATAAACCGGTATTTGACGAGAATGGATGTGTTCCCTGCAATTACAGCGACATGGAAGATGTGTACATGATCCAGGCCGGTGCAAAAGGTGGTATTTTGATGCGCTGGCTCCGGGATACACTCTGTCATGAAGAACTCCTTCT
The DNA here is from genome assembly GCA_910574195.1 of Lachnospiraceae bacterium. Lineage (GTDB taxonomy): Bacteria > Bacillota > Clostridia > Lachnospirales > Lachnospiraceae > Schaedlerella. The sequence continues at coordinate 59,405 of CAJTBF010000010.1, read as the reverse complement.
TGAAGAAAACGGAAAAGGCAATGCCTATGATCTGATGGATCAGCTTGCGGCAGAAACCCCGGCCGGAGCAGAGGGCCTCTTCCTGATGCCGTTCTTCGGCGGGGCCGGAAATCCGCATCACGATATCTATGGCCGGGGCGTCCTCTACGGCCTGAGCCTTGGTCACACAAAAGGGCATATTATCCGTGCTTTTATGGAAGCACTTGCATGTAATATTACGAAGATCATCGAATACACTGAAAAGCTGACCGGGGTAAAGGTGACGCAGGTTCGTTCCTTAGGCGGCGGTTCCTTAAGTCCACTCTGGTGCCAGATCAAAGCCGATGTTATGAACCGTCAGGTTGTCACCATGAAGAATACGCAGGATGCCGCATGTCTGGGCGCTGCCATTATTGCCGGGTACGGTGTGGGAGAATGGCCGTCCATCCAGGAAGCCGCCAAAAAGTTTGCGAAAGTCGACAAAGTATATGACCCCAATCCGGAACACCGTGCGGTTTATGACCAGTTATTGAAAAAGTACGACTTATTTATTGAGGCAACTCATGGATATACGGAGGAGCTCTCCAAACTCACCGCTGATAAATAGGCGATAAATGTTCAAAGGATATCTTACAGAAAATCATAGGGAGGAAAGAAGAGATTATGAAAAAAGAATTGATTACCATGCTGACATGGCACGATGTAACCGTAGAGAATGCAAAAGAAATTTTTCTGGGCGCAAAAGATGCGCCGACAAAGCATTGGGGCTTCAAAATTGAAGGCACTACCCCGGAGAGTATGAAAGATCTGGCTGCATGTATGAAAGAAAACGGAAAAACAGTCTATATCGAAGTTCTTGCTATGGATGAAGCAAAATGTCTGGAAGCTGCGAAACTTTGCGTAGAATGCGGCGTGGATCATGTACTTGGAACCGTTTACTATGACAGTGTTGCAAAGGTTCTTGCAGACGGAGGCATTGCATATTCTCCATTCGTCGGACTGGCCCCGGATTCCCGGCTGCGCGGCAGTATCGATTCCATCATCGAAAAAGCGCAGGATGCGGAGAAAAAGAATATCTACGGCATTAATTTATCCGCATTCCGCTACGCGGAAGGAGATCCGGAAGAACTCCTGAAGCGGCTGGCACCATCTGTCTCCAAACCTTTCAGCATTGCCGGAAGTGTAGACTGCTATGAAAAACTGGATATCGTAAAAGCACTCCCGAATCTGTACGGATTCACAATCGGCGGCGCTTTCTTTGAGAAAAAATTTGGAGAAACTTTTGCAGAACAGATTACAAAAGTCGTAGATTATCTTGCTGACTAGAATCGTCATGATTTGTACTCCTTACAAAAGAAACAGTCTGTATCCGATCCGGATACAGACTGTTTCTTTCTCTTTATGCTTTTTGCTGCACGGAACGGGACGCCAGAACATCCACGCCGGTTCCACATACATTTTCCAGAACAATATCTCCATAATGCACGGGAGCCTGTACACAAACCGTATAGATTTCTTTCAGACATTCCTCCCTCTTTGCTTTTGGCAGCGGACTGTCCGTGATCACCGGAAGACGGCGTAATCTGCCATTTTCCACTTTTACGGTGGTGGTAAGAGTACGTTTGGGCAGAGTATGTTCATTCATCGCATATTCTTTTCCGCGGCCGCAGCCATTCCCTGCCACTTTCATGCCCTCTTCCTGCTCTTCTACCGTAATCCGGCAGCTCATCGGGCATACAATACAAGTATAGGTTTTCTTCATTTTTCCTGTCATTCCTCTCTTCTGCTTTTCTTATCATAACAAACGTGCATCTTATTCTGCCGAATTTCTTATTCTTCTGAATTTCCTGTCTCCGGAATCTGCACTTTCGGACTCTGTCCCGGAGAAATCTTCACCTGACAGGAAAGCATCTCAGGGGGAGCCGCTGTCGGAAGCTTTTTCTTTACAAGTATCTGCTCTTTCTCTGTACAAATCAATTCCGCCCGGCGTGCAGGATGCTTCACCCGCAGGAAAAACACAACTTCTTTTTCCTTTTCCCCTTTGCGGATACGCTGCGGCACAACAAACTGAACATTTCCCTCATATTGTACCTTCTCATACTCCGGATTCGAGTCTATCTTCCCCTGCAGATACTTCACGGCTCCCTGCGCGGCAATTTCTCCGGATTGGGATACATAATCCACCAGGTCAAACACAAGTGAAACATTGCCTGCGGCAAAGATACCGGGAATACTGGTCATATAATCCTCATCCAGCAATGGTCCCCGTGTACGTTCATCCATTTCCACCCCTGCCTGCACAGACAGTTCATTCTCCGGAATCAATCCCACGGCAAGTACCAGCAGGTCACAGTCAATCTCTTTTTCCGTACCCGGGATTGGTTTTCTCTCCCCGTCCAACTTCATGACCGTAACCCCTTCCAGATGATGTTTTCCGCGAATCCGGGTTACCGTATGGGACAGGTACAGGGGGATTTCGAAATCTTCCAGACACTGCACAATATTACGGGTCAGTCCGCCCGGGGAAGACATCACCTCATACACGCCTTTCACTTCTATCCCCTCCAGCACCATGCGCCGCGCCATAATCAGGCCAATATCGCCGGAACCCAAAATAACCGCTTTTTTCCCGGGAAGATACCCTTCCATGTTAATATAACGCTGTACACTTCCCGCCGTCATCACGCCCTGGGGACGATGCCCATACAACAGAATCTGCCCGGCCGTCCGCTCCCGGCAGCCCATAGCCAGGATAATCGCGCCGCACTGCAGCCGAATCATCCCTTCCTGGCTGCTGCAGGCGTAGATCGTTTTTTCTTCTGTAATCTCCAAAACCATCGTATCCAAAAACACCTGCATTTCTGCCTTCTCGATCTCATTAATAAATTTTTGTGCATAGCTGCTGCCCGCCATGCTGACGCCAAAACGCTGCAGACCGAATCCGTCATGGATACACTGCTGTAAAATGCCGCCTAACTCAAAATTCCGCTCCAGCAAAGCCACCTTCACACCAAGTCTTTCTGCCTCCAGAGCCGCCGCCATACCGGCCGGTCCACCGCCGATTACCGCGACGTCGATTGTCAGTTCTTTCATTCTAAACTCTCCTTTGCCGTTTCTTATTTTCTATCGATTCTCCTCAGTCAGAATATTGGATCCTTTTCCGTGCAGAGTCACTTCCGTATGTTTGATTCCCAGTTCCCGTGCAAGAATTTCCAGCACTTTTGCCTGACAGAATCCGCCCTGGCACCGTCCCATCCCGGCACGTGTCCGCCGTTTGATCGCGTCGATACTGGCCGGGACTACCAGGGAATGAATGGCATCCAGAATCTCCCCTTCCGTAATCGTCTCACATCTGCAAATGATTCTTCCGTATTCCGGACGTTCCTGAATCAACGCATCCTGTTCTTCGTGGGATAGTTCCGCAAAACGAACGGGCCGCTTCCGAATGGGATTGAAATCTGCCCTCCGTTCTATCTCCATTCCTTCCTGTTTCGCATTTTCCAGCACGATCTGTTCCACCATCTCCGCAATCGCCGGCGTGGAACCTACCCCCGGCGACTGAATTGCCGCTGCATTGATAAAACGGCGGGCAATCGGAGACATCCCAATCACAAAGTCCTCACTGAAATCCGCCGGACGTGTCCCTGCAAAAATACGGATAATGTCCCGTTCGGATACTTCCGGATTCTCATTGATCTTCATAATAAATTCCAGCTCTTCCGCCGTCGTCTCCACGTCTTCTTTATCCGGCCTTTCTACCGCGGATGGACCGATCAAAATATTCTGGGAAGGGGTAAACTCCATACCGCCTCCCTTAGACTCCGGATTCCGTTTTTGCTTGGCAGCCGAGATAAAACGACCGGTCAGATGATCAAACATGGGCTTTTTACTTTTGTCGATGATGGCAAGCGTACCCCGCCGCGGATGGATCGTAAAACAGCGGTCTCCTGCCATAGCGGAGATATCGTCCGCATAGACGCCGGCGGCATTGATGATATATTTTGTCCGAATCACGCCTTGATCTGTCAACAAACCTGTCACAGCGCCTTCTTCCGTATATACCCCGCAGGCATTGCACTGAAAGATCACCTGCACTCCGTTCATTGCGGCATTCTCAATCAGCGCCACAGCCACTTCGTACGTATGCACCCGTCCCTGGGAAGGCAGCCACAGCCCCATAACCGGCTTTCTTCCATAATCTGCCAGTTTCGGTTCAATCTCCAGCGCCTGTTCCCCGTTGATCAACTGCGGCCTGTAATCCCCGTTTTTCAATGCAATTTTAAATTCCTCACAGAGGCCGTCAATATCTTCCTCATCTTCCACATACAGCAAGTCTCCGCAGCGTATAAAGTCAAACCCCAATTCCTCGGCCCATTGATCATACATTCTGTTTCCCCGTACACTAAGCTTCGCTTTCAATGTTCCGGGCTTCACGCCGCCTGCGTGATGAATTCCTCCATTATTGGCTTTACTGGCACCGGTCGCCACATCCTCAGCCATGTCAATGGCCACAATCTTCAGATCATACTTGGACAACTCTCGTGCAATTGCGCATCCTACAATCCCAAGTCCTACAATCACCACATCCGCTTCCGCCAGGACGCCTTTTTTCTCCCCTTCCCTGGCAAGCGCCTCATAGTCCCGCCCGGGAATCTCCATCCCACGGACTGTCATATCACTTACTACATTTTTCACATTTTCCAGCTTTGCCACGGCATGTCCCACATCCACAAGCTGCTGCCAGGATTCACACTCTCCCGATAAGGTCACAATGTTTCGGGCATCTGCCACAGCCGTGATCGAAATCTCCGGAAACTTCTGCTTTAAAAACTGTTGTATTTTCTCTCCCATTGGTCTTTCCATCCTCCACTCTTTGCATCTCCATTACTGCTCCCCTCCGGGAACAACCGGTAACACTATTTCTTTCGACCCTCAGCACAGCTCTTTTGTCAGCCCTTTCACTGCGTTTGTCAGCATTTCATATCGTCTCAGCGCCTTGTCGTAGGCTGCACGATTGGCCGGATTGGGTTTATACACACGGTCGGGCTGCGCCGCCTTCTTGGCAATTTCTTTCAAAGAAGGCCAGATGCCGATTCCTGTTCCCGCCAGAAGCGCCGCCCCCAGTGCTCCGGCATCCTGCGTATTTTTCATTGTAATGACGTCGCGCCCCAGAATATCTGCTTTGATCTGGCACCACAGCGGACTCTTCGCCGCACCGCCCATGGTACGTACCTCCGTAACCTTCTGTCCTGTGACCTTTTCGCTGTAATCCACCATACGACACATATTCATGGCAATTGCTTCCATAAAAGCCCGGATAATATGTGCCTTTGTATGTTCCAGATTCAGGCCATACAATAATCCTCTCGCATACTGATCTGTATCCGGTGCTCCGGCTCCGGCAAAGTTTGGTAAAAGTATCAGTCCGTCACTGCCCGCCGGAATCTTTTCCGCCATTTCATCCATGATCGTATACGCATCTTTTCCGGTTCGCTTTTCTTCCTCCATTTCCTCCAGACAAAGATTGTCGCGCAGCCAGCGCAGCATGATCCCGCCTTTGGCGCCGGTGTGCAGCATATACATTCCCGGAACTGTATCATAAAAACAGGGAAGCTCCCCTCCCGGATCCAATACCGTGTGATCCACCTTTGTACATACGGCCAGCACAGCGCCGGTATTTTCCGAAAAAATGCCCGGCTCCACATTTCCGACACCGATCGTCCCGCAAGACTGGTCCAGTCCCCCAACCACAAGCTGCAATTCCGGGGATAGCCCCAGTTCTTCCGCAATTTCCGGATAAATCTTCCCCAGAAGCGTAGCGCTTTCTTTCATCTCGGGAAGCTGCTCCGGCCGAATCTCCAACTTCTCCAGCATTTCAGGCCACCATTGTTTTGTACCGATATCCCACATATAGGAAGTACACCAGTTGGAACCCTCTGCGCAGAAATATCCGCCCATGCGAAACAGGAAATAATCGTCCAACAGCAGCATTTTATTAATCCGTTTAAAAATTTCGGGATGATGCCGTTTCATCCAGAGAACTTTACAGGCGGGATACAGAGAAATAATCGGTCCCTGCCCGGTTCTCTGCAAAATCTCATCCGCAGAAAACCAGGAATTAATCATCTCTGCTTCCTCCTGGGCCCGGGTGTCCATCCACACAAAGAACGGATGCAGAGGTTGTTGATGCTCATCCAGAAACACCATGGTTTCCCCCTGTGAGGAAAAGCTAAGGGCCAATACCTTTTCTTTTTCCACACCACTTTCCTGTAATACATTCTTCAGGCCCTTTCTGAATGCTTCCCAATATGCGTCCGGTGTCTGCTCAATCACACCGCCCCCGGACGTAATCAACTGGTGTTCCTGTGTATCTACCGCTACTTTTCTGCCCTGATCATCAAACAATCCTACTTTGACTGCTGTGGTACCCAGGTCCACCCCCAAAAGATATCTTTCACTCATGTCATACACCTCCTGTTTCTCTGCAAATTCTTCTCCGGATCCTCAAAACATACAATCTCTGTCAGAAAATCCCTGTACTTTTCTCAAAATCCAAGCGGCTCATCTACAAGAATCACTTCCACTTCTGTACTGTCAATCTTCTTCAGATTGATCAGCAGCCCTTTACAAATCCGCTCCGGACTGTCACAGTCATAACACCGGTCCCCTTTTTTGGCACAGGGGGTTTTTACTTTCAGAAGCGCCGCGTTCTTTGGCGCCGCCACATTCCGCACACGCCAGATGGTACGTTCCAGATCTTTTTCAATCTTGTTTGTACCGATCACATAATATACTTTTTTATGACCGTACACCGAGCTTGCAATTCGATTTCCCTCTCCGTCCAGATTCACAATTATTCCATCCTCACTCAGTCCATTGGCTGAAAGCAGGTAGCAATCTGTCTGGATTGATTTCCTGGCCGTACTGCGAAAGGTCTCCCCCGGTCCCGGATAATCCGCATCCAGTATCACATTTTTTTCCGCCAGCTTTTCATGAAGCCCCAATTGTGCCAATGTACCGGAACCTCCGAATCCCACCGTCTGATTTTGAATCTTCTCCACCAGATATTGAACTGCTTCGGTTCCTTTTGAGAAAAATTTCACCTCGTATCCATTCTTTTCCAACGCTTTGATCACATTTTCGACTGCCGCCATAATTTTCCTCCTTTCCGTCCATAATATATTCCTACCTTATTGGACACAAAGTGTCCACTCATGCAAAAACAATTTCTCTGTTTACAACCAAAGATACCCCTCTGGAAGGAACTTTTTATTCCTGCCAGGGGGGTATCTGCTTATTCACCCTGTATGGCAACATTGATGGTCCGATGTGCCGGACCGTCAAATTCACAGAAATAAATCTCCTGTGCGCCTCCCATCACAATTTCTCCGTCTACCACAGGGAAATGGCAGTGATTTCCTGTCAGCATCGCTTTCAAGTGTCCTGTTGGATTGCCGGCCGTGCTTCCATAATCGCGGAGCATTCTTGCATGGCTGTATGGATAATCCTCCGGAATCAGGCGTCCCAAAAATACTTCGATATCGCTTTCCAGACACTCCAAAGCCTCATTGACCGTAATTCCCGTCGTCGTATGCTTGGTCACTACCGTAATCATTCCATTTTTAATTCCACTTCTGGGAAGGATATCACGTACCTGCTGTGTAATGACCGTATATTCGTTGTATTTCTTCGTCAATAAAGAAATGGATTCCATATACATCATATTGCCTTCCTCCCTTCCGGCAGACCGCCCAAAAAGTCGATGGCATTCTTTCCGCGGATGAGTTCCAGCGTACTCTCTCTGAATCCCAATTTTTCAATAGCCTGCGTCATCCGAATTTGCTCAAATCTTGGATTATTACTGCCAAACATCACCTGATGCCTGAGGCTGCGATCAATCCAGGTCATGGGAACATCTTTTGTCAGCATCTGCAGGTAAAATTCCTGTGCACAATCAAAGTACAAAGCACCCGTGTCCGTATAAACGTTCGGATATTTCAACATCAACATCGCAACTTCTCTGCACCATGGCCATCCAAAATGAGCCAGACAAATCCGAAGATCGGGATGGGATGCCGCCAGTTCTTCAAAAGCGTCCGGACGGCAGTATTTTGTCAGTGTATCCGGCTCCCATGATAAACCGCTGTGGAAAATAATCGGTTTTCCGTATTTCTCACAAATCTCATACAAGGGCTCCATCTCTTTATCAGACGGATAAAAATGCTGCCGTCCCGGATGCAGTTTTAAGCCGCTTAAGTGCAATTCGCCAAAAGCATGCTCCAGTCTCTCCGCCGCTTCTGGATCATGGGGATCCACACTGGCAAATCCAATAAACTTATCCGGCGCCATATCTACCAGCGTACGGATCTCTTCGTTACTTACCAGCACCTTCCCCCCCTGCTGTGTACGGTAGTCCTCCGGCAAGAGACAGAGGTAATCCAGCCCCGCACAATGCATCTGGTTAAAAATATGCTCTAAAGGCGCTGTTCCGTTCTTATGGATGTCTAATGTTTCGTGCCGCAATTCTTCCAACTCTGCATCCGCATTGATCGGTTCATAAAACGCCGGATGCACATGAATATCTATAAACATAATTTCCCCCTTTTTGTGTCTGAGAAACCTTCGAGAAAGCCTGCTACCGGCAGGCTTTCCCGAACATCACACTTTAGAATCCTGCTTTATCCATCATCTCACGAATATTATTAATCGCCCTTCTTGCATACATTCTTGGTTCGTTGATATAACCTGTTACCAGTTCAATGGTAGCGGTTCTCTGATAATCAATCTCTTTTAATTCCATCATCAGTTCCTGCAGCGGAATCTGCCCTTCTCCCGGCATGATATGGGAATCCGAATCAGAAACACCGTCAATAATATGCATATGATACATCTTATCTCCGATTTTATCAAAGTAATCCATAATACTCTCTGCCTGTGTGTACGGCGGAACAATATCGCACATTCCTACAAGACATGGAGAATCCACACGGCGGAATAATTCCTTCAGATCATTTGCATTCTTAATTACATTGGATTCATAAACGGTCAGTGTCTCCATCACCAGTTTATGATCCAGCTTCTCCGCATGATCTGCCAGTTCCCGTACCGTCTTTACAAGACGTGTCCAGATCTCATCATAGGTTGCCGCATATCCTGCATGTGCCGCGCTGATCAGTGTATAGTCCGCGCCCATCTCCTTCGCCATATCCATAGATGTTTTCAGGAATTCTACTGCGTCCTGACGCATTGCCTCGGTACCAATCATATAATTATAAGGATATCCGTTATGCTCCGGTGTATAACCCCGTACTGGCATCTCATACTTATCGATCAGACGGCGTACTTCGTTAATATCGCCCGCTTTCAGGTCATATGCATATGCATGCGGACGTCCGCCCCACAGCTCGATATAATCGTAACCAAATCTTTTTGCATCAATAAAGCAATGCTCCAATGGATTCCGCTGATAACCGCTTGTAAACATTCCAACTTTCATTCTTTTTTCTCCTTTTCTACTATCATCGTTTTATTTTACCCAGGGTTCAAATACTTCCACAACGGAAGCCGCCACTTCCGCACCTTTTTTCAGACATTCCACGATCGGCAGTTCCTTTAAAATCCCATACAAAAATCCAGCAATAAAACTATCTCCTGCGCCTACGGTATTCACCACTTCTGCTTTCACAATCCCATAGCTGTGGAACTCTTTTCCGTCCCATGCAATACTGCCTTCCTCTCCAAACGTAGCAACCGCAATTTTCATCCCTCGTGCCACCTTATCCTTTAAAAAGGCCTCGATCTTCTCATCCCGGCTTCCATGATAAGAGTAAAATCCATATGTCACATAAGGTAATGTCTCCTCTACCAACGGATGATCCAGTCTGTCTGCATAATCAAATGCGATAGGAGTCCCCTTCGCTGCGATTGCAGGCAGGGTGCCTTCCGCCTTCCCCCACAACGCCGTATGTACCAGATCATGGGACGCCGCAAATGCAATATCCTCCTCGTCAAAGGTGATATTCTCCAGCACGCCTTCCACATAATCCCCGTGTACACGATCCAGACCGTCCATATCCATGTATGTTACGGCTGTCTCGCCCTCGCCGACTTTCAAATGACTGATGTCAACCCCCTCTTCTTTCAATGTCTCAATCATCCAAGCTCCGTTTTCATCGCTGCCTGTGGTGCTAATGATAGATACCGGTATGCCTAACTTCTGCAGGTTCACCCCCGTATCCACCACATTGCCTGTGGGATATTTCTTTCCTAGTCTCTCATACACGTCGATACAATTATCCCCGATCTCTGCTACTCGCATCACTGCTCCTCCTTTCTTATTCTTGTTTTTCCTTTATCACTTAACCGTACGTTCCTGTACGATGAAGCCCTTTTCCTGCCGGGATCAAAGACCAACCGTTTCACCCGAACTCCTTTTTCTCAGTATTGTCCGTAATATCCTCTCGGCGTGTCCTCCGCCTCAATCTGCTCCTGCGTCAGCTCCGGAATCTCCCGGCCTGTTGCCAATGCAAGCAGATACACATGGCAGGTCTCTTCCAGATAAATAGCCGCGCTGAGCGCCTGCTCTATACTTTTACCATACGCCATGATCCCATGCTGCTTCAAAATAACGGCCAACGATTTCCCTGCATACTCCACCGTCGAAACTCCCATTCCCTCATCGCTACTGATTGTAAAGGGAGCCACCTGTACTTCGGCATGCAATTCGTCCACCATCGTTGTGGAGATCACCGGAAGACGGTCTGCAATCAAACTTACCGCGACCGCCTGTGGCTGATGTGTATGAAGTACCACATTGACCTGCGGCATCTTTGCAAAAATATACAGGATCGCCTTGAGGTCGCTGGTGGGCCGCCGGTTTCCTTCCACCGTATTCCCCTCTGCATCCACAAGCACAATATCCTCCGGTACCATAGTATCATATCCCATCGCGGACGGCGTCACCAAAAAATTCCCCTCCTCCGTCCGCATACTGACATTTCCTCCAGAAAGTGTCACAAGCCCATGACGTTCCATCTCACGGGCACAATCAATCAGTTCCTGCCGCTCCTTTTCATACCGCATTTTTGTCACGCTCCTTTTCATAAGCTCTTCCCAGATCCAGCAACTCCGCATACGCCTTTGCCGGATCCTCTGCCCCGAACACGGCGCGACCCAGCACCACGCCATCGGCGCCGGCATCAATCACACTCTTGAGATTGGTCCGGTTTACGCCACCGTCCACCCAGACCTTCGCATGTGCAGGAAGCATTGCACGCGCCTCCGTAATCTTTTTCAACACACCGCTCCGAAATGGTAATCCATCCACATCCGCCTCACAGGATACCAAAATCACCTGGTCCAACTGATCCACATACGGTTCCAGAAAAACAACCGGCGTCTTGATATTCAACGCCAACCCTGCCTTTTTCCCACAACGATGTACACTACTCAAAAACAAACTGGGAAACTCCAACGCCTCCACATGTGCACAAATCAACTCTACCCCCGCTTCCGCCAAGGACTCCACATACGCCATTGGATTCAATACTTCCAGATGGGCATCCAATGGAATCTCTGTGCATGCCGCCATTTTATCAATGACTGCCATACCAAAACTGATACCTCTGACAAAATTGCCGTCATCCACATCCAGATGCAAATGTTCAAACCCTTCCAGTGAAGTAAGAACCTGCCGCAGATTCATTAAATCTGCTGAATAAATTGATGGACTAATTGTAAACATGTTCCCGACTCCTTATAATTGTTCTGCAAGCAGATCCACCGCTTGCAGCGCTGTCTCATAACGCTGAAATTTCTTCGCATAGATTTCTTTATATTCCGTCCGCGGCCTATACATTTTTCCAATATGTACCATCTGCTCTACCGCTTCTTCCAGATCCGTAAAAATGCCGCAGGCAACTCCGGCTCCCATAGCCGCGCCTTTGGCTCCCGGCTCGCCGCCTTCCAATGTCTCAATTGGAATCTGAAGTACATCGCTCATCATCTGGGACCAGACCTCACTGTTCGAGACACCGCCTGACAATCTCGCCTTGGCATAAGATTCCATCGGACGTTTCAGATTATATACGTGATGCGCACTGGAAAAAACAACGCCTTCATATATTGCCCGCAGCATAGCAGCTCTGTCATCTCCACCAGTCAAATTCAAAAATGCGCCGTGCGCATCCGGATGCGTCGCGCTTCCAAACAGATAAGGTATGAAGATCACCTGACTATCCTCCGGACGAACAGCTTCCACCTGTCGATTACATTCTTCATAAATCTCATGAAGCGACGTATCCGGCCTGTCCGGCCGAATCAGGTTTCGAATAAACCAGTTGAAATTACTTGCCGAAGTCGGCGTAGAATCTTCTATAATATAATACTTCTTTAGATAACTTAATGTAACCGTATTCTTCTTTTTATCAATATCCCGGGGTGGTTCCTCTGCGCTTAAGTATTCATTGATCGACCAGGTTCCGGCAATCAGACACAAATCTTCTTCCGATAAAATCCCACTGGCTAACGCATTGGCGTCAATATCAAAATAACCTGCCGCCACCGGAATTCCGGCTGCCAGGCCAGTCTCCTTCGCCGCCGCTTCCGTAACGTATCCACTGATCTCCGTGCTCTCCAGAATCGGGGGCATCTTTTTATAACAATCCGCAATCCCCAAAATCTCAAACAAACGCCGGTCATAGTCTCTACTGTCCAGATCCACCAAGCATCCGGAAGATGCATCGGTAATCTCACCTGCAAGCGCTCCGGTCAAATGCAACCGAACAAAATCTTTTACCGAAAGAATCCATCTCGTCTTCTCCAGCACCTCCGGTTCGTGATCCCGAAACCAGGGAAGCATCGCGGCAGGCTGCGCCGACCAGGTTGTCTGAAGGGTATATGGAAACAGTTTTCGCTCCGTTCCGTCCTCCCGGAATCTCCGGCAATACTCACTGGCCCGATCATCGGTTGACACGATAACCGGATACACCGGTGAGAGATCCTCTCCTACCAGTACCATTCCATTCCCATAGCCGGTCAGTCCCACAGCGGCCACTTCTTCTCCCTGAATTCCAGCCTTATGTAAAGCTTCTCTGATCACTTCGGCATTGGCCTGCCATACCTTGTCTGCATCCCGCTCGGTGAATCCCGGTTTCGGGATATCCAATGGAACCTGTGTGCCCGCTACGGCGATCTCATTTCCCTGCAGGTCAAACACGGCGCATTTTATGTCGCTGCCACCATTATCCACTCCAATTAAATATTGTCCCATATCTGCCCACTCCTTTCCTTCTCCTGCAAAATATTGGATTTTTCGAAAAACACAGCCGGTAGAAAACACCGGATGAACCGACTCCCGCTCCCTGTATGCGCCGATCTTTCTACTTTTTAAAATGTGCAGAAAATCGCCTCTGGCATCTTTTATGCATACAGGTGTGCAGGAAATCCATCCGGTTATTTTCTTATGGCTGTGAATCCTGTTTTTTTTAATTATGTTCTGTTACTTCAAACTCTTTATTTAACATCTTATAAATAATCTCTGCCACCGCGTCATGATTGTTGTCGTTCTGGGTTACATAATCCGCTTCCTCTTTTACCGGTTCCAGAGAATTCGCCACGGCAATTCCCACCGCCGCATGTTGCAGCATGTCGATATCATTATAATAATTACCCACAGTAATAATATCTTTATGCTGGATTCCTAAACGTTTGGCTAAAATTTCAATTCCGTTCCACTTAGAAACTCCGGCTGCCATCACATCGATACATTCCGGTTCTGAATTTACATAGTAAAGCTCTGGAAGATATTGGTCTATGTATTCTGCCACTGGTTCCCAGTCCCGGGTTGCCATGAATCCTTCCAGTTCCTTCCAGGACGTCTCCTCCAAAGAATGGAAGATCTCTGGAATAACACCCAGCTCATTGGCATACTCCATCGTCATATCTGTCATACAGCTTACCTGCCAGGTCATACCACTGCAAATCTGAAGCTGCAGATCATTGTGCAGACAGTGCTCAATCAGCCTTTTACATGCCTGTGCATCCATCAGGTCGTTATACAGAATCTTCCGATCTTTGCAACGCAAAATCTTGCCTCCATTGTTCAGAATGTGATAGTCCACATACCACTGCTCCTCTCCCATCGTCAGCATATCAATATCTCTGCGGCCAGTCACATAGGCAATCACATGTCCCATGCTTCTGGCCTTCTCGATCGCTTTTTTGGTGAGTTCTCCCATACTGTAGTCGTCGCATACCGCCGTACCATCCAGATCCATTGCCAAAAGTTTTCGATCCATCACTGTGCCCTTTCTATTCGGGGATTAAAGATTCTCACGATATTTGTAAACCACTTCCATAAATTCTTTCACACGATTCACATCTACACGGTTTTCAAATACACCATCCACCTTGAACGTGGTTCCTACTACCGCCGCATCTGCCGTAGACAGCTTCCGCTCAATCGTATTCACTCTACATCCGGTATTACAAAGAACAACAATCTCCGGATTTGCCTCTTTTACGCTTGCGATCAGAGCGTCATCCACATCCTGTCCTGCCGCATTTGCAGAAATACACAATCCATCCGGCGCTGCCTTTGCGATCGTTGATTTCGCAATATCTGCAAGAGGTCTCGTATCCAGATTCCGATCCGACTCCGGATTAATAAAATAGAACATCTTCAGATCATCCAGATGTAATGCTGCTTTTCTGCGGAGAAGATGACTAAAATCATTATTGTATAGTCCACCGTCTCCTACATAGACGCCACAGAAAGTTCCTCTGACAAACTGTGCTTTTACGGCCGCTGCCAGTTCCAGACATGCCTGCCCGTCGCTGATAGCATCCACTCCATACGGAACTTTGATCTCGGAACGCAAACATCCGATAACATAAGCCATAGCGGCCGGCGTCACCATATCCATCTTTCTCTGATAAGGAAGACTAAATTCATTACTGAAAATAATTCCGTCAACACCGCCCTCCTGCAAGGCATGAAGGTCCGCTCTTGCATGCTCTACCACTACATCCATGTCGTCTCCATATTTAAACAGAGGATCCCCCGGAAGTGCATCCAAATGCAACATCGCAATAATCGGTTTCTTCACTCCAAACATCTTTTCTGTCCACAACATTTTCTTTTTCTCCTTTTTCCTTGTTTTCATTTACTATATAACTTCTGTTTTTTTAAAACAGTTATTTAATTATAATTATAACACTTGACTATTTATTGTCAATACTAACGCCTGTAAAATATTGATAATATGGTTCTCTTTTTTTCATATGTTTGTTTTTCAGTAATTCTTCTTGATTCTCCTCGAATTCCCCTACTTTGATAAAAATTTATCATAAACAACTTTTAAATTTTTGAACATTTTTCTTGCGCATATTATAAACTCATGTTATTCTAGCTTTAGTCAATTTGCATACATTTTTTATCTCTTTTTATGCTGCGATTGTTGCTTTCCATGATATACTTCGCATTTTTCTTTCACAAACCGCAGCATTTTAACTAAACAGTCCGGCTGTTCTATTTTTTGTCTGCGTATAAGCTGTAAAAACCAGTGCCATAGTGTTTAAATTCCTTACCACTGGTAGATTTTTCTAACTTTATGGCATCAAAACGCCAGTTGTTTTGTTTCTTTTATATCGTGTATAATGAATGTATTCAAAAGACGCTTTGTTACTGTAAGTTGGGATACACGCAAAAGCGGTGTCCCTCCAAAAAGAAAGGAGAATACACATGAAAAATTATCGTAACTATTTCACCGAGATTTCGGTGCGGATCCCGAAAACCGAATATTCCACGCTGAGCGCGCACACACATTAGAGAAAAGGAGTGAAGATTTATGGAATCAGTTTATGTCGGTTGGTTATCTATTCTACCTCCCATTATTGCTATCCTATTGGCACTGATCACAAAAGAAGTACTTTTTTCACTAATTACCGGTGTTTTATCCGGAGCTGTTATTTACAGTCTCGCCGCTGGTCTGAATCCTCTGGTGGGGCCTGTTCAGACCACATTCGATATTATGATCGAGAAGATGGATTTGAATATCATGATCTTCTGTTTTTTACTTGGCGCCCTAGTCTTTCTTGTCAACGCCTCCGGAGGCGCAGAAGCATACGGACGCTGGACCGCCAAGGTTATCCGTACCAAACGCAGTTCTCTACTTTTTACCAGCCTTCTGGGCTGTCTCATCTTTCTGGATGACTATTTCAACTGCCTGACAGTAGGTACTGTTATGAAACCGGTAACAGACCGTCACAAAGTCAGCCGCGCCAAACTGGCCTACATCATTGACGCCACTGCCGCACCCATCTGTATCATCGCACCCATCTCTAGCTGGGCAGCCGCAGTCGGAAGTTATTTAAAAGCCACCGGCGCTTTTCAATCTGAATTTTCAGCATTTGTATCTGCTATACCATATAATTTTTACGCATTGCTTAGTCTGCTTATGGTTCTCATTATCTCTATTTTTGCTCTGGATTTCGGTCCCATGAAAAAATGCGAAGCGCTCGCCGAAAAGGGAGATCTGGGCGCTATGGAAGAACTGCAGGCAGCAAACACCAACGATGCTACCCATAAAAAAGGAACCGTCGCGGATATGATCGTTCCGATCATTGTACTTATTATTGTATCTATCGCCGGTATGCTCTATAACGGCGGATACTGGAGCGGAGATCCAGCGCTTCACAACATTACGGCCGCTCTGGGCAACTGCGTGGCAGCACAGGCGCTGGTATGGGGAAGTTTTGCAGGACTCCTCGTTGCACTGGTCATGTATATCTCCCGCAAGATTATGACCTTTGCCGAATTTATGGAGAATGTAGTAAAAGGAATGCAGCAGATGATTACTTCTGGATGTATCCTGGTTCTTGCCTGGGCTATCGGCGGCATCTGCCGGGATCTTCTCAGTACCCCGGACTTCGTAAAAACGCTGGTGGAAACCACCGGTGTTCCTGGTATGCTGCTTCCGACTTTAGTTTTCGTCGTCGCTGCTTTCCTGAGTTTTGCAACCGGAACTTCCTGGGGAACTTTCGGAATTCTCATTCCCATCATTATCCCGGTTGCACAGGCCATCTGTCCGGAATTGTTACTTGGTTCTCTGGCGGCCACTCTAGCCGGAAGTGTCTTTGGAGACCACTGTTCTCCGATCTCTGATACGACCATTCTCTCCAGCGCCGGCGCCGGGGTGAGCCATCTGGTTCATGTATCTACACAGATGATCTACGCTCTGACTGTTGCCGGATGCAGTATGTTCGGTTATATTGTCCTTGGTATTACTGGAGGAAACCTGTTCTTCTCCCTGGGCGGCGCCGCACTATTGATGATCGTCATAATTGTATTTCTAAACCAACATACAAAAGTCAATCTGGATAAGCAGGAAGATCTGAACACGATGCAGGATGCGTAATCCACATTTTGCGCAAACCAATGTCTGAAAGATGATAACGCGGAAAAGCTTCCATATTGGTTGCTTTTCCGTATTTCTTTGTATTCCATCATATAACAGCAGCTTTATTCCATAAAATCTATCTTAAAAAAACACCTTTGTATTCCGTATCCCTCATACAAAGATGTTTTTCTATCTACTTTTATTCTTTTCTATTTTTCATTCCAATCTTTAATCGCAATGATGCGGGCCGGTGAGGCATCCATTCGCTGCATCGGTAAACCTAAAACAAAAACGGTTGTCCGCATTCCATCAATCGCCCCCAGGTTTGTCAATGACTCCACAATGGCTATTCCATTCTGAAAACACTTTACATGGATAGGTTCCCCATACAATTCATGCATTCTGCCTTCTTCATCATAACCGTCTGTCAATTCCACCCCAGACGCATCCGTACCAATCAGCTTCGGATGATATTGCAGGAGCCAATCCAGAGCTGCCTCAGAAAGCGGGGGATATGGTTGCCAGTTTTCCTTCCGGAAATACTGATCATAACCGGTGTACAAAAATACAATATCACCGTCCTGAATACTACCCTTCACCTTTTTCACATCTTCCAATGTGATCTCCTCGCCTGGTTCTTTTCCCAGACAATTGATCACCGTACATTCTCCCACCAGATTTTCTGTCGGATAGGTCATGCAATCCCGTCCACCGAACATATGGTGATAAGGTACTTCCACATGCGTTCCCGCATGCGCCGCCAACGTCGCCACACTTTCGATATACCAGTTCTCCGGCTTCTGTGCGGGTTGACGCATACGACTGTCAGGAGTACAATTGGCGTCATATGGAAAACTCTCCTTACGGCGGTATAGCGTATGGCATAATTCCACAATCTGTTCTTTTTTAAATTTCATGCTCATCCTCCATCTTTTTTATAATTGTAAAGGAAGATATTCTTTACAGGTCCTTGATCGCAATGATACGGGCCGGAGAAGCATCCATCCCCTGCATCGGCAGTGCAAGTACGAAGACCGTTGTCCGCATTCCGTCAATTGCACCCAGATTCGTCAAAGACTCTACAATCGCAACGCCATTCTTGAAACATTTTACATGAACCGGTTCCCCGAAAAGCTCATGCATCCGTCCTTCCTCATCATATCCGTCCGTCAGCTCCACGCCGGATGCATCGGTACCGATGATCTTCGGATGATACTGCAAAAGCCAATCCAATGCCTCCAGGGACAACGGAGGATAAGGCTGCCAATTCTCTTTCCGGAAATATTGATCATAGCCGGTATAAAGGAACACAATATCGCCATCCTCAATCGTCCCCTCTACTTTTTTCACATCCTCCAATGTGATCTCCTCACCTGGTTCTTTTCCCAGACAATTGATTACCGTACATTCTCCAATCAGATTCTCTACCGGAAATGCCGCACAGTCATCGCCATCCAAAAGATGATGATAAGGTACCTCTACATGAGAGCCTGCATGTGCTGCCAATGTCGCCGTACACTCAATATACCAGTTCTTCGGCCAGAGACGACTCTCCTCCCCCAACTGTGCCTCATATGGAAAGTTCTCCGCACCATCCAGCAGCGGATGATAAAGTTCTACGATCTGTTCTTTTTTGATTTTCAAAACGCGTTCTCCTTTCGTTTGACATCTTTGTTTTTTGTTTGAATAAGTACGTACTTTCTATGGTTCAAATTTTATCATACATTTCATCATTTTTCTATCGTGATTTTGTATAAAATATTCAAAACTTATTTAGTTATATTTACAATACACGCTTTCATCTCCTGTCCTTTTTCATACCAAAATCCCTGTTTATTGTTACATTATCTAAATTTCATCTCATTTATTTAGTAAATCTGTCCATTGCATTTTCAGTTTCATACACTTATAATAACAACAAAATAAACATTTTTCAAAAAAAGCAAACAATTTTTATGGAGGTGAGTCACATGGCAAAATATATTCTGACAATCGATCAGAGTACAACCGGAACAAAATCTGTCCTGTTCAATGAGCAGGGAATCATCGTTGCAGACAAAAATCTGATTCATAAACAATACTATCCGGCGCCCGGCTGGGTAGAGCAAGATGCGGAAGAAATCTTTGAGCAGACCGTACAGGTCATCGCCGGTGTTCTAAAGGAAGCAGCCATTCCGGAACAGGATGTACTGGCACTGGCCATCACCGTACAGACGGGGGCTTTTGTCGTATGGAACAAACAGACCGGAAAACCGGTTCATCACATCATTGGCTGGCAATGTAACCGGGGTGAAGAAGCTTGTGCACGTTTGACAGAAGACGAGAAAGCAACCATCCTTTGCAAAAGCGGCACAGATGCCTCTGCTTTCCTTCCCGCAGCAAAACTGAGCTGGATGTTTGAACATCTCGAAGGGCTCTCTGACGCGGCAGAGAAAGAAGAGATTCTGTTTGGTACCATTGAATCCTGGCTGATCTGGAAACTGACCCGCGGCCGGGTACATGCCGCTGATTACTGCAACGCCAGCATTACCCAGCTATTCGATCAGGAAACCTTACAATGGGATGAGGAACTTCTTCGGATTTTCCATATTCCACGCAATATCCTGCCGGCTCTCTATGATGCAGATGCAGACTTCGGTACGGTAGATGTCCCCGGGTTACCGGCACTGCCTATTACCGGTGTCATCGGAGACAGTGCAGCAGCGCTGTTCGGACAATGTGGTTTCCATGCAGGAGACGTGAAGATCACCTATGGAACCGGTTCTTCTATTCTTATGAACCTGGGAAGTACCCCGCAGCCTCCGGCAGAGGGTATGACCACTTCCGTGGGCTGGCGTATGGGAGGAAACGTTACCTATGTATGGGAAGGTACCGCAGTCTACACCGGAGCGGTCATTTCCTGGCTGGTGTCCGATATGGAAATGCTGGAAAACGCTGCGCAGTCCGAAGAGATCGCCCGTCAGGTGACCGATGCACAGGGGGTTTATCTGGTGCCCGCTTTTACCGGATTAGGCACCCCTTATCGGGATAGCGCCGCCCGGGCATGTATCGTAGGAATGTCTACCGGAACAAAAAGGGCGCATCTAGTACGCGCCGCTTTGGATTGCATTGCCTATCAGATTCGGGACATGGTCGAATCCATGCAAAAGGAAACGAAAGAAGCTGTTCCTACCCTTCTTGTGGACGGCGGCGTTACGAAAAATGCGTTGCTGATGCAGTTCCAGTCTGATATCCTGGGCATTCCGGTTCTGCGCAGCCGGGCAAAAGAAAGCAGCGCATTGGGTGTGTTCTATATGGCTGGAGTTGCAACCGGCCTGTTTGAAAATAAGGAACAACTGCGGTCCCTGGGCGAGGAGAAGCAACGTTTCGATCCCCACATGGATGCCGTTTCCAGAGAAGAATTGTACGAAGGTTGGAAGAAAGCAATCCGCCAGTCACGGCTGATATAGAAACGAACAGGTACTACAGTGGCGCTACCATATCAATCTCTGTTTTGCACGGCCGGAAATCTCTCCTTACACGGAATACAATCGGTTTCTCAACAGTAAAAAACAGACAGAAAGAATAATCCTAACATAAAAAACCAAAAAGGAGCACATTTATGGAAGTAGAAGCACTGAAAAAAAAAGCAGCCGAAATACGCAGACAGGCCATCAAAATGGTGTATCAAGCGCAGACCGGACATATCGGCGGTACTCTGTCCAGTATTGACTATCTCACTGTCTTATACTATGAAAAGATGCATTTTGACGCCAAAAACCCCCAGTGGCCTCTGCGAGACCGTTTTATTCTAAGCAAAGGGCATTGTGTGGAAGGATACTTTTCGATTCTGGCAGACTGCGGTTTCTTTCCCAAAGAAGAATTAGACACGTTCTGCCAGTTCAATACCCGGCTGATTGGACACCCCGATCGTTGTGTGCCCGGCGTGGAGATGAACACGGGATCTCTTGGACACGGCCTTTCCGGCGCCTGTGGCACGGCACTGGCCTGTAAACTGGACGATACGAATTGCCGCATTTACACTCTCCTTGGAGACGGAGAACTGGCGGAAGGGTCTGTCTGGGAAGCTCTGATGTTCGCAGGAAATTATCACCTGGACAACCTCTATGCCGCTATCGACCGCAACCATCTGCAGATCAGCGGAAAAACGGAAGAAATCATGACTCTCGAACCATTACAGCAAAAATGCGAAGCCTTTGGTTTTGCGACGGAAGTGATTGATGGAAACGATATCTCTTCGATTCTGGCGGCCCTGGAACGACTGGAACACATTTCCGGAAAACCAAAAATGCTTCTTCTGGATACCGTAAAAGGAAAAGGGGTTTCCTTCATGGAACATGCGGTAAAATGGCATCACGGTTCTCTCACCAAAGAACAGTACGAACAGGCAATGATGAATTTAGCAGAAAAGGAGAGTGTCCTATGAATACACCTTGCAGAAAAGCGTTTACCGAAAAGCTCTTAGAACTTGCGCAGAAGGATAAAACGATTATGGCCGTTGCCACGGATTCCCGTGGTTCCGTTACTCTGAACGATTTTGCACAGTTATTACCCGAACAATTCGTAGAAGTCGGAATTGCTGAACAGAATGCGGTGGGGATCGGCAGCGGGATCGCCTCCTGTGGGAAGACCGTTTTTGTCTGCTCTCCTTCTCCTTTTCTCAGCGGACGCAGTTATGAACAGGTGAAAATTGACGCCGTCTATAATCAGCGCAATGTAAAGCTGGTGGGTGTCAGCGGTGGCGTCAGCTATGGGACCCTGGGATTCTCCCATCATTCTCTTCAGGATATTTCCGTCCTGCGAACGTTGCCCGGACTGACTGTACTTGTTCCGTGCGACGCTGTACAGACCAAAGCACTGACCTGCTATATGGCAGAAACAGAAGGCCCCATGTATATGCGGATGGGCCGAAACGCTGTGGAACAAGTTTATTCGGAAAATGAAACTTTCACCGTGGGCAAAGCAAAACAACTCTGCGACGGAACAGACCTGACCTTACTTGCCATGGGAGAACTGGTCTGGCCCTGCAAGGAAGCGGCCAGACTTCTCGCCAGGGAAGGAATCTATGCCCGTGTTCTGGATATGTTCTCCATCAAGCCTTTCGACACCGAAGCAGTCGTCAATGCGGCCAAAGAAACACGCCGGCTTGTCACAGTGGAAGAGCACAGTATCCTGGGAGGACTTGGCGGCGCCGTATGTGAAGTCACTGCCCAGCATTATCCGGTTCCCGTAAAAGTCATCGGCGCGCCGGACGGGCATATTGTCGCAGGAGAATCTCCGGAAGTTTTCCAGTATTATGGCTGGACACCACAGGGGATAGCGGATAAAGTAAAAGACTGGATTTCCAGGATCCACTAATTCTTTTGGTATACATGATTTCTCATCCCGGCAAAGATCAGCGGTTCATCCGATCCTTTTGCCGGGATTCTTCTGGTATTTTATTTTCTCCTCCGGATAAATAGTCCTTTTTTCAAACAACTCTAATTGACGAAATTCTGTTTTCCTGTTATCATAGAAGAATATTTTATCAATCTATATTCTCTCCTGAATTTTTGCATATCAGCAAAAATGATTTCACAATACCGGACACTCATATTCCTGAAAATATCGAATACTAAGAGGAGGAAATACAGGATGACAGAACAGGAAATCAAATCCCTTGTCCAAAAACAACGTCGTTACTTCCATACTGGCGTAACCTTACATACAGACTACCGGCTTCGCGCTCTGCACAGACTAAGGAATTACATTCTAACCCACGAAACGGACATCCACGCCGCACTGAAGAAAGATCTGGGAAAAAGT
Source organism: Lachnospiraceae bacterium (assembly GCA_910574195.1). Taxonomy (GTDB): domain Bacteria; phylum Bacillota; class Clostridia; order Lachnospirales; family Lachnospiraceae; genus Schaedlerella. The sequence continues at coordinate 36,222 of CAJTBF010000010.1, read as the reverse complement.
TCCACAGAAAGCTACATGTGCGAAACCGGACTGGTCCTTGGCGAACTTCAGTATATGATCCGGCACCTGCATACATTTTCAAAAGAAAAAACCGTATGGACTCCTCTGGCACAGTTTCCATCCCGCAGTTATAAAAAGCCTTCCCCTTACGGGGTTGTCCTGATCTTAAGCCCATGGAATTATCCATTCCTGCTGACGATGGATCCGCTAATCGACGCCATTGCCGCAGGAAATACCGTGGTGGTAAAGCCAAGCGCATATTCTCCCCATACCAGCGCATTTCTTCAAAAGCTCATACAGGATTGTTTTGACGAACGTCATGTCTCCATCGTCACCGGCGGCCGCCTGGAGAATACCTGTCTGCTGAACCAACATTTTGACTACCTTTTCTTCACCGGAAGCCAGAGTGTCGGAAAAGAAGTCATGAAAAAGGCATCCGAACATCTCACCCCCGTCACGCTGGAACTGGGTGGAAAGAGCCCCTGTATTGTAGAAAAAAGCGCGGACATCCGACTGGCGGTCAGGCGGATTGTATTCGGAAAGTTTCTAAACTGTGGACAAACCTGTGTCGCACCAGATTACATTTACTGTGACCGTATGGTAAAGGAAGCGCTGATCCGTGAGATCTGCCGTCAGATTCGGAAGCAGTTCAAAAAAGTGCCTCTGGAACAGCCTGATTATGGAAAAATCATCAACGAAAAACATTTCGGACGGCTTCTGGCATTGATGGAGCCGGACAAAATCGTGCATGGCGGAACGTCGGATCCGGCGACTTTGCAGATCGAACCTACCGTGATGGATAATGTCACTTTTGGCGACGCGGTCATGCAAGAGGAAATTTTCGGACCGATCCTTCCCATTCTTACCTATGATACTCTGGAGGAAGCCATCCACAATATCCGTGCGCTTCCTCGACCCCTGGCGTTATACCTTTTTACAAGGCAAAAAGCGGTCGTCCGGAAGATCACTTCGCAATGCAGCTTCGGCGGCGGATGTATCAATGATACCGTCGTCCACCTTGCCACCAGTGAAATGGGATTTGGCGGATGTGGAGAGAGCGGTATGGGGTCTTACCATGGAAAAGCCGGTTTTGATACCTTTTCTCATTATAAGAGTATTGTGCACAAGGGTACCTGGCTGGATCTTCCCATGCGATACCAGCCATACAAGGCCATCCATGACAGGATGATCCATTTTTTCCTGAAATGAAAGGAATCTTGATTTTATGATCTATCTTCAGACAAAATTAGCGGAAAAACTAACCGATGCGCTGAAAGCCGTCCTCCCAATTATTGTCATTGTATCTTCCTTAAGTTTTACCATCGCGCCTATCCCGCCAAGTATTCTGCTCCTGTTTTTATTTGGCGCAGTGCTCCTTGTTATCGGCATGATGTTTTTCACCCTGGGAGCCGAACTTTCTATGACTCCCATGGGAGAAAAGGTCGGAACAAAAATGGCAAAAACCATGCATCTTGGCATTGTACTTCTTCTGTGTTTTGTACTGGGATTTGTAATTACGGTCTCCGAGCCGGATCTCCAGGTACTGGCAGAACAGGTACCCTCCATTCCAAACCAAATCCTGATTCTGGCCGTCGCGTGCGGTGTCGGTTTCTTTCTTATGGTCGCTATGCTCCGTATGCTGTTCTCAAAAAGACTTTCGGGTTTTCTAATTCTGTTTTATCTTTTTGTATTCGCCCTGACCTTTTTCGTTCCAAAAGATTTTCTGGCCGTTGCTTTCGACTCCGGCGGCGTCACCACCGGCCCCATGACCGTTCCGTTTATTATGGCGCTGGGTATCGGTTTTGCCGCGGTCCGAAGCGATAAGCATGCAGAAGACGACAGTTTCGGGCTGGTCGCTCTTTGCTCCATCGGACCGATTCTTGCCGTACTGCTGCTGGGACTGGTCTATCACCCGGATGAGGCCGGTTATATCCCGCCCCATATTCCCAACATTCAAAATTCGGTGGAACTGTGGCATTGTTTTGCCGAGGGGTTCCCAAAATACATAAAAGAAATCGCTGTTTCTCTATTTCCGATCGCCGCCTTCTTTACTCTTTTTCAGATCTTCTCTCTGAAATTGAAGAAAAAAACATTGCTTAAAATTGTCATCGGAATATCCTATACATATATCGGCCTGGTTTTGTTCCTGACCGGAGTAAACATCGGATTCATGCCCGCCGGGAATCACCTGGGGCAGATGATTGCGGGTCTGCCTTATCGTTTTATCCTGATTCCCATCGGGATGTTTATCGGCTTTTTCATTGTCAAAGCAGAACCGGCCGTTTATGTATTAATGGAACAGGTAGAGGAGATTACCTCCGGGGCGATCTCCGGAAAATCTATGGGAATCAGTCTTTCCTTCGGTGTTGCCGTTTCCGTGGGAATCGCGATGCTCCGTGTACTTACCGGAATCTCCATTTTCTGGTTTATCGTTCCGGGATATATTTTGGCCATCGTTTTGTCTTTCTTTGTACCAAAAATTTTTACCGCCATCGCATTTGACTCCGGCGGCGTCGCCTCGGGTCCCATGACCGCTACCTTTCTCCTGCCTTTTGCCATGGGAGCCTGTCAGGCGGTGGGGGGAAATATTGTGCAAGATGCGTTTGGGATCGTCGCCATGGTTGCCATGACTCCTCTAATCGCGATACAGATACTGGGAGCCGCCTACCAGTGGAAATCCCGCCGGCATACCGAAACCGCAGCAGACACTACAGAATCCTATCTGGATATCTGGGCGGAAGATGATATCATCGAACTATAAGAAAAGGAGGATACAGAATGTACAATCTATATCTTATGGGATTGATTACAAACCGGGGAATGCGCAGTAAATATATTGCTTTTTTCAAAGAAAACAATATCCACATTACACTCACTACATTAGGCGCTGGCACCGCCGGCAGCGCTATATTGGATTATCTCGGAATTGAAGCGACGGAAAAAGCAATTTACTTTGCCTTTTTGACACTGGATACATGGAATCGACTGAGAAAAGAACTCTATCAGAAAATTCAAATTGACATTCCTGGCAGGGGAATTGCCTTTCTGATCCCTATTTCCAGCATTGGCGGAAAAAAAACATTACAATATCTTACTGTCGGACAGGAAATGCAAATGAAGGAGGAAAGCGCATTGAAAAATACAGATTTTGAACTTCTGATTACGATTGCAAACGGCGGACATATCGAAACGGTCATGGACGCCGCCAGAAGTGCAAAAGCCCCCGGCGGCACGGTTATTCATGCAAAAGGAACCGGGGCGGAACATGCAAAAAAATTCCTCGGGATCTCTCTTGCCGAGGAAAAAGAACTGATTTTTATTGTGGTTCGTTCCGGGCAGAAAAACGAGATTATGCGTGCCATTATGGAGCAGGCCGGTCCCAGTACTCCGGCGGGCAGTATCACGTTCTCCCTTCCGGTAACGGCTACCGCAGGATTGCATCTACTGGAACCGGAGGCGGAAACGCTGCAGCATGTATAATAAAAATCAACACATATAAGCAGACAACGATATATTTTTATTTAGAGAAAGATCATCCTCTGACAGAACAGACTTACTTGTTGAAATATAGGTAACACGAATTTTCTTCTTTAAAAACAGAAAAGAGGAAGCCTCGCTCCACAACTGATCAAACAGTTATGTTACGATGCTTCCTCATTTTCACTGACGATTTCTCTTCCAAATTCCTATGGAATATAGAAACATAGCTCAAACTACAATCTTTCTACGATACTCTGTGTCAGAAGTCTCAGACTCTCTTACTCTGTACCTCTTCTTCGTACTTCTCGATCTCTGCAAACCAGCCTTCAGCAGCTACGCCGCACTGTCTGCAATATTCTTCCCAGATATCTCCCAGCGGAAGTGTCTTGCATTCTTCCATCAAAGCCATCTTTTTGCTCATCTGGTTTGTATCCTGCAACTCTTTGAGCATTGCGCTCGGCGTACACAGTGCGTTCAACAGCGCTTTCTGGAAGCTTCTGAATCCGGTTACCCATGCGGAAACTCTGTTGATGGATGCATCAAAGTAATCCAGCGCAATATAGGTACGGTCCAGACCGCCCTCACAGCGAACGATCTCCTGTGCGATTTCTTTCGTCTCATCATCAAACAGTACGACATGATCGGAGTCCCAACGAATCGGACGGGTTACATGCAGAGCGATCTCCGGGAAGAACGTCAACAGAGCCGGGATCTTATCAGATACCACCTCCGTCGGATGATAATGTCCATTATCCATCAAAGGCAGACACTTTTCCCTGTTTGCCGCTGCATAGCTCAGTGAAAATTCTGCGGAACCTACGGTATAAGCTTCCACACCAATTCCAAATACTTTGGATTCTACACATGGTTTTACCATCTTCGGATCATAAGGTTCGGAAAGAATCTCGTCGATGGATTCTTTATAGCGCACCCTTGGTCCCATACGATCTGCCGGAATATCCTTATATCCATCGCCAGTCCAGATGTTCATCACACACGGGATCCCCGTCTGTTCTGCAAAATATTTGGAGATACGGACACATGCTTTTCCATGGTTGATCCAGAATCTTCTTACCTCCTCATCCGGGCTGGACAAGGTCAGTCCGTCTTTCATCATTGGATGAGAGAAGAAAGTAGGATTGAAATCCAGTCCCATGCCTCTCTCCTTTGCGAAATCTACCCATTTCTGGAAATGCTTTGGCTCGATCTTGTCACGGTCTACAAATTCCCCGTCCTCAAAAATCGCATAGCTGGCATGTACATTGATCTTTTTCTTTCCAGGCATCAGGCTGATCGCTTTGTCCATATCTGCAAACAACTCTTCCGGATTCCTTGCCTTTCCCGGATAATCGCCTGTGGTCTGAATCCCGCCGGTCAGCGGACCGTCCTGATCAAATCCGGTTACGTCGTCCCCCTGCCAGCAGTGCAGCGCAACCGGAACGGTCTTGCACTTCTCAATCGCCGCGTCTGTGTCCACGCCTAATTTTGCATAGATTGCCTTTGCTGATTCATATCTGCTCATGTCTGTGTTCCTCCTCTTTTTTACTTTTATACAAAGAACCTGCCGCCGACGTCTTTTTGTGCTATCGACAAACAAAATATCTCTGAACAACGGTTTTCTGCGTCTGCGAATTTTCGGAAGCCCGTCGCCTGTTTCGCATACGCAGAATATAAGACATCGCCCGCTGGCAGTTTCCTTTGCGCATGAGTTCTTTCAATGGCTTTTTCTTACTTTTACATAACTGCTTTTCTTTGTTACTTTATTCATAATATTTGATATCAAAGGACCGCTCAATGCAGATCCGTGCTTCCGGGAGATCTGCAAATACGCCGTCCTGCAGCATCTGTACCGTAATATTTCCAATGGCCGTCGCCTCGTTGGGCCCGGCGGAAACTCTCTTTTTGGTATACTTTGCCGTCAGTTCGTTCAGATACCCTGCGTTCGCACCGCCGCCCACTACATAGATTGTATCGTATGTATTGCCGGTAATCGCCTCAATCTCTTTTACCGTATCGCCGTAGCATTTTGCAAGACTGTTGTAAACAACGGCTGAAATCTCTCCTACGGTCTTCGGCACCGGCTGCTGCGTCTTCTCACAAAAATTCTGCACTGCCTCGATCATACTCTTCGGTGCGAAAAAGCAATCGTCATTACAATCTACAATGGAGGGAATCGTTTCCCTGGACGCCCGCTCACAGATCTCTGCAAAAGACAGATCTTCCTCAAATTCTTTTTTCACGGACTGGATCATCCACAATCCCATGATGTTTTTCAGATAGCGATAGCGATGATCATATCCGCCCTCATTGGTGAAATTGGCCTCCATGCTGGCCATGGAGCAGTCCGCTTCCTTTCTCTCAATTCCCATCAGAGACCAGGTTCCGGAACTGATATAAATGGCATTATCGTCATTGGTCGGCACTGCCAGAACCGCAGAACCAGTATCGTGCGTTGCCGGAAGAACTACCGTACAGTCAAATCCCACCTCTTCCTGTATCTCTTTGGTGAAATTCCCTACTACCGTTCCCGGCATGGATACCGGACGGAACATCCCGGAATTATAGCCAAGCTTTTCGATCAGCTCGTAATCCCAATCATTGGTTTTCGGATTCACCAACTGCGTACTCGTGGCATTGGTGTATTCCATCTTTTTCACCCCGGTTAACAGAAAACTAAAATAGTCCGGGATCATCAACATGGCCTCCGCCTGTTCCATCTGCTCCGGATGGGACTGCTTCACTGCCATCAACTGATAGATGGTATTGAACATCTGTTTCTGGATTCCTGTCCTTGCGTACAGATCCTGCAAAGAAATTGTCTCATATACCTTTTCGTCCATTCCGTTCGTGCGGCTGTCGCGGTATCCAACGGAATTCCCCAGAATCTGATCCTTTGCATCCAACAAAACGTAATCTACCGCCCAGGTATCAATTCCCATGAATGCCGGAATCTTCCCCAGCTCTTTGCACTTTTTCAATCCATTCTTAATCTCGGCAAACAGACGCTTCACATCCCAGCACAGGGTACCGTCCACATTGTCCATCCCGTTTGGAAAGCGATAGACTTCCTCCAGCTGCATCTTTCCGTCCACGACTGAGGCAAGCATGTGCCGGCCGCTGGATGCTCCGATATCAACAGCCAAATAATACTTTCCCATTTTGTGCCTCCTTTACACTTTTTCGAATCTATCCCTATTATAATTGGTAAAACCGCACAAAAAAAGGTCGTTATTTACATAAAAATACGACCTTATTTGCACGTGTATGATATTGTCACTCCAGCAGCCCCTGTACACACTCCCGCAGTAATTCCTGAAAAACCTTTCTGTCCGTCGTTCGCCGGTCATGTCCGGGAGACAAAAAACAACAATATCCCTTCCCTGCTTTCCGATACCATCCGGCAGTATAGGTCTCCTCTTTATATACAAACTGAAGAAATACTTTATTTTTCCGGTCCATCTCTTCTACCATATAAGGTTCTTCCTCCATGGAAAAGTCTTCTTTTCCTTTCCAGTGGTACTGCAGCAGATCATATGGCGGATGGGTAATAAAATTTCCGCCGTATACCCGCTCAATCCGGCTTCCCGGCGGTGTAATAATCCCATTATGCAGCGCCAGCAGTCTGCCTCCGTCCTCCGCATATTCTGCCAGACAGTTGTCAAACCCCTTTAATTCCTGCGGACAATCCAGATAACTGACGATCACATCATATTCTTTCAGGTCTTCCACAGAAAGACCGGCGTAATCCGTACAGACCCGCAATTCTCCCAAAGGCTCCAGAGCAGCACGTACTCCCGAAAGCACTCTGCTTAAAGGATGATACAACGCTTTTTCCTCGTCTCCCAATAATAAAATCTTCCATTGACTCATCTTTCTTCTCCCTCCCGAATCATTGAGATTCCCCGGCACAGGCACATCGTACCCGATGCGATACAAACAGGAATCCTATTTCTCCAGTATTTTCTGCCGATATTCCTTTGGACTCATCCCGTAACGCTCCCGAAACTTCCGGTAAAAATAACTGGTATTGTCATATCCCACGGACTCAATAATATCTGTCACCGACAGTCTGCTGCTTCCCAGCAGATACACCGCCTGATTCATCCGCTTTGCCTGCAGAAGTTCTTTGTACGTCTTCCCGGTACGCTTCCTGATCTCCCGGCTGAGCCAGTATACATCGTAATTCATCAAAGACGCCAGTTCCGACAGACTTCCGTTCTTATAGTGCTCTTCAATATAATTCAGCACATTCCCCGTCAGTTCCATATCAAAGCGGGAACTTCCCGTCTCCATCTTATCCATATAATTCAAAAGCTGTAAAAGCAGCAATCCCATGGTAATCTGATTGCAGCTCCGCTTGTTTCCCAGATCGTAAAAGATCGTCCAGACCATATTTTCTACCAGATTCTGTATCGGAAGCACATCCGCCACGTGAAAATACAAATAAGAAATCTGCTGTTCTCTTCCGCAGAGCGTTCCCGCCAGAAATTCCTTCACCATACTTTCCTCCGCACCCATCATAGAAAAAGCCGTGTCAAAAAATTCCGGCAGAATAATAAAGTTCACCGCGATATCCCGCTCTCCGGCCGGCAGGATTTCCTGTTCGGAATGCTGATTTAAAAACAGCAGATCCCCCGGCTCCAGCATTACTTCCTCCCCATTAATCACATGCATCGTGGTCCCCTGGCACATATAGATGACTTCCACATAATTATGGCGGTGTTTGGGAAATTTTACAAACCGGGTATGGGGGCGCACCTGGATCAGCTTCCCCCGCTGCAGCAATTTCTCACTGTCCACCACCCATTCCTTTTTTTCCGTATATATCTGCGGATCAATATTGCCTTCCCCGCTTAAAATCACTTTTTCTTCTTCGGTAATCACTGATAACGCCTTGAGCAGCTCCTGATGCATCGTTTATTTCCTCATAATCTCTTCCGCCAGCTTTTCATATTCCCGGGCACTGCGGCAGCCTTTTTTATACGCCATAACCGGCATATGATTATCCTGCGACCATTCTATGGAACTGTCCACACGGATATACGTATCAAATACCTTTACTCCGTCCAATTCCCACAGCACGTCCAGTGTCTGCCGGAAATAACTTTTCCTCGTATCCACCCTGGTAATCACCACACCGCCCAATTTCAAATCCGGCGTAATCTGTTCCACTTCCTTTAAGAATTCAAACATGTTCCCCAGTCCGAACAACCCCCAGGGGGTAGATTCCACGGGAATCACCACCTCATTGGACGCGCACAATATATTCATTACCCAACCGCCCAATGTGGGCGGCGCATCAATCAGGAGATAGTCATACTGACGGGAAGAAACAATCCCCGACAGACATTTTTTCAGAATGTACTCTCTCTGCCATTTTGTAAACAGTTCGTATTCTATGGAACTCATCAGCGTAGAGGAAGGGATCAGGTCCAGATTCTCAAACGGGGAGGGCACAATAAATTCGGCAAGATCCGCCTGTTTTTTGATCCCTTCATACAGATTCTTTTCACTTCTTGCAAACGCCAGCACCTGATCCTCGTCAAACAGCGACAAAGAAAGGTTTAACTGCATATCCCCGTCAATCAGAAGTACACGCTTCCCATGAAGTGACAATGCATATCCTACATTGGAACAGGTGGTGGATTTCCCACTGCCTCCCTTATTATTCGCAAAGCAGATTACTTTTGTATTATGCATCTTTGCCCCTCCGTTTCCGTTCCTCTTTCCATTCCAGCGACGCCGGCGCATCCCCAAAATACTTCTTTACCAGACCACAATATTCTTCAAATGCGGGAACCCCCCGGAACTCCTTTTCCAGCGCCTCCATGACTCCCTTATAATACCAGCCGATGGCCTGCCTGCTCTGCATTCGAAAACGCATCCAAAGTCCCTCTCCCAAAATCGGATAATCCCGGTCAATGTCCCGCATATTCGACAATTTATCTGCCAGACCGATCATCTGCAGTTCTCTGGACGCCGTCCGCAAATGCCGGATCGTCGTCCCTTTGCGTTCCTCCCAGGATTTGGACTTGTCTTCACTCTCTCCTTGAACCAGCCGGGCAACCCTCTCTCCAAAGCGGCTGCAAAGTATCTTCTCTGTCACTTCCGGGCAATCTTCAATCGTATCATGCAGAATTGCCGCACAGATCACTTCCTCATCGTCCGTCATCTCCGCCACCACTTCCGATACTTCCAACGGATGAACAATGTACGGCCGCCTGGTTCCCTTCCGGAATTGTCCTTCATGTGCCTTCGTTGCAAACGCAATTGCCTCTTCCATCATGCCTGGTCCCTCCTTCTGTCACATGTACCTGTGGAATCACTCTGTCCCCAACTTCAACCTTCCTTTTTCTCCTCAATCCCTTCCTTCAATCTGGCTTTCTCTCTTTTCCGGAATAAACTATAAATACAAGGCACCACGAACAACGTCAGTACAGTCCCATAGATCAGCCCGCCAATGGTCACCACCGCCATGGGCTGCACCATATCCGAACCGGAACCCACTCCCGCCGCCATCGTAGAGAGACCCAATATGGTCGTCAATGCCGTCATAATAATCGGACGCAGCCTGGTCCGCCCGGCTTCCACCAATGCTTCCCCGACAGGCAGCCCCGCACCCACCAGTTGATTTGTATAATCAATAAACACAATTCCGTTATTCACAATAATTCCTGAAAGCATGACAAACCCGATCATCGCAATTACACTCATCAGACCTCCACTGAGCAGCAGGCCCAAAAATCCCCCGGTAAATGCAAGTGGTACCGTAAACATCACAATAAACGGCGAACGCAGCGACTGGAACTGCGCCACCATAATCAAATACATAAACACCACTGCCAGAGCCAGCATCTTCAGCAATTCCACCATTGTTTCCCGGATCGTCTCATCCTCACCGGACATCTCCGCCGTATATCCTTCCGGCAGCTCATACTGGTCCAGGGCACGCTGAATCCTCCGGCTGACCAGGGACACATTGTCTTCTTCGGCAATCTCCGCGCTGACATTGATATACCGGCTCTGCGCGTCTCTCGAGATTGCCTGCAGTCCTTCACCGGATTCAAAAGCGGCAATATCCCGCAATGCAACACGCTCCGTCGTCCCGTCTTCTTTCGTCACATCCAGTACCAGATCTTCAATCTCTTTGCGCGTCAGTTCCTCATTCTTCTGTTCCGCTACGACAATATCAATAGAGGACGTATCCGTATCCAGACTGGTCATGGATGTCTGATCTTTAAGCTTCCCCGACAGATTCTGAAATACCTGCGCGACTGTCAGTCCATGGGACATGGCTTCTGTCTTATTCACAATCACACGAAGTTCCTGCGTCACTTCCTCCATTCCGTCCGATACATTTTCCGTTCCTTTTACATTCGCCACAATTCCCGCCACATCCCTGGCAATCTTTTGCAGGGTATCAAGCTGATTGCCCTTAATCTGTAAAGAAATCCCGCTGCTTCCCATGGCGCTCATATCCATATTGGACATGCTGACTTCTATTTCCAGTCCTGTCTTTTCCGCGATTTGTTCCAATTCCTTCTGCAGTTTGGAATCCGACAGGGTCCTGTCTTTTGCAAGCAGTGCATAAAACTGCACTTCATTCTCCGCGGCAGAACCGCCAAGCAGATCCCCGCCGCTGCTCATCCCTCCCACATCGGTAATATCCGGAAGCTTCCGAATCTGCGCCGTAAACACATCCGCCGCTTCCGCTGTCTCTGCCAGCGGCGTTCCGTCCGGCATGGTAACTGTCATACTGATCTCTGTACTCTGCATGGAAGGTATAAATTCCATTCCTCTGGAAAGCAGCAGCACCCCACTGCCCACAAATAATACCAATGCGCCCGCCAAAACCAGCACTTTTCCTTTTAACGCCATCCGCAAAAGCCATTCATATCCATCCTGCACCGCGGCAAAAAACCGGCTTTCCTTTTGCTTTGTCCTTCGTAATGTTCCGGCAGACATCATAGGGACCAGACTCAGCGCCACCACCAGACTGGCCAGCAGAGAATAGGCGATGGTCAATCCCATATCTACAAATAACTGTCTTGCAATCCCCTCGGTAAATACAATCGGAAGGAATACACATACTGTCGTCAATGTGGAGGCCGCAATGGCGCCCGCCACTTCTCTCGCTCCCCGAACCGCCGCTTCTTTTGCCGAAGCGCCTTCTTCGTTTCGCATCCGGTAAATATTCTCAATCACAACAATAGAGTTATCCACCAGCATTCCCACTCCCAGCGCCAGGCCGGAAAGAGAAATCACATTCATGGTCACACCACTGAAATACATCAGAACAATTGCAGTCAGAATACTAATCGGAATGGAGCAGGCAATGACAAATGTGGGACGGATATCCCGCAAAAATAATAATAAAATAAAAATGGCCAGAATCGCTCCAAATACCAGATTCTGCAGCACGGATCCGATGACCATATCGATATATACACCCTGATTCATCAACACAACAACCTGAATCTCCGGGTGTTCTGCCTGGATCTCCTCAAACCGCTCTAAAATCCGATCCGTCACTTCCCCGGTGGAATACCCGGTCTGCTTTTGAATCTGGAACAAAATCCCGTTTTCTCCGTTCAGTTTCGCATAATTCTCCCCGGCATTGTCCACCTGTTCCACATCTGCCACATCACGAAGTTTGATGGGATTCATTCCCTCCCGGTTTACCAGAACCAGTTCCCGCATCTCTTCTATGGATGAAAACTTGTCTCCCACCCGAATTAGATAATCAATGCCTTCCTCTTCCACATAACCTGCCGGCATATTAAAATTCTGTGCCGCCAGAAGTGTCTGGATGGTCTCCGCCGTCAGCATGGCTTTCACATTGGCGCTTGATTTTGCCGTATCCTTCGCCGTCTTTAACTCTTCTTCCTTGGTCTGTATCGTCGATTCCCCTACGGCAAGCTGGGCAGACACACTGCTCATCTGCAGAGCCGCCGTCAGCTGTGCCGTACTCATCTGCGCCCTTGCCTGGGCCAGAGAAATAGCGCCACTGTCCAACTGGGCTTCCACCTGATCCAGCATGGCCTCTCCTGCCGCCAGTTCCGCCTCTTTCTCCGCAATGGTTCTTCTATTCTCCGCCACCTGCGCAAGCCCTTCCTGAATAGCTGCCATAGACGTGTCATACTGGTCTAATAAAGAAAGCTGCGCCAGCAGGGAAGCCTGTAAAAGCTGCAGTTCCGCTAGCCTCTGTGCATCGGAAGTATCCGGTACCGAAATATCCGGAATCCCTCCCGGAATGGTAATATCCGTCCCCGGAACCGTGATCGTTCCGTCCCCGGATGTGCCCGGATCCGTTCCGCCTACGCCTCCGGATGTACCAGGATTTTCTTCCCCGGTTCCCGGCCGCCCCATGGACGCCTGCAGATCCGCAATCTCTTTCTGCACCTGCTGATATTGTGCCTCCAACTGGGCACGCTGATTATTCAGCTCCTCCAATTCCTGCTTCTGGTTCTGCAAAGCCTGTTCGCTGGCGTCCAAAACTGCCGATGCCTGCGCAAGCTGTGTACGGGCAAGCGTAATCTGACTTCTTCTTTCGTTAATCTCCAGACGCCCCTGCAGAATCTCCGCATCCCCCTGTGCCAGCTTCTGCTCCGCTTCGGAAAGCTGTCCGGCCGCCGCACTGCTGCCGGATTCCATCTGTGCCTTTCCGCTCTCTACCTGTGCCTTCGCTTCCTGCAGCGCCGCTTCCGCTTCCGCAAACTTCTGATCCAACTGACGCTGTACATCCGCATCCACGCTGCTGACTTTTGCTTCTTTTATGGTCACCCGGATGGTTTCTTCCACATCTCCGAATGTATTGACGGACGCCACCCCTTCCAGACTTTCTATTTCCGGCAGTACCTGTTCTTTGATGATCCGGGTAGTCTCGGCCGCATCTGCGCCTTCGACGCTGACTGCCGGCACCATCACGGGAAGCATGGTGGGATTTAATTTCATAATAATCGGACTTCCCACCGTATCCGGCCAGTATCCGCTGATCTGGTCCAGACTTTCCCGCATCTCGATAGTAGCCGAATCCATATTTGCCGTCTGCTCAAACTCCAAAATCACCGTGGACGCATTCTCCATGGAAGAAGAGCTGACATTTTTTATATTACTGATCGTTGCCATCATCTGCTCCACCGGTTTGGTAACGGTAACTTCCACCTCTTCCGGACTGGCCCCGGGATAGGTCGTCATCACAATGGCATAGGGCAGATTCATATCCGGAAGCAGATCTACCGTCATCTTCGTAAATGAGACAAACCCCAGGATCAGAATCAGTACAACAGATACTACAACCGTATATGGTTTTTTTACGCTGAATTTTGATAACATATGGCACCCTCTTATTCTGATATTTCCCCCTCTTCCCATATTGAATGATACCATATGTGCTTTCGAATCACAATGAAATCACTTCATTTTTCTTTATTAAAAATTAGAATATTGCAAAAAGAAAACTTCTGTATTTCATGTATACAAAATTCCAAAGATGTTTTATACTGAAAAAAGAAGGGAAGCAGAATGGAGATTTTTCATGCAAAAAGAAAGGAATGGGGATGACTATGAAAAGAAAAGCCGTACTGATTACCGGGGCCTCCCGTGGAATCGGACTGGCCTGCGCCAGACGGTTCGCAAAAGCCGGTTATTTCGTTTTCCTAAATTGCAGACATTCCCTCTGTGAGTTAGCACAGGTTCGGGACCTGCTGCACGCTGGCGGCACGGATTGCGAATTAGTTCCCGGCAATGTGGGAAATCCGCAGGAGGTCGCTGCCATTTTTCAAAAGATAGAAGCGCGCTGCCAGGGACTGGACGTACTAATCAACAACGCAGGAATCTCCTATGTGGGACTATTGACCGATATGACCGATACAGACTGGCGTGAGATTTTAGACAGCAACCTGTCTTCGGTTTTCTACTGTTCCCGGGCTGCCATCCCTTTTATGGTTTCCCAAAAACAGGGGAAAATCCTGAATATTTCTTCCATGTGGGGACGGGTAGGCGCCTCCTGCGAAGCCGCCTATTCTGCCACCAAGGCCGGCGTAAACGGATTGACTATGGCGCTGGCCAAAGAACTGGCGCCCAGTAACATCCAGGTCAATGCCATTGCCTGCGGAATCATTGATACTGCAATGAATGCCTGCTTTTCCGAGGAAGAACTTTCTGCACTGAAAGAGGAAATCCCGGCCGGAAGATTGGGCACCCCGGAAGAAGTGGCAGAACTGGCTTTTACTCTGGCCGAAAACCATCCTTATCTGACCGGGCAGATCATCGGTCTGGATGGAGGATACATCTGATCTTTTTTAAAAAAGATGTTTTCTATTTTGCCACAACTTTCAGGCTTTTCAGATACGCTTTCTGCTCCGGTGTAATCCGTCTGCTTTCTATGGATTTCTGAATCGCTTTATTATGTGTCCACGGGGCAAGCCGCTGTTCTTCCAGATAAGGAAGAACGGCGTCATACTGTTTTGCTAAAGCCGTCGCAAAATACCATGCAATCATCATATTGACATAATATTCTCCAGAATGAACCTCCGACACCATCTTCGGATAGACGCCGTCAAAATCCTCATCCAGAAAATGTTCCATCAGCATCCCGATGGCAAACCGCACGGGATAGGTCTGTCCACAGGTGATCCATTTCCTGATATATCCGGACAGTTCCCGCCGGTATTTTCGAAACACTTTTGGAGACATCTGATCGCAGGTTGCCCAGTTATCCACAAACGGAAGAAAACGCTCTACTTCCCCGACACACCGTTCAAAATCCTTTTCCTGTGAAATCAGAAATGCATGAAGCTGGTTCTCATCAAAATAGGTATGTGGGAGCTGCTCTAAAAACACAGAAATGTCCTCCCTGTCTCCTATCTGTTTTGCAAATTTTCGCAGTGGGGGAGTCCGCACCCCGATGATCGTATCTTTCTCCACCGTCGGAATCAATTTACTATGAAAATCACGATATTTTAAATCCTGCATCCGAAACAATTCATTTCTAATTTCTTCTATTATCATTTCCTGCTCCCTTTTTAAATTTTTCCGTAAATCTCTTTCGGTACGTATGCCTTTATGACAATTCCCTCCGAAACATATTCTTCCTCCAGAAGCTGCCCCTTTTTTCTTATCAACTGGATCTTCCCCGCCTCTTTAAAAGAATACAATCGTTCCACGTAGATCAAATCTTTCTGGATAATCTCCAAAAGCGCCCGCCTCAATTCCTCCAGTCCCTGTCCGGTTTTTGCGGAAGTCTGCACAATCCGCTCCGCCTGAAGGTCTCGAAAATATCCCGGTTCTGTCAAAAGATCCTGCTTATTAAACAATGTAATAATGGGTTTGCCTTCGATTCCAAGCTGGCGCAACGTATCATAAACCACATACATCTGCGTATCCATCTGCGGGTTAGAAGCATCTACCACATGAAGGATAATATCCGCATACCTGGCTTCCTCCAGTGTGCTCTTGAACGCCTCAATCAGATGATGAGGAAGTTTTCGGATAAAACCTACCGTATCCGTCAAAAGAATCTGCTGCGTCCCCTGCAGTGTCAATGCGCGCGTCGTCGTATCCAATGTGGAAAACAATTTTGCATCCTCCAGGATTCCGGCATTGGTCAATGCATTTTCGATGCTACTCTTCCCGGCAGAAGTATAGCCCACCAGAGCCGCCACTTTCATTCCGGAACGCACCCGTTCTGTGCGAAGCAGTTCCCGGTGCCGCTCTACCCCTTTCAATTCCTGTTTTAAACGATGAATTCTCTCCCGAATCAGCCGGCGGTCCATCTCCAGTTTCTTTTCTCCCGGCCCTCTCGTACCAATTCCTCCACCCAGACGGGAAAGCACATTGCCAAGACCCAAAAGCCGCGCCGCTCGGTATCGAAGCTGTGCCAGTTCCACCTGAATCTTCCCCTCACTGGAAACAGCCCGAGCCGCAAAAATGTCCAGAATTAACAGCGTCCGATCAATGATTTTACAATCCAGTTCTTCCTGTAAGTGCTTCATCTGTACCGCGGAAAGCTCATCGTCACAAAAGATTCCATCCGCTTCCTGTTCCCAGAGCAATTCTTTTAATTCCTGTATTTTCCCTTTTCCGATATACGTAACCGGATGGATAACTTCCCGTTTTTGAAGCAGCCTTCCCACTACCAGGGCGCCCGCCGTCTTTGCCAGTTCTTCCAGTTCATCCAGAGACTCTTCCGCCTGTTCATATGCATTCTGCTGTACCCCTACAAGAATATAACGTTCTTCCGTCTCTTTCCAGTCACAATCCATGTTCGCTTCCCTTTCCAAAAATTATTCTGATACCGGATGATCAATCCATTACAATCGAATCACAAAAACCGGAAGGGGAGGATCATTCTTCCGATTATAATAGCTGGCTGCAATCACCAGCCATTTTCTGGAATCCAGCTCTTTTAGAAAGTGAAGCAGCGCATCCCGTTCTTCATACCCGGTATCCCCGCCGCTGTATATACAGAGACTGATCACTCCTCCTGTTTTCAGAAGTTCCATTCCCTGCCGCACCGCCGCCATACTTGTCTCTGCGCTGGTGGCAACACGATGATCCCCGCCCGGCAGATAACCAAAATTGAACATCACAGCGGCAACCGGCTCTTTTACGTAGTTCTGTATCTGTTCATGCCCGTCCGCAATCAGGACGCTTCGCTCCAAAAGTCCTGCGGATTCCAGTCTTTTTTCCGTATATTCCAGTGCCTCCTTCTGTACGTCAAAAGCATACACTTTTCCTTTCGGCCCCACCATCCGGCACAGGAATTCCGTATCATTCCCCTTTCCGGCAGTGGCGTCGATACAGATGTCATTCTCCCCAATATACTCTTTTAAAAAATGCTGGCAGAATGCAGTAATCTGATAGGACCTTTCCATATCTTTTCTCTCCTTCATGCAGACATTGCTCTTCCCGTATCACCTTGTCTGTAAAAATTCCGCCTCTTTTTGTACTTCCGTATCCTCCGGATAACGTGCCACATATTCTGCCATAGCTGCCTTCGCATTCGCCCAGTCCAGTTTTTTCTCGTAGCATACGACGCGATTGCGCAGCATTTCCTGTATGGCCGCCTGGTAATCCACCTGCTCTTCCTCTTCCGTATCCGCGGAGAGCACCGCCTCCTGCGGCAATGCCGTCCCCTTTTCGAACGCCTGAAGCGCGCCGTCATAATCCTCCAGATGCATCGCGCATATCCCCATCAAATAATAGATTGCCGGCGTCTCTGTCCCGCCCGCATCCAGAGCCTTCTGCAGATTACTTCTGGCGGCCTCGTAATCTTCCAGTTCATAACTGGCCATTCCAATCCCCCTGTAAGCCTCTGCAATGTCCGCTTCCTTTTGTTTGGAATCTTCCGCCGCCACCTCTTCAAATACCGCGATCGCGCCCTGAAAGTCTCCCTTTTCCAGCAAATCCGTTCCGTTTTCTATTTTATTCTCGCATCCTGACAACATGCATCCTACTGCCAGCACGATCATTCCGATCTTCCTCTTTCTGCCCTTCATTCTTCTGCTCCTTCACATTCCTTCCATCTCACTGCAGCAACATACTTCTTTTATTCCGGATATTTTAAAACCCAGAAAGAATTCAGAATGTTGATCAGCAAAACAGCCATATCCGCAAGAATCGCATCTTGCATAGATATGCACCCAAAAAATGCCAGCACCAATAAAATCACTTTAATAAAAATTGCAAAATAAAAATTCTGCCGGATCGCCCGGAGCGTCCCGCGGGAAATTTTAATTGCATTCACAATCCGAAACGGCTCATCTTCCAACAAAATAATGTCCGCCGCCTCCAACGCGGCATCGGCGCCCAGACCGCCCATTGCAATCCCGATATCCGCCCGCATCAGTACCGGCGCATCATTGATCCCGTCCCCGACAAAGGCCAGTTTTTCCGATTCCATCCGGCTGTTCATAAATTCCTCCAACTGCGCCACCTTATCCTCCGGCATCAGATTGGCATAGACATATTCAATTCGAAGGGTCTTTGCCACATCCCGGGCCACTCTTTCATTATCTCCCGTAAGCATCACTGCTTCCAACTGATGCCGCTGCAGCCATTGAATTGTTCGCTTTGCGTCTTCCCGAATGGTATCCGCAATCAGAATATATCCCACATATTTTCCGTCTACCACGACATGCACCGCCGTCCCCACTTCATGAACCGGAGGGTGAAAAACGCCCAATTGATTCATAAATCTGGAATTCCCGATAAATACTGTTCGTCCGTCTATCCCTGCCTCCACCCCGAATCCGGAATGTTCATTGATATAGCGGACTCTTCGCATGTCAAGCTCTTTTCCATATGCCTCCCTAAGAGACAAGGCCACCGGATGGTTGGAATAAATCTCGCCATAAGCCGTATATTCCAGCAACTCTCCCGCCGTAACCCCATTGGGGCAAATATCTTTTACACTGAATATTCCTTCCGTCAGTGTTCCCGTTTTATCAAATATAAAAGTTTCGGTCCTGGACAATGCTTCCAGATAATTACTTCCTTTGATGAGCACCCCCTGTCGGGAGGCCGCGCCAATTCCCCCAAGGAGCGCCAATGGTACCGATACCAGAAGTCCGCAGGGACACGCCGCTACCAGGAAAATCAGCCCCCGGTACATCCAGGTCTCCGTATCATGCCCCGGCAGCATCATAGGCGGGAGAATCATAACCAAAATGCCGAGCAAAATGACTATGGGCGTATAATACCGGGTAAACCGATCCGCCAAAGCCTCGCTTTCCCCCTTTTTCCGGGATGCCTCCTCCACCAGCTTCAAGATTCTGGATGCTGCGGACTCCGCATCTACCCGAAATACCCGTGCTTCCAGGACGCTTCCCAGATTGATGCAGCCACTATACAATTTGGTCCCGACCTTTGCCGGCCTGGGTTCTGCTTCACCTGTCAGCGCTTTCGTATCAATCGTACTTTTTCCTTTTGTCACAACCGCATCCACGGGGACCTTTTCCCCCGGACGGATGATGATAATCTGCCCCTGCTCTAATTCTTCCGGACGAACAACCTCCTCTTTCAATCCCCGCTTTCGATTGGCATACACCGGACGGATATCAATAAAGCGTGCCATAGACTTTTTCGTCCGGTTAAGGGAAATCACCTCCACCAGTTTCCCTGCCTGAAAAAACAGAATTGCCGCTACCGCTTCTTTATATCTGTCAACCAAAAATGCGCCTGCTGTCGCCAACAGCATTAGCATATTATCATCAAAAAACTGCCATTTCATTACACTCTTCACAAATCGCCAGAAAATCCCCGCAGCCAATACCAGATAAGCGGCCAGAAATAAAATCTGCTCTATCTCTGTGGTAACATCCCAGTACCCTACGGAAAACAGTGCATTGATATACAATGCCAGGCCTAATACGAACTCAATCAACGTAATCTTAACTTCCTTCGCCATTGTGGGCCACCTCTTTTTTCTTTTTCCTTGATATGTCTGTTCTGTCGACGTGTCGACACGTTGTTCTTTTATCTGATCCTACCGGTTCTCCCATCAGACAATACCGCCGGATCTATTCCTGAATATGTTCCATCCCCTGATTCAGAATGGTTTCGATATGTCCATCGGCCAGGGAGTAAAATACGGTCTTTCCTTCCCTCCGATTTGTTACCAGCTTTGTCTGCTTTAAGACCCGAAGCTGATGGGAAATGGCAGACTGGGACATATCCAGTATCTGTGCAAGATCACACACACACATCTCTCTTTGAAACAATACATATAAAATGCGAATTCTCGTAGAATCTCCAAAAACTTTAAAAAGCCCGGCCAATTCCTGCAGTTCCTCCACTGCCGGAAGGCGGCTTTTCACATCCTCCACTACATCCTGATGTACATGCACAAAATCGCAATGCTCCACTTCCATTTTTCCCATATTCCATCCTCCTGTCCGCCTAATCCTGTACTATTACCCATCCGGGCATCCCGTATCCGATGTGCTTCGCACCAGTGGGCAGACTATGCAAGAATCTGTCCTTTTTCCGTATTTTATCATTATACGTGAAATCCATAATACGGTCAAGCAAGTTCCTCCCTTCCTTCCGGAAATCTGCAACGGTTGTTACTTACCGCATCAGGCATCGTACTGCCTGGTGACATAGGATATGCATTCCACCTGGATTGCCGCCATTCTCCTGCTAAAAGCAACTTAGAATGGGACGGTAGCTTCTCTGCGTACTATTGCATAAAAATTGCGCCCTCTCTCAAAAAAGGAGAAGACGCAAATGAAAAACAAAAAACTTACCTCATTAGACGGCGTAAGCCGTCCGCTCGTACGAAGCACATCGGATACAGGATACCCGGACGAGTATACCTTGCCGGACGCACGCGTCCACCCGCCGAAAAGTATTCAATGCAGAATATCCGAGCGGGCATACAAAATACGAACGGAGTTTAAAATGCACAGCATAGCCACTCCGGTATCCGCAAAGACCGCCATCCACATATTCGCCATTCCTGCCAAGCCGAGCAACATAACGGCTGCTTTAATCAATAATGCAAACACCACGTTCTGTTTTGCAATCCGGCCGGTTTCCCTGGCAATGGACACTGCCTGCGGAATCGCGCTCATTGCCGAATTCATAAATACCACATCCGCTGCTTCAATTGCTGCGTCTGCACCGCTGCCCATGGCCGCACCTACATCCGCACCGGCCAATACTGGCGCGTCATTGATCCCGTCTCCGACAAACAATACGCCGCCATGTGTATTTCTGATCTGTGTCAGTTCCTGCAGTTTCTGTTCCGGCAATAATTTTGCGTGAATTTCGTCAATTCCTGTCTCTTTGGCAACTGCCTGCGCACTTTCCGGTGCATCTCCTGTCAACATGGCTGTGACCAGTCCCTGTTTTTTCATTTCCCAAATCGCAGGTTTCGCATCCTCCTTCACGGTATCCGCAATCTGAAGGCATCCCGCATACACTCCGTTGATTGCAAGCAATACTTCTGTCCCATAATTTTGTGCATGGTATTCCTCCAACGCTACATGCGCTTCCTCCAGCAGTGTCCGATTTCCACAAATCAATGTTCCTGCCGCGATTTTAGCCCGGATTCCTTTCCCGGCGATCTCTTCTATCTGATCCGGCCATTCCGTTTCTTCCTTCTGTTCCTTTGCTGCATTCACAATACTAACCGCTATGGGATGCGTGGAATTCTGCTCACAGCTTCCCGCCCAGGCAAGAATCTGCTCCGCCGTATATTCTTTGGCCGGAATTACTTTCTGCAGAACAAAATTTCCTTCAGTGATTGTTCCGGTTTTATCCATCACAACCGCCTTTACATCCTGCAATGCTTCCATTGCCACGCCGCCCTTAAACAAAATTCCCCGTTTGGAACCTGCACCAATTCCTGAAAAAAATGCCAACGGCACACTCAATACCAGCGCACATGGACAACTAATGACCAGAAACGTCAACGCCGTATATATCCAGTATTCCCATTCCCCGGTAAATAAAGAAGGTAAAAGGGCCGTCGCGGCTGCCAATGCCACCACAATGGGAGTATACACTCTGGAAAATCTTGTAATAAAACGATCAATCTTTGGTTTACTTGCCGCTGCATTCTCCACAGAATCCAGAATTTTTGTTACCATGGAATCTTCCAATGCTTTTTCTACTTTCATCTTGAGCAATCCGGACGTATTCACACATCCGGAAAGCACGGCATCCCCACTGCTTACAGACACCGGAACCGGCTCTCCGGTCACCGCAGAAGTATCGATTCGGCTTTCTCCTTCCATGATGATTCCATCTAACGGAATTCGGTCTCCCGGACGCACCACCAAAAGATCCCCGATCTTCACCTCTTCTGCCGGAACCACCTGTACCTCCGTCCCCTGCACACGGTTAACCACCTCCGGGCGCAGATCCACGGCATCCATAATCTGACTTCTGCTGCGTGCAACTGCGATCTCTTCAAATAATTCCCCAATACGATAAAACAACATGACACCGACTGCTTCCGTAAACTCCTGAATTGCAAACGCACCAAGGGTTGCAATACTCATCAGGAAATTCTCATCAAACACATGCCCCTTTATCATATTCTTCCCTGCAGTCAAAAGCACATGTCTTCCCAGCACAAGATATGCAATCAACATAAGGACTCCCGAGACAAAAGGGCTATACTTTTCTGCCACAATTCCAGCCGCAAAAAACACTGCGCCGATTCCCAGTTCCAGAAAATCCTTTCGATTTTTCTGTGCTTTTTCTTTCTCCAACGCTTTCCGCTCTGCGGTTCCCTGCTTAGATTCCTGCTTTTTTACAATCACGCCATCCTCAATGGAAGAACAGATTTTTTGAAAGACAGGCAATAGCTCTTCCTCTGTATTTGTTACGATCTGAAGTTTCTTTGTCGCGTAAGTCAGATTCGCAAAATCAACCTGCGGCAACTCCTGAATCTTTCGCTCCATCTTTGCTGCACAATTGGCACATCCCAGATTTTCCAATATATAAACCTGCTTCTTTACATGATCATACGCGTGATTCACCGGCCGCCGTTCCACTACCTCATGGTGGTGTCCCGCTTCTCCATGATCATGACCGCAGCCGCAGCTCTCTTCATGGGAATGCTCATGATGAGAATGATGGACTTCTCCTTCATGATCATGACCGCAGCCACAGCTCTCTTCATGAGAATGCTCATGATGAGAATGATGGACTTCTCCTTCATGATCATGACCGCAGCCACAGCTCTCTTCATGGGAATGCTCATGATGAGGATGATGGGCCTCTCCCTCGTGGTCATGACCGCAGCCGCAACTCTCTTCATGGGAATGCTCATGATGGGGATGATGGGCCTCTCCCTCATTGCCATGACCGCAGCCGCAGCTCTCTCCATGGGAATGCTCATAGTGATGATGGTGTCCCCCCTCATGAGAATTCTGTTTATTGCTGTCACAACGTATTTCTTCTGTACTTTTTCTATGCATAATTTCATTTTCTTTTTCTGCAGTTCTCATATTCCTCTCCCTCCATACATTCATATTTCATATGAATAGCTGTTCATATGTTCATATAATCACAATTTGTTCCATTTGTCAAGAGAATTTTACTGCTTCTTTCTTACAAAAAATACCCCTTAAGCAGATCAGGTATTTTCCGTTCCTGCTCAAGAGGTATCTTCTCAAAATCTTATATTATGATTTTTCCATATCCTATCATCCGGCATCATTCAGACATGCCTGAATCGCCTCATTCAATGACAACATTTTATCATCCAGCTCCGAAACCATCTGCGCACATTCCCGCAGTTCTCTACTGATGTATTCCGGTGCATTTCCTTCAAATTTATAATAAATTTTGTGTTCCAGGCTGGCCCAGAAATCCATCGCAATTGTCCGGATCTGAAGCTCCACCTTTGTATCTACCACACTATCCGACAGAAAAATCGGTACCGTCACAAGCATATGATAACTCTTGTACCCACTTTCCTTAGGGTTCTTAATATAATCTTTGATACTCAGCACTTTCAGGTCACTTTGATTGCCTATCATCTCCGCCAGGCGGTAGATATCCGAAGTAAAAGAACAGATCAGGCGGACTCCTGCAATATCATTGATATACTTTACCATATTCTCAATGGAGGACTCCCGCCCATAACGCTTTAACTTCTTTACAATGCTTTCCGGCGTTTTAATACGGGTTTTAATATGTTCGATTGGATTATATTTATGCACATGCTGAAACTCCTCATTGAGAATCTCCAACTTGGTCCCCACTTCTTTTAATGCAGCGCTGTACAGAAAAATTACCGTTTTCCAACTGTCAATATCCTCATAATTCCTGATAGCATCCTGCATCTGCTGTTCCCCTCTCATCTTATCCACCTCCTTTACATCTGGAACATTAAAAAATTTCTTTTCTTGTGATACATATTTATTCATTATATCATATCCATCTTCAAATGTCATTGATTTCCTGCACTTTTTCGCTGTAATGATATGACTGCTGTTCACGCCACAGGCTTCGAACCGTAACATGATATGATCGAAAAACTAGAGCTCCAGTTTCATATCGCCATATCGAATCCAGCCCTTCTTCCGCATAAATTCGGAAATTACCAATGTAAGCGCCGCCGGCAACACAATCTGAATGGTCAGTATTTTAAGCAGAACCACCAATGCCTGTTCTGTCTGTACCATCACCTGCCATGTCATAAGCGGACCTACCAGACCGGCGGTACCCATACCGGATCCGGTCGCATTATTTGTCATATGGAAAAGCAATGTTCCCATCGGTCCCAGAATTGCACTGGAAAGAATAGCCGGAACCCAGATCAACGGTCTTTTCACGATATTAGGAACCTGCAGCATGGAAGTCCCAATTCCCTGCGAGATCAGGCCGCTGATCCCGTTCTCCCGGAAACTTGCCACCGCAAATCCAATCATATTACAGCAACATCCCACAGTTGCCGCACCCGCAGCCAGCCCAGACAAATTCAAAATAATTCCCAGGGCCGCCGAACTGATCGGTAACGTCAAAATCATTCCCATCAGAACCGAAACCACAATTCCCATCAGAAATGGCTGCTGTTCCGTTCCCCAATTGATCAGAGAACCAAGCCAAGCCATAAATTTTGAAATCGGCGGTCCGACAGACAGTCCCACTGCGGCGCCCACTCCGATACAAACCAACGGTGTAACAATAATATCCAGCCTGGTCTTTCCTCCAATTAAAATTCCTACCTCGATGGCTAGATATGCCGCTACGAAAGCCCCCAACGGCTCTCCCGGACCGGAAAAGACCATTGCGCCGTTACTCTGCATCACATTTCCCGCCAGCAGACTACTGGCGAAGGCGCCGATCATGCCGGCTGTAGCCGCAGACACCACCACCAAATGCCCGGCTTCAAATTTTCTTGCCACTCCGACGCCGATTCCGGCCCCGGTCATGGCCGCGGCCATCTTCCCGGTCAGATAGATTAAATCCCCCATCTCTCCTCCCAAAAACAATCCGGCCTGCTGCAAAATTGTCCCGATAATTAAGGTGGCAAATAAGCCCTGCGCCATCCCGCTCAAACCATCTACAAAAATTCGATCCAAAATACTTCTCATGTCCCAGACTCCTCTCCCTGGTTCTGTCAAAACCTGAACGGTATTATTGTAACATTTTCTATTCGAACAATCTACAAAAAATTGTATTAGAAAAAAGCCGTGAAAAGTAATCCAAAACTTTCTTTACATTTTGTTTGCTTTTCTGTATACTTTACATATTAAAAATACATGACGAAAAAGGGAGAATGTGGCTTATGTTCCGTTTATGGGGAAAAGAATGGAAAAACAATCATCTGATCTGTGATACCGTCATCTGCGATGAAACGGACGATACACGTACGCATAAGATCTTTCACGCTCTGGAAGCGATCTGTTATGAATTTGATCTGAGTCAGCCCATCTGGCTGGATACCACAATCACCGACTTTAAACGACATGACAGGGCCCGCTTCTACCAGGATAGTTTTTTAGATTCCATTGATTTTGATTATCTGGAAATTCAGATTATTGAAGAGTGATCTCCTCAAATCGGACAGACTCTTCATATGCCTGGCATCCCTCTCTTTTTTGTGCAGAGAAAGAGAGGACACGCAAAGAAAATTTTTTTATAATAACGGGGTATCAATTACACCACAAAGGAGGATCTGTATGGAATGGGTGGAAAGATTAAATCAGAGCATAAACTATATTGAGGGACATTTGACGGGTGAGATTGAAGCGGAACAACTTGCAAGAATTGCCTGCTGTTCTTCCTATCATTTCCAGAGAATGTTCACTTACATGGCAGGCGTCACTCTGGCAGAATATATCCGAAGGAGAAAGATGTCTTTAGCGGCCGTCGATTTACAGGGCGGAAATGCACGGATCATCGACATTGCTGAAAAATACGGCTATCAGTCTCCGACGGCATTCAACCGGGCGTTTCAGGCAATTCATGGTGTGGCCCCTTCTTCTGTGAAAGAAGAGGGCGTTTCGGTAAAATCTTACCCTCCCATTACATTCCAGATCACTGTGAAAGGAGTGGAAGAGATGAATTACCGTATAGAAACAAAAGAAGACTTTCGGATTATCGGCGTATCCGCCCCCCTGCACCAGGAAATAGAAAAGAATTTTTCTATTGTGCCGCAGATGTGGGTGGACGCCGCCGCCAACGGAACCATCCAAAGGCTGGCCGGAAAAATGGATACCCCACCCCTGGGGCTTCTCGGAGTCAGCGCCTGCGGCGATGCGGAACAGTGGAAATATTTTATTGCCGTTTCCACTACAAAAGAAAAAGAAGACTTTGAGGAATATATCGTTCCCGCTTCCACCTGGGCTATTTTCCCCGGAGAGGGAACCAATCAATCCGTCCAGTATTTAGAGCAGCGTATCGTAACCGAATGGCTTCCCACTTCCGGTTATGAGTACGCCAATGCACCGGATATCGAAGTTTACCTGAATCCAGATCCGCAAAACGCAAAATATGAAGTATGGATTCCCGTGGTAAAAAAATAGGAAAAGCAACGATCAAGAAAACAGAATTCTCAAAGAAACCGGAAACGCATTGGTAAAAAGCAAAGAAGAATTTTTGCAATAACCAGTACAAAGACAGAACCAGGTAAAGAAGGAACGGCGGACGTTGAAATTTTTCGTCCGCCGTTTCCATGCTCTTCCATTTTTGCCTTTTCCGTCTGCTCTGCATTATAAGTGTCTCTTCCGAATTATTTGGCTTTTTCCATATTGATCAACCATGATCTGTTCTGCTTTTCGACTAAATTCTTTCATTAAATCATTCTCCCTCTGATTCACGGTTTGCCCTCTGTTCAAAATTCCGACAGGCTGTAAGTTGTCAAACTGATATATAATCTATCCCTTCAGATTTTTTAAAGCGTCGGGGTTATTTGAGATGATCTCTCCAACAGTCTGACATTTTTCCATGTCCAGGCAGTCACCACATGTCGCCACATCCTTTTTCAATGCACATTGACGAATACCGCAAAGACTATTGCAGTAGACAGTTTTAATCCCATCAACACGACAGCCTTCACAGTTGATATGTTCAGGCAGAATGGGAGCATTATTTAACTTGGCCCATAGTTTTGCGGTTTTCTCACGCAACATCTGGTCATCATTGATTGTTGCAAGATATGCGTCGCATTTTTCACAATCCAGCCCGCAGTATGCAATCATATTTCTCATGGTTATATACCTCCTAAACTCCAATAGCCCTCCATTTTCTTCGACTCTTCTTATATCATTCATTGCGGATGGCCGCCAGCGGACTTAAGCGCATCGCGCGCAGCGCCGGGAAATATCCCGCTGCCATTCCGACGAACACGGCAAATGCCATGGACGCCAGTACAAGCCAGAACGGAATATACGAAAGATTTCCGTCCATCCCCATGACGCTTCCATTTCCGGTCAGCACATTGATCACAAAGGACATCAGAAAACTTAAAACATTTCCTGCCAGCCCGCCGATGAACCCGATAAACGCCGCCTCCAGCAAAAACATCTGTTTGATATTCTTCAGGCTGCACCCCAGCACTTTGATGACGCCGATCTCTTTTGTTCTTTCATAAATGGACATCATCATCGTATTGGCGATTCCGATGGCCGCCACGAACAGAGATACCGCCCCGATTCCTCCCAAAACCGCCTCAATCATGGCCAGTTCTTTCTGCATACTTTTCAGATATTCCGCATTCGTATTCACCCGGAAGCCCATTTCCTGAATGGTGGCTGCCAGTTCATCCACATTCCCGATCTCATCCGCCTGCACCATAGCATTGGTGTAAGCGAAGAACCGGTAGGGCTTCCCCGACTTGGTGGTGGGCTGTCCCGGAATGGCACGCCCGGCGTATTCCTTCTGTAAAAAAGATTTTAATGTCCAGATATCACAATACACATTATAAAAACCGGCGTTATAACTGTCCACACCTCCAGCCATCATACCACAGGCATTTACCACATATTTCTTCGGCGGTTTGGTCGTCTGGGCGCCGCTCTCCCCTTCTGCTCCCATGTTCATCTGGGCCCCGCCGCTCTGCGAATTGAAATAGGCGCTCTGATCCAGAATCAAAAACATCTGATCATGCATATAGTCGATGTCCGGCAGTTCCTGCGTATCCCAATATCCCTGATCGGTTCCCTTTTCATAGAACATCATCGGCGCGCCGTTTCCAAAAATCAGTTCCAGCGTAGAGGAGGCAGTCTCCGGCATCCGGCTTCCTTCCACCAATTCCATATTCTGGCGGGCCAGTTCATCCGGCGTCATACCGACCAACTGCAGATACCCGTAATAATTTCCGCATAATGCAACGGAACTCATCGTCAGGGAGGGCGTCGCACTTTTTACATGTTCCAGCTTCTGCAATTCTTTGATGGCGTCATCGGTAATATACTTTGTCGCTTCCCCCTGCTCCGTGTCACTGTAAGAGTAGTACATCCCGTCTCCCACATCCTGTCCGGTCACCGTAATCCCGGTCATACCGCCTGACTGTTCAATTTCCTTGTAGATAGACTCCTGCATTCCAAGTCCAAGAGAAATCATGACTACGATAGAAGCCGTACCGATCACAACACCGAGAATCGTCAGAAATGTCCGCAGTTTCCGTCTTCTGAGATTGCCGCTACTCATCCTCATTAAATCGATCCACCTCATCTGCCAAATCCTCCTCTTCCGCTAACGCCCGTTTTTTCTTTCTTCTGCGAAGCAAAATGACAACTACAACCGCAACTACAATGACCATAAGCAGGATCACCACCGGCAAAAACGGGAATCCTTTTTCTTCTTGGGGCAGTTCCTCCATCATCGACATATCCATCTCCATAGCCGGCAGCACTTCCATCTCGAATTCCTTCTCGGAAGAGGACACTTTTCCGGATTCATCTTCATAGGTCACAATCATCTTACAGTTGCTTCCCGGCGCCATCTCGGATTCCCCGGTGAGCATCCCGTCAATCGTTCCCGTCGCACCGGACTCCACATTTCCTACAAATACGTCTTTCGAAGTAATGCCATCCCCCATAAACTGTACTTTCACATTATACAGCTTTACCCGGCCCGTATTATACAGACTGCACATCAGGTTCGCCTCTTCCCCCACCTGAATACTGGCAGGTGAGATCTCGATATCACTGAACTCAAACCGGGCCGCCTGCTGTACCGGAATCGCCAGACTGGAACTTCCTTCAAACTGAGACGCATTGCCGTCCTCATACACCATGGACATATTGATACTGTATGGCTTCTGTACCAGGTCTGCCCTGGCATTCAGATCGATGGCAATATCCCTGGTCTCCCCCGCCGGGATCCGATCCAGATACACGGTACTGGAACCGGAAGAAGGCAGAAACGCCGGCGCCTCAGCCGCCGCCTCTGTGCCGGAAGAAGGCGCCTGAAAATCAAACAGCATATTGGAAACTGCGGTTGCCGTGGAAGTATTTTTCACATGTACAATCAGACGGAAATTACTGCCTGCATTCACCACACCCGGCTCCGTTCCAAAACCAGTCACAATCACGCGGGGAACGGATTTATTACCGGAAGCGTCTCCGCCCACTGCTGAGACATCCCCGTTGAAAATTCCACCGTCGGAAATCACTCCCGAATCAACTATCGGTTCAGAAGGTTTCTCCCCCGGATCCTTTACCGGTTCTTCCACCTTTTTTGCTGTGGTCTTTACATAAATATTCCGATCCCCCTCGTAATAATATGTCCCGTCGTCATAAGTCAGATGAAACTGCAGCTTATAGGCCTTCGTCTCCACATCCTCCCGGACTTTCAGGTTCTCCCATACAACGGACCCGGCATCCCCCGCTGCGATCTCGTCTATTTTTCGCTCATAATTTGTATCTGCAATTTCAAACGGCCAGTCTGCCGCCTGATCGAACGCCGGCGTAATCCGAATATTTTTTGCGGTCTCCGTCCCGTCGTTGACCATCTGAATCGTTAATTTTTCCACACTCTGTCCTGCCTGATACTGCGGCGTGGACTGATTTCCCACCGACAGACGAATCTTCGGGATCGGTGTCCCCGCGGGAACCCCTGGAGCCGCTGATCTGGCACCCTCCCCCTCGCTTCCTCCACTTTCCGCGTCCACGCTTTCCTTCTGTGTCGATACACTATTCTCCGTGTACGCCTCTGGGGCATCCACCCTGGTATATCCGGCCTGGCTTTTGATTCCCGGTACACAAAGAACCAGCAAAGCCAGACTCAGAAAAACTCCTGTCATTTGTCTCCATTTTTTCATGCGTTCTTTCTTCCTCTCTTTCCCTCTATTTTCGATTATATTTCCTCGTATAACCCACAACTAATTAATCATATATCCGCGGTTCCTGTCTTTGATTCACTTCAATCTTTACGATCTGCCCGTCTATGATGTGGAATACCCGGTCCGCATAGGTTGCCAGATGATTGTCATGGGTTACCATCACCAATGTTTTCTTCTGTTCCCGCACCACCTTCTGCATCAGGCGCATCACTTCCTCCGACGTATGAGAATCCAGATTTCCCGTCGGTTCATCCGCAAAAATAATTTTCGGATCCATAACAAGGGCCCGCGCCACTCCCACACGCTGCTGCTGTCCGCCGGACATCTGGTTGGGCATATGCTTTTTATGCTTCCGCAGATTCACCAGATTCAACATCTTATCTGCTTTTCTCAGCCGGACACTTTTCGATTCTCCCCGGAAGCTTAACGGCAGGGCGACATTTTCCAATGCGTTCATCGTTCCGATCAGGTGAAAGGACTGAAAAATAAATCCTACATTCTCCCGGCGGAACTTTACCAGTCCGTCCTCATTCAAATGTTCCATATGCTGTCCGCCTACAATCACCTCTCCCTTTGTCGGCTTCTCCAAGCCGGCCAGCATATTGAGAAGCGTTGACTTTCCGGAACCGGATGTTCCCACAATGGCACAGAATTCTCCCGGATAGACTTCAAAGCTTACTCCGTTCAGCGCCCGGACAATCGAATCTCCGACACGGTATAGCTTATACAGGTCTCTCACCTCGATTACCTTCTCCACCTCGTTCCTCCTCCCTGTATAAAAGTCGGACATATCAAGCGTAACATCGGGACACACTCCGACTATTTTTCTTCCTGTTTTATCATAACGCTAGAAAAGGAATTTTTCCATCCAAAAATATTTAAGATTCTCTTAAGAACGAATACTTCCCGAAAGCCGTACTGTTTTTGTCGCCGCCATTTCCCGAAACGCCCGGTCGTGTTCCACAAAAATCATAGTTGGAGAGAACTCCCGGATCAGCGCTTCGATCTGCATCCGGGAGTACACATCGATAAAATTCAGCGGTTCGTCCCACACATACAGGTGGGCCGGCTGGCAAAGACTCCGGGCCAGCAGTACTTTCTTCTTCTGCCCGCCGGAAAACGCTTTGATATCTTTTTCAAACTGCACCCGTTCAAAATCCATTTTCCTTAAGACAGTCTTAAAAAGACTTTCTTCTATTCCACACTTTTCTGCAAATTCTTCCAATGTGCCCTGCAGATCAGACGTATCCTGCGACACATAAGAAATCGCAAGACCGGAACCAACGGTGACGGTACCGGTATGTTCCTTCTCTTCCCCTATCATCAACTTCAGCAAACTGCTTTTTCCACTTCCGTTTTTTCCATCCAGTACCAGCCGTTCTCCCTGCCGTATGGTAAAGGACACGGGCCCACATACTTCTCTTCCTTCATAAGAAATACATACCTCAGAAAAAGAAACCAGTGTATCCGTGTGATATTTCAATGGGAAAATCTGCAGCCTTTCGGCCGTCTCCACATTTTTCAGCAATGCGGATTTTTGTTCCAGAGCCTGTTTTTGTCTGGCTTCTATGGTCTTGGAACGCTTCATCATTTTTGCCGCCTTGTGTCCCACATATCCTTTATCCGCCGCGCCGGTCTTGGAAGACTCCACCCGGCCCGACCAGACGGCCGACCGTCTCGCTGACTGGTGCAAACGGGCAATGTCTTTTTGCAGGCGGGCATTCTGTGCTTTCTCCGTCTCCTGCTGCCGGGCAAAATTGTCCATCCAGGAAGAAAAGTTCCCATTTTGTACCTGGATATCCGTCCGATTCAGCGACAGAATATGATCCACACATCCATCCAGAAAATAACGATCATGAGACACCAGAATAAATCCCTTTTTCTTTTGGAGGTAGGAAGACACCAACTCCCTCGCCTTCCCGTCCAAATGATTGGTCGGTTCGTCAAGCAACAGAAAATGTCCTTCATTCCGAAACAACGCTGCAAGCAAAACCTTCGTCTGTTCGCCGTTGGAAAGCGTGGAAAACGGACGCCAGAGCACTTCCGCATCCACTTCCAGATAGGAAAATTCCCGCAACAGTTCCCATTCTTCTGCAAGCGGACATACTTCCCGCATCACTTCCTCCGTCAGGCGGCTTTTCTCCCCCACCTTGTACGGAAAATAATCAAACTGTACCGAGCTGTGTATCTTTCCACTATATGCATACCGCTGAAGCAAAAGTTGGAAAAACGTTGTTTTTCCTCTGCCGTTTCGCCCTACAAATCCAATCTTCCAATCGGTGTCAATCTGAAAACTTACATTTTCAAACACCGGATCATAACTTGTCGGATAAGAAAAGCTAAGATTCTCTATTTTAATCATTGACATTTGATTCTTCCCCCTGTTCAAATACTGTATCTTTGTATACGCTTGCATCCAAAAAGCCCGGCAATGGCTTCTTTTGAATCCAAAAACATACAAAAAATCTGCGGCCGTAGCTTTTTTCGTATACCACAACGCAAAAAGGCTGCAGGAAAGCCAATTCCTGCAGCCCGCTATACAAACTTCAACCGCTTCACATTCATTACGGCAGTCTCTTCGAACAGCGTCGGACGGATGAAACTCTTTCCTGCAAATGCGCGCAGTAATACTGTCAAAACCAGTACCGCTGCCTCTTTCCACATTATTTGCAAGAAATAAAGAACATCCTTCCACCTCTCTTTAGTCAAATCATTTCTCATTATCCGATACGAGATATACCATAACATAAATACATGGAAGAAGCAAGAAAAAGTTTCTTGACAAACCTACCATCGGTATGATAATGTGAATACATACCAAAAGTATGTATGAAGGGAATGAACAATCACGGCAAGAAATAAACACCCGGAAGAAACCGTTAATTTAATATTATCCGTTGCCTTTCGTTTATTTATGGAACAGGGATACGAGCATACCTCCATTCAGGATATCATTGATCATTTGGGCGGACTGAGCAAAGGGGCAATCTATCATCATTTTAAGTCAAAAGAAGAGATTCTGATTGCCGTTACAGATAACATGACGGCCGAATCGAATCAGATGCTTGCAGAGATTCGTGATCGTTCTGACTTAAACGGCAGAGAAAAGTTGAAAACCATTTTTAAAGAATCCATTTGCCGGCCCGTGCAGAATGATATTTTTACGGTAGCTCCGGATTTTCACAATAACCCGAAACTTCTTTTCAGCTTGCTGCACGATACCATAGATCATGCGGCACCGAATTATATTCTGCCGATTCTCCAGCAGGGCATTTCCGATGGTTCGATTGTAACAGATTACCCGGAACAATTGGCAGAATTGATTTTGCTGGCGGCAAACGTCTGGATGAATCCCATGATATTTGACAGTTCCGAAGAAGAATCTTACCGTAAGTTTATGGTATTTCACCAGATGCTTCAGGGATTTGGATTGGATATTGTAGATGACGAAATATTAGAAAGACTGGAGGAACTGACGTCTATTTATCAAAAAAGCAGACGGTAAGCAGCGATTACGGAAGCAAATTCTACTGAAAAAATGATAGACGAAGTGCAGAAAAACGGAGAATTCAAATATGAAACAAACACCATTTTCAAAAGATTTTATACTGGTTATAATCGGACAGATTATCTCCTTATTTGGCAACGCCGCGATCCGGTTTGCATTGCCTTTATACTTGTTGAATCTGACAGGTTCCTCGGCGCTTTACGGAACGGTTACCGCATGCGCTTTTCTCCCGGCCATCCTGCTGTCGCCTGTGGGCGGTATTGTGGCGGACAGAGTGAATAAGAGAAATGTGATGGTCATACTGGATTTCTTTACAGCGGCCGTAATCTTCCTGTTTTCTCTGTTTATGAACCAGGTGAATCTGATTGTGCTTCTGACAATCACATTGATGCTTCTATATGGGATTGCAGGTGCGTATCAACCCTCCGTACAGGCAAGTATCCCTGTATTGGTAGATCAGGAGCATTTTATGACGGCAAACGCGATTATCAACACTGTAAGTTCCTTTTCTTCTTTAACAGGACCGGTACTTGGAGGGATTTTATACAGTGCATACGGATTAAAGCCTGTATTGTTCGTCTGTATGATCTGTTTTATTCTGTCCGCAGTGATGGAAATTTTCATCCAAATACCATTTCAGAAGCAGGTTTCAAAAGGGAATATCTGGATGATGGCAAAAACTGATTTTACAGAAAGCATTCGTTTTATCCGAAAAGGAAAACCTGTGATTGGAAAAGCGCTTCTTGTAACCTGCGGAATAAATTTATTCCTGGCCGCAATGATCATTGTTGCGTTACCGTATCTGGTCACAGAAATATTCGATTTGGAGACAACACAGGCAAACACGCTTTGTGGATTTGCCGAAGGCGCGCTGGCCGCAGGAGGATTGGCAGGCGGCGTCTGTGCAGGCATTTTCGCAGACAGGCTGACCATTCAAAAAGCAGGGAATCTGATCATTGCCTGTGCAATATGCGTGTTTCCGATCAGTATCGCTTTGATTTTGTTTTCATCCGGAATGATAAATTATATGGTAATGACTGTCTGTTGTTTTCTTATTATGGTGTTTTCCACACTTTTTACCGTACAGATGATGTCCTTTGTCCAGACAGAAACACCGCAAAACTTAATTGGAAAAGTGATTGCTGTCATCCTTACCGTTTCTATGTGCGCACAGCCTTTGGGCAATGCATTTTACGGGATCCTGTTTGAAACCTGTAAAGGATTCGAATATACCGTTGTTCTATTTTCAGGTATCGTATCCCTGGGCATTGCGATTTGTACAAGAAAGATTTTTAAAAATTTTTGATAACCTTACCGGAAAAAATCATTTCATGAGAAACCAAAAATACACCTGCCTCAACATACAGACAGGTGTATTTCCTTTTTATTTTGATACTCTATATTGTTCCAGCTTTTCGCGCAGGGCCTCTATTTCGGATTTCGTATATACTTTCTCATTCCGATAGGTCGAAATATATTCTTCCAGCCGATCCGACTTCAAAAGCGGAAGAGAAAAATTCTCTACTCCCTCTATAATCATTCTGGGATTTGCCATAACCAGAATGCTGACGATGGGAACATCCTCTCCCACAATAGACCTCAACACTGCTTCATGCCTTCTGATCTGCTGAATCGGATTCCGTTCTCCCACTTCCCGGCCGTCGTCTTTCACCCGAATCCAGTTTCCATTCCTATCCACGATCAGCTTTCCCACATAATTTTTTGTCTCAATGTTAAAAACTCCCTGGGGTCCGATTACAATATGGTCAAATTCCTGTGGTTCGTCAATCAATGCTTTATTATTCAGCACGATTGCCAGCTCTCCATATTTTCCGGACGGAGTTCTTTCTATTTTTATGTAATCGCCCACCTGCATTCTGCGGAGCGCAGCGTCCACAGATGCGTTTTAGAGCGGCCGCCTTGCGGAGCAAAACGGCCACCCGTTTAATGCAGGTTATCTCCTGTTGATCATAACTGT
>CAJTBF010000009.1 GCA_910574195.1 Lachnospiraceae bacterium | reverse complement strand
GCGTGAACAAGCTGAAAGTTGTCAAAAGGATCATGTATGGCCGCAACAGTTTTGAGTTGCTGAAAGGGAAACTGTTGCGGCTTGAATTAAAACGCAAAATCAACTAACTTCGGAAAGATCCAAAAAGTCCTTTACAAAACATCACTGGGAATATCCTCCTGTTCTTTTGCATACGTTATATTACTTGTACAAGCCACGAAAAAGGAGGGGGATTATTTGTTTGAAGAAAAATCAATCCAAGATCTATCTTTACATTTTCATACCGACCCGGAAAATGGTTTATCCTGGGCAGAAGCCATTACACGTCTGTCCGCCGACGGAAAAAACGAACTGGAAAAAGAACAAAAAAAGCAGCCCTGGGAAACTTTTCTGGAACAGCTCAACGATCCGCTGATCTGTGTATTAATTGTAGCGGCATTTATTTCGTTTCTTTTAGGAGAAATTCGTGACGCCAGTATTATACTTGTTGTCATTTTAGTCAACGCTACCGTAGGCGTCATCCAGGAAGGCCGGGCTCAAAAAGCCTTAGATTCCCTGAAAAAACTGACAAGCCCGGAAGCACATGTCCGCCGTAATGGTGAAATCCGAAAGATAGCAGCCTCCGAACTGGTCGCAGGCGACGTCGTCCTGCTGGAGACCGGCATGCAGGTTCCGGCAGATTTGCGTTTGTCGAAATCCTGGAACCTGAAAATCGAAGAGTCTGCTTTGACCGGGGAATCACTGCCCGTGGAAAAGGACGCCGGTTTTCAGGCATCAAAATCTCTGCAGATTGGTGAACGAAAAAACGAAGCCTTTATGTCTACCATGGTGACTGCCGGACACGGGGAAGGAATCGTAATTGCAACCGGTATGCAGACGGAGATCGGAAAGATCGCTTCTATTATAAAAGCAGTTCCCAGAGAATTTACGCCGCTCCAGAAAAAACTGGCTGAACTGGGAAAATTTTTAAGTATCGTATCCATTTTACTCTGTGTGCTCTTATTTGCCATAGCCGTGCTGCAGAAAAGAGATATCCTGGAAATGCTGATCACCGCGATTTCCCTCGCAGTCGCTGCAGTCCCGGAAGGACTTCCGGCAGTTGTAACCATCGTACTTGCCATGAGTGTATCCCGCATGGTCAAAGTCAATACCATCATAAGAAAACTTCCCTCCGTGGAAACACTGGGAGCCGTCAATATTGTCTGCTCTGATAAAACCGGAACTCTGACACAAAAT
The DNA here is from genome assembly GCA_910574195.1 of Lachnospiraceae bacterium. Lineage (GTDB taxonomy): Bacteria > Bacillota > Clostridia > Lachnospirales > Lachnospiraceae > Schaedlerella. The sequence continues at coordinate 152,130 of CAJTBF010000009.1, read as the reverse complement.
CAGATGACCGTAACACAATGCTATGTAAACGAACGTCTCTTTCCAATCTCTGTACATAGTATCCGGGAACAGGCAGAAATTCCGGAAGAATTTCTCCGTGGTTTTGCACTTTGCAATGATGCCTCAATTGCGGAAAGCCCTGCGGGAACAGAAAAAAATACAAAAGAAATAAAAAAAGAGCGATCGAAAAATTTCACTGCTTCCGGAAACGGAAAAAGAGAGTTTGGTGATCCGACAGAGTGCGCATTACTCAAAATGTCCTCTAATTGCGGCATTCGTAAAGTACAGGTGGAACAAGCCTTTCCGCGCATTGCAGAACGTTCTTTTGATTCCACAAGAAAAATGATGACAACACTTCATCAGGGAAAGAATGGAAAAGTTGCCTACACAAAAGGGGCGCCCGACATTGTACTGCAGCATTGTACAAAGATTTATCTCCAGGGTTCTATCCAGCCTCTGAATCAGGCCAAACGAAAAAAAATCCAGGCTACGCTGGAAGAAATGTCCTCTCAGGCGCTGCGCGTTCTGGCCCTTGCCATGAAGCAGGACCACCAGACACAATCCGACCGTGCACTCCTGGATGAAAACGATCTCATCTTTGTCGGCCTTGCCGCCATGAAGGATCCCATCCGACCAGAAGCAAAAGAAGCCGTGGAAAAATTTCATAATGCTTCTGTCCGCACTATTATGATTACCGGGGACCACGCGGATACCGCCCTGGCGATTGCAAAAGAGCTGGGCGTCGCCCAAAAAGCATCCGAATGCATCACCGGTATAGAAATGGACACGCTTTCTGATGCCGGACTCAAAGAACGTCTGAAGGAAGCCTGCGTATTCGCCCGCGTTTCCCCGGAGCATAAAGTACGCATTGTTCGGCTTTTAAAAGAGGAAAACAATATCGTTGCCATGACAGGGGACGGCGTCAACGACGCTCCCTCCCTGCGGACTGCCGACATTGGAATCGCTATGGGCATGTCCGGCACCGACGTTGCAAAAAATGCTTCTGATATGATCCTGACGGACGATAATTTTGCCACCATAGAAAAAGCGATTGAAGAAGGGCGAAGTATCTTCCGGAATATAAAAAAGACGGTATTGTTTTTGCTTTCTTCCAATTTTGGAGAAATCATTACCATGTTTGCCGCCGTATTGCTTGGACTTGCCACACCGTTAAAAGCGAGCCATATTCTCTGGATCAATCTGATTACGGATTCCCTCCCGGCGCTTGCGCTGGGCGTCGATGAAAATGACAAAGAAATGCTGATGCGGCAGCCGCCCAGAAGCAAACAGGAAGGAATGTTTTCCAATGGCGGACTGGCCTGTACCGTATTTTACGGTCTTTTGATTGCTTCCATCAGTCTGACCGCCTTCCTGAAAATTCCTTTCGAAATGATGATGGAAAACCATCAGGCCCTTACCCTGGCAAATATCTCTGTTGTTCTGCAAGATGGAAACATTTTGGCAAGGGCACAGACCTATGCCTTTACTGTACTTGGCATGTCCCAACTCTTTCACGCTCTGGGAATGCGGGATGTCCGGACCTCCATATTTTCCGGAACAAGGACATTCAATCCGGTCATGGCAATTGCATTCGGGCTGGGGATCCTGTTACAGATGGCAGTCACGGAAATTCCTTCTCTTGTCAGCATGTTCGGCACGGTTCTCCTATCCTGGCAGGAATGGGCTCTGCTTTTGATCCTGGCCGCTTTCCCTGTACTGGCGCATGAACTGTTCGTTCTCACAGGGAATGGGTATGATAATGAAATCGCTTAACCGCCGGCTGCGGAAATAACTTACAAAATAAGCCAGGCCGCCCCCCCTATATTGTGCGGATTCATTTCAGTAAAACCAGCGCCGAAACCATGAGCGAGAAAATTAAGCGTATGCTGAAAAATGAGATATTGCAGATGTAAAAAGACAGGGCCGGAAGCTGTTACAGTTTTCGGCCCTGCCATACAAAGCTGTCTTTAATCCATGTCGAGAAATTCCGCTGGTGTCATGATCTTTGGGTTGTTATGTTCTTTGCACACCATTTTGGGGAACTTTCCCGCGTTCAGCTTTTGACAGAGCACCATTATTATTTTATAACCGTGTAATTGGTGTTTCTTGCTTTTCCATTTTGCTTTAGCAAGTTGCTATTTACCATTTTCCTAATGACCCTGGAAGCAGTAGAGGTACTCACTCCAAGCAATGCGATTACATCATTTCTTGTAACAGTACCATGAGACCGGGCATATTCCAACACTTTTTCTTCATTGTTCAGGCTTATTTCAGTTCCGGCAGCAGAATTTGTGATTAATTCTGTTTTCGGTGCGGAAGCCATTCCTGTTTCATATTTTGCGTTAATGTTAGGCAATATAATCTTAAAGGTATTTTTGGTTGTTTCAATCGAAGGCTTTTCTTCCAGACTCTCGTATGCCTTCATAATTTTACCTATTCCGGTACCGTAAGCCTCAATTAAATGCAACCGGTAGAACACATTCGCAAGGTTCTGATTTCTGCATACGGAAATACCTGCCATAATATCTTCCAGGTCAATTCCCGGCATCAATCCGCCAATAGATACAAATTCAATCCGGTCAACATAGATGCTGATAAATGCACTGGCGCTAAAGGAATAATCGCGGTGAACCAGCAGATTCAGTAATGCCTCCCTGACTGCAATTTCCGGATAGTCTTTGACATCGATTCTCAACAGTTTTTCTATGGTTGCACGGGTTTGATTACGAAAATCGATAAAATCATAGACTTCGTTCATTTGCTGCATCAGCGACCCGGTAAATTCCCGACGATCCTTAAAAATTGTTTGATCCGTTCCCTGAAAAACAGCGACTTTAATCGTATGGACACATTGATCGGACAGAAGCAGACCTAAGTTGCTGTAAAGATTATCCTGGTCGATCAGTTTCAAAGTGCTCATTTGCTGTGGCCCAAACTCCACTTCCCGAAGAACAAATTCTTTTTTTGCGGTTTCAAATGTAAGTTCCTGATTTAAGCAGCGCATAGCCTCAAAGCGATCTCCATCTGTTTCCTTAATCATACGGCGGATTGCTGTATCAGTAGCGGGAACAGAGGAATATCCCTGTCTGACATATACGCCTTCTGGACGCATCCCTTTTTTAGCAAGATAATAAGGCCGGTCCGGTCCGCGCTGAATATCCACCGCGACAATTTCTTTTCCATCTTCCTTTATCGTTCTATAATGCAGGAACATCGTCACATCGGGCTTAATAGCATCCCTTACCATATTGCTGATCTGCAAAGAAACTCCGTCAGGATCATCAAGTCCGACCACTGTACCGTCATCCTGAACGCCAATATACAGTTTGCCGCCGTCACAGTTGGCAAAAGCAATGATTTCCTTTTTTATATCGTCTACAACTACTTCCTTCAGCTCTACGGTTTCACTTTCCTGAAAAAACATGATGTCATCTCCCTACTTACTTTCGTTGGTCAGGCATATTATATCAAATCGGGACAATCGTGTCAATCAGGTGACCCGATTGTGACCCGATTTGACCCAATATTTTCATTATACCCACAAATGAACAAAGAACAATATACTCCGGATCATCCGCTCCAAGATTTTTGCATGCATCCCGAATCTTTGAATACCTCGTCCCCAACTTTCAATATATCCCGCACGATAGCTTTCCTGATCTAAATCATCTACCCCAATATTAGCTATTGTCGCTGCATCCCATTTCAATCCAGCCTTTGACATTAAAAAATTCGTCAATGCATTTCCCCGCAGCATCTGTTTTGTACTACCTACTTCTATAATGGTATTTTCCATCATAGTTTACGGGAAACGCCCGCGGACTAAAACTGATAGCTCACGCTGTTTCTGAATTTCTGAAAGGATATCATTATATTCTATCCTCAATTCTGGGTATTGAGATACTTTTTCTATATCAATTTCAGAAAGATTCTGTAAAATACTTACTATTTCCTCCGAGAGTAATTATAGATCTCAAAGATTTTATAAGAAAATTTGTTCCAACGTTTTTCCTGGCTGTACTTCTTCTACCATTGGAAAACTATCCTATTGTCCTATCACATTTATTTTTCAAATATAAAACAGTTTGTCGCTGTTACGCCGCTTTCTGCAAGTGTCTCTGTGTTACATTCCCATCTGGTAATGACTATGTCGGATTCCATTATAAGTATCAAAAACTATATGATTAAAATTATGGCCATTCTTGCTATTAACTGTTTCTTTCATATTTACGTGATAATATAATCGGTGTACATTTTTCCACTCCTGAAAAACCCATCCCATATATTCTTTTCTGAAATTGATCTCGAATTTGGCACCGGCAAGTGCCACACCTGTGCCATATGAACATGTACCTGCCGTCATCAGGCAACACAGTGCCTGCTGCGGTGTAAACAGTAACACCTATATTACACACTATTGATATAACGAAAAAACTGTGGTATTTTTCCGATTACTTTGTTATAATCTTTTATTAGAGAAAATGGAAAGAATCAGGAGGTTCTCCAATATGCAATACAAGCCCAAGGGAGTTTGTTCCCGAATGATTCATTTTGATATTGAAAACGACAAGGTAATCAATGTCGCTTTCACAGGGGGATGCAGCGGAAATCTGCAGGGGATTGCACGCCTGATCGAAGGCATGGATGTCAAAGAAGCAATTTCCAGAATCGAAGGCATTCACTGCGGTTACAGATCTACATCCTGTCCGGATCAACTTGCAAAAGCATTAAAAGAAGCAACCGGCAATTGATTGCCGATTGCTTCTCGTCTTGAACACTGGGAGCAGCCACCGTTATGTATCGCATAAAAAGTTAGTGGCGCTTTCCATGGTACAGGTTACCTATTTCTCTCTTCAATTAATGAATAGTTAATAGTTCCTCTGCGAAGATCGCACGGTGGCTGCTTCCAGTGTTCAAGTAAAATGGGGAAGAACTCCCAGAAATAAAACCTAATCTATCCAGATACCGTCGGTTAAGGATAATGCTGAATCATATGGTCGATCGTCTTCGTTACCTGCTATATGCTCAGAACGAACCCGATAATAATAGCCGCCTTCTACTCTCAAAGTTTTTGCACTCGTGACATAATATGTATTCTCTGCTTCTTTCACCCATGCGTCAATCTGATCCCAACCATCTTCTTTCTCATCATATCGATCAACATAGACAATGACTGCCAAATAATCCACTGTGAAATCAGCAGATGTTTCACCATACACGTATATCCTTCCACTTCCGGCTTTGGAAATAATACTGTCACCATCCATTAAATATTTCCCCCGAAGGAGCGGATTAGAAAGCGTTGAACCTGTGGCTTGTTCTCTGTGTGTTAAATACGATCCGTCTACTATTTTTTGTTCTTCTTCTGCCTGTACATCTACCGCCATAGAGAAAATCATGCCACACATAACTACCAAAGAACACAATGCTGATAAAATTCTTTTTCTCATCCCTACCCTCTCCGCCTATCAAACTTTTTGGTGAAAATCATAAAACTTAAAATTTCCAAAATCCTCTAACAATAAAAACAAATAAACCAACTGTTTTAACAATTCCATACTCTACTTGTCTCTTCATAAAAGTAAACACCATATTTCGCAAAACCTTACGCGTATTTTACGGAAAATGCAAATTTTCTACAATTTTTTTTAATTCTTCCGGTTCTATTACCCCTTTCAACTGATAGTTGATCCCCTTGTAATCAAAATTCACCTCTTGTCGGCACTGAGAACTATCCTTTTTTTGAAATTCCTTCGCCTCTATTTTCATACCATTAACAGAAATGATGTATGAATTAATCTCTATATCTTCTTCCTTTTCGCCCCATGAAGAATCTGATCTATTTATATAAATAGTATATCTAAAAATATGATCATCATACTCATAACGTAATCTTGCAACCTGCAATTCTTCATCAATTTTGCATTCTATCAACTTCATTCCTACTGGTCTATAAATTATTCTAACTACATCAATCCCCAACTTCTCTTCAATTTCTACATAAGCTGCTGCCTCTTTCCCATCCCCCGATTCCATTTCATCCATATCCTCTACATTCATCACTTTCATAGCTTCTCCGCCATGTACTCTCTCCCACAATACTTTCCAATAGGATTTACTGCCAATACTGGTAGTTCCGACTGTCATTACAATCAGCAACACCGCCGCCACACAGGCTGCAAAAACTTTTCTTTTTTTCCGCCGAGGAGTTCTCCGTTTTTCTTTGCCTGTATTGAATGTACAAATCGTACCGCCCGGTTTTGCCATATCTCCCATTGGTTTTGCGGTTCTGCCGGCTTCCTCTGCTTTGCTGCGTATAGAAAAAATATCCGGTGCAAGTTCTTCCGAAAATTCTGTAAATGAATTTCTCTCTTCTTCCTTTCTCTTCCTGCTCCCTTTTCCTTTATTCTCCAGATCATAAATTTTTTCAAAAAGGGCAGTATCCATCTCTTCCGTCACCACGAGGCTTTTCAGTTCCGGATGGTTCTCCAGTTCCTGCTCTATTTGCTGTGCCTCTCGTTCTATTTCCTCATGCAGTGATAGTTTTCTTTGTTTTTCCCGTCTTTGCATGTATTCTTCCCCTTGCTTTCAAAACTTTGTCATCTTTTTCTCAAAAAGTTTGATCTGTTTTTTCTATATTAATGCAACGATGTACCAGTATAATCTGCACTAATTAACCATACATTTCGCTGATCTAAATTTCCATCTGCTGCGTTGTCGTCAATCGACGCAGCCACTGCTACGCCTCATTCCTCCGCCTTGCAGGCTGAAGATTTATCCTGCACGAGAATGTACCGGTAATTAGTGTGGATTATACTGGCTATCCTCTCTCCCTGCCTGACACTTTTCAAAACATTTCCGTTGCTATTACACGAATGAAATGCCTGACAGAAAGTAAACAATAATCCTATATCCCCTCGTAACTTGCAGCGTCTTATATTTTTCTTGACTTTTCTTTAAATAAGTTTAATATGAATTTAGTAACTACACTTTATCGGACAGCGGTAGCTGTCCGCCCGCCCAAAAGGCATGAATTACAGGATGCCCGGATGGGTACACTTAATTGGAGGTGATCTGTTGTGAAACGAATCGTACTTACCGGCGGAGGTACTGCCGGACATGTTACCCCGAATATCGCCTTAATCCCTGGTTTGAAAGACGCCGGTTATGATATTCAATATATTGGTTCCTACCACGGCATTGAAAAAGAATTAATTGAGCCTTTTGGCATCCCCTATCATGGAATTTCTTCCGGAAAACTGAGGCGTTATTTTAGTCTTCAGAATTTCACGGATCCGTTTCGTGTCCTGAAAGGTCTTGGAGAAGCCAGAAAACTCATTCGCAAGCTGAAACCGGATGTGATCTTTTCCAAAGGGGGCTTTGTCTCTGTTCCCGTTGTACTTGCCGGAAAACAGGCAAAAGTCCCCGTTATCATACATGAATCTGATCTGACGCCCGGACTTGCGAATAAGCTTGCCCTTCCCTCAGCTTCCAGGGTTTGTTGTAATTTCCCGGAAACCCTGGAACATCTGCCGAAAGAAAAAGCGGTTCTGACCGGGTCTCCCATTCGGCAGGAACTACTGTCCGGCAACAAAATTGCCGCTATGGATTTATGTGGTTTTTCCAGCGACAAACCGGTGATTCTTGTCATCGGTGGAAGCCTTGGTTCTATTGCTGTCAACAATGCGGTTCGCGCCGCCCTTCCTGAATTACTAAAGCAATTTTATGTCATTCATCTTTGCGGAAAAGGGAAGCTGGACACAACGCTTTCCCACACGAAGGGCTATAAGCAATTCGAATATGTGAAGGAAGAGCTTTGTGATATTTTTGCACTGGCTGATCTCGTAATCTCCCGTGCCGGCGCCAATGCAATCTGTGAACTTCTTGCGTTAAGAAAGCCAAATCTTTTGATTCCGCTTTCTGCGAATGCAAGCCGGGGCGATCAGATTCTGAATGCACGTTCCTTTGAACGTCAGGGCTTCAGCGTTGTTCTGGAAGAGGATGAGATCACAAAGGAAGCGCTGATTGATAAAGTAAATGCTCTATATCAGGATCGGAACCAGTATATAGATGCTATGCGAAATTCCGGACAACAGGATTCGATCCGGACAATCCTGCAATTGATTGAGACCGCCCATACTGCGAAAAAGTAAGTTCTGTCTCTGCACATGCACACTGTAACCCCCTTTTTCTATATGCTCTGATGATGCAAAAGTTCATCAGAGCATATTAATATTTATCCAGTTCTTCATACTCTACGCCAAACTCCTCATAAATCCAGTTTCTTGCTCTATGCAGCATCACGTAAAACGCATTCTCTGTCATTCCCATCCTTCTTGCCGCTTCTTTCTGAGGAATGTCCAAAAGACATGCCATCTTAATCGCCTCATACCATCTGGGATTTTTCTCCGCCAGTGCAGTAAAGATACGTTCATGAAGTTCCCTGCGTTTTTCTTCCGTTAAATCTCCAATATATTCTTCCTCCACATTCTGATCAGACGCCACCTCCAATGCCAGTCCATCTTCAAACTCTTCCACCACGGGTTTCCTCGCCAGAGATCTTTTATAATTCAATGCCAAGTGCTTCGTTGTCGTATAAAGCCATGATTTAATGTTGGTATATCCACTTTCATCTTCAATTTCTTTACTTTTCATATCTCTGTAAAGCGCCACAAAAGTATCTTGCATAATATCTTCCGCTACATCCAAACTTCCTAAGTACATATATGCAGTTCTCAAAACAAGATTCTTATACTTACTATAAATCTCATTAAATACTGGATTCTCTGTCAACGTTCTTTCTCCGATAGTTATTTCACCTTACTCAAAATTTCTTCCTTGTCTTCCTCTTTTAATTGTTCCATATGCCAGCCAAGACCAACCTTATCGCCCTTATATCTCGGAATCATATGCATATGGAAATGAAAAACTGTCTGCCCCGCCTCTTCCTCATTATTCTGTACAATATTATAACCATCACATCTTAAGATCTCTTTCAACTTGCAGGTCATCTTCTTTGCCAGCACCAGAACTTTCGCTGCAAGTGCATCATCCAAATCAAACAGATTCCGGTAATGCTCTTTGGGCAGAATCAGTGCATGCCCTTTTGACGCCGGATTCAAATCCAGAATTACGCGAAAGTCCTCGTCTTCATACAATGTAGCTGACGGGATCGCCCCATTCGCAATTTTACAAAAAATACAATTGTCATCCTTCATTTTATTTCCCTTCTTTCTCCTTTTCTATTCCCACCCGGGCATCCCGTAATACATGCCCCTCTGCGGCAGGCGGACAGCGATCACTGTCCGGTAAAGTATCCCCGCTCCAGGCATCCCGCATCTCCTATACTCCGCATAAATCAACACACTTCTCCTGGTAAGGTACACCCACTTCGGGTATCCTATATCTTATGTATTTCGCATGGAAAAGACGCGTTACTCCCGATAAGGTATTATTATACGCAGTATAACGTATTTTTCTATAAAGTAAAACAAAATTTTTTTATTCTATTCATTTTAATATCTTTATTTTGCCGCCTTACACAAAGTATGTCAAGCAAAATCACAACAGACTTTGTGTCGAAAAATGTTACCTGGAACTTATTGAACATGCCTTACTTCCATGTTAGACTATATATGAATATTTTTTATGAGAGGGATTCTTTATGTTATACAATGTTGACGTCAATAAAATGAACCGGTTGATGGAAGAAAATAAAGACGTGAAACAGATCATCAGTCAACTTCTGGAAAATCACCATACTACAGTGTCCACCATTGCACATGAGATTCGAAACCCATTGACTTTGGTCTCCTCCGCTTTGCAGATGATTCAGGCACAGCATCCGGAAGTTCTGGAATTTTCTCATTGGTCACAGACATTGGAAGATGTGGAATTCATGCGTCAGCTTTTGGAAGAACTTTCCACATACAATAACGGCAATACTCTGCATTATTCTGTATTTTCCATCGGACAATTTCTAAAGAATATCGCGATTTCTTTTGCCATTTCACTGGATGAAGAAGAATCTGACATTGAGTTTTCCTCCCGTGTTCCAGACAATCTGGGAGATTTTACAGGAGATAAAGTCAAATTAGAAGAAGTGCTTCTCAACCTTTTGCGCAATGCCAAAGATGCGGTTGCAGGAGAAGGAACCATTCGGCTCTACGCAGAACGGAAAAGAAAATCTCTGGATATTCATGTTCAGGATAATGGCTGTGGTATTCCAAAAGAACATCTGGAATCCATCTTCGAACCATTTCAGACGTATAAGGAAGATGGGACCGGACTGGGACTTTCAATATCAAAACGTATCATTGAAGCGCACGGAGGTACTCTGAGCGTTGCCTCCAAAGAAGGAGACGGCGCTACCTTTACCATCCGGCTTCCTATATAATATAAGATATTACGTTACTGCCCTAATGGGCGGCCGTCACATGCGCCAGATGTGACGGCTATTTCTTTTCCTTAAAAATCTGATAAATCAGAGACTTTCCTTCCGGCGTATCAGCAATCCTCCGAAAAGAATTCCACATACCAGCCCGCCTACATGGGCCACATTATCTACTCCTGTACTGGTCAATCCCAGATACACGCTCAATGCCGCAAACAACAGCATTTTCTTTTTGTTCAGACGTCCAAAAGTCCCATGTCCTTTCCATAGAGCACACAAGAGCGCGCCCGTCAGGCCAAACACCGCGCCGGATGCACCGGCGGAAACCACGGCGTTCCCCTGACTCTGTTCTGCCAGAAAGGAACAGAGATTCCCACCGATCCCGGTTGTAACATAAATTAGAAGGAAGCGCCATGCTCCGATTTCCGGTTCCAGGTGATATCCCAATGCGCCCAACATCACCATATTATTCATCAGATGCTGAATCCCGAAATGGAGAAACATACTGCTGAAAAACCGATAATACTCATGCTTTTCTATAATATACGGTCCATACATTGCGCCGTATTCTCGTATAAATGCCGGATTATTCTCCTCCCCCAGTAACATCAAAATCAGGAAAACACCGATGTTTATTACAATTAAGCCAGTTGTACAGATTGCGTTTCCTTTTTGCTCCTGCTGATATTCTTCCAAATTCTGCTCCTTTCTCTGTCCGGATCATATCAATTCCTTTCGCATTCCATTGCGCTTATAGTATATACTAATTTGCAATGCAAAATCAACTCAGCAGGCTGAAAAGTAATTTGACCTCCGTGAAAGTTTCTAAAAAAATCAGACAAAAAAGAGGCGAATAATTTGTGTAATATCAATTATAAAGGAAGAATTGTTTCTGAGCCCTTTATACAGATGGGCGGAGAAGTCGGAAGAGACATTAAGGTGTGGCGAAATCTGGATAGAACGGCTCCCCACACATCTCATAAATCTTTTCAATATCTTCCTGATGCAGTGGTTTCACACCATTTACCAGAATATCGCCGCCGCAGGCCCGTTTTTCCATAAGCGGAAAATCTTCTTTTTTAATTCCAACCTTCGTAAACGTATCATCCAGACCAAGTGTTTCGAAAAAGAACTTCGAAAGCATTTCTATGCTTTTCTCTGCAATCTCCATCGGCTCTGATTCCGGATCTATTCCAAACACATTAGTCCCAAATTTGACAAATCTGGAAAGTGTTGTTTCATCCAGACAATATTTCATCCAGCGAGGTGTAAGAATCGCCAGCCCCAAACCATGTGTGATATCGTAGATTGCAGATAATTCATGTTCCATTGGATGGCAGCTCCAATCCATTGCATGCTTTCTGCCGCCGGGAAGAAAGCCGTTGAGCGCCCAGGATGACGCCCACATTAAGTTTGCGCGCGCTTCATAATCATCCGGCTTTTCCAGGGCTATTGGCGCATAGCGGATAACGGTCTTCAACAACCCTTCCGCAATACAGTCTAACATATACAGACTTTCATCCGTATTAAAATACACTTCCATAATATGGGACATGATGTCAACCGCACCGCATGCCGTCTGGTATCTGCTTACGCTATATGTGAGTGTGGGATCAAGGAAAGAAACTTTCGGACGAAGCGGCGGCGCCCCCAGCCCTATTTTTTCTCTTGTTTCCGGATTACTGATCACACCGCCGTCGTCCATCTCCGAGCCGGTTGCGGCAAGTGTCAGTATGGTAACGATCGGCAATGTCTTTTTAATCGGCGCCGATTTACTGAAAAAATCCCATGCGTCAAAATCTACGCATGAGCCTGCCGCTACGAATTTTGCCGCGTCAATGGTGGAGCCTCCGCCAACGGCCAATAACACATCAATCTTATTTTCTTTGCAGAGTTTCACACCCTGACGTACAGAATCAATACGGGGATTGGGCGCAATCCCAGACAGTTCAAAAATCTCCAGCCCGCTTTTCTTCATCTCGTTCACAACCTGCTCATATAGTCCCGACTTTTTTATGGATCCGCCTCCATATACAAGCAGAACACGTTTCCCAAATCTTCCCAGCTCGTCTCCCAAATGTCCAAGCTGATTTTCTCCGAAATAAACCTTTGTCGGAATATCATAAATAAAATTGTCCATCTTTCCGTCCTCCTGTCCAAAACATATTTTTAGAAATACATCTCATAAAACTCTCCATTCCTCCGCCAGGTCAGTATCACAAATCAGAATGAAATCTTCATTTTTCACACTTCCCTGTAAAATTTAGTTTACCGAGGAAAAGCAAATATCCAAACTCTCGCATACTTCCTTCACTCCCGACGCCGAAACAAGCATGATATTCGACGCGGGGCGTAATTCCCCGGTACGGATAAAAAGTTTTGCCTCTTTGGATGCCTCTACAAAATCAGGCGTCATAGGTATTTCATTTGCTCTTTGGTTTTTAAAAATCCCCTTTACTTCGTCATAATACTCCTTATTAAACTCTTTCATAAAATCAAATATAATGTACTCTTCCACGATCATTTCGTTGAGTACAGCTTTGAGTACCTGCATGAAAGTAGGAATTCCGGCAACCAGGGACACATCCACTACCGTTGCCCCTTTCGGAATCGGAAAACCTGCGTCACAAATGACTAGCTTGTCCAGATGCCGTAATTTCGTCAGTTCACAAAGTAAATCGGCATTTAAAATTCCAGATTTTTTCATAATTATCTTTTGCCTTTCTGCAAAAAGCGCCAACGGGATTTCAAAACCCACTGGCTGATTTTCGCTGTCTGTTCTGTTTTTTCTGATACAATGATTTAATTCTTTTGTATATTTCAGGATGCCCGGATGGGGATCCTCAAAGAGACCGCAAAGAATACCGTCAGGCATCCGATGAAGATTGCACATCCTGTTGTAAATGCATAAATTCCCCATTCCCGGATGATATACCCGCCCGCCGCAGATCCGGCAATCCCGGTAATGGTCAGTATCATCGCATTACAGGACTGTGCCGTGGACACCACTTCCTTCGGTACAATTTCATAGATATAGCTTGGCCCCAGACTATACGCAAACCCGCCCGCCAGACCGGAAAGAACCATAATGAACAAGATATGAAACAGATTTCCGGCAAAGCGATAAAACATCTGCTCCAGTCCAAACAAAATACCCGGAAGAATCATAATATAGCGGAGCGCTATCTTTCCTGCCAGCCTGCTTCCCACATACATAGACAGAATCTCCATCAAAGCCCGGAAGCCTGTTACTAATCCGATCTGTTCCGGCTTACATCCCGCCGCCTCCAATATATATGGCATAAAAATCAAGGTTACGGACGTATAAATATTTAACCCAAGCGCATAAATCAAGTAGGTAATCAACGATCGATTTTCGAATAATTTTCCGACAGGAACTTTTTCCCGGCCAGATCTTTTATTTTCTTTTTTTATACTTCCTTCTGCGTCGGCACTTGATACCCTTTCGGGCATCCCACATTTTATCTGCTCTGCCTGGGCGGACATTTTTCGCCCGGCAAAGTATCCCCGTCCGGGCATCCTGCATTTAAGCCCCTTCGGGTGGGCGGACGTTTTACGTCCGACAAAATACATCATGACCGCAAGGGGAAGCATCAAGTAAAACAAAAAGGAAACGTTTATCACTTTTCCCGCTGTCACTCCAAGTATTGCAGAAACAACTGCAAATCCAATAGAGCCCCACATGCGCACTTGTCCGTAACCGACCTTCAGCGGCGTTAGTTCACTGATACTCCAACTGTCAAGCATGGAATTGGTCGGTTGTTTAAAGAGATAAATGACCGGAATGAGAACGCTGAAAAATACAACATTTCCCTTCCCTCCTCTCTCTAATATTGGCATAACAAAATAAAGAACGGACATGATCAATACACACAATAAAAACGGGACTTTTGCAGAGTGCAGCATGTCACTGACAATCCCCCAGACCGGTATTACAATCAGTCCCAAAAAAGATGCGGCGGCTACGATGGAACCGATCTGAGAACTGGACAGCCCCGCCTCCTGCAAATACACTGTCTGATATGTGGTAACCGCCACAATTGCAAAATACAGGGCGTTCATTACAGAAAATCTGACTCGCTGCTTCCAATTATTCTGCTGCATCTTCCCATCTCTCTTTCTTTTGAATAGAATAACAGGATGCCTGGGGCAAAAGTCCATGCATAACATATATGTCGTTACATGACTTTGCCTCTGGCATCATAATATACTTACGTAGCAATTCAGCCTTCGGCTGAACTGTTACATACTTACAGCAATGTTCCGCCTGTACAATCGACAAGTGCGCCGATCATCTGCCTGAATAAGGGGGAACAGAGAACCGCGACAATATTTCCCATTTCTTCCGGCGTTGCAAACTCCCCGGTGGGAAGCAGTTTTCTGACTCTTTCGGTTCTTTCATCTCCACGGATATGCCTTCTTTCCGTTCTTACATACCCCGGAATTATTCCATTCACATAGATACCGTGTGAAATAAATTCCTTTGCCATTCCTCTCGTCAGCGAGGCCATCGCACCTTTGAAGGCTACATAGGTCAGATTGTTTACACTGCTGGAAAGAAACGCGGATTTTGAAAGAACATTCACAATATGTCCGCCCCTTTTTTTGTCCAGACAGTATTTTAAAAACTGCCCGGACATATAAAATACCGGATCTAAGATCCCCTTTTCAGCCGCTTCCCAGTCTGACACAGCCAGCTCCTGAAACGGCATCAGACGAAACCCTCCGGCCGCATTATTCACCAGAATATCTACTTTCCCAAGAGATTCCAATGTGTGTGCAAAAAGGGACGCTGCTTCTGTCTCTATGGATACATCCGCTTGAATCGGTTCTACTTCAACATGATACTTTTGTTTTAGAGATTTCGCAAATTTTACAGCGCTTTCCTCATCGGAGCGATAGTTGACTGCCACGTTACAGCCTTCTTTTGCCAGCACTTCCGTTATTCCTGCGCCAATACCTCTGGAGCCGCCCGTTACAATTGCAGTCTTACCACGCAGCTTTAAATCCATCCCGCGCCCCTCTTACAGATACTCTGCAATTGCCATGTCAATCATTTTGATTTCTCCCTCTGTCAGGCTCCATTCAAAACCACTGCAGTTTTCCAGAGCTTCCTGTTCATTTCTGACGCCGCAAAGAGACGTGTTTACAAATTCTTTCTGGGAATTCCAATTGATCGCCACCTGCGCCACAGGAGCCTGATGCACGGCTGCAATAGCGTCCAGCACATGTAAAAGCCGCATTACCTTTGAGAATTTCGGCTCCACAAAGAAATCGTAAAATGTCAGTCTGGAATCATTCTCTTCAAACTTCGGAAGCTCCCGAATTGCGCCTGTGAGAATCCCTGCACCAAGGGAACCGTATGTCATATTTGCAATTCCGTTTGCATGAGTCCATTTCATCAATTCTTCCTGGGAACGGTTTACCATAGAATAGGGCGGCTGCAGCGCTGCGATTTCGCCGTATTTCTGCGCTTCTTCGATCTGTTCCTGGTTAAAATTGGACACGCCGATATAGCGGATCTTCCCCGCCTTTTTCAGCATATTCAAAGCATCCATCGTCTCCTCTATGGGTGCGTTATGATCCGTATCCGGCCAATGAATCACCAGCAGATCAATATAGTCTGTCCGAAGGTTCTGCAAGGACTCCTCACAGAGACGAACGATCGTTTCTCTCCGTCCATCCTTCACATATCCTTTTTCTTTATCGTTATACAGAGCCGTTTTTGTTGTAATATACACCTGCTCTCTTTTTCCCTGGAGTGCTTCCCCGACCACTCTTTCCGATTCTCCAAAATTATAACCCGGAGCCGTGTCCACCATATTTACCCCATGATCCAGCATGGCATGAATCGCCTTGATACAGTCTTTCTTGTCCACATCCCCCCAGAACGCGCCGCCGATGGCCCATGTCCCGATTGTCAGCTCCGATACCTTCATATCTGTCTTTCCAAATTGTTTATATCTCATGTTTCTTCTCCTTTTACTTCTCTCTAAATATTTACTCTGAACTCTGATGTGCTCCACACAAGTGGACGACTGCTTTCTATCTCGACAAAATATTCTCATCCGCACATCCTATATGAAATCCCAGGCGCTATTTATACCCCATCCTGTCCAGATATTCGCAATACTTCTTCTCATACTTCTGATAAACTTCTTTCCTGGGAGTAAAGACATCCTGTACATGTACCATATGTTCCACCGCATCCTCCAGCGTGGCAAAAATTCCGACCTGCGTTGCAGCCAGTACCGCCGCGCCTACGGAAGACACCTGAATATTTTTCATCCGATCAATGGTCTTCCCGGAAATGTCCGCGCGGAGCTGCAGCCATTCGTCCGAATTTGCAGCGCCTCCGCCAATCCGGACATGGCGAAGTTCTCCCTGCTTCCCTTTCTCACAATCCTCAATCAACCGGCGGTTTTCAAACGTAATTGCCTCTATGACGGCCCGGAAAAGATCTTCTTTCGTGGTTCCTACTCCGATTCCCTCAACTTTTCCCCGGTTACTGTCAAGCGTCGGATGTACCATAACGGTTCCCTGTCCGTCAAACTTTACATGATCCCAATATCTCCGATAATCCGCCGGTCCGGTCCCCTCATGGATATCACGCATAAACCATTCCAATGTAGCCCCTGCCGTCGGAAACGCACCGAGACAAATGGTCGAATCTTTGAGCGGCCCGTTATAAGATCCCAACGGCAGTTCCGGATGCTCAACTGCAAGATTCACAACCCTTCTGGTCAGATAGCCCACATGATCATATGTACCGGTAATATCACCGACAAAATCCAGTCTGTCGTCAAGCAATCCCATCCCGATCATACCCACATCGCAATCATGCGCACCCGCAATTACCGGAAGAGGCGCCTTAAATTTTACGGAACCATATGCATCGATCATTCCAACGATGTCTCCGCTGGCAATCACGTCTGTCCCCAGAAACTTTGATGTGATACCCAATGTCTCCAGGAAACGCCCGGACCATTCCAGGCTCTGCATATCCAGCAACTGCTTCCTAGCCGCCATGGTATAATCAAGAGCGCCTCTTAGTCCCAGTTTCCGGAAAATATATTGCTGCTGCGAATCCCAGTAGACCGTTTTTTCTGCAATCTCCGGCAGATTGTTTTTGATCCAGAGAATCTTTGCGCCTACTTTTAAATGGTGGGAATACCAGTCCCCAATGATTGATTTTTGCTCTTCCGGTGGGATTTTCTCATTGATATATCTGATCTCCTCCGTTCCTCTTGGGTCTGTACAGAGAATACAATCTGTCAATGCATTCCCGTTTTCATCGACGGCAAGCAGATTATCTCCAAAAAAGGAAAATGCAATCGCTCTCGGTTCGTCTTCGTGACATATCTGCTGCATGACCTCTTTCATACACTCCTCGGAGTACGTCCAAAGGTGTTCCGCGGAAATCTCCGCATATCCTTTTCCCTTCTCCTTCACCAGATATTTTTTCGCGTAAGAATATGCAATTTCTCCATTGTCCGTGTCAATGGCATTGACACGGACATTTGAGGTTCCATAATCCACAACTACAATTAAGTTTCTTTTCATAACAGTTCTCCTATTTGTTCACTACATTGATCCATTCTCCTGTTTTAAAATAGTGTTCAATTGCATTCATCATAATATCTGCTGTTATGTCAAAAATCCCGGCGCACGTACCGGCCAGATGATTGGTGATGGTAACGTTATCCAGCGAAAGAAGCGGGTTGTCCTGTCCAAGCGGCTCCTGATGGAATACATCCAGCGCCGCACCGCCAATCTTATGACTTACCAGCGCATCCATCATGGCCGCCTCGTCTACCAGACCGGCCCTTGCCGTATTAATAAGAAAGCAATGAGGCTTCATCAGGTCAAATTGTTCCTTCCCGACCAGTCCCCTGGTTTCTTCCGTTAAACGGAAATGAATGGAGACGATATCGGACTCTTTGCATAAATCATTCAACGACCTGGGCTCATAGCCAAGCTCTTTTATCTTTTCCTCCGACATATAAGGATCATAAATCAATACATCGGCCTCAAATCCTTTCATGATTTTCGCAACGCGGGATCCCACTGCACCGCATCCCACAAGACCAATCTTTTTTCCTTTCAATGTAATCGAAAAATCTGCATTCGGGAACTTTCCGCCAAAATTCCCCTGCTGCATCCTCTGATGAGAACGTGCAATATTTCTTGTCTCGGCAAGGATCATCCCCACCGTAAATTCCGAAACCGGCACCGCCAGACGTCCGGGCGCATTCACGACTTTGATTCCCCGTTCTGTTGCATTTGGAACATTCACGTTCTCCACACCGCTTCTCATAATGCAGACCGCTTCCAGATTTTTCGCGGAATTTACCGCTTTCGTACTAATTGCGCTGATATGGGAAATCACAATATTGGCGTCCTGGATTTCCGCCAGAAGCTCGTCCTCCTCCTGAATCACATCCGGACCATTTTTTTCCATATTCAAAAACATTTCCGCAAACTCGTCCTGAGAGTGCACATATTTCTGCACGTTGATATGTTTCACTTCCGCGCCGTATTTTTCCGCTAATGTATCAAATACCTGCATATTTTTCGTTCCGCGAACTGTAAAATCTTCCATTACCACTACTTTTTTGCCCATTTTTAACTTGATTCCTCCTGTTCGAATTTTTCAATCTCTTCCACAGACTCTGTTATGCGACTCCCGGAATTCCGGGAGTCTGCGCTTTCACTGAAACAAAAACCTCTTTTTACTCTTCAAATGTACACACGCCTTTTATGAAATCCGCGTCGCGCATCTTCTTCATAACCGGAATGATCTCTTCCAGTTTCGTAAACCGATGTGTGATCAATTTCTCAAAGGGAAGCTCTTTATAGCGTTTCAGGAAATCAAACGCTCTGTCAAAGCACTGCGGGGTATTGGCAATTACGCTTGTGATATGCGCGTTCTTCTCAAACACAACGGATGGAATGTTGATTTCCGACATAATTCCCGCGCCGCCGAAATCCGCCGCGTTTCCAATCTCCACATAATATCCGCATTTGCGGACCATCTGAAGTCCTTCCACACAGGAGGACGGATGATTCGCCCCGTTGATGACAATATGAGCGCCGCCTTCTGTCAGTTCTTTGATCTTTGCAATTCTTTCCTCTGTCGTCATCTTCGATGTGTTCAACGCCACATCCACATTCGCGATTTCCTTTGCCTTCGCAAGTTTCTCATCCAGAAAATCCGTAATGATAACCTGTTTCGCCCCCATCTGTTTCAGAATCATGGCCGTCATAATGCTGATCGCGCCGGCTCCGATCACCAGACACCGGGAAGTGGTGCTGAACCCTTCTCCTGTACCGCCAATCGGAGTCAGTACCTGTTCCACCGCCCGCATGGCAACCGCACAGGGATCCAGAAGAGCCGCGATCTCCCCCGGCATATCGTCCGGCACCTTCCATACATAAGTTCCCGGGAAGATATAGCAATACTCACTAAACCCGCCTTTAAAATGCGGCCACTGGTCGGGGATGTTGTTCATAATCGTGCTCTCATTCTGATCAAACACACCGCCATAGATATAATCATTGTCACAGATTCCGCAGACGCCGTCTCCATAGGTCATACACGGATCACATTTCCCACAGGTAATATGAGGATACACGGCCACTCTGTCTCCGACTTTCAGTTCTCCGCCATAACTGTGGATAAATTCATTCGCGCGGCTTCCCATGGAAACAATGCGGCCCATAAATTCATGTCCCTCCGTACCCGGCGCATGCGGCGTCTCAACTCTTACAAAATGCTGATCACTTCCACAGATACAAAAAGTCTCGATTTTAATGACCATTGCATCTTCCCTTGGTTCCGGAATCGGATATTCCTTGATGTCCATTGCATAATACCCGGTGTTTACCGCGATTCTTCCTGTTTTTTCTGCCATTTTTCTTTTCCTCCTCACTTCTTGTTTTTATGTAAGATTTTTTTCTGACCTTTTTTACCGATCTGATCTCTTATCGATCTGACCTTTTACCGATCCAATCTTTTTACCGATCTGATCTCTTGCTGATCTGATCTTTTACCGATCCAATCTTTTCCTGATCTGATCTCTTACTGATCTGACCTTTTTACTGATCTGGCCTTTTTACTAATCTATCCTTTCTTACTGACTCGTGCCCGCAATATGGTAATCAGCGTCACCGCGCCGAGCATAATAGCGCCCTGCAGAACAAACTGCTGCCATGTCTCTGCCCCGACCAGGACCATCCCGTTATTTATAATATTTACGAGCAGCGCGCCCACAATCGTTCCGGGTACGTTGAACTCCCCGATTCGATAGAATGTGGCGCCCAGCATCAGCATGGTCAACAGATTGACCAGCGTCGTCTCGCCCATATAAGGGTTCGCCATATTAAGCTGACTGGCATTGATAATCCCTGCAAGCCCACAAAGTACGGCGCTGATAATAAACGCCTTCATTTTTTCTTTTCTGGCATCGATTCCGATATACTTACAAGCGCTGTCGTTGGAACCTACGGCATACAGTTTGCGCCCGTTCGTCATCCCCTCCGTGTAAATCAGCATCGCAACAACTACAAGCAGCAAAACTACAATGGAAATAGGAATGACGCCTCCGATGCGGTACTGCCCTAATCTGGAAAATGTATTTCCACCCGTAGAAATCGTGACACGTTTCCCACCTGTAAACCATTTGGAAAATCCGTCCAGCACAAACGAGGTTCCCATTGTCGCAATAAATCCCGGAATACCAATTCTTGTATGAAGAAATCCATTGACTGCGCCAACAGCGGCACAGAATAACAACACAATGACAAGCACCAGAACATACGGAATTCCTTTTTTATAAAGTACAACACTCATACACGCAGCGGCCGCCAGCTCGGAACCGCATGCAAAATCGATCTCACCGGTAATCATAACCAGAGAAAGCCCGATACTGGCAATACAAAGTACAACCGTAGAACTTACCACATTGGTCAGATTTCCAAAGGAAATAAAAGTAGGCTGCAATACTGCAAATACGATTCCGACTGCGATTGTAAAGACAAGCAGCACATATTTTGAAACATTGATATTATTTTTTTGCTTTACTTTTTCCATTTTTGTCCTCCTATCCCATCTTTACAGAAGGAAGACCTTCTTTTCGTGTCATAGCAATGTATCCAACCGCGATGATGAGAATTACTCCGCTGATCATGTCTTTCAGAAAATCCGGCGCTCCCATAAAGATAATGCCGTTGCTGATAATCGAGGTAAGCAGCGCCGCCACCACCGTTCCCGGAATGTTGAAACGTCCGGGCCTTAAAAAGGTCGCTCCCATCATTGCCGCCGCCATAGCGTCCATCATTAAACTGGAACCCAGGGTGTTCATCACATTCGCGGTCTTGGAAGACGCCATAATCCCGGAAAAACCACATACCACGGAACAAATAACAAACGCGATAATCTTCACCTTTCTTACGTTGATTCCCACATGCGAACAACAGCTTTGATTGTTGCCTACGGCCTCAATATAAGAACCAAGCCGGGTTTTTTCCATCAGAAACCACAGGGCTGCGATGATCAGGACAAATACAATCGTAATAACCGGAATGCCCGCGATCTTTCCCTGTCCGATAAATGTAAACAGCTCCGGCCAGCTGCTGTAATACATGGTCTTATTTTCCGTGAGCAGCCGGACAAACCCGTCGTTAATCTTGGAGATTGCCAACGTCGCAATAAAGGCCGGTACTCCAAGTATCACGGCAAAAAATGAATCTAAAACACCCATCAGTCCGATTAAAACCAGCGCAGCCAACAGTGCGGCAACATAAGCCGGCATATAGCCTTTCCCCAGGCTCCATCCAAGTATGGAAGCTGTAAGCGTCGCCTCGGCGGCAACACCGAAATTCATTTCTCCCACCATCATCACGATCCCGGCGCCCATCCCCATCGTACCGACCAGGGAAGCCGTGGATATGATATCCAGGAGATTGATCGGCTGCAGAAATCCCGGCCGCAAAATCCCAAACACAAGAATCAAAATTGCATCGGCAATCAGCAGAAAATATTTCGTAATAAAACTTCCGATTTCTGCGCCTTTTTTTCCTTTATCAGCCATTGACAGCACCTCCCAACGCGTAGCCCAGAATCACCTCTTTGTCGAATTCTTCTCTTTTTAATTCTTTTACGATATTCCCTTCATAGAAGACATACATCCTGTCACAGACTTTTAGCAATTCTTCCAATTCAGAAGAAATAAAGATCACACCTTTTTCAAGATTGTCCGTCAGGTTCCGTATCTTCAGATAGATCTCGCTTTTTGCCCCAAGATCCATACCTGCCGTCGGTTCGTCCATTGTGATTAATTTCAGATTCTCTACCTCAATCGAACGTCCGATAATGATCTTCTGCATATTTCCACCGGACAGTTCCGAGATCAGCTGATTCCTGCTGGTATACTTTGTCCCGTTCTTTTTCAGAACTTCCAGTGTGAAATCTACGCCCTCTTTTTTCTTAATCATCCCAATCGCTGTCGCAAATTTTTTTACAAACAACGTACAGACATTTTCTACCAGATTCAGAGAAGGAAAAATTCCGTCCCGCCGCAGTTCCGGAGTCAGTATGATTCCTTTTTGAATCATTTTAAAACTGTCGCCTCCTGTGACGGTTTCCCCATCAAACATGAACTCCTTTTTATCCGCCGGGCGGATACCGGATATGATCTCCATTGTTTCGGTTCGTCCGGAGCCGACCAGGCCATAAAAGCCGACTGCTTCGCCTTTGCATACATAAAATTGCACATCGTGCTCTTTTCCGCCATAAGTCAGTTCATTTACTTCTATCACTTTCTTCTTTTCTAATTCCTTATAATCCTTTTTCGGGATATCAAACGTTTTAATCTTATCGCCCCGGATCATGGCTTTTACACATTCCTCCTGGGTAATCTCAGAGATATTGGCTGTCAGCGTCTTTTTCCCGTCCGCCATAACAGTTACTTTATCCGCAATTGCAAAGATTTCTTCCAGCTTATGTGTAATATAAATCACCGAGAGATCCAGGTCTTTTGTCATTTTCTTTACAAAATTCAAAAAAGGACCGATTTCCCCTTCACCCAGAGACGCCGTCGGTTCATCCAGAATCAGAATTTGGGGAGTTGTAGAATTCGCGCGCATAATTTCTACAAGCTGCTGCTCTCCGGCGCCAAGTTTCTCCACCGGTACATCCAAAGGAATATTCACCCCCAGATATTCCTGCAGTTTTTCCGCCTTTTTCTGAATTTCCTTCTGGTCTACAACGATTCCTTTCATCGGTTCCGAGCCAAGGAATACATTTTGCGCGGCTGTCATGTAACCGACCAGATTTCTTTCCTGATACACCATACTGATTCCCACTTTCATGGAATCAGCCGGTTCCTTAAAATGCATCTCTTCACCATTGATCTCAATATGTCCCTCATCAATGTTATATTCCCCTGTCAGCATCTTACATAATGTACTTTTCCCCGCACCATTTTCACCGATCAATGCATGGATTTCATTATTTCCAATATCAAAACTGACATGGTCAACGGCTGTAATACCTGTAAATTTTTTGGTAATTTCTTTTATACTCAAAAGAGGGGCCGCATCCGCCATCATTCTTTCACCTCATTTCCTGTAACGATTCCGCTTTGATTTTCTTACACTTTCTCATGGACTTTGCAGCAAACACAAAATCCCAGGCCGAATCGTTCCTGTTTTTTACGAAAAATGGAGATGCCAAATTGACATCTCCACCTTCCTTTTGTTTATATAAACTGCCAATCATGCTATTCTATTTATCTTTTTTAATTGTATAAATTACTACCTTATTCTACAACGGTATAGGTTCCTTCCCAGTTGTACCATGCATCCGCATCGTCTGTGTAATAGTCAAAAATAGAATTGACATTTACGCCTACTTCCGGTACGTTTTCTTCTGTAACAACCTTACCTTCTGAATAAAGCGTCTCACCGGAATAAGCAATATCACATCCCGAATCACCAGGATTCAACCCCTGAACCTGAATCTGATCTACCACATCCCACACCTTATGTGTAAACATTTCAAACGGCTGGGAATAGGTATATTTATAGTAACCGCCGTTTCTGATGTAGTTCCAGACATCCGTACCACCGTCAATCCCTGCGATGAAGAAATCCGGATTTACAAGACTGGGATCCTGCTGCGCACTCTCTACAACTGACATTGCATAATAGTCACAGGAACCAATATATCCGTTCAGATCTGTTCCGTATTTCTGGAAATATGCCTTGGAAGAATCCGCAACATAGGTCGGAATATCATTTCCGCCTGCAGTCACATCAAGCGTATCCAGGATTGACAGGTTCGGATATACGCCGCAAACTGCTTCCATAGGACCAACTCGCTCTACGGATACCTGGATGGTAGACTGCTGTGCGAAAATCAGGTTCCCGTTCCAGTTCATATCGTTTCCGATCTGATACATCAGAGACATGGCCGCAACGCCATTGGGCATGGTGGAATTCATAATGACTCCCGGTACCACCATATTGTCATTATTGTAGACACCAATTCCTTTCTCACGTGCTTCCTGGATGACGCTTGCTTTTGCATCCATGGATTCCGCGTTTTGAAGAATAATCGCATCGACTCCCTGGTTCATCAGATTCCGGAAACAATCAATCCATTCCGCATCTGAATTCCACGTAACATCGATCAATTTCCATCCCCGCTGTTCTGCCTCTACTTCATTTTGATCGACAGAACGAGCCTGAGACTCCGCTTCCAGCTTCATATGAAGAACGCCGATCGTCAAATCCCCATCCGATTTCACAACCGGACATGCATAATCGTCAAACTGCCCGCCTGAACCGGAAGATGCAGAACTTCCTTCATTCGAACTGTCCGCATCCTCCTCTGTATCGGAAGACTCCGCATTGGAAGCCCCCTCTGTACTGCCTCCCTCTGTACTGCTTCCGCCTGCGTCACTTCCACATCCAATCAGTATCGTTGTCACCAACATGACACACAATAAAATACTAAATAATCTTTTTTTCACAATTTTACCTCCTAGTGTTTTATAAAATTAGCATGATAATGGCTGAGTACCAAAAATCTCAATATGTTTTGCCACGACTTCTTCCGCCGCTTTCTGGCCCACGATTGTAATATCCTGCAGGCCAAGCTTTTCCTTTTCCGCCAACAGTTTTCTGACTGCTGCCGCCGCTTCCAGACTCATGGCAGTAAAGAAATTAATCTTATTTGCGCCATGAGCTACCATCCCCTTATAATCCTTTTCTACCAGTCCGGATCCTCCATGAATAACAATCGGAATCGGAAGCGCGTCACGAATTTCCTGCAGTCTCTCCAGATCCAGATGTGGTGTTCCCTTGTACACACCATGTACGGTTCCTATGGCAACGGCCAGACAGTCAACGCCTGTATCTTCATAGAAACGTTTTGCTTCCTCCACCGTGGTAAAGGCACTTTCATCCGCCACATTTCCATCCAGCATATTTCCCTCATGCCCGGCCACATGTCCGATCTCCGCTTCCACGGTCACACCGCAGGCATGCGCTACATCAATCACTTTCTTCGTAATTGCCACATTTTCCTCATAGGGCAGGGAAGAACCGTCAAACATGACAGACGTACAACCCAGATGAATCGCCTTTACACAATGTTCATACGTGGGGCTGTGATCCAGGTGAAGCGCAACAGGAACACTGCTCTCCCTGCATCGTTTTACGACATAGCCCATGAATCTCTCCGCTTCCGGTCCCTCTACGGACATGGGCATCACCATTAAAATTACCGGCACACCTTTTTGTTCCGCCGCGTCTAAAATCGCTTCTGTAAAAACCCGGTCCATTGTGTCAAATGCACCCACCGCATATTTTTTTTCGATGGATTCTTTTAAAACTTCACTCATTGTTACTAATGACATACATCTCTCTCCTTTGCTGTAAAATTCGTGTTTTCTGTCTGCATGCTCTGCCCATTCGGACATCCCGTATTCGATGTGTTGGATCCTGCCAGGAATCTGTGAAAATAGTACTCCTTGAAAACCACCTCCGTTACAAAATAACTTTTGCCAAAAGATAACGTCAAAATCGTAACAGTTCAGCCTTCGGCCTCACTGTTTCCCATTGGCAATCCCTACATTTTCACCCGGCAGCACTTGATGATAAAGAAGGTATCCTCCCCCTTTTTCGATTTATGGGATTACAACATAACAAAAAATATGAGAAAACAAATAGAAAATACGTTGGATATATACGGTCCAAAAAACAGAATATTTTGAATCTATTCCCAGAAATAAAGGAAAGAAATCGGATTTACCGCTAAAAACAGCATCAACTCGATTGTATAGAAATATGTTTTCAGATTTTCCAGACAAAACTGAAAAAAACAAGAAAAAAGCAAAAAAGTCTTAAAATCATTGAATATACAATTTTTTTATGCTATAATTCAATTCAGAGTTATTATATATTTTTTGTTATGTTGTTTCCCATAAGACCTCCAGTAGATCCAACATTTCTAACTGTTTTCGATGCTCCTTCGGAGTAGTTCGGATATAAAGTCTCGTGGTTTCGATATTATTGTGTCCTAAGACATCTGCCAGTTTTGCAATGTCTTTTTTTATTTGATAGAAGCACCTCGCAAACAAATGCCGCAAATTGTGGGGGAATACTTTATCTGGCAGTACATCGGCTTTTTGACACAATTCCTTCATCTCCCGCCAGATATTGCTCCGGTCTACGGCCTTCCCTCTTTTTGTCCTGAATACAACACCAGAATGGATACGGGCATCCACAAGATAGAGCAGGAGCTGTTTCTGCAATTGGGTAGAAAGCAGCACAGTCCGCACCTTTCCTTTATTGTTGATTTCCACGGTTCCGCGCCGGACTGCCGACACGGTCAAAAATTGGATCTCGGATACCCGCATTCCGGTGGCAGCCAACGTTTCCAGAATCATATACAGCCGAATCTTCTTCTCTTCCCGTGCCTGCCGCAGAAGCCGTTTATATTCCGCCTTACTCAGATATTTCTCTTCGGTGCAGAAAATCTCCTTCTGCACCCGATAGGTCTTCACCCTCAACTCATACCACTGCATATATTCAAAAAACCGGTTTGCCGCTACCAGGTAGGAATTAACACTATTGATCTTGTACCGGTCCTCCCTGTATAATTTTTCTTTGTAATTCAGCATCAGACTTTTGGTCAATGTCTGCCCGTTCGCGTATCCAATCAGCTTCTTGAGATCGCAAAGATATTTTTCAACGGTCGCCCTGCTCTTTTCTTCTTCATAAAGATAGTTTCTGTATTCCTCTATCATCTCTTCGGTAATTCTCCGCTCCATCGTATTTCTCTGTTCCATGTCTTCCTCCATTCTGCACAGCGGGGGAATTTTTCACCCGCCATACTGTATTTTCTTCATTTTGCATTTTTCACCATTTTCGCATACTTCCGCATATTTATACAAAACATTTTTTCCTGTCCTGCAGAGTAAAGAAAGAGGCGCCGTTTCCGAAGAAACAACGCCTGAAAAAGAGACTGAAAAAATTTACATTTGAAATAAAAAATAATACCAGGAATCTGTTTTTCGATTCCTGGCATATAATTTCTCTTACAAAGTTTGACCTGCCTTTAATTTTTTTACTTCATCAATAGAAAGACCTGATATGGTAACAATTTCTTCTAAAGCATATTTCCCTACCGTCAACATACGGAGCGCAACTTCTATCATTCCTTCTTTCAATGTCTGATTTCTCATATCCTCCATTGCTTTGCACATGATTAAAATCCCCTCCCTGCTTTCCTTAAAAAATCGAACTCTGGCTGCCAGTGTTCCGTAGTACATATCTGCTGCATCTGTACAGGAAAAATCATGCATTGACTTCCCCACCGGCGTATCTCCCCGGTAAGCACCATTCACATACAGTATGTGTGAACCATCCTCAAATCTTTCCCCGGTTCCCAAAAAACAGCGTTCAATCGGATAAAGCGGCAGTCCTTTCTCCATTACGTCATTCTCTGTGATAAAGATTACCCATGTTTCCGGCAGCTTGTCGAAATTCTCACCTTTCTGTAAAAGATTTGCATCCATCATACTACTATTGTATCTTGCTCTTTTTCGCCGTGCTCCTTGATCTGATCGCTGCACCTCCACATTTAGTCTGGCTCCGGTACTATTGGTAGCCAAAATATCAAGCCTTACCGAACGATTCAAAAGATTCTCCACAAATACTGGGTATGAACATCCAACACTTTTAAATCTGGTTTTTCCAGTACGATTTGCAATACCAGTTCTACACTTGCCGTATCTCCTCCAAAACACTTTGTGAGGAAGTCATCATCTAACAAGCAGAAATCTTTTAGCCGTTGTAAATCTATCAGAAAAACTATTTCTTACTCATCCGTTTCTAAAATCAAATCCTCCCAGTTTCCCCAACGTTTCCTGCGAATACCATTTGCCGTCTTCCGCCAGGACTTCCACCAACCTCCTTCCTCCCGGAGCATTTCCGGCATCTGTACTTTGCGCTCATCCGCAGGGCCGATTTCGTTTTCTCCTGATTCCTTTTTTGTACATCCCTGAGAGCGCCGCTTTGATTCCTGTGATTTTTTCGTATGTAAGTTCTCTGTTTCACGCGTATCCTCCTCTGTGAGATAAAATATATTTCCATCCGAAGTTCCAAACGTCAATTCTGGTTCCAAAGACTGTTCTTCCGATTTTTCTGCTGTCCACCCTTTCTCTGTCCGTTTCCTTTCCCTTTTTCGCTGATCTTGCGCCATCTGTACTTTTTTTCTTTTTGCCGCATGTATTTCATACTTTCTCATAATCTGCCGCAAATCATAATGCTCCTGCAGCGTCGCCTTATGCAGCTCATACGCAAGAAAAATCCCCTCCGTATCTTCATAGTCCAGCAGCTTTACAAAATACTCTGTCAATTTATGGAATGCCTCATCCATTGATTTTTCCAAATCCGGGAGGTAGCAAAAATACCATCCGCCCTTTCCATAAAAAATATATTCCGGTTCCAAAATCAAGCAGCCTGGATTCAGCATATATTCCTGTAATCTCTCTGTCATTTCCAGTATTTCTGCTATAAATTTTTGTATTTCTTCTTTTCTTATACATACTTTCTCATATCTGGTTGTCATAGAGATTAGCCCGCTGGCTTCATATGTATATCTGGACTTTCCTTCTATTTCACATCCATTTACCGTGAGAAGTCCCGGAATCTTATTCTGATGCAGCATAGGCATCTGATAATCTTCTTCATAGGAGTTTTCTCTGTAAATGTGCAGATACACTCGATTTAACTTTGTCTCAAATTCCGTCTGAAGCATGTTCTTCCACCTCCGTATACTCTTCTGTTTCATTTCTCTCCGGTCGTATCACACCTTCCAGAATTCTTTTTCTTCGAATTTTTTTCTCCGGTTCCATCAAAAATGATCTCTGCATCACATGTATCTGCATTTTCCCCTTTGCCGCATATACTTCTGCTTCAATCCATCGGTCTGTGCTTTCAACCGATATCCGGATTTCCGAAAAAAGCAATACTTTCCCTCTCACTCTTTCCATGTAGAATTCTTCCAGATTTACCGGTGAAAGATCTTCCGGCCTTCTCTTCTCCTGCGCCCCCAATACTACCGTTTCGCTGGCCGCTCCCAATAAGATATTTTTGTCATGATAATAAAAAATCGTATAGATCACCAGTAGAAACAATAAAAGTATAATCGGAATCAAATACGACATTTCCACAGTGATAACGCCTTGCACATTTTTTCTCTTTACATGCCTCTTTTTCATAAAATCCCCATCAGCAGCATTCCCAGATATGCCGCCCCCAAAAATGGTACGAAAGGAAATACCGTCTTTCTTTTGAAATGTCGGCAGGTCAATGCACCCACAGAAAATCCGGCTGCCAATAAAAAAGCAATGAGGAGCAGATAAAACTGCTGCCAGACTCCAAGATAGATTCCGAGAATCAGAATCAAAATACTATCTCCATAGCCAAACGCTTCTTCCGTCCATTTACTGACTCCTAAAAAGAGTACTCCCACCGCTGCCCCGGCCAGACTGAACAGCCACGAATCTTTTCCAAAAAACACCTGATATACCACCGCCATTCCCACTCCGGCTACCAGCAGGTATACCGGAAGTCTTCTGCGGCGAATATCCAGAACAGATAATCCACAAAGATACAACACACAACTCATCTGACTAAACTTCTCCACCCCGCTTCTCCTTTCCACACCTTATGTCCATCCGATTCCCGACCAGACACCCACGTCTCCCGCCATTTCAAAAGATCCGTCTATGTTCCCTGCTCATCCGGCCGCCTTATATCCAGTCCATATTCCGCCCTTACCCGGTACACCGGCTGCACCCCGGCCGGCCGGATACTTCTGATTTTTTCACGGCGCGTATGGAACGTTTCAATCCGCTGCACCCAAGCGAGTGATGATAACTACTTCCGCTGTCCGTAATATAAACTCCCGCCATTGCCTCCCCATGCACACATTTTTCACAGGCACGATATCTGCCGCCGTCCAGATTTCGAAGCGTATCAACTCCTGCAAGCGGAACAAAACGAATCGAAAGACGCAGATATGTACATTGATAATTCTCATGATAGACTCCGCCGGTATCCGTGATATACACAATCTGATCCTCTTCCTCTGTCAGACCGGGCCTGATATATCCCGTCCATGCCTTTATCGTGAATTCTTCTTTTTGTTTCATCCCCACATTCAAAAATCCCGGAAACGGAAGTCTTACCGTATATCGAATGCAAATATGCAATTCCCCGGTATTCTGCTGATACCAGGAAGCGGCACATTGAATTCCTGCGCTTCCTCCATCCACAATGCTGCGCTCCAGACGTCCGGCGTCCAGCAGTTGAACCAGATCTGCTTTCAATTGAAACGGATTCAGAACCGGAAGAACCGCCACTTCTTCCGCGACCTTTTTTGCCGCACTTTGGGCGGCGGACTTTACAGAAAATCGGATTGCCTGTATTTCCAATAAAAACACAAGGCAGAGTACCGCAAACAGAAAGAGAGGAATAGACAATGCCGCTTCCACCGTCATACTTCCTTTTGGACCTGATATAGATGCCTGTTCTTGAACAGAGTGTATGATATTTTTGCTTTTTCGTATAAGAGTCATCTTCTTTTCCTTTCTTTTTATTTTTGTTTTGGGATTTTTGCTTGCGGGAAACAAGCAGACTCAAGAAGACCAGGCATCTATATCAGGCCCAAAAGAATAATATTGTATCAAATGTCATGAATATCCATAATAGGCGGGAAAGGAATATGTCGTCCCGTTCCATATATCTGCCGTATTCCATAACTTTATTTTTGTCACACAGGCATCCGCGCGAAAAAAAGACAAGCCTTTTTCATAAATCAGATTTTGCTCTACCCGATCCAATGTCCGCATCGTCAATTCAGAATCTTTTTTCAAAAGCAGCAAAATCTGCAGATACTGCGAATACGTCAGTCCGTCCGCCGCATCCATTCCTTCCTGCGTATCCTCCGCTGTTCCAAGACGGAATAATCCTCCCAGCGGAAGCTGCCAGTTTTCCGCATTCTTGACAACCGCCGAGCGTTTCCCTGAAAGGAGAGAACGTAAATCCATCACACTTTCCCCAAATGCCCATAAGATCAGCAAAATCTGTCGGATCAGTTCCTCCAGTTCCGGCTGTAAAACCACCAGAGAAATAGCAGCGGACATGGTCTGTACTTCTCCCTGCTTTTGTGCGTCCGTCAACAAATACATGTAATTCATTGCAAAACGAAAGAATAATAATCGGTTCACCACTTCCTCCAGATTCTTTTTATCGCTTTCCTTTCCATATAAGAGATATTCCAATTCATAATCCAGATTTCTGTTTTCGGACTTCTGTTCCACTGCACATCCCAGTTTATCCGCAATATAAGAGCCAAAAAGCAGTCTTTCCTCCACTTTGCCTTGTCCGCTTCTCACCGGAAAACTTCCTCTTCCGGTCTGCCGGGAACGAATCGACACCTGCTCTTCCCGTCGGATTGTCTTTCCTGACAGTGGAAAAGCCCGGGGCAATACAAGCGAAAGGATTCCGCTTTCTCTGGCCTGTATGATACCGTTACTTTCCTCCGGCAATATCTCCCTGTTTTCCGGAAGAATTTGATCCAACTGTCTGGACATATCCTCTCCCTGCATTTCTCTCTCTTCCCATGTTTCCGCCAGTCCCGTCAAATCACGGGCAATTGCAATTCCTGTACGCTGTTCCATATATTCCAGCACCTGTTCCCGAAATGCCGCCCCTCCCCGATCTGTCAGCAATTGAATCTCTGTAATCTCCTGCCGGATTCCCATACTCCCGTAATAAGCCATTCGATCCAGCAGAAGTGTTTCTGCAAAATGCCCTGTTTCGTAGGTCCCCTCCACGGAAAAAACTTCGTACTCTTCCAACAATTCTTTTTGATATTCTCCAAAAAAGGAAAAAACTGCCCGGTCTACATCTAAGCGCTTTCCGTTTTTTGCCGTCTGAATGGACGCACTCTCTGTCATGGCCAATATGAACGATACAAGAAGTACAAAAATCAAACTCAGAAACGCGGTGATCTCTCCTTTCTTCATTTGGATTCCCACTTAGATGCCTGAACTCTCGCTGGTGATTTTTTGAAAAATTGTATTTACCAGATTGATCAATTGATTTTTAAATATCAAAATCAGTGCAATCATCACAACCAGAATCAGCAGCAGTTCAATGACTGACATCCCGGAATTATCCTGCAGAATCTGCACACTATAACAAACTTTGTTCCAAATATATTTCCCCAGTTTTTTTACCTTTTTCATAATAAATAGCTCTCCTTTCTGTACTTCTCACTTTCTGTACTTCTCAAATTGTCGTAATAAATCCTCTGTTTGCTATCCCTACTCCAACAGGAGCACGCACTGCGGGATGTTCGAATAGATGCACGATTTTTCATTATAGTTGTATCGAAAAAAATGCCGGTACCACAATCATCACCAGAACAACTAAAAGCATCAAAAATAAAGGAATCAGCATTTTTGTGCCCGCTTCCTCTCCCAGACGTTTCGCGAGATTTTTTCGTTCCTCAAAGGCTCGATCTGCCTCCTGCTTCAAGAGGACTGCCAATCCTTTGGTCCCCTTTTTCATATTTTGGGAAAGCATGGTTCCAAATTTTTTGTATATGGACAACACGCATCGTTCCCCAAAACGCTCATAACACTCTCCCTCCGAGATCCCGCTCTGTATCTCGTGCAGCGTATAAAGCATCTCCTCGTAAGCGTCCCTTCTCCCTTTCTCTGATTTTCGTTCCTCATAATCCTCCGCGATACGTCCCCATGCTTTTCTTACTGTCATGCCTGCTCCCAGATATAACGTAAATTGATTAATAATCTGCGGATAATCCAGCATCAACTGCAAGGCCCGTTTCTCTTTTTGTTTCTTCTCCTTTTCCCGTTCTGATACATATAAAAAGAATACCAGGACAATTCCAAGAAGAAGAATTCCTGCCGTCCGATCACCTTTTCTATATTTCCACTCGACAAACTTTCCGTCAACTACCGAGGGGAGTATATAATGTTCCTGCTCCTTTGTCTCCTCATCCAACCGTCCCATTTCTGCATCCAGTTCTTTCAGAATCCTTTCTTTTTTACTCAGAACAGGGGGATATACCTTTGCATAAAACTCTACCTGTTCTTTTTCTTCCTTATATTGAAGAAGCGCAGTCAGTTTTACCAGAGTTCCGTCATCAGTCAAATATTCTGTCTGAAGTTCGCCCTGCTGGTTCATGACGTCGTAGCGGTCCAGCTCCCAGGAAATCCGGATTCCATATTCCGGAATTTCCGGAATCAACCGAAGATCCTTATGTACCTCATCCAGACTCTTATTGTCTCCAAGAATCCATGTTTCCAGGTTATCTTTCGCCAGCCGAAAAATTTTTTCCCTTTGTTTCGGTGTATACTCCTGTTCCTGCACTTCCACCGTCAGCCGTTCCCTGATATCCCCCACCGTTACATCCAGTTCTTCCTGCCGTTCCCCCTCTCCCTGGTTGTTTCGCGTCAATACCTGGTTTCCGTTCTGATCACGGGGCAGATATCCCCTATGATCCGCCAGGTAAATTGCCGCTGCCAGGCTTCCGGTAAACAAGAAAACAACGACAATCCGTACTGTCAATTTTTTTTCAATTCTTTTGCATTTTTTCCTTTTCATTTCCTGCCCTTTTTCCACTGCTTCTCTTTTCTCTTATCTTTTTCCCTCCTCCTGTGTGATTCTTTTCCCGGTGGCATCGTTGACCGTACTCCAATGCAGCGATGGTGTGAACAGCGAGCGATATTTACCTGATTATTAATACAATGTTTTGTTCCCGTTCTTTTATCCCTGTTCTTTCCGTATCACAGTATGGGTTTTCTACACTTCGATTCGCAGCAGTTTCCATCCCAGCCACCACGCTGCGCCATAGACGGCCAGACATATGGTCATTAGAATTCCTCCTGCAAGATTTCCATACAAAACTGCCAGAAATTCCGGAAAAGCCAGCCGCATATACAGCACCATCCCCAGAGGAATCACACACATCAACTGGAATTCTAATCGCTTTGCGGTAAGCATTGTCTGAATTTCCCGCTCTACATCCATCTTCTCTCCAATCATTCTCACTGTATTCTTCAATATGGCAATGCTGTCCCCTCCTGTTCGCTTTGCCGTTGCAAAAACCGTCACAAAACTTTCCACATCCTCCTGTTTCGTCCGCTCGGCCATCTCTTTCAACACCTGCTCCGCAGTCTGGTTCATATCCAGTGCATGGACCATACATGCAAATTCCATGCAGATCCGGCTCTCCTTCGGATACAACGGCCGCAGGTCTTTCTCTGTCTCCCTGATGGCATTTTCCACAGAATACCCTGCCCGCAGCGTGGAGGACAAAATCTGCATTCCATCCCGAAATTGCTTTCGAAATTCCGCTTCTTTCCTGCCCCACAATTCTTTCCTCCACCGCCATAAGTAAAACGCACTCACCGGCAGCAAAAACAAAACCGCCTTCCAGGTATTATAAAACAAGTACGATAATAGAATGTTCAGTATTATCGCCTTCCCTCCTGCCTGCAGATAGTCCCTACACCGAATATCCTGCTGCCAGCAGCTTGTCCCGAAAAAACAGCTCTTCCACCTTCACCAATGTTCCATGAACTTTTTCATGTTTTGTTCCCTCCTCCTGAAATTTAAAAAGTGTATGCATTTTTATCTGCCCTTCTTCATACCCAAGTATTTCCGCAATTTCCAATACTTTTCTGCTCTTATCCCGAAGCCTTCCCAGATGAATAATAATATCTAATGCGGATCCAATCTGTCTTTGAATTGCCGTAAGGGGAAGATCAATTCCCATCATCATCATCGTCTCCAACCGATGCAGCATATCTGCCGGATTGTTTGCATGCCCCGTAGACATAGAGCCACTATGTCCGTTCAGCATGGCGGAAGAGATCATATCCACCGTCTCTTCCCCACGCACTTCCCCAACAACAATTCGATCCGGACGCATTCGCAGAGCCGACTTAATCAGATCCCGAATGGTCACCGCACCCTCTCCTTCCAGATTCGCACCACGTGCCTCCAGGCGTACCAGATTAGAAACACCCTTGATTTGAAGTTCCGCATTATCCTCAATGGTGATAAGCCGTTCATCCTTTGGGATAAAGTCTGATAATGCATTTAAAAATGTGGTTTTCCCGGCGCCTGTCCCTCCGCTGACAAAAATATTATATTTTGCCGCTACAAGTATCTTCAAAAACACGACTGCTTCTTCACTGATGCTTCCCCAGGACATTAATTGTGTCATTGTCACCGACTCTTTTGGAAATTTACGAATTGTCAGAATCGGACCATTGACTGCCACCGGCCTGAGCACTACATTCACCCGTGAGCCGTCCTCCAGTCTGGCATCGGCAATTGGGGATAATTCATTGACATACCGGTTGGTTCCCGCTACAATCTGTTGGATTACATCTTCCAGTTTTTCCACAGACAGAAATCGTCTATCCGATCGAATGATCCTTCCTTCCCGTTCCAGAAAAATCCCTTCCGTACCATTTACCATAATCTCCGTAATCGTCTCATCCTCCAGCAATTCCTGCAGAAGATCCAACTTGCGGAATGAGTGAAACAATTGCCTGCTCAGACGAATCTGTTCTTTCAGCGGCAGATAGTCCTCTTCTGCCTCCTTTTGGATGGTCTCATGAATCAATTCCGACAATTCCTCATCGTCCACGTCTTTCCTCAGATCCAATCGGTCCATTACAAGCGCATATAGCCGCTCTTCCCTCATTTTCCTTTCACGAACGGATCTGCCCCCTTTCCTCCGACAGTATCATTTTCTTCTGAATCGTCTTTTCCAGTACACATTCCATCCCGCTCTTTCTCAGATTTTCTGCATACCGGTTCAATTTCGCATGGGCCGTCCCTTCCTCAATATATGGGGTATATACTACATGACAGGCTTTCAGAATCCGGAACAGTCCACGGATGCTGTCCCCCAGATCCAAAACAATTTTTCGATAAATACAGTGTTCTAAAATCTGGTGAAACAGCTTCATCCATTCTCCCTCGGAAACTTCCTGCAGATCCTGCACATAAGGCATCGGCAGAATATAATCTAATTCTCCATCCTGACCGGTCATCATGCTGATTTGCAGGCCCGGATTTCCTTTTCCCTGTCTTGTATAGTAGATCAGATCCGCCAGCGTTTTCCCATGGCATTCTGAAAAATAATATTCTGTACCGGCATATTCTTCCAGATTTAAGTAAAGCACCGGTTCTTTTTCTGCCAGTTCCTTTGCAAGTTGAATGGCAAACTTTGTTTTTCCAATACGATGAACCGGGGAATATACCCCAATCAGTTCTCCTTCATTTTCATTCAAGACCGAATCCCGACTTTTTCGCTCTTTCACCGGAACCTTCTTTTCTAAATTCTCTTTTTCTAGGTTCCCTCTTTCCTGATTCTCTTTTTCTAAGTTCCTCCTTTCCTGATTCTCTTTTTCTAAGTTCCTCCTTTCCTGATTCCCTTTTTCTAAGTTCTTCCTTTCCTGATTCCCTTTTTCTAAGTTCCTCCTTTCCTGATTCCCTTTTTCTAAGTTCCTTCTTTCCTGACTCCCTTTTTCTAAGTTCCTCCTTTCCTGATTCCCTTTTTTCTGACTCTTCTTTTCTGCTTCCTTTTTTCTCTTCTGTACCTGCTTCCAGATTCCTTCCGCACTCTGATAGCGCAAAATTCCGATCTCTCCTTTTCCGAGTGGATCCTGTGCATTCTTTACTAATACGAATAGATTCTCTGCTTTTTGCTTTCCACGCTGATCCATTGAAAATTCTCCTGCAATCAACAGCGTCTGTATTCTCTTTTGTTCCGCAAATCGGGAAAGCTCTTCCAGCGTATGAAAAAGATACATCGGCAGTTCTGCCGTCTTATAACGGGTAAACATCTGAAGAAGATTTCTTGCATATTGACGTTGTGGATCACAAATCACAAGATTCCCTTCCTGCAACTTTTCCCTCCTCTCCTGTAGTTTGCCGGGCAGGAAGATTGCCCGGCTGTTCGCAGCATACGAAATACACAAAAATACATTCCTAAAATCTCGGAGATATCTCTTATACTGCCGGTCATGTCCATTGTTTCACATTTTGAAAACTTTGCTGCGGAAATGCAGCCTGAAAATTGATTACTGTAATCTGCCCAAACAGCAGAATCCAGTTTTCAGATCTCTCCCTGCCTGAATAGTGGGAGATAAAACAACAGATTAGATCTCTGTTGTGTAAGTTGTATTATAAACATCCCTTTGAGAAATGTCCAGAACTTATTTTAAATTTGCCAAGTTTTGTGAAATCCTCACAAATTTTGATAAATCAAAATTCCATAAAGCAGACAGACGCCAGGAATTCCAAGGCCCCCGCTTGTCAAAAATGACACCGCATTCAAGCCGACCTTCCATGCATTATGATCCGGAATCACATATTGATTGATAAAAAAAATGACGCCCATCCCCAAAATTGCGCGAATTAAAAAATTAACGAAAAAGGATACCGGCTTTTGTTCCATCCTCTTCTCCTCCACCCGTATTCCATTACTGCCTTACACGATATCTATATTCTGCCGATACCCTCTTTATTCCATTTTCTGAAACACATCCGCCGCTTTTTGGATTTTTCAAATATCTTACCTTCTGCCTTTCCCTCACATCCGAATGCATACTTCCCGTCCGGTTTTTTGATACTGATGGTATTTCACCCCTGCAGCGTCCATCATCCGTTTGGACGCAATCACTCCCGGTGTCCCGGCATATTTGTCACTGTCATATATAATCTCCCGAATCCCGCTCTGGATAATCGCTTTCGCACATTCATTACATGGAAACAACGATACATACAATCTTGCCCCGGCAAGACTGGTTCCCTTATAATTCAAAATTGCATTCAGCTCACTATGAGTGGAATACAGATATTTTGTTTCCAAGGGATCTTCCCCTTCTCTTGCCCAGGGAAATGTGTCGTCCGAGCATCCCATAGGAAACCCATTGTATCCCATAGAAAGAATCCGATTATCCGGACTTACAATACAGCACCCCACCTGGGTACTTGGATCCTTTGAGCGCATTCCGGAAAGCTTGGCGACCCCCATAAAATATTCATCCCACGAAAGATAATCCTTTCTTTTGTCAGACATACCTATCCTCCTGCTTCTTATTTCGTACCAAAAATACGATCTCCCGCATCTCCAAGTCCCGGAAGAATATATGCATGCTCATCCAGTCGTTCATCTTTCGCACCGATATAGAGCGGTACATCCGGATGTTCCCTCTCCATTCTTGCGATTCCTTCCGGCGCGGCAATAATGCAGAGAAAACGAATTTTCTTTACTCCTTTGTCTTTCAGCATCTGAATTGCCGCAGAGCAGGAGCCCCCCGTTGCCAACATAGGATCTACTACGAAAACTTCTCTTTCCTCACAATCTGACGGTAACTTACAATAATACTCCACCGGTTCATGTGTCTGTGGATTCCGGTACAACCCGATATGTCCTACTTTTGCGGTAGGAATCAACGACAGAATTCCGTCCACCATACCCAGTCCGGCCCGCAGAATCGGAACCACCGCCATCTTCTTACCGCTCAGTTCCTTGCCTTCCATCTCGCATAGGGGCGTTCTGATTTTTACACTGGTCAGTTTCAGATCTCTGGTTGCTTCATAGCACATCAGTCCGGCAATCTCACTCACCACCGTCCGAAATTCCTTCGTCCCTACCTCTTCCCGCCGAATATAATGAATCTTATGCTGGATCAAAGGATGATCCATAATGTGTATTTCTGACATATTCTTTTCCTCCTTTTACCGTATATTTTTTCATTTGCCTCTTTTTTATTCTATTCCTTGTCCATTGTCATCGCAGCCAGTGCATTCAGCTTTCCTGCCAGCTTGTCTATCAATCCGGAAAGCTTTTCCAGGCACGCTCCATAAGTCTGAAGGGAGCCGCCATACGGATCTTCTACTTTGCAGGTTTCTCCGATAAACTCACATAAAGTATAAATATTCCCATTGTCTCCGTATTGAGTAATCAACTTTTCTTTCTGCTCTTCCTCCACAGCCAGAACCAGAATATCCCTGTCGATTTCTGTCTCAGAAAAACTCTGTGCCACATGATTCCCCAGCGTCATCTTTGCGCTTTTCATTACCGCTTCTGCCTTAGGGTTAACCGGTTCCGGAAATAATACTACCATACCTCCGGAATCGATCACATATTCCTGCACCAACTCTTTTTGACGAAGCATCTCTGCAGCCATCGGCCCTCTGCACGTGTCAGAATTACTGACGAAGACAATGCGCCTGTACTTTTGCTGTCTCACTACAGCCTCTGCTGAAATCCGCAGATGCCCCGCCGCCTTTTCCAGACGATTCATAATCGCTTTTCCCATACCTTCCAGCGCGAAAGATTCACTGTAAATCTCCTCTACATCTTCCTCGTCAAATTCCCGCAGGACTGCATATAGATTCCTGGCGATTGTTTTTTCATTCTCTCTGCTGCCAATATTCTTTACCCGGCCATTCGTATAGAAACCAATCGTCTCATTTGTGGCGATCACACCTACTTTTTTTCCGTTGCGCTCCGCCTCATAAGCCATCTGCCGAATGGCCAGTATCTCCTCCCGCAGGCTTCCCTCCAAAATCATCAATTTTGCTTTCGGTGCATAATGCCGATATTTCATCCCGGGAGCTTTCGGCGGTGTTTCACTTTCATCCCCGATCATCGTCTGATCTACGCTGACATCCCCCAGCACTTTTTCCAGCATATCCAATGTTACCGCACCCGGACGTAAAATCATAGGCGGCTTCACCGTCATATCCAAAATAGTAGATTCCAGACCAATCTCCACGCTTCCGCCATCCAGAATCATATCAATCTTTCCGTCCAGATCCTGCTTCACATGTTCAGCCTTCGTGGGGCTGGGGCGCCCGGATGTATTTGCACTGGGAGCGGACACATATCCGCCTGCCGCACGAATCAGCTCCCGGGCAATCACATTCTGGGGAAGCCGTACTGCCACCGTGTCCAATCCTCCTGTGGTCTCATAAGGAACCTCTTCACTCTTTTTCAGGATCATGGTCAGTGGTCCCGGCCAAAAATAATATGCCAGCTCTTCTACTTTGATCGGAATATCCGTTGCAATTCTGTCCAGTGCACGTACCTCTGCGATATGCACAATCAATGGATTATCCGAGGGGCGCCCTTTGGCCGCATAAATTTTTCTGGCCGCTTTTTCGTCCAACGCATCTGCTCCCAGTCCATACACGGTCTCTGTCGGAAATGCAACAAGCCCGCCTCTTTTGAGAATCTCTCCCGCCTCTTCTATGATCTGCATATCCATCTTATTGACGTCTATCTTTTTTATTTTTGTATTCATAATTTTATATTATTTACTCCACATTGTACTTTCCTATGCCACTCTTTTCCTATTATAACATCAATCCTTCCAAATGAAAATACAGAAAGTATCAACTGTGGTTTGCACAGGTAACAGTTCAGCCGGTAACGGCCGTCAGACATTACCGACATATTTCTGAATTCCTTTTGCTACCGCCTCCGCTACTTTTTCCTGGTATTCCTCTGTAACCAGCTTTTCTGCCTCCCCCTGATTACTTAAAAAACCGCATTCTACAATAACCGTCGCTACTTTTGTCTTCTTTAACAGATAATATGTATCATTAGACTTCGCCTGACGCGTATTATCCGGATCTACCTCCAGCAAAGATTCCTGAAGAAGCTTTGCCGCCTCTTCTCCATTTTTAGAATGCGCATAGTAAAATACCTGCGCACCATGAATACTTTCCTGCGGGTAGCTGTTTTGATGAATGCTGACCGCAAGCAACGGTTTATTGTCATTGATCAAGGAAACCCGTGCTTTCAGATCTTCCACTTTAGAATCTGCAAGTCCGTTCCCGTCCTCCCTGGTCATTTTCACAGAAATCCCCTGTGCCTCAAGATTTGATTTTACTTTCTCGGCAATACATAAGTTAATATCCTTTTCCAGTGCATCATTCACCCCGATCTTTCCCGGATCGCTTCCTCCATGCCCTGAATCTAAAATCACCATAACCTGTGATTCCACTTTTCCGGCAGTCTCCGTGGTTTCCTCCACCTGTGCATACAAATGTTCTCCAAGCATCTGACTTCCGACTGCTATGGCCACCAGCATGACCATCATTAACAGGATTCCCAGCTTTTTTACCAAAAAAACATCCCCTTTCCCATATATCATGATGTCAGGACCAAAAGTGACTCTTCCCTTTTGAGTCCCGTAGGAAGCCATGTACTTCATGCTCCCCGATTCTATCACCATATATATGCAGAAAGAGGATGTCTCTTTCATTAATTCACATACTGAAGAATCAAATCCCATGCACTGGAATTCTCCCAGCCAAGCCGCCATTCTGCCACTCCCGCCAGGTTATTGCCTTTGATCAGTTTCAGCTTTTCTTCCAGGGAAGTTTCATCTTCCAGCCAGATCTTATACATCCCGCCGTCTGCTTCCCACTGTGCATAATTCTGCTTTGCTTCTTCGTTCCATTCCGCCTGAACTCCATATTGATTCAGCGTCTGCACGGCTTCATCCATTCCCATCGCTGTACTTGTCACATTATTCGGGAATTGTGCCGCTTCCGTTCCCTGCTGTGCATCCAGTTCCTCCTGTGACTTAGGCGACTCAAACCAGAGCCTTGTATAAAGTGGAACTGCCGTCACCAGCTTCGTACTTGGAACAGACTGCAATGCATCCTCAATTCCTTTCTTCACATATCCATAAGATGCTACGGAACCAGCCTCATAGGAACCTTCCGTATGCTCATCATAGCCCATAATGATCACATAATCTGCAACAATCCCTTGTTCCTTTAAATTATAATGTGCATTATAAGGCTGCGGAACATAGTTATCAATGGAAAGCACCAGACTATTCTGCCTGCACTTTACTGATAACTCTCTGACAAACTGAATATAGTGTTCGCCGCACTCGGTAGAAATCAGTTCAAAATCCAGATTGATCCCGTCAATTCCCGATTGAAGCGCCGCCGCAATGACCTGATTGATCAGCGTTTCCCGTTTTGAAGTATAACTCAGCACCTGATAGGTCTCTTCAAAAGAATTGATTCCTCCGTGAAAATCCCGTAGAGTGGCCCATACATCCAGATTTTGCTGATGTGCATAATTCACATATTCCGTAGACGCCAATGAATTGATATTCCCATCCAGATCGGCAATGGTAAACCAGGTCGGTGCAATCGTCGTCAACCCTTTGGTCGCGGCAATCATCTCCAGCACATAGCTGTTTGCATCCTGATTCTCTATACTGTGCCATGCCATATTAATGGTATGACTGACTGACAGGTTACTATACTCCGGAGCCTCAAATTCTCTGGAAAGTGTTTCACTTTCTATCTTTCTCAACGAACTGTTCTTCACATATCCTACAAATCCGTCCGTGGTTGCAACTTTTTTCCAGTCTCCTTCTTCCTCCAGTACGGTTACTCTATCTGATTTCTTTGCTTCTGTCAGGATCGGACTCTTTACGCCTCCCTGATAACGTACTTCTGTATTCCGCTTCACGGATGCCGTCTGAATCTCGCCCCATTCGCACGTAATCACTGCTCTGTCCGGCTTTTTATATACACTGTAATCCATGTTTGTATACTGCTGAATAAAAGGAAGTGCAATATATGCGGTTCTGCCTTCTGTCTTCAAAATCACATAGTCTTCACTTTTCTTTTCGTTGATCTCTGTATATTCTCTGCTTCCCACTGCAACGGATACATTGCCGTTCGGAAGTGTATAAAGCATTACGCTTTCATTTGGATCCCAGTAAAATCTTTCGTTGATATTGTGTCTGACCACAGAATACTCTACATATACCTGATCATCCATCAGTTTTCCGACAGGCACGCCTTCTTCATCTCTGATCACCTGATTATTGATGATCACCGCAAGGTCATTTTCATTCATTAATCCATAATATTGTTCCAAATCGGCCTTCTCTTTTGACGGACCGTATTTTTTCCAAATGAAAATCCCCACTACCAAAGCAATCAAAAAAGCGACCAGTATCCCCATTCGGAAAATCAAATTCCTGCGCCGTCTTCTTGCCCGGCTGCCTCTTCTCGGCCTTTGTCCGCTCCGCCGCCTTCTGCCGGATGAATCTGCACTTCGCGTTCTGCTCCTTGCGGCAGCCCTTACACTCTGCTGTGCTTCTTCCTCCGTCATATGTAGGGTCTGAGACTCTTCTCCCTGCACTCTCGAATTCGGTTTCACCGCGTTCCCCGAAAATCGGCTGCCCGCCGCCCTTCCGGAACCGGATATTCTGGTACTTTGCGTACTTGCGCTTCCCGAAAATCTTGTGTTCTGTGCACCTGATACCCTGGATGTTCCGGGGCTTTCCGCCTGTTTGGAACCCGGCATTCTTATATTGCTGCGCAACTGATGAATCCCTGGTATTTTATCATTCAGCGAACTTCCGCTTCTGGTTGTATTGTCATTCTGATTTCCCGATGAATCTGTACTTTTTCTTCTATACTCTCCTGACCTTTGTTGCCTGGACCATGAATTCGTGGTATCAAAACCCCTGCCTTCTCTTTC
This sequence comes from Lachnospiraceae bacterium, assembly GCA_910574195.1. Classification (GTDB taxonomy): domain Bacteria; phylum Bacillota; class Clostridia; order Lachnospirales; family Lachnospiraceae; genus Schaedlerella. The sequence goes on along the minus strand of CAJTBF010000009.1, from coordinate 107,551 downwards.
GTCCATTTCACACCTCCTGTTTGGCCCTCAATATTGGTTATTATACCACATTTTTTTCATACGTCATCAGGAATTTGAGAAAACAACAAAATTTTATATGATTTTCAGATTTTTCATTCCGATCCAAACTTTTTCTATACAGATGTTTAGTATCAGTCTGACAAAAGGGGTTGCAACTGATTTTCTCTTACTTTTTGGTCATAATATATGCTACTGTTGACGTTCACAAAAGAAAGTGATTCTATCTGACCTTTCGCACTCAGCTCATAGTCCCGCATATAGCTTCCTGCCTCCCGTGCCATATGTGCTTTTACCACCTGCATCGGACTGGCATCGAATCCATCAATGGAAATACAGATACCATTCTTTTCAAATCCTTCCAGTTCCGTGTACAATTTCTCATATGATATACTCCTTTTTTTCACCTGTTCCGCTCCTTTCCCTGCCGATTCCAATAGACTAAACACTGCATGATACTTTTCCAGCAGGAGTTTTCGTTGCTATGAGCGGCCTCCCAGGCCGTGAATAGTAACGGGTTTTCGTGACATACCGCCGGTCATGCAGCCGGAGATAGTCTGAACCATACAGTGATTTTTCCCTTTTCTGAATCTGTTCCTGAACATGGAACTTTGATAATCTCAGATTTACAGAATAATTCCTAGACATTATACTAATTGGACAGTAGTAATCCAATTTGTATACCCATCCGGGCATCCCATAATTCATGCTCCTGCCGGAGCAGACGGACACTTCGTGTCCGATAAGGTACACCCTTCCGGCAACTCGTTTCTTTCTCTCCTTTCCCTGAAAATTTTTCTATTGTTTCGTGCTATCTCCGTATTTGCAATTATAAAAAACACTTTTCTAAATTTCAATGTGTTTTTTGTGCATAAGCCCTGTGAATTTGTTCACAAATAGAAGTTTCCTTGAGAACTCAAAGTTTTTCCAGACTTTTTCTATTATTTTTTCTTTACATATCTGTGGATTTTGTTTATACTAAATTTGAATCAAATATTTTAGTTCAAAAGGATGTGATCATAAATTGAAAATAGAAAAGTTAAACGAAAATCAAATTCGTTGCACATTGACACATGCTGATTTGGCAGCACGCCATTTGAAATTAAGTGAACTAGCCTATGGTACTGAAAATGCAAAGTCGCTGTTTCGTGATATGATGCAGCAGGCATCTTTTGACTTTGGTTTTGAAGCTGATGATATCCCTTTAATGATTGAAGCAATTCCTGCATCCGCCGGATCCATTGTATTAATTATTACAAAAGTGGAAGATCCGGAAGAACTGGACACACGCTTCTCCAAATTTACTCCTTTCGGAGATGCCGAACAAGGAGAGCACGAACCGCCTTTGAACAAGTTGGAAGGGGCCGAAGAATTTCTGGATTTACTAAATAAGGTAAAAGAAGCTGCAGCAGGCGTCACCTCTTCTGCAGAAAATCCGGATACCGCTTCTTTGCAGGAAGTATCTCCCGCAAGACTGTTCTCTTTTGAAAACATAGACTGTATTATGGAAGCTGCCAGATTAATCCTGCCGATGTATGACGGACAAAGTACATTATACCATGACCTCAAAGCAGATCTTTACATTTTGGCATTAACACAGCCGCAGCAGACAGGCAACGCCTTTAATAAGATTTGCAATATGCTTTCCGAATACGGGACTCTGGAAAAAGCAACCGGTCCCATTCTCGCATATCTGGAGGAACATTGCGAAACAATGATTTCCACAGATGCCATACCACATTTAGCTTCCATATAATCAGCACTTGTCTGACGGAAGAAAATACCCTTCTATTAGATCTTCTTCCATAGAGAAGAAAAATACCCGTCCATTAGATCTTCTTCCATAATAATAGAAGATCTGCCGGACGGGTTTCTTTTTATTTCTTTCTATTCCGCTGCTTTGATCTTTGCATTGATCTTCTCAATAAGCAGATCGGCATCAATCCCATGGACCATCGCTGCTTCCGCAAGTGATTCCCCCTGTGCAGACGGGCATCCCAGACAATGCATTCCAATTTCCATGAGAATCGGAGCTGCATCCGGAAACGTCATCAAAAGTTCTCCGATTGTTGTATCTTTAGAAACTTGTGCCATTTCTCTTCTCCTCCTTCTATCATTTCGTGATTTTTATTATACCCCGGGTACTTCAATTTATCAACTGTGATATTCATTTTTACGCCCTCGAATTGTCTGAATTGTCTTCCTGTTTAATGCACTTTTTAGACTACTCAAAAGTCAACCTATTTCTCGCTTTTTTTCGACAAATTCTAATTTTCATCATAACTCACCAAAACGCCCGTTCTTTTTTTTGCCTTAGTAATCCACATAAATACGGACTTTTTATGTGGATAATGTGAAAAACTTTTTAAAAATCTACTTTTTTCCACGTTTTTTGATGTTTTATATGTGGATAAGTTGAAAACTTTCTTTTATTTGCATTCGACAACTTTTTACATTTTTGTGCATTTTGCATATTCTAATTTTTGTTTCCCTTCATTTTCCATTTATTTCCTTCAAGTAATTACAGAAAAATTTATCAGATATTTATATATATCTAGTTAAATAGTCAGAAATATTCGCATCTTACATTTCATGTTCTTTTCGGGCATCCTCCACTGCATTCAAAAAAGGAACGGTGTACGAATACTCCATTCCCCTTTTGCTTCTTTTTCATTTTTATAATACCCGACGGATTGTCACGATCGGAGCATAGGTTGCGCTGCAAATACCGATTCCATCTGCTTCATTCATGGCATTTACAATCGTTCCGTCTCCCATATACAGACCGACATGTCCATAATATAAAACGATATCTCCCGGAAGCGCTTCTTCATAACTTACCGGATATCCTACACTTTCCATATCCCATGTCGTACGCGGCAGGGAAATTCCAAAATTCGCATAAACGGCTTGTACAAATCCGGAACAATCCGCTCCGTTTGTCAGGCTTGTGCCGCCCCATACATAGGGATTTCCTATAAACTGGCAGGCAAAATCAATCACTGCCTGTCCGCTGCTTCCCTGTGGCTGTACAACGGCCGTCTCCTGTACTTCCTCTTCTACTGTGTTCTGTTTCTGCTGTGCCAACTGTGCTTCTCTGGCCGCTCTTTCCGCCTCTTCTGCGAGACGTTGTTCTTCCTCCGTCTTTGATTCCGCATAAGAAAATGTAGTCTCGACATCTACATATTCTCCACATACCCAGCCGTCAATCTCTCCTACCTTTACCGGATACCAGTTATTTACCGGATCTCCGGTAACCTGGTACTGCTGGTTCCATGTTACCTGCGTCAGAATCTCATTTTCTGTCCCCTGTCCGCTCCGTACATTGAGAACATCCGCCAGAACCGTTGCTTCCTCCGTCTCGTAATCCTTGGCTCGTGCCTCCGCTTCCTCTCCTGTGTATAAGACGTCGGCAGGAACATACCCCTCTACATTTCCGGAACGGATCTTTGTCCATTCTCCGTCATATTCCAGGACCGTCACCGTGGAATTACTGTAAAGTTTGCCTGCCCACTCACTTGTCTCATCCGGGGCACTTCTAATATAAGTAAAATCACTTATATTAGAAAATGCCCGATTCAAATACTCACCCTCGTTTGTTGGTACTAAATACAAATCAATATTGTCTTTTACATTTGTTTCGAGGCACTCTGTTACTACAGACTCAATTCCTGCAATTGGCAGCGGTGATGTATTCTCCGTCTTTTCATTCGCCGCTTTTACCGTAATTACATTCCCCGGAATCATGATTGCTCCTGCCAGCGCAGAAAGAATCACTTTTTGCCTCACATGTGTTACTTTCATATAAAACCTCCTTACGACTTTCTGTCTTCATCTTTTGTAGGAAGTTCTAAATGTTACACAAATGTTAAATTTATTACGATGCTATTATAGCAATGTAACACACTTATGTCAACATATTTTATGGACTTTTCATCCTCATAATCTGACAGATTGTAACACTTTTCAAAATATTTTTTTCTATTTCATTCATTATTTTGTAACATTTTGGATATTCTATTCCAGGTTATTTTTTCTTGTAATTGTTTTCTCTCCCCTGCGCCTGTACAGAAAAGCTGTAATTTCCTAATTTATGATTATTATTTTTTAAAATTCTCTTGACAAGCTCAAAGAAATAAGGTATATTCTAATCATAGTAATTGTTACTATTATTATTTTTGAAAGGAGGATTCTTTTGGCAGCGTTAAAGTACAGCCGGCAAAGAGAATCCATCAAGAATTATCTGTTGACTACCCGGGAACATCCTTCCGCAGATACGGTTTATTCCCATGTAAAGGAAGAATTTCCCAATATCAGCCTGGGCACCGTATATCGGAACTTAAAGCTGCTGGCCGACCTGGGAGAGATTGCTAAGATTTCTTCTCCGGACAGTGTCGACAGATTTGATGGTTTTGTTCAGCCGCACAATCACTTTTTCTGCACTTGCTGCAGACGGATTCTGGATCTGGATCTAAGCATGGAAGAGATTTCCAGACTCAATCAGGCGGCCGCAGAAACCTTTGACGGCCAGATTGAATCCAGCAACACCATTTTTTATGGAAAATGTAGCGACTGTAAAGGGACATGCTCCTGACCGGGCAATTCCGATTCTTTTCTTCAAAAGAAAGAGGCTGTCCCCGGTAACAAAAGCTACCCCCTTCTGCACGGCAAAAGCCGTGCATTGCAGAATCAAAACTGCAAAACGCCGAAAAGGCAAAAAATTATGATAAAAAGGAGAATGTGAAGATGAAAAAATTTGTATGTTCTGTATGTGGTTACGTTCATGAAGGAGATGCTGCACCGGAGAAATGTCCGGTTTGTGGCGTAGGTCCTGACAAGTTTACCGAACAGTCCGGTGAAAGAGAATGGGCTGCTGAGCACGTAGTAGGCGTTGCAAAGGGTGTGAGCGAAGATATCGTTGCTGATTTAAGAGCAAACTTCGAAGGAGAATGTTCTGAGGTTGGTATGTACCTTGCAATGGCAAGAGTTGCACACAGAGAAGGTTATCCGGAAATCGGTCTGTACTGGGAAAAAGCTGCTTATGAAGAAGCAGAACATGCTGCAAAGTTTGCAGAATTGTTGGGTGAGGTTGTTACCGACAGCACCAAGAAGAATCTGGAGATGAGAGTAGACGCGGAAAACGGCGCTACGGCTGGAAAATTTGATCTTGCAAAGCGTGCAAAGGCTGCGAACCTGGATGCGATCCATGATACAGTTCATGAGATGGCTAGAGATGAGGCAAGACATGGAAAAGCGTTTGAGGGGCTGTTGAAGAGATACTTCGGCTAAGATATAAACCGCGTAAAATAAGGCTTTTTAAGAGGAATGGGTGGGCAAACACTCATTTCTCTTTTTTGGTCGTTTACCCCTTTTTTACACCCTCATGTGTCATGATTGTGGCATGAAAAATAATAAAAGTGGAAACATATCATTAAAAGTGTCATCAGCATTTGTGTCACAGTTAAATAGTTACAATCCCCATATTCTTATGGGTTTTTGATATATATGATTGCTCATATCACTTCCTTTCATTTTAATATGGATATAGAAAAAGAGATACCACTCTGTCTGAAATTCTTCTCGCCATTCCCGAAATATGATATACTCAAAAATATTTGAAATTACCTGTTGACTCTCACGGAACGTGATGGGGTAAAGTGGATATATCAAGAACAGGAGGCCGATCACTATGAGGACAGTAAAAGAAGTATCAAATTTAACAGGTATCAGCGTACGCACGCTCCACTATTATGATGAAATCGGGCTGTTAAAGCCGACCGGAAAAAGTGAAGCGGGATACCGGCTTTATGACGATAAAGCACTGGAAACATTACAACAAGTATTGTTTTTCCGTGAGTTTGATATTCCTTTGAAGGAAATCAAAGCGATTATGGCAACCCCGGCTCTTGACAGGAACCAGATTTTACAAATGCAGCGGAAAATGCTGACCGCAAAAAAAGAGCGTATGGAACGCCTGATTGCCAGCATTGATGACATCCTGAAAGGAGAAAACAAAATGGATTTTGCAGTTTTCAGTAAAACAGAGATTGAGGAAATGTTCCAGACTATGACAGAGCATATGCCGGAGAACATAAGAAACATCGCAATAAAAGAATTCGGAAGCATTGAACAATGGAAAAAGCATTATATGAACGTCGTGTCTTCTGAAAAAATGCAGAAAAGCTATGCAAAAGTGGTTGAATGGTATGGCGGGAAAGACAAATTTTTATCTGCCGCCCAAAATCCCGTCAGCAAAGAAGTTGCACAAAGCTATAACAAACGGATTGAAGCAATTTTACAAAAGCTGGCTGCAAAACGGAATTGTGCCGTGGATTCTTTTGAAATAAAAGAGATTGTCGGAGAATATGGTTTTGTCATGAAACAATTTTCACAGATAAAAGAGGAAAAGGGATTCATGCTGGCGCAGGCGCAATATTACCGCAATGAAAAAATCAAGCCGATGACGGATGAAAAGTACGGAGCTGGGGCTTCGGATTTTTTCGCACAGGCGATAGAAGCCTTTTATGGGAAAGAATAGATAAGACAACTAAATATCCACCTTGATGTGACACCACACCTTTGACTTGGAACCTCCTCCGGGAGAGTGGATCTCCTGGCGGAGGCTCCAAGATTTTTCTCACATTCCAACATTTGTTTTAATGCAATGGCCAGTCCTTCCATGATTGCTCTGATAAAAAGATTAGAAAAGATTGATTCTGACATTTATACCTGCTTTCTTCTAAATTACAACTGCCTGGGAATGTTGCACCAGCTTCAATTTCTCTTTTCTTTTCATCTTCTTAATCGCACATTCCCGTTTCATTGCCTCTTCTTTTGTCTGATATGTCTCATAATACACCAGGGTGACCGGCCGTCTGGATTTTGTATATTTCGCACCCTTTCCCGCGTTATGATCCTGCACCCTTTTTTCCAGATGATTGGTCCAACCGGTGTATAAACTTCCGTCCTGACATTTTACCATATATGTATAATTCATCTGACTCTTCCCTTTATCTCCTTTCCGGACATCCCCTATCCTGTGCGCCTGCTCTCGACGTAGCAACGGACAACCGGTGTGCTGTCTGATGAGCGATCCTGCTGAAATATATTCTAGTATAACAATCCAGACAAAGGATTTTAGAACTTATATTTGTCATAGTACGAAAACAGTATAACACAGGCAAACCAGATGTGTACAAAAATCTTTTCACATACTGCGGCATATGAAAAGACGGTCGTCCACAGTTTTTCCGCATTCCACGACATCAAAAAACGGTATAACCCGTCTGCCAGGCATACCGTTTTTATCATAATTGCTGTACATATTGCTAATATCCCACAAAAGCAGGTCCTACAAAAAATTTCTGTAAACCTGTCCCCATCCGGGCATCCCATATCTGGTGCGCTTCACATGAGCGGATAACCTACGTTGTCCGATAGGGGGTAACCCCACCGTTACCCTTCCATAAAGTTTAACGGATTCACTGGTTCCCCGTCTTTCAGGATCTGGAAATACAGGTTTGGTCCTTCTACGGAGAAATACTTGGTAGGTTCACTCAGGTATCCGACCAGTTCTCCGGCCGCCACATAATCTCCAATCTGTACCGGTACTTCTTTCAACTGCCCGTAAACAGCATAGTACCCATTTCCCATATCCATTGTGACTGTCAATCCATTCTGCGAACTTTGTTCTACATTTGTCACAATTCCCGCTGCGGAAGCTGCGATTTCTTCTCCGACTTCTCCACCGATAATCAATGCCGGATTATATTTATACTGCTCCAGCGTAGAAAAGAATACCGTCTGATCCATACTGTAATTGATTAACACTGCCCCGCTGGCCGGCCATTCCAGAGTGCTTTCTTCACTGAACCACACCTCTGCCGCGTTTCCTGCAGTAGATACATCTGCTGCGGAATCTGTACCCTCCACTTCAGATATTTCTTCTTCGTTCTTTTCTTCATCCTCTTTTTCTTCTGCGTCGGATGTATTACTCTTTGTTTCTGGAAGGACAATATCATCTGCCGTTGTCGCTTCACTGTTCTCTTTTGTCAATTCTTTCGTCTGCTCTTCGGCCTTTGCAAGCTGCTGTTCCATTTTTTTCTGATAATTGTTGTAGGTAAATGCACCAACCATCGCGATCACAGCAATAAAGCAAACAACCAGGGCAGCCGATGCGCCCTTTCCCTTTAGGAATGCTAGCTTTTCATTCTTATTCATATTCATCACCTCTGGTTTCTATTTTTGCCAGAAATGTGATTGCTTATTCCGCTTTTCCTAAAAAAATAAGGAAACTACTGCCATAGACAATTTAAACAAAATCAAATACCGCTGCCGTACAATTCCTATGGTTACAGATCATAATGATTTTGGATCTCGCCCCCATCCATAATTACTGTTCCTTCAAAAAAATACTGCAGAATCTCCTCATAAGATTTTCCCTCTTTTGCCATTTTCTGTGCTGTCCACTGACTCATCCCCAGTCCATGTCCCTTTCCTGTTGTTGTAATCCGCAGCTTCCCTTCTGCATCTTTTAACGAAAATGCACTGGACGCCAGGGAAAGGGCATCCCGAAACTGATCTCCCGTACAGACAGTCTCCCCAATACGAAGCCTGGAAACATATCCCGCCGTATCATATTCCAGGATTTCAAAATCGGAAAATTGATAAGTTTTTTCCGCATCCTTTTCCGCCACTGCCACAAGGAAAGATTGACACTTCGTCTGTACTTCTTTGTATTCAAACGTCGAAATCTGCATCTCATCTTCTGCCTCTTTATCACTTTGACATTCTTTTGAAATCAGATAAGGATAACTATCCTGTCCCAACACCTCCTTTGCATTCCTTGTCATACCATTGCTGGACTGATGAAACGGTACCCATGCATACGCATCCTGATAAAAGAGAACCTGATTCTCTGTCTCCTGCATCGCTTTTTGTAATTGATGATAGTATTTCTCATAATCTGCGGCGCCAAATTTTTTTTCAGCCTCCTCCTTATCCAGGTAACGTTCCTCCAGTATCTTGCTTTTCTGTTCGGTTTTTCCCCGTACCTCTTCCTTTTCTTTTTTCTCTGTATCCGCCTGCTCTCCAGATCTCCCCGCCTCTCCACTGTTTTCCTTCGATGCCTCTTTGGTGTTACCCTCTGATGCTGCTCCGGTTCCTCCTGTGTTCCCCTCGGACGCTTCTGCCCCTCCTGTGTTTCCCTCGGATGCTTCTGCTCCTCCTGTGTTTCCCTCGGACGCCTCTGCTCCTCCCGTGTTCCCCTCGGACGCTTCTGCTCCTCCCGTGTTCCCCTCGGACGCTTCTGCTCCTCCCGTGTTCCCCTCGGACGCTTCTGTCTCGCCGGTATTTTCTTCCGCTTCTCCCTGACTGTCCAGTTCCTGATATAATTTTGTCCGAATCAGAACTGCCTGCGCCTTTAAAAATTCACTTTCCCCCTCCGGGGGAACTTCCTGCGCCATCACTCCAATAAAATATTCCTCCCACGGAATTTCGACAATCTGTTCCGCTGTATCCACTTCTTCTTCCACATTGTTTCCAAAATGAAAAAAACGGCTGACCGCACGCACCGTTGTACCATCCTCCCCATACGTTCTCATTTTTGAATCCGTATTTCCCTCTCCTTTTCTTACCTTTACAACGACTTGTCCGCTGTTATCTTCTCTGCCAACTTCCCCGCCATGGACAAATACTGTCACAACATAAGGAAGCAGAAGCAAAATCAGACAAAAAGATCCCCATGATTTCATCCTCTGCTGCATCGCTTTTTTTCCCATAAAAACAGCCCTCCATATCATACTATATGAAAGGCTGTCTGCGAATATTCTTTATTCTGTTTATTTCCTAAAATGCATCCTTATCCTGGTCCGATTCCTGACCAGACGATACAGTTCCGTTCTGCTGCTCTGACACCGCATCCGTTCCCGACGGCACATCGAACAATGAGCCGGTTCCCGTCTGCTGCTCTGACATCGTATCCGTTCCCGACGGCACATCGAACAATGAGCCGGCTCCCGTCTGCTGCTCTGACATTGTATCCATACCGGACGGTGAATCAAACAGCGAACCGGTATTCGAAGACGATCCGGAACTCTGTGTAGAATCCACTCTATTTTCTACCGGTTTCCACAAACTTTCTGTCGATCCCATTGCCGTGTTTTCCGACACGGGCGGCAGCGGGATCTCCGACGCATCCCAGGACGCCGTTTCCCGCATATCACGCTCGGGCGGCACGGAACCGGAACCCATGGATGGATACCCGCACGGCGGTCCCTGCGGCGATTCCGGCCCGTTGCCATATGGTCCCGGCGGCGGTGTCTGCATAAACGGCGGCGGCATTACCGGTCCCATTCCCGGATTAAAAGGCTTGTTCCGCATTACAAACAGACAAATTGATTCATACAATGGAATCACGGAACAAAGTATCGCGTGTACAATGGACATATTCTTGGAAGTAAACCGTTCCAGAATCTGATGATTCACCAGAATAGAAAGGGTTTTATACACTGCTGTATATACCACCACAATCAAACTAAACAACAATAGTAAAATTATAACTCCAAGGAGAGTCCCTGTTCCTACATGCGGCCCCTGCCCAAAATAATACGTATCACTCATTCTCATGATCGCGCCAAATCCCAAAAACCAGATCACCGCATACAAAACCGAATAAACTGCGCCGTAGATAAATGGCAGCGCCAGAAGCCAGATCCCTGGATTCTGGATCGTCCGTTTCTTCAAGCGGATGCTTCCGGCCAGTTCCCCGTGCAGGTAAGTTCTTGCAAACGGAATGAACGCAAGCCATCCGTATTCTCTTCCCTGACGCTTCGCGATCGTATACATCCCGATTCCTTTCAGAATATAGCTGATCAGCGAAAAAATGAGAACAAGGAACAACACAGCCACACATGCCAGTATAATTCCCATCGCCATAGAATCTAACATGGAAGTGGGATCTGCATAATCATAGTAGTCATAATCATAATAATGTCTCATATCTTTTCTCTCTTATTCCTCCGTCTGCCCCGACGGAACTTCTACTTTTTCCAGTTTCCAAATATCTCTTACGTACTCTTCAATCGTTCGGTCTGATGTGAACTTCCCGCAGCACGCTGTATTCAGCATTGCCATTCTGGACCATCTGTGCTCGTCGCGGTACGCTTCTTCCACTCGCTTCTGCGCCTCCGCATAGGAGCGGAAATCCTTCAGGATAAAATACATATCCGCCCGGCCTGTACTTTGCGTATTCAAAAGCGAATTGTACAGATTCTTATACATATTATGATCTCCGTGTGCATAGGTTCCATCCATCAGCTGGTCGATCACACGTTTCATCTCCCAGTCGTTGAAATACAAATCTATGGGATTGTATCCGCCATGATTCTCATATCCGATCACTTCCTCGGAACGGAGTCCGAAGATAAAGGCATTCTCCATTCCCACTTCTTCCACGATCTCCACATTGGCGCCATCCATCGTTCCGAGTGTCGGCGCGCCGTTCAGCATAAATTTCATATTTCCGGTACCGGAAGCCTCTTTGGATGCTGTGGAAATCTGCTCGCTGACGTCCGCCGCTGCAAAGATCAACTCCGCATTGGACACTTTGTAGTCCTCAATAAACACGACCTTAAGCTTTCCATTGATACTTCTATCCTGGTTCACTACATCCGCCACGGAATTGATCAGTTTGATCGTTTCTTTCGCGCGCTGATAGCCGGCCGCCGCTTTTGCCCCAAAAATAAAGGTTCTCGGATAGAACTGCATCTCCGGATGCTCCTTGATCTGATTGTACAGATACATCACATGCAGAATATTCAGTAACTGCCGTTTGTATTCGTGCAGCCTCTTCACCTGTACGTCAAAGATCGAGAACGGATCCACGTCAATTCCATTGTGTTCTTTGATATATTTTGCCAGACGCACTTTATTTTCATGCTTAATCTGCATGAATTCCCGCCTTGCCTGCTCATCATTGATCAATGGTTTCAACCGTGCAAGCTGCGACAGATCCGTAAGCCATTCATCCCCGATCCGGTGCGTGATCCATTTCGCCAGAAGCGGATTCCCATGCGCCAGGAATCTTCTCTGGGTGATTCCGTTGGTTTTATTGTTAAACTTCTCCGGCATCATCTCATAGAAATCTCTTAACTGCTGATTCTTGAGAATCTCTGTGTGCAGTTTCGCCACACCGTTTACAGAAAATCCGGCAATAATCGCCATATTGGCCATCCGCACCTGTCCGTCCCAGAGAATCGCCATCTTTCTTACTTTCTGCTCATTTCCCGGATACTTTGCGCGGACCGCTTCCACAAACCGGCGGTCGATCTCCTGTACAATCTGATAAATACGGGGAAGCAGTCTGGAAAACAGATCAATGGGCCACTTTTCTAACGCTTCTGCCATAATAGTATGATTTGTGTAAGCACAGGTTTTTGATGTCACTTCCCATGCTTCTTCCCAGTTCAGCCCTTCCACATCAATCAACAGATGCATCAATTCCGGAACGGCCACAGTCGGATGTGTGTCATTCATCTGAATTACCACTTTTTCATACAACTTCCGAACGTCGTTTCCATGTTCCCGTTTATATTTTGCAATCAATGCCTGCAGACTTGCGGAAATAAAGAAATACTGCTGTTTGAGACGCAGTTCCTTTCCTGCATAATGATTGTCGTTCGGGTACAGTACTTCTACAATGTTTTTCGCCAGATTTTCCTGTTCCACAGCTTTGTGGTAATCTCCCCGGTCAAAAGAATCCAGCTGGAAATCTGTAATAGCCTCCGCATCCCAGATCCGCAATGTATTGACCACATGGTTATTGTATCCGACAATCGGCATATCATAAGGGATGGCGCGTACGGATTCAAAACCTTCCTGAATAAATTTGTCTCTTCCGGTGACCGGATCCTTTTCAAAACGCACGGTCCCGCCGAAACGCACTTCCTTGGCGTATTCCGGTCGGCGCAGTTCAAACGGATTGCCCTCTTTTAACCAGTTATCCGGCTTTTCCACCTGATATCCGTTCTCAATCTTCTGTTTGAACATTCCGTAACGATATCGGATTCCACATCCATAAGCCGGATAGTTCAATGTAGCAAGAGAATCCAGAAAACAAGCTGCCAGTCTTCCAAGTCCGCCGTTTCCAAGCGCAGCGTCGGGCTCTTCATCCTCAATCACATTGATATCCAGCCCCATCTCTTCCAGCGCTTCCTTCACTTCGTCGTACGCTGTCATATTGATCAAATTATTTCCCAGTGCACGGCCCATCAAGAATTCCATGGACATATAATACACGATCTTGGCGTCGGCTTTCTGGTAAGCTTCCTGTGACGCAAGCCAGTCGTCAATGATGATGTCCTTCACCGCATAACATACCGCCTGAAAAATCTGCTGTTTGGACGCTTCCTCAATCTTTTTTCTGTACAATGTCTTTACATTATCTTTTACGGTTTCTTTGAATACTTTTTTGTCAAATCTTTTACTGAACATGACCTTATCAATCCTTTCCGTACTTATCCCCTGTTCTGTACTACTTTTTTTGAACACCCATTGTAACATTTTCGCCATTGATTTTCCATTCCTTTACATACCCTGCCGGCGCCGCTTTTTCCACAGAATCAGCCAACACTTCGCTGCCAATTTCCTGTGCGTAGCGCTCGAATACAGTTTCTGCTTTCTTGCTCCCCTGATATGTTACGAAAATCCGATCCATTACTTCGAAGCCGGCTTCCTTTCGCATGGTCTGCACCTTACTGATGATCTCCCGGATAAATCCCTCCTCCAGAAGTTCTTCTGTCAGATTCGTGTCCAGCACCACGGTCACACCACCGTCATCTTCGGATACATACCCCGGAATCTGCGCCGTATCAATCAGCAAATCCTCCCGGAACAACGTGATCTCCTGCCCGTTTACATCCAATTTCAAAGAACCGGCAGCCTGCATTTCATCCATGGCCGCATTGCCGTCCAGATGATCCAGCGCATTCCGGATACCGCCCAGGAGTTTTCCGTATTTTGGCCCTACCGTTTTCAACTGTGGTTTGAAACTATAAGAAGTAAAATCCCGGACATCCTCTGTAAATCGAATCTTCTTTACATTCAATTCGTCTGCGGCAATCTCCTGATAAAATTCCGGAAGTGAGAAATCTGCTTTTACAAACATCTGCCCGATCGGCTGCCGGTTCTTGATGTTCGAAGTATTCCGGCAGGCACGCCCCATGACCACCAATTTGAGGACATGATCCATATTTGCCTCCAACTCCGTATCAATCCAGGCTTCCTCCGCCACCGGATAATCACACAGGTGAACACTCTCCGGCGCCTGCGCATCCACGCTGCACACCAGATTACGATAGATCTGCTCCGTCATGAACGGGATCAACGGCGCCGCCACCTTGGATACCGTCACAAGCGCCGTATACAGTGTCATATAAGCATTGATCTTATCCTGCTCCATGCCCTTTGCCCAGAAGCGTTCTCTGCTTCTGCGCACATACCAATTGCTCATATCGTCCACAAATTCCTGCAAAGCTCTGGCACTCTCCGGAATCCGGTAATTTTCCAGATCCTCATCCACTGTTTTTATCAATGTATTCAATTTGGATAAAAGCCATCGATCCATCACCGGAAGTTTCTCATATTCCAGCGTATATTGGGACGCATCGAACGCGTCAATGTTGGCATACAGTACAAAAAATGCATACGTATTCCACAGCGTCCCCATAAATTTCCGCTGTCCTTCCAACACGGCTTTCCCATGGAACCGGTTGGGCAGCCACGGCGCGCTATTCACATAGAAATACCAGCGGATGGCATCTGCCCCATAAGTCTGTAAGGCGTCAAACGGATCCACCGCATTTCCTTTGGATTTGCTCATCTTCTGCCCGTTCTCGTCCTGTACATGCCCCAGAACAATTACATTTTCATAGGGCGCCTTGTTAAAGATCAATGTGGAAATCGCCAGCAGGGAATAAAACCATCCACGTGTCTGGTCTACTGCCTCGGAGATAAACTGTGCCGGGTACTGCTGTTCAAAAACTTCTTTATTCTCGAACGGATAATGATGCTGGGCAAACGGCATGGAACCGCTGTCAAACCAACAGTCAATCACTTCCGGTACGCGGTGCATCTCTTTCCCGCACTTCGGACAGCGAATCGTCACCTCATCAATATAGGGACGATGCAGTTCAATGTCCTCCGGACAATTCCGGGACATGGATTTCAACTCTTCAATACTGCCAATGGAATGCATATGTCCGCATTCGCATTCCCAGATGTTCAAAGGCGTCCCCCAGTAGCGGTTCCGGCTGATGCCCCAATCCTGTACATTCTCCAGCCAGTCCCCAAAGCGGCCCTTTCCGATGCTCTCCGGAATCCAGTTGATCGTCCGGTTATTGGCAAGCAAGTCTTCCTTCACCGCCGTCATCTTGATGAACCAGGATTCTCTTGCATAATAGATCAGCGGTGTATCACATCTCCAGCAATGGGGATAGCTATGCTCAAACTTCGGCGCTTCATATAACAATCCTCTTGCCTCCAGATCTTTCAGCACTTCCGGATCCGCTTTTTTTACAAACAGGCCGGCAAAAGGTGTTGATTCCGCCATATTTCCCTTTTCATCCACAAGTTGTACAAAAGGCAGGTCATACTTTCTTCCCACATTTGCATCGTCTTCTCCAAATGCAGGCGCAATGTGTACTACGCCGGTTCCATCCGTCAATGTAACATATTCGTCACACACCACATAAAATGATTTTTTCTGCTGTTTCTGGGCCGCTTCTGCGGCGCACTCGTACAGCGGTTCGTATTCCTTATATTCCAGGTCGGTCCCCCGGTAAGTTTCCAGAATCTCATAGGCCGGTTCTCCGTCTTTTGCCAGCTTTCCAAGCACCGTGTCCAAAAGTGCCGCCGCCATATAATAGACATAACCATCCGCAGCCTTTACCCTGGCATATTCTTCCTTCGGATGCACACAAAGAGCCAGATTAGAGGGAAGCGTCCAGGGCGTGGTCGTCCACGCCAGAATATATGCGTCTTCTCCTTTTACTTTAAACCGTGCAATGGCGGAACGCTCTTTTACATCCTTATACCCCTGCGCCACTTCCTGCGCGGAAAGCGGTGTCCCACATCTGGGACAATAAGGTACGATCTTAAAGCCTTTATACAAAAGTCCTTTCTCCCAGATCTGCTTCAGCGCCCACCATTCTGACTCAATAAAATCATTGTGATAGGTAACATACGGATCTTCCATATCGGCCCAAAACCCAACCGTGCTGGAAAAATCTTCCCACATCCCTTTATATTTCCAAACACTTTCTTTACATTTGTCGATAAAGGGCTCCAGACCGTATTCTTCAATCTGATCTTTTCCATCCAGTCCCAAAAGCCGTTCCACTTCCAGTTCCACCGGAAGTCCATGGGTGTCCCACCCGGCCTTTCGCGGAACTTCATATCCTTTCATGGTACGATAACGCGGAATCATATCTTTGATTACCCGCGTCAGAACATGACCGATATGCGGCTTGCCATTTGCCGTCGGAGGCCCGTCATAGAATGTGTACATGGGGCTTCCTTCCCGCATCTTCATACTTTTTTTGAAGATATCCCGATCGGCCCAGAATTTCTCAACCTCTTTTTCACGTTCTACGAAATTCATATCCGTAGATACTTTTCTGTACATAAATTTCTCTTCCTTTCTTTCCCTGTTTTCTGTAAAAAGTAATACCAGGAATAAAAAATGCTCCCGTCCCTGTAATAGGACGGAAGCGCTTCCCCGTTTTAAACCACCTGTTACAACATACTCCGGTCTTTCGACTTTTTATACGTGCTCCTGTAACGGCGGAATCCCGTCAGTCCCTACTACTTACGGTTCGAAAGCTGCGGCTCGGAAGTGATGTTCTGAATTATTCGACTCATACCGGACTCACACCATCACCGGCTCGCTGCAATTTTAAAATAATCCCTACTGTCTCCGTCATAGCCTTTTTCCTGTTACTGTTCGCACAGTAACGTTTTCTTGCAATACACGCTTATTATAAAAAGAAGAGTCCAATTCGTCAAGAGGTTTTCCAATTTTTATTCCGCTATTTCTCCCAGATTCCCGTAACCAGTACCGTCATATCATCCTCCGGCGGTTTGCCTGTCCAGTTCATAACCTGTTCCAGAATGTGATGCGCCATCTCTTTGGGATTGACAAGCAATGTCCCCTGGATAATGGTTTCCAGAAGAATATCCTGTTCTCCTACCGGAAGCGCATCCATCACACCGTCCGTTACCATGATCACAAAATCACCATCATACAGTCTGCGTTCCACCGAATCAATCTCAATCTGGTGCAGCACGCCAATGGGCAGACTGGTAGAGCTTAAATGTTCTACTTTTCCGTTCTGCCGGATAAATGTGGAAGAGGCCCCTGCTTTGATCAGCTCACAGCGTCCCGTATATAAATCAAACACACTCATATCTACTGTAGAGTAATGAATTTCCTCCCGTCCCATCACCAATGTTGTATTGATCATCTGAATGGCCGTCTTTTCCGGAAACCCTGCCTCCAGCAATTCTTCCAGCAATTCTACAACCAGTGTACTTTCTCTGCATGCTTTCTCTCCGGAACCCATTCCATCAGACAGTGCCACCACCTGCTTTCCTCCCGGCAAATCCACCGTCATAAAATTATCTCCGGAAATCTGACTGCCGCCTTTTCCAATTCTGGCAATTCCCTGTAATGTGGAAAAAGCAGGCCCTTCCAGACAAACAATGGTCGTATATTCCCGTCCCAGCATCTGCGCATAAGTTCCCTCCGGCACCAGATGCCGTCCCATCACCTCTGAGATCGTTCTCACCATCTCCTTGACTGTAATATGCGCATCCTGCATCGTCCGTGCCGTTACATGTACTTCATATTTGCCTTCCCGGTTCATAAAAAAATTTGTATAAAGAACACGCACCCCTTTCTTTTTCAATGCCGCCATCAATCTCTTTTCCAGACGCTCATCGGTAAACAGACTATCTTCCAGTTCTTTGGCCGTCAATCGAATCATATCCGCAAATGTGTCCATCTGTATGGCGCACCCTTCCCTGCTTTGCGCCATTCGATTCATCCACATCATATTTTTTCTGGCATCATGAAAAGCACCCAGCATTTCACGTAAAAATCGGGGCGCCATAATACAGCATTGTTTCAGCTTTCGCTTCGTCTCGGTGTTCAGCTCGGATCCATACGTATCCACAGCAGAAAGAATCTCATACCCCATCTGATAGGTATGAACAAAATTTTCCCCCCAGCACCAGGAACATTTTTCACATTGTCCACAGACTTTTTCCTTTACCTGCTCAAACATATTGTCGATTTCCTCATTGGTAAACGACTGTTTCTTTTCTCCCATCCGCAGAAATGTATGAGATAATTGTTTTAAAGAGTCCGCAAACTTTTCAATCTGTGTCACGTAAGGACTGGTATGTAATGCTTGTCCTTCTTCCATCCAAAATCCCTCCCAGGTTCTTATCATATTCCTGCATCCAAATCTTTTTCGGATACCATGGCACGAAAAAACTCCAGGGCTTCTTCCTGGAGTTTTTCTTTCGTAGTTCTTTTTTCTATTCTTCTGGATTCTCTTTCCTATTCTTCCGGTTGAAACAAAATCTCATTCGGATCCACCAAACCCAGCTTTTCTTCTGCGACATCTTTAATATAATCGTCTGTTTTTACATATTCTTCATACTTTTTCACTTCTTCAGAACGCTGCTTCTGCTCTTTAATCTGTCCCTGAAGTTCCGCTTCCTGCTGCTTATATACCTCATTCCGCGCATATAAATTCATTGCATTCACATACAATACTGCCGCCAACATCCCCAAAACAACAAAAACAGTCACTACACTTCTCTTATGCTGACGGAATATGGATGCCTGTTTTCGCCGCCCCCTGGCAGATCGCATCTTCTTTTGGCCCATCTATACTCACCCATCTTAATCCGTTACTTTTCTACTCCCCATTATCATAATCATTTTATCGGGTTTTCTTTCTTTTTTCAAGCCAATTGTTCCATTTTGTCCATATTTTTTTCAACAGAATTTTACAAAAAAATGCCAGAAAATTCCCGGCCACAATTCCTAGTATAAAGAAACCTCTGATGCTACCATAAGTTGTATGGTACATCTGTCGAAACAAATAAGCGCTTAACCCAATCCAGTAAAAAAAATCTTCCGCACTGACAGCCGCCACAGAATGCCGGATCAGTTTTCGAAATAAAATCAAAACCTGATAGCTGGAAAATGTTACTATTCCTGTCAGCCCCGCATAGAAAAATACAACCGTCTCTTTTCCAATTCCAAGCATCATAAAGCAGCCTACTTAAATAATTTTGAGAAGAAATTCTCATTTTGCTGCCCGATCTGATTCACACCGGAATATGCGATACTGTCAATATTTCCTGACAGATCCACCTCACCTTTTTCCACACTGAGGCGATTCACGTGCAGATCTGTTCCTTTTACCATCAGCATCCCCTGCTCCGTCTCCAGCAAAATTTCGTTCAGATCAAAAGAAAGTACATCCAATACCCCTGTTACCATACTCGTCTTACGGTTATTCACGACCAGTTTATGCGCCTTCGCCGGTTGACGTTCCTCCATGTCCGTTCCCCCTTCCCTTTCCGTAAACAAGTCCCCCGCAGCCATCGACCGGGGATACTCCATCACCATATTGCCCCACCGCCGTGCCGTGCACGATCCGGGAATGAACAGGAACCTCTCTGTTCTATACTTTTTATGTATATGAACCGTCCCGCTGCAATATGCAGGATTAAGAGGGAATATTGGACATTCTTCCTTACTATATATATCGAAACAATTCCTTTGCTTCTTCCTTTTTCGTCGTATCCTGGATATCCATCACTTCCACTTTGACCGCCTTCGTGCCAAACTGAATTTCAATAATATCCCCCACTTTTACTTTTACGGACGCTTTTGCCACATTTCCATTTACCAGTACACGTCCTGCGTCGCATGCCTCGTTTGCCACCGTTCTGCGCTTAATCAATCGTGATACCTTTAAAAATTTATCCAGTCTCATATAAAAATCCTCTTTTCTTAAAATCTATGCCTTCTTGGAACCGTTTTGCATTTCTGCCCTGACGGACGACTGCTTTTTGTCCAACAAAGCATACCTAATTGGACATTAGTAGTCCAATTAGTATACCTTCTGCCACACGGAAAAAGTACCTGCATGACCTTTCTGTCATGCAGGCACTTCTGTTTGTCCACTCTCATTGATCTCTTATCCGGCAGGATTCATCCCTGCTTCAGATCTTTTCTATCTGTATTAATTCACAGCATCCTTCAGTGCCTTACCGGCTTTAAACTTCGGTGCTTTGCAGGCAGCAATTTTCATCGCTTTTCCGGTCTGTGGATTTCTTCCTTCTCTTGCTGCTCTGGAAGATACTTCGAATGTACCAAATCCTACCAACTGGACCTTCTCACCTTTTTTCAGTTCCTCTGTTATTACATCGATCAATGCTTTCATTGCTTTTTCGGCATCTTTCTTGGAAATTTCTGCATTTTCTGCAATTGCTGCTACTAACTCTGTTTTATTCATGGATGTTTCCTCCTCTTTCTTGTACTGGAACAGCAGTATTCTGCAAAATCGGAAAAATCTGCCGTCCATCTACCCAAAAATGGCGTGTTTTTTGCCTTATGTACAGTTATATCTGATTCTTTTATTTTTGTCAAGGTATTTCCGTGTTTTTACATCATCTGACTGCTTTTCACTATTGACTGCTAACTGCGCAGCAAGTACACAATTACAGACTAAGCTGTTATCATCTCATCAATCATCGCAAGAACTTCTTTTCCCATCGCCGCTGATTTCGTATCTGCATCTTCCAGAGAAGTTCCTTTCACCCCATAATAAAACTTTACTTTTGGTTCCGTACCGGAGGGTCTTACACACAGCCATGCATCGTCCGTCAGATCATAATACAATACATTGGAAGAGGGCAGCCCGGTACCTGTCACTGCTCCCGTTTCCATATCTTTGATTGTATCCGCTTTATAATCTCTTGCCCGAAGCACTTTGTATCCGGCAATCTCCGTCGGAGGGTTCTTACGCAGCGTCTCCAGAATTTCCTGAATCTTGGCAAGTCCTTCAATTCCTTTCAGGGTAATAGACTGAATATCATCCTTGTAATATCCGTAACGATCATAGAGTGCAACCATTGCATCCCACAGATTCATTCCCTTTGTCTTATAATAAGCTGCCGCCTCACACAAGGCCATCGTCGCCACAATGGCATCCTTGTCCCTCGCATGCGTTCCGATCAGACATCCATAACTTTCTTCAAATCCAAACAAATACTCGCCCTTTCCACCGGTCTCAAATCCAAGAATCTGCTGTCCGATATATTTGAATCCGGTCAGACATTCAATCAAATCCACGCCATAATATTTCGCAATGGCATCCGCCATATTGGACGTAACTATCGTCTTAATCAACTTTCCATCTTCCGGCAGACTTCCTTCCCGCTCTTTTTTCTGCCCAATCTCATAATCCGCCAGAAGACAGCCCGACATATTACCGGTCAAAGTATGATATACGCCATCCTTGTCTTTCACGCGTACTCCCAGTCTGTCCGCATCCGGATCTGTGGCCAGCACGATATCCGCATCCACTTCTTTTGCCAGCTTCAAACCCAGCTCAAAAGCTTCCGCTGCTTCCGGATTGGGGTAAGAAACCGTGGGAAATTCTCCGTCCGGCAATTCCTGCTCTTTTACCACATATACATTCTCAAACCCAAGCTCCTTCAAAATACGGCGTGCCGGAATATTCCCGGTTCCGTGAAGCGGCGAATACACAATCTTCAGGTCTTTGGCCACTGCGTCAATAGCATCCTGGTGCTGTACCTGCTTTTTCAATTCTGCAATATAGGCGTCATCCACTTCCGCACCGATGGATTCATACAGACCTGCTGCCTTTGCCTCTTCCAGGGACATCGTTTTCATGGTGGTATAATCTTCCACTGCTTTCACTTCATCCATAATCCCTTTATCATGAGGAGGCGTAATCTGTGCGCCGTCTTCCCAGTATACCTTATATCCGTTGTATTCCGGAGGATTATGACTTGCCGTAATATTAATGCCCGCAATGCAGGAAAGCTTCCTTACTGCAAAAGAAAGCTCCGGAGTAGGACGCAGAGATTCAAACACATATGCCTTAATTCCATTTGCCGCCAGGCAAAGCGCCGCTTCCTCAGCAAATTCCGGCGACATACGGCGGGAATCAAATGCAATCGCAACACCTTTTTGCATATTCCCCTTTTTCTGAATGTAATTCGCAAGTCCCTGCGTCGCCTTTCTGACCGTATAAATATTCATACGATTGGTTCCCGCTCCGATGATCCCCCTCAGACCTGCAGTTCCAAACTCCAAATCGGTATAGAAACGTTCTTTTATCTCATTTTCATCTTCTTTGATGCTCTCCAGTTCTGCTTTCGTATCCGCATCAAAATAGGGATTTGATAACCATTCCTGGTATCTCTCTTTGTACTCCATCCTGGTACCTCCTGCATAAAATAGTGTATCTTTATTATACACCAGGAATTTACAAAAAGAAAGTAAATATCTTTTCAAGAAAACGGATTTTTTCCCCCGTCTGCCAAATCGCAGTCTCCAGTTTTTCCACACTTTTTTCCGGAATCCAGGCTTTATTCGAATGATAATACGCATTTGCCGTTTTCCAGAATTTTTCCGGATAAGCGCTTTTTAATGCAAGCACCTCCAACTCTCTGGAATCCAAAGGCCGGATTTCTTCATACGCCTTTAATACCATGCGTCCAAGTGTTTCTTTCCATTTATGCTTTTCCATCACTTTTCGAAAAAAATAATACAGATCCAGTACCTGCACATCCATATGAAAATGTTCAAAGTTCGTCACCGCGGGCAACGCAGAGTCTGTATTTCCCCCGCACATTAATATGTTGTGATAATTATAATCTCCGTGTACCAAAAATTTTTGTTTTATACTTTCCTGATACAGGTTTTCATACTCTGATTGTTCCAGCCGCTGCGTTACCTGCATCGCTAACCGGTACATTTCATCAAAATGAGCCAGATAAAGATATTCGAATTCGTTTTTGTTCACTTTATCCCGGATATATGCACGCACTTTTTTCAATTCCCGATTCCGGTGAAGAAACTCATCCCGCAGATGCCGCCCTTTGGGTAATGACTGCATTTCTTCCTGACTTGCCGCACTTGCCTTTTCCCAGCACATCTTCTGATGAAGCCGGGCAAGACTTCTGGCCGCTTCCAGAACATCTCCCTCCCTGCGGACGTCACATTCCCTTCCACTATACCATTTTTTCAACAGATATCCCGTCTGATCACGTGAAACACTGATCAGATGTTTTTCCTTGTTAAAGATCGGCGTATCTACATTAGAATACCCCTGCGTTTCCAGATATTCCAGCATTGTATGCAGTAAAAGAGCGCGCCCTTCCGAAATCCTTGCTTCTTTTAACACCATGGTGCCTTTATTCGTCTCGCAAAAAAACGCACCCCTTATCTTACGGGTGCTGATTACTTCTACATCGTATTGCTCCAAGACTTCCAATTCATACTCTCTCATGGCTGCCCCCTCATATCTGCACATTATTCCAATGGCTTTCCTATATTCAGAACTCTTTCTAATCTATGAAAGAAGCAGCCGGGGTATGCTAAAGTACAAGCTTTTCTTTTACATATTCACACAAAATTTCTTTTTTGTTACACTCCGGATCATCCAGTACCCATTCCAACAGTTCATTCAGCATATTACCAAGCTCTCTGCCGGGTTTCATACCGATCTCCATCAGGTCCTTTCCGGTAACCGCCAGATCTTTCAGGGTTACACATTGTGCCCGAAATAAAATTTCCTGATATTGTTCCCGCATCTGAATAATATTCTCAATCTTTTCCCGTCTCCTGTAAGGACTCTGAGCCTTTACGTCCGCCAGACGGATTGCAAGATAATAGGGGAACAATTCTACCCCGATCCGGTTCATTGCCCGCCGCACATTCTGCATGGTCGGCTCAATCCGATAATCATGGTAACATACCAGCCGGGTTACTTTTCGGATCGTGTCATTGTCAAACTTCAATCGGTGCATCACCGTACGGGCAATCTCCTCACTCACAAGCGCGTGACCTTTGAAATGATCCCGTCCGTTTTCATCCGTTGTTTTCATAAAAGGTTTTCCCATATCATGGAATAACATGGTCAGCCGGAGGATCTTCTCTTTTTTTATACTTTTCAATGCATGAAGCGTGTGTTCTGCCACATCATATTGATGATGCGGCGTATTCTGCTCCACACCTTCCATCTGATCCCATTCCGGAAGGACTACCTTTGTAATCCCCAACTCATAGGCGTCCCGAATCCGTTCCGGGTGGTCTGAGAGCAAAAGTTTCATTAATTCCGCACGAATTCTCTCTGCACTGATATTCTGCAAAGTCGGCGCCAGCTTCTTCATTGCTTCCCAGGTAAACGGTTCGATGGAAAAATCAAGCTGCGCCGAAAACCGTACCGCCCTCAGAATACGCAGTGCATCCTCTGAAAATCGTTCCCGCGCATCTCCCACGCAACGAATCAGATGGTGGTTTAAGTCCTTCATTCCTCCAAATACATCCACCAGACGCACTTCATCATTATACGCCATCGCATTGATTGTGAAATCCCGTCGTTTCAGATCTTCTTCCAGCCGATCCGTAAACAGCACTTCCGTCGGATGCCGGTTATCTTCGTAGGCTCCGTCCACCCGATAGGTCGTCACCTCAAAACTTTCCTTCCCCAGAAGCACCGTCACTGTTCCATGTTCAATACCGGTATCCACTGTCCTTCGAAACAGTCTCTTAATCTCCCGGGGCTTTGCCGAAGTTGTAATATCCCAGTCCTGCGGCTTTTTTGCCAGAATGGAGTCCCGTACACAACCGCCCACTGCATAAGCTTCGTATCCATGCATCTGCAGATTCTCGATAATTAGCAATACCTTATTCGGCAATGTAATCTTCAACCGGACTCCCTCCCTTCTTTCAGACAGTTTCTTTTTCTTTCCATAAATATTTATTATAACCCGGATTCCTAAATCTCTCAACTACTTTCTCACACGCCGTTATATAGTTACCGGGCGGTTACTTTTCACGGCTCGGGAATGTGCTGAACTGCACATTCCGTGAGAACAGCCTTGTTCTGTTATAATTCACAGTTGTTCACCGTTCTTGGGAAAGGAACAACATCACGGATATTCGCCATTCCGGTCAGATACATCACGCATCGCTCAAATCCCAGTCCAAATCCGGCATGCCGGGTGGAGCCATATTTTCGAAGATCCAGATAAAACTGGTAATCCTCCTCTTTCAGATTCAGTTCTTTCATCCTCGCCAACAATTTATCATAATCATCTTCTCTCTGGCTGCCGCCGATAATCTCCCCGATCCCCGGTACCAGGCAGTCTACCGCCGCCACCGTCTTACCGTCTTCATTCTGCTTCATATAAAAAGCTTTGATTTCTTTCGGATAATCTGTTACAAATACCGGTCTGCCAAACACTTGCTCCGTCAAGTAACGCTCATGCTCCGTCTGCAGATCACACCCCCAGGAAACTTTATATTCAAACTTTTCATTGTTCTTTTCCAAAAGCCGAACTGCCTCCGTATAGGTCACTCTGGCAAAATCAGACTCTGCCACATTTTTCAGTCGTTCCAGCAGCCCCTTGTCCACAAAGGAGTTAAAAAACCGCATCTCTTCCGGCGCCTGCTCCATCACATAGGAAATCACATATTTCAGCATGGATTCCGCCAGATCCATATTGTCTTCCAGATCCGCAAACGCGATCTCCGGCTCGATCATCCAAAATTCGGCCGCGTGACGGGTAGTATTGGAATTTTCCGCACGGAATGTGGGACCAAATGTATAAATACTGCGAAATGCCTGCGCATACGTCTCCCCGTTCAACTGGCCGCTGACGGTCAGGTTGGTTTCCTTCCCAAAAAAGTCCTGTGTATAATCAATACTTCCGTCCGGATTCTTCGGCAGGTCGTCCATATCCAATGTAGTAACACGGAACATCTCCCCTGCCCCTTCCGCATCACTTCCGGTAATCAACGGTGTGTGTACATAAACAAACCCTCTCTCCTGAAAGAACTTATGGAGAGCATACGCCGCCAGAGACCGTACACGAAATACGGCCTGAAATGTATTCGTTCTTGGACGCAAATGCGAAATTGTTCTGAGATATTCGAAACTATGTCGTTTCTTTTGCAACGGATAATCCGGCGCTGACGCTCCTTCTACCGTCACTTCGTCTGCCTGAATCTCAAAAGGCTGCTTTGCCTGCGGCGTCGCCACCAGCGTTCCCGTGACCAGAACCGCCGCCCCCACATTCTGGCGGGAAATCTCCTGAAAGTTGTCCATCTTATCATGGTACACAATCTGCAGTGGTTCAAAATAGGATCCGTCGTTTACTACGATAAAGCCAAATGTCTTTGAGTCCCGGATACTGCGAATCCATCCGCCCACTCTTACCGTTTTATCCAGATAAGCCTCCCTGTTTTTAAATAACTCCCGAATCGTAATCAATTCCATACCTCTATACTCCTTTTTTCATACTGTTATTCAGTATACCACTGAATCCGCATCAAATACAATCCCATTCTGCTTTCTTACTGCATCTACTACACGAATTGTATCCAAAGAATAAGTCAGATACGGATGCTCTACTCTATTTTCTTTCACCAATTGCGCAAATTTCCGTACCTCAAACACCATACTGTCCACGATCGCTTTGTGCGGCGCCCCTGCTGTCCGACGTTTCTTTGTCGAATCCTCCCCAAAAAGTGAACACTCTTTTTGGGAATCTGTATACAGTTGTTCCGTTCTGCCATCCCGATAACAGATCTTCAACTGCTTTGGAACACTGATGGAATCTAAAGTGATCGTTCCCTCCTCCCCCTCGAATACACTGGGATGGATCGAATTCCCTATTTTGGAATAGACTGCTTCCGCCAAAAAATCTTCATATTGCATCAGTACAATCCCGTTCGCCTCAAATCCATTGTGAAGTTTTACGCAACAGGATTTTACTTCCATCGGCGCCCCAAACAATCGGACAATACTGTGTACACAATATACCCCAATATCCATAATCGCCGCGTTCGAAAGCGCCGGATTAAATGCATTCTGAAGCTCTCCCTTTCGAAAAGAATCATACCTGGAAGAATACTGATCATATTCTATGGTAACTCTGCGCAGTTTTCCGATTTTAGGAAGTATTTCTTTTAACTGTTCCATTACCGGAACAAAATCCGGTCTCATGGCTTCCAGAAGCACCCGCTGATTCTTCTTTCCACAGGCAATCATCTGCTGTACTTCCCGCTCATTCACCGCCAGGATTTTTTCACACAGCACATGTTTTCCCTGCTTTAATGCTTCTATGGTCTGCCGGCAATGTACGTACATCGGTGTCGCAATATACACTGCGTCCAGTTCTGATTTTAAAAAACTCTCATACTCCGTATATACCCGTGGAATTTGATGTTTTCCGGCAAATGTCGCTCCTGTCTCCTGCTTTCTTGAATATACGGAGCATACTTCCACCTCCGGCACCTGTACTGCCGCTTCCAGCAGCCAGTCGCTGATAAAATTCGTTCCCACAATTCCCAGTCGGACTCCCATAAATTCCATTTCCTTCCATATATAATAGGAAGCAACTGCAATCCCTTCCGCTTCCCTTCTGTTTTTACAGTATCGTATCACACTTCAATTTTCTCTGCAATCCTTCGATTTTTCTTTTTCGGAACACCTTTTAGACGAACGGACGGTGAATCCCGTCTGCCTGGGTATACAGCGGCAAATAAAAAGGCCGCCGGTAAATGGATCTACCGACAACCTTCATAAATAAAATTTACTATCTGATCGTATTCCATTCTCTGGTAGGAACCGCCTGCTCTGCCATTCTCTGTCCGTCAGGCATCCAGCTCTTTCCTATATGGAATTGAAGTAGATGCCCCTTTGCGCGATACCGCAATCGAAGCCGCTCTGGACGCAATCCGCAATGCCTCCTCCTTTGTGCCGCCTTTTAGAAGTTCCGCGATAAAATAACCGGTAAAGGTGTCGCCCGCTGCGGTCGTATCTACTACTTTTACAGGAAAACTTTCCTGAAATACACTTTCCTCCGCGTCAAAATAGCAGGCCCCTTCTTTTCCAAGCGTCAGTACAAACTTCGCTCCCGGATAACGCTTCCGCAATTCTATACGTATTTCTTCCTCATCCTTTGTGCCCGTAAGCTGTTCTGCCTCCACCTCGTTCAACAGAAACCAGGAAATTTTTTCCAGATCGCACCGGAGAAGTTTTTCGTCCATGGGAGACGGATTCAAAAAAATCGTAAGTCCTTTCTCATAAGCCCGGTCGATCAAGTACGGCATCTCGTTAATTTCATTTTGCAGTAAGATGACATCTCCCCTTCCAAAGTGATCCAGAACTTCGTCCATCTGCGCCTTCTCCTGCTGCTGATTACTCCCGCCATACAACAAAATTGCATTTTCCCCA
Organism: Lachnospiraceae bacterium; assembly: GCA_910574195.1. Classification (GTDB taxonomy): domain Bacteria; phylum Bacillota; class Clostridia; order Lachnospirales; family Lachnospiraceae; genus Schaedlerella. Next base: position 78,956 of record CAJTBF010000009.1, on the reverse strand, counting down.
TTGGCGTCTACCTGAATCATGGTATGTCCGCAATCCGCATTTTCATCCAGCTTGATAAAGTCCGTACAAATTCCGTTTTCCCGGCACAGATCCAGCAGGAATCCACCTTCTTTCCCGATTCTCCCGGCGTGGAACACCTCCACACCGGCTCTGGCCAGGGCAATCGACTGGTTCAGCCCCTTGCCTCCCGGAAAGATCTCCCGCCCCTTAGAGGAAAGTGTCTCTCCCGGCGCCAGAATGTGATCTACCCGATACACATAGTCAATATTCAGGGAACCATAATTCAAAAACTTCATCTTTTTCTTCCTCCTGCAATGCATGTTTTCCTTCCCGGCCTGACGCTATACACCCAGCACTATATGCGTGCAGAATTATTTTTCAGGCATTTCTTTCATCCTTTTCCTGAAATATGTCCTTTGCAACCTGCTCTATAATCTGCTCAAATGCCCCTTCAAAGATTTTCATAGAGCAACTGAACATCAGGTTACAGGGATAATTAAAGTTCTCTACGTTACTGCCTGTATGATCCCGGAACTCTTTTTCCTCCCCCAGATGCGGTACTCTCTGAATCATCGGCGAGGTATCTTCCATATAGCCATACAGCTTTTTACCAAGCCAGAAGCCCATTCCACATTCAAAGCCCACATCATTGTTCACCTCATACCCGCGGTAATTATTCAGGTCTGCAATGATCACATCACAGTTTCTGACATGCTGCTGATAATTATCAAATAAATTTTCCGCCCAGACATAAGGATTATCCGTTTCTACGGGCGTCACTCCCGCTGCCCAGTCTACCGGCGAAAAGGCCTGCATCCCATGGCGCGCACACAATTCCTTCATTTTTTCGAAGACTTCCTTTGCGTTTTCCTGGTAGCGTTCCACTCCCGCCAGGTATACCAGCGGCTTCTCCCCTGGCTTCACGGTACGGGTGGCCGAATAATCTACACGGTACCCCCTCTTTGCCTGGAATTTATATTCTTCTTCCTTGTCTACAATCATCATCTTCAGGCAGTCGTCAAAATCACCTTCTATGATCTTCGTCGAACCGATGATCGTCGGTGCAAAGGGAAGCTGCCCGTAGAATGCATGGTTTCCAAATTCATCGCGCACCTGGCCGTCCCGCAGCCCCGTATTTGGATTTTTGGTCGAAAAGCTGCGTTTATCCCTTGTATAGCCATAACATTTCGCTCCTTTTGCATAGGCCATCCCCAGCTCATAGACCGTTCCACTGTCCGGCTCCGCCCCCCGGTATGCCTCCAGATCTGCTACAACCGCCGTTGTGTCATGCATGATTTTTTCCAGATTCGCAAAAATGCTGTCCGCCCGTTTTTGCAGATCCGGATTTTCCATATCCAGCGGATCATCGTTGGGAAGCGTCACACCGAATCCCAGGGCTTCCGCCCTCGCTCTCATGGCCGCCAGCATATCATAGCCATATGTGTAAAAACATTCCGGTCCTGCAATATACAATGCTTCCTTACTGACCAGATTATGTTGATATCTGTACATTTTCTCTTTTCCTTTCTACTACAATATATTTATGGTTCATATCCCTTACAGCCAGCAAGGAATTATCCATTTTATTACTTAAGCTGTATTTCGTCCGTCAGGGCTGAAATACTTACCTGCATCTCCCCGCTTTACATCATATCTGCTTCTACTTCAACACCAGTTCTAACAAAAGCTGCAAAAATCTCGCGCAGTCCGCTTTGCATCCCACTTTCACCAACGGAAGGTGCTCCCATACAAAGTGATGTCTTCTGTCGATGACGGTCATTCCCAGCGTCAGCCCGTCCTTCGTCTCTACCCCCACATGAGCTTCCATGGTTTCCACCAATGTGGGATCAATCGCATAGGCAACCGCCATACAATCAATCACGGCACAATACGCTTCAAATCCTCTTTTGTTCACAAAATGAATTGCATTTGCCAGAAAATCCGCTTCTTTTTTGCCGCTCTCTTCCAGCTTTTTCACTTCCGCGTCACTGATATTCACATCAAAATGGGTAGCCACATCCAATCCCAGTGCAACCAGCGGAACACCAGATTCATATACGATTTTCGCCGCCTCCGGATCCACATATACATTCCATTCGCTCTGGGGCGTATCCCCGGTGGCATTTAAAAAGGCATAGTCGTTTAGTCCAAACGCTCCGGAAATTGCGATAATTTCCGGAATCATATCCTTAATTTCCGGCGCTTTGACCATAGCCATGGCAAGGTTGCTCATAGGTCCGGTCGCGATCAGTGTCACTTCACCCGGATTGGCTTTCACCAATTCAATAATCAGATCCACCGCATCCAGGTCGGCCAGCTTCATTACCGGCTCCGGCAAGTTTGCCTCGGCCTGCCCGTCCTCGCCGTGGGTAAAGGGATCCGACGGGGATTTCCGAATCATAGGCGCCGCCATGCCGCGCGCCACCGGAATCTCGGTTCTCCCTAAAAGTTCCAGCACTTTTCTTGCGTTTTTACTGGTCACATCCACCGGATAATTCCCGTTTACCGTAGTGACAGCCAATACATCCAGCTCTTCTGCCTTCACTGCCATCACAATGGCCATAGAATCATCCATTCCCGGATCACAGTCCAATATAATTTTTCTCATATTTTTATCCTTTCCTATTATTCTTAATCGCTGACAACCTTTACAAAATACTCCCGATTCCTCGGCCCGTCAAATTCCAGGAAATAAATCCCCTGAGAACCTCCCAGAAGCAGCTTTCCTTCATGGACGATGAAAGTATTCGAGATTCCCAAAAGAGCAGATTTCACATGGCCCGCAGCATCCTGGGGCGTGTCATGCTGATGTTTAAAATCTACTTTTGTAGGAATCAAACGGCGAATCTCTTCATCCAGATCAAGAAATCCATCCGGATCCCAGGGGGAATACACTGTAATTCCTGCCGTGGAATGCGGGTTATATACAATGCAGATTCCTTCCTGCACGCCGCTTTCTTCTACCGTCTGCCGGACTTCCTTTGTAATATCATAAACGTCATTATATTTTGTCTTAATCTTAAAATTTTTCAGCATTCTTTCCTTCGCTTTCTTTCCAGTAAAGTTTGATTTTTGTTAGTCTACAATAATTTCACTCTCCGTGACACCGGCGCCGCCTTTACAGAACGACCAGTCTCCTTCGCATCCCCGGCCATATGTCTCCCCGATCAACTCCGCAATATATGCTGCAAGAAGACATACCGGTGCAAAGTGCGTCAACGGCATCGTGATGGGGTATTTCGGCTTTGGCACTTTGATATATACCGCTTTTTCCCCTTCGAAATCCTCCGCGCCGCCATCCGTAATTACCAGCAGCGGTCTGTGCAGGACGTTCGCATATTTAACCATTTCTCTCGCCCGGCTGTGTCCGGGACTCGTCGTATTCGCAACCAACACCGTTCCCATCTCTCTGGCGTTTCTCGCAAAAAAGTTCAGATGGAACCATTCCTCTGTGTTGATATGCATTGCAAACTTTCCGGCCGCTTCCAAGATCTTCGCCTGTCCCAGCCAGGCGGTTGCATAATCAAAACCGGATCCCACAAAATCATAACATGGGAATTCCTTCCACGCTTCGGCCACCTCTGCACAAGCGTCTTCCATTTCCGGAAGAAGCGCACGAAGCTGTTCGCCCTGATTTTTGATATCCGCACGGTAATCCATGGCCTGATCCATCGTATATTGATGCCGTACTTCTCCAAAACGGATTGCCAGCAGCAGCAGAGCCATCACACTGACCAGATAGCTTCTGGTTCCCGGCGCACTCTCGAAGGGCGGAATACACAACTTCAGGATCTTATCCGAATGAATCCCCAGAGGGGACTGTTCATTTCCTGTAACTCCCAGCACAAAACACCCGTGCTTTGCGGCCCGCTGCACTGCCTCGGATACTCTTGCCCCGTTGCCGGAATTGCTGACCGCAATCACAAGCGGATTCCGGCAGTCTATTCCTAAGTGCTTTTTACAGTAAAAACGCCCCAGTTCGATGGCGGTCACCACCTCCGTCGGAATACCTGTCAGCATTTCAAACGCATGCTTTGTGGCCATAGCAGCCGCCAGCGAGTCCCCGCAGCCGGTCAGTACAATCTTCTGTATATTATAAATTTCCTGAAACGAAAGAACTTTCCTGGCTTTCGGTTCCAGATCCTCATACTGTGTCTCAATCAGTTCCGGCAGACTTTCCACCTGTCTGCTCATCGGATTATCATATTTCTTCATCACTTACTCCCTTTCCATACCAGGATACCAAAATCTTTTTCCCATTTTTTCTTTTTGCTTATCCATCTCATTTAAGATGGAACAGCCTTCCAGCGCAATATCAATCGCATAGTTATGTCCGCTGCCCGCGTCAAATTTTTCACCCGTACACAGGTTGTCCGCCACGGAACACACCGAGCCGCCTCTTCTCTGGAACAACGCGGACAATGTTACGATTGCGGCCGATTCCCTGTCTCCGTTCAATACGCCTGCCCTGTTATAAATTCCTGCGAATTCCACATTCCAGGGCTGCATGTAACCGCCCACGCCGGGCCTTCCGCCGCCGATAAAATCGCTGTCCACCGAAACCGTCGTCCCAACATGGTAAGGTGCTTTCAGATTTTCCGCGGCCTGCACCATAGCCATAACCACCTCATAATGGCTGGCCGCCGGGTAGGCTGCCGGGATATAGGCCTTTGTCATCCCTTCTTCCCGAACCACGCCGCTGGCAATCACCACATCCCCCGGCTTTACTTCATCCCCGATTCCGCCGGAGCCTCCTACCCGCAAAAAGGTATGAGCATCCGTATACTCCATATAGTCATATAAAATCAGTTCCATTTCCGGCGAACCGCTTCCGCCGCTGACCACGGTAATCCGGGCTCCTTTGTACTCTCCGGTATAGCTGGTAAACATCCCGGAATTTCCAATCATCTCCGCGTGCTCCATTCTGTCCGCAATGATCTTCGCGGGATCTCTGTCGTATGCACAAAGAGGATCCCGCACCGTGATCAGTACAAAATCACCCACTTTTTCCGGTTCAATCTGTGTCAATGCCGGACGGCCGTTGATCACCAGTCCCCTCTCCGGTACATTCTGGTAATATTCATAGCGTTCTCTGATATTTTTTATCGATTCTTTTTCTCTGATCTTCTCACTTAACATAGATCTGTTCCCCGTTTCCTGCATGCATTCTCACGCATTTCTTTCGTAATTTTTGCCGGGACACCGTGCTGTGCGATACACATGGCCGCAGAAATGCTGCCCATCCTTCCGCAGATTTCCGCAGAAAACCCTTCCACCAGTCCGCACAGGACAGCCCCCGTGGAGCTATTGCCTCCGCCTGTGGCGTCCACCACAGTTACATCCGGACAGGAAGGAACCTCCACCACCTCTTTTTCCGTGATCATCACCGCACCTTTCGCCCCCTGGCGCAGGAAAATCAATTCCATTCCCCAACTGCGAAGTTCTGCGACGATGGATTCCCGGTCCTCCACGCCAAACAACTGCCTGGCTTCCGTCATATTGATAGAAAACGCTTCTACCTGTGCCGCAATCTTCCTGACTGCTTCCAGATTCTCCCTCTTTGCCGCGTCAGCCGCGATCTCCCACATCACCTTACACGACGTCTCTTTCTTTTTTTCCAGGACGGAGGTCCAGAATCCCGGCTCTATTCCCCGGAAAATATACATTCCTTCGGCACATTCCAGATACGGCCCCAGTTCCTCTCCCGTTGTCTCCAGGGCATGGAAGTGTTCCGCGCCGTACCGCGGTGTTTCCATCCGTTCCCCGTCCGGGAAATATTCTACAATCGTATAGGGGGAACGTGCATCCTTGATGCGCAGACCCTCCATAGAAAGCCGGTTGGCCTTATACCAATCTCCGTGAAGACTCTCATAGTCCTCCCCGATTCCCGTCACCACCCAGACATCGTCGCTCCATAGCTTGATGCCGCACAAAGCATAGATTCCCGCTCCGCCCGGAGCCTTCTTCATCGTCTTGTCCGGAAAATGAATTTCATCCGTCACTACGGCCGATACTACCACATACTTCATACAAACCTCCCACCCACAATCAGGCTGTCGCAGGTTATCGTTCCATTGGAAACCAGGAACCCGGCGCCGCCGCATGTATACGTTTCATCCTGCGCTTCCAGCACACACTGCCCATTGATCTCCAGGCTCAGTCTGCTGCCCTTTGCCGTGAATTTCATGCAATACCCGGTTTCTTCCTCATAAAGGTAATCTGTTTCTGCCAGTACTTTTCTTTCTCCGTCCCGAAGCATCAGAATCTGTGCCTTTTTAAAGTCACAGAGTACCGCCGCATAGAGCCTCCGGTGCCCGATACTGCGCAGTACCAGTCCGCCTTCTTTGTGCAGGCTGTAATAGATGATAGACTCCACACTATAATCGTCCCACTCCCGGCTGCCGATCGTAACCACTCCGTTTTCCTCTATGTAGGATACACAGTAGGTCTGTTTAAAATCTGCGGCGAAGTGCGCAGCGGAACTTGCAAATCCCGCCAGCCACAGAGGATTAGTGTTCCAGATGGAATTCATCAGCATTCCCCGCTGAGCAAATTCCTTCGGCGCGCCTGTCCAGTCAATTTCTTTTAAGATAACGGTTCCGTCAAACCGGTGCGTGCTCTGCACCTGATAACCCAGTTTGAAAATAGACATTCCGCCCGTATCCGGCACCTCCCAGGAAAAGGTTTCCGGCGTTTCCGAAAGCTCCCATTCTTCTCCGTAAATCACCTGGATCCGGTCATTGATATCATAATATAGAATATAGGGACGCAGGGTAACCTCCCGTGCTCCCTCTTCCGTCCCCTCACCGGCACAACACACATTCGTATCTGTGTCTTTACATGCCGTAGTGTATACCGTCTGGGAAGAATACAGCGTGGGCGACGCCACGGTAGAAAAATTCACCGCCAGCCTGGAAAAATCAATGAATGTCTGGGTGGACACATTGGCTGTCACCCCCTGCGCCACATGACGGCATTCGATACACAATCCGTTTTCTTCCGATCGTTCGTTCTGATTATAAATGCGTACATCAGCCGCAGCGCCATGATCATATTCACAGGGCAGAAATCCCTGCACAGAACCCGGATACGTAAACGTATACCTGGCTTTTGGCAATGAAATAGTTTCTCCGCGCATTTTAGCCGCCGCTTCCACAATCTTTTTTGTCTCCAGAACGGCGTCTGTCACCACGGAACCACCGTCCGCCGTCACCACATACATCAAGTCTGCAGCCGGTCCCCGGAAATCCGCGCCGGCATTGATTCCTTCAATTCCAAGACGGATCCCGTTCAGTGCCCCCACATTTCCTGCATTGCAGTCCGTATCCCACGCCGCAGAAGAGGCAATACTGATGGATTTCTGGAAATCATCTCCGCCCAGGATGAACGCCGCGATCACCATGGCATGGTTCGGAACCATGTGGCAGCATCCCGGGTAAACTCCGTAACCATATTTGGGATCCAGATACGCCCGCACCTTTCTCCAGTCTGTTTCCTTTTTACAAATCTTGCGCACATCGGCCACAATGTCCAGCAGTTCCTGACTCTTCACATACTGTGCCGCCCGATCCAGCAGCACGTCAATCCGTTTTTCTTCGAACGCCATCGCTTCCAGCGCCGCCAGATGGCAGGCCGCCTCCACCGCAATGCCGTCATGACTTACACTGGCCGCGTTACGGACAAGTTTCACCGCCGTCTCAGGATCTCCCGGACACGCCATAGCAATGGCATCAATAAAAATCTGCGCGCCGATCTGCTCTGCAAGAATTTTTCCGTTGACCGCAATGGAACCACTCTGCGGCGCAGGAATCCCGTTTTTCAGATTCAGATACGCGGTATGTTCCGTGGAACGCCCCAAACCGCCCCACCATAAAATTGTCTTGTTTTCTATAATGTAATTCAGCCACGCTTTTCCGAATTCCTCCGCCGTGGTGTCCGAACGGAACCCATTATCCGCGATTGCCCGGAAAAAAGCAAAAGTACCGGAAATGTCGTCATCCGCCACCACCAAAGGCACTCCCACCCTGTCATGGACATAATAGGTTACCTGGCCAAACGTATCCTGAATTTTTTCATAGCTCCAGCCCTCCACAGGCCGGCCCAGATAAACACCGAGTATTTTTCCAAGTACTCCGGCATAGATTTGTTTCTCATAATTCTGTATACGCATACTTTTCTACCACACCTTTCCTGCAAAACAACATATCGTCTTTGCCCTGTCTCTGTACTTACGTGCACTTTCCGACAGACCAACATGCCACCTTCGCCCTGTTTCTGCGCTTACGCATGCTCGACGGACAAACCGACATGCCATCTTAGCCGCGCTTCTGCACTTATACACACTCTACAGCAAACTGGCATGTCCTCTTTTTTCCCTGTCTTTGTACTTACGCGCGCTCTACGACAAATCCGTCGCCCAGCATGGCGCCGGAATCCACCACAAAGCCTGCCTGTCCAAAGCCGTACTCTGTATCCTTCGTATGCAGTACCCGCTTTGCATCTACATACAATTCCAGCGTTTCCCCTTTTACCCGGAATGCCAGATGGTGTGTCTCATCGATCTGATAAGGATAGGGTTCCTCGGCCAGTGTGGTCCGCAGCCCGTTTTTCTGTTTATAAATCCGTGCACACTTTTCCGTCAGCACCGCCCCGTAATACTGCCGGTGCCCTTTGGCACGGGCCACAAGTCCCGCTGCATCCTGTTTGGAAAACGTAAGCGTGGAAGATACCGTATAATCATCCCAGTCGCTGCTTCCCGTGGTCACTACCCCGTTCTCCCGTTCATGACAGATGGAAAATGTTACCGTATAGTCCGGATTGAAATGATCCGCCGATGACACAAATGTTTTCAACCATGCCGTAGTTGTGGTCCACGGTGTCAGAGACGGTGTCATCTCCATGGACCGTCCCATTGCATATCGCACAGGCGCGTTGGACCAGTCCAGCGTATGCAGGATAATGCTGCCGTCCAGCCGGGTTTCACTGCAAAGGGTAATTCCCAATCTGTATATTGCATGTCCGTGAGTATCCGGCACCGTCCACCGGATCTCGTTTTTCCCCTGCCGCAGCGCAGCAGCATCCGCATACAGAAGATCTAACTGATCATTCTCATCAAAATATTGAATAAAAAACCGAAATTCCGGGGTTTTCTCATCCGGCGCCGTCACACAGGCAGTGATCTCCTGTCCACTGTAAAGGGTCGGTGAACACAGCACATCAAAATAACTGGTTCCCTCTTTCCCTTTGGGCTGCAAATCAATGAAGGTATCGACACAGCAGCTTGCGTGCACCCCTTTACCCAAACCTTCATAGGAAATCCTGCAGCCATACTCTCCGGAAGAGGTACGGACATTTTCAATTCCAGACAGCACCTGCTCTTCCACTTGTTCATCAAACGGAATAAAGCCCTGCACACTGCCGGGATACTCAAAGGCGTAGCGCTCCTTCGGAATCTCCACCTCTTCTCCATTCAACGCGGCAGCCGCCTTTACAATCTTCCTTGTCTCCAGCACCGCATCCGACACTGTTTCCCCACTGTCGCTGGTCACCACATAAAGACGGTCCGCCACCGGCTTCCGCAGATTGGCGCCCTGTTCAAAACATTCCAGTCCAAGGCGAATTCCGTTCAGACAACCCACATTTCCGGAATTGCAATCTGTATCCCATCCTGCGGAGCAGGCGATCATACATGCCTTATGAAAATCATCCCCACCCAGGATGAACGCCATCAGCAGAGCCAGATGGTTGGTCACCATGGGGCAGTTCCCCGGATATTTTTCATATCCATGCTCCTGTGCAATCCACTCCCGCACCTCGTGCCAGTCCTTGGCTTCCCTGCATCGTCTGCGCAGTTCGGCCACCAGTTCTTTAAAGAACGGATTATCGATATACTCCATCCCCTTTTCCAGAAGAACATCAATGTCCTTTTCCTCAAATGCCATAGCTTCCATCACTGCCAGATACACTGCCGCATCTATCGCCAACCCGTCATGGCTTACGCTGGCCGCCTTTCTTGCCATCACGGCCGCCCGCTCTGGGTTGCCCGGATTCACCAGCGCCCAGGTATCAATAAAGATCTCCGCCCCGATCTGCTCGGACATGCTCTTGCCGTTCAAGGCTTCGCTTCCGCTCTCCGGAGCCTTGATTCCGTTTTTCAGCCGGATATATGCGGTATGCTCTGTGCTTCTGCACAAGCCGCCCCACCACAGAATCGTCTCGTTTTCCACAATATAGTTCAGCCAGGCATTGCCGATATCCTCCGCCGACAACTCCGCGTCATAGCCGCAGTCCTCCAACGCCCGAAAGAACGCGAAGGTCCCGGAAATGTCGTCGTCCGGCACAATGAGAGGCGCCCCGGTCACATGATTTTTATAATAATAAACCTCTCCAAAATGGTCCCGGATCTTCTCAAAGCTCCAGCCTTCCACCGGCCGGCCCAGATAAACGCCAATCAGCTTTCCAAGCACGCCCGCGTAAATTGTATTTTGATACTCTTTGATACTCATCCTTCTCTCCTTATCTTTAACCTTTGACTGCTCCGCTTACCAGGCCGTCCACGAAATACCTCTGTGTACACAGGAAGAATACGATGATCGGTCCGATCAGCGTAAACGCGGCCGCCATCATGACTCCCATATCGGAACCATATGAACCGTTCATTGCCAGGAATCCCAGCGTGGCCGTAAAGTTCTTCGCTCCCTGTAAAAATGTGGAAGAAATCAGATATTCATTCCAGGACTGCAGCCCGATCAGAATGGCCACGGTAATCAAACCGGGGGAGACAACCGGACGCATAATGTGCCAGATCACCTGCGCGGTTCCCGCCCCGTCAATCCTGGCGGATTCTTCCAGTTCCTTCGGCACATTCAGGAAAAAGGTCCGCATCAGAAATACCGACAACGGCATATACAATGCAGCCAGAATAAAGCTGGTCGCAAAGATATTTCCGATCAGGTTTAGTTTTGCATAGGCGTAATACAGCGGGAACAAAAACAACTGAATCGGTACGGTCATTGCCATCATGAAATACATGAGGATGACACCGCTTCCTTTAATACGTTTTCCCGACAGTACGTAGCCCGCCAAACTGGAGGTAATCAGAACAATGATTACGGTACATCCTGTCAGCTTGATACTATTGATAAAGCCTGTCGAAAAGTTTCCTGTCTTCCATGCCTGGATATAATTTTCCAGATGCAGGACACGGGGCCGGGAAAGCGGATTGCTGACAATCTCCACATTCGTCTTAAAACTGTTAATCAGCACCAACAGAATGGGCGCCAGACAGATCACCGCCAGGATAATCAGAACAAGATGGATCACAAAATTAATCCCAAATCGTTTTTTCTTTGATTTCACTGCCATAAATTTCCCCTCCTATTCCATTTCTTCCTTGCTGCTTATTTTCGTGTAGGCAAAGGATGCAATCAGTCCAAAGAAACTAATGAACAGACCTACCGCCGCCGCTTTTCCTATCTTCATTGAATCAAACGCGAAGGAATATGCATAAGTTCCTAATACCTCCGTGGCATGAGCCGGACCGCCGCCCGTCATCAGCTTAATGTAGTCAAACGCCAGGAAGGAGCCGATCGTAATCATCACGAACATCAGACTTACCGTAGACATAATATTGGGCAGGTAAATATAGCGGAACAACTGCCAGCCATTACACCCGTCCAGCCGGGCCGCCTCCACCTGATCTGTGGGCACCTGCCGCAGCGCAGCCAGATAAATAACCGTCAGATAACTCCAATAATGCCAGATATCAACGGCTGCACAGCCATAAATAGCTGTTTTCATATCCGCCAGCGGAGAACTGACGTCAAATCCCATATTCCGGAACACGGAAAGTACTCCGGATACCGGACTGAACACTACGTTCAGCCAGAGCATGGCATTGACAGAAGGCGCCAGCACATACGGGATCAAAAATCCAACCTGGTAAATGCTCCTTGTCTTTTTTCTTGTGAGAAGCAGCATAGCCGCCAACATGCCGATGCAGACCGGAATGGTCAAAAACAGGACGGTCCAGATGATATTGTTCTGGATAGCCTTGTAAAAGATTTTATCATGGAACAACTCGATAAAATTCTGAAATCCTACAAAATGAATATTGGGAGACAACCCATTCCAGTCTGTAAAAGAATAGGCAAACGTCATAATACCCGGAATTAAAATTATGCTGACGCTGATCAGCAGGGAAGGAGCAATCAGAAAATAATTCCAATTGATTTTTCTTTTTTTCATTTCAGTTCTCCTCATTTTAAGTAAAAAGCGGGCCGGAATCTACGATTTCATTTCTTCCGGCCCGCTTTATTTCTTTGGATCTGTTCTGAAGCGGTTACCGCTCAGCTATAAAAATCCTCACATATCGTTTCTCTTAATCCATCTTCGGTTTCGGAGTCGGCGGCACCATGCCGTTGTCAAACTCTGTTCTGAATTCATCCTCAATGGATTGTACATACTCGTCAACGGTTGATGTCTCATACCACACTTCATCAATGTTTACGATTCTTGTCTGTGTCGCCGACGGGAAGAAGGTATTGTCATAATAGCCAAAGTTCCCCTCATTTACTGCCGCGGAAATATCGCTTACTACTTTTACAAATTCTGCGGAAAGATAGTTCATGCTGCTGGAATCCACACTGGACAGGTCTTTCAGAGGTGTTCCCCAATATCCCGGCCATGCTGCCGTCATTTCCTGCATAAACTCTGCGTTCATCATCATATCGATAATCTTTGCCGCCTCATCCTTGTGAGAATCTTCCGCATTGGCATTGATAGACAATGTACATGCTCCGCCCAATGTATAGGTTGTATCCGGAACCTGCTCTGTTGCCGGGAACGGAATAAATGCAATGTTCTCTTCCTTATCGCCCGTGAAGAAGGAAGCTGCCCACTGGAACGCAATAGAGGGGCCTACAAAGAACGGTGCTTTCTCATCTGATAACAACTGCAGGGATTCGCTGAAGTTCAGGTTCACATAATCTTCTCCTGCAAGATATCCCTTATCCCACCATTCTTTTGACTTCGTAATGGCTGCCTTCACATCATCATTTACCCAGCTTTCTTCTCCTGTCAGCACCTTATACATGGTCTGCGGAGTCGCAACATGTGTCAGGAAAAGAGAGCCATAATTTTCATTTACCGGCTGCCAGCCTTTATTTCCCGTAACAGATGCGTACAGCCCTTTTTCCATGGCCTCGTCCATGATCGCTTCCATCTCTTCGATTGTGGTCGGAACTTCCCAGTTATTATCCGCCAGCACCTTCTTGTTATAGAAAACGCCCATTGTGCTGACGCCGTTTACCAGACTGTAAAGGCTTCCGTGTACCGTACCGGACTCATAATATGGTGTCAGGATCTTATCCTTCCATCCATATTCCTCTGAATAAGCGTCCATATTTTCCAGTTTTTCCGCCTCTACCAGCGGCATTACGAAGGACGGTCCGGAACCATAGATGATATCCGGCCCCTGGCTCGCCGCCAGCGCGGTTTTAATATCATCGTCAACAGACGGACGGAATTCTACCACAAGCTGATACTCGTCCTGAGAAGCGTTGTACTTGTCCACCAGGATTCTCTTGAAAGCTTCCTGTGCATAAGGCTCCGCGCCCCAGAACCACAGTGTGATCTCTTCTCTGCCTTCCATATCCTCGTCTTTCATAACCACAACATCATCTCCCGCGCCGTCCTCGCCTTCCGTACTCTCGGTACTGCTGTCATCCGGCTCTTTTGAGGTGGAGATGGCGCATCCTGATAAAATAGACGCGAACATCGCAACGCTCAGCAAAATAGATAACATCTTCTTTTTCATACTTTTCCTCCTTATACGTTTCTTTCTTTGGTAAACTTTTCTCTATTTATTTACCATTTTATTACTTATTAAGCATACTATATCCCATTGTATCACTTTTGTCAATTTCATTTTGTGCATCTTGTTTTATATTGATCTCTATATTTTTCTAATTTTATAAAATATTTTTTATTTTATCTGATTTATTCTCCTTTTTACACTAAATTTTTGTTTTTACAAAAATGATAAATTTTGATAAACTTTTTGTTTTTGTGATTTATGCACAAAAAAGGTGCATCCATTTCTATATTTCTCACAAAACACACTCTAACATAAACGCTTTACAGAAGCTCCCTGCCATAATATAGGGGTGAAATAATTCGTGTGTATTCCCCCTATCTCCTCATGCCGAATCCTGCTGATTATCACTTCCATCGCCTTGCGCCCCATCTGTTCACCAGGCTGGATAACACTTGTAAGCATAGGCGCCATCCATTTCGCTTCCCGGAGATTCCCAAAACTGACTAAAGAGATATCTTCCCCGATCTGTTTCCCGTTTTTTCTCGCATATTCATATACGCCCAAAGACATTTCACCGTTACAGGAAACCATGGCGGTTACCCCCTGAGAGACAAGGTAATCTGTTCCTTTTTCCCCGGACTCCTGAGAATACTCTCCATAATACACCAGATTTTCTTCATATGACAATCCGCTTAATATCAGACTTTCCTTATATCCTTCTACTCTTTTCCTGGTGTTGTAAACTCCACTCTTTCCTGCCAGGATCCCGATCCGCCTGTGGCCATAATCAAGCAAGTGTTCCATCGCCATCGTAGCTCCCAGTTTATTATCCACTGTAATAAAATCGCAGAACACTTTATACACAGCTTTATCCAGAAGTAAATAGGGAATACCCGTATGCTCCAGCGCCTCTCCGAGTAAAACATAATTTCCCCCGGTATTCATATCCTGGGGCGGAATCATGATCAACCCTTCCGCCCCAAGATACACCGCCAAATCAATTTTTCCGATACATCTCTCGGTTGTATCTGAACAGTAGAGCTGAAACACCTGATAACCATACAACGCCGCATAGTCCTCTATCCCCTGCATACACTCCTTTACCAGTTCATTCCTAAAACATGGGTAGATTACCGCGATCACATGCTCCCCATACCGGCTTCTGCTTTTTACCCTGTCCTTTTTTCTGACATAGCCCAATTCCCTGGCAGTTTCAAAAATCTTCTGTCTTGTCTCTTCCGAAATCCTGCATTCCTTCTGATTCAGCACCAAAGAAACACTTGTAGAAGAAACACCCACCCGCTCTGCAATATCCCTGATTGTCGCTTTCAATTCATCACTCCGATCATTCTATGTTTCTATACCCATTCAGCTAACTTGTTTCCCGCAGGGATTGCAGTAAGAGAAGTGCATTCTCTCTATGGGGAGCATTTTCAGCCAGACCGGCCACCGGCTTTTGAAATTCCGTCCCTGGAATATCCGCCGTGTATTTTCCAAAGCATTCCTCTTCCCCTGTACCGATTATATTTCCCTCGCTGTCATATTCTGCCCGGGCACACAGGAAATCATCAGACTGCCCTTTTTCCAATTCCTTTAAATAGCCTGCCTGAGCATACTCCGCAATCTGCTCCTCTTCTCCAATGATTACATCTACCGTCTGCGCCCGGATCCATGTCAGCACGATCACCTTATTGGCCTCCACCTGAGAAGCAATCGTACGGATTTCCACCTTCTGGTCCTCTTCTGCCTGCACCGTCTCCCTGACCTGCTGCTCCAATCGGAAAGAATCCTCCATGAATTCCAGAACAAGAACCGAAACCACAGTCTCTTCATTCTGTATAAATATGACGTTTATGAAATACACTGCAAGGAAAAACACGAAACACACCGCCAGTAAAACCACAATATGATTTTTTATAAACTGATATCCTCTGCATTCTTTCTTCTCTGCCATTGCGCTCCCTTTTGTTACCGCTCTTACTCTCACACACTCTGTATATATTCGTAACTTCTATTCTTCCACAAACTGCATCGTCATCACATCGAAAATGCCGGATTCCGTGAGCCGCAGTTCCGGAATCACAGTCAGAGCCATAAAGGAAAGAGTGATAAACGGATCTACTCCCTGGGGCACTCCCATCTTCCTCGCTGTCTTTACCATCTCTCCTGTCTTTTTCTGCACATGCTCCGCTTTGTCCGTACTCATCAGTCCGGAAATAGAGAGCGGCAATGTATCCACAACGGCACCCTTTGAGGCAATGACATATCCACCCTGTATCCGCCCCAGTTCCTTTACGGCGCACAAAATGTCCGCGTCATTATCCCCGACGGCAATAATATTGTGGGAATCGTGGGAAATAGTTGTCGCGACAGCGCCCCCATGAATACCGTATCCTTTTATCGGACATACCCCTACTTTTCCGTTTTTGCCATGCCGCTCCACGACCACCAGTTTTGCGTATTCCCGATCCGGAATAAAAGCGTCCCCACAGCCCGGCACTGTTCCCTCTCTGTGCTTTGTAAGCAGTTCGTTGGGCACAAGCTCCAGAATATGGTTTTTCTCCTTTTTCGCCAGAAACAGATCTTCTTCCTGTAGTTGCCTGATCTTCACCGTATGCAGCAGCGACGTGTTTTTCAGTTCATAGGTAAAAGAGGACAGCCAGGTTTCCTCTACGATGTTTCCGTTCTTAATGACCATGGACGGATTGGCCTCTTTTAAATCATCCAGAACCAGCAAGTCCGCCTGATAACCCGCACCGACCGCTCCTACATTCTTCATCTGATAAAACTGCGCCGCATGGTAGGACGCCATCTTATAGGCCTTGATTTCCGGAACTCCCAGCGCAATGGCCTTACGCACGCAGTAGTTGATATGCCCTTCCTGTTCAATATCCTCCAGGTGCTTGTCGTCTGTACAAAACATGCAACAGTCCAGGGAAACGCCTGCTTTTAGAAGACCGCTCAGCAACTTTTCCAGGTTTCTTGCTCCACTTCCTTCCCGCACCAAAATATGGAATCCCGCGCGGAGTTTCTCCAGAGCTTCCTCCCCGGTAGAACATTCATGATCATCCATAATTCCTGCCGCCCGGTACGCCTGCACCTCCTTACGGGAAATCCCCGGTGCATGGCCATCCAAAACTCTGTCGGAGAATGCCTCCAGCTTTTCCAATGTCTCCTCATGTCCATTCAACACATCCACAAACCGCATCATTTCCCCCAGGCCCAGCACTCTGGGGTGAGACTTGTACTCTGCCATATCCTTTGCCAGAAATTTTCCCGCTCCATTGGTGTCAATGTCTGTGGCAGGCACAGAAGACGGAACCATGGCATATACGTCCACAGGCACATGTTCCGAAGCGTCCAGTATGTAAGCCATCCCGTCCTTTCCACTGACATTCACAATCTCATGGGGATCCGCCACAATCGCGGTAGTCCCTTTTCTTATAATATACTTTGCAAACTCTAAGGGAGAAACCATAGAAGATTCGATGTGGACATGGGCATCAATCAAACCCGGAACAATGTATTTTCCGGTACAGTCGATCTCCCTTTTTCCCACATAGCTTCCCACACCTGCAATCCGTCCGCCTACAATTGCCACATCTCCGTCGAGGATTTCCTCGGTAAAGACATTCATCACCTTGCCGTTTTTGAGTACCAGATCTGCAGAGATCTCTCCCTTCGCAGCCCGGATCATACTTTTGTTCATAGCAGCCTCCTTTTTCATCTTTTTTTCTGATCTTTTATTCCCGCCGGTCTTAACTTACTTATACGGCGATATTCTTTATCTTTTCTAAAAATGCTTTATACTCCGGTACCTTTCTTGCTTCTACATTATACCTCATCTCCACTTGTTTCACAATCAAATTCGCCGGATCGGCCTTACTCCCGAAATCAAATTTTAGGCATTTCGAATATTATCACACCATCAAAAACAGAAAAAGGAATCCGTAAAATATTCCTTCCCGATTTTTTATGTAAAGAACTTGCTAATTACATGGAAAAGTTATATGATTGTAACGGACAGACGCGCCTGTTTGAGATCTTAAAAAATTTTTTGTATCCCATGAAAAAGTATTCCGGGAGGGAAGGATTGAAAAAAATACGTATCCATGGCCTCCGCCACTCACATGTTGCCCTGCTGGTCAAACAGAGAGTTCCTCCGCTGGTTATAGCAGAAAGGCCAGGACATGAGGATATTAAAATAACCCTCGGGACATACGGGCATTTATATCCAAATAAGCAACGTGAAGTGGCCGACATTTTGGACCGCATCAATTTTTAAGTATCATTCCAGTATCAAAGCAATCTGGAAAAGATCTGCAAACAGTGTGTGTTCAGCCTAAAATACATCGTGTGTTCGAGACCTTCCACACGTAAAACAAAACTAAAGGAGAACAAAAATTATGAAAGAAAAACAAACACCAAATGTATCATCCACAACGTCCGCTTCCAGGAATACACGGCAGATTTTTCGTGTGCCGTTTCTTGCACAGGCAGCTATGATCGCCGCAGTCTATGTGGTCGTCACGTTACTGTTTGCACCGTTTAGCTACGGTGAGGTACAGGTCCGGCTTTCCGAAGCGCTTACCATCCTCCCGGCCTTCACACCGGCAGCGATTCCAGGATTATTCATCGGGTGCCTGCTCAGCAATCT
The DNA here is from genome assembly GCA_910574195.1 of Lachnospiraceae bacterium. GTDB lineage: Bacteria > Bacillota > Clostridia > Lachnospirales > Lachnospiraceae > Schaedlerella. The sequence goes on along the minus strand of CAJTBF010000009.1, from coordinate 60,483 downwards.
TCTTGGCGGATGCATTCTTCCGGATATTCTTTTCGGAAGCCTTGCTACCCTGCTCGGAGCTGTATTTACTTATCTGCTGCGGAATCATAACCGGTTCCTGGCGCCATTGCCTCCGATTGCTGCAAACGCCCTGATTGTTCCGTTTGTGCTGCGTTATGGATATCAGGTTCCGCTTCCGATTCCGTTTCTGATGCTGACGGTAGGTATTGGAGAGGTGGTCTCCTGCGGCGTACTTGGTATGATTCTCTACACCGCATTGCACAGATATAAAGGCATTCTTTTCCAGCCTTCAAACATAAATTCATAAAAAGTAAAAACACCTCACAGGAACTGGTTTTCCATAACCACCTGTTCCTGTGAGGCATTTTTTATCCTTTTTTCACGATAAGGTATACCCATCCGCCCACCCCGCGGGGAAATGAATTACGGCATATCCGGATAGCTACACTACGACAGATATCCAATAAAAGTATTTCCGCCTCCTGTGACAATCGCGTTCATATCTTCCATACTCACGGTTCGTTCCTCCCCGCTCTCCGGATCCACATAGGTCACATCCTCCGGACTGTACCCCGTCAGCAGGATGGCGTGACCGGAACTTGTCATTGCAATTACCGGCCGGCCCTTATTAATAATATATAGCACCTGATCCAGAGAACACCCCGTCAGGTCAATCCGTTTCGCATCAAACTGTTCCATATATTTGGCGCAGGCTTCCACAGAAGACTGATCCTCCCCCTTTTTAAACGGCGCCGTTTCCGTATAATAGGTCAGATCCCGATTCCCTTTTTCCCATACATAGGACTGTTCCGAAGAAATCACAACCCCCGGAAGCTGCTCTGCCCGCTGAATTGCATAAGCCGCTCTGTCATAAATCGCTTCCAGCCTGCCTTCTCCATAAACATAGTATTTATCCGTCTTTACTTTGTCATCAAAGGAAATCGTAATCGGCTTGTCTATCATAACCTTTTTCGGACGCAAAATTTCAGGGGAAAGTTCTTTCACTCCTTTGGAAAGCGTAATACGCATCTGCTTTTCTTTTAACGTGGTCGTATAGGCCTCCGCCATTGCATTTTCTTCTTTCCGTTCTTCATTGTTCGTAATGTAATCCTGTTCAATCCCGGTATAAACACCCTCGTTTCTTGACAGGCGGTTCAATGTAACCAGATTTTCCTCCACCAATACATCCGAAAGGTAAACGCCGGCCTGGGAATAGGTTTTCATGATCTTATTGGAGGTATCCCGAATCTCCAACATATACATCGGATAAATTTCTTCACCGGCCACGTTCGTCCCTTTATCGGACGCACGTACATATCCACAGACAAAGTCATCAAACACAAATCCCAGCGGACGTACCGCCATTCCCTGAGGATCTATATTCTGTCCGTCTCCTTCATTTCCCGTAGCTTCCGTTCCCGTCTCCTGGGATTGCTGCCCTTCTTCGCTCTCCTCACTGACACCGCCTCTTCCCTGTGCTGCCGCTACCGTATAAGAGTCTCCGTTTGCAAGATTGAGAACAATCACTTCCGGCGCAGAATTCAATGTTCCTTTGCTCTGGTATGCCATCAAATGTCCGTCGTCCGAAACCACATACTGGCCTTCCTCCAGGTCCTCCGCCAGAACTTCCTCTTTATTCTTTTCCAGATCTACCTGATATAGTACACCTCCCGCCAATACATACAGTAATTGCTGACTCTGATTAAAATATACCATCTTACCAAGTTCGTCTTCTGCAATTGCAAAAGCTTTTGTACTGGGGATAAATGCCTTTTCTTCCACCGCATTATTTTCAATGTCAAAATAATATACGTTGACACCGACACGCCCCTCGTGCTCTCCCCGGTTCATATACCCGTAAACCGCAAAGGTTGTGCTCCCATTGTCTTCCATGCTGATGATCCGGATCTCATGTTCATCATTTCTGCTACGCACATCATGTCCTTCCATATTAGCAAAACTAAATACCAGAGAGAGCTCGTTTGTATTCCGGTTATAGGTCCACAAATCCCTCTCCTGTACAAATGACACGATGGTCCCTTTTTTATTTGTCTCAAACACCGTATTGGGATCCGCAATCCCCAAAAGGATTCCGTCTTTATCTATCACTTTTTTATTTCCGTTAAATACCTGATTCATGGTACGGTTATAATTCAGAAGATACATGTTGCCGTCGCTGCATCTCACCCGGAAAAACTCCCGGATATTATAAGTTTCTACTTCTTCCTGATCTCCGATTTGAGTCACCTGATACTTGGCAAGCAGCGACGTATAGACACTGTTACTCTCTTTGATACTCCATTCCACATCCGTAGATATTTCCGGTGACATTTCTCCCCACCGGATATGATACAGATTCGAATGGATATTTACCTTCTGCAGCGTCGTGTTGTCGGCAGTCTCATCCGACTCCAGAATTGCCTTCAGTTCATCTCCGCCTGTTTTCTGAAATGTTTTTTCATGAAAATCATTGGCAAAATCCATACAATTTTTTATTTCCAGACCATCCTGCCGTTCAATCCTCGTATAATAAAAAATTTCCCTTTTTTCACTGCCGCCTGTCTGCAAAGTCAGCCGCAGAACAGCTTCCGGTACCTCTTCCGGCAATGCCTGACTCAGTTGTAACATCACCGTATCCCCGGAAAACTTCCCTACTGTATCCTGCAAATACGTTTCTTCTCCATTCAGGGAATATACCTCATAATGGATTCCCGTAATCTCCTGTCCGCCTGCTTCCAGATACATTTCCAACGTTCCATCCGCAGAAAGCGGGGTAATTGTATCCCGCATTGCCGTAATATCCATCTCGTCCACATAACCGGCCAGCGCATTCACTCTCCGTCCTTCCACGGAAAATGCCACCCGTGGCAGCATGGGATCTCCCATTCCAACTGTCAAATCATCCGTTCCTCTGTTTGTAGCAAGACTGCTCACCACAAGCGCCGCCAAAAATACGGCGGCCAGAATTCCCGCTTTTGCCCATTTCTTTTTCTTCATTCATCTTCCCCTTATCTTCTGCGGCCATCAGCTTTCTTCGATTTTTTTCAGTAAATCCCCTAAAGTCGGCATTACTCCCAGGAATGCCTCACAAGATCGGATCTGCTTTTGCATCTGCTCTTTTTTTCCGTCCTTTTCTCGCCCGCTTTTATCCTCCCTGCGAATTCCACGTAACAAAATATTCTTGGGCGTATGCTCCATATCAATAAATTCCAGAACCTGCGTGTCATATCCGGCATATTCCAGATATTTTGCCCGAAGTCCGTCTGTAACCAATGCTGCAAATCGCTCTTTTAAAAGACCGTATTCTGTAATAGGAGAAAGAATATCGTTTCTTATTTGCGTATTCAGTTCATGTTGACAACAAGGAACTGACAAAATTACTTTTGCATTCCATCCGATTGCCTTTGCCAGGGCATAATCTGTCGCCGTATCGCAGGCATGAAGCGTCACCACCATATCCACCGCACTCACGCCTTCATATGCTGCAATGTCTCCTGTGAGAAACTGCAGTTTTTCATATCCATATTTCTCTGCCAGCGTGCTGCAATGTGCAATCACATCTTCTTTCAAATCCAGCCCGATCATACGGATGTCGTATTGTTTCAATTCATGCAGATAATAATACATAGCAAATGTCAGATAGGACTTCCCACATCCAAAATCCAGAATCGTGATTTCCCGTCCTTTCTCAAGCCGTGGTAAAACATCTTCCATAAATTCAAGGAAACGGTTGATCTGGCGGAATTTATCAAATTTCGTCCGAACCACCCGGCCATCCGCCGTCATTACGCCCAGATCCTGAAGAAAGGGGACCGGGACACCCTCCTTTAAAATATATTTTTTACTCCGGTTATGGGAACGATTAATCTCCTGTACCTGTCCTTCCTGCCGATGCTTTCGAATGGTAATCTTTCCCTTTTTACTGACCAAAACCGTGATCTCCATCCCTCTCACCGACATCTGAAGCTGACGGAAATTTTCCATCTCTTTCTCCAGACGGAGTGCTGCACCCGCTGCGTCCAGATTCTCATGAAATGCCTGCGTTTTCGTAAAAGACTCACACTGAAACAACAGGCGGCCTTTCCTCTCCACCGGACGTACCTTTATCTTCAGGATTCCTTCCTTCGTCCGTGGATTACTCAAAACCGCCTGTACAAAACTCTCATTTAATGTTTCTTTCCATAACTTCTGTATTTCCTGCATGGATTTCCTCCTGCATCCAAAAAGTATATCACCTCCCTTATTGTAAAACAAATTTTAAAATCTTGCAACTTTTTCGTAACAATTCTATTTCTTATCCTCCGTCGCCAGGCAGCGCCATGCCTGGAAAAGATCATACGATCACTCTCGGAAAACAGATTGTTACCTTAAACAAATCCCCGTCCAGATACAATTCAAACGTTCCTTTCTGCATCTCGGTCAGGCTTTTTGCAATAGACAATCCCAATCCGCTCCCCTCCGTATTTCGTGAGACATCTCCACGGATAAAACGTTCTGTCAACTCATCTGAGGAAAAATTCAACGGCTGTTCCGAAACATTTTTTAAAGAAAACAAAACGCTTTCTTTTTCCACTTTTAAATCCGCATATACCCTTGTTCCCGGCATAGCATACTTGGCCGCATTATTAAAAATATTTTCCAGAATCCTCCATACACGCCGTCCGTCCACATGTACCGTCGCCGGTTCTTCCGGAAGCGTAGCAACCACCCTCAGCTGCTTTGCATCCATCTTTTCGGAAAATTCTCCGATTGTCTGATTCAGCATCTCCACCAGATTCACATCCATACATTCCAGTGTGATATTGCCACTGCTTACTTTGGACGCCTCCACTACATCTTCCGTCAGGGTTTTCAAACGCTGCGACTTTGCATCCAGAATTTCCAGATATCCCTGCACCTTTGGATCCTCGAAATTTTCCCTTTTTAAAAGATCCACATAATTAATGATAGAAGTCAGCGGCGTCTTGATATCATGGGAAACATTGGTAATCAAATCTGTCTTCAAACGTTCACTTTTGACACTCTTTTCCACCGCATACTGCAGTCCGTTTCCAATATTATTAATCTTCTCCGCCATCTCGTAATAATCCCCTTTCAGTTCAGACAACGGAATTTGATAACCGACACTGCCGGAAGCAATCTCTTCAATTCCTTTTTTCAGCCGTTCTTTCTCCATAGCGCTTCTTATAATTCCGTATGCTGCCACAAGTTCTATTACAAGCGCCAATACCCAGAACAAAGGATGCCCGCCCGAAATGATTGCCAGCCAGTGGACCAGCGCGAATACGGCAAACAGGGCAATGGCCTTTACCGTCACTCCGCGGTTTCGCCAGAATTGTTTTATAAAACCTCCCACTTTTCTCAAAGCATGCCAAAGCATCCGAAGCAAACTGTTTTTCCAAAGTGTCCCGCCTTTGATCCTGCGTACCAAACTCAGGTATCCTATCAGGAAAAGGACCATTGTCGCTATTGTATAAAAGAGAATCACAAACACATCTTCCGGCATCACGTCAAATGCATAATATAATCTCTCATGATAATTCGGATACCAGGATGTTTCGTTGCCGGTATAATCCACCGTATATCCGATTCCATGCCAGCTATTGATGATAAATGCCGTCAGCAAAATCCAGATGCCTATTACAAGCACCGCCGCCGCTTCCGTTTTCCAATAGTCAAACAGATTCAGCCGAAGTGTTCCTTTTTCATCGCCTGCACTGCGCCCTGCAATGAGCGTCAGCCAGACAATGGATATCAGAAGCAGCGGAATCGACAGAACCAGAGAGATTCCACTCCATTTGATATGAGGAATCTGCCGGTTATAATTCTTTGCCATACTCTGAAAGATATCCTGAATCGGATAAGCCGTATCTACCGCTGCCATTGCCAGATAATGGTCCCCCAGCGTATGAAAACTTTCCACATTTTCCTTCCACAACCCTGCCGATGTATCTATGTTGCTTTGAAAATCTTTCAATTTTGGATATACAAGTACATACTTCCCGCTCTCAGCCAGCGTCTGGATATTCTTTTCCACCTCTTTATAATCCTGAAAATGACTGTTGTTGGTATATACTCGTTTTGCATCTTCATCCACAAACAAATAAGTAAAATTTGTGTTTCCCTCCGTCCAATTATCAAAACCGGCCTGATATACTGTTCTCTTCTGCTCAAAATCAGAAATTGCCCTACGCAGCGCTCCATACATTTCAGAAAGATGTCCGTTTAGCTCGGGAAACTCATTTGCAACCTCCAGAAGATTCGCTGCTCCATCCGGTGCATAAGATTCTCCAAATCGGTCTCCGTCAAAAGTCCAGCAGGTTTTATATACCGTCTGCCCGTTTTCATCCTGCAAGGTAAAACTACCGTTGGAATATGAGGTATAGTATCCCATTTCCAGTTCCTTTATCAATTGCCGGTAGCTTTCGTCATCCATCTCCAGTTTCAGACTTCCGTTCTCCAGAAGCGCCTCAAACTCATTCATATAATAATAATGATACGTATTGTCTGTTTTCTTACAGACTACAATCTCCTCCAATTCCCTGTTCCCGTCCTTCTGGGACCATGTGCCAAGTTCTTCCACCGTATACGCCAGCCCGGATTCATTCTTCCCTGTAATCGTCTGAGAATCATAGTATTCCATCACATCCACCAGTTGATCCGGGTTATATTTCCCATCCGTTTCCAACTGTTCTTTAATCTGGACTCCATTCAGAACGTCCATCGTTGCCGAATACAGTAGATTTTCAAATCCATCCGTGTCCTCAAATGCTTTTACTTCCTGAAATAAGTCATTCATCGACATAGATAATGTACTTGAAAATCCCATCAGCAATACGAAACTTAAGGCAGCCACAGCCGATGTTGCAATTGCCGTTATAATCAGCATGACTTTCGCAATAATTGATCGATGCCAATTCCTCATACCTGCTCCTCTCTTCCATCAAATTTTTTCTATCTTATACCCAACACCCCACACTACTTTCAAATACATAGGATTCTTGGGATTAATCTCAATCTTTTCCCGAATATGACGGATATGCACGGCCACCGTATTATCTGCCCCGATGGCTTCCTCATTCCAGATCAATTCATAAATCTGGTCAATCGAAAAAACTCTTCCCTGATTTTTCATCAGCAGACGCAGAATATTATACTCTATCGGCGTTAGTTTCACCGGTTCTCCGTCCACTGTTACTTCTTTTAAATCGTCGTTCATCCTTAACCCGCCGGTCTCATATACAATATCCGTATTTTCCTGCACGGTTCCTCCCAGCTTGGTATATCTCCGAAGCTGAGACTTCACACGGGCAACCAGTTCCAACGGATTAAAAGGTTTTGTTACATAATCATCTGCTCCCACATTCAGTCCCAGAATTTTATCTACGTCTTCTGATTTTGCCGATAAAATAATAATCGGAATACTATACTTTTCCCGGATTTTTAATGTGGCCCGGATCCCATCCAGTTTCGGCATCATCACATCCAGAACCAATAAATGCACTTCCTGTGATTCCAGGATTTTTAATGCCTGCTCTCCATCATATGCCTTGAGAATGTGATATCCCTCCTGCGTCAAATATATTTCGATTGCTTCCACGATCTCTTTGTCATCGTCACATACTAAAATCTGATACATTTTTCATCACCTCACTTATAGTATACATGATAATGGAAAAACTTTAAGGAGGATTGGGGAATTTCTTAGGAAATTCTTAAAATCCCTGTCATTTTTAACCATCCTTTTCCGGATCTCTGTCTCTCGGCATGTCGCCATCCTTTTATTTTCTTCTGATTTTATGCATTAAAAAAGATTGTCTATTTCCTGATAGCCCCACAGTCCCATTCTCAGACACACGAAAACCCGCCGGCCTTTGGCCGACGGGTTTTCGTTGTTGTTATAGTTATCTAAAAGGAATGAGAGTAAAGTGCGACATCCCGGGGGGCTGCCCCTCGGGATGTCTTAACTTTATGAGGGGGAGATAGTTGTTTTATCAACTATCTGGCGTTTATTATAATGTGCAAATGTGTCAAAAATATGTTCTATCTCTTAAAGAAACGGAAAAAATATTAGGAAATTCTTAAGTCACCACAATACAGAACGCCACATATAAACATTCACTACATCATTGCACTTTTTTCTGAAATCCTCATATAATAAAGAGAAAAATACTCTTGTAAAAGGAGTTTTCTATGAGTACACGTGGACTTGATGTAAGCGAATTCCAGGGGATCGTAAACTGGAATCAGGTAAAAAGTGCAGGATATCAATTTGCCATGCTGCGCGCAGGATATGGCTTTAGCAGCATAGATCAACAATTTAAACGAAATGCTTCCGAATGTAACCGGATCGGGCTGCCTGTCGGTGCATACTGGTTTTGTTATGCCACCAGTCCGGAAATCGCAGTGATGGAAGCCGATGGTTGTCTGAATACCATTGCTCCCTATCGAATGGAATACCCCATCTGCTATGATATAGAACAGGCATCCGTGGATTATGCCGCAAGCAACGGAGTAACGATTACCCCGGCACTTGCCACAGAAATCGTCCGTGCATTCTGTCGCCGCATTGAAGAACGCGGATATTTTGCAATGTTTTATACCAACCGAAATTTCCAGCGTACTTACTTCCCGGCAGATTTTTCAGAGAGGTATGCTTTCTGGTATGCTTATTATAACAGTCAATTTGACGGAACCAACTGCGGCATGTGGCAGTTTACCAGTCAGGGAAGTATTCCGGGAATCTCCGGAAATGTAGACCTGGATACTGGTTTCGTAGATTACCCCACTGTCATCCGCCAGGCCGGATTGAATCATCTGAACGGCACCCCGCCGAAACCGACTCCGGATCCAAAACCACCGGTTCAGAACTATATTACCTATGTAATCCAGCCCGGCGACACCTTAAGTGAAATTGCACAGCGATACGGCACTTCTTACCAGACACTTGCCGCACTCAATCAAATTTCCAATCCAAATTTGATCTATGCCGGACAGACAATCCGAATACCGGAAGATGCTCCCTCCAATATTCGCTATTACAAAATTCAGCCCGGTGACACACTTAGCGGAATTGCCGCAAAATTTGGAACCACCACGCAGGCACTGGCGGCTTTGAATAACATTTCAAATCCGAATCTGATCTATGCCGGCACAACCATTCGGGTTTCCTAAAACAAGCGGGGAAATACAAAACATTACCGACAGTTCTCCCACATATGATACCTACAGGGCGTCCCTCACAGGATGTCCTGCAGGTAAAAAACTCACAATCCCCCAGGCTCTGCCTGGGAAAACGCCCTCATATTCATTCCACAATCGAATACTGCAGAAATTCATACAGAAGCTTTGTTCCTTCCCCAATTTCAGGGGGCAGAATTGCACGCGCTACTTGTTTCAATTCTTGCTCCGGATCCTCCAGATTCTGTAACATGGCATAATCACCATCAATACACTTTACGATATATTTACAGGATTTTAATTCCATCTCTTTTTTCTCCTTTCCGCCACTATCGGATCCATCTGTGCAGCGTTTCTTCCAGCTTTTCAATATCCACCGGCTTGGAAATATGGCCGTTCATCCCTACTTCTTCTGCTTTCCGGATATCATTCGCAAAGGCATCCGCTGTCATTGCAATAATCGGAATATTCTTCAGATCTTCTCTGCCGGAAGAACGAATTGCCGCTGCCGCTTCATATCCGTTCATTACCGGCATCTGAATATCCATAAAAATCAAATCATAATAACCGGGATCCTTTTCTAACACACATTCCGTCGCAATCTGCCCGTTCAGCGCCTGCTCTACCTGAATGCCTACAATATCCAAAAGTTCCGCTGCCACTTCGATATTCAATTCATTGTCCTCAACAAGCAAAACCCTCCTTCCCGAAAAATCCTGCTGCTGAAAACTCTCAAGTGCCGTCACCGGCTTCTCCCCTTCATGTAGTCCGAGAACATCTTTCAACACTTTAATCAACCTGGATTTGAATAACGGCTTCTCAATAAACGCATTCACCCCGACATTCATCGCCTCTGTCTCAATATCCGGCCAGTCATATGCAGACAAAATAACAATCGGAATCTCTTTTCCCACTGTGCGCCGGATCTCTTTGGCTGTTTCCAGTCCATCCTTCTCCGGCATTTTCCAATCAAGAATCACTACCGCAAAATCTTTGCCTTCTGCGCCGGCCTCTGTAACGCGCTTTACCGCCGTGTCTCCGTCCAATACATATTCTGCCTCCATATGCAGACTTTTCAACATCTCACAGGCACTCTCGCAGGCTGTCTCTTCATCGTCAACGACAAGTACCGGCAGCGCTGCAAATGCATCAATATCTGCCTGTGTTACATCATTTAACTTCAAATAAACAGTTACAATAAACCTGGAACCTTTTCCCAATGTACTCTCTACCTGAATATCCCCATTCATCATACGGGCAATGTTGACGGCAATGGTCATACCAAGGCCGGTTCCCTCAATCTTACCCACACGGGAATCCGCAGCGCGGGAAAACGGTTCAAAAATGGTATGAATATACTTTTCTTCCATCCCGATTCCCGTGTCCTCAAAGGTAAATTGATAGTATCCACTGCCGGCAATATGAGAATTCTTCTCTTCAATATGAATACTTATCTTTCCGCCTTCCGGTGTAAACTTAATTGCATTTCCCATAATATTCATAAAAATCTGCTGCAATCGCTGTTCGTCCCCAATCACCTCTTCATGCTCCAGCCTTTCAATCTCCATGTGCAGTTCCAGATTCTTTATTTTCATTTGGGCATGGAATACCGTCAGCAGACTGTCCATTGTGTCTGACAGGCTAAATGCATTTTCCGTCAAACTGACTTTACCGCTTTCAATCCGGCTCATATCCAGAACCTCATTGATCAGTCCAAGAAGATGTTTGCTGGAAACCGTAATTTTTCCAAGAGCATCCAGGACACGATCCTTTTCATCAATATGCATTTCAGCAACTGCAGTCATACCCAAAATAGCGTTCATTGGTGTACGAATGTCATGGCTCATCCTGGAAAGAAAATCGCTTTTTGCAAGATTTGCGGATTCCGCACGTTCTGCTGCCAGCATCAGCATTTCTTTCTGTTCTTCTTCTTTATGAATCATTTCATCAATACTGCGGACAGTCAAAGCCACTGCTGAAATCTTCCCGTCCTCTGTCTCTGCCGCAGTAATTACAGCAGAACACCACTCATACTCTCCCTGCTCCCCTGTTCTTTTATACTGAAGTTCCAGATGTTCCTCTGTTTCGAGCTGTTCCAATATATGGGACAACTCAAAAAATGTCTGGAACTGTTCTCTATGTTCTTCCGCAATGGTTCCCGACTCAAGACGACTGGATACAAACCTGGCATCATAATTACCGGATTCCACATTTTTATCATAATTGGGGTATACCATCTCATACCTGCCTGTTTTCACATCTATATAATAAATCGCCCGGTATGCCCGTACAGTGCCATTCATCGCATTCTGGTAGATCTGTTTCCGTTTCGCAATAGAATCCCGCTCTTCTACAAGTCTCTGGTTCCGCTTTTCATTCTGATACTCGCGGACAATCTGGAAAACAATCAAGACAATTCCCAGCAGAATCAGTATGAAACTTATAGAATGAAACGTATTCACTCCGGAAAAGATTGCTTCCTCCGGAATCGTAAGAATTGCCGTCAGTCCATTCTCCATATGACGACAATACACATTGCGAACTACTCCGTCCACAGATGTAATACTTTCCAGGATATGGCTCTCCTTCGTATGTCCCTCATCCTCCATATTTTCCATGTAATCATTCACCAGTTTCTGATATTCTTCATACTGATGCTGCAAAGGAGATTTGTAATAAAGCAGTGTTCCTTCTCTTCCGATCAGATAATAAGAAGCCTCCTGTGGAAGCGTCAGATTTTTATTATCCAATTCAAAGCTGGAAAACATCATATCAATTGCCAAAAAACTCCCGGTAGACGGAATCGCTTTACACATAGTGACCACCGGCAGACCTGTTACAACATCTGTATAGGCAGAAGAGACATAGATTTCCCCCTCCGCCTCCATTGCTCCCTGGTAATAGTCTGTCACGCTTACATCGTAATCCGACATGGCTTCAATCTCAGGGTTATTCGATACCATCTCCGTACCGCCCATCACCTTGCCATAAATCTGCACACTGTCGGAGCCGTACAAAGTGGTCAGACCATTCATAAACGGATAGAGCCCTTTTCTGAGTTCTTCAATCGAAACCTGATCCCTTTCCCGCTCTTCAATATAATTCACACTGATCTTCAGAATGGCTTCGCAGGTACGCATGTTACTTTCTTCCGCAGAAGAACAGTTCTCCACAAGAGTAAGCCCCGTTTTATTGGCATTCTCCATCAGAACTCTGCGCAGGACATTTGTACAAAGTACCACTACCAAAACAAACATCACAAGTATTATCATATTGTTCCATATCTTTTTTACCAACTGTCTCTTTTTATTCCTGTTCATTCCATCCGCAACCTTCTATAAATTTATTCCCCTTCGGACATCCTGTAACTCATGTCGGTTCGTCTCAGGAGCACCAATACCTGATATCAGAATAGGGATACTGATTGGATTCTGAATGTCCCATCACGTACCCGCCATTATTTTACATCATTATATCTTATAATCATAAAGATTTCCATAAAAACACCTGTAAAATCCCTCTGTTTTTTCTCCCCTTTTTATGATAGTATAAATAAGTATCCCGCCTGAGAGATGATTTCTTTATATCTGATAAAAGGAAGAGAAAATGACAAAAAGAAAACAAACACGGCAAAGAAAAAAACAAAATCGGCTGCTGATCGGAATTATAATCACGCTTCTGGTTCTTTTATTTGGTATTAATATATTCACAATCTACCAAGCCTGGAAAACACAGCAAAATCGTACGGAAGATACTTCAAGAGATATAAAAAACGAAAAAGTAACTCCTGCGGAGCCCGTATCTCTGGAAGAACCGGAAGAAACCGTACCGCAGAAAATTGATTTTCAGGCTTTGTGGGCAATCAATACCGACGCATATGCATTCATTGAAATTCCCGGTACACAAGTATATTATCCCGTTATGCAAAGCTCCATACAGGAAGAAAACTATTACTTGAACGTAACCTTCGAAAAGGTTGCCGGGTTACCTGGTTCCATTTTTACACAAATGATAAATGCAAAAGACTTCCTGGACCCCATTACGATCATTTACGGACACGATATGTTGGATGGTTCCTATTTTGGGGAGTTAAAAAATTACATAGACAGGGCCTTTTTCGATACTCACAGAGAAATTTACATCTATTTGCCGGATCGCCAACTTCGATATGAAATCATCGCTGAAGTGGTATTTGATGACAGCTATATTCCGGAGATTTTGGATATAAAAAATCCGGCTTCGGTTCCGGAATTTATGAATCAGATCGTTGCGATTCCAGAACCCCAGAATCAGTTTGCAGAAGGCGCCATTATTCAGGAAGAGGATAAACTGATTGTCCTTTCCACCTGTATCGGGGATCGGCCGGATCATCGTCGGATCATCGTCGCAAAACTGGCCGATGACAAAAAAACCGAATATTAAGACATAGAAAAAGGCACAATAAGTCAATTAACTATTGTGCCTTTTTATTGAAATTACATCCTGCTTTCCATCCATTGATACAGGTCTTTTTGCACTTGTTCTCTGTCTGTCTCATTGAGTAATTCATGCCGGTCCCCTGTATATAATCGCAACGTAACATCGCGAATACCGACCGCTTTATACTTTTCATATACCCTTCGCACACCTTTGCCAAATCCACCTACCGGATCTTCCATCCCGGCGGCAAACAAAATCGGCAACGTTTTTGGGATCATAAATACATTTTCCTTTTTTTGCATTCTCTGCATTCCACCCAGCATATGATAATACGCATTTACCGTAAATATAAAAGAACAAAGCGGATCTTGTACATATTTCTCCAATTTTTCATGATCGCTGGTCACCCAATCTGCACGGGTACGCGCCGGTTTGAACTTCTTGTTAAAAGATCCTGTCACCAATTTATCGATCATCTTACTGCGGTAATGCCAACCTCTCAACATCGCAGTAAATACACACATCCGCCTTAGAACACAAAGCAAAATCCGAGGCTGCTCCTGTACAACCCCAAGCAGGATTGCACCGGAAAGTCCGTTGCCGTACATTTGAATATACTGACGCAGCATAATACTTCCCATACTATGCCCCAGCATAAAATATGGAACATCCGGATACTTTTTCATACTACGCTGACGCAATGTATGCATATCCGATAAAATACATGCGTTTCCGTACCTCTCATGGAAAAAACCATATTCCGCCTTACTCTGCACAGATTTTCCGTGACCTAAGTGATCATTTCCAACAACGTAAAAACCACATCTGCACAGATACTCCGCCAGTTCCTCATAGCGCTCAATATACTCTACCATACCGTGACACAATTGAAGAACTGCTTTTACTTCTCCTTCCGGCTCCCACTCTACTGTATGAATTTCTGTATTTCCATCTTTCGATGGGAAGTAAAATTCTTTTTTCATTTCCCAGCATTCCTCTATACGAAAAAATTGTCACCGGTTTTCCCTGCTTCCGATTTTTACATTTACATTTTCAACCGGTCTACTTTCTTTCAGTAAAAGCGATCGTTACAGTTCACCCTCCAGTCGGCGAATCGTAACGGGTTATCTGTCATCCAGTTTTACATAATCACGATATGGAGCCAGCGGCCTGTACGCTGGCCGAATAATCTTATCCACATTCTTCAGCTCTTCCAGACGATGCGCACTCCATCCTACAATACGTGCCGTTGCAAAAATCGGGGTATACAATGCGGGCGGCAGATCCAGCATACTATATACAAGTCCACTGTAAAAATCTACATTTGCATTCACACCCTTGTACATCCGGCGCTTTTCTCCGATGATCTCCGGCGCCATATGCTCCACCTTTTCATAAAGAGCATATTCTTCTTCATGCCCCTTTTCCCTGGCAAGTTGTTTTACGAACCGCTTAAAGATATCTGCACGGGGATCAGAAACAGAATAAATAGCATGTCCCATTCCATAGATGAGCCCTTTTCTGTCAAATGCTTTTTTATCCAGCAAATCCTCCAGGTATTTCCGGATCTGCGTTTCATCTTCCCAATCTGTCAGTGTCTTCTTCATATCGTCGAACATCTGTGTTACTTTAATATTCGCACCGCCGTGTTTCGGCCCTTTCAGAGAAGCCATTGCCGCCGCCATGGTGGAATATGTATCTGTTCCCGACGATGTCACCACATGGGTTGTAAATGTAGAGTTATTCCCACCGCCGTGATCCATATGAAGTACCAGCGCCATATCCAGGATCTTGGCCTCCAGCTTCGTATACTTCCTATTCTCTCTCAACATCACCAGAATATTCTCTGCTGCGGAAAGATTGGGATCCGGCGCATAAATATATAAGTCTTCCCCCCGGCGGTAATTATATGCATGGTATCCATAAACCATCAACATTGGAAACTGACTGATCAAATTCAGGCACTGACGCAGCACATTCTCAATACTTGTATCATCCGCTTTCGGATCATAAGAATATAAATTCAGAATACAGCGTGATATACTATTCATCATATCCCGGCTCGGCGCCTTCATAATCACATCCCGTACAAAATTCGGCGGCAGCATCCGACGCTCTGCCAATAAAATCTGAAATTCTTTCAATTCCTGCCTGGTTGGCAGCTCTCCAAACAGCAACAGATATGCTGTCTCTTCAAATCCCGGATGTTTTGCATCCAGAAACCCTTTTACCAGATCCTTTATATCATAACCACGGTAGTAGAGGCGTCCTGCACAGGGAACCTCTTCTCCGTTCACCATCTTTTTCGCACAGACATCCGAAATATTTGTCAGTCCTGCCAGCACACCCTTTCCGTTTACGTCACGCAGTCCACGCTTTACCTCATATTTTGTGTAAAGTTCTCTGTCGATTGCATTATTCTCTTCACACTTACGGGCAAGCGCCTGAATCTTCGGACTATTTTCGAAAAAAATGCTATCTATATCTCTTTGCATGAACCCTCTCCTCCTTCTTCTCTTATTTGAATATACTTTTCTATTATACTAAAAATTCCCCACATATACAATGAAATGTCTATAAAATATTTATGAACAAGTAACAGTAAAGCCGTAGGCTGAACTGTTACAATCATGCCACGTATCAATCTCTGACATCTTGACACCTAAATAAAGAAAATTGTATAATATAGAACTATACTATAAGTCTGAACGGAGCCTTTATGAATACACCATAGGGTTCTCTCTTAAGAGATTCTAAGTACCGTCGTCCAAAACGCCGGAATGGAGATTGCCTATGAATGCAACACGAAATAAATGGAAAAACCGAAAAGGAATAACTCTGCTTTTTTCGATTGTACTGATTTTTTGTATTTGGGGAATGATCATATCCTCCGTCGCCCGGAAAATTTCCGAAGAGATGTCTTCCTCCGCCATTCAGAACCTGAGTGAAAGTCTGGACCTGATCCAAAGCACCATTGAAGCAATCCTGCGAAACGAAGCGGAATTCCAACTGCTGATTGCACAGGAAATTGCACATACCGACGATCCCGAAAACTATATCCGCACTTATGAGAAAAATCAGACCATGTCAAAAATGTCTCTGATTCTGTCCGGAAAATCAGAGGGAATTTCCAATACCGGGGAGTCGTTTACCGGAGAAGAATTGGATTTTTCCGCCGGAGGAACCATTATGGATCTGCCGGTTTCCCAGTCTTATGTGAATTACATGGGAACCTGGTCTTATACCATCAAGTGTCCTGTCATACGGGATGGGCAGGAGATCGGAACACTTTACATCGAATATATCTATGATGCCATTGACCGTTCTCTTCCGGACGGATTCTATAACAGGCAGGCATCTTTATATATTATGGATGCCGGGAGCGAACGATTCGTTCTAAAACCCAAAGGAATGGGGCAACGGGACGCAGGACATCTAAATCTGGATGATTTTTACCGCGCCAACAATATCCGAAATACAAACACCAGAGCAGAAGTAAAGAAATGTCTGAAAAACGGAAACGATATTTTATTTTATCACGATATTCGAAAGGTAAATGCTCTGAACTATATGTGGTCTGTGAATGGCGGAACTATTTTCCTGGTAGGCTATGTGCCTGTGGAGGCCATTCAGCAGGAAGGGCAGACTGTCAATCAAAACATCATCCTCGTTGTGATCTCCATGCTGGCGGCTTTCTTCCTGTGTATCCTTTTATACTACCTCAACCAGCGACAACAGGGGAAACTCCGGAAAGAGCAGGAGCTGGAACGAAAAATCCACAATCAGCAATTGTCGGAAGCGTTACAGGCGGCACAGATTGCCAATGAATCCAAGACAACATTTCTTTCCAATATGTCTCACGACATTCGTACTCCCATGAACGCGGTACTTGGATTTTCAGCCCTCCTTGCCAGAGATGCAGAAAACCCGGCTAAAGTACGGGAATATACCAAAAAGATTACATCCTCCGGTCAGCATCTTCTCAGTCTGATCAACGATATTTTAGACGTCTCCAAAATTGAAAGTGGAAAAGTCGTACTGAGCCTTGAAAAATTTACACTAAACGATGTGATCTTATCTGTGGACACTATTATCCAGCCTATGGCCAAAGCAAAGGGACAGGAATTCCACCCGGAAGTAACCGGTATCCGACACGAATACCTGATTGGAGATGAGACACGAATCAACCAGATCCTGATCAATCTCCTCTCCAACGCCGTCAAATATACGCCGGAAGGGGGACATATCTGGTTTCGCATTATCGGTCTCAAACAGCGTTCCAACCAGTATGAGCATATCCGGATTGAAGTGGAAGACGACGGCTATGGTATGACGCCCACATATCTGGAAACCATTTTCGATGCTTTTACCAGAGCGGAAAACAGCACTACAAATAAAGTTCAGGGAACAGGACTTGGCATGGCCATTACCAAGAGCATCGTAGAACTTATGGGCGGAACTATTGAAGTCTTCAGCGAAGTAGACCAGGGGACTCTCTTCCGGGTAGATCTGGAACTCCGTATTCCGGAAGAACAGACCGATCAAAGATTCTGGAAAAAGAAAGGCATTTCTCAAATTCTGACAGTAAGTAAGAATCAGGAAAGTTGCGACAATATACGAACTCTTATGGAAGATACCGTAGTTCACCTGGATATGGTAACTGATATCGAGGGCGCCATATCCCGGATACGGAACAATAAAGATTACCAGATTGTTCTGCTGGACTGGGAACTGCCGGATACGGACGGTATACAAACTGCCAAATCCTTACGTAAAGCGCTCCCGGACTCTGCACGTATTTTATTTCTGGCGGAGCACGACGCAGAAGGTATCGATGAAATCCTTCCGACTGATCATGTCGGGATCCTTCTAAAACCGTTTTTTGTTTCTACATTCCAGGAAAAGATTACTGAAATGTGGGCAGATACAATAAAACAGACTCCTATCGAAGCAGAAAACACCGGCAATCTGGAAGGCCTGAAATTTCTTGCTGCAGAGGATAACGAGATTAATGCAGAAATCCTGGCCGAAGTTTTGGAGATGGAAGGAGCTTCCTGTGAGATTGTCGAAAACGGCCTTCTGGCAGTGGAACGCTTTCAGCAAGCTGCAGAGGACGAGTTTGATGCCATCCTGATGGACGTCCAGATGCCGGTCATGAACGGACATGACGCCACCAGAACGATCCGCTCCCTGGCACGGGATGACGCAAAACGGATCCCCATTATTGCCATGACTGCAAACGCCTTTGCCGAAGATGAAAAAGCGGCCCTGGATGCCGGTATGAACGCCCATATAGCAAAACCTTTGGACATGGAACTCTTAAAGAAAGTAATCAAACAATACGCCAATAGAAAGGAAGAGTCATGAAAAGATATAAAAAAAGGATACTGCAAAAATGGATGCCGCTCTGCCTGTCAGGATTCCTTCTTTTATTGATGACTTCTTGCCAGAGCAAAGAAGAAGGCACCAATCTAATCCCTCAGGAAGAAGACAACAAACCGGTAATTAATCTGTTCAGTCCCATGGAAAAGACAGATCCGGATGCCAAAAATACTGCAAGAAGCGCCTCAGATCTAACGATTGCAATGGCAGAGGAAGAATTGGGAATCACCATAGCCTACACGACTTATACCGCAGAAAACTATCAGGATAAAACGTACGATGACGTTACTCTGGAGCGAGCGCGCAATAATATGGATGATCTGTACCTGCTTAACCCGGATACCCTTTTAGCACTGGGAGCGGAAGGAAAACTGATGGATCTTTCCGGACTGGACAGCGCAAAAAATCTGCGGGAGATCATCCGGACAGCCAACACGGTGGACGGAAAGCTGGTGGCAATTCCCCAGGAAGTCGTTGCCTATGGTCTGTTCATCAATAAAGAAATGTTCGATCTATACCGCCTCAAATTACCGGAAACACCGGAAGAATTCCTGGAATGCTGCCGTATATTCAAGGAAAATGGAATTCAAACGCCCGTCGGCGCTAACCGCTGGTGGCTGGAGAACTTTGTCTTTGCCCAGGCTTACGCAGATCTGTATAACGATGGAAATATAGAGGCAGAGATCGCGGCACTCAACAGTGGGGAGACCAGATACAGTGACTATATGCGGCCCGGTTTCGAGTTCCTTCAGAAACTGATTGATCTGGGGTACATTGATGTAGAGAAAGCCCGTACCGGGGAAGCAATCGAAACGGAAGGAGAGGACTTCCTTGCAGGGAAGACTCCGATTGTCATGGCTTACTGGGGAGCTGCAAATACAGAAACTGCCTATGGAAAAACAGATTTTGAAATGCAGGTTATTGGTTTCCCCAGCCATCGAGGACAGATGCCCGTAATGCCAATGACCGGTTTCGGCGTTGGCGCAGAAGCGGAACATGCCGAAGACGCTGCCCGTGTTCTGGATATCATAGTCTCCGACAAGGCCCTGCAGGTGTATTCCGAAAACAATCGGGTTATTTCCCCTTCTAAAAATGTATCCGTAGAATGTGTCCCGGCTCTGAAACCACTGAATGACAGAATTGAGGAAGGTATCTATGTCCTGGGGTCTAATGCCGGCATGAAAGTGGAACAATGGGGAAACACCTGTCTGATCGTACGGGAACTGTTAAACGGTGCTTCTGTAGATGAATGTATGGCCGCCTTTGATAAATTGCAGGATGCAACGCTGGAATAACCGACGAAATATTTTTATTCATTTTTCCCGGATGCCTTGTCACTTTCCCATAGGAAATCGCTCAGGCGGGCAAATTCTTCCAGCGACAAGGTCTCTCCTCTTACTCCGGCCGGTTTTCCAAGCTTTGCAATGGCTGTTTCAATCTCCTCTTTTGAGAAGTTTAATTCCGCCGCATTCTTCAATCCATTGGCCAGTGTTTTCCGCCGTTGATTGAAGGATGCCCGGATAATCTGAAAAAGCAGTTTTTCTTCCTTCACCGAAACCGGTAAACTCTCATGGCGTTCCAGCCGAATCACTGCGGAACCGACTTTCGGCCGGGGCATGAAACAATTGGGCGGTACATTCGCCACAAGATAAGGCTTTGCATAATACTGTACCGCCAAAGACAAGGCGCCGTAATCCTTTGTCCCCGGTCCTGTCTGCATCCGATCGGCCACTTCTTTCTGCACCATGACGGTGATACTTTTCACCGGTACATGATTCTCAAAAAGTCCCATAATAATCGGTGTCGTAATGTAATAAGGAAGATTTGCCACCACCTTTATGGGACGTCCTTCATTTTCTTCTTCTACCAATTTTACAAGATCTACTTTTAAAATATCTGCCTGTATAATCCGCACATTGTCGTACTCCTGTAAAGTATCCTCCAGAATTGGTATTAATTCCGCGTCAATCTCAACCGCCACCACTTTTCTGGCAGAACAGGCAAGATATTGTGTCATCGTTCCGATTCCCGGACCGATTTCAAGTACCATATCCTCTTTCCCGATTTCCGCTGACCGGATAATTTTATCCAACACATGTGTATCAATCAGAAAATTCTGCCCATATTTCTTTTGAAATGTAAATTGATACTTCTGCAGGATTCGAATGGTATTCTGCGGATTGCCAAGTATTGGCTCTTTCATCTTCTTCCTCCGTTTCAATCATATATATACAAAATCCAATACCAGAAAACTTTTCTATTTCGGATTTGATATTGGAAAATTTTTCTCTGTCATCCCCTCCGCCGGATGGCATAGAACGCCATCGCATTCTCTTCCGTTACTTTTATCACCTCTTCCGGTGAAATCCCTTTCAGTTCCGCAATCGCCTGCGCAACATATGACAGATACAGAGAAGAATTTCTTTTCCCGCGATACGGTTCCGGCGCCAGATACGGGCAATCCGTCTCCAGTACAATATGAGAAAGCGGAACTGCCTGTATCACTTCTTTCAACTTTCTCGCGTTTTTAAATGTTGCCACGCCGCCGACTCCGATCAGATATCCCATTCTCACATATTCCTCCGCCATTTCACGGGAATAGGAGTAGCAATGTATAATCGCTTTCATTCCCCGGCCATACTTTCTCAGAATGTCCATAGTATCCGCGGCCGCTTCCCGGCTATGAATATTCACCGGATAATTTGTTCTCTTCGCCAGTTCTAATTGACGGATAAACCACTGTTTCTGTATGACATGACTTTCTTTATCCCAGTAATAATCCAGACCAATTTCCCCGACCGCTACTATTTTTTCTTCCTCAAGCAGCAGACGTTCCATCCGGGAAAATGTTTCTTCATCCAAATCCCCTACCTCATCCGGATGCACTCCGATCATTCCATACAAAAACGGATAACGGCGGGTAAGCTCCCGTATTTTCTCCCAGGAAGCAACCGTCGCACTGGCATTGACAATCGTACCGACTCCTTCCGCTCTCATTTGAGCAAGAAGTTCTTCCCGATCGGGATCAAATTGTATATCATCATAATGTGCATGTGTGTCAAATATCATCCTGCTCTCCCATCCTGATTCCGTTCCGGCAGTTTCTTCCTCCCCCCCCCGCAGGAATGGAATTCTTCCAGATTGTTCCTTTTTCTTACATGAACGCATTATAGCACAGGCCTTTTCGTTTTTCCACCCTGTAAAACAGAGCTTTCCTCTTTGTCTATAATACAATATCGTCTATTTTCTCAAAGGACTTCATATCATAAGATTCCACCGTATTTCCCGATACAAGATACAATCTGTCATCAGAATACAATATCCTCACATCTGACGAAAATCCTGTCAGATCCCGCTCAAGATGAACCATAAATCCATCCTCTTCATATGAGAAAATATAATATTTCATCTCATCTCCATACGCAGCAAATCCGATCAGATTCTTTCCCGGATCTACAAACGCCGCTTTATAATTATAAGCTACATCCGTAGAATACGTATTTTCCAGTACGTACTTCTGCACTTCCTCCACGTTTGCCGGATCGGAAATATCAAACATGGACAGTTTTACTCCCTGGGTTGTAGTTCCTGTTTCATCGACTTCCATACCAATCCCCAAAAGCAGTCCTTCCCCATAGGGGTGAAGATACTCTGAAAACCCCGGAATCTTTAGTTTTCCAATGATCTCGGGATTTTTCGGATCCGATAAATCCACAGAAAACAAGGGATCCATTTCCCGATAAGTTACAAAGTAGCCCGCATCCCCCATAAGCCGTGCAGAATAAATCCGTTCATCCGGCGCCAATCCTTCGATCCTTGCCAGTTCTTTTAAGTTTTCATCCAGTATATACAGAGAATTACTGTCCGTTTGTGTTTCTTCTTCCCGGTCGGCTAAGGGGAGAATTCCCGGTTCCCTTACTTGTTCCACTGCCCGCACTGTAACAACCAGACGCAGATTGCCTTCATACTCATCGATACAAAAAGAATCATGCAGCGTTCCGTCCACCAGAACCTGCCCTACCGCTTCCAGCTTTCCGTCCTGATAAGAAACTTTTCGGATACTGGTTTGCTCCGTCTGTCCCGATTCCCACTTTTCCTCGCTGACATAAATATTGCTGCCGCTGACATAACACATTCCTGCGTTTCCAAAAATTGCTTTACTGTCCGTCTTTTTTCCCGGATCTTTCATAGAAAATGCAGACACCACCGTATACTTATTTCCTTCTGTTCCCCAGGGCATTAAAATATCACTGCTGGCAATCCGTTCTCCCTGTACTTCCGGAATGTAGCGCTTCATGGCTGGTTTTGCACTATAAAGATCTACATAAAAATCGCTGAACAGATAGATATAATCTCCTGCTGCACGCATTGTATGATAGCTTCCACTCTGAGAAATCTTCCCCATAGATTTTGGTTTTTGCGGTTTACTCACATCAAAGGTTTCTGCAACTGTAAAATCCCTGTAATAACCGCCATACTCTCCCTGATCCACATCGGCCTGATCTATAAAATCAGAATACGTATACAGTACAACCAGCCGGTCATCCTTCACATAAATTTCCGAAATCGAAGTTTCTTCTCCCAATCGGATCGTCCCCAAAGGGTCCATCTCTTCTTCTTCGATTCCCACAATCTGTATTTTCCGGTTATTCACAATGTAAAGATTCTTTCCGTCTGTTTTTACAATATCCGCCTCCCCAATGCCTTCCTCCCGGACATTGGTATCTGAATATGATCCGGAGCCACTTTCGGCAGGAGCCGCCATATCCGCATCCATCGCAACGGCGCTTTCTTCCATTGCCGCCCCGGTATCTACTCCATCCGATAACATACTCTTTCTTTCCGAGGACTCATAGATAATCTCCTGTTCCTGTTTTTTTTCATACACCGCTTCCAGGTAATCATAAATTTCATCATAATCTTTTGCTGCCCGGATCGGCTTTACTTCCAATTCCCCTTTTCCTCCGCCGGCGGACGAATCGACATCTCTCCCGGCTTCTTCCGCGCTCTCTGCTGCTGTGCTTTGTGCACGATCCATACTGGTTTCCGTAAGAGTATTATCAGAATTACCAAAAATTCCTCCAAACATCCCTCCCACTGATGCGAGGCCAATCACCAGAACCCCGCAGGCAGCCAAAACAGCAATTTTCCCATAGGCGCTTTTTTGTTTCCTTTTTCCCTTTTCCTGCAGCATCTTTTCAATCTGTGCCGGTTCCAATGACTTCGGAACAGACATTTCTTCCGTTTGTTTTTCTATCATCTTCTTCAACTCTTTCTCATCCATGCCTGCTATCCCCTTTCCTGTGGTAATTATTCAGCCGCACACTAATATCTGCCGCAGTTTTTCCAATGCTCGGGCTTTTCTTGATCGAACCGTTGCCGGGTTCATCTCCAGCATTCTGCCGATTTCCTCACTGGGGTATCCCTCCAAAACAGAGCAGTTCACAATAATACGATCCAGCGCATCCAACAACATCCATGCCCTGTGAACGTCATATTTCTCTACATGATCTGGTTCCGTAACAGCAGAATCCTCCGAAAGCTCTTCCGTCTGATATCCTGTTTTCCATTTTTTCCGACACTGATTTGCCAAAATCGTGAACATCCAATTTCGAAACGATCCTTCTTTTTTTAACTTTGGCAAATTCTCATATGCAGCGATCACCGTTTCACTTACCACATCTTCCGCATCCTGTGGATGTTTCATTGTATAGAGTGCAAATCTGTACAGATCTTTATAAATGCGGGCATATAATTCTGAAAATGCCTTTATATCTCCACGACGCGCTTTTTTTACCAATACTAATTCGAAATCCTGCGGCTGTGTACTCATACATACCCCCTCCTTCCATTCCTATGCTGCTACTGCTACGGCACAAGTGCATTCCGTAACAGTATTCTGTCTATAAGAGTAAAAATACCTGTCGATTGTTGCATAAATTTTCAAAATATTTTTCATTTCTTTTCCTTTATTTTATCTTTAGAAAGTCCTTTTCCATATCTTAAGAATCTCCTTTGTATGTTCTTAAGAATCCTGTCTTAAGATAGAATCATGCCCGAACCGGGATATACACTTGGAGAAAGGATTGAGAATCATGAAATACCTTACATTTACCGTTCCCTGTTATAACTCACAGGATTATATGAAACGCTGTATCAACTCTTTGCTTGTCGGCGGCCCGGATGTGGAGATCATTCTAATTGACGACGGTTCCACAGACCGTACCGCAGAAATTGCAGATCAATATGCCGCTGCTTATCCTGATATGATAAAAGTAATACATAAAGAAAACGGCGGGCATGGTTCCGGTGTGAATAAAGGGATCGAACTGGCATCGGGACTGTTCTTCAAAGTGGTAGATTCTGACGACTGGCTGGATTCGGAAGCTTGTCTGACACTTCTCTCACAGATCAAAGCATTCTGCAGACCGGTTCTCACAGAAAAACAGGCGCCTGTTCCTTCCCCGTTTTCTGTTCCGGACCTGATTGTCTGCAACTATATTTACGACCACTTTGACGAAGGAATTGCACACACGATTCGATATCAGAATGTTTTTCCGAAAGATGTTCTCTGCAATTGGAATCAGATCGGAAGATTCCACCCTTCCCAGTATCTTGTAATGCATGCGCTGATATTCCGCACAGAAATTCTTCGGCAGTCAAAGGTGCATCTGCCGGAACATACTTTTTATGTGGACAACCTGTTCGCCTATCAGCCGCTTCCCTACGTCAGACACATTTATTATATGGATCTTGACTTATATCATTACTATATCGGCAGAGAAGACCAGTCTGTCAATGAAAAAGTTCTGATGAAACGGATCGATCAGCAAATCCGGGTTACCCAGCTTGTGGCAGAAGCCGTAGATTTAAAAGAAGTAAAACAGATTTATCCGCGACTTGCCGAATATATGGTTCGGAATATTTCGATTATGCTGTCCATTTCCTCCATCCATCTTTTACTGATCGCAACCGTAGAAGCGCAAAAGAAACGGGAAACCATGTGGAAGCAGATCCGGGACTATGACCGGCCACTGTATTATCGGCTTCGCTGCTCTACTTTAAGCGGCCTGACCTATCTTCCCGGACAGCTGGGCGGGAAATTAACCATCGGCGGTTACCGGTTAGCCCGGAAAATTTACCGTTTTCAGTAAATTCTATACATCGGAGTAAAACAACTATGGCACAAATATACATCGCATTCGTAGATACCCCCGGAATTTTCGCAACCATCATCCGGCATGTCCTAAAACAAAAATATATTCATGTAGCGTTATCCCTGGATCCCGCACTGGAAGAAACTTACAGTATCGGCCGAAGACATCCTGCCGTCCCACTGATTGCAGGTTTTACCAGAGAAAAAAAGAAAAAAATAGTGAAAGCTTTTCCCGATGCAGATTATCTGATCTGCCGTATGGATTGTTCCGCTGAACAAAAAGCGATTCTGGAACATACGCTCCGGGAAGCTATGAACCATCGTTTTCATTATCATTATGCCATTCTGGGACTTCCGTTTATCCTGTGGAATCGTCCTTTTTATCAGAGAAATCACTACACCTGTTCTTCCTATCTTGCAAAAATACTGGAGGAGGCCGGTATCTGCAAATGGGAAAAACATTTTTCTCTGGTCACGCCAAAAGACTTTTACGAATATCCGAAAAAGCGAAAAATCTTCGAAGGGACACTGGCTGAGTTTCTTGCGCAAAATCCACAGGAAGAACCGGAAAATGTCTCTGTCTGGAACTTACCCGGACTACATACACCAACCTGGGAGAGAGTTTTATGAAAAAGTTATTTCTGCAGATTTCCTTTTTCCTCCTTCTTATGCTGCTGACTTTTTATGCACTTTTTCAAAAACAAAATCTTCCAGAGATTCTGGAAGCTTTATCCCTTCTCTCTCTGCCGGCGCTCGCTGCCTCCCTCTCCCTGGCTCTTTTTTTCGTAAGCGCTGAAGGATTTATGATCTGGTATCTGCTGCACGCCATGCATGGAAAAAGCAGTCTCTTTCGATGCATCCGATATTCCTTTATCGGTTTCTTCTATTCCGGTATTACACCCTCGGCTACCGGAGGACAGCCTATGCAGTTATATTATCTGCAAAAAGACGGAAATAAAGCATCCAACAGTACGGTTGTATTGATGACCGTAGCGCTGATATATAAATTTGTACTGGTGATCATTGGAATCGGGATTCTTCTATTTGGATATTCTTTTTTAAGAACTTATCTGAAAGGATATTTCCCTTTATATCTTTTGGGACTTTTTCTAAACACATTTCTGGTGATTCTTCTCATCCTGGTCATGTGGTTTCCCAGAGTGATATGGAAAACCGCTCTGCTTTTCCAATCTTTCCTGATTCGGATAAACATCTGGAAACCCTCTGCAAAAAGGGAAGAAAAAATAACCTCCTTTATCACCGGTTATCAGCAGGCTGTCGTCTGGCTCACTGCCCATAAAAAGAAACTGGCTATGGTAATCCTAATGACATTTGTACAAAGAATCAGCGTTTTTTTACTGACCTATATTGTCTACCTGGGATTTCACCTGCAGGCTCATAGCGCACTCTCTGTTATGTGCTTACAGGCTACCGTCTATATCGCAGTAGATATGCTTCCTTTGCCCGGCGCGCAGGGGATCACAGAACTTATGTATCAGACCGTTTTTTCTTCCGTCTTTCCACAGGCACTTCTTCTCCCATCTATGTTGGTCAGCCGGGGGATTAACTTTTATTTCCTTCTGATTCTTAGCTTGCTTATTGTACTAATTTCTCTGAAATGGAATACTCGACGGGACATCCCCTGACGGGAATAACCTTTATCGGACACGAAACATCTGTTTGTGCGGAACATATCAGATACAAAACACCCTGACAGGGATACAAAAACAGCTTCCCGGCATGCAAAAAAAGCACTGCCGGAAAGCTGTTGTAACAGTGAGGCCAGAGGCTGAACTGTTACAAGCCGTTTTCTTTTTATCCTCTGTAATAATTAATCAGACAGCCTTTCAGGATAATCTCTCTCTCCGCATCTGTCATCTCTCCCAATTTTAATTCCATTTCGTTTAATTCTTCTCCGACAACATATGCTCTCACAAAATTTTTCTTCTCCTCGATTACTTTCCTGATCTGCGGTACAAACAAATAGTCCCCATTTTTAAATGGCAGCTTTTTATGATCCGCATCTGTCAAAAACGGAAGCATCCCCCAGTTGATCAGATTGGAACGATACCGCTTTGTCGCGTATTCATTGGCAATGTTGGCCCATCCGCCCAGTACTTTCTGACAGGATGCCGCCTGTTCCCGGGCGGAACCGTCTCCGGGTTTCACGGCAAAAATTGTACTTCCTACGCCGATATTCCCTTTTCCAACCTGGGGATATTCTTTCTGGATGGTTTTCATCACCGGCTTCAATTCTTCCAATACATCCAGAGGACAGGTTCCTTCCTCAATGGCTTTCTGAGCCTTCTGCACTTCCTTTGCCCGCCCTACATAGGCCGGATCTTTTCTTGACAACGCAAACTCTGCCAACCCAAGCGGATTGGAACGATAAGAAGAAGTCTCCCCGGACGGAATCAATTCATCCGTTGTAGTCACCGGATCATGAATCTCTGACACCACTTTAAGAATCAAATTCTCCGGCAATGCAGACATAGCCGGCCAGTCTTTGATATTCGGACCAAACTTGATCTCCACGGATGGATCCGCTTTTCCTTTACTGTCAAAAACACGATTCGCATAGATCTCCGCATCAAAATGATACTTCTGTCCTTTATATTCCACATCCATTGCCGTTGCCGGAGTCAAAAATCCTTTGTTCGCAGCCGTTGCCGCAATGGAACGTGCATCCATCAATGCCACGGAAGAGATCTGCCCGCTTTGCAGCTTCGATCCTTCTCTGTTCGGGAAGTTCCGGGTAGAATGACGAATTGACAATGCATTGTTGGCCGGCGTATCTCCTGCCCCAAAACAGGGTCCGCAAAAAGCTGTCTTCACAATGGTTCCTGCTGCCATCAGATCCGCCACAGCCCCATTCTTCACCAGTTCCATATAAATCGGGGTACTTGCCGGATACACACTGAACGTAAATTCACCGGAACCGATGTTCTTTCCCCGAATGATATCCGCCGCCGCACAGATATTTTCAAATCCACCGCCTGCACAACCTGCAATGATTCCCTGTTCCACATATAATTTTCCGTCAATCACTTTATCCTGAAGAGAATATTCTACCGCACCATCCAGACTAACCAGAGCTTTCTGTTCCACATCATGAAGAATATCCTTCAAATTTGCATTCAACTCTTCAATAGAATACACATTACTCGGATGGAATGGCATGGCAATCATAGGTTTGATCTCACTCAAATTGACATATACCATACCGTCATAATACGTACATGCGCCCGGATTTAATTCCTTATAATCCTCGCTTCTTCCATGAATCTCATAAAATTCCCGGATCTTTTCATCTGTCTTCCAGATGGAGGACAGACAGGTGGTTTCCGTTGTCATGACATCAATTCCAATCCGGAAATCTGCACTTAACTTTTCCACACCGGGTCCGACAAATTCCATCACCTTATTATTTACATATCCGTTTCCAAAGGTTGCACCAATAATCGCCAGCGCCACATCCTGCGGGCCGACTCCCTTCATCGGCTCTCCGTCCAGGTAGATACCGACTACCCCCGGCATCCGGATATCATAGGTTTTATTCAGAAGCTGCTTCACCAGTTCCGGTCCGCCTTCTCCCATGGCCATCGTCCCCAATGCACCATACCGGGTATGACTGTCGGAACCAAGAATCATCTTTCCACCGCCTGAGAGCATCTCTCTTGCAAACTGATGAATCACTGCCTGATGAGGAGGAACATACATTCCACCGTATTTTTTCGCACAGGTCAATCCAAACATATGGTCATCCTCATTGATCGTCCCACCTACTGCACATAGAGAATTGTGACAGTTCGTCAGTACATAGGGAATGGGAAACTTCTCCAGTCCCGAAGCCCGGGCCGTCTGGATGATTCCGACAAATGTAATATCATGGGAAGTCAGTTTATCAAACCGGATCTGGAGATTCTTCATATTTCCCGATGTATTATGCGCGCACAGAATACCATATGCCATCGTATTTTTTGCCGCCTCTTCTTTGGAAAGCGGCGCCTCTACCCCTTCTGCATCCTCTACAATCTGTGCACCATTCAACAGGTACACCCCTTTTTCGTATAATTTTATCACTGGAACTCCTCCTATTCTTACTCTTCCGTCTCCTGTTTCTCTTTCATAATACTTTTTACTTCAATCTTGGTCTCGCCCAGACTGATGACGTCATCCCGCTGAATTAACACCGGCTGGGAAATCCGTTTTCCATTCAAATAAGTACCGTTGCGTGCGCCCAGATCTTTGAGATATAATTTGCCTTCATTCTGAATAATCGCGCAATGTACTTTCGATACTCTTGGATCATCCGGGACAGACAGATATTTTTCAAATACGGAATTACTGCGGCTTCTGCCGATCCCTACATTATCATAAAAAACATAAGAATGCTTCTGCCAGCTCGCCTCATTCTCCAACACCAACTTCCACTGTTTTTTCTTTGGTTTTGATCTGGGAGAACGCCTCTCCCCTCCATCCTCATTCTGTCTGTCAGACAGTCCCCCTGCTTCCGATTGTTCTGACTCTTCTGTACCTTCCAGACCTTCTCCATCAGGCTCCTGCGTTCTGCGTCTGCGACGCGGCGGCTCTTCCCTGCCAGGCTCGTCCTCATATTCCTCGTCATAATCTTCCGCATATTCTTCTTCGCTTCCCTGCTGCTTCCCTTTCATCAGTGCAACAATGATAATGACAATCAGAATCAACGCAATGACAACCAATACGCCCAATATAATCAAATACTGCATCTGTTTTCTCACTCCTTTGTAATCCTTTCTATCGTACTATACTTTTTCTGTTCAGGCAAGTATTTTGATACAAAAAGACCGCCAACACTTTTTCAGCATTGACGGTCCCTTTTTCATTGACTATCTGAAAATCAGTAGCCTTTTTCTACATTTATCAGAACTTCCTACAATCTTTTTAATAATGCTTCTCTTTCTTCCTCATATCCTGGTTTTCCAAGCAGCGCGAACATATTTTTCTTGTAACTCTCCACGCCTGGCTGGTTAAACGGATTCACGCCGAGTAAGTATCCGCTTATACCGCAGGCAAACTCAAAGAAATAGAATAACTGTCCCAGATAATATGCATTCTGCTTCGGAATCTTTACCATCAGATTCGGCACATTGCCATCTGTATGTGCGAGAATAGTTCCATTCATCGCACTCTTATTTATAAAATCAACCGTCTTTCCTGCCAGATAGTTCAACCCGTCCAGGTCTACCGGTTCCTCATTCATTACGATCTCCGATCTGGATTCTTCCACATTCAGTACGGTCTCGAACAAAATCCGGTTTCCATCCTGAATGAACTGTCCCATAGAATGCAGATCCGTCGTCAAATCTACGGATGCCGGGAAAATCCCTTTCTGATCTTTCCCTTCGCTTTCCCCGTATAACTGCTTCCACCATTCCGATACATAATGCAGACTCGGCTCATAGTTCGCCAAAATTTCGACGGTTTTTCCTTTTCTAAGGAGGAGGTTGCGAACTGCCGCATACTGCAATGCATCATTCTGGGCAAAATCATTTTCCAAAGCAGCTTTTCTTCCTGCCTGGGCACCTTCCATCAATTCGGTGATGTCGATTCCGCTTACCGCAATCGGAAGCAGACCTACTGCAGTCAGGACGGAGAAACGACCGCCGACATCATCCGGTACGACAAAGGACTCATACCCTTCTTCCGTGGCAAGATTCTTCAGGGCTCCTCTTGCTTTGTCTGTTGTAGCATAAATTCTCTTTGCAGCTTCTTCTTTTCCATACTTTTTCTCTAAAATCTCTTTAAATACACGGAAGGCGATCGCCGGCTCTGTCGTTGTTCCCGACTTGGATATCATATTGATGGAGAAATCTCTGTCTCCCACAACGTCCATCAGATCATGAATATAAGTACTGCTGATACTGTTTCCTACAAAATAGATCTCCGGAGATTTTCTTGTTTCTTTTGAAACAATATTCGCAAAAGAATGCCCCAAAAATTCAATTGCCGCTCTCGCGCCCAGATAAGAACCGCCGATTCCGATCACCAGCAGAACTTCCGAATCCTCACGAATCTTCTCTGCCGCCTTCTGAATACGTGCAAACTCTTCTTTATCGTAATCTACCGGAAGATCAATCCATCCCAGGAAATCGTTCCCAGCACCGCTCTTTTTCACAAGCTTGTCCTTCGCCTGTGCCACAAGCTCACTCATATATTCCACTTCATGTTCCTGAATAAAACCCGTTGCCTTTGAATAATCAAATGTCACTTTGTTTGCCATTCTTATCCCTTCCTCTCTGTTTGTGTATTCCTGATATTTTGTACCCCTTCTATGTTATTTTACCAAATCTATTTTTCTTATTCAAGATCAACCCTCATTTCTATGCCAGAAATTCTTCCAATATTTGCCGGATTACTTCCTCCTTCATTACGGACTCTTCTTTTTCTTCGGGATCGGCTCTTTCTTTTCCTGCCCGGTGGAACATCGGTTTTACCGTATCTGTCTCCATGGATTCTTCCAAATCTTCTCCGGTTTCCAAATCCAGTTCCATCTCTTCCAGATCCTGATATTTTAAATCCAGGTCTTCTTCTGCTCCTGCCTCTGGTTCCGGTTCTCCTTCCCCAGACAAATCTGTTTCATTTTGTAAAATACCTGGACCACCCTCATACCCATTTGATATGGATACAATCCTGCCGCGTTCTTCCACTGTCTCCGCCCGTATACTTTCTTCCTCTGCCTCTACTCCGCGCGGTTCTCCTTCAATACAAATGGATAATTCCGGAATCTCTGATGTTTCCTTCTTTCTTCTGGTTTCTGTCTCATTTCCAAAGGCTCTTGCAGTCCCCCTGCTCCCGGTAACTGCCGTCTTACTTCCGACTATTGGATCTCGTCCCTTTGTACGCCCGGTGGATCCTGTCTCCGGGCGAATGACATTGATCGGATCCCGTTCGGACTGCCTTACTTTTCGCCGACGCTGTGCACAGATATTTTCCAGATAATCCACCATATAATTCTTTGTAGCTTCTATCTTATACTGTTCGTCCGATAACTGGCTGATTACGAACAGCAATACCATCTCTGCTGCTCCCACTCCAATATAATAATAGATTTCTTCACAAAATCCACGATCCATATACCAGCCCGCTGCTCCGAATATGGCCAAAATTCCGGCAAACCATATGGATTGTATCTCCAATTGCCTCCAGGTATGAATCCGGAACAAAATCCCCCGGTATTCATATATGTACTTCTCCACAAATGCTTCTGCATTCTCTACTTTGTCATGTAGCATCAGCGCATGTTCATATTTTGCACGTACGAGCTTTATCAATTTGTGTGTACTCTTCTGCATATTTCCTGCTGCCTTTACCAGACTGTAAAGAGTAACTTGGTTCATCACCTTTGCCAGCACCCCGATGAGGCCAACAGCCATCATCAGATAAAATATGATGTTGGTGCCTGTCACTACTTCCTTAAACATCACGAAGTCCTCCTCTATTTTTTTAACACCCCCTGGCCGTCCGGAACATGCCATTCTCGTGTCTTGAGCACATTATAGCGCAGCTTTCACAAAAATGCTTCAAAAAACGTTCTACATTTTTCTACACTCCGGCTTTCTTCCCACTTTGCCTCACCTTCATTCTTAATATAAGAAAAAGCCCCGTTTTAAGGGCTTTTTTCGTTCAACTTCAATGTATTTTGCCTGATTCTTTTCCTTCAGAATCCTCCTTTCTTTTCCCTGTCCATTCCCGTCAAAACATGTCGAAATCTGTCAGACAAAAGTTTGGGATTCTATTCTTTCATTTTTTCTAAAATGTAATTCGTTGCCCGTATTATACTCTCCGCTTTCCTCCCACCGCTTTACAAAAAACAATCGCCACCAACGTACTCACCGCCGTTGCCACAATTCCTGGTCCCACGATTGCCGTTGGATTCACACTCCCATACTGGCTCCGGTAGGCAATAATATTCATTGGGATCAACTGCAAAGAAGAAATATTCAATATCAGAAATGTACACATCTCATTACTGGCAATCCCCCGTTTTCTCACCGGCCCTGGGAGACGTCCGTTTCTTCTGTCCTCTTCCAACTTCTCCAATTCTTCCATGGCCTTCAGCCCCCCTTGTGTCAAGTTAATGACACGAACTTTTTGAAAAAATTTTTGAATCGTGGTATTGTTTGCCGATTTAAGAAAACTTTCCAGTTCATCTTTAAATATAAGGACAATTTATAGTTGATCATCCTTGCGAAATAACTCTCTACATTTTAACAAATGTAATAATAAAGATATTTTTACAAATCTTAAATATTTCTTCTGATGATTTGTTCGCTAGCTTCTCACAAAATAACTTTACGATTAAATTATTGTACTCGTATTTTGGAAGATTTCCATTATTATCTATAACATTTTTTACAAAATCAAATAATTGCCGAGTACGGTATTGAGGATCGTTTAATCGAAATTTTTTTATATGTGCTTCTATAAATCGAAGTTCACTGTCAGAATATGTATGTGAATCTTTGGCGGGTTCAAATTCCATGTTCATAACATTATATTGCAAAATTAGTTTTTCATTTGAATCCTTGCCCTGAATACCCATAGGCTGCAACACAATTTCTGCATCAATAAGGCTGCTGTATTTTTTTTGTAAACTCCTTAATGCTTTACAAGGAACGGTACATTGTTTACGGCAGTCAGTTGAACATTTACTGGATTCCTCATATTGAATGATATCGTTTTTAGGTATTTTTCTCTTTTTTTCACCAATACGTTTAAATGTCTGATTACAAACCGGACAAGACAGCCCTATATTAGGCACACATTCAATCAATTTGTCTGAATTACTTTTTTCAATTGCATGTTCCAAATTAGCATATAGTTTTTCATCTACACGAACCCGTGTATAACAATACATGCAATATCCACCTGTACTTTCTTCTAAGGTGTCCTTTAAATTGTTTTTTTCTATTGGATTTGTATAACCATATTTTTTCCATTTTTTATAATGTGGCTGAAATACGGGCATCTCAAGTAACAAAAAATCTTCCATTTAACACTCACCATTCTCGTATTTGATGTACAATTATTTGCTGTGAAGCAGTCAATTTCCCGCTTTCTATCTGTTCAAGACATTCTTCATCTTTTTCTCCCCATGCGCCATTAATCTTATTATTCAGCAATCTTCTTAAAGTATTTTCTGTCTCTGATCCGAAAATCTCATAATTTCCGAATACTCGATCAAAAATGATCTGCACCTCTGAAATAGATGGATAGTCATTACTATCCGCAACTTCATAACTGCCATTATCTAAAATTATCAGATTAGAATCGTTTGTGGATGCTACTAAATCGCAAGAATGTGTTGTCACAACCCATCTTGCCCATGGAAATGTTTTCTTCAAAAATTTCAAAATTGCAGCAGAATATCTGGGAGATAAGTATTCGTCCAATTCATCTATTACAACCCATGCATATTGCAATGCGTTCACTTTAATTTCCATATCCTGATAATAGAGTAATTCAAGTAATATGCGTATTATTGCCTGATAACCGCTTGATAAGTGCCCCTTTCCGTTTCCGAAATCTACTTCTCCTAATGAAGCATCATAGTCTATTTTAAACCTGTCGTTTGTTAATTCAAAAAATAAATTTTGAACTTCTTTTTCATATAATTGATAAATTATTTCTACCCTTTCTGTTAAAGTTCCAAAACAATTAAAAGAATCAACTAAATTAAAATTCATATCTTGTAATCTTGTATCTAAAATAGTTTTTTTATACTTTGGACTTTTATCTATTGGGGAAACTTTCTTTACATCAAATCCACGGTTAACCGCATCAATAAAATATACAGCCCTATCATTCTTTGTCTTCTCTATAAATAGTTTTAGTAATAATGTTTTTCCGCCAGAGTTCTCTCCTATGATAATGCTGTCTGTATAAGGCAATTCTTCGTTGTATATTTTGTCAATGATATGATTTATCATCTCCAGACCAAATTTCATACACTGTTTTCCACCTTTCATTCATGCTTCTCATTTTAACTGTTCCCTGCCGCGCATGGGATATATATCTTGGATCATGTAATATTTTATTATATATTACAGATGTAACTGGTTTGTGAACCCCCAATTTCTCATAAACAATATAAAAACTCTCCAATAAGGCCACCTTTGATGACTGTGTTACATTTACTTTAAATAAATCAAAAAAGTAACTCAAACTATTTCTATATTCTTTAATTTGTTTTTTGTCAAATTTCATGGACTCTTCTGAAAACTTATCTAACAATTTTGTATA
Organism: Lachnospiraceae bacterium; assembly: GCA_910574195.1. Lineage (GTDB taxonomy): Bacteria > Bacillota > Clostridia > Lachnospirales > Lachnospiraceae > Schaedlerella. Next base: position 24,062 of record CAJTBF010000009.1, on the reverse strand, counting down.
GGAACTATGATAGTTTTCTATGATAAAATTAAAATTTATTGAATCCTTTTGCTCGATTCTAACATACTTTTTCAATGCACAAAACCGCAAAAGAGTTTCCATGTCGCGTTCTGCAGCATCCTCTTTCCCCCATATTTTTCGCCATTTATCATTATGCCTGTTATATTCTTGCAGCATAGTATAAAAATCACATACATATATTCCATTTCTCAATTCCTGCTGCATTAAAAGAGAACCTTTAGCATTTAAATTTTCAAAAATTTTTCTTAATATTTTTGTACGTTGTTTTTCGTCATCAATTTTTATTTCTATAACAGTAATTGACGTATAGTCTATGCGTCTTTTCATTTCCATAGGAAGAGAAGCATAATCTACATTAAAAACTTTTTCATCTTCATTTTTTAGTTGAATATGAAGTTCTTCTAATGCCAGTTGGCTTGTCAAGGCTTCTTTAAAAGGAATATTATGCACCTGGATTTCTGAAAAATCTACAGAATTGCTTTTTCTTCTGTCTAAATAATAACCTATATAATAAAAAAACAAACTCAGAACACGCTGTTGTCCATCCAGGATTTCCAATTGATTCTCCCTGTTCCTGCAAGTATAAATTGGCGGAATCGGTAAACCACGAATCAATGATTCAACTAACGAAATAACCTGTTCCTTACTCCAACGATATTTTCTCTGATATTTAGGTATAATATACAAATTTTCGTTTACACCTTCTACCAGTGTACGAAATCCAACATCTGTCTTATATTGTTGAATACTGATTCCTTTTAAATCGCTTATCATGCTCAATATCGTTTCCTCCTCAGATTTTTTGAATTATATTATAATATTTGTTGTAAGGACAGCAATTTATTTTGCGAATAATGATAGGTTAACAATTTAATAGGCTTATTCTCAAAAAATTTACGATTTTTCACATAATTAATCACATCATCAGAAAAATTCCGGGCAATAGCCGTAGTGCGAATCATATTTAAATCTCCTGAAACTTTCTTCTGCAAAAACCACGACTCATAATCAATTAATTGAACCAAAGCCTTTGAATCAAATTCAGCACGCTTTACTTCAATAATATCGTATGATGCGATTTGTGAATTCCGTAAGTTTCCAAACATTAATAGAATATCTATTTCTCTGCCTAAATTAGTAGGAACATAGCTTAGATAATCTGTATAATTTCCAAAAATATCCGTATAGAATCCGTTTGCAAATGCATAATTTAAAAGAGTCATTATGGAATATTCATATTGAGGATTCCCTTTTTCAATATGGATGTAATCAAGCAAATTATATTCACGAAAAGGATACGGTTCTCTAATGATTCCCTTACGCATTGTAAAAGGATTAATTTTTATATACTCATCCAGTAAAGTTTCAAATTCATTATTAGAAATAGAGAACATTGCATTTGTTCCACTGGTACGTTGTAGTGCCCAAGTCCAAAGTTTTCCTGTATTTCTCAAATCATTTATATCATCAATTTTAAGGCATGTTCGAAATTATATGATGCATATTTTATTTTGCATCGGAATGGATACGTTCTGTCTGTCCAAATCGGAGTATTGTCGTAAAAAGGTTTTCCATCTGCCTGCCACAATCCCCGTAATTCCTTTGTTCCAATCACATACATCAAAATATAGTCATCTTCTCGAACTGCAGTTAACCTAGAAAGCAATCCATCAAAAGTATTATTCTGATTTCGGGTTTCCTTTGGCTCGGGCAATCCAACCAGACCATGTTGAATACAAATTTTATAATTTTCCTCATTAACTGAAAAAACATGGACAGACATTCTTTTATTCCTCCTGCCTACGCGATAAAGAAATATGTACATTTTAAACAGCCAAACCGGATATCTGTTAGCTTTACATCTTAATTATTTAGTATACCCTAAAAAACAGTTTCTCTCAATATACTTTCAAAACTCTTTTTCGTCTCTTCTTGAATACCACGAAAGCGGAAGATGTTATATCCTCCGCTTTCCTCCCACCGCTTTACAAAAAACAATCGCCACCAACGTACTCACCGCCGTTGCCACAATTCCTGGTCCCACGATTGCCGTTGGATTCACACTCCCATACTGGCTCCGGTACGGTTGTGTCAAGCTAAGACTAAAAAATTTGATGGTTACATATTTTTTAACCAGTAGATGAGTAGGTTGAAAAATTTATTATTTTTGTTTTAATAGATCCCATAAGGTCATTTCTTTTCTACGAATTTTTGATATCCGTCTATATTCATGCAACGCATTTATTAAGATATTTATATCAGAAAAATATTCATAAATAAAATCATAACTTTTTACTTTGCTATATTTCAAAGCACGCTTACAATATGTACTTGGTTTCTCTCCTGAATTTTTAAAATCTTTGTATCTGTCTTCATTACATATTATAAGCATTTCAATTTCAGGAGCTGTAACTACATTTATAACATCTACCTTCTTTTCATATGCTTTGCGTAGCTTAAAATTTTCATTTCTTGAATCTAAAATTCGATAAACTGTTATTTTTTCGGAAAAGCCTTTCTTTAGGTACTTTTCTTCAAAATCTCTTCCTCGTCGGCATTTTAACACTTCTTCTTCAATTAGATCTTCTCTCTCAAAAACTAAGCTATGGTTGTCCAGTAATAAATCTAATATCGCGTGTTCGGCACCGCCTTCGCATATACATGCTAAATATTTTGCCATTTTAAAGCCTCCTATCTTAATGATATTAGCGCTTTTTTCAGAGCAATATAAGATTCATAAGCAGGTACGGTTCCCTCAAGAAAATCACTATCGTATATCTCACTTTTTTTAATATCATTTCTTTTCAAAATACCAGAAAGTTTTTCGGCAGTAATCCCATCTTTGTTTTTTGTAATATAAATACTGTCGTTCCTTTCAAATTCATCTAGCAATTCTGAATAATGAGTTGAAAAAATCAGAGTTGCCCCTTTTTTATTGACTTTTTTATCCATGAAAAATCGTATTAATGTTGAAACAATTTCTTTGTTAAAATGATTTTCTAATTCATCTACAATCAAATATCCCCCTTCCAAAAATGAAAATACTGCCCCCATAAATACACTCAGACCTTTTATTGTACCTGAAGAAAGATATCTGTTAAGTGCTAACGGACTATTTAACGTTAGCTCTTCTTTTTCATAAAATTTCAATCTGATATCAACTTTTTTTTCAGTTGGTTCACAGCTAAGGGTTTCGATGCTAGGATCTAAAAAAGTTAATATTTCTTTCGGATACTGGCCTAAAAAATTCAACATATTATGATCTGTGAAATCTGACATATCATATAAGGAAAAATTCGTGTCTTGTTCTTTATTTAAAGCAACTATAATACTAACATCTTCTATTAGATACTGTTCATTTTTATTTCTTCGGATTTTTACTTGGGCATCATTAAAATCATAAAGTCTTTTTTTCGTTTTTATCTTATGAATTTCTTTTTCCCATAATGTTTCATCTATAATTACAAATTTTGTATTGCCATCAATAGCATTTCTTTTTCTTCCTACTATTGTTTCCAATTTATATACAATGCCATTATGATAAAAATAAGCAGTAAAAATCATATTTTGTTTACTATCTAAGTCGTCCAAAAATTTTTTAGAGGAAATACTATTAATAGGTTCATTATTTAATAATCCTATAGCAAAAGAAATCAATTTTAGGATTGTTGTCTTACCAGATGCATTAATCCCAATAAAAGATAATGTTGGACTTGTATAAACATTAGAAAACACATTGAACATTTGTTCTCTGGCATCATTGTCTACTCTTTGTTGTGCAACGAAGTCCACATCTAAAGTATTTTTTAAATTTTGTAAACCTTTTATGGATAGTTTTAAGATTTTCATGTCCTCCACCTTTTTTCCACGTTATTTACGTTTTTATTATGTTATTATATATACTTTTTTGTGTTATTTCAACTATTATTTCCGATATTTTTGTAATTATACTGATTTCCTATAAAGGGGAATTTTTTAAAGAAAGCAGGGAATTCTACGTTCCCCGCTTCCTATCCATCACCTTGCAATACACCACCGCCACCAATGTACTCACCGCCGTCGCCGCAATCCCTGCCCCTACGATTCCCGCCGGATTCACGCTCCCGTACTGGCTCCGGTAGGCAATAATATTCATTGGGATCAACTGCAAAGAAGAAATATTCAATATCAGAAATGTACACATCTCATTACTGGCAATCCCCCGTTTTCTCACCGGCCCTGGGAGACGTCCGTTTCTTCTGTCCTCTTCCAACTTCTCCAATTCTTCCATGGCCTTCAGCCCCCCTTGTGTCAAGTTAATGACACGAACTTTTTGAAAAAATTTTTGAAACAGGGGATTTTGTGTCGTTTTCTGTCATTTTTCCCTATATTTATGCTTCCAGTTTACAAATCTTCCCTTTCCCGGCTCAACTTGTCCTTTGGTGACTCCTCCCTATCCTGACTTGCCTTTTTGTTCTGCTTGAGCTGTTCTATCTGCTTCACATCTACAAAGTGCGTAGCATATGCCCTTTCAATATCTTCTTTGCCGCTTTTACTAAACCGAAGGGGGATTACAGGCTTTCTTCCCTGTCCGCCTTTCTTTTTTGTTCCCCATTGCTTATAATAGCAAAAAGACGGTTTCAAATTTGATTTCGCTGCATACTTCCGAATCTGGCTCATAATAAAAGAAAGTTTTTTGAGATTACAAGTACAGACCTGTTCTAAATATGGAACTTTCCCATAACGCCAATCCTCATATTTCTGCTTTGGCAACACCCCCACATCAATAAGCACGTCAACAGGAGCTGCATATCCCCGCTGTTGGCATTGGTGATAAACTGCTGAATGTACCTTCCCAATCAATTCGCTTTCACTCAAAGTATTCCCTCCAAAATCAATTTCCCGATTGCTATTATTGGCAACCGGGAAAATATTCTCGTTTTCCTCTGTTCATCATAACATAGCTTCTATATCTTTTCTATCGGGACAGGCATTTTTGTCCTGAAACTTAAAAACTATTTCAATGCGGCGATCATTATATACATAGATAGCATCTATAAGCTGTCTGACAAGTTCTTTTGTAAGCTCTGTAAGGTTTTCTTTTCCCTCTAACAGCTTTAACAAACTCATGCTTTCGTCCGGCACTGGCGTTTCTTTTGTATGGCAGACTTGAAGTTTGGTTTTGTATCTTTCGATCTGTTTATTGTTATCTTCTTTTTTCCTCATAAACTCATTGGCATCAATTTCACCTCTTGTATAGCTTTCATATAGTGAAAAATTGCTATCTGTAAGTTTCTGTATCTGTTCCTGAAGCATCTTTTCTTGCTCCAGATTTTCCCTAACACGTTCCTGATGCTGCATATTATATAAATCCCGCAGTTTTTCCGTTTCACCTGCTAATCTTGCCTGATGTCTGATTGCAGACAATACAATTTCTATAAGCTCCGTTTCCCTAACATTTTCCCGGCAACATTCAACTTGCTTGGCTTCATAGTAGTATCTGCAATAGTAGGAAACATTTAATCGACTCCTACGTTGCATATTGTGTCTGCAACCGCCACATTTTACTAATCCCTTAATGGGGGAATCCGCACTTCCCCTTTTCCGCTTTTCCCCCTCACAATATACTTTTTTATCTATTCCCTCCCCATTGCCTTGTCCTATCGGTTTCACAATGCCTGTATTCCCAAAGTCCTTGCTGTTCACCAATTCAAATAATTCCTTCGATATGATTGGTTCATGTGTGCCTTCGCATACCTTCCACTCATCTTTAGGCAAACACTTTGTTTTTCTCGATCCAACCTCGACAGTTTCTTTTTTATGAAATACGTTGTTCCCTATATATAGCTCATTTTTCAAAATTCTTCCTATAATAGAGCCATTCCACAGCTTTTTTTCTTCCTGATACTTCCATTGATAAGTGCTGCCGCTTTTCATTGCATAGACTTGCGGTGTCGGAATCCCTTGTTGATTTAAGTATCTTGCCACCTTTGCCTTTACCCCACACTCCGCATACTTTTCAAAAATCATGCGTACAATGGCTGCAGCGGTTTCGTCTATCACAATATGATTATGGTCATCTGGAGATTTTTTGTAGCCAAATACCGCAAAAGTAGCTAAATACTTTCCTCTCATTCGCCTTCCCATTAAGTCATTCTTGATTTTAACGGAATTTTCCTCACTGAAATAATCATACATCAGATTTTCAAATGCCACATCCATATCTGGTGTCGTGCCTAAGTAGTCTTTACTGTCAAAGCTATTGTTGACCGCAATAAAGCGAACATCCAGTAATGGAAATATCTTTTCAATGTAATTTCCAACCTCAATATGGTTTCTTCCAAAACGTGAAAAATCTTTCACGATAATACCGAACACCTTGCCCGATCTGACATCCTCCAACAGTTCCTGAATCCCCGGTCTTTCAAAGTTCTTCCCGCTGAATCCATCGTCTATGTACTCCTTAATCTCATAACTATCAAATTCCGGTCTTTCCTCCACGAACTTGCGGAGGATAAACCTTTGATTTGTAATACTGTTGCTTTCATCAATCATATCGCCATCTTCCTTTGACAACCTTAAATACAATGCCATAATCATAAACTTACACCTCCTTCCGCATCCAGTTTTCAAGAAGTTCAAAGCAATCCTGATACCTTAACTTTATTTCCACCCGGTTATCAGTAAAAAGCTCCATTCTGTCAACACAGATTTCTACCATTGTTTCCGTCAATTTCCTTGTATTCTGAAAGCAAAGCCAGTCCGACAATAGTTTTTGCAAAGCCGCCTGACACTTCTTTATCCCTTTTACCTCTTTAGTACAAACATCCTCCTGTTTCCGACATAGTTCCATTTTCTCATGATAAGTACTTTTATATTGCAGAAATGCCGCCTGTGAGATACTTCCTTCCGCATAATCTGAATATTTCTGCATATACTCCTGCTCCAACAGGTTCTTTGTACTCACAATCTTTTGTCTTTTCCATTCTGTCTGTTTCAGGTTTTCTTCAAAGGAATACCGAATATCTTTTTCTATCTGTTTTTTTATCCCTTTTATCAAACTCAAATGTTTGCGTATCGTAGCATACAGAATATCGCACAACAAGTCCTCTGCAATCCACCTTGTATCGCACAAATCACAATGATTTCTATGGGTACTGCATTTAAAAACCTTGTATTGCTCCTTTACCCCATTAACAGAGCGATAAGCGCCTACCCTGACCATATTTGCTTTACAAGAGCCACAAAACAGCTTCCCTTGAAATACATTCCTCTCAAATACAACAGTTTGGCGTTCACAGGCAGACTCGGTTTTTTTATCTTTTGTCTGACTTAGTATCTTCTGAACAATCTCAAACATCGACTTCTCAATAATCGGTTCATGGTTGTTTTCAATAATAATCTGCTCCTGTTCCGGTACTGGACTTGCCTTTTTTCCCACAAAGAAGCTCTGCTCGGATTTATGTCTTATAACCCTGCCGATATAGACAGGATTTTCCAGAATCCGTTTAATTGTAGAGCAATGCCATATTTTCAATTCTTCTTCCGGCTTCCTATATACGTTGCCTGTCCAAGCATATTGCTGTGGCGTATAAACGTGATTATCATATAACCACCGGCTTATTGCATAATTAGAAATCCCCTTGCTACACTGTTTAAATATCTCTCGTACAATCGGAGCTGTCTGCTCACAGATGATATAATTCGTACCACTTTCATTCATCTTATATCCATAAGGAATCGTAGCACTGCGGTAGAACATCCCTTTTTCCTGCTTCATCCGGAATGTGCTTCCTACTTTTTTAGAAATATCCTTTGCATACATCTCATGCATAAGATTTTTAAGCGATATGAGCAACAACTCCCTACTGCAATTCGCATCAGCACTGTCATACCTGTCAACAATGGATATGAAGCGAACCCCCAAAAAAGGAAATACCTTTTCAATATAATTCCCGGCTTCGATGTATTCCCTTCCAAACCGGGATAAGTCCTTTACAAGAACACAGTTGATAATTCCAGCTTTTAAATCGGCTATCATTCTGGTAAATGCCGGACGTGAAAAATCTGTACCTGTTTTTCCATCATCAACATATTCTCTTACTATATTCAGATCAGGGCATCCCCTTACATATTCCTGTGCCAGCTTTCTTTGATTTTGTAAAGAATCGCTTCCAGTATAATCACTGTCTACTGATAGTCTTAAATAATTTCCAACATCATATATTTTAGGTGCTGCCTTTGTTTTAACATTTTTCTTTAAGTATCTGTCCGCTGTCCTAGCCATTGCTGCCCACCTCCTTCAAAGATGCTGGAAGTGTTTCAATAATTCTGCACAAGGTTTCGTATTCATCCTGATACTTAAAAGTAATTTCAATCCTGTTTTCTTCATAGACTGTAATCTTTTCCACCAATGACAGCACGATACTTCTATCTAATGAAGTAATATTTCCTGTTTTTGTAAATGTGTCAATCCATTCATCCGCAAACAGTCCTTCCTCAAAAACCGTTTCTATTTCCTGCTGTAATTTTCTAATAGTTTCCTCTATTTCTGCGGACTTGTGGGCAAAATTATTTTTAAACTGTTTATATTCCTTGATAGAAATAATTCCTGCAGCAAGATCTCTGTGCAAAGACATTTCCACCTTTTTACACTGATCCAGTTCTTTATACTTTGCGAGAATCTCCCGGTCATTTGCCACTATATCATCATAATTAACTTCCCTATCTCTGATAGTGTTTAAAAGCTCCTCCAATCTGGCAACGTGTTCAATATGCCTTTTAATTGTATCCAGAAGAATATCTTCTATTACTGACTGAGCGATGCTGTGTCGGCTACACCCTTTTCCTTTATTATAGGTAGCGCATATATAGTAAACGCTCTGTTTATCCTTATATCGGTTACAGCGTCTTACCATGCTTCTTCCACATTCCCCACAGAACATCAAACCTGAAAGCATGAACAGAGTTTCTTCCTCCGGTGATTTACGAGTATCGAGGTTAAGGAGTTTTGCAACATTCTCAAAGTCTGCCTTACTAATAATCGCTTCATGCGTATTTTCCTTTACCGCCCATTCGGTTTCAGGCTTTTCAACAACCTTATTCAATTTATAATTAACTTTTTCACGTTTGCCCTGTTCAAGTACCCCGATATAAATTTTATTTCTCAATATGCGGTTGATTGCCACCGCCGACCATTTTGCTTTCCTGTTTTTTTGAAAGCCGCTTTTATAATTTCCTCCAAGCTGTCTTTTGTACTCGGAAGGAGCTGCCACGCCAAGTCCATTGAGTTTATCTGCTATTGATGCTGAACTCAATCCTTTCAGTTTCCAGTCAAAAATCTTACGAACAATGTCTGCGGCATATTCATCCGGTATAATTCTATTCCTGTCAGTTTCCAGCTTTTTATAGCCATATGCAACATGAGAACCAACATACAGCCCATTTTCACGCATAACCTCCTGATGACTTCTCACTTTGCCGGATATGTCCCGGCTGTAATTGTCATTTACAAAATTTTTAACAGGAATTAACAGGTTCACATCGCTTTGTGTTGCTGTCAGACTATCAAAATGATCCAGTACAGATACAAACCTGACATGATAGGACGGGAATATTTTTTTCACATATCGCCCCGAATCAATATAATCACGCCCCAACCTTGACAAATCCTTTACAATGACCATGTTCACTCTGCCATTATAAATATCTTCGCACATACGCTGAAAATTTGGACGCTCAAAGTTGAGTCCTGTAAATCCGTCATCTATATATATGTCATAAAGGGTAACATCTGGCATAGATTCTAATGTTTTTAATATCAATGCCTTTTGATTGGCGATGCTGTTGCTTTCTTTCTTATCCTTTATCTCCTGCAAATCTTCATCTTCTTTTGACAGACGCAGGTACACAGCAGCCATGTAAGATATGTATGAAATGTTTTTATCCATACTGCTTCCTCCTAATTTTATAGTGCTGACATAACCATAAAATCAGGGTTCCACATATGAATTTAGTCCTGAATATAGTCTAGCACAAATTCCTGCTTTTGTCCAATGGAGAAACACGCAATTTCATATGGCACTGGCAGTTTTTAAAATCAGTTCCTGCAGCCGATCTGTAAGCGTGACCGTTGTATCTTCAAATCCTATCTTGACGATATATTCCCCATATCGGTAGCAATAAGGGTTTTTAATCTGTTCAAGGTAGTCCTTTATCTGCCCTTCCTGACTTTTCCTTTTATTTACCTCTACTTCCCTTATATCCGTAAGTTCTTCTCTTTTCACCATCCTAACATCTACATTCTTCATTTCTTCTATACTCAATGTGCATACACCTCTTTCAATTCTCCACATTCCATTATATTTACATCTGCTTGTCCTATATGTATCCATGTCCCGCTTACTCATCATTTTTCATGGTATGCCTGCCAATAAAAATCCACCTGTCAGATAAACTTTTATTGATAGGCATACTAAAAAATATCCTCACAGGTAGCAGGCGGGAAACCTTCCCACATTGGACTTGCACCATCATCTTCTCTATGTGACTGGCTTCCGCCAGAAGTATCATTATCACGAAACTGCTTCTTCGCCAATAGAATCCCCGCTTCCTATACAGGAAGTTTTCTACTCCAACACTGATATTTTTTCGCTCGTGCCTTTGCTTCAACATCATCAGATGCTTCTTCACTTTCAATTCCTTACCGGAACAGACAGTCCTAGCGTATCTGCTGCGTAGCTCCACAGTTTCTCACGTCCTGTGAGGTTATTGTATATTCAATTTTCAAGGTACACCGCTGTAAATCTGTCAGCTATGGAAAAGGGTAATTTACCGCCCTTTATACCGCTTCAAACGCCAGTATCTTTGTAATCAGCTTGGTTTCCAATCTCCGGCGAAGCGTTTCATCAATACAGAAATGAAGCCGCCCACTCTCGTCATACATCTTCCGGGTGGACAGGGAAATTATGTATCCTTCATAATGCTTTAACACTGTATTGATTGCCATTACGTCACCCTCTGATGCTGCCTTAATGATATGGAAAGGCAACAAATTTTTTTTCTTCTCTGCTCTTACATCTCTTTTTCATCCGCTTTTCCCTCCATAATCTTCTTTAAAATCTCAAGCGAGCGTGTCCGGTGTTCATGGACTGTGCTGCGGACAAGGTTCATCTCCCTTGCGATGTCCGCATCACTCATCTCCAGAAAATAAGAAAGCAGTATCACATTCCGCTTCCGTTCTGAGAGAGCCTGTAATGCTTCCGCAATCAGGGCATCTTTCACCTCAATGTCATATCCATACACTGTGAAATGACTGTTTTCCACTCCATACTCATCCATAACAAACAACCGGTTCAACTCCTTTTCAGACAGTTCAGAGAACATGGCTTCATGCCGCCTGCGGTATTCTATATATCTGTAATAGCTGGCGGCTTCACCTTTGAGCGACATTTGACACAGACGGTCAAACTGATGCCGGATTGTCATTTCATCGTGGAAAGAAGGTTTCTTCATACGAGTTCACCTCCTCCCCCGTTGTGACGTGACAAAGGCATGAGCCTTTCCCCTTCCGCCTATATCTCCCCAACGGGGCATGGCGAATGTTCGGGTGGACAAAATTTTTCTTACGAAAATTTTTAATATATAAAAAACGCCCGGACAGGCAAAATGCCCGCTGGACGTTATTCATATCTGTTATTCTGTTTTTTCCACATGCTACGGGAGCGCATAATTCACTTGTCAGGGTGTATCCTGTCTTACTGCCTGTAAAACACCTTATAAAAGAGCCTTTCCACGCCAGAAGCCGGACAGGTTCATAAAGTCAAAAAAATATCCCTCAGACCGTTTAGAACACATAAATTCCCCTAACGTACCCAAAGGATAAAAGCCACGCAAAAAACCTCTGGATACTGCGTTTTTTTATATGCAATATCCAAAGTCTTTTTATTCTTATGTGTGTATTATGCCCCTCTGATAAAGTGATATATTAGTGCATTTTCAAAGCGAAATGTGCAATATACACTATACATGGAGGTGCATATATGGCAAGAAAAAAGAAAATTGACAAGGAAATGGGATTCCGTCTGAAGAAGGCTAGAACAGACCAGAAGCTGACCTATGAAGAACTGGCTGAAAAATCCGGCGTTTCCTCCCGCTATATCAAGGAAATCGAAAATCATGGAAATGTGCCAAGCATTGAAAAGCTAGGGCAGCTCATACGAGCCTTACATATTTCCGCCGATCCGTTTTTCTATCCAGATGCCCCGGCAGACAATCTTGACTACAAGCGTCTGTTAGTCTATCTGTCACAATGTACGGAGGAACAGATTACGACAATCCTTGCTATTGTGGAAGCCTATCTTCGGACATACAAACATCCCAAAGAATAGAATATCCCCAACATCTGAATTTTTTCGTGAGTATTTCTGGATTTTTCTGAACCATGCAAAAAAGATGGCTCGCCTTCTGTCCTGCCAGCCACCTCTTTGTCTATTTGCTGAATTTTTGAAGAAACTCTTTTATACGGATACGCTTTTTTATAATGCCAAGTCCGTCAAAAACCTGTACGCTGTCCACAAATCCCTGATAATATGCCCGCTGTTCCTCCTTGTAATGGGCATGATCCACCGCATCCATATAGTCCTCTAAAAACTCCCTGTCCTCCTTTGACAGCTTGGAAAGATATGCTTCAAATGCCTTCTGCTTCTTTTTCAGTTCCCGGCTGGCTGCTTTTGATTCCTCTGTCTGGACGGAATACTCCCTGTCCTCTGATTCGCTGCGCAGTTCCTCAAAGACGCCTGCCAATGTTTCAAAAACTTCATTCATGTTTGTTTCCACCTTTCTCTGCTAAAAATAATATTGCATTTTACAGGCAGTATTATCAATCCCTAACTTTCTTTTCACAAGATAATCTCTCTGCACTTCATCTTTAGAAGTATATTATCAACAATATTTCGTAAAATCAATGGTAGGGGACTTCATCTTTAGAAAGTTGGTGGTAGGATATTAAAATCTATTGGAATAAGGAAAACAACTCCAAAAACCTAATCGGTCAAAGGGTTATGGAACTGCGAACGGAAAGGAAGCTGTCACAGAAAGCCCTTGCCGAGCAGCTCCAGCTTGCCGGATATGAGTTTAGCGACCTGACCGTTTTACGGATTGAAAAAGGGACAAGATTCGTCCCGGATTATGAAGTGGTGGCTCTGGCAGAGTTCTTCCATGTATCCTGCGAATACCTCTTAGGCGTACAGGACAAAAAATAAGCAGCAATCTGTTTTCACATCACAGACTGCTGCTTAAATTTTTGTTGAACCGATAGCCAATGCCCCATACGGTCTGTATGTAAAGCGGCTTGCCCGGATTGTCCTCTATTTTCTCCCTTATATGGCGGATATGGCTCATGACAATATTGTAATCGCCAGAATATGGCTCCTGCCAGACAATATCATAAATCTGCTCTTTGCTGAATATCCTGCCGGGACTCTTTGCCAATAAATACAATATTGCAAACTCTCTATTGGTAAGCATAATCTCTGCGTCATGTATGATTACGTTCTTCTCTGCCAAGTTCAGTTTCATTCCTCCAAAATTAAGGTATTTTTCCACTTGAAGCACATTACAGCCTTCAAAACGAGGGCTTTCACTTATAATCTGCAACATTCTCTGGCAAACATCTTCCTCATCCTCCGAAAAAGTTAATATCATTACTTTACCCATTCTATATCCTCACATTTCACTACAACCCATTTCCTTCAATTTCTTACTTTTGTAATATTTTAATTATTACACTTGTGGGATTTAAAGTCAAGAGAAATTTATCGAAAAATTGACATTTACTCATTTTCACATTATAATGTATATTACAATCGTAAGATTTAAGGAGGGGATTACAGATGAAAACATTGCCGCAAATTTCAGAAGCTGAATTTGAAGTAATGAAAATCATATGGAAACACGCACCGATCAGTACCAATGAAATTACCGAAAAATTAACACAAACTACAAAATGGAGTCCTAAGACAATACAGACCTTGATAAAGCGGCTTGTGACCAAAGGAGCGCTTTCCTATGAAAAACAGAGCAGGGTATTCGTTTACACGCCTTTGATAGAAGAAAAAGAATATATCGGTCAGGAAAGCCACTCTTTTCTTGAACGCTATTATGACGGAGATATTACAGCAATGCTTTCTGCCTATATCGAAGATGACAAACTCTCCGAATCAGAAATTGACACGCTCCGTTCCCTTCTCGCAAAGGGTTCAAAAGACAGGGGGAAATAACATGGCAAATTTTGGAATACGCTTTTTCCTATGTAATATTTTTATTTGTATCATCATAGGTTTTCTTATTATCGTAAAACGGGCATTTAAAAATTATTTGACTAGCCGGATGCAGTTCAATTTATGGTTTTTGCTGCTTGGGATTCTTGCAGTCCCGTTTGTCCCCTTTCGTCCGGCTTCTTTTACACAAATTTTCACATTATTTGGCATATGGAAAAATGCGGTGTCATCAAACAAGGAGACGATTACAGAAAGTGTCCTAAATCCAAATACGTCTGGCGCTGTAAATCAGATGAATGATTTTGCACTGTCTGTCAGTAGGGAAACACCCTCCATTATTGGACTGATTTTGTGTGGTATATGGTTGGTTGGCATTTTGGCTATGATTTTATTAGTGATAAAATCAATATCCCGGTTAAACGCCATGAAAAAGTCTGCGCTTCCCCTGCAGAACAAGGCTGTCCGTATTTTATATCATAACTGTTTAAGGGAAATGAAAATAAAAAGAAAGATTCCCGTTTACAGCACCGCCTTCCTGAAATCCCCTGTCATTGTGGGATTATTTAACCCCCGCATTTATCTTCCCATCCACCTCATATCGGATTTTAATGCTACGGATATGCGTTATATGCTGTTGCATGAATTACAACATTACAGGCACAAAGACGCACTGGCAAGTTATCTTATGAATTTTTTTGGCGTTCTCTACTGGTGTAACCCCTGTGTCTGGTATGCACTGAAAGAAATGCGGAATGAACGGGAGGTTGCCTGTGATACATCCGTCCTGAAATTACTTGATGAGTGCGATTATGAAGATTACGGGAATACTCTTATCAATTTTGCGGAGAAAGTTTCACTTACGCCTTTCCCCTTTGCTGCCGGAATCAGCGGAAGCATGAAGCAGATGCAACAAAGAATTGCTAATATCTCCTCTTATAAAAAGCCTTCTGTTTTCAGAAAGTTAAAGGGATTTACTGCTTTTGTCACGATTAGCGTTATTCTTTTCGGGTTAGCCCCAATGCTCTCTACCTATGCCGCAGAACAGAGCCGGTATCAGTGGAATATTCCCTCCGACAAAGTTTCCACGATTGACCTGTCTGCCTGGTTCAGTGGATATGAGGGCAGCTTTGTACTCTATGATCTAAACGGCGATACATGGAATGTCTATGACATAGAGCAAGCCACTTTAAGGACAGCCCCAAATTCTACTTACAAAATTTATGATGCGCTGTTTGGACTGGAAGAAGGTGTGATTGCGCCAGATGATTCTTTCATGGCATGGGACGGAACAAATCACCCATTTGAAGCATGGAATGGAAATCAGGACTTATTCTCTGCCATGCAGTCCTCCGTCAACTGGTATTTCGAGGAAATAGATAAACAGATCGGTGGTGCTGCCATTCAAGATTATATCCGAAAAATCGGATATGGGAATGAGATTGTAAATGCAAATCTTTCCTCCTACTGGATGCAAGGGACGCTAAAAATCTCTCCGGTAGAACAGGTGGAACTTTTAACTGCCCTGCACAACAATCAATTTGATTTTGCCCCGGAAAATATAAATGCCGTAAAAAATTCTATCTGCCTTTTTTCATCGGAAAGCAAAAACTTTTACGGAAAAACCGGAACCGGACGTGTAGACGGTCAAGATGTAAATGGCTGGTTTGTAGGCTATATTGAAACCACTGGCAACACATACTTTTTTGCCACCAACATCCAAGCCGCAGAAAATGCCACGGGCAGTAAAGCATCGGAAATCTCTCTCTCCATCCTGTCCCATATGGGTATATGGAAAGAGTAAAATCTGATTTGCGAAATCTCATTGAATAAAATAGTGCCCCCTTTTAAGCAGCCCATGTAAAATGCAGTTACTTAAAAAGGGGCATTATTTCGCCCATAATTCAGTTATTGTCTTTTAGATAATTACATATAGTTTCAATAGTCATATCTTTTGCCAATATATGCTGTTCAATATCTGCTGCCATATCTTCTGCAAGATAAAATTCATTTTCCTCAGCTATAAATATTCTGATATCCGGACGGGGAACCATACCTGTCGGTCCTGCTCCAGAATAATAATATACTATGACAATTATGTCGCTTTTCCCATCATCATTGATATCCCGAAAAGCAACTGCGCCAACACTGGCAAAAGAACCCTCATGCCCCATTGTATTCTCTTCATAACGATAAGGAAATCTATATAATATCTGTTCATCCCTAAGCAGATAAAATGAAGCATACTCATGCTCGACATCATAAGTCGGCTTACAAGATACAAAGGTAACTTCTCCCCAGTCATCTAACGTAACATCAAACGATTGCTCTGGTATCATATATTTATATATTCTATTGAATCACTATCATCATCCGAATCTGCATCATTCTCATCCAGTTCCATATCTTCCTGACTTTCTGATTCACCTGCATAAATTGTCTGCGGATTTATTTCTTGAATTTCATCCTCATCCCCCACTTCTGCACGTTCTTCCCTATCCGTTAACTGTTTTGCCTCTTTTCTCCCATCAAAGTATAGAATAATCTGTTCATCGAACTGTTCATCTCCTGACAAAATAACTTCCACAGAATCCTCATGCCATGTGACCTCTCATATACTGCTGCGTATGCTTTTGCCATCATCCCGCAACTCAAAATCTGCTTTGGATATTCTGCTTTTGCCCTCATAAAGAACCAGCCTGCCGGAAGCCGATCCAAACGGCCACTCAGCTT
The DNA here is from genome assembly GCA_910574195.1 of Lachnospiraceae bacterium. Classification (GTDB taxonomy): domain Bacteria; phylum Bacillota; class Clostridia; order Lachnospirales; family Lachnospiraceae; genus Schaedlerella. The sequence continues at coordinate 7,053 of CAJTBF010000009.1, read as the reverse complement.
CCCCGACAGCCTGCAAAACCAGTTCATAAGTTCCATCCGGTGAAACAGATGTGTCCGCCTCTGTTATTTTGTAATTTGACACATAGGCAAGGCTCCCCCAAAACACAGCGATTATGATAAAAATAGCAGCCACAAAGCCTAATACAAATTTTATTATTGTTTTTATTATTTTCATTGCTCCATATCCCTTCTTCTTTCAACGTTAAGCGATACCCATAATCACTCTCTGACAATCCTGTATTGATAATCCGGTATATTTGAAATCCCATCATCCAGAATTTTGTTTTCCAAATACTGAAAGCCGCCATCTTCTGAAAACCGCACTGTAAGCTCATGCGTTATCACCGCATCATCACATAAAATCATGCTGCATACCGCATCCACAGTTAAAGTAACTGTCCCGTCTTCGTTTTCCCTGATATCCGTAACCTCTGGAAATGAAGTTCCAAAATAAGTAGGGGCATAATTGAAGCAGCCAAGCCTTACCCATGCATAAGTCTGTTTTTCTTTGTCAAATGCCGCATAATCTTGTATTTCTTCCTCTGTTACCGGAAGGTATTCCATAATCAGGCGTTCAAACTCGTCTTTTGGTATCCCATCCGGATAATCCTCTGAAGGAAACTGCTCCTGATATTTCATTGCATATAAATATTCATACATCCCATTATAATCTAAATATTCCATATGGTCTGCATCCCAGTCAGAACATAAAAGATTGTTTCCCTGATAGGCTAATCCAAGCACACATTTTTTTGACATTTCCCTGTTTTCTTCTGTAATGGGCTTTACCCTGACCATACAGCTCCCATCTACTATTTCAGTAACTTCCGGATATTCCGGTACGCATAACTCATAGCAGAAATATCCTTTATCCGTAAATCTCCATTCTTTCATACGGGTATAGGAAATATAGGTTATCACAGGCTTATCATCATTCCATGCAGCTTTTGCAGATAAAACGTACATATCCTTTCCATCATAAGAGTATTTATATCTCCCGATACCGCCGTCTGAATGTATCTCATAAACAACTGCCGAACCTCCTCTGCCTGCTGCGGCAGCATTTAAAAAATCTTCCAGTTTCGTGTAGTTTTCCATGTTAGAATATATTTCCGTTATTGTGACCGGGCATCCGGTAACTTTCAACTTTTCCACCATCTGATCTATGACTTCATCTGCAATGACAACATTGGACGCACAGCCTTTATCTGCATTTTTATATAGCTCCAATATAAGCCCCATCATTTCCTTGCAATCTTCTTCCGCTTCTGCTCTTTGCCTTGCATCTATTGGAAGATCATAGCCTTTTTCTATCTGCCTGTCTGTGTCTGCATCCCTGTCTGTATTTTCAGCATATTCCTTTTCTCCGACTTGTTCAGCATACTCGTTTTTCATACTTTTCCTGTTATGATTACAGGCGCATAGCAAAACGATGCACATCAGCATGATAATCGGCAATATCCTCTTTTTCTTCATAATCGCACCTCAAATCTTTGCCCTTATGTGCACCCAATGCATCACCACTCTATTGTGCCAAAATCCAAGTCTTCAATCAGGATATATTCATCTTCTTGCCGGATTGCATCTATTACAAGAGCTGTGACGATTCCATCCTCTTTTTTCATCCTGCTGCGGGGAATGGAACTATCCCTTGACAATCCCACTAAATCAAACCGCATTTTAAATTCTTCCTCTGTAACCTCTTTTCCATTGACAGTCGCTGTATCCAGATTATATTCGTCAAAAACCCCCATTACATATTCTCCATCGTGGTATGAAAGACAGACATAGCAGCTCCCATCCGAACCGTTATTTACAAGGATAATCGTGTTTTCCCTGTAATGCACTCCGTTAATACAGCCCCAAACCTCCGGTTCATACAAATCTGCAATCTTTTTTGCCATGCCGTCCTCATAGATAAATATCCCTATTGATATATCATCCCCTATGATCAATTCAGGAACACTATCATCATCAAAATCGTGTATCCCGATATAGCCGATACAAGAATCACTGTTTACCTGTTTAAGTTCTTGACGGAGAACATACGGATCTGCTAAATAACTTTCCATATTACGGACAATCTCCTTATAAGCATCTTCCCATTCTGGTACGATATACTGACTTTCCTCTTCCTTTCCGCAGGCTCCAAGCAGAGTAACACATAGCAGCATATGAACCAGTAAAATAAATTTCTTCTTCCACATTCCAATGTCCCTCCTTCATTTTCCTATTTGTGGCAGTTCCAGTTCCTTTTGTTCAATCGTATTAGACAGATACCGGAATGTCCCATCCGGGAATGGCTGGACTACAATCTGATTTGTGAACGCATAGTCCGAATTGTAATCAATCCAGACTCCATCTACATAAAGGGTGATTGTCCCATCTTCATTCTGTTTGTAATCTACCACTTCCCCAAAAGGCGGAAACTGTCTTGCAAATATCATTTCATATTCATAACCACCCGCATCTGCATGATAACCGCAATATTCCCTCACCTGTTCTACGGATACCGGAAAACATGTGGTCATAACACGCTCATAAATCTCCGCAGGAATCAGACCTCCTTCTGCCCTGAAAGGCTCATTTGTGTATACCCGGTATATATCCTCAAACATACGGGGCATTAAAATTTTCTCCACATTGTCGGCATCCCAGTTTGTTACAAGCATATTATAATTCACAAAGCTAAGTCCATATATGTACTTTCTTGTCAGCTCCCTGCATTCATCCGATAATGGCTTTACCCTGTAATACTCCCGCAGATTTCCATGTGCGATTGTTTCGGTATTTGTATAAATAAAATACCCTTTCTCTGTCAGCCTTATCTCCTCCAGATCATTGCTCCCAAAACCTTTTATTTCCGGTATGCCACCTTCCCGCCAGCCTACCGACACATAAAAGGACTGTATTTTCCCATCTCTATGAATAAATGTCAACGCACCTATATTCCCCTCTGTGTATACGTCAAACACTGTAACCATCGCATCGCTGCCGGAAATATAAGCAGAATAAAAATCCTCCATTTTCTGATAGTTTTCCATGTTCATATCATCAGAAACACTTACAAACCCCTGTTCGCCCAACCGCTTTACCACATCTTTTCTCTGCTTTTCAGAAAAACTCCGGGTGTGGGAATACTCCGTTTCAGGATATGTAATTTTAATCTCCTTATAAAGCTCCATGCACTGCTCCGCTGCCGACATTGCCTCATCCTGCAAATTCTGTTCTTCTTCTGCTGTCAAGATACTGACTGGTTCCGATTTCTCTCCTATGGGAGTTTCGGCAGGATTTGGGGATTCTTCCACAAAACATTCTATTGGCTCATCTTCTTTTACAGCTTCTGTACTTTCGATTACAACCGGAGGTTCCCACACTTCCTCTGCGTTCCTTTCCGTATCTCTTTTCCCCAAAGCAATACTGCCTATTATAACAATGACTGCCATTAGCGCAATAAGAGAACCATACCTTTTTAAAAGCCATTTTACATCTTCCACTATTCAAGTCCCTCCATAAACCTCTTTCCATTCTTCCTCCGTCAACCGATTGGAATGCCACCAAATATCATGGTCTCCTTCCGGCAAGGTTATCTCATTCGATACATACTGAAAACTTTCCTCACTTAATGGACGGATTACGGTTATGTGTGCAAACTCCTTAGACATATTTCCATTGGGATATACTGCATTGATATAAAGCGTAACTGTTCCATCCTCGTTTTCCGTATAACTCACTACTTCCGGATATGCAATATCCGGATATTCCACCTCGTAAAATCCTCGTGGTCTATATTCATAGGCTGCAAGCTCTGAAAGATATGTTGTTTTAGAACGGAGCGTTTCACGATCCATATTGAAATATGCCCCAATCACATTTTCAAATAGCTCTTCCTGTATTTGGTAAACAGCTCCAACTCCTAAATTTTCATCCGCCATGTAAGGCACTGGCTGGCTGTGCGTCATTGGATAGAACCTGTCAAATAAATCGTAAAAGTCCAAATCCCCAAAATCGTCCTCGCTCCAATTACAGAGAAACAGGTTGTTTTGTTCATAACCAACTGGCAGGATATACTTTCGGTTATATTCCCTGCACTTTTCATCCAAAGGCAAAATCCGAAGCATCGTATGTTCTGGTGTGTCGCTTAATGTCAATATATAACTTTCATCTGAAAAATAGCTCCCCTCAAAGATTAAATAACCTTCCTCCGTATACTGCCAGAAGTCCGCCGGGTAGCTTACTGTACTTCTGTTCTGCAGACTGCCATTCTGGTCATATTGATAATATCCCCTGACAATATTTACATTACCGCCCTCTGTTTTCAAATCAAATTTACGAATCCCCATCTCCATAACCACTATAATTGTCAATTCGTCCATCTCTTTTTCATCTACTGCTTTACAAAAATCTAAAGCCTGCTCTGCCTGCACCATATCAATCTGATTCCCACTATCAACAGCCACATAACCATTTTCACCCAGTCTGGCAACCATGCACCGCATCATATCCAGACTTCCCAATGTATTTGTATCTACTGCTTCCTCATAAATATCACTGAGAATCTCCGCTATACACTCTGTACTGACAGAATCATTATTATCGAAAGAATATACTTCTCTGTCTTGCTGCGTTATCTCTATATCTGATACCTCCGGTGTTTCATCGCTGCACCCTGTCATGATCGGCAATATCAGTATTATCATTACAAATAAAAGAGCTTTTTTATTCTTTTCGATTAAGCCAGCTTTCCAAAACCTGTTTGTCTTTTCCAACAACATAACCGCTTCCTCCTCTCCCTTTTACATCTTCAACCATGCTTATAATCAAAATCGGGTTTTCCTCTGTTCTTTCTGCCGTAAAAATGGCAAACCATCCCAGTTCCGTACCGGAAGTGTCCTCTTTGGATACCTTGATTTCTGCTGTCCCGGTTTTCCCTGCCAGCAGAATATCTTCCCTGTGTGCCGCATATCCCGTTCCATGAGAATCATTCACTACTTTTTTCAACCCTTCTAATACCATGTTTGTATGATTCACTGAAAAGGCATTGGGAATCCAATATTCGGTTTTCGTTTCCTGACTATATAGCAGATGCGGCTTTATTACATTTCCTTCATTGCAAAAAGCCGTATAAATACAAGCCATGTGCAATGGATTGATTAAAATCTGTCCTTGTCCGTATCCGCTATCTGCCAGTTGTATTTCCGTTTCAATATTTTCCGTATTAGAATATTGCGACTTAGCCATTACAATTTCAAATGGCAATTCTTCCTGAAAGCCTAAACGCAGCAGAGAATCTTTCATTTCCGCTGCACCAATTTTCAATGCTGCCTTTGCAAAGTAAATATTATCGGAATAAATGATAGCGTTTTCCAAAACAACCGGATTATAAGCGTGGAGAGTTGTCACATGATACGAACCCCATGAAGCGTCTTTCTGCCAGCTTAATCCTACATTTCCATAATCTTCATTGGGATCAACCGCTCCGGACTCTAAACCGATTGCCGCAGTAATCGGTTTAAAGGTAGAACCCGGACACCATACCTGCCGGAAACGGTTATACATTGGTTTGTTTTCATCCTCATTCAATGCCGCCCATTTTTCGCTGGACAATCCCATGATAAAATCGTTGTTATCATAAGAGGGTGTGCTTACCAATGCCAGCACTTCCCCTGTGTACGGATTCATCGCTACCGAACAGCTTTTATCGCTCTGAAATTGTTCATATAAAGCCTTTTGGAGTTCAGAATCTATTGTCAGTTTTATGTCTTTCCCATTTTCTACTATTCGGCAAGCAAGTTCCTCTTTTTCGTTCCCATCCGAATCCACAATATAAATACGACACCCATTCTGCCCCTTTAATTCTTTCTCAAACAATCCCTCTGCTCCACTTCTCCCAATTACACTGCTTGCCGTATAACCTTCTCCCACATGATTTTCCAAATCTTCTGCTGTCACATTCTGAACATAACCAACCAGATGTGCCGCCGCATCTTTCAAAGGATAAGACCTTACTTCCGTATCAGAAATCATAACCCCCGGTATCTCCAGCAGCCGTTGTTGTCTTTCATACTCTTTTAGCGCTTCTTCATCCGGCTCTAATGACATCAATTCTATTTCTTCCACTTTCCGCAACTTTTTGACCGGGACAAAGGAATCATCCTTTACCCATTTTGCTGATAATTTCTTCTCTATTTCTTCCGGCTTCATACCCAGCAGATCTGCTATCTGTTTTAAAGAATCATCCTGATTTTCTAATTTCCCCGACACAATCCCCACAGAAGACGCTGTGCCTTTCCCTGCAAGGACACGCCCATTCCTGTCTAATATTTCTCCCCTCTTTGCCTGCGTAACGGACACCCGCACTTTATCCGTTTCCAATAACTCCGGATAAATCAGAGCATCCATCCATGCCAGTTTGTATGTATCTTCGGTTTTTAGAAAATACGCTTCATTCTCAAAGCTAATCTCTCCAGCCACAGTATCAAAGTCTGTCTGGTACCGCACTACATTTTTTTCCATGTCGCAGGAAAGAATCGTAACAGCCATATTTTGTACTTCAATCCCCTCATAAATGGCTGAATTGCGCTTTACAAAATCTTCTTCGCTAATTTGCCCGGAGGCTTCCACATCAATCAACTGATACATAGCTATATAGTTCTGTTCCTGAATGTATCCCATATATTTCAGCAACACTTCTTCCGGTGTTGTCCTGTCTTTTCTTATTCCAATGAATTTAGTTGCACATAAGGTTATTGCACTAATTCCCATACATATCATAAGTACCCATAAGATTTTATTTTTTCTTCTCCTACGCTTACTTTTCCTTTTCACATGAACCTCCATTTATCCACTTTTTTTCTCCACTGTTTCTAATTCTTACACTAGTAAGATTTATTTTAAATATTACAGCAGTAAGATTTGAAAGTCAAGTAAATAATGGATCTTTCCGAAGTTAGTTGAAATAAAGCTTTTATCAAATGGTAAAACATAGTATAATAAGCATGAATTTTAAAGCGTTTGCGGGAGTTGATACCATGGATGAATTTATCAAGGAGC
>CAJTBF010000008.1 GCA_910574195.1 Lachnospiraceae bacterium | reverse complement strand
TACCCGCTATGTCTAATGTTTATGTCCATTTTTCTCAAATTTCTTTTCCTGCACAATATTCAGTTGTCAATTTTCAGTTAGAATCTCATTCATTGAGATTCCGAGAAGTTATGTTTGCCTCCCTGATTATACTGTATGTCATTCTTCGTATCAAGCGTTGCTTTGCAAAAATGACGAATAAATGCATGTTTTAACAGGAAAAAAATGCACTTATTTATAAAATAGAGCATTTTAGGACTGTTTTGGGAAAATCGTTGTTTTTCTGGTATACTACTCTACGATAAATATAGAGTTGTTTGGGAGGAGAGATGAAGTTATGAAACATTTTTTAAAAGGGGTTGCCTCAGCGGCAATCGTAATCATTGTACTCATGGTAATCAGTGTGCTCTGCAATATGCGTGGCATAAATATAAATTCAGCGCCGACAGGTGTGGTGTCAGCACTTTGTGCTATGTGGATTTATCGTGCATGGATCAGGAATGAAAAAGAGAAGGAGTGATAGAAAAACAGCGGATGCAGATTGCGCAGAGCAGATGAGTTTGTGAGAAATCACAGTTCGTCTGCTCCGTTTCATTTTGTAAGGGTTTAAGGGAGACCAAAGAAGATAAAATATGGGTTTACGGAACATAAAATTTGGTATATAATAAACAGGCGATTTATATTAGATAAAGGAGTCAGATACCATGAGTGATAAAAGTTTATTGGAGCGGTGGAGAGCCGTAGCCTATAATCAGGAGCAGTCAAAAGAACAACTGCAGAAATTCTGGGGAACATATTTTGAAATCGAAAAAGGTGTTTACGAGCAGCTTTTAACAGAACCGGATACAGAAGTCAGGGGAACAGTAAAGGAACTGGCAGAAAAGTATGATATGGACGTTATGACGATGGTGGGCTTTCTGGATGGGATTAATGACAGTCTGAAAGAGGCAAATCCGATTGAGACGATGGAAGAAGATACGGAAGTCAGCCTGGCATTTGATACGGAAAAATTGTACAAGAATATGGTAGATGCAAAGGCGGACTGGCTGTATGAACTGCCGCAGTGGGAAAGCATTTATGACGAGGAGACGAGAAAGCGTCTGTATCGGGAGCAGAAGCAATCCGGAACGATCCGAAAAGAGAAGAAGATCGGGCGCAATGATCCATGTCCGTGCGGCAGCGGGAAAAAATATAAAAAGTGCTGCGGCCGGAATATTTAAACGTTGCAGGTCTATTTTTATGCGGCGGGGATTGGAAGTCTTCTATATTATATTCTGCTTGTGAGATATACGGGAAAATGGGATTCCACATTTTCCCGTTTCTGGATTGTATGCGGCGGGGGGCATGTGCTGCTGGGATTCTTCTTTTCCGGCCTGCTGCCGACGGTGCAGGTTTTACTGGAGATCGGTGTTGTGGTCTGGTGGTTCATGCTGCTGGCAGTGGGAGGAAAGATTTTGTCCTGCGCGGGGGAAACATGCGGCCGGGAGGTGGATTTTTTAATTGTTTTGGGCGCGCAGGTACGGGGAACCAGAATTACGCAGTCTTTAAAGCGGCGTCTGGACAGCGGACATGCCTATCTTGTAAACTACCCGAATACAAAGGTGGTTGTGTCCGGCGGACAGGGGAAAGGAGAGGACGTCTCCGAAGCGCAGGCGATGGCAGAATATTTGATCCGGTGCGGCGTGGAGCCGGAACGGATTATACAGGAGGATCGTTCTACGTCAACTTGGGAGAATCTTTGTTTCAGCCTTGGCTGCCTTACGAGTCCCCGTGCTGCGGTAGCGGTGGTGACCAATGATTTTCATCTGTACCGGGCGCTGCTTCTTGCAAAAAAGGCGGGATATAAGAATCTGTTTGGCATCGCAGCATCCTCGAACGGTGTATTGCTGTTCAATTATCTGGTACGGGAAATTTTTGCCGTGATCTTGACAAAAGCGCGGCAGATGTTATAAAATGACTGAGAATAAAGAAAACGTGTAGAAGAGAAGAGTAGAATGTGAAAGGATACAGAGAGGGGAATCACAGGCTGGAAGTTCCCTATTACGGAAGCATTTGAAAACTACCTCCGAGCGGCTGTAAAGCAGTCCGGTGATTCCGTTATCATCAGAAATGAGCGGCATTTGGCAAAAGCCAGTGCAATCCAGGGTGGAACCGCGAGAAAGTTACTCGTCCCTTTCTGTAATCTATTACAGAAGGGGATTTTTTGTTCTATGGGAACGGGAGAATTCCACTTTGCGGGATTCTTTTTCATGGGATACCTGTGGACGGCCGCCTGCTTATTTCATGGAAAAATTACGGGATGTTCTATGAGAGATATGAAAAAGGAGAGAAAAACGTATGAAAATCACATTGAAAGACGGATCCAGTAAGGAATATGCACAGAGTATGCGTGTCATTGACATTGCATCGGATATCAGCGAAGGGCTTGCGAGAGCGGCAACGGCAGGAGAAATCAATGGAGAGATTGTGGACCTGCGGACGGTTGTGGATGCGGACTGTGAATTGAACATTCTGACTTTCCGGGATGAGAAAGGAAAAGGGGCATTCCGGCATACGGCATCCCACATTATGGCACAGGCAATCAAACGTCTGTATCCGGATACAAAGCTGGCAATCGGACCTTCCGTGGCGGATGGTTTCTACTATGATATTGACCGGGATACGCCGCTGGTGCAGGAAGATCTGGAAAAGATTGAAGCAGAGATGAAAAAAATTGTAAAAGAAAATCTATCCCTGGAATGTTTTACGAAACCGCGGGAAGAGGCGATTGCATATTTTAAAGAACAGGGAGAGCCTTATAAAGTAGAATTGATCGAAGATCTGCCGGAGGATTCCGTGATCAGCTTCTATTCTCAGGGAGAATTTACCGATCTGTGTGCCGGTCCTCATCTGATGAGTACCAAGCCGGTAAAAGCATTCAAGTTGACAAGCCTTGCAGGAGCGTATTGGAGAGGCAGCGAAAAAAATAAGATGCTGCAGAGAATCTATGGAACCGCATTTTCCAAAAAAGCAGAGCTGGATGAATACCTGACGATGCTGGAGGAGGCAAAGAAGCGGGATCACAGAAAAGTAGGCCGGGAACTGGGATTGTTTATGATGCGGGAAGAGGGACCCGGTTTTCCGTTTTTTCTGCCAAAGGGAATGGTGTTGAAGAACACCCTGCTGGAGTATTGGCGGGAAATTCATGAGAAGGCAGGATATGTGGAGATTTCTACGCCGATTATGCTGAGCCGGCATTTGTGGGAGACTTCCGGGCATTGGGATCACTACAAAGAAAACATGTATACAACTGTGATTGATGAGGAAGACTTTGCAATTAAGCCTATGAATTGTCCGGGCGGAATTCTGGTTTATCAGGCGGAACCACGTTCTTACCGCGATCTTCCGATTCGAATGGGAGAGCTGGGACTGGTACACCGGCATGAAAAATCAGGACAGCTTCATGGTTTGATGCGTGTGCGCTGCTTTACACAGGACGACGCTCATATCTTTATGATGCCGGAGCAGATCCGGGATGAGATCAAAGGCGTCGCAAGATTGATTGATGAGGTATACAGCCTGTTCGGATTCCGTTATCATGTGGAACTCTCCACACGTCCGGAGAACAGTATGGGAAGCGATGAGGACTGGGAGATGGCGACGGATGCATTGCGCGGCGCGTTAGACGACCTGGGGGTTTCCTATGTGGTAAATGAAGGAGACGGTGCGTTTTATGGTCCCAAGATTGATTTCCATCTGGAAGATTCCATTGGAAGAACCTGGCAGTGCGGGACCATTCAGCTTGATTTCCAGCTTCCGCTTCGTTTTGAACTGGAATATACGGGCGCGGACGGAGAAAAGCATCGGCCGATTATGATTCATCGTGTGGCTTTCGGCTCAATTGAGCGTTTTATCGGGATTTTGATTGAGCACTTTGCGGGAGCGTTTCCAACCTGGCTGGCGCCGGTGCAGGTAAAGGTATTGCCGATTTCCGACAAATATATGGGATACGGGGAAAAGGTTCTGGATGAATTAAAGAAAGCAGGAATTCGTGCGGAACTGGATGTCCGTGCAGAAAAGATCGGTTATAAGATCAGAGAGGCACAGATGCAGAAAATTCCTTATATGCTTGTCGTCGGGGCAAAAGAAGAGGAGGACGGGCTGGTTGCGGTTCGAAGCCGATTCGAGGGAGACGAAGGGCAGAAGAATCTGGCGGACTTTATTGCAGCTTTGCAGGAAGAGATTGCCGGAAAAGTACAAAGACAGCAAAAAAAACAGGAATAAGAAACGCGGCAGAGGTATAATAAGGAAAGAAAGCGGGCATAATGATACTGATTTTAGAAAAAGGAGGATCTATTATGCCGGAATTAAAATGTACTGTACAGACATGCAGACACAATAAGAATTTTCTTTGTGACCTGGATAAGATCGAAGTTGGCGGGAATAACGCCAGAACAGAGCAGGAAACCTGCTGTGACAGTTTTGAGGAGAGAAAGGGAGACACCTATTCGAATGTGACGGGAGAAGCTTCTCCGATTACCAATATTGACTGCAAAGCAGAAGAATGCAAGTACAATTGTGATTGTGAATGTCATGCGGGAAAAATCAGCGTAGAGGGAAGCAACGCCTGTCGGTGTGAGGCAACCGAATGTGCAACATTTGAGTGCCAGCGCTAATGTCTGAAAATGCATTCCCAAATGCGGGATGCCGGAAGTAAAGCAGCCGCTTGTTTGTAGAGTCGTAAATATGGAATGTGCATATGAGTATACGGAAAAATCTGCCCCTGACGGCTTTTCCGTATACTGTGCCATAAAAAATCCGGAATTTTTCCGGATTTTTTGTTGCAGCTGCTTTTGACGGTTGGTGGTTGACGCAGACTGTGGTAGCGGGTTATAATCGTAATACGTGGTTAAAACAGAGAGTATGTGAGATTCAGGAGAGGCATAGAATGATATGAGTCAGGATACGGAACAGAAAACAGAATCTGGGATAGAATCTACAGAAGATTCGAGACAAAAGAGCGGGTATTACATAAACCGGCCAAGTTTCGGAAAGGGCGGCCCCTCGAAGCTGCGGCGGCAGCTTTTGCGGGAAAAGTCTCTGTTTATTGTAATTGTTATCGGGATTGTTTTTTATTTTACGATGCTCAGGCTGGATGAAATTTCAGAAGGAATTCGTCTGGTTATTCATATTTTAAAACCCATTATCTATGGGCTGGCATTGGCTTATCTGCTGAATCCGATCGTAAAGTTTGTAGAGCAAAACTTGCAGTTACTTTTAGAGAAAGTGCTTCCGGGGCGGAAAAAGGCATGTGCCCTTTGTCGGACTGTGGGAATTATTGCGGCAATTGTTGTATTGATTGCGATTGTTACGGGATTGTGTAATATGCTGATTCCGGAATTGTACCGCAGTATCCGGGATATGGTTCTTACCGTACCGGGACAGTTAAATGATGCTTTGGATTCTATGACGAAACTGATGGCGGTGGATTCCACGATGGGGCAGATTATTACGCGTGGTCTGCGGGAGGCGACAGAGTTTTTGCAGAACTGGATGCGGACGGATCTGCTGACGCAGATAAATGTTGTGATGTCCAATCTGACAGAAGGCGTCATCAATGTAGTAAGTGAATTGTTCAATGTGATCATTGGAGTTATTGTTTCTGTTTATGTGCTGTTCAGTAAAGAAAGTTTTTCCATGCAGACCAAGAAGATCGTATATGCGGTTTTTCGTCCCTCTCATGCGAATATGATTCTGCATCTGACGATTAAGAGTAACGAGATATTTGGAGGCTTTATTATCGGCAAGATTATTGACTCTGCAATTATAGGCGTGCTGTGCTTTATTGTATTATCTCTGTTGGATATGCCATATACGCTTCTGGTCAGTGTGATTGTAGGCGTCACGAATGTGATTCCATTCTTTGGGCCGTATATCGGCGCCATTCCAAGCGCTCTGCTGATTCTGCTTTCGGATCCGAAGATGGGGGTATATTTCATTATTTTTATCCTTATTCTGCAGCAGTTGGACGGAAATATTATCGGGCCGAAGATTCTCGGCAACTCTACCGGGTTGTCCGCATTCTGGGTGGTATTTTCGATTCTGTTAGGCGGCGGCCTGTTCGGATTCGTCGGGATGATTCTGGGAGTGCCGACGTTTGCGGTTATTTATTATATTGTGCGGATGCTGATCAATCACAAGCTGGAAATGCGGTCTCTGCCCACAGAGACAAGCTGCTATGATCCGTTGAGTTATGTGGATTCAGACGGGACTTACGTGCATGCGGAACAAAATGAATTGATGAAAGATGAGGGAATGAAAAATGCCAATAAGAGTGCAAAATGATCTGCCGGTGAAGGAGATTCTGGAACAGGAAAATATATTTGTGATGGACGAGTACCGGGCGGCGCATCAGCAGATTCGTCCGATCAGTATCGGTCTTTTAAATCTGATGCCCTTAAAAGAGGATACGGAATTGCAGATTTTGCGTTCCCTCTCCAATACGCCTCTGCAGATTGACGTAACCTTTGTCCGGGTATCCAGTCATGTATCAAAAAATACTTCGACTAGTCATATTTATAAGTTCTATGAGCCTTTTGATGAGATCAAAAATAAAAAGTTCGACGGATTTATTATTACAGGCGCGCCGGTGGAACAGATGCCTTTTGAAGAAGTAGATTACTGGGAAGAATTAAAAGAGATTATGGACTGGACCGTGACGAATGTCACTTCCACCCTGCATTTGTGCTGGGGAGCCCAGGCGGGAATTTATCACCATTACGGAATTGACAAGGTACAGCTTCCAAAGAAACAGTTCGGCATTTTTCCTCATCGTGTGCGCAATCGGAAGATTCCGCTGGTGCGGGGGTTTGATGATGTGTTTTATGCGCCTCATTCCCGGCATACGGAAGTGCCGAAAGAATTGCTGGAGAAAGAAGAACGCATTATGATTCTGGCAGATTCCAAAGAGGCAGGGGTTTTCCTGTGCATGGCGCGGGAAGGCAGGCAGATTTTTGTGATGGGACATCCGGAATATGACAGAATGACACTGGACGGAGAATATAAGAGGGATAAAGGAAAAGGTCTGGATATCCAGATTCCGGTCAATTATTATCCTGGGGATGATCCGAAAGAAAAACCGCAATTGATCTGGAGATCCCATGCCAATAATCTGTACTCCAATTGGGTGAATTACTACGTGTATCAGGTGACACCGTATGACTTGTATGGGACGCCGTTTTAATGCGGAATTATTTTAGCAATTATTAATAGCTCTATTCAAACAAGCGGAACAGTAATTTGTATTTTGGGATTTATCATTGCAGGGACTGCAATTATATTATTAGAAAATGAAAGAATAAAGAAAAAATAATAGATAAATTAGATATTGTAGAAGTAATGAGAATGAAGAAAGACATTATTTTAATTTTGATTGCGGTTGCAGCAATATTGGCCTTGTCTTTACCTAAGCCAGCGAGAACAGTCCTTCCGCTTATAATCTTAGTTCCAGTAGTTATATATTTGATAGTTGATATAATCAAGAATGGAAACGGAGAGAAAAAGTAAATATCTCAGTTTGCTTCCGGCTGGTTGAACTACGAAGCGGAGCATGCAGGATTAATGTGTCAGGAGTGCTGCAGGAGGCATTGATGAATGTGCTGAATGTGAGTAGGAATATATATAATATACGGGATGCAATTTATAAGAAAAAAATTACTTTATTGAGGATGTTTCGGCAGCATCCTCTTTTTAACGCCATAGTATGCGAAAAAACTCCGGGATAAGTTTTCCGTATGTCCTCGTATGAAGAAAGGCCATGTTTTATTTACTAAAATTTCGACCATGCATCCCTTCATTTTTTGTACAACATTACGAGTTGACGAAAGAGGGGATACAGTGGTACTATGTTAAACGTACCTACATTATCTTGTATAAAAAAGTAGTTTGAACTACAAAATATAGATGGCAGACAGGAAAGTAAGAGGTAGAAAAAATGATCAGTGTGGTAAAGAAGGACGGTACAAAAGAAGACTTTAATGTACAGAAAGTAGTGGTTGCGGTGAATAAATCTGCGTACCGTGCATTGGTGACATTCACAGAGGAAGAATTGGATTATATCTGTGAGTTTGTGGAAGAGCGTGTGAAAAAGATGCATGTGACAGAGATTCCCATCGCGGAGATGCACAATGTGGTGGAGGGAGCTCTGGAGGCCGTGAATCCCGTGGTGGCGAAGAGTTATAAGGATTACCGGAATTATAAGCAGGATTTCGTGCAGATGCTGGACGAGGTGTATAAAAAGAGCCAGTCGATCATGTATATCGGGGATAAAGAGAACAGTAATACTGACAGTGCGCTGGTTTCCACCAAGCGGAGTCTGATCTTTAACGAATTGAATAAAGAATTGTACAAGAAGTTTTTCCTGACGGTGGAAGAGATTCAGGCCATTCGGGACGGATATATTTATATTCATGATATGTCTGCAAGGCGGGATACGATGAACTGCTGTCTGTTTGATGTGCAGAACGTGTTAAGCGGCGGTTTTGAGATGGGGAATCTCTGGTATAATGAGCCGAAGACACTGGATACCGCCTTTGATGTGATTGGGGATATTGTACTGAGCGCGGCAAGTCAGCAGTACGGTGGTTTTACGGTTCCCAGTGTGGACGAGATTCTGGAACCTTATGCCAAAAAGTCTCACAGACGTCTAATTCAGAAGTACCGGGATCTGGGACTGGCGGAAGACCGGGTACAGGAAGTGGCATGGGCGGATCTGGAGCGGGAGATGGAGCAGGGATTTCAGGGATGGGAATATAAGTTTAATTCCGTGTCTTCCAGCCGGGGAGATTACCCGTTTATTACGGTGACGGCAGGAACCCGCACCAGTGAATATGGGAAACTGGCGACGAAAAAGATGCTGGAGGTTCGCCGGAAAGGACAGGGAAGGGAAGGACACAGGAAGCCGGTGCTTTTTCCAAAGATCGTATTTTTGTATGATGAGAATCTGCATGGACCGGGAAAGCCGTTGGAGGATGTATTTGAGGCCGGGATTGAATGTTCCAGCAAGACCATGTATCCCGATTGGCTGAGTCTTACCGGAGAAGGCTATGTGCCAAGTATGTATAAAAAGTATGGGAAGATTATCAGCCCCATGGGATGCCGGGCATTTTTATCTCCCTGGTATGAGCGGGGCGGTATGGAGCCTGCTGATGAGAAGGATGAACCTGTTTTTGTAGGGCGGTTTAACGTGGGGGCGATCAGTCTGCATCTTCCGATGATTTTGGCAAAGTCCAGACAGGAGGGCAAGCCGTTCCATGAAGTATTGGATTATTATCTGCATCTGATCCGCAAGCTGCATCAGAGAACCTATGACTATCTGGGAGAGATGAAGGCATCCACAAATCCATTGGCTTATTGTGAAGGTGGTTTTTATGGCGGACATCTGGGGCTGTATGACAAGATCAAACCACTGTTGAAATCTGCCACGGCATCTTTCGGAATTACGGCGCTCAATGAGCTGCAGCAGTTGTATAATAAAAAGTCTCTGGCGGAGGATGGTGCGTTTGCATTGGAGACGCTGCAGTATATTAATGATCGTGTCAATGAGTTTAAAAAAGAAGACGGACATCTGTATGCAATTTACGGGACACCGGCGGAGAATCTGTGCGGAGTACAGGTGCAGCAATTCCGGAAAAAGTATGGAATTATTGAAAATGTATCTGACAGAGAATATGTCAGCAATAGTTTTCACTGCCATGTCAGTGAAGAACTTACTCCGATCGAGAAGCAGAACAAAGAAGGACGGTTCTGGAATTTAAGCAATGGCGGAAAGATCCAGTATGTAAAATATCCGATCAGCTATAATAAGGAAGCGATCCGCGCCCTTGTCAGAAGAGCGATGGCAAAGGGATACTATGAAGGGGTGAATCTGTCTCTGGCATACTGTGATGACTGCGGCCATGAAGAGTTGGACATGGATGTATGTCCGGTATGCGGAAGTAGGAATCTGACGAAAATTGATCGAATGAACGGGTATCTGTCGTATTCCAGAGTGAAGGGAGATACCAGGCTGAATGCGGCCAAGATGGCGGAAATTGCGGAAAGGAAAAGTATGTAGTCATGCAGTATCATAATATCACGACAGATGATATGCTCAACGGGGAGGGACTCCGCGTCGTATTGTGGGTGGCAGGCTGTTCTCATGCATGTCCGGGCTGCCATAATCCGGTGACATGGGATCCCTGCGGTGGTCTGGAGTTTGATGAGAGTGCAAAAAAAGAATTGTATGAGCAGTTGTCGCACTCCTATATCAATGGAATTACGTACAGCGGCGGAGATCCTTTGTACAACGGGAACCGGCAGGTGATTGCGGAGCTGGCAAAGGAGATCCGGAAGAGATATCCCAATAAAACACAGTGGTTGTACACAGGATACGAATGGGAAGAGATCCGGGAGGAAGCAGTCATTCCTTATCTGGATGTGGTGGTGGATGGCAGATATCTGGAAGAACAGGCGGATGCGCTATTGCACTGGCGTGGGAGTAAGAATCAGCGGGTGATTGACGTAAGAAAGAGTCTGGAGGCAGGAGAGGCGATATGCAGAGAATAGCCAAGTTTTATAAAGTAAGCGAATCCCGTTTTCTGAAAGATTGGACGGATACGTATGACGGGCAGGAGGAGAGCAGGGTCAGAGAGATCTATGCGTCGTTAAAATTGCCGAAACGGGCCACGTCCGGATCTGCCGGGTATGATTTTTATGCCCCCGTGGATTTTGTGCTGAAACCTGGTGAGACTGTGAAGATTCCTACCGGGATTCGGGTGGAGATGGAGCCGGGCTGGGTATTGCAATGTTATCCGAGAAGTGGATTGGGGTTCAAATATCGGCTGCAGATGAATAATACGGTAGGGATTATCGACAGTGACTATTTTTATTCCGACAATGAAGGGCATATTTTTGCCAAGATCACAAACGATACGAAGGAAGGCAAGACGGTGAAAATTTCCGGCGGAGAAGGATTCATGCAGGGGATTTTCGTGGAATATGGGATTACACTGGATGATGAGGTGACAGAGGTCCGTAATGGAGGATTTGGCAGTACCACAGGAATCTGACAGAAAAAAGAGCTCAGATCCCGGATGGACAGACACCGGACAGGGGATAGGAGCATATCTGATTATAAGAGGAATGTACAGGAAAATAGAACATGGCACAGGTGGCAGTTATAATAGTTTTGCTTTACATCTCATTTTTGGCAGGTGTTGCCGCAGGGATTTGTTGTGGGAAAGATATGCAGGCAGATGAGGAATGAAAGTTCCTCCTGTCTGTTTTTTATTGGAACCGGATTTGGTCCTTCGTAGAAGTGTTTTTATTGGAACCGAATTTGGTCCTTCGTAGAAGTGTTTTTATTGGAACCGGATTTGGTTCTCCGTAGAAGTGTTTTTATTGGAACCGAGTTTGGTTCTTCACAGGGCGCTTTTTGTTTGTATCCGCATATTTGGAAAGACTGTATAATTTCTAAAATCCGGGGATATTCTATCTATTATAAAGCGGTAGATATCTGGCCGTATATTGATGGAAAGGATACAGTTGTAATGGTGGAAAAAATAACAAAAAAGGTAGGGCCTTCTTTTGAAGAAAACATTGCATACATGGATCAGATTCTTCCGGTAAAGGAGAGCTTTGATATTATCCGCCGGGATATGTTGATCGGGGGACAAAAGGCAACGTATTACTTTATTGACGGATTCATCAAAGATGAGACGATGTTGAAGATTATGGATTCCATGTTTCGGGTTACGGCAAAAGATATGCCGAAGGATGCCACAACATTTTCCAGAACCAAGATTCCCTATGTGGAGGTTGATATACTTCAGGACTATGATCAGGTGATCCGAAATGTGCTTTCCGGAATGACCTGCCTGTTTATCAGCGGATATGAAGTCTGTATCTCAATTGATTGCCGGACTTATCCGGCCAGAAGTGTGGGAGAACCGGAAAAGGATAAATCTTTGCGTGGATCCCGTGACGGATTTGTGGAGACGGTTGTGTTCAATACGGCTTTAATCCGGCGGAGAATCCGGGATCCTCATCTGGTAATGGAGATGACGGAAGCCGGTCAGACTTCCCGTACGGATATCGCCATTTGTTATATGCAGGACCGGGTGGACCAAGATTTGCTTGCAAATGTGAAGCAGCGGATTGAGGCGCTGCATGTAGACGATCTTCGGATGAACCAGCAGAGTCTGGCGGAGGGGATTTTTCATCGAAAGTGGTTTAATCCGTTTCCGAAATTTAAGTTTACGGAACGTCCGGATACGGCGGCTGCCTGTCTTCTGGAAGGGAAGGTGGTGATTCTGGTAGACAATTCGCCGTCGGCAATGATCCTGCCTACTTCTATTCTGGATGTGGTGGAGGAAGCCAATGATTATTATTTCCCGAAAATAACAGGGATGTATCTGAAAATATCCCGGGCAGTGATCGCGTTTGCAACCGTTTTTCTGACACCGATTTTTCTACTTTTCATGCAGAACCCGGACTGGCTTCCGGAAGTATTTACTTTTGTGGCGGTGAGAGATACGGTCAATATTCCGTTGATTTTTCAACTTTTAATTCTGGAAGTTGCCATAGACGGGTTGCATCTGGCAGCATTGAATACTCCCAGTATGCTCAGTACCCCGTTGAGTGTGATTACGGCTTTGGTAATGGGAGAATTTTCGGTATCTTCCGGATGGTTTAACTCAGAAGTTATGCTGTATATGGCATTTGTGGCGGTGGCCAATTATACACAGCCGAATTTTGAACTTGGGTATGCATTGAAATTTATGCGGATTATGCTGCTGGTTTTGACAGCTGTGCTGAACTGGATCGGATTTTTATTGGGATGTATTTTTGTGTTTTGTTTTCTACTGTTTAATAAGACACTTTCCGGAAGAAGTTTTTTGAATATAAAACTAAATTAAAGAAAAGAAAGACAGAATATATCGGATTGGCTGCGGTTTTTCGTCTGGGCGGTAAATTGCGTAACAGTGCAGCCTTTGGCCTCACTGTTACGAAATCGCAGCCATGAAAAAAGGCAAACTTGCCTGATTATGAAAAAAATGGTAGAATACAATACCGGAGTTTATAAGTCTGTCCGGGATCAAAGGGAGAGGAAGAGAAGCATGCAGAAGGAAGAAGAAAGACTGGGTACGGCCCCGCTGGGACGGTTGATGGTTAGTATGGCTCTGCCGGCGGTGGCTGCGCAGGTGATTAATGTGTTATATAATATTGTGGACAGAATTTATATCGGACATATTGAAGGATATGGAGAACTGGCCCTGACAGGTGTGGGAATTACGGCTCCGATTCTGATGATCATTTCGGCGTTTAGCGCGTTTGCGGGGATGGGTGGCGCACCGCAGGCGTCGATTCAGCTTGGAAAGAAAAATTATAAAAAGGCAGAGAAAATTCTGGGAAACAGTGTGGCGTTGCTGCTGTTGTTTTCTATGACACTGACTGTTTTATTTCAGGTAATAAAAACACCGGTTTTATATTCTTTTGGCGCCAGCGAACGTACCATTGTTTATGCAGAACAGTATATTACGATTTATCTGATCGGAACGATATTTGTGCAATTCGCACTGGGATTGAATACATATATCAGCGGACAGGGAAATGCGAAAGTGGCTATGCTTTCGGTTCTTTTGGGAGCCGTTGTAAATATTGTGCTGGATCCGCTGTTTATTTTTGTGTTGCATATGGGAGTGAGAGGGGCGGCGTTAGCCACCGTTATTTCACAGGCATTGAGCGCAGCCTGGGTAGTTCGGTTTCTGACGTCAGAAAAAAGTGTAATTCGAATTCGGAAAGAACAGATCCGGTTTG
The DNA here is from genome assembly GCA_910574195.1 of Lachnospiraceae bacterium. Taxonomy (GTDB): domain Bacteria; phylum Bacillota; class Clostridia; order Lachnospirales; family Lachnospiraceae; genus Schaedlerella. The sequence continues at coordinate 146,520 of CAJTBF010000008.1, read as the reverse complement.
ATAAAAAAACAGTGGCGGGGATTGCCGCGCTTGGAATTTCCCCCTTTATTATGCAAAGTACAGAGAGTTTGGTTATGGTAACGCTAAATTCCGGGCTTCAGAGATACGGCGGAGATTTATATGTGGGAACCATGTCCATTATGACCAGTGTGATGCAGTTGATTACGATACCGGTGCAGGGAGTATCTCAGGGAGTGCAGCCGATTATGAGTTACAACTATGGCGCAGGGAATCTGGACAGGGTGAAAGCGGCATTTCTGCGCATGACGTCAATCTGTTTGGCAGGAACGCTTCTATTTGGAGGACTTGCAGTGTTAAAACCGGAAATTTATGTGCAGTTGTTCAGTAAAAATGAAGAATTGATTGGATTGACGTGTCAGTATATGCCGGTCTATTTTTTGGGGATTACCATTTTTGGAATCCAGATGGGATGTCAGGCCACTTTTCTGGCATTGGGACAGGCAAAGGTGTCTCTGTTGATTGCTCTGTTGAGAAAAGTGGTACTTCTGGTGCCGTTTGCAATTGTATTCCCGCGTTTTATGGGGGTAGTGGGCGTGTATAGAGCGGAACCGGCAGCAGACTTTACCTCGGTTACGATTACCATGATTTTATTTTGGATTACAGCGAAAAAAATCTTTCGGAATGGTTCGAAAAATGATATGATAAAATAGTTGTATTACTTATGAATTTCAAAAGAATTGTGGGAATGAGGTGAATGGTATCGTAGATTTTGGAAAGCAGGAGAAAGATGGAGGTAGGAACATGAGAGAATATGTAATCACGGTAAACAGTACGGTAGATCTGCCGAAGGAGTGGCTGGAGGAAAGACACGTATCGGTGCTTCCTATGAAATATACGATAGACGGAGAGAATTATGTGGACATGGAGGGATTGTCTGCGAAAGAATTTTTTGCAAAATTAAGAGAAGGGAAGATGTCGGTCACTTCTCAGGTGAATCCGGAAGAGGCAAAGAGTTATTTTGAGTCTTTTCTGAAAGAGGGGAAGGATGTTCTGCATCTTAGTTTTTCCTCCGCTTTAAGCGGCACGTACAATAGTATGCGGATTGCAAAGGAAGAACTGGAAGAGATCTATCCGGAGGCAAAGATTATCATCATTGATACTTTATGCGCCTGTATGGGAGAGGGATTGCTTCTGTATAAGGCACTTCAGCAGAAGGAAGCCGGAAAGAATATAGAAGAGGTGGCAGAATGGGTGGAAGAGAATAAACTGCATATCTGTCATAATGTAACGGTGGATGATCTGCATCATCTGCACCGGGGCGGCAGAATCTCCAAAGCGACGGCAGTATTGGGAACGATGGTGCAGATTAAGCCGATTATCTATATGGCCCCCGATGGAAGTCTGCAGGTAATCGGAAAAGAACGGGGAAGGAAGAAGTCGCTGCAGAAGATTGTGAATATGGCGGCAGAGCAGATCAAAGGATGGGAAGAACAGAATGATCTGGTGATGATTACGCATGGAGACTGTATAGAGGATGCAGAGTACGTGGCCGGGCTGGTCAGGGAAAGGCTGGGAATCGACCAGATCTTAATTCACAATATCGGAACGGTGATCGGCAGTCACACCGGACCGGGTGTGGTGGCGTTGTTTTTGATGGGGGAGAAGCGATAAAGTATAGTTTGGCTTCCGGTGAGAGAGAATCACCGGAAGCTATTTTGTTATACCATGATACATCGAAAAATAAGTTTTTAGTACATCATTGAATTAATTCCGGGCGATATTTACTCGTTTATGAACGTAATGATGTACTGGGTTACTTATTTTTTGATTAATAGTATACGGAGAAAAATATAAGATTTTATGAATGAAAAAGGAGTTGTTCGGGGAAACTAAAACGAAGGAAATTTTTCGGAAAATCATAAAAGTAATGAGAAAATCGTAAAAGTAGTGAGGTGAAAAATCGCTAGGACACAAAAAGTTCACAAAAATATTAGCACTCACTATTGACGAGTGCTAATAAATATGTTATAACACAGATAGAACAAAGGAATGTTCAAATGCATTCGGTTCTGGTTTCAAAAGTTGTTTTTATATATGATGATAGAAAAGGAGCGATGCTTTATGATGACACCCAGTATTTTTGGAGAAAATTTGTTTGATGAATTTTTTGACAGCTTTTTTGATTTCCCTGCATTTGATGACAGATCCATGCAGAAAGCGCAGAGAAAGTTGTATGGACGTCATGCGGTGGATATGATGAAGACGGATATTCAGGAACATGAGAATCATTATGAACTGGATATTGATCTGCCGGGATTTAAGAAAGAGGAACTTTCCTTGGAATTGAAAAACGGATATCTGATCATCAGTGCGGCGAAAGGGCTGAATCAGGATGAGAAGGAGGAAAAGTCCGGAAGATTTGTCCGCCGGGAACGTTATATGGGAAGCATGAGCAGATCTTTCTATGTGGGAGAAGAGATGAAACAGGAAGACGTTCATGCGAAATATGAAAACGGTGTATTGAAACTGGCGATTCCGAAAATGGAAGCAAGAAAAGCGCAGGTGGAAGAGAATAAATATATTGCGATTGAAGGATAAGATTCTTTCGGATCGTTCCGAATGCATCCGTATCAAAGCCGAACCCGGTTTTCCAGTGTGTTGGAAAACCGGGTTCTCTTGTCTGTTGATCACACAAAATAACAGCGATTATTTTATACAATGATTTTTCTATATTTCACAAAAAATGTGAATTACTCACCTGTCTGCGGTGATGTTTTGGCTTTTACAGGTTCTCCGGTAGTACCAGAGTAACGAGCAACTTCTTCGCCGTCTTTTTCTACTTTTACATCACCCGCGTCGGTAACTTTCAGTACGACGAACGGGGATAACTCGTCAAACGTAGCGGTAAATCCATCTTTGCCTACAACTGCTTTTCTGGCTTCCCATGTACCGTCATGTTTCTGGTGAAGAACACATACCACATCTCCCTCTTTCAGAGCGGCCGAATCGGTAAGAGTGAAGACCAGTGTAATGCCGCCATCTGGTGCATTCTCCAGTTCCGCATCCATCATACCGATATAGTCGAACTTTTTATTGTCCGGCAGACCTGTAATTCCGCTGGCAGCAATAATATCTTCTACGACTTTCTGGGTAAGTTCTTTCTGGATCGCTTCTTTTACTGCCGGATCCATTTTGTCTTCAGGCGTGATAGTCAATGAACCGGTCAGGTCGTTTCCGTTTTTGTCTGTCGCGCCAACATAAATATCTGCCGGCTCTTCTACATCTGTCTGGCTGGGGCCTGCAGCAAACGTAGTTGCGCTGACACCCAGGCACAGAGTTGCTGCTAATACGATGGCAGCAATTTTCTTTAAATTTCTCATTTTGTTGTCTCCTCCTGATTTCATTATTTTGTGTGATTTATATTAAAACTCTGATAAGAGTTCTAATATCACAGGGATATGGTTCCCGATAGTGATACAATCTGTTTCTTCCGTTGCTTTTTATCTTTGTTCCTCTAGTAATACGGCATTTACAAGCCAACGCTGATTCGGAAATTCATCAATACAGGTGGATAATGTAATGATCGGATTGTTGATTTCTACATTTTCATTTATATTTCCGTCAAGGCTGCTTTTTAATTCGGTCGTATAGCTTTCGAAATCTTCCGGACTGGAAAAACTGTATTCCCCCAGAATGTAACGATTATCAAATGCTACGGCCGCAAAAATCTGATATTTCAGCCGTGCGGTCGGAAGATAAATATAAATGTAAGGATTCTGGTCAAAAAATGCGCGGTCCCGATATTTTTTCAGCTCGCTGAACATCGTTCCGTCATGCATCGTATGTCCATAAATTACGGTAACCCGATCCGAAAAATCCTGTGCATTATACTTTTCCGTATATATGGAACCCGGAAGACCATACTTCCCATCCATCGTCATATTCAGATAATAGTCGTCCGGTTCCGTGGTACTTTGCAGAATCGGATAATCAATATTGGTGCCCGGCACCTTAATCCATGCATATACATCGGGATTGATCGCTTTCAGTTCATCGAAATTAATTTCATTCTGGTAAGGATCTTCTTTCTCTTTCACCACATTGTCTTTGGTCTCCCGATATACCTCTTCCACGACAATGGGATCCGCTTTTTCCTGTTCCGGTTCTTTTTCTTTGTTAAATAAGAAAAAACCGGCGGCTCCCCCCGCAGCCAATAACAAAATAATACCAATCGGAATCAGTATCTTTTTCTGCATCTTGTTTCCTCTCTTCCTTGCTCTCTTTTCCCGGTTTTTGTCATTAACTCCTTATATAAAAAAATTACATAACAGAGAGACGATGAATGATCTTCCTGTCCTTTACAGGCGGATCACTGCCGTCTCTTTCTTTAGTTACAGCGTCAGAGAATCATGGCATTGCTGCATAGTATGCGTATGAAATAAAATTACTTTTCTTTCCGGTCTTTCCGTGTAATGAAGTACGATCATTCATGACAAAAATCCGGATATCTCTGTAAACCAAAAGATATCCGGATTTCCATATTCCACTGTACATCACGTGTCTGAGGAATTTTGACAGAGTAGACAACTTACCCTGCCCAATAAGATATGACTGAAAAATTGACTACGAATGGTAATCCGGCGCCAAAAGTTCCATTTGATTTTTTTTCTGTTGTATAGAGGGGTGTACATATACGGAAAGTGTCGTATTGATGTTTGTATGTCCCAGAATCTCAGATAAAGATTTTACATCAAAGCCTTTTTCTACGCAGCGTGTTGCAAACGTATGCCGGAGTGCGTGAAATGTATGACGATCTATCCCGTGTTTTTTTAAGTAGGTTTGATATCGTACATAAAATTGATGTGGTTCCGTATATGTTTGTTTCCCGGTAAGCAGGTAACATGTGGGTTCTCGTTTTCGTTTTAGAAGATACTCTGTCAGAAAGTCAGGAAGCGGAATCGTGCGGATGGACGTTTCTGTTTTTGGCTCAGAGATCACAATCTTTGTTTTTGCAGAAGCGTGGGGATCCAGATTTGCAATTCGTTCCACGGTTCTATGAATATGAACGGTGAAAGAGGTGAAGTCCACATCCCCCCAGCGCAGGCCGCATAATTCGCCAATTCGTACACCTGTGAAAAGTGTAAAGAAAATTCCGAGACTGGTGGTATCTTCCGCATTTAATAGTAGTTTTTCCAGTTTCATTCGGTTTTCCTCTGTCAAAATTTTTATGGAACGTGTACTTTTTTGCGGATAACGCAAAGTTCCGGGATTCGGACATGCGTATCCGTGATCCTGACCATACTGAAAAATGGTTTTCAGTACACATAAGATATCGCAGACGGTTTTTGGAGACAAAGATTTTTTCTTTCTGCCGCCTTCTCGAAGAAGTTTCTCTGTTACATCTTTTAAAAAAGCGGTATCCATTTTAGACAAATCCCGCTCTCCCATAAACGGAAACAAATAAGTCCGGATAATCCGATGATATCTTGTATACGTGGATTCCTTGACTGTAATTTTGATATCCATAAGCCATAAGCCGGCCAACATATCGAATGTTATCGAATGGTTGGCGGCGGTAAATCCGATCTGAGTCAATGCTGCTTGTTCCGCCAGCCTTTTTTCCTTCGCTTCCCTGTAAGTAGCCCCGTATAAATACCGGTATTTGGCCTTTCCATTTTCATAACGAAGGATATAGCGTGCTTCCCAGCGACCATCTTTTCTTTTAAAAATATTTTCGCCTTTTCGTGGCATGTTTTTCTTCCTCGCTTTCCAGTGTTACCATTTTTTTGACTGCTAATCGAGGCAGAACCCACAGATTTTCACAATTGTTTTCTCTTCCTTCCTAAATAAAGCGCCACTTTCACCCCCTGTTTTTTCTGTTTACTACTACAAAATTTTCTGCGGATGGTTTTTGGATTCCATGGTATCCAAAAGAAGCAGCCGATGGCAGAAATTTGTATAAGAATTTTTTTATAAATCGGACAGATTATTGACAAATTGTGATCAGAGTGGTATGATGACCACGATAAGCAGAATATACAGGCACATTTTATCATGGTTTTAAAGATCATGAATGATCGTACTTCATGAGCATGAAAAGTATGGATATCCCGTGATAAGGAAGCCGATTTTTAGAGTGGGTAATACAAAAGAAAGGCGGCAGTGGTTTGTCCGTAGGGGGACGGGAAATCATTCATCGTCTTTGTGTTGTGTAAAAGTTTTTAAAATATAAGGAATTTAGGGAAAAGAGAGTAGGGAAAAGGGGAAGAGAGATGAAGAAAAAGATACTGATTCCGATTGGTATTATTTTGTTATTGGCTGTGGGGGGAGCCGCCGGTTTTTTCTTATTTAATAAAGAAAAAGAACCGGAACAGGAAAAAGCGGATCCCCTTGTCGTAGAAGAAGTATATCGGGAGACCAAAGACAATGTGGTGGAAGAGAAAGAGGATCCTTACCAGAATGAAATTAATTTCGACGAGCTGAAAGCGATCAATCCCGATGTATATGCATGGATTAAGGTGCCGGGCACCAATATTGATTATCCGATTCTGCAAAGTACCACGGAATCAGACGACTATTATCTGAATATGACGATGGATGGGAAGTATGGTCTTCCGGGTTCCATATATACGGAAAAGTATAATGCACAGGATTTTTCGAATCGGGTTACTGTGATTTATGGACATACGATGAATGACGGAACGATGTTCAGCGAGTTGAAAAAGTATCGGGACCGCACATTTTTTGACCAGAATCCTTACATCTATATTTATCTTCCGACCGCACGGCTGAAATATCAGATTTTCGCTACGGTCGCATTTGATGATCGGTATATTCTGGGACAATATAATTTTTCCAACGAGGAAGATTTTAATGGCTATGTATCCGAATTGAAGAGCTGTCTGGATGGGAATGTGAACCATGATCTGGAGATCCATGAACGGATAATCACGCTGTCCACCTGTATTGATGAATTTCCGGATCAGCGCTGGCTTGTGAACGCGGTGCTGGTGGAGGAACAGAGATAAGAATTTGATATAGCAGGGTGTCCGGATGAAGAAGCATGCAGGAATATCATACGGACGCGGGCAGAATTGCAATGATATTAGGACTCTTATCAGAGTTTTAATATAAATCACACAAAATAATGAAGCTAGGAGGAGACAACAAAATGAGAAATTTAAAGAAAATTGCTGCTATCGTATTGGCAGCAACTATGTGCCTGGGCGTTAGTGCAACAGCATTTGCTTCTGGAGAGAGCCAGAAGGGTGTTATTGACGTTGATGTACAGGACAAAGATGGAAATCCGGTATCAGTAGATATCAGAGATGCAGAAGAGATGACAGATGCTGAAAAGGCAGAGCTTGCAGAAGACCTGTATGATGAGACAGGATTGTCTTATGACAAAATTTCCGCTATTTTTGAGAAGAACGGATTTACCGGTCTGACAAAAGATATGGAACTGAATCCGATTTTGCTTATTGATGCAAAGATCAATGGCGCAACACCGGAAGGCGGCGTTTCTGTAGTATTCTCTACACAGGATGCAAAAGGTATTGAAGCAGGCGATACGGTATATGTTATGCACAAAAAACATAACGGAGAATGGGAAGTAAAGAAAGCAGTAGTAGGAGAAGATGGATTTACAGTTGAATTTTCTGAATTATCCCCGATTTTCGTAATCAAAGTTACTGAAAATGGCGATACTGTTATTCTGAAAGAGAACAAAGAAGTTGCTCGTTATTCAGGAACAACTCAGAAACCGGTAGAAGTAAAGCAGTCCCCGAAGACAGGCGAGTAATTTACTTTTCGTGTGAAAGAGTTATAAAAAACATTGTATAGAATAATGTATGTTATTTTGTGTGATCAATAGTACGGCAAAGCCGGTTTTCCCATGGACGGGAAGACCGGCTTTGCTATTTGATCACAGTATGCGGAAAAGTCGCCAGTAGCATGTTTTTGTATGCTATAATATGCGGGGAAGCCGTCAATAGCACTACTCCCCAAGCCTCAACGCAGCCACCGTTCCACCTCATTCCACCGCCTTGCAGACTGAAAATTTATCCTGCGCGAGAATGCACCGGTAATTAGTGTGGGTTATACTAGAGTATGTTTGAAAATTCATTCCTACAATCCACTTCACACCAGATTTTACGCCGAATTTGGTCAATGTAGCCCACTATACCTCCCAAATCCAGCGTAAAATCTGATGCAAATTGGGACAACATCTTGCAGAAAGCAACTTTCAAACACGCTCTAGGTTGAAAGTCAGCAGGATTCCGTATCGGTCAGATTACAAAGATTCCCAGTGCATTCAATATGGAACTGATCAGAATGGCAACCAGAATGAGAGGAGCGACCCATTTGATTACCACGATAAACAAAGTTTTGCTTTTGAATACGGCGCCCTCGGCGCAGGCCTCGTCAATGATGGTCTGGGGTTTGATCACAAAACCTACAAAGAAACAGGTAAACAGTGCCACAATGGGCATCAGAATACTATTGCTGATAAAGTCCCATGCGTCCAGGATGGACATACCAAGAGGCTGAATGAAATCCCAGATACCAAAGCCAAGAGAGGAAGGGATTCCCATGAGGAGACAATAGAGGAATACCACGATGCTGGTTCGCCGCCGGGGCCAGTGGAAGAAATCCATCAGGTTGGAGACAACCGCTTCCATCAGGGAAATTGCGGAGGTTACGGCGGCAAAAAATACAAGAATAAAGAAGATAGAACCTAATATGTTTCCAAGAGGAATACTGTTGAATACTTTAGGTAAGGTAATAAACATCAGTCCCGGACCGGCGTTCAGTTTGGAAGTGTCGCCGCCGGAAAATGCGAAGACAGCGGGAACGATCATGAGTCCTGCAAAGAATGCGATTCCGGTATCGAAAATTTCAATTTGATGTACAGAACTTTCCAGATTCGTGGACTTGCTCATATAGGAACCATAGGTAATCATAATTCCCATGGCAAGGGACATGGAGTAGAAGAGTTGTCCCATGGCAGCCAGCACAGTTTTGACGGAAAAATCAGACATATGTGGCATAATATAGTATTTGACGCCTTCCAGGGCGCCGTCGATGGTCAGTACATACAGAGAAATTGCCACGGTCAATACAACCAGCAGGGGCATCATAAATTTACTGACTTTTTCAATCCCTTTCTCTACACCGCAGATGACGACCAGCGCAGTGAGAGTGATGAATATGGAAAACCACAGAATCGGTTCACCCACACCGGAAATAAAGCCGGTAAAATAATCGTCTTTCGCAGCGGTATGTACACCGCCGGTAAAAAACACTGCCATATATTTAAGAACCCATCCCCCAATAACGGAATAATATGGAAGAATAATGGCAGGAATAACTGCTCCCAGAATTCCCACGAAACGATAGTTCTTATTTAAAGAAGTAAATGCTCCGATGGCACTCAGACCGGTTTTTCGACCCAGTGAGATCTCGGCAACCATCAGTGCAAAACCGAAGGTGACGGCAAGCACAATGTAGCAGAGCAGAAAAGTTCCACCGCCGTATTGTGCGACCAGATACGGAAAACGCCAGATATTTCCCAGTCCCACAGCCGAGCCGGCAGCGGAAAGAATAAAGCCGATCCGGCTTGTGAAGTTGCTTCTGTTAGTTTTCATGTGTAAATATCCTCCTATGTAAAGTAATATTCTTTTGCTGTTCCCACCCCTTTGTAGAAGAATTGTTTTTGGACAGCTTTCCGGTTGATCATAAAAAATATCAACATTATGATTATGACATGGATTGGTGGGAAATACAAGTAAAATAGAGTGAATTATTGTTTGAAAAAGAAAATAATAACAGGAAAAATAGAGTAAATTTAAGGATTTGTCAGAAAAATAAAAGAAAAAACCAGAGTGAATTTATGCTGTACTTGCATAATATTGTTATTTTATTGTTACTTTTCACGGCTCAGGAATGCGCCAAACTGCGCATTCCGTGAGAGCAGACTTACGCAGAGACAGCAGTTCAAGGCGATTTTTACGCAGCAAAACTTTAAATATCTCCTCGAACCGTTGCTATGAGCGGCCTCCCAGGCCGTGAATAGTAATATGTTATTGCAAAAAAGTATTGACACGGCAGGAAAAGTATGCTAAATTATTCTTTGCGCGAAGCAGAAAGCAAAGTAGAGTATCCACTCTCACCATAGCACAATCGGGTGACTATTGGTTTGATATTGTGACAGTATAAGAGGAGGTTCCGAAAGAGAGGAACGGTTTATACTGGGAAGAGATCGAGTGGATATGTTTCACTCGTTTTTTGTTTCCACATTTTATTGAACGTTTGTAGTTCAATAAGCAAAGTGATCTAAAGGAATTTCAAGTGACGGAGGTATACGACAATTAGCGATTTAATGATTAACGAGCAGATCAGAGACCGGGAAGTGCGTTTGATCAGCAAGGATGGGGAACAACTAGGAATCATGTCGGCAAGAGAAGCTTACAGACGGGCGCAGGAGGCAGAGCTTGATCTGGTCAAGATTGCACCTGGTGCAAAACCACCGGTATGTAAAATTATCGATTATGGCAAGTATAAGTATGAGCTGACGAGAAAAGAAAAAGAAGCGAAAAAAAAGCAAAAAATTGTTGAAGTCAAAGAAGTGCGTTTATCACCGAACATTGATACGAATGACTTGAATACCAAAGTGAACAATGCCAGAAAGTTTATTACGAAAGGGAACAAGGTGAAGGTTACCCTGCGTTTTCGAGGAAGGGAGATGGCACATGTCCAGCAGAGCAAGCATATTTTAGATGACTTTGCAAAGCAATTGGAAGAGGTGGCATCCGTAGAGAAACCGGCAAAGTTGGAAGGCCGGAATATGAGTATGGTTTTAACCGTAAAACGTTAAAAATATAAGATGCCGATGGAAAAAGAAAGCAGATATTTTTGTTTGTTTGTCCCATTGGCAGAAAAGCGGACAAACATCCGCAAAACAAGCACATAATAAAGGAGGAAGATATCATGCCAAAAATTAAAACAAATAGAGCGGCGGCAAAGCGCTTCAAAAAGACAGGAACAGGAAAGCTGAAAAGAAATAAAGCTTATAAAAGCCACATCTTAACCAAGAAGACGACGAAGAGGAAAAGAAATCTCAGAAAGTCTACCATTACCGATGCTACAAATGTAAAGAATATGAAGAAAGTATTACCATATCTGTAAGATTTGAGTAAGAAGAGGAGGATTAAGAAATGGCAAGAATTAAAGGCGGAATGAACGCAAGAAAAAAGCATAATAGAACATTAAAGTTGGCAAAAGGATATAGAGGAGCCCGTTCTAAGCAGTACAGGGTGGCAAAGCAGTCTGTTATGAGAGCGCTGACGTCTGCATATGCAGGAAGAAAACAGCGTAAACGTCAGATGAGACAGTTGTGGATCGCACGTATTAATGCAGCGGCAAGAATGAACGGATTGTCTTACAGTAAGTTTATGTACGGGCTGAAACTGGCGGATGTGGATATGAACAGAAAGATGCTGGCAGAATTGGCAGTAAATGATAAAGAAGGATTTGCAACGCTGGCAGAATTGGCAAAGGAAAAGATTGCATAATTGTCAATTCGATAAAAGAATTCCGGGTGTGTCCGGGGAACAGATACAGAAATGGAAAAAGAACCGGAAAGAGAGTAGATTGATATGCTTCCCCTTATAGTAGACAGACAAAATAATGAAACTGTCACTGTAAGGAGGGGCATATTTTATATGGAAGATAAAATACAGGGAAGAAATTAAAAAAAATCAAAGAGATACATTGCAAAATGTTAAAAAATGTAATTGACATTTCATAGGGGAAATAGTATTATAACATTTGTGACATGTGCGGAATGCATAGGTTACGAATGCGGAAGTGTCGGAATTGGCAGACGAGCAAGACTAAGGATCTTGTAGCTTTCGGGCTGTGTGGGTTCAAGTCCCATCTTCCGCATCCAGTAAGAAGCCTTGATTTTTCAAGGCTTTTTGCATTTTCAGAGAGCTTTTCCCATAAGCAGGGGCAGGCTCTATTTTTATTTTGATATCAATGGTAACATCAGGAGTGGAAAAGCCGTTTACAACAAAAATCAGACCATTCAGGCGTTATTCTTGTATCCCGAAAATCTTTTCGTTATAATAGGAAATATTGTAGAGAAGAGGGGGACGGATAGAAGTGATTCGGATTGCAGTTTGTGAGGATGAGTCTGTTCTTCTGGAACAATTGACGGACGATATCAAAAATATATTAAATAAGTATTCTGTTCTATACAGTATTAAAGCATATGCAAACGGAAATGCACTTTTGGCGCGTGAGAAATTTGATATTTTATTTCTTGATATTGCCATGCAGCCCATTGATGGTCTGGAGTTGGCAAGAAGACTGCGTGACAGGGGAGATGAAAGCAAGCTGGTCTTTATTACTACTCATCGGCAATATGCTATAGATGCATACAATGTGCAGGCATTTCATTACCTTATTAAGCCTGTAGATCTAAAGAAGCTTGAAGCCGTACTTTTAAAGTTGTGCTCCCTTCTCAAAGTAGAATATGAACATGCACTTACTTTTTGTCAGGGAACACTGGTAAGGAGAATACCCTTTGAACAAATATTATATCTGGAAGTTATGAATAGAAAAATATATCTGCATAAGAGGGAAGAGGATATTCCATTTTATGGTAAATTAAATGATCTTGAGCCAATGCTGCCGGATACATTTTTTCGCTGTCATCGGAGTTATATTATTAATTTTAATCATGAATGAAACCAGATAAGGATAAAACTCAAAAAATGTGTTTAAGACAGCAGACACAAATATGTGGAGTGAATATCTTGTTTGGAGGAATTACAAAATGATAAAATCGCTATTTGAACAGTTAGACGGCACATATCATGAAGAAAATGGATATTTTATTCCAGATCTACGATTACCCGCCGAAGAAGAACAGCCGATAGGCATATGGGGACAGCGGCATCTGGACTATCATTTCAATGTGAAGATGACAGTATTGAAAATTGCTTTAAAGCCCTTTCATCATGCGTGTGGACATCAGGCAAGTTTCTCCATTGGCAAAATGGATAATTCGATTTTTAGTGTCAACTTCTTTTATATTATTTTTGTTTACCAAAAATGCCCGATGGCAACGCACAAAATTGCTGTCCAATACACTTGTTAGTTCTTTTAAGGTGCTGGGAAATTCAATCTGGCGGTCTTTTGCATGGAGAATGACTTTATGGATATTGCTGGAAGTTTCAAAAAATAAAATATCCTCATAATCCACGCTGATTTTTCGTCCGCCAATTTCAAGGGTATAGACCTTATGTGTCTTGTTGGTTTGGAGCGTATGTCGTTCCATAGCATTTAATAGACATTCTCTGAGTTTCACTTTCGCTTCGGCAGGGTTGTCTTTTAATACAAAGTCCATCGCCTCTACCCGATACTGAAAGGTCATATAGCTCAGTTCTGAATGTGCGGTTATGAATATGATGAAACCACGGGGGTCATACAATCTGATTTGCTGTGCCAGCTTCATTCCATTCATGCTGCTGTTCAAGTCAATGTCAAGGAAATAAATGCCTGTGTTCTGACTGGTCTTGACTTTTTTCAACAACATATAAGGGTCTCCTGTATCTAAAGTAAGCTGCATATCCAATTCTTCTATCAGAACAGTATTTTGAATGATATTTACAACAGTCCGCCGCTGTGCGGCATTGTCTTCGCATACAAAGATATCTAACATATGATGTCATTCCTTTCTGTCAGTAAGTTCTATATGTTGTGTAAAATAGTCGCATTTCATTGTTGTTTCTAATAGTGCGTTGTCATAAGAACTGATGATTTTCTGGGCGTTCCCAAGCCCGATTCCTTGATGCCCGATTTTTGTGCTAAAGCCTTTTTGCTTTAATTTATGCAGCATTAGACCGCTATCCCGAAAGCGGTTGCTTATGATGATTGATACGCCAGTTTTATTCTGAATGATATTTAAGCCTATTTGTGGCTGTTCTGTCTCTAATGTGGCTTCAATCGCATTGTCCAAAAAGATTCCCAGTATTCTGGCAAGGTCAACCGTATCTATCAGAAAACTTTCCACTTTGTCGGGAATATCAATGGTGACGTCAATCCCCGATTCATGGGCGTAAATCATTTTTGATGAGAGCAGGCTTTTGATTTCCAACACACTAATGTTGCTAAGCTGGTTCAGTTTATAATCTTCCCCCGTAATCAGATTCTTCGTTGGGAAGATTTTGCTTTCAAAAAAATCCTTTAACCTATCCAAATCACCATCTTCAATATAACCAGATAAAGAGAGCAGAATATTAACATAATCATGCTTAAAGGAGCGCAGGCTGTTATACATAGCTTCTAAATTCCGTGTGTAGTCCTGTAAGTCCTGCATAGCTTTCTGCTTTGCTTCGGTCTGTATCCGTTCCAGATAAGAGCGGCGCATAGCCAGAAGTAAACAACACATCACAAGCAGATACCCCGAAATATGTAAGGCATTATTATATATCATTTTGCCGATAGAGCCGTTTTGTCCTGGAATCAAATTATCAAACAGATAGATGGTTATAAGTAGCAGTAGTGCAGCATCTATCACATACCATGTCTGCGGAAGACGCAAAATGCCTTTGCCAGACAGGAATATTTTTTTCAGCAGTTTGCCGCAAAGCAGCGTAATCCAATAAAACAGCAAAGTATAAATCAAATCAATGCCGTAAGAAAAATACCACTGATTTGATAAAGGTGAGGGAATCAGCATATAAAGAAAATTTGCCAGCAAATTCTCTGTTACAACGGCAAGCATACATCCAATCACACCCATAAAAACATTCTGCGGCGCAGTGTCACGGCAAGCAAGCAACCCATAAATACATACCGCCACCAGAATACCGAACAAACCGTATGGAACACAGGCGAGGAGCGTTACAGGCATTCCAGCAACTAACAGCAGTATATAAAGTACGCTAAACGCTTTGAAGTTCATATGCTGAGGCCATACATTGCGGATAGCAAGGGAAAGCCGAAAAAAAGATAGTAGCATTTCAATATATTCCTTCTTTCGATATTTACTTCCCTAATTATACTTTATACCATTCTTTATATCAACTCCCCCTGCAAAAATGACGAATAAGTGCGTGTTCTGTAAAAAGAAAAACGCACTTATTCATGAATTAGGGCGTTTCATGACTGTTTTGAAAGAATTGCTGTTTTCTCTGGTATACTTTTTGTAATACATAAATTTATTTTGGAAAGGAAATAGGAAGATATGAAGCATTTATTAAAAGGAGCTGCTGTAGCAGCGGTGGTATTGGTTGCTTTAATAGTAATCAATATGTTTTGTAATATGCATGACATTCACTTGGACCAGACAGCGACAGGTACAACATCAGCAGTTTGTGCTATGCTGTTTTATCATGGATTGATTAGGAATGAAAAAAGTAAAGATGATGGGAATGAAAAATAATGATTATCTGGTACTTGCCGCCCCACATCTCCCTTGCCAGTTTCAATCCAATTTCGTGGCACTGTTCGGGTGTTACTTCGTCTGGCTTGAAGCTCTGGTAGCCGTGCCATGCGATATACCCGCCTGTCTTCTGGTACTGTTTTTTCGTCAAAAACATCTGCTGTAAGGCGGTTTCTTTCAGACAGTTGACAGCGGAAACGTACCCGCCCTCATTTGTTTTTATCGGATTCTTCACATAGGAGAACATGTCAAAGAAGTCCTGCAAATCTTGATTCGGCACGGTCTTTTCTGGATTTTTTATATAGTCAATCACGTCTTTTATGCTCCCTTTGACATGCCATAGGCGTGTTAACGCCATATCAGACCGCCCCCTGTTCTGTCAATTCTTCTACGCTAAATCGTTGTGGGAGAGTTGTTTTCTGCTGCAATTCTAAAATAAAATCTTCAATCTCCTTACAGATTTTGGCGGCGGTTGGATAGTAGGGAACACATTTTTTAAAAGCAGAATGTACCTCATAAAGTGTGTTCAGCAACACCCAAAACTCTTTCTCTGTCTATGGCTGCGGGGCGGTTCCCTTGCATAACTGGTGCATAAATTCGGCTGCGGACAGACCGCAAGCGGCGGCGCACTGCTTTAATTTTTGGTGTTCTTCCTCGTTCAATCGGACAGTAATCGGAACATTCCGCACGTCCTTTTCTGGTTTTTCTCTGCTCATTTTCCTCAATCCTCCAGTCTTATTTTTCTTTCTTCGGGGTAAACAGGGGCTGTCCCCTGAGTGAAGTCCACACGCCTTTAGGCTGTGGATTGGATTGTGGCTGACACAATCCGATGCTCGCTATCTCTGTGGACAACGCCGCAGAGCATTTTTCCTGTGCAGCGGCATTCTTCCATACCTGTCTTACCCTCCGAAAAGAAAATCCTATGTCCCTGCACCTCCATTCTGGATTTGATTTCTCTTGACTTTTGGATAAATGAAAAAGCCGCTACACCGCATCACGAATGACAGGAGTATTTTCTCCTGCTCGGATTCGCAATGCTATGTAACGGCTTTGGGATTCAAAACCTTGCTGCCATACGCCAGCCGAAAAGGACGGCTTACGTTCGGCGACAGTCAGTTTTATCCATTGGCTGACATTCCATTCTTCCATCTATGTGCTATTTAATTTTCAATCTTCAAGATTACTTCTTTCGTTTCTTAAATTTCTCCCTTGCATACTCGTAGGCTTCTTGGATATATGGTTTCAATTCCTCGAATGTCTGTTCAGAGGGGTTCAATGCACATATCCACGCCATCCATGCGTAAACAGGATGGGGGAGTATCTCATTCAATACGGTAAAGTCATAATCCATATCTACAACACCGCCCGCCGGCGGACGTTTTGGGACTGCCCCAAACAATTCCGCAAAAGTGCTTTTCCGTATTCCCAGATTCACACGGTAGACATTCTCTCTGTTTAAATCAGAACCTTTGTCATTATCACCGTCTTTTTCCTTAACTGTCAATATATAAACGCCGCGTTTCAGCACATGGTCTGGGTTATAGAAAATTCCTTTCTCGCCCCAACTCTCAGTTAAGACTGTTCCCTCAAGATTTTGAAGGCAGTAATTCAATATTTTATCTGGTGTCATTCTGACAGCTCCATTTCTGTTTTACTTCTAATTCGCCTATGAGTATCTTAGAATATCATAGTGGCTATAACTGTGTCAAGATTTTGGGCAAACTTTCTAGTCTTCCCTGTGGACGGGAATTTTATTCATTCACCTTCAAATTGGGCAGAGGGATTTCTTCATTTCCCTAATAATCCGTAGAAAAACTTTTTCTCATCTTGTTTCCAGATATATTATCCTTATGCCTTCCAGTCCGAATTTTAATAAAGGTAAAAATACAGATTAGAAAAGCGTGGCGTGTCAATGCGCACTAGAAATAGCTATGTGTTGAGTGTCGATAAATAAAGACAAAAGATTAGTTTGACAAACTGCCCGAAAAGGGAGATTAAAAATTTCAAGAATATTTGAAAATATATGTGCAAAGAAAGTTGAAACAGGGTATAATTATAGAAAACAAAAAATATTCAAACATTTCGTATAGCTATTTGCGAATGAGCAAGGTTGATTTTTTTATGAATAAAGCGATGGTAACGGAGGGTATATAATGTCAAAAAAGATGATGAGCAGAGAAGGCAATTTTTCAATCAATTAAATACTACAGCATATTTATCCAATTTTGAGAAATGGGCTAATGGGACTATTAAAAATTAGACAGAGATAGATAAATTTTTTGATATTTTAGATGAGATTATATTGGTTGAATATCAGGAAGATTTTATGGTAGAAATTAAAAAAGGTGTTAAATTTTATCGTGCCAGAGTGATAAAATTTGATGATTATAAGGAGTTTCAAAAGGGGATTGGGTATGAAGCAGACAGACTTAGAGGATATAACTGGGAGGAATCGAAGGAACCGCCAGAAGATAAGACTGAGGCACAAAGAAATAGTAAAGAAAAAGAGGTAGCATTATATGTGGCAGATGATGAGGTTACAGCGTGTGCAGAAACAAAATCAAAAGTAAGAGAGTATATTTCTGTAGCAGAATTTGAATTGTCTGAAAACGTTCAAGTTTTAGATTTTTCAAAAATGCAATTTTCTAAGCCTTTTAATCAGTACAATGATATGTATAGCGTTGATGTGAGGAAAATGTTAAGTATATTGGAATTTTATTTTTCAAAACCAGTTTATAGTCCAGAAGAATATAAATGTTCACAACAAATAGTTAGACATTTTAGAGAAAAAGGAATTACAGGATTTAAGTATAGAAGTTTTTATTCATCAGGTAACAATTATACATTTTTCGACGATTCAATGAAAAAGTTTATTTGGAATGATAGCAGAGTACTTATAAATTATGCAACAGCTAATCTATTTATATCATTAGACAAGAGTAATATGATAGATTTGGATAATGTAAATAAAATTGAAAAAAGTATCAGCAGCGATGTACGAGAGAAAATGTTAGAAGATACTAAGCAGATGTGGGACGCATTATAAAATTTGTATATAGTAAAGTTATGGAAATTATAGATTGTAAAATCCGTTTATCGTTACGTTTATGCTATTTCGTTGATTTTGGGATATACTGGAGCTGTTGACAAACTCCTCTTAAAAACTAAGCCATAGGTACATACTATTGTTTTGAGAAGATACTTTGTCAGCAACTCCATGCTTGACAGAATCGGAAAGGAAAAAATATCATTTCATCGCTCAAAAATTCTTTTGTCTAATGACTCTGATTCTATGATGACTGTAATCTGTGATTCTTTGTTTCAATCAGCATTTCTTATTTCCATTTTTAATCATTATCTGTTTCTCACTCTAAGCTATTCGACAGTTTCTGTTCCATCCCCGCTGTAAAGGACTTCTATCATCATTTTTGCTCCCAGTTTAAAACCGTCCGAGAACATCTGAAAGAAGTCAAGGGGAACAGTTTCAAATTGCTCATCCATAATTTTAATAAATTCCTTATCAAGAGGGCTGCCAAGTTTTTCAATGAAGCCCTTGTAATTATCCATATGCTTTTTTCTGATTGCTTTATATTCTTCCAATATGGGGCGGTATTGTTCTGTTAAGCAAATTTCCCCGTTATATAGTTGCTGCAATATTGTACTCATAATTTCACCTTCTAAATGTATCCATGTATGCCTAAAGCATTTGCAGAATCAAATAGTTTCTTTTTGCGCCCGGTCTGAGCATACTGTCAAACTCTCCGTAAACGTCCCAAAAATCTACCAATTCCTGCGTCATCTGCCGTGACAGTTTCCTCGTTTGTTTCCCACCGTTAAAAAAGTTGCCGATTAGCCCTCTGGCGCAGTGATATGCGCCCATTCTCTTTCGTATTTCGTCATTGCATTTTTCCAATGCCCTTAACACTGCCTGACGTGAGAAATCCCCATTCAAATTCTCCAAAAATAATTCAGACAAATAAGTGTTTTTCTTCTTGTCCATGGTTTACCCTCCTTAAGCTGATTTATTTTTGCTGGGGTTCCGAATATGGAACATTATAGCCTGCTTTTTTTCCTGCGATAATAGAAAAAAGTAAAGAAGGGCTGACATGATTAAGTATGACAAACTTTGGGAGACGGCAGAAAAAAGGGGCATCACAAAATCAATGCTGACGAAAAAGTATAATGTGAGCAAGGCTCAGCTTTACCGTTTAAGATACAATCAGCCGGTAAGCACGAATACGCTTGACCGCCTTTGTAATATTTTAGAGTGCGATATCAGCGACATTATGGAACATATACCAGATAATAATTTCTTTTAAACGGTAAATTTTTTGCTTATAATTATGGATGGGTGGATAAGCGTTTTTGGCTTATCCGCCTTGATTGCTATCAAACAGAACAGGTTTCTGCTGTCTGATTAATATATTATGCCGCATAGGTATTTTACAAAGGTTTTTTGTTTATGGTATTATCTGACATTTTCACAAATCATTCGTGAATAGCAATAGATATTTTCCTATTTCCTGTCCATTCTAAGGCGTTTTCTGCCTTTAGCTGTTCCGTTATGCCCTGTGCCTGCTTCATGTCCTCTATGAGCCTGTGGGAGCGTTCCTGTGCCTGTGCATTGATGTCGGCGAGGTAGGCGTTCAGTTTGCCACTTGTGAGAAGATTGGTGTATGTAACTTTGCGGTACTGTTTCAGATAGTCCAGATGCCGCTGTCCCCATATGCCTATTGAACGGTCTTCTTCAGCGGGTACAGTCAAGCGTGGTATTAGATAATCTCCTTGCTGTTCATATTCGCCACCTAATTTCTCAAAAATTGATTTTGCCATTTTGCAATTTCTCCGTATGATTTGAATTTTCCTACAATTCAATCATTCTGGCTGATTACAAAGTCTTTTGGCTTTTACTTCCTTATGGAACGCCACCCATAACACCGTTTTTTTATATGGTGGGCGTTTGCCTTAAAACCTTATGAAATAAAATAGAGCCAACGAACTGTGATTTTATTGCACAAGTTCATCGGCTCTGCGTCTATGCGTCTGGCTCTGTGATAACTGTTACTTTTAACTGCTGAACATTGATAATCTGCTCCCGCTTACATTTTGGACAAAAAAGCGGAAACTTATATAATTCTGTATCTTCTCTTATTTTTATTCGGGTTTTACCTTTACAACAAGGGCACATAATCCATCTATTTTTCATCTCTTCAAACTCCTTTATAAAAAACTGTATTTTTTCAACAGGGCTTTCTATAATTAGCAATCCCCACATATTGTTTGCTTATGGTATACACCACAAAAAAATAGCAAACATAAAAAAGCAAGAAACATATCGCAAAACAGAAAGCAGCCCTCAAAAGAATATTGTGCATGACAATAGGCAATAGCAAATTTAATTTCAGATTTACCAATGGAATACTAAAGAGCAAAACCAAAAGTGTCATAAACATCGGCATAAGCAATTTGCCTGCAATCTGTTTTTTTACTAATTCCTTTATTTGTTTATTGCTTTTCCCGATATAAGACAATACCTTAATGCCTTCTGATTCTCGTTTTAATACTACAATCTGCTGCAAAGACAGAACTGAAAAATATATAACAATAAAAATAAGACAAAGGCTTATTTGCAAAACTCCCATCCATTGTTGGCTATCCGTATCAAATAAATTAATACTCGGTTGAAGCATAATTACTCCGCAAAAGAAAGACATCGCTGAAAACAATAAGCATATGCACAAAATAATATTAATAACAGCACTTGTTTTTAAACTCGATGTTATTTGCCCGATTATATAAAGCCGATTTTTATGATATAGAGAATTGGGCTGTTCCTGCCTTATTGCATATAAGTACCCAAATAACCATTTGTAAAAAATAAAAATAGAACTCAATAAAGGAATTGCAATAATAGATAAAATTGGGAAAGCAATATATTTGGGTAAAAAAACTATCGCACATAAAAGTACTATTAAGCATACGAAATCAATAATAAAGAGAATTCCCCATCTCTTATAGGTATTACTGTTACAGATTTTTTGATTACGGTCTTTTTCGCAAATCAATTCCCGTATCTGCAATTTATCAATAATATTTTTTTTACGAAATACGCCAAGACATTCAGCCAAGCAAAAATAGAAAAATGTCTGTAATATACTCCATCCCAAAAGTGATATATTCATTTCATTTTCTTTATGCAATACTGCAATACAAAGTGCGGCATATATACCAAATCCAATCAACACCCCTGCTATAAAGCAAGCAATCCCTATTATTAGAAATTCACACAGAAACATAAAAGACAATTTGCTTTTTTCCATTCCCAACAGTAAGTAGTTGGCAAACTCTTTTGCACGTTGTTTCAACATGAAGGAATCAATGTATCCGACCAATATTACCAACAGTAAAGTTATTAAAATCGGCAAAGAAATTGTTTGGAAACCAACCTGTTTCCCTACAATGGCAATACAGTTGGACACTTCCATAATTGATAATAAAATTGTCATTGTCGTAATATATAAAAAATAATTTACGATAGAACGCTTCGCATTACGAATTGATAGTTTAAAGTACATTATTTTCATCCCCCGCAATCCATGCCATCTTTTCTAAAATACTTGTGAAAAAAGCCTGCTTGCTTTCTTGCTTCCGATTCAGCACTGTTTTTATCTTTCCATCTTTCATAAACAATATTTGGTCGCAGTAACTGGCTGACAGGACATCATGTGTAACCATTAAAATTGTTGCCCCATAATCATTACGGAGCATAGTAAAAGTATCTAAGAGTTGTTTGGCGGCGTTGGAATCTAAAGCTCCTGTTGGCTCGTCTGCAAGTATTATGTCTGGATTTACTGAAACTGCCCTTGCACAGGCACATCGTTGTCTTTGACCGCCTGATACCTCATAAGGAAATTTATTCAATATAGCGGATATATCAAGTCTTTCCGATAAATTAAGGACAGTTTGTTTAATCTTATTCTTTGGAATTTCCTTTACTGTCAAAGCTAAAGCGATATTCTCATAAATTGTCAATGTCTCAAGTAAATTATATTCTTGAAAAACAAACCCCAAATGCTCCCTCCGAAACTTTGCTTTATCTATTTCAGATAAATCTACAATATCCTGTCCATTAATTTTAATCGTTCCATTTGTCGGAGTATCTATCGTTGCAATTAGATTCAGCAGAGTTGTTTTTCCAGAACCAGATGCTCCCATAATACCTACAAAACTCCCATACGGAATTTGAAAGCTGACACTATCTACGGCTAAAGTCGATGTATTTTCTGTGTTATAAATTTTTGAAACATCCCGCACTTCTAATACATTCTTAGCTTCAATGCCGTCCTCTCTTGATTCCCATTTGTCATTCCCTAGCCAATTTGTGATGACTTCCAAAAGTATCTCCTCTGTTTTTTCTTTCAGATTTTCTTCTGGAATATGTTCTCCTGCTAATAATTCATTTAATGTAATCTCCAAAAGATTGCATAAAGGCATAAACAAAGATAAGTCTGGCATAGACCTACCTGTTTCCCATTTTGATACAGCTTTATCTGTAATTCCCAATTTTTCCCCCAGTTGATTTTGTGTCCATCCTTTTGCCTTACGGCAATCAGAAATGAATGCACCTATCTTTATTTGATTCATTACAAATCCTCCTTCCAACAATTGATTATACAAATTCAGCATAAAACGAACACCTACCAACGGTAGAGAAGTATAAAAAAATGCTTTTTATAGGATTCTACTAAAAGTATAGCCTGTTGTAATCTGATAATTTCAAGCATTTGTCCAGAACCTGCCCTTCCCCCAAGATTGCATGCGACCTATATATTAATTATAAATCTTCAAACAAACTCTATCAACTAAGCATACTTAATAATAGTCTCCCGACAAGAAAAGCGACAGGGCTTTTACCCCCTGCCACCAGTTTGCTATCGGGGAGAATGCCCGCGTCGCACAGAACCAGGGCGAATACGCCAAACGGTATGATGCCCTGGTGGAGCGGTTTGAAACGGCGAAAGCACGGCTAGAGGAGGTGCAGGCAGCCATCACGGAGAAACAGGCGCAGCGGAAAATGATGGAGAACTTCATGGAGGTGCTGCGGGGACTGCCAGAGCAGGTGAATTACTTTGACGAGGGCGCATGGTACGCCATGGTGGATTTCGCGACGGTCTACGGCAAGGATGATGTGCGGTTCACCTTCAAAAATGGGATGGAGGTTCCGACAAAAACCGAATAGGAAATACAGATTGCACTTCACGGGAATGTGGGGTGTTTTCTTATTTTCAAAGTATATCTAAAACAGGACTTAGGATGAAAATAGTATATTGCCCGTGGGAGGAAATTCTGTGGGAAATTGTTATTTTTTTGTGAATTTTCTTGAAATTTAGAGAAAGATAAGATAAAATAAGTCTGTTTTCGGACTGAAAGGAGGAGATCTATGTACACAGCAAAAGAAGTTCTTGTTACCTTTAATGCAACGATCAATGGATATGAGGAAATCTACCGGGCCGTCGCCAAGTCTTTTGGTTTATCTGACTGTGCGTTTTGGATATTGTATTACATCCGACAGTCGAAAGAAAAAGTCACCCAAAAAGATATCTGCAGTTTTATATACCAGCCAAAGCAGACTGTCCATTCTGCTTTGAAAAAGCTGGTCAAAGATGGATTGATTGAGGTCGGGGATTATAACGGTAAACGTCATAAGTATGTTGTACTGACGGAAAAAGGTGAAGAGTTTTCCAGAAAAACGGTTGATCTGGTTCTTGCTGAAGAAATTGCCGCATTTGAGGATATGGATGCATCCGAAAGGGAACTTTCAATTAAATTACTTGCAAAATATTCAGACAGCCTGTCCCGGCGAATGAGTAAGTTTAGATAGGATGAACAAAGTTTGTATTGCAAATGTTGTGCCCGCACCCAAATTCACATATTAAGCAAGAATGGAGGATTATTTATGGAAAAGAATTTAACGCAGGGAAGTGTTAAAAAACACTACTTTAGGCATCTTGGTGCAGCTTTTGGAGGCTCTATGATCTCCTGTATATATGGGCTGGTGGATGCTGCAGTAGTTGGTCAGTATCAAGGTCCGCAGGGTACGGCAGCATTATCCATTGTGGCACCGATTTGGACGATTTTATACAGTTTGGGAATTTTGACCGGCAGCGGGGGTTCTGTCAAATATACATATTACAAAGCACAGGGAAAGACCGACAAGGCAAACACTTGCTTTACCTTATCCTTACTTCTCACCTTAACCATAGCGATAGTCTGCTGGATTGGAATTACCGTTTTTGATGATCAGTTGCTCCGCCTGTTTGGCGCAGATGATGCTCTCCTGCCATTGGCAAAGACATATCTCCGCCCGATTCAATTGTAATTCCGGCATATCCGTTCACTCAAATGCTCGCCGCTTACCTGAGAAACGATAATGCACCAGGGCTTGCAGCCTTTGCGACTTTATGTGGCGGATGCTTCAATATTTTCGGAGATCTATATTTTGCGTTTGGGCTCAATATGGGTATGTTTGGTGCCGGTCTTGCAACTGCGATTGGCGTAACGCTGACGATTGCGGTTATGGTTTCTCATTTTTTCAGCAGGAAAAATGCACTTAGGCTGTCCCGTGTCCATGGCTATATTCACAAGGCAAAAGAGCTGGTGTTCAATGGCTGTTCTGCCTTTGTTTCAGAAATAGCGATGGGAATGATTGCAATGCTGTTTAACCGTCAGATTATGAATTATCTGGGTTCAGATGCACTAGCAGTATTTGGTGTTATTGTTCAGATATCCGGTCTTGTCCAATGCTTTACTTATGCTGTCGGACAGGCTGCACAGCCAATTATCTCCGAAAACTACAGTGTGCATAATTTGGAGCGCATCAAAGAAACACGGAAGTATTCCCTGTGGACAGTTGCAGTTTTCGGTGTTCTATGGACAGCAGCAGTTTTTTTGTTCCCAAATGCTTTTGTGAAAGTATTCATGTCCCCAACAGACAGCGTATTGCAGATTGCTCCCGGTATTATGCAGATCTATGGTCTTGCGTATCTGCTTTTGCCGCTGAACATTTTTGCAACCTATTATTTCCAGTCTGTGATGCAGCCGAAAACAGCATTGATCATATCTATGGCGCGGGGTATGGTTCTATGTGGTGTATTAGTGTTTGTGCTTCCAGCACTGTTTGGTGCGGAACTTCTATGGTGGGTTATGCCGATTACAGAGCTGGCAGTTGCAATGTATACTATTTTCTGTATGGTAAGAAGTAACAGAAGTCTTGCATTGAAGTAAGAATGGGATGGAAGTTCCAGTAAAAACCGAATGGGGAATACAGATTGCACTTCACGGGAATGTGAAGTGTTTTCTTATTTTAAAGGCGGTTTTTCCATTTGCCCCCCCCTTTGAAGGCAAAATAAAAATGTATAAATTCCCTTAAAAAGAAATCCCGTTGGTTCTGCACATTTGAGAAGCAACGGGATTTTACATCGTTTTCATAAGGTCGAGCAGGAGTCTTTTCTGTTCATCGGTCAGCGGATTCCGTCTGGAGAATAGGATGCGCTGTTCCACGGTCATTTGCACTGGCTCATCCCCTTTAGCAAAGAACTGCGCCAAGGTTATGCCAAATGCCCTGCAGACCGATTCCAAAGTAGGGAGCGTTGGCGCATGGTTCCTGTTAAATATATTTGTAACCGTAGAGTGTGAGAGATTTGCCTCCTTTGCCAAGCGGTAATCTGTCCATCCACGTTCTTCCATCAATTCCTTAATGCGTTTCTGTGCATCCATTTCTATCACCTGCCAATCTGTAACTATTATAATCCCCAAAAGGGCGCTATAATAGTCACGATTGGTAGATAGGAAATTCCCCAAAAAGGACATATAGAGTTATAGTATGGTGACTATTGGGGGATGATATTCATATTTGAGGAGGCAGAAAGTTATGGAAGAACATATCTTTGAGCGTTTTGCCCGTGAAAGAGGGATGACAGTTGAAGAAATGAGGGCAATTATCTCGGCACGGATTGAGAGGGGATGGAATGATTCTGACCCGGAGAAACAGGCACAGTGGAGGAAGATTCCGTGTATTGGGGAAATCCCGACACCGGATGAGTGGTTGAAATATACTGTGGAAAGATTGAAAGAGGAGGGGAGGGAAGACTTGTTGAAGTGGTAGTCCGATCTATGATTATATAATCATTTTGAGAAAGCAGTATATTAAATTTACAAATATACTGCTTTCTACATAAAGCTGAAGCTGTTTGCGGTAAGAAGGAAGGTTTCAAACTATATCTTTCGGTATTTTTTTGGA
This sequence comes from Lachnospiraceae bacterium, assembly GCA_910574195.1. Classification (GTDB taxonomy): domain Bacteria; phylum Bacillota; class Clostridia; order Lachnospirales; family Lachnospiraceae; genus Schaedlerella. The sequence continues at coordinate 119,806 of CAJTBF010000008.1, read as the reverse complement.
AGAACTTTGAAATGTGCTTTAAATGTCGCTGTAAATTTACTCTGACTATTATAGCCGACAGCCTGTGCAATTTCGGCTATGGTCATATCTGTTTCTTTTAACATCTTTGCTGCTTGTCCCATGCGGTGTTCTTTGATGTGTGCGGCAAGGGAAGTTCCGTAAACTGACTTAAAAGCATTTTTTAAGGTTGTCGGATTGATAAGATACTGTTTGGAAAGTTCCTCTATGGTAATCCTTTGTTCCATCTGCTGTAAAAGCTGGTCATGGATTTTGTGAATGTTTTCTATCAGTTCCGATTGATATTCAGTCAGCTTGTTTTGAGGAATAAACTCTATTTTAGAAAGATAAAGTAATAACTCTAAAACTTTAATTCTTTGATATGGTAATTTAAGCATTTCCGGCTGGTTATAAAATGCAGAAAATATATTTTCTGTCTGCTCATTTCCAGCAAGAAAAACCGTACTGTCATCCTGACAGAAATTTTCCGGAAATATGATTTCAAAAATGCTGCTGTCTTTTAACAGTTCGGGAGGATTTCTGACGGTTTCCTGTAAGTCTATGCAGATAGTAAGCCCTTGATAGATACTGCTTGGAAAGCTAAGCACGGAATCCGTACAAGCTTTCATGGTATGCAGGGAAAAATCACCCGGATTCAGATAAATACGGTTCCCGTTTTTCATTTCCCATACCATCTGTCCGGCTTTACAATAATTAATCTGAATCATATGTGGCATGGCTTTATGCTGCACGGAAAGCGGATCGGATGATAAGGTCAGATAACACAATTCTATACCAGGATAAAGTGGAATGATTTCGTTTATACCTTTTTGTTGGAGCTTTTCTACATCTTTTCGTATTTTCAGCAATTCTTTATTCATAGAACAGACCTCACAATTCAGGGCAGGTGATTTCCATAACCTGCTCAATCATCTGGTGTAGCAGGCGGCCCTGCTGCGTATCTGCGGCATGGTAGTAAACTTCTTTTCCCTCACGGCGGCAGACAATCAGGCCGCTGTTCTTCAATGGCCGGAGGTGGTGGGACACAGCCGGACTTGACATATCTAACATGGCAGAAATGTTGAGAACACATTCTTCCCTATGGCAGAGAAGCCAGAAAATGCGGATTCTGGTGGTATCACCAAGCTGCTTGAAAACTTCGGCTACCGTTTGAAAATAATCCACATGATTTAATTGTTTCTGTATCAGCTCCGTTTGCTGCCCATCTCCATGCCGGTGCGGTAATTTTGTAGGTTCCATATTGTTTTTCCTTTCTTTTTCGTTTGCATTTCGCCCAAATGGAAATACTTTTCGCCCATTTGGGAGGGAATGCCTGAGAGATATTGACGGGTGCCTTTCTGTGTATTATACTGCAACCATGATGATTAAACAAGTGCTTAATCACTGAATTTAAAAATAACGAGGAGGACTTTGAAATGAAGAAAACTTACAAGATTGAGGTAGACTGTGCCAACTGTGCAAATCTGATGGAGGATGCAGCCCGCAAGACCGCCGGTGTGCAGAGCGCAACGGTTAATTTCATGACGCAGAAGATGATCGTGGAATTCGACGAGGGCCAGGAGCCGAAGGACGTTATGAAGAACGTGCTGGAAGCCTGCAAGAAAGTGGAGCCGGACTGCGAGATTTTCCTTTAAGCGGTAGCTGCCAGTGACGGAATGACACCCTTAAAATGCACCGCTGCAATTTAGGGGTGTCATTTTCACCAGTAATAATTAAATGATTAAGCATATTTTGAAAGGAGTTTTTACTATGCAGGAATTAGTGATAAGTATACTGCTTACGGCCGTTATCATAATGGCTGCGGCGCTTCTTATTTTTGTTGGCAGCCGTAAAGACGGTATGACAAAAAAGCAAAGGGTTATGATGGTTCGGATTTTAATCAGTGCCGGAATCTTACTGGCACTCCAGTTTATTTCCGCAGAGATGTTTGATACAGTTGATGGGTATTTATTCCCCTCCGCAGGAAGATGGCTTCGTTTTGCGTGCTATCTGATTGATTATCTGATTATCGGATATGACATTCTGAAGAAAGCTGCAAAGGGCATTAAAAACCGTCAGGTATTTGACGAGAGTTTTCTCATGGCAGTGGCTACGATTGGGGCAATGGCACTGGCTATTTATGAGAATGGCGAGTATCTGGAAGCGATTGCCGTTATGCTGTTTTATCAGATTGGAGAGTGGTTCCAGGGCTACGCGGTTGGTAAGAGCCGCCGCAATATCAGCAACCTGATGGATATCCGCCCCGATTATGCCAATGTAGAGAAAAATGGGAAATTGGAGCAGGTAGACCCGGATGAAGTAGGGATTGGCAGCGTGATTGTTGTTCAGCCGGGAGAAAAAGTGCCGATTGACGGTATGATTGTTGAAGGAAGTTCCAGCCTGAATACCAGTGCGCTGACCGGGGAAAGTCTGCCCAGGGAGGCAAAGGTTGGCGATGAAGTAATCAGCGGATGTATCAGTATGACAGGCGTATTAAAGATACAGACCACCAAGGAGTTTGGGGAATCTACAGTTTCAAAGATTTTGGATTTAGTGGAAAATGCAAGTTCCTGCAAATCAAAATCAGAGGATTTTATCTCGAAATTTGCAAAAATCTATACTCCGGCCGTCTGCTATGCGGCGTTGGCACTGGCGTTCCTCCCTCCTGTTGTCCGTATGCTTTTTATGGGGTTGCCTGCGGACTGGGGTGTCTGGATTTACCGGGCATTGACATTCCTCGTTATCAGCTGCCCTTGTGCGCTTGTAATCAGTATTCCATTGAGTTTCTTTGCGGGAATTGGAGGCGCAAGCAAGGAGGGCGTGCTGGTGAAAGGTTCCAACTATCTGGAAATCCTCTCCCAGACAAAGTATGTTGTTTTTGACAAAACGGGAACCATGACAAAAGGTGTCTTTGAAGTGAACGGGATTCACCATTCTACCATAGGGAACGAAAAACTGTTGGAGTATGCGGCTCTTGCAGAGAGCGCATCTTCCCATCCAATCAGCAAGAGCTTGCAGCGGGCATATGGGAAAGAGATTGACCGAACCCGTGTATCGGATATACAGGAGATCAGCGGAAACGGTGTGACTGCGAAAGTAGACGGCATGGAGATTGCAGCCGGGAACGATAAACTGATGAAACACCTAAATATCCCGTATCAGGACTGCCACCAGACCGGGACGATCATCCACATAGCAATCAATGGGAAATATGCAGGGCATATCGTAATTTCCGATATTATCAAACCCCATTCTAAAGCGGCGATTGCGGAATTAAAGAAAGCAGGCGTTGATAAGACTGTCATGCTGACGGGCGATGCAAAGAAAGTGGCAAATCAGGTTGCTTCCTCTCTTGGGATTGACGAGGTTTACAGCGAACTTCTGCCAGCAGATAAGGTTGAAAAAGTGGAAGAACTTCTGCGGGTGAAGCTTGGCAAGGCAAAGCTGGCATTTGTCGGTGACGGTATCAATGACGCCCCGGTTCTTTCCAGAGCGGATATTGGTATCGCTATGGGGGCAATGGGTTCCGATGCGGCAATCGAAGCGGCAGATATTGTATTGATGGATGATGATCCGATTAAGATTGCAAAAGCAATCAAGATTTCGAGAAAGTGTCTGGGGATTGTTTATCAGAATATTACAATGGCGCTTGTTGTGAAATTCGCCTGCCTTGCATTAGGGGCTGTGGGAATAGCAAATATGTATCTGGCGATTTTCGCAGATGTGGGCGTTATGATTCTTGCAGTGCTGAATGCAATCCGTTGTCTGTTTGTAAAAAAGCTGTAAGAAAGGAGGGGTTCCTTTGGCAGAATATCAGGACAGTCAACTTTATGTCGGGTTGAAAGAAAGCGACCTGTACATTTTAACAGAATTTTTTAAGGTGCTGGGGAACCCTACCCGTATTCGCATCCTGCTTCTTTTAATGGAGCAGGATGCGAATGTCAGTGACCTGGCAGAACAGCTTGGAATGACCCAGTCTGCGGTGTCACACCAGTTGAATTTGCTGAAATCAAATAAACTGGTAAGACGGCGCAGGGACGGAAAAATGATATTTTATACTTTGGTGGATGAACATGTGCCGATGGTTATTGAAAAAGGGACAGAGCATATTCGTGGTCGGTGAAAATGAGGTGACGATAAAATGAATATTATCCCCCTTGGGAGCCACCAGTTTCTCGCTTCAGAGCCATCCGGAAATGGTATTTTCCACCTTCAGAGCCACCACAACATATTGTGGCAGCACACATATTTGATTTCGCTATAAATCTCCTTATAGTTATTCTTGGAGAACTGCAGATGCAGTATCACCAAATAATCTATAGGGAGGTCTTTTTATGTTTAAGAAGACAAAAGTCAGAAGTATTCTGGAACTTCTGGGAAAAAATCTAAGCGCAAGGGAGGTGTCAAAAGTTTTAGGTGTATCAAGAAATACCGTCGCTGAAGTACAGGCGTTATTCTTACAATCGGACAAATCATGGGATGATATTTCTGAATGGGATGACGACAGGCTTTATGAACGGTTCTATCCGGATAAGTTTAAATATAAACCCAGATATGCTCCGGTTGATTATTTTTACGTCCATAGAGAGTTAAAAAAGACAGGCGTCACAGAAAAGCTCCTTTGGGAAGAATACTGTGCCAGATGTGAGAAAGACGGGGTGAATGCATGCTCTTATATAACATTTGCCAAAAATCACAAGAAATTTACGGCAGATAAAAACTATACGAGCCACATAGAGCATAAACCCGGATTAGAGGTTGAAGTCGACTGGTCAGGTCCGTATGGAGATTTTAATTTGCGGCGACTGTGCAGTCGCCGCTCCATTTAAAATGCCGTCTAACAGCTGGGCGGAGGGACGCAGGCAGATTCCATCATGGACAGGATTATCCATAATGCCTATGAAATCCCTACAAATGAAACAAACCTGAGAAAGCTGTATGATTCAAAGAAGCTGAAAAGGCTTGTTGACGAGATAGAAGCATAATCATCTGAACATCATTAGACCTAATATTGCCTCTGTTCTATTTTCAAGCGCCAGGGGCAGTATTACTATATCTTGTGTCTGAGGTGGCTCTCAAGGAAGAAATTTCCGGATGGCTCTGAAGCGGGAAACTGGTGGCTCCCAAGGGGGATAATATTCAAATGCAGATGGCAGATAAAGAAAGCGGATATTGTTCCGCAGAGATTGCGAAGAAAATGGAAGAATATGAAAAGCAGTTAGATTCCATTGATGAAGAAATTGCGAAAGAATTGGCAAAATCAACAGATGAATCAGATGAACTCAGAGAAAATAATATGTACAAAAGGAAACAACCATTAACAAAGCAGAAATTGATGAGAGAGCGGTAGAATTGACAAAGGAGACTTTTGCTGCAGTCGGAAAGATTGTAAGCAAACCGGAGGATAAGGAAATATTAGTTGAGCATCAGGTTTCAAAAGAAGGGCAGGACAATTTTCAGTATCAGGCTGAACTGTTACGGTTTACCTGGATAAAACAAACCTTAATATTGCAATTTGTGTAAGAAATAGTATATGATAGATGATAGCAAAATTATTGGACCAAGGAGGAAAAAATGGGGGTTAACAGGAATCGGATCGTTGTAAAAGTGGGGACGTCAACATTAACAAATGAACTGGGAAACAGTAATCTTCGAACGGTGGAAGAATTATCTTTGACTTTATCGGATATTCAAAATAAAGGATATGAAATTATTCTCGTCTCATCCGGCGCGATCGCAATTGGGGCGCAAAAAATGCATTTGGCTGAAAAACCAACGGAATTGCGTATGAAACAGGCTGCAGCCGCGGTAGGGCAATGTGAGAATATGTTTTTATATGACAAGTTTTTCGGATACTATAATAAAACTGTTGCGCAGATCTTGCTGAATGCAGATGATATAGGGGATGAGGAGAAGAAAGAGAATCTTGCCAATACATTCGAAGCTCTTCTTGAACAGGGGATTATTCCGATTGTGAATGAAAATGATTCTGTAAGCTATAAAGAGATTGAATCGGATGAAAAGATCTTTGGCGACAATGATATGTTGTCGGCGGTTGTGGCCGTTTTGTGCCGTGCGGACAAACTGGTGATTTTGTCTGATATTGACGGGTTTTACGATAAAGATCCAAGGTTGTGGAAAACAGCGAAACTTATGAAACGGATCGAATCGATTGACGAGACAACGTATGCGCTTGCCGGAGGTGCGGGATCAAGACGTGGGACCGGCGGTATGAGAACAAAACTTCAGGCGGCGGACATTGCAACGGCACAGGGAATCGATGTAATTGTGACCAACGGAAAAGATCCACGCATTCTTTATGATATCGTGGATGGAAAGGAAACAGGTACATTGTTTGCCGCGAAAAAAGTGTAATTCTGTTTTTTCGTGAAAGTATAAAAAAGGGATATTTTTAGGTGATATTGAATCGTATAGTTTTTGCGGCTGCCCCCGCATGCGGAGCAGCTTTTTTTAGTTTGCACGCCATAGGCGCGCTCTAATGGGTGAAAGTCCCGAACACATCTGGACAACGAATATCACCTACTTTTGCAATAAATCCGCTCACTGTGGTAAGTCTCGCAGCGTCGCATTTCATCAATAGCATTATCAAGGAAATCAGGAATGCGACTTCCTTTACACGGACTTTTATTTACAACTATTTCCAGACGAAGGAGGAAATCTTTCTTGCCCTGCTGCAGAGGGAATATGAATTATGGAACAACAGGCTGAAGGAGATTCAGGTGGAGCATGAAAGGATGACAGGAGAGGAATTTGCGGATGCGCTGGCGCATTCGCTGGAAGAACGGGAGAACCTGCTGAAAATCATGTCCATGAATCACTATGATATGGAGGATAACAGCCGGATTGAACGGCTGACTGAGTTTAAGGTAGTATATGGGAAGTCGCTGGCGGAGGCCAGAAATTGTCTGGATAAGTTTTTCACGGAAATGACGGTTCAGGATAAGCAAAATTTTATATTCTCCTTTTTCCGTTTATGTTTGGGATTTCCCCTTATACGATGGTGACGGAAAAACAAAGGGAAGCAATGAAACGGGCAAAAGTGAATTAGGTGTATATGTCGATTTATGAGATCACATACGCCGAGGTAAAAAAATTATTGGGCGTATGATCACAAGAAAGGATGGATTATGTGGATTTATACATTTACCATATGTGGGATTACCAGACGCCGGTTTATGACATCATGGAGGGATTGAACAATATCGTAAAAGCGGGAAAAGTGAGATATATCGGCATTTCCAACTGCTTTGCATGGCAAGCTTGCGAAAGCGAACACACTGGTAGAAAAACATGGAGTATCCATGACAGAAATTTCTCTTGCGTGGCTTTTGTCAAAGGTGGCGGCTCCGGTAGTTGGGGCAACCAGGCAGGTTTTGGGCAGGTCTTTGCATGATACCGATGTCTGGCCGGAATATGGCCGGCAGATCCTTACACTGTCTACCTGCTACCATGCAGTGGAGGACGGGAGGCTGCTGGTCATTGCTGTAAAGCGTGAATAATTGGTATCAGGCTGTATAACCTATTGACTGGTAGGTTATAGTAGGGTATACTATTCACAAAAGCAATGGGCACTGCAAGGAAAGGAGATGATCCCCATGATTGACAGCTATGGGCTGATGCGGCAGATCGAAGAACGGATTGCCGCGCTTCCCGCAGGCTATATTTCCAAGAAGAATATAAATGGGAAAACACGGTATTACCTCCAATGGAAAGAAAACGGGAAAGTAAAGAGCCAGTATCTGCGTGAGAAAGAAGCAGAAGAAATTCGGGCGCAGATCGAAGAACGCAGGCGGCTAAAGGAGCGGCTAAAAGAACTGAAAAAGAAGTTCCCAACTGTGAAAGAAAATGTCCAGAAATTTGAAACTAAGGTAAGGGCAGGAAACGAACTTGCAGAAATGGCAATTGGTGTGAAGGGGTTTGAAAAAAGGGAGGTCTATCACCGGATCCCCCAATATCTTTATGGGAATGTGCGGACAAGGGTATGCGTGATTTATGGGCTCCGGCGGACTGGAAAGACTACCATGCTCCTGCAGGCCATCGCAGATATGTCTGAGGAAGACTTTCGTAAGGCCGCCTATATCAAACTGCGTACTGTCGATGAGATGGATTCGCTTACCCGTGACTTAGACCGGTTGTACCAGGGGGGATACCGGTATATCTTTTTAGATGAGGTTACGCTGATGGAAGATTTTATTGATTCTGCAGCCCTCCTATCCGACATTTATGTGCCAATGGGGATGCGGATTGTGCTCTCCGGCACGGATTCCCTGGGGTTCTGGTTTGCCAGGGACAATGAACTGTACGACAGGGAAAGGACATTCCATACCACTTTTATCCCATACCGCGAATACAGCCGCCTCCTCCACATTGACAGCATTGATGAATATATCCGTTACGGCGGAACCTTAAAAGCCGGAGAGACGGATTTTGACGATGAAGAGCTTCAGGAAGAAGGCGTGGCTTTCCGTGACGATGAATCCACACGCAGGTATATTGACACGGCCATCTGCAAGAACATCCAGCATTCCCTTTCCTGCTTTGCATTCGGGAAATACTTCGGCCATCTGCAGGGCCTGTATGAGGCGGGGGAACTGACCGGCGCCATCAACCGTATCATAGAGGATATGAACCACCGGTTTGTGCTGGAGGTGCTGACAAGGCCATTCGTGTCCCATGACCTTGGCATTACGGCAAGGAATTTAAAGCAGGAGCGCGACCCGGAAAAACGGACGGATATCCTGAAAGCCATTGATAAAGAGGCAGTGGTCAGGAACCTGATGAAGATACTGGATATCCGGAATAAGGAAGAACGAAAGATTGGGATCACGCCCTCCCATGTAGTGCAGATCAAAAAATATCTGGAGGCTTTGGATCTTATCGTACCCTGTCCTATTGAGTATGGCATGGCCGGGATGGAGCCGGAGGAACGGATCCTGTTCACGCAGCCCGGCATGAGGTACTGCCAGGCGCAGGCGCTGGTGCATTCCCTGATGAAGGATGAAACCTTCCGTATGCTGGACAAGGAAACAGCCTCTTATGTGACGGAACGCCTGTTAAGTGAAGTCAGGGGAAGGATGCTGGAGGATATCATACTGCTGGAAACCTCCAAAGCCCTTGGAAAAGGGTATGAAGTATTCAAGCTCATGTTTGCCAGTGGTGAGTTCGATATGGTTATTTTTGATAAAGAGAACAATGCCTGCGCCATTTATGAGATTAAGCACAGCAGCCAATGCATCCGGGAGCAGGCCAGGCATTTGCTGGATGCAGAAAAGCTTGGGCTTGCTTCCCCGCGGTTCGGTGATCTGGCGGGCAGGTTTGTATTGTACCTCGGGGAAAACTTGGATATGGAGGACGGCATTGCCTACCGCAATGCGGAGCAGTTTTTAAAGAGCCTGCCGGAAATCAGCCTTGAAAGCGGGCTGGAGGAAATGCCGTCTGAAGGGGAAGCCCAAGGGCTTTCCCCAACCATGTAAAAACAAGGAAACCATATCCCAAGGGCATCCTGTATTTTAGGACGTTTTGTAATAGTGATATGATACCTCTAAAGTAGACAGATTAAATATAATAATCTGTTACTTTGGAGGTGTTTTTCATGTCAAAATCAAAATACTCACCTGAATTTAGAGCAATGGTATCACAGAAATATATTGATGGGGAAGGTACCGTTGATGATATAGCTGTCCGCTGGTCCGGATGGCATATCATATGGGACGTCCTTTGGGTATACTTTTATTGGACAGTGTTTGTTATCCGCCTGCCCAGTGAGGGATAATTGCGGGATACCTGAACAGGTATGTTTATGCGGCGAGAAAGGTTTCTGACGGAGTTTTTTGAAATGGCATAATCATTTGGGATTAAATTTATCTGAATATGGGTATTTTTATACATCGAATATGAGTAGCACAGAAAAAGATATTCGATAAAATAAGAGTAACATGTGGAGGTATGAATGATGGTGCCGAATCGAATAAAGGAACTGCGTAAGGAAAGGAAGCTGCGCCAAGAAGAACTTGCACTGAAAATTAACGTTTCACAGCAGACGATCAGCCGTATGGAAAAGGGAGAGAACACATTACCGGCAGATATTCTGGTGGCGCTTTCCCAATATTTCGGGGTATCAGCAGATTATATTCTTTTTCTTTCCAATAATCGAAGAATTCTGGAAAATCAGGTAGAGTTTCATGAGATTCAGGAGAGGAATTATAATCTTTGCCGTATTTATGAAACGCTGAATCGAAAAAATCAGGAATTGATCTTTAATTTAACAGAAGAACTGGGAGATAATCAGAGCTTCCAGGTGGACAGAAATCATCAAAAACATAAACAAAAATGAAAAAGTGTCACAGGGTATACATTTTGAGTATACATTGTGACATTTTTTTCTAATTATTGTTTGCGTATAAGTCCTGTTTTTGTTAAAATAAAATCAGGATAAGGGCTTATAAGAGTAACCCGTAAAAAGGCAGGTTGAAGAATTCAGATTGAGAAAGAGGGAAAAGGATATGAGAACGAAACCAGTATTGGTGATCATGGCCGCTGGGATGGGAAGTCGGTACGGCGGACTGAAACAGATTGATCCGGTGGATGAGCAGGGACATATTATCATGGATTTTTCAATCTATGACGCGAAACAGGCGGGATTTGAAAAAGTAGTATTTATTATCAAAAAGGAAAATGAAGCGGACTTTCGTTCGGCAATCGGAAGCCGGATCGAACCGTATATGGAGACTGCTTATGTCTATCAGGATCTTTCCGGCATTCCGGAAGGCTTTGCGGTACCCAGGGACCGGGTAAAGCCCTGGGGAACGGCACATGCCGTATGGAGTGCAGCCGGAGAGATTGAGGGGCCTTTTGCAGTGATTAATGCGGACGATTATTATGGAAGAGACGCGTTTCAGAAGATTTATGAATATCTTTCCACCCATACGGATGACGAAAAGTATCGTTATACGATGGTAGGTTATGAGCTGCAAAATACGGTGACGGATTATGGACATGTGGCGCGTGGTCTGTGTGAGATCAATGCGGCGGGGGAACTGATAAAAGTAACGGAGCGGACGAGAATCGAGAAGAGAGACGGGGGAATCGCGTATACGGAGGATGAAGGAAGAACCTGGCATGCAATCGCGGGGGACACGCTGGTGTCCATGAATATGTGGGGATTTACAGAGAGTATTTTGAAGGAGATCCAAAAAGGATTTCCCGCGTTTTTGGAGAAAGGGCTGCGGGAGAATCCGTTGAAATGTGAATATTTTCTTCCAAGTGTGGTCAGTAAATTACTGGAGGAAGGAAAAGCTTCTGTAACAGTACTTTCTTCCGCGGATAAATGGTACGGAGTGACGTATAAAGAAGATAAACCGGTAGTGGTAGCGGCGATGCAGAGGATGGAGCAGGACGGAGTTTATCCGGAACATTTTTGGATACCGTAATGTTCACGAGGAGTACGGAACCGGGAATATTGCGTACCGGGCAGAAGGTCGTAAAATATTTGTCAAAGAAAAGAACGAAAACCAACAGAAATAATAAAAACAGGAGGGTGGAAATCATGTTGGAAAAAGTGGATTTGACGAAAAGGATGTCGAAGGAAGAGTACAAAGAAAAGATGCCTCTTTTGGAGAGCAGGCTGGGAGAATTGCAAAGACATTGTAAGAGCCTGCATATCCCGGTTATGATTGTTTTCGAAGGGTTTGGGGCAGCGGGGAAAGGACTGCAGATCGGAAAACTGATCCAGAGTTTAGATCCCCGTGGATTTCAGGTGTTTGCCGTGGAAGGAGAGACGGAAGAGGAGCAGATGCATCCGTTTATGTGGCGGTTTTGGACAAAGACGCCGGAAAAAGGCCGGATTGCCATTTATGACGGAAGCTGGTATCGAAAAGTATTGACGGACTGCTTTGAAAAGCGGACGAAAAAGGCTGAACTTCCTGACGCATATCATTCCATTTGTTCTTTTGAGAGACAATTGACAGACGACGGTAGTGTCATCATCAAGCTGCTGTTGGATATTGACGCCAAAGAGCAGAAAAAGCGTTTTAAAAAACTGCAGAAAAACAAGGAGACAGCATGGCGTGTGAGTAAAGGAGATCTGGAGCAGAACGCACATTTTCAGGAGTATCAGGCTCTTATGGAAGAAATGCTGCATAAGACGGATACAGATTATGCCCCATGGACGATTGTGGAGGCAATGGATAAGCGTTTCGCCACAGTGAAGATTTATTCGGCGGTGATCAAAGCGCTCGCAGAGCAGATTGAAAAGGTACAGCAGAAGGAAGCAGTGAAGGCAGTACAGGCAGATTCCGGTATTTCTGCTGTGGTACAGGAAGCAGCGAAGAATGCAAATGTCCTTCAGGAGTCTATTCTGGCGAAGGCAGATCTGTCACGGACTTATACCCGGGAAGAGTATAAGCAGAAGCTGAAAAAGCTGCAGAAGAAGATGGAAATTTTGCATGGAGAATTATACCGAAGAAGGATTCCGGTGGTGCTTGGCTTTGAAGGATGGGATGCAGGAGGAAAGGGAGGCGCTATCAAGCGTATGACAGAAAAGATGGATTCCCGTGGCTTTGTAGTGAATCCAACCGCATCTCCCAACGACATTGAAAAAGCGCATCATTATCTGTGGCGTTTCTGGAGGGCAATGCCGAAGGACGGGCATGTGGCCGTTTTTGACAGGACCTGGTATGGACGTGTTATGGTGGAGCGGATTGAAGGATTCTGTTCCAGGCAGGAGTGGCAGAGAGCATACAAAGAGATCAATGATATGGAAAGAGATCTGGCAGACGCAGGCGCCATTGTAATAAAGTTCTGGATGCAGATTGATAAGGATGAGCAGAAACGGCGTTTTACCGCACGCCAGCAAAACCCGGAAAAGCAGTGGAAGATCACGGATGAGGATTGGAGAAACAGGGAAAAATGGGAACAGTATGAAGAAGCGGTGAATGAAATGCTTCTGCGGACCTCCACGGAATATGCCCCTTGGGTTGTTGTGGAGGGAAACTGCAAATATTACGCGCGAGTAAAAGTTCTTGAGACGGTTGTGAAAGCAATTGAAAAGCGCCTGCAGGAAAAATAAAAAAACAGGAAATTCCCGAAAGTTTTGGAATATAATATAATAGGGCGTGTCCGGATTCTGCGGTTGGCGGCATCCGGGCACGTTCTAAATGCCATAATATATAAAGACAGCCAGCCAGCCCGGGAAGTATGTATGTCATAGCATGCGAAAAGATTACTGGCGCGGAGAAACGTGTATGTCATAGCATGCGAAAAGATTACTGACGCGGGGAAGCGTGTATGTTGCGGCATACCAAAAGATCACTGACACCGGAAGTTCGGTATGCCGTAGTATGCAAAAGAGAAAGAGGGAAAAAAGATGCCTGGGACGATCAGAGAACGGATGGAAGAAAGGGAAAAAGAATATTTGAGTCCTTATGCCGCATTGAGTATCTGCTCAAAAGGACGGGAAAGAGAAGAGGCGGAATGTGACATACGGCCGGTGTTTCAGAGAGACCGGGATCGGATTCTGCATTGTAAGGCGTTTCGCCGTCTGAAGCAGAAGACACAGGTCTTTCTGCAGCCAAAGGGGGATCATTACCGCACCAGACTTACCCACACGCTGGAAGTGTCGCAGAATGCCCGTACCATCGCAAAGGCACTTCGTTTGAATGAGGATTTGGTGGAAGCGATTGCGCTGGGGCATGATCTGGGACATACTCCTTTTGGTCATGCCGGAGAGCGGGCGCTGAATTCCGTATTCCATTTTGCACACAATGAGCAGAGCGTACGTGTCGTGGAACGGCTGGAGAGACAGGGCCGGGGATTGAATCTAACCTGGGAGGTACGGGACGGAATTCGCAATCATAAAACATCGGGAACCCCACATACTTTAGAGGGGCAGGTACTTCGGCTGTCGGATAAGATTGCCTATATAAATCATGATATTGACGACGCCATGCGGGGCGGTGTTCTGACGGAAGAGATGATTCCAAAAGAAATCCGCCGTACATTGGGGGATTCCGGAAAGCGCAGACTGGATACGATGGTGCATGACGTGATTGTGCACAGTATGGATCGGCCGGAAATCGCGATGTCTGCAGAAGTGGGACAGGCCATGGGAGATCTGCGGAAATTTATGTTTTCCAATGTGTACATGAACCCGAAAGCGAAAGGGGAGGAAGATAAAGCGGTGCATCTGATCCGGCAGCTCTACGAATATTATATTGAACATCTGGAACTGCTGCCGAATCAGTTTCTGGAAGCCCTCGAACGGCAGGGGGAGGAGAAAGAGCAGGTGGTTTGTGATTATATTGCCGGGATGACGGACAATTATGCGGTGAAAAAATACGAGGAATATTTTATGCCGGAAGCGTGGAAGAATTAGAAATAATTTGCTTTTTTAAAAGGAAATAGGGAGGTTTTGTCGAATATAGAAGTATAGGGGAATGTTTTTGGAGGGAAAGATGTATTATTCGGAAGATTTGATTGAAGAGATCAGGATGAAAAATGATATCGTTGATGTGATTTCCGGATATGTAAGACTGCAGAAGAAGGGCAGTTCCTATTTTGGACTCTGTCCTTTTCATAATGAAAAATCCCCTTCCTTTTCGGTCAGCAGACAGAAACAGATGTACTATTGTTTCGGATGCGGCGCGGGAGGGAATGTATTTACTTTTTTGATGGAATATGAGAATTATACGTTTGTGGAAGCAGTACAGTTCCTTGCGCAGCGTGCCGGTGTAGAACTGCCCAAGATGGAATATTCCAGGGAAGCGAAAGAACGGGCAGATTTAAAATCCCTGCTTTTGGAGATCAATAAGATGGCGGCACGGTATTTTTATGTACAATTGAAAGCAGAGCAGGGCAGGATTGGTTATACATATTTGCGGGAACGGGGACTCTCGGAAGAGACGATCAAAGCATTTGGTCTGGGATATTCGAATAAGTACAGCGACGACCTGTATAAGTTCCTGCGTTCCAAAGGATACAAAGAAGAGCAGATTCGGCAGGCGGGGCTGATTAGTACGGATGAGAGACATGGAGTATATGACAAATTCTGGAACCGGGTGATGTTTCCGATTATGGATGTGAACAGCCGGGTGATTGGGTTCGGCGGCCGGGTGATGGGAGATGGAAAGCCCAAGTATTTGAACTCACCGGAGACATTGATTTTTGATAAAAGCCGGAATCTGTACGGACTGCATCGTGCCCGCTCTACCAAAAAAACGTATTTTCTTTTGTGTGAAGGATATATGGATGTGATTGCTCTGCATCAGGCGGGGTTCACTAATGCGGTGGCGTCTCTGGGAACTTCTCTGACAACAGGACACGCTTCTTTGATCCGGCGGTATGTGCAGGAAGTGTATCTGACTTATGACAGTGATGAGGCGGGAACGAAAGCAGCGCTCCGGGCAATCCCGATTCTGCGGGAAGCAGGAATTTCCGCCAGAGTGATTCGAATGGAACCGTATAAGGATCCGGACGAATTCATAAAGAATCTGGGAGCCAAAGAGTTTGAGGAGCGGATTGAAAAAGCGCGCAATGGTTTTCTGTTTGGTTTGGAGGTGTTGGAACGAGATTTCCACCTGGAATTTCCGGAAGAGAAGACCGCCTTTTTTCAGGAAGTGGCAAGAAGGCTGACGGAATTTGAGGATGAACTGGAGCGCAGCAATTATCTGGAAGCTGTGGCGAGAACTTATCAGATCAAGGAGGAGAGTCTGCAGAAGCTGGTGACAAAGATGGCGGTTCGCACGGGTATGGCAAAGCCGGTGGAACGCCCCAAAACGGCGGCGTCAAAGCCTGTAAAAAAAGAGAATGCCAATCAAACGTCTCAAAAGGTCCTGTTGACCTGGATGATTGAGGAGGAGCGGGTATTTCAAAGTGTTTGTCCGTATATTTTACCGGAAGATTTTACGGAACCGTTATACCGGACTGTCGCAGGGCTTTTGTATGAGCAGTATCAGACGGGGGAGGTGAATCCGGCAAAGATCATCAACCATTTTACAGAAGAAGAGGAACATCGGGAAGCCGCGTCTTTATTCCATACAAAGATTCAGAAGATTTCCACGGCGGAGGAAAAAGAACGGGCACTGAAGGATTCCATCCTGCGGGTAAAATCCAACAGTATCGACGTACGGATCCGGAATCTGGATCCGGCGGATATAAAGGGATTACAGCGCCTGATGGAAGAGAAAAGAAACCTTGGGAATTTGGAAAAACTGCATATTTCTTTGGAATGAGGATAAAATTAAAACAAGATCGTCTGCCGTTCTGGCAGGCAGAGGAAGGAAGGACACATGGAAGAGAACACACAGAAATTTATGGAGCGTTTGAAAGAGTTGGTTGCTCTGGGAAAAAAGAAGAAAAGTATTCTGGAAATCCCGGAGATCAACGATTTTTTCCATGACATGGAACTGAATGCGGAACAGATGGACAAGGTATATGAATATCTGGAAGCAAATAATGTGGACGTGCTCCGTATTAATGGTAGTGACGATGATGCAGACATCGACATGGATGTGATTCTGGCAGAAGAAGAGGACGTAGATGTAGAGAATATTGATCTGTCAGTTCCGGATGGTGTAAGCATTGAGGATCCTGTGCGTATGTATCTGAAAGAGATCGGAAAAGTGCCGCTTCTGAGTGCGGAACGGGAGATTGAACTTGCCCAGAAGATGGAGGATGGGGATGAGGATGCAAAGAAAGAACTGGCAGAAGCTAACCTGCGTCTTGTGGTGAGCATTGCCAAGCGATATGTGGGGCGCGGTATGTTGTTTTTGGATCTGATCCAGGAAGGAAACCTGGGCCTGATCAAAGCGGTAGAGAAGTTTGACTATCACAAGGGATATAAATTCAGTACGTATGCTACGTGGTGGATTCGCCAGGCAATTACAAGAGCCATTGCAGACCAGGCGAGAACCATTCGAATTCCGGTGCATATGGTGGAGACGATTAATAAATTGATCCGTGTGTCCAGACAATTGCTGCAGGAGTTGGGGCGGGAACCCACGCCGGAGGAGATTGCAAAAGAATTGGATATGCCGGTGGACCGGGTGCGTGAGATTTTAAAGATCTCCCAGGAACCGGTGTCTTTGGAGACGCCGATCGGGGAGGAAGAAGACAGCCATCTTGGTGATTTCATTCAGGATGACAATGTGCCGATTCCAGCGGAGGCCGCCGCGCAGACATTGCTCAAAGAGCAATTGGACGAGGTGTTGGATACGTTGACAGACCGGGAACAGAAAGTGCTGCGTCTGCGGTTTGGTATGAATGACGGAAGGGCGCGGACACTGGAAGAAGTGGGAAAAGAGTTTGATGTCACCAGAGAGCGAATCCGTCAGATTGAGGCCAAGGCATTGCGGAAGCTCCGTCATCCCAGCCGGAGCCGGAAGCTTCGGGATTACCTGGATTAGGAGAGCGGATATGGAATTGTCAAACAGGCTGCGGGCGGCGGCGGAACTTGTCAGTACCGGAAGCCGGATTGCAGACATCGGCACGGATCACGCATATCTTCCGATTTATCTGGTGGAGAGGCAGCGGGCGGTTTCTGCGATTGCACTGGATGTCAACGAGGGACCTTTAAAACGGGCGAAAGCACATGTACATGCCTGTGGTATGGCGGAGAAAATAGAATTGCGGTTATCGGATGGGATGCAGAAGCTGTCTGCGTTTGAAGTGGATACAGCGGTTCTCACCGGTATGGGCGGCGGATTGATGATACGGATTTTGAAGGCATATCCGGAGGTGACTTCAAGTCTGACGGAATGTGTTCTGCAGCCGCAGTCAGAGATTGCAAAAGTCAGAACCTTCCTCTTGGAGGAAGGTTTTTTGTTCCTTGCGGAAAACATGGTAAAAGAGGATGGAAAGTATTATCCTATGATGAAAGTGGCTCCTCCGGTGCGGACTGCGGGAGAGGAATCGGCCAGGAGGAATCCGTCAGATTTTAGAGAAGTGGTTCAAAAGAGACGGGAAGAAGGAACGGAAAAGAACGCCGAAGGAGGGAAGAAGACGGATTCTGAAAGGATTGCCGGCTGGGGGATGGCAGAACGACGTTATGGAAAGCTGCTTTTGGAGGGGCGCCACCTTGTACTGAAAGAATATCTGGAAAAAGAATATAAGACAAAAAAGCAGATTCTGTCCGAAATTGCAGGAAATGCAGGCGAGCGGATTTTAAAACGAAGGGCGGAATTGGAGCAGGAATTGGAATGGATACGGAAAGGGTTGGAATATTATGCAATGTAAGGATATTATAGAGAGGATAGAGGCGGTCTATCCAAAAGAAGCAGCCCTGGGATTTGACCATGTGGGATTGCAGGTAGGGAGAAAGAAAAAGGAAGTGAGACGGATTTGCCTGGCGCTGGATGCCACAGAAGAAGTGGTACAATATGCCGTAGAATCGCATGCGGATTTATTGATTACACATCATCCGCTGCTTTTTCAACCGCTGGAATGTGTCACGGAGGAAGATTTTGTAGGCCGGCGGGTGTGGAAGTTGATTCAGAACGACATTTCCTATTATGCCATGCATACCAATTATGATGTACTTGGTATGGCGGAACTGGCCGGCCGGATTTTGCATTTGCAGGATGCGCAGGTGCTGGATGTGACCATGGAGAGGAATCAGAAGGAGGAAGGAATCGGACGGATCGGAATGTTAAAAAAGCCGCTGACGCTGCAGGAATGCTGTGCATATGTGAAGGAATGTCTCAGGCTGGATACCGTGAAAGTGTTTGGAGATCCAAAACAGAGTGTACAATGTCTGGCCATATCTCCGGGGGCCGGAAAGAGTGCCATATATCCGGCAATCTCAAAAGGAGCGGATGTGCTCGTGACCGGAGATATAGGACATCATGACGGAATCGACGCATGGGAACAGGGACTGGCTGTGATTGATGCGGGGCATTACGGAACGGAATATATATTTAAAGAAGATATGAAGCGTTTTTTGGAAGAACGGACAGAAGGAATCGAGGTCCTGACGGTTTCGTTCGAGCAGCCGTTTTGCTATCTCTGAGGATGGTGGGAACGCGAAAGAGTAATAAAAGAAGAGATCATAGGATGAAAAGCAGAACAGAGATGTTTGAATCAGGAACGAACCAGACAGAAAGACAGGACAGGTATGATAACCGGACAGGAGGAATCATGGGGAAAAAAATATGTACCGTAAAGAGCAAAGAGAAAACAAAGTGTTACGAGGCCGGCACAACTTACAGAAGAATTGCGGAGGATTTCCAGGAAGACTATCCGCATTCGATTGTATTGGTATCTGTAAATCAGCGCCGCCTGCAGGAATTGAATAAAACTCTGAAAGATGATTGCCAGTTGGAATTTGTTACAACTGCGGATCCGGTCGGGAACCAGACCTACCGGCGCAGTATGTGTCTTCTGCTTGTAAAAGCGGTGCATGACGTGGGCACGGAAGCCTGTGTGGAGCGGGTACGGATCCATTTTTCCGTAAGCAAAGGATATTATTGTACGGTGGAAGGAAGTCTGGTGGTGGATGAAGCATTCTTACAAAAAGTGGAGGCAAGAATGCACAGCCTGGTAGAAGAAAGAGTACCGATTGAAAAGTACACGATACATACTGACGAGGCGGTAGAGCTGTTCCATAAGTATAAAATGTATGACAAGGAGCGGCTGTTTGAATATCGGCGTGCTTCCCGGGTGAATATTTACCGGATGAATGAATATGAAGATTATTATTATGGATATATGGTTCCGGATGCAGGATATCTGCAGTATTTTTCCCTGCATCTGTATGGGGAAGGATTTGTGATTCAAATGCCGGTGCAGGGACAGCCCAATGTGGTGCCGCCTTTTGCACCGCATCGGAAACTGTTTCATGTGCTGCAGGAATCGGTGGCATGGGGAGACCGGCAGGGGATTGATACGGTGGGAGCGCTCAATGACCAGGTGACAAAGGGAGATATGCGGGAAGTGGTTTTGGTACAGGAAGCGCATCAGGAGCGAATGATCGGAGAGATTGCAAAACAGATTGCGGATCGCCCGGATGTAAAATTTGTTCTGATTGCCGGGCCTTCGTCCTCCGGGAAGACAACATTTTCCCATCGCCTTTCCATTCAGTTGAAAGTAAATGGGCTGACGCCCCGTCCAATCGCTGTGGATAATTATTTTGTGGACCGGGAGCGGACGCCGCGGGATGAAAACGGAAAATACGACTTCGAATGCCTGGAGGCCATTGATATCGAACTGTTTAATCATGACATGAAAGCACTGCTGAACGGGGAAGAAGTCTATATGCCGGTCTTTGATTTCAAGGCCGGGAAGCAGAATCGCTCCGATACGGTTACAAAGCTTGGCAGTAACGATATTTTGGTCATTGAGGGGATTCATTGTCTGAATCCCAGATTGACAGAGATGCTGGATGATGCCAATAAATTCAAAATATATATCAGCGCGCTGACACAGTTGAACATTGACGAGCATAACCGGATTCCGTCTACGGACGGACGTCTTATCCGCCGTCTGGTTCGGGATGCCAGAACCCGGGGGACTTCGGCCCAGGGGACGATTGCCATGTGGCAGTCTGTACGCAGAGGAGAGGAAAATAATATTTTCCCCTTCCAGGAGGAGGCGGACGCCATGTTCAATTCTTCCCTTTTGTATGAACTAGCCGTGTTGAAGCCGTATGTGGAGCCGCTGCTTTTTGGGGTGGATAAAAAAAGTGAGGAATATACGGAAGCGAAACGGCTGCTGAAGTTTTTTGACTATTTTGTGGGAATCGGAAGCGAGGTGGTTCCGATGAAATCTTTATTGAGGGAATTTATCGGCGGCGGTTGTTTCAATTTATAAAAAAATCTGAAAAGGAAGAGGCTGTATTCGTTACATAAAAAGAAAGACCGGGATACGGCGGCGGACAGAAGAATCGCTGCCATGTCCCGGATTTTTATTTCGTAACAATTTAGCCTTCGGCCTCACTGTTACACAAATCCAGCCCATTTAAAGTTTGCTTTCAGAAAAGGGCTGGATTCCTTGGCTGGATTTACACATTCTTACGGACTTTGCAGCAAGTGCAAAGTCCTGGGCTGAATAATTACTTTATTTCCAATAAAAGTACAAATAATAGTTGACTTTTATCTTAGTATATGTATAATTGATTGTGGTAAATAAAAAGTTTAGTAACTCTAAGAAGAGGAAGTTATAGACAATGAATATCGAAGAGCAGATTGGAACAAAAATCCGGAATCTCCGAAATCAAAATGGACTGACGCAGGAAGAACTTGCCGATCGTACGGAATTGACGAAGGGATTTATTTCGCAGCTGGAACGCGGCCTTACAGCACCTTCTATCTCTACCCTTTTGGATATTGTGGAGTGTCTGGGAACGAATCTTTCCGACTTTTTCCATGAAGAGGACGGGCAGCAGGTCGTATTTCCGAAGGAAGATTATTTTGAGAAGGAGGATGAGGAGGGGAACAGTATTATCTGGCTGATTGCAACGGCACAGAGCAGAAGTCTGGAGCCCATTCTTGTACGCCTTCAGCCCGGGCAGTCCATGCCGGTTGATAAGCCTCATGAGGGGGAAGAGTTTGGGTACGTATTGGACGGGAAAATTCAGGTGCACTATGGGGAACAGGTTTTGAGCGTGCGGAAAGGAGATTCTTTTATCTTTCCGGCGAATCGAAAACATAAGATTAGTTCGGCTTCTAAAAAGGTTTCCACCATTTTATGGATTAGCAGCCCCCCGAGCTTTTAAGGAGGAGTTATGAAAGACGTTATTTTGGAATTGGATTCTGTCAGCAAAGCTTTTGACGGCAAACAAGTATTGGAACGGTTGAACCTGGAGATCGGACGGAATGAATTTATTACACTTCTCGGACCGTCCGGCTGCGGAAAGTCCACGACTCTCCGGATCATCGGCGGGTTTGAGAAACCGGACGAAGGACGTGTTCTTTTTGAAGGAAAGGATATTACGGGATTTTCTCCGGACAAGAGAAATGTAAACACGGTATTTCAGAAATATTCGTTGTTTCCGCATATGAGTGTGGAAGAAAATATTGCATTTGGACTGCGGTTGAAGAAGAAAAGCCAGCAGTATATCAAAGATAAGATCCGATATGCATTGAAGTTGGTGAATATGGACGGATATGAGAGCCGAAAGCCGGATTCTTTAAGCGGAGGGCAGCAGCAGCGGGTAGCCATAGCGCGCGCGATTGTAAATGAGCCGGAAATTCTGCTTTTGGATGAACCGTTGGGAGCGCTGGATCTGAAACTGCGTCATGGAATGCAGCGGGAGCTGATCAAGATTAAAAGGGAAGTGGGGATTACGTTTGTGTATGTAACTCATGATCAGGAAGAGGCGCTTACCATGTCGGATCGGATCGTGGTGATGAACAAAGGGATTATCCAACAGATGGGAACCTCGAAAAGCATTTACGATGAGCCGCAGAATGCGTTCGTGGCAGATTTTATCGGGGACAGTAATATCATTGACGGGATTATGAAGAAGGATTGTCTTGTCCAGATTCAGAACGTCCCGATTGCCTGTGTGGATACCGGTTTTGCCACC
This sequence comes from Lachnospiraceae bacterium, assembly GCA_910574195.1. Lineage (GTDB taxonomy): Bacteria > Bacillota > Clostridia > Lachnospirales > Lachnospiraceae > Schaedlerella. The sequence continues at coordinate 97,272 of CAJTBF010000008.1, read as the reverse complement.
AATGAGTTGGTGGACGTGGTGATCCGCCCGGAAGATCTGGTGATTGTGGAAGAGGAAGAGGGATACTTGAAAGGGATGGTCGTTTCGATCATCTTCAAAGGGGCTTTTTATGAAATTAAGGTTCGTGTAGGTCATTACGACTGGATTGTACAGAGTGTGAATCCGGCGCAGATCGGCAGTATGGTTGGTCTGACAATTTTACCGGACAATATTCAGATCATGCATAAGCCTCATTCGGAAGATGCGGAAGTAGTGAAGGAGGATCTCTGAATCGGCCGGACGGAAGAAGCGAGTGCGTAGATGGAGGTATCATGTAATGAAAAAAGGAAGTGCCGTAAAGAGCCGTGTATGGCTTTCATCTCCTTATATTGTCTGGATTATTGGTTTTACCGTGATTCCTTTGGGGGTGATTTTCAAATATGCGTTGACAGGCCGGGAGGGAGGATTTTCCCTGGAATATATCAGTGCGATTTTTGATCCGATCCATTTGAAAGCGATGGTATTTTCTCTGGAAATTGCGCTGGGATGTACCCTTTTTTGTATTCTGCTGTCGTATCCTCTGGTGTTGGCTCTTAAGCACCTGAATCTGGGAAAACAGGGGTTTACGATGTTTATTTTGATTCTTCCGATGTGGATGAATTTTATTCTGCGGATTCTGGCATGGCAGATGATTCTGTCCAACAATGGGATTCTAAACCTGCTTCTTGCGAAGCTTGGAATGGAACCGCTGCAATTGGCCAATACAGGAGCAGCGATTATGATCGGTGTGGTATATGATTACCTTCCATACATGGTGCTGCCGATTTTTAATGCCGTGGCGGAAATTGACGAGGATATCATTGAGGCGGCAAAAGATTTGGGGGCGAATGGTTTTACCGTGTTTCGCAAAATCATTTTCCCATTGTCAGTTCCGGGATTGCTCAGTGGGATTGTTATGGTTTTTGTCCCCTCCATGACCTCGTTTGTGATCTCGGATATACTGGGGGGAGGGAAGCTGCAGTTAATCGGAAATATCATCGAACAGGAATTTACGAAAAGTGCAAATTGGAATCTGGGTTCCGGGTTGTCGGTATCCTTGATGATTTTTGTGCTGATCAGTATGGCGTTTACGACGAAAAATGAAGTGGAAGGGAAAGGATCTGCGATATGGTAGAGAGATTAAAAAATCTGTGCAGCAGATGTTATATCGGTTTGATCATTCTGTTTTTGTACGCGCCGATTCTGGTACTGGTTATGCTGTCTTTCAATAATTCCAGATCCCGTGTGACATGGGGAGGCTTTACATTTGACTGGTATCAGAAATTGTTTTCCAACGGTCAGATTATGGAAGCGCTTGTGACCACACTGACGCTGGCGTTTACTTCCGCACTGCTTGCCACGCTTATCGGGGTGCTGGGTGCGTTAGGGATCCATGCCATGCGGCAGAAGAATTACCAGATTGTGATGATTTTTACAAATATTCCGCTTTTAAATGCGGATATTGTGACAGGGATTGCGTTGATGCTTTGGTTTGTACATTTTATTCCTCTGGGATTTGGAAGTGTATTGCTTGCACATATTACATTTAATATTCCGTATGTCATTCTAAGCGTGATGCCAAAAATCCGACAGATGAATGTGAGTCTTTACGAGGCGGCAAGAGATCTGGGAGCGAACGCGCTGTATGCGTTTTTCCGGGTGATTCTGCCGCAGCTTGCCAGTGGGATACTGGCTGGTTTTTTCATGGCGTTCACGATGTCCATGGATGATTTTGTGATTACGTATTTCACCAAAGGAGCAGGTGTGAATACGTTATCTACGATGATTTACGGGGAAATTCGCAAGGGAATTAAACCGGAGATGTATGCGTTGTCTACGATTATATTTGTGTTTGTATTTTTGATTTTGCTGGCGGCAAATTATTGGCCGCAGAAAAGAAAGTCGGATGGAGCACATGTGGTGGAAAACCTGTAAAGAAACAGATAGATTGTCTGTGGTCATAGAAAAACAGCAGGAAGAAAGGGGAAAAAGAGGATGAAAAAAAGGATTGCAGGAGTATTACTGGCCGGGATGCTGACCGGAATCATGATCTGTACGGTGGGATGCGGAGAGAAGAAAGCGGAAAATGGAAGTCTGACGGTGTTTAATTATGGGGAATATATGGATCCGGATGTTCTGGATCAGTTTACGGAAGAGACCGGAATCGAAATCAAATACGAGGAGGCGCTGACACCGGAAGAGATGTATACCAAATATAAGTCCGGTGCCATAGAGTATGACCTGCTTTGTTCTTCCGATTATATGATGCAAAAACTGATTGAGGAAGGGGAACTGCAGGAGATTGACGCGGCATCCATGGAATATAGAGAAAATATCGGAGATAAATACTGGGAACTGGCCACGGCGTTTGATCCGGAAAACCGGTATACGGTGCCGTACTTTTGGGGAACATTGGGGATTCTGTACGATACGACAAAAGTCAGCAAGCCGGTGGACAGTTGGGAGGTCCTGTTCAGTGGGGAGTATGCCGGAGACATCATTATGCAGAACAGTATGCGGGATACTTATATGGTGGCGTTGAAATATCTCGGTTATTCTTTGAACACCGGGGAGGAAAAAGAACTCCGGGAGGCGCAGGAACTTCTGTTAAAACAGAAGCCGGACGTGCAGGCATACCTGGTGGATGAGGCACGGGATGAAGTGGTTGCAGGAAATGCAGTGATGGCGGTCGTATATTCAGGAGAGGCTTATCTGGGAAATCAGTATAATGAAGATTTGACATATGTGATTCCGAAGGAGGGCTCCAATGTATGGCTGGATGCATGGGGGATCTCAAAGAATTGTAAGGATCCGGATGCGGCGCAGCAGTTTTTGGATTTTCTTTGCCGGGAGGATATTGCTGCGAAGAACTTTGAATATATCTATTATTCCACACCGAATGAAGCGGTGATTGAAAGTTTATCAGAGGAAGAAAAGTCGAATGAAGCGCTGGTTCCGGCAGAGGACGCCACAGAAAACTGTGAAGTATGTGTGCAGGCCGAACCGGAAATTCATGATTTGATGAATGAGCTCTGGAAGAAACTGAAAGCAGATTAAAGATCCAAACACCGTACCATATATTACATTTAGAGAAAAAAGAGAATGTAAATATGGTACGGTGTTCCGCTTTCAGAGAGAACGGTCATATACTTTTTTTACATGTTCCAGACGACTGCCCATATTCTGAAGAAGAAGATCCGCCAGAGTGACAGCGGTCATAGCCTCTACGACCACGACGGCACGTGGTACGATAACAGGATCGTGCCGTCCATGGATGACCAGGGTGGTATCTTCCCCCTGTTCCGTAACGGTATGCTGTGGCTGGGAGATGGAAGGAGTGGGTTTGACGGAAGCTCTCAGGATCAGAGGACTGCCGTCGCTCATTCCACCGAGAATTCCTCCGGCATGATTCGTTTTTTTCTGCACAGTGGAGTTTTCCATATAAAAGGCGTCATTATTTTGACTTCCGCTTTGCTGTGCGGCATATGTGCCGTCTCCGAATTCTACCGCTTTTACGGCGCCGATGGAGAGGATGGCCTTTGCAAGACAGGCGTCCAGTTTGTCAAAAACAGGCTCCCCCATTCCGACCGGAAGCCCTTGAACCTGACATTCGATGACTCCCCCGCAGGAGTCCTGATTTTTCATTACGGTTTCCAGATGGGAGGCGGCCTGTGCTGCCAGAATCTGATTGGGCATATAAAGTTTGTTTTGAGAAATGTCCTCGAAATGATATTGATTTTTTGGGACTTCTATCGGCCCGATGGCCTTGGTAAATGCAAGGCAGCGAATTCCAAGTTCCCGCAGGAGCAGCGAGGCAACGGCGCCTGCCGCAACACGTCCAATCGTCTCCCGCCCGGAGGAACGTCCGCCGCCCCGATAATCCCGGAAGCCGTACTTTTGTGTAAATGTATAATCTGCATGACCGGGACGATAGACGGAGGCAAGATTTCCGTAATCCCTGGAACGCTGATCCTGGTTGCGCACCAGCAGGGAGATGGGAGTGCCTGTTGTCTTCCCTTTGAAGACGCCGGACAGGATTTCTACCTGATCGCTTTCCTGCCTTTGGGTGGTGAAGGCACTTTGCCCGGGTTTTCTGCGATCCAGGAAAGCCTGAATATCAGAAGGCAGCAGGGAAAGTCCGGCCGGACAGCCGTCGACGACGACTCCGATAGCCGGACCATGGGATTCTCCCCAGGTTGTAATGCGGTATCTATTTCCAAATGTGGAACCACTCATAGAAAAATTCTCCTTTCAGAAGCGTTTGTGTGCTCCGGCTTTGGAGAAGCCGGGCGGCAACGTTCATGCAATAATATATGGAAAAGCCGCCGGTGACGGGTTTTCCGCATAAGGACATTATATAAAAGGATATTTTATTTCGCAATCTTTATTTTACGATTTGATTACTAATCTCTTAATTTTCCTTTAATTTCTTTGAATAGAGAAGATTTTGCTGTACATTCCTTTGGTTTCGTAATATAATGTTGTCTGGATGTAGAGAACTAGATATAGATTTTCAATGGGGGAAAAACACTAAATGAGCGAAAAAAGCGGAAGGCCCGGTGATGATTTTTACGCGGGAAAACAAATAAGTCTGGACGACTATTTTTTGGATGAGGATGTGGATCATCCGGAAGAGAAAAGGAACAATCCAGTTGATGATATAGAGCAAAAAGGACGCAGCGGGAGGAAAGCAGGGGCGGAACAGAACAAAAGTCAGCCGAAAAAGGCGGAGGCAGCCCCGGAAGGGAACCGAAGACAAGAGCAGAAAAGTGCAGATGGCAGATACGGAAAGAAAAGTGGTGTGCAGGAAGCATTTAAAGAAGAAAAAAAGGATGTGGAGGTTCCAGGTCAGCAAATTATGAAAAAAGAAGATGGAAAGAAACCTAAAAAGACGGAGGATGCTTCCGTGGAGATCGCATCCCAGGAGCCTGTTTCCGGTGGAAAAAAAGCCGGAAAGGCACAGGGAGGGCAAGGACGGAAGAAAGAGGGAACAAGAAGCAGACGGCTGGAGGAGGCCGGAGAAGTTTCTGCTGATGAGAGAAAAAGGGGAGCCGGGAAGTCTTCTTCCGATTCACGCAGGAACAATGCAGAAAGATCTTCTTCAAATTCGCGTAGAAGCGATGCAGAGGAGTTTTCAGCAGATGCACGGAAGGACAATCAAAAGGGCGAAAGAAAAAAGCGGGAGGAACAGTGGAGTAGTTCCAGAAAGAATCCGCAGAAAAAGCAGAGACCGGCGGGCGAAGGCAAGGGAAAGTCAGGAAAGCGTTCCGGATTAAAGGTGCTGGGGATTGCTGCCGGGATTTTTGCGGTTGTGGTGTCTGCCCTGTATATTGGAGTCTCTCTGTTTTTTACCAGTCATTTCTATATCAACACAAAGATCAACGGACATGAATTTTCCGCTAAATCCGTAGAGGATGTGGAAAGGTTTATGCGTGCGCAGGTAGAAGATTATACCCTGACTATCGTAGAAAAGGAAAATAAGACAGATACGGTCAGTGGAAAAGATATTTCATTGAAGTATGAAGAAAATAAAGATATTAAGAAAGCCCTGGAAAAGCAGAATGCGTTTTTATGGCCCCAGGCGTTTTTTAAGAAGAATTCGGCGGAAGTAACGATCGATGTCTCCTATGACCATGAAGCACTGGATCACCTGATTGACAATCTGCAGGCGGTAAAGGCAGAACAGATTCCGGCCACATCGGCGTATCCAAAGTTTGACGGTACGCAGTTCGTGGTGGAGCCGGAAGTGACCGGAACGGCAGTGGATATGGATATTCTGCGCCAGAAAGTGAAAGATGCTGTTTCTGAATTTCAGCCGGAGTTGAAGATGGAAGAGGAGGGATGTTATGCGCTGCCGCAGTATACGTCCGAGTCTGTGGAAGTGAAGGATGCGTGTAATGAGATGAACAAGTATCTGCAGGCAAGCATTACGTATACGATGGATGAGCCGATTGTAGTGGACCGGGGAATGATTTCCAATTGGGTGACTGCGGATGAAAACATGAATGTGACGTTCCATGAAGATGCAGTACGGGCCTGGCTGGCAGAGTTTGGACAGAGGTATGATACGGTGGGAACCACACGGACGATCACTTCTCCGCAGGGACGGACGGTGGAAGTGTCAGGTGGAACCTATGGATGGGGAGTCGATGAGGATACGGAGTTTGCGGCGTTGGTGAACAGTATTCGAAACGGCGAAGTGATTACAAAAGAGCCGGCATATTGCGTCGGGCAGACGGCGGCTTCTCATGGGCCGCAGGATTGGGGCAGTACTTATGCGGAAGTGGATTTGGCTGTACAGCACATGTGGTATATTGTGGACGGGGTGGTAGCCATGGAGTCGGATGTGGTGACAGGAGTTCCGATTCCGGCGAAGGAGACAACACCCGGCGTATTTAGCATTTTGGAGAAATCATTGAATAAGACACTGGTGGGTGAGATCGTTCCCTCCACAGGGAAGCCGGAATATGAGACACCCGTAGCTTTCTGGATGCGTATCACCTGGAGCGGGATCGGGTTTCACGACGCAACCTGGCAGCCGGCATTCGGCGGGAGTCTGTATTCCAGTGGATATGGTTCTCACGGGTGTGTCAATATGCCTTATGATGCGGCGTCTACCTTATATAATATGATGCCGGAAGGTACGCCTGTCATTGTTCATTATTAGAGAGGATGTTATATGTACGAGCTTTTAAAAACAGACGGCAGAGCGAAACGGGGGCGTCTTCATACCATACATGGAGTGATTGAGACACCGGTGTTCATGAATGTGGGAACGGCCGCGGCGATCAAGGGGGCGGTTTCCACGGAGGACCTGCGGCAGATTAAAACCCAGGTGGAGCTCTCCAATACATACCATCTGCATGTCCGGCCGGGGGATCAGGTGATAAAGCAGTTGGGCGGCCTGCATCAATTTATGAACTGGGACAAGCCAATTCTGACGGACTCCGGCGGGTTTCAGGTGTTTTCTCTGGCGGGGCTGCGTAAGATCAGGGAAGACGGAGTTCGCTTTCATTCCCATATCGACGGCAGAAAAATTTTTATGGGACCGGAGGAAAGTATGCAGATTCAGTCCAATCTGGGTTCTACGATAGCGATGGCTTTTGATGAATGTCCGTCCAGTGTGGCGGATCGACGCTATATGGAAGATTCGGTTGCCCGCACGTTTCGATGGTTGAAGCGGTGTAAGGAAGAACTGGATCGACTCAATGCGCGGCCGGATACGATCAATCAAAAGCAGATGCTCTTCGGAATTAATCAGGGCGGCGTCTATGAGGATATCCGTATCGCACATGCCACGCAGATTGCAGAGCTGGAGCTGGACGGATATGCCATCGGAGGTCTGGCGGTGGGAGAGAGTCATGCGGAGATGTACCGGATTCTGGATGCGGTGGTGCCGGTGCTTCCGCAGAAGAAGCCGACGTATCTGATGGGAGTAGGAACTCCGGCCAATATAATCGAAGCGGTGGACCGGGGAGTGGATTTTTTTGACTGTGTGTATCCGTCCCGGAACGGGCGGCACGGGCATGTATATACCAACCATGGGAAGCTGAATTTATTTAATCAGAAATATGAGCTGGATCAAAGACCCATCGAGGAGGGATGCCAGTGTCCGGCCTGCCAAAGTTATAGCCGCGCGTATATCCGGCATCTTTTAAAAGCAAAAGAGATGTTGGGGATGCGGCTCTGTGTGCTGCACAATCTCTATTTTTATAATACGATGATGGAAGAAATCCGACGGGCCATTGAGGAGGGATCCTATCAGGATTATAAAAAGAGGAAGTTGTCGGATCTGTCCCGAAAGGGAGAATAAGGGATTTTGTATGTTTTTGAGAATTTCTACTTGAAGAGTCGGTTGTTTTTGTGTATGATAAATATATTGTGTTAAGAGAATCAGCAAGGAGGAAACAGAATGAATGGATTATTGGCCGCCGCAGAAGGCGGTATGATGGGATTCGGCAGTTTGTTCGTAATTTACGCAGTCGTGATAGGTGGAATGTATCTTCTGCTGGTGCGTCCGCAGAAGAAAGAACAGAAAAGGCTTCAGGCGATGCTTTCCACGTTGGAGATTGGCGATACAGTTTTGACGACCAGTGGATTTTATGGTGTAGTAATTGATATTTCGGATGAGGCTGTCATTGTAGAATTCGGTAATAATAAAAATTGCCGGATTCCGATGCAAAAAGGAGCCATTGCCCAGTTGGAGAAGCCGGGCGCCGAATAAGCAGGAGAACGAAGAAAAGACCGGAGGAATATTCGGTCTTTTTTCATGCCATAGTATGCAAAAAAGCTGTGGGCGACGGAGTTTTTCTGTTTTTGTGTGAGGAAAATTCCAAAATGTTAGGGTTGAAACGGTAGAAAAAATGAGGTATGATATCAAATAGAATTTTTAAGGCGCAGGAAGGAAGAAGAAAAGATGAATTTGAAGATCGGCGTGATCAAAGGGGACGGAATTGGTCCGGAAATTGTGACAGAGGCAATGAAAGTGCTGGATAAGGTTGCAGAAGTTTATGGACATCAGATCCAATATACACAGCTTTTGATGGGAGGCGCTTCGATTGACGTGCATGGCGTACCGTTGACGGAAGAAACCATTGAAAAAGCGAAGGCAAGCGACGCCGTGCTGATGGGCTCCATCGGAGGCGATGCAAAGACGTCTCCCTGGTATCAATTAGAACCGTCGAAGCGGCCGGAGGCGGGACTTTTGAAGATTCGAAAGGAACTGCGTCTGTTTGCGAATCTGCGGCCGGCTGTGTTGTATGAGGAATTGAAAGAAGCATGTCCGCTGAAGGAAGAGATTACGCAGGGCGGATTTGATATGATGATTATGCGAGAACTGACCGGCGGGTTATATTTTGGAGCACGGTCCACCGAGGAAGTGGACGGACTTCTGACGGCGCGGGATACCCTTACATATAATGAAGCAGAGATCCGCAGGATTGCGAAACGCGGCTTTGAGATCGCGAAGAAGCGCCGGAAGAAAGTAACCAGCGTAGATAAGGCCAATGTGCTGGATTCTTCCCGATTATGGAGAAAAATCGTAGAGGAAGTGGCAAAGGGTTATCCGGAGGTGACATTGGAACATATGCTGGTGGATAACTGTGCCATGCAGCTTGTCAAAGACCCGCGGCAGTTTGATGTGATTCTGACCGAGAATATGTTCGGAGATATTTTGTCAGATGAGGCGAGCATGGTGACCGGTTCCATCGGGATGCTGGCTTCTGCAAGTCTGAATGAAAGTAAATTCGGCCTGTATGAGCCCAGCGGTGGCTCCGCGCCGGATATTGCGGGAAAAGGGATTGCCAATCCCATTGCTACGATTTTGTCGGCGGCCATGATGCTTCGGTTTTCGTTTGATCTGGATCGGGAAGCGGATGCCGTGGAAGCAGCGGTTGCGAAAGTGCTGAAAGCAGGATACCGCACCAAAGATATTCTGTCGGATGGAAAGGTACAGGTCGGTACCGGCGAGATGGGAGACCGAATCTGTTCTTATATTGAGAAATAGAGTATTCTGTTTTTGGCTTATCCGTATAACAGCCGGCGTATAGGAAAAAGCGGCGGAGGAGAAGGCGGATATTACGATAAAAAATAAATGGAAAAGGATGGAGAAAAATGAGAAGTGATACTGTGACAAAAGGCGTGCAGCAGGCGCCGCATCGTTCTTTGTTTCATGCATTGGGATATACGGCGGAGGAACTGGAAAGACCTCTGGTGGGTATCGTTAGTTCCTATAATGAGATTGTGCCGGGACATATGAATCTGGATAAAATTACGGAAGCAGTGAAGCGTGGCGTTTCTATGGCAGGCGGAACCCCCATCATGGTTCCGGCCATCGCCGTATGCGACGGAATCGCGATGGGACACATCGGGATGAAGTATTCGCTGGTTACGAGAGATCTGATTGCCGATTCCACGGAAGCGCTGGCGCTGGCACATCAGTTTGATGCGTTGGTGATGATTCCCAATTGTGATAAGAATGTGCCGGGGCTTCTGATGGCAGCGGCGCGGATCAATGTACCCACGATCTTTGTCAGCGGCGGTCCCATGCTGGCAGGGCGTGTGAAGGGACAGAAGCGGAGTCTGTCCAGTATGTTTGAGGCAGTGGGTTCTTATGCGGCGGGGACGATGTCGGAGGAGGAAGTCTGTGAATTTGAAAAAAATGTATGTCCTACCTGTGGTTCCTGTTCCGGTATGTATACGGCAAACAGTATGAACTGTCTGACGGAAGTACTGGGGATGGGACTTCCGGGAAACGGAACCATTCCGGCCGTCTACTCCGAGCGAATCCGTCTGGCGAAACATGCCGGGATGCAGGTCATGGAATTATACAGACAGAATCTCCGGCCCTCTGACATTATGACGGAGAAAGCGATTCTCAATGCATTGACCGTGGATATGGCGCTGGGATGCTCTACGAACAGTATGCTGCATCTTCCAGCCATCGCGCATGAGATCGGGATGGATTTTGAGATAGATTTTGCAAACGGAATCAGCGAGAAGACCCCGAATCTGTGTCATCTGGCGCCGGCAGGGCCTACTTATATGGAGGATCTGAATGAAGCCGGGGGCGTCAGTGCGGTGATGCACGAGCTGAATAAAAAGAATCTGTTACATACGGATTGCATGACGGTGACGGGAAAGACAGTAGGAGAAAATATTGCGGGCTGCGTGAATAAGGATCCGGAAGTGATTCGTCCCATCGACCACCCGTACAGCGAGACCGGCGGACTTGCCGTGCTGAAGGGAAATCTGGCGCCGGACGGCAGTGTGGTGAAACGTTCTGCCGTGGTGGAAGAGATGTTGGTACATGAAGGCCCCGCAAGAGTATTTGAATGTGAAGAAGATGCAATTGAGGCAATCAAAGGCGGAAAAATTCATTCCGGCGATGTGGTAGTCATCCGTTATGAGGGACCGAAAGGCGGTCCGGGGATGCGGGAGATGCTGAATCCCACTTCTGCGATTGCAGGGATGGGGCTGGGGTCCTCCGTGGCGCTGATTACGGACGGACGTTTCAGCGGCGCATCCAGAGGCGCGTCCATCGGACACGTTTCTCCGGAGGCGGCCGTGGGAGGCCCCATTGCACTGGTGGAAGAGGGAGACCGGATTCGAATCAATATCCCGGAATTGAAGCTGGAGATGGATGTGCCGGAGGAAGAGCTGGAGAGAAGGAAAGCCAAATGGCAGCCAAAGGCCCCCAATGTGACGACCGGATATCTGGCCAGGTATGCGTCCATGGTGACGTCCGGCAATCGCGGGGCTATTCTGGAAATACCAAAGAAGAATTAGGAGGTGCCTGTAATGCAGCTTACAGGAGCAGATATAGTAATTGACTGTTTGAAAGAGCAGGGGGTGGATACGGTATTCGGATATCCGGGCGGTGCAATTTTGAATGTATACGACGCCCTATATCAGCATCGCGGGGAGATCCGGCATATTCTGACTTCCCATGAGCAGGGAGCGGCGCATGCTGCCGACGGGTATGCCCGTGCCACCGGAAAAGTGGGCGTTTGTTTTGCCACCAGCGGCCCGGGAGCCACCAATCTGGTAACCGGAATTGCCACGGCCTATATGGATTCTATTCCCATTGTGGCAATTACATGTAATGTGGGAGTTTCTCTGCTGGGAAAAGACAGTTTTCAGGAGATTGATATTGCGGGAATCACCATGCCCATTACCAAGCATAACTATATAGTGAAGGACGTGAAAGATCTGGCGGATACGATCCGGGATGCGTTTCGCATTGCACGTTCCGGAAGGCCGGGACCGGTCCTGATTGATATTCCAAAAGATGTGACGGCCAACCGGGCAGAATATACGAAGAAGGAGATTGCACCCTATTTTCCGGATCCGGAACAGATCGCGGAAGAAGAGATTTTGACAGCCGTGTCCATGATGGAGGAAGCAAAGCGGCCCTACGTGTTTGTTGGCGGCGGTGCCATACTTTCCAATGCCAGCGAAGAGGTGCGGGAATTTGTCTGCAGGATGGATGCGCCGGTAACGGACAGTCTGATGGGGAAGGGAGCTTTTCCGGGGACAGAGTCACGGTATACCGGGATGCTGGGGATGCATGGTACGAAGACTTCCAATTATGGTGTCAGTGAATGCGATTTGTTGGTTGTACTTGGAGCGCGTTTCAGCGACCGGGTGACCGGAAATACGCAGACATTTGCCAAACATGCAAAGATTCTGCAGTTTGATATGGATCCGGCGGAAATGAATAAAAATATTCTGATTACTGCCGGTGTGACGGGAGATCTTCGGGAAGCACTGAAAAAAGTGAATGCGCGGCTGCCGCAGCAGTCTCATCCCGAGTGGATGGAAAAAATTCGAACCTATCAGCAGCAGTATCCCTTGCGTTATCATCCGGAGACATTGACGGGCCCCTTTGTGGTGGAAGAAGTTTACCGGCAGACAAAGGGGGACGCTCTGATTGTCACCGAGGTTGGCCAGCATCAGATGTGGGCCGCACAGTATTATAAGTATTCCGCGCCCAGAACTTTTCTGACTTCCGGCGGACTGGGAACCATGGGATATGGTCTGGGGGCGTCTCTGGGAGCAAAGACGGGCCGGCCGGAAAAAACCGTGGTGAATATCGCCGGGGACGGATGTTTTCGCATGAATATGAATGAGATTGCGACGGCGGTACGGCACCAGATCCCGGTGATCGAAGTGGTGATTAATAACCATGTGCTGGGGATGGTACGTCAGTGGCAGGACTTGTTTTATGATCAGAGATATTCCGCAACGGTTCTGCGGGATAAGGTGGATTTTGTGAAGCTGGCGGAGGCTATGGGAGCGGTGGGAATCCGTGCCGCTACACAGGAAGAATTCCGGGCGGCATTTGCAAAGGCGCTGGAGTTAAATACACCGGTGCTGATCGACTGTCAGATTGATTCGGATGATAAGGTGTGGCCGATGGTAGCGCCGGGCGGCGCCATCAGCGAAGCGTTTGATGAGGCGGATTTGTAGGAAGAAAAAGATCTTGGGAGATAGAAAATCAGAAACAGAAAAAGGAAGCAGGAGGAGAAAGAAATGGGAAGAGTGTATAATTTTTCGGCAGGGCCGGCGGTATTGCCGGAGGAAGTACTGAAAGCGGCGGCGGAAGAAATGTTGGATTACAAGGGAACCGGGATGTCTGTGATGGAAATGAGTCATCGGTCCAAAGCTTTTGAGGAGATCATTACGGAAGCAGAGGCAGATCTGCGGGACCTGATGGGAATTCCGGATCATTATAAAGTATTGTTTCTGCAGGGAGGCGCGTCCCAGCAGTTTGCTATGATTCCGATGAATCTGATGAAAAACAGGGTGGCGGATTATATTATTACCGGACAGTGGGCGAAGAAGGCAGCACAGGAAGCGGAAAAATACGGGAAAGTGAACCGGATTGCATCCTCCGAAGACCGGACCTATTCCTATATTCCGGATTGTTCGGACCTTCCTGTTTCCGAAGATGCAGACTATGTCTATATCTGCGAGAACAATACGATCTATGGGACAAAATACAAAGAATTGCCGAATACAAAAGGAAAGCTTCTGGTTTCGGACATTTCTTCCTGCTTTTTGTCGGAACCGATTGATGTATCCAAATACGGAATTGTGTATGGCGGAGTACAAAAGAATGTGGGGCCGGCCGGAACGGTGATTGTGATTATCCGGGAAGATCTGATTACGGAAGAGGTATTGCCGGGAACCCCGACGATGCTGACTTATAAGACGCATGCGGATGCAAAATCTCTGTACAATACTCCGCCGGCATATGGAATTTATATTTGCGGAAAAGTATTCAAATGGCTGAAGGAGATGGGCGGTCTGGAAGTAATGAAGGAGCGCAATGAAAAGAAAGCAAACGTGTTGTATGATTTTCTGGATCAGAGTAAACTGTTCAAGGGAACGGTAGTTCCCAAGGATCGTTCTTTGATGAATGTACCTTTTGTGACAGGAGATGCAGACCTGGATGCAAAATTTGTGAAAGAAGCAAAAGCGGCAGGATTGGAGAATCTAAAAGGACACAGAACCGTAGGCGGTATGCGTGCCAGCATTTATAACGCCATGCCGATGGAAGGTGTGGAAGCGCTTGTGGCGTTTATGAGAAAGTTTGAGGAGGAGAATTTGTAAGATGTATCAGTATCATTGCCTGAATCCGATCGCGGAGGTCGGACTGGAAAGATTTAACGAGGAGTATGTACAGACAGAAGCAGTGGAGGAGGCAGATGCAATTCTGGTCCGCAGCGCGGCCATGCATGAGATGGAATTCGGCGGGGATTTAAAGGCGGTTGCGCGTGCCGGAGCCGGTGTCAATAATATTCCACTGGAAAAGTGCGCGGAACAGGGGATCGTTGTGTTTAATACACCCGGTGCCAATGCCAATGGAGTGAAGGAACTGGTGCTGGCCGGTATGTTGCTGGCAGCTCGTGATATCATTGGTGGAATCGGCTGGGTACAGGAACATGAAGAGGACGGAGACCTAGCAAAAGCGGCGGAAAAAAGTAAAAAGAAGTTTGCAGGGACGGAAATTCAGGATAAGAAGCTGGGAGTCATCGGTCTGGGGGCGATCGGAGTACGGGTTGCCAACGCGGCCATTCATCTGGGTATGGATGTATATGGATATGATCCGTATGTATCGGTAGATGCGGCATGGCAGCTATCCCGGAATATTCATCATGCAAAGACGGTGGATGAATTATATAAAGAATGCGATTATATCACAATCCATGTACCGGCGCTGGACAGCACAAAGGGAATGATCAACCGGGAAGCTATCAGTCTGATGAAAAAAGGCGTGGTGATATTGAATTTTGCAAGAGATGTTTTGGTAGACAGTGAAGCAATGGTAGACGCGCTTTTATCCGGTACTGTAAAATCCTATGTTACCGATTTCCCGACCCCGGAGATTGCCGGTGTGAAGGGCGCGATCGTCATTCCACATCTGGGCGCGTCGACAGAAGAGTCGGAGGATAACTGTGCCAAAATGGCAGTAAAAGAAGTGCGGGATTATCTGGAAAACGGAAATATCACCCACTCCGTGAATTATCCGGATTGTAATATGGGAGTAAAGGAAGAAGGCAGCCGTATTACGATCCTGCATCATAATATTCCCAATATGCTGGGACAATTTACGGCGACGCTGGCACAGGCAAACATGAATATTACACTGATGTCAAATAAGAGTAAAAAGAAGTACGCATATACGATGATTGATGTAGAGACCGCAGTTTCCAAAGAGCTGGAAGAAAAGTTGAGTGCAATTGAGGGCGTATTGAAGATACGTGTGATTGTATAAGCTTAGATTTTATCAAACAGAAGAAAATCGTGATTTGTGCGAGGAGGCACTTCCGGAAAAGAATCGGGAATGCCTCCTTTTCATATTGATTGGACTACTAATGTTCAATTAGGTATACCTTATCAGACAATTTCAGGTGCGGTATTGACAAAAGTTGTATAACTGTATACAATGGTACGGTGAGTGTTTTGGCAGAAAACTGCAAGGAGGAAACTTTTCTGTATCAGGTCAGGATGGTGGAAACCTGTCTGTTTTGCAGGTATTAGGAGGAAAAGATGGGGGAATATCAGGAACAGTCGTTGAGAGGACGGGTTTTCCACAGTATCCGGGATGGGATTTTGAAGGGAAAATATCAGGAACATGAGGAACTTCGGGAAGTGACGCTTGGAAAAGAGCTGGGAGTGAGCAGAACACCGGTCCGTGAGGCGCTGCGTCAGTTGGAACTGGAAGGGCTGGTTACGATTATCCCGAACAAAGGAGCCTATGTGACGGGGATTACGGAGAAGGATGTACAGGATATTTATCAGATTCGTTCTATGCTGGAAGGCTTGTGCGCACGATGGGCGACAAAATATATTACCAGGGAGCAGTTAGATGAGCTGGATGAAATTCTTCTTCTTTCCGAGTTTCATATGAAGCGGGATGATACAGAGCAGATTGCGGAACTGGACGGCCGTTTTCATATGGTTTTATATGAGGCTTCCCAGAGTAGAATTTTAAGTCATGTTCTGACAGATTTTCATAAATATGTTCTGATGTCAAGGCGTTCTTCCGTGCTTTCGGGAGAGCGGGCCAGGCGGTCGATTCGGGAGCATAAGATGATTTTGCGCGCCATCCAGGATAAAGACGAGGATATGGCAGAACAGTTGGCCAATGAACATATCATGCAGGTAATACAGCATCTCAGGAAACAGGAGAAGGAAGAAGCGTAGCGGAAGTTATCACAGAATAACGAGGAGGACTTAGCAATGGAAAAAATCAAGATGGCAACACCGATCGTGGAGATGGACGGGGATGAGATGACACGGATTCTCTGGAAGATGATCAAGGAACATCTTCTGGAGCCTTTTATTGAATTGAATACAGAGTATTATGATCTGGGACTGGAACACCGGAACGAAACGAATGATCAGGTGACGGTGGATTCCGCAAATGCGACGAAGAAATATAAAGTGGCCGTGAAATGCGCCACAATCACGCCCAATGCGGCGCGGGTGGAAGAGTACAATCTGAAAGAAATGTGGAAAAGTCCGAACGGAACAATCCGTGCACTTCTGGACGGGACCGTATTTCGGGCGCCGATCGTGGTAAAGGGAATTGACCCCTGTGTAAGAAACTGGAAAAAACCGATCACCATTGCAAGACATGCTTACGGAGACGTCTATAAGAATACGGAGATGAAAGTGCCAAAAGCGGGAAAGGTGGAACTGGTATATACAGCGGAAGACGGACAGGAAATCCGGGAACTGGTACATACGTTTGATGGACCGGGTGTGGCGCAGGGAATGCACAATGTGGATCGGTCGATTGAAAGTTTTGCGAGAAGCTGTTTCAACTATGCGCTGGATATAAAGCAGGATTTGTGGTTTGCAACCAAAGACACGATTTCCAAAAAGTATGATCATACTTTTAAGGATATTTTCCAGGACATTTTTGATGCGGAATACGCGGAGAAGTTTGAGAAAGCAGGAATCGTGTATTTCTATACCCTGATTGACGATGCGGTGGCACGTGTGATGAAGTCGGAGGGGGGATATATCTGGGCATGTAAGAATTATGACGGGGATGTGATGAGTGATATGGTTTCCTCCGCATTCGGTTCTCTTGCAATGATGACCTCTGTATTGGTATCTCCGGATGGATATTATGAATATGAAGCGGCTCACGGAACGGTACAGCGGCATTATTATAAGCATCTGAAAGGAGAAGAGACTTCCACCAATTCTGTGGCAACGATTTTTGCGTGGACGGGTGCGCTGCGTAAACGAGGGGAACTGGATGGAAATGAAGCGTTGATGGAGTTCGCAGACCGGTTGGAGAAAGCCACAGTGGATACTATTGAAGCCGGAGAGATGACAAAGGATCTGGCATTGATCACGACGTTAAAAGATGTGACCGTATTGAACAGTGAAGACTTTATCCGGGCAATCGCCAGGAGATTATAGTTTTTGCCTCCCTTTCCTTATTTTTTCACGGAAACAGGTCGAAGGATAAACAGAGAGAAAAGATGAGGAAAGATTCGGATTGCTGTGTGTATAGCATATCCTGGAAGGAACGGAGGTAGAGCAGGCATGCGTATTTATGGTGGACGGAATCTAAATCTGGGATATGCGGGGATTGGAAACCGGAACTGGAATCAGGGAAAGAATGCTTGCGGAGTGAACGGCGGGGCGCGCAATGATTCGGCTCAGATTTCGCCGCAGGGAAAGGCATCGGGTATGCTGACCAATTTGTTCCGGCAGAAGGAATTGATCGAAGAATGCCGACAGTCCGTATTGAAGCGGGCGATGGAGAAACAGGAGCAGGGAATTTCCGTAAATATTCAGGAGCAATTGAAGGAATATGACGCGCAGTTGGAAGCGGTGGAGGAACAGATCGCCAAAGAACTGACGAGACAGTTTGAAAAGGAATTGGAAAAAGAAGAGAAGAATACGTATGAAAATCCCCGTACCGTGACAAGGCAGGAAGCGGAAAATGAGAGAATGACCAAGGTGGCGGAGCTGACCAATTCGCTGGATCAGATCGGACAGATGACGGATGTGAAAGATCATCTGGACGGGCAGATCCGTGTCACAAAAGCGGAGTTAAAAACCGACGAGGAACGGCTGGTGGCTACCGACGAGAAGCGAAAGCGTTTGTCAGAGATGGAAAGTAAATCAGAAGATCTGGCAGTCATGATTGCAGAAAAATCAGGAAAAGTGATAGAAGAACAATCGTCAGATCGTCAGGAAAAGGTGCGGATTGAACCTGATGCGGAAGAAGAGAAGGAAACCCGGATACCAGGAAGAAGTACCGAGGAAGATACGGAAGAAGAATAGGGAAATAAAAAAGAGCAGATTTTCCGGCTGTTTTGATTCGGAAAACCTGTTCTTTTTTGTGCCATAGTATGCGGAAAAGCTGCCGGTGACAGCTTTTCTGTATTTTAATGCATGGAAATGCTGTTTGTGAAGACGACTTTCTATATATCGCTTTCTTCCAGTTCGGTCCAACGTTCGTACAGAACTTCCAGTTTTGCCTCATTGTCTGTTTTTTCAGTTGCCAGCTCCTGGCATTTTACGGAGTTGGTATAGACGTCTTCCTGTGTCAGAAGAAGGTCAATTTCGGTGTTTCGTTCTTCCAAATGTGAAATTTGTTCCTCTGTCCTTTTCAACTCATTTTTCCGCTTTCGTTCCTGGGCCTGTATTTCTTTTTGTTCCTGCCAGCTTAATTTTGCCGCCGAGATGGTGCCGGAGTCCGGTTCCTCCAACAATTTTTCTCCAGGTTTGGAAAGTCCTTTTGATTTTGCGGCAGAGGAACCTGGAATTCTCTTGCCGCCTGTGCTGTGGACGGATGTCCGGGAGTCAAAAGAGGCGGCATAGGTAGCGGTCAATTCTTCCCTTTTTTCCAGATAATAATCGTAATTTCCGATGTAATTCACAAATGTCCGATTGACCAGATCCAGAATCCGGCCGGCCGTCTGGTTGATGAAATAGCGGTCATGAGACACATAGAGTACAGTACCGGTATAATCATTCAGCGCCTGTTCCAGAATTTCCTTGGAAGTAATGTCCAAATGGTTTGTCGGTTCATCCAGAATCAGAAAATTCGCTTCAGAGAGCATCAGTTTTGCCAGAGAGACACGTCCCTTCTCGCCGCCGCTCAAATCTCCGATGCGTTTGAACACATCATCCCCGGTAAATTGAAAAGCTGCCAGAATATTGCGGATCCGGGTGTGATTCAAGGAAGGCCAGGTATCGGAGATTTCATCGAAAATGGTTTTCTGCTCATGGAGTACATGGTGTTCCTGATCATAATAGCCGATCTGCACTTTTGTCCCCAATGTGAACGAACCGGAATCCGCTGCCAGGATCCCGTTCAGTATTTTCAAAAGCGTGGTTTTTCCAGTACCGTTATCTCCGATAATGGCAATATGTTCGCCGCGTCGGATTTCAAAGGAAGCATCCGTAAACAAAAACTGTCCGTCAAACTGTTTGGAAAGATGTTCCACGGACAGAACATCGTTTCCGCTGATGCAGGAGGGTTCCAGCGCAAAATGGATCTCGGGAGCAGAATCCAGAGGTTTTTCGATCACCTGCATTTTCTCCAGCATTTTTTCCCGGCTTTCCGCACGTTTGATGGATTTTTCCCGGTTAAAGGAACGCAGTTTTTCAATCACGGCTTCCTGATGCCGGATTTCTTTTTGCTGATTCAGATATTCTTTCATCCGCGCGTCGCGCAGCAATTGTTTTTTCTTTGCATAAGCCTTGTAATTGCCGTTATACATCTGGATAGAACCATGTTCAATCTCGATGACTTTTGTTACCACACGATTTAAAAAGAACCGGTCGTGAGAAACGAGAAGAACGGCGCCGGGGTAATTCAGCAGATAAGTTTCCAGCCAGGCGATGGAATGGAGATCCAGATGGTTGGTTGGTTCGTCCAAAAGCAGAATATCCGGGTTGGTCAACAGAAGTTTTCCAAGTGCAACCCGCGTTTTTTGCCCGCCGGAAAGGGTATCGGTCTGTTTGGAAAAATCTTCTTCCGTAAACCCCAGCCCTTTCAATACGCCGATGATTTCACTTTCATAGGCATAGCCGTTCTGTGCTTCAAAGGCGGACATAAGCCGATGATAGGCTTCCAGACTCTTCTCCAGCGCTTTGCCGGATAAAGTCTTCAATTCCTGTTCGATGGTGCGGATCTGTGTCTCCATCCGGATCAAATCGGCTTTTGCCGTTTTCAGTTCCTCATAGATCGTATTTCCACTTTCCAGATTTTGCTGCTGTGCAAGATAGCCGATGGATTTTCCTTTTGTAAGAATGACGGAGCCTCCATCCACCGGTTCCTCCTGTACAATCATCTTTAACACCGTGGACTTTCCGGCGCCGTTTACACCGACAAACGCTGCTTTTTCTCTATCTTCAATATGGAAAGAACCATTGTTTACGATGATTCTCTCTCCGAAAGATTTCATAAGATTATGACATGCGAGTATCATAAAAACCTCCTGTAAATATGATATATCTATCATTATGTTGTATCTGCCCCGCTTTACGCCGGCGGCCGGTTCACATTATGCGATAGGGGATCCCCTTAAAAGCATCCTGTAATGCATGTCCCTTCAGGCCGGCCGGTTCACGCTGTCCGATAAGGGATCATTTTTCTGCCAATCTCTTTTATTATAACGGAATCACTGTAAAAAACAACAGAAAAAATCGTTTTAAGAATTTGACTTTGAGAATGGAATTCTATATAATAGGTAAGGTACACAGTTTGGAGGTCGATCGTGGTGGAAGAAAAGGAGATATCAAAAGCGGTGGTCGGAAGACTGCCAAGGTATTATCGTTATTTAGGAGAACTGACGGATGCAGGAGTGGAGCGGATTTCCTCGGGGGAACTGAGTGAAAAAATGCATGTGACGGCATCACAGATCCGGCAGGATTTGAATAATTTTGGGGGATTCGGTCAGCAGGGATATGGGTATAATGTAAAGTATCTTCGTACAGAGATTGGAAAGATTCTGGGACTGAATCAAAGTCATAATATGATTATCATTGGTGCGGGAAATCTGGGGCAGGCGCTGGCAAAGTATGCTTCTTTTGAGAAGAACGGCTTTTTATTAAAAGGATTATTTGATGTAGATCCGAAGCTGGATGGAATGATGGTCCGCGGTATCCCGATTCAGATGATGGATAAGCTGGAGGAGTATCTGCAGGAGAACGAGATTGAGATTGCGGCGCTGACGATTCCAAAATCAAAAGCATTGGAGGTTTGTGATATGCTGGTAGAATGTGGGATCAAGGCAATCTGGAATTTCGCGCACACAGATCTGCATTTGCCGGAAGATGTGATTGTGGAGAGCGTTCATCTGTCGGACAGCCTGATGAAACTTTCCTATAATATTACCAGCTACAAAGAAGAACATGGGGAATCCTGAGTGGAAGAACAGGCGGCAGATATCCGTACAGAGAGACGGAGACTGCCGCTTTTTACTGGAACATGCAAAAAAGGCATTTGGGCAGCCTGACTTTGTGACCCGGTGTGAAAGCAGGAAAAATATAGAATAGACGGGAGGAACAATGTGATGCGGTATTTACCGGAAGGAAAATGGATGCAGAGAGCAGATACACATACGATCCAGGAGATCGGCATTCCGTCGGCGGTACTGATGGAACATGCGGCAGAGCGGACCGTGGAGACGATGGAACGGGAGAGGATCGATTGTTCCCGGGCATTGATCGTGTGTGGTTCGGGAAATAACGGCGGGGATGGTTTTGCGGTAGCAAGGCTTCTCATGCAGAAGGGCTGTGAGGTCACGACGGTATTCACAGGAAAAGAATCTTCCTTAAGTCCGGAATGCCGAATGCAGAAGAAAATTGTGGAAAATTTGGGGCTTCCGGTTGTGACGGAGATTCCAAAGAAGAACTATACGGTGATTTTAGATGCCGTATTCGGGGTAGGATTAAGCAGGGAAGTGTGTGGAAGTTATGCGGATGTGCTGGGGCAGATGAATGTTTTGTCCGGTAGGAAAGTTGCTGTTGATATTCCGTCGGGAATCTGTTCTGCTACCGGAAAAGTGCTGGGATGCGCGTTTCGGGCTGATCTGACGGTGACGTTTCAATGTGAAAAACTGGGGACGGTATTGTTTCCGGGAAAACAGTATGCCGGAAAAGTGGTGCCGGTGAATATCGGAATTGATACCAGGTTTTATAAACAGGTACGCGAGATCTGTTATACTCTGGAAAGAGGGGACCTGGCAGGGAGGCTTCCGGTAAGAAAAGCCAATTCTCATAAAGGAACGTATGGGAAAGTGTTGATGATCACAGGAAGTCCGGGTATGGCGGGAGCCGCCTACCTTAGTGCAAAGGCGGCCTATCTTTGCGGTGCCGGTCTGGTACAGATTTATACGGAGGAATCAAACCGGGCGATTTTGCAGAGCCTTCTGCCGGAAGCGATTATTTCTACCTATAAGATATATGAGCCGGAACGGCTTTTGGCCCTTTTAGAGTGGGCGGATGTGGTAACGATCGGCTGCGGCCTGGGACGAAACGGCGTATCGGAACTGCTTTTCAAAGGAACGATAGAGAACTGCCAGGTCCCTTGTGTCGTAGATGCAGACGGTCTTTACTGGCTTTCCCGTCATCGGGATCTTCTGGAGAATCTGCGGATTCCCGTGATTCTGACTCCGCATATGAAGGAGATGGCAGGATTGCTTGGATGCTCTGTCAGGGAGGTACAGGAAGAACGTTTCCCACGTCTTTTGAGATTTGTGGAGGAATATCCGGTGGTCTGCGCGTTAAAGGATGCGCGTACCATTGTGGCGAAAAAAGGAGAACGTAGTTTTGTGAATACAGCGGGCAACCAATCCATGGCAAAAGCAGGCTCCGGAGATGTGCTGTCCGGGGTAATCACGGGAATGCTTTCCGGCGGACTTTCGGCGTATGACGGCGCGGTTTTGGGAGTATTTCTTCATGCCTGCGGCGGGGATACGGCACAAAAGGAACTTGGAAGTTACAGTGTTCTGGCGGAAAATCTGCTGGAAGGAATTGCCCGCAGTTTAAAGGCGGCGGAAGAACAAAAAGCAATGGAGGAGAAGGATGAAACCGTATAATCGGGTATATGCAAAAATAGATCTGGATGCTGTTGCATATAATATGGAACAGATGAAGCGACGAATCGGAGAAGGCGCCCAGCTTATGGCGGTCGTTAAGACCGACGGGTATGGACATGGCGCGGTTCCGATTGCAAGGCTGTTCGAGGAGACTGCATATGTATGGGGGTATGCGACTGCTTCTTTGGAGGAAGCGGTTCTTCTGCGGGACGCAGGCTTAAAAAAGCCGATTCTGGTTCTGGGGTGCGTATTTCCGGAGCAGTATGAGGAAATGGTTTCCCGCGGCATCCGTGCGGCAGTGTATACAAAGGAAATGGCAGAGGAAATGTCTCAGGCGGCGGTAAAACAGAGAAAAACGGTTTATATGCATATAAAAGTGGATACCGGAATGGGACGGATCGGATTTTTGCCCGAAGAAAAAAATGCCGATTTTATCCGGGAGATCGCAACGCTTCCGGGAGTGTGCCTGGAGGGGATTTTCACGCATTTTGCAAAGGCGGATGAGACGGAGAAAAGTTTTACACGGAAACAGCATGAAAAATTTGTTTTTATGCTGGAAGCGCTGAAAGAGCGAAACGTGGAGATCCCATTTGTGGACTGTAATAATAGCGCAGGGATTATTGATTTTCCGGATTTCAAACACAATCTGGTGCGGGCGGGGATTTCACTGTACGGGCTGTATCCTTCCCGGGAGGTAGATAGGCAGGCTCTGTGTTTGCGGCCCGCACTGGAACTGATCAGTCATGTCTCCTTTGTGAAAGAAGTGGAGGCCGGAACAACCATCAGTTATGGGGGGACATTCAAGGCTTCCAGGCGGATGCGGATCGCGACGGTTCCGGTGGGGTACGGCGACGGGTATCCCCGGTCTCTGTCCGGGAAGGGAGAAGTTCTGCTTCATGGAAGGCGGGCAAAAATCCTTGGCAGAATCTGCATGGATCAGTTTATGGTGGATGTAACGGATATTCCGGGAGTACAATTTATGGATCGGGTAACATTGGTGGGATATGACGGAGAAGAACGGATTTCAGTGGAGGAACTGGGAGAATTAAGCGGACGTTTCCACTATGAATTTGTCTGCTGTCTGGGAAAACGAATTCCGCGTGTTTTTGTTCGAAACGGAACGGTGGTGGAACAGGCAGATTCCTTTTCTTTCTGACAATCAGGTTCGGTTTTTTCGTATATTTTCCGGACAAAAGGGAATACTGAAGGTACCTTTCGATGGAATGCGGCGGGAAAAGCTGCAGACATGGAGACGGAAAAGAGGGAAAATCGGAGTGTGAAAAGAGTTGGGAATCAAACGTGGAGATATCTATTATGCAGATTTAAGTCCGGTGGTAGGGTCGGAACAGGGGGGAATTCGCCCCGTTCTGGTGATTCAGAATGATGTGGGGAACCGGCATAGTCCAACCGTGATCTGTGCGGCAATTACTTCCCGCATGAATAAAGCAAAACTTCCAACGCATATTGAGATCAGTGCGCAGAAATATCATATTGTAAAAAATTCGGTGATTTTACTGGAACAGATCCGGACGGTGGATAAACAGCGTCTTCGAGAGTTTGTCTGCCATGTGGACAGCCGGCTGATGCATAAAGTAAACGAAGCGATTCGGATCAGTCTGGAACTGGATACATAGTAACAGTTCAGCTCAGGACATCGTTGCATTAGTTCCGAAGTAAATAGCGTCTGATGTTTACGACAGCGCAAGGCGGAGGAAGGAGACGATGCCGGCAGCGTCGTTGACTGACTTCAACGCAGCGATAGTGTGAACAGCGGGCAGTAAGAGATGTCTTGAGGCGTTCTATCAGAAAAGGTGCCATGGAAAACGAGGAAAGTAAGGTTTTCTATGGCATCTTTCCTTTTGCTTATTTATATTGAGGACCAGTCATTGTACGATAAAATTGCATTGAAATCATTGGGTTGTCCGATTATAATTATAGGGCGATAATGTTTACAGAAAGGTCGGGAGAATTTATGGAATATAAAAAAGGGAAAGGAATGGTATAACAAATGAAACGGCTGTTTTTATTGGAAGATGATCTGAGTTTAATAAACGGGCTTTCCTTTGCCCTTAAAAAGCAGGGGTATGAAATAGATATTGCCCGTACCATGTTAGAGGCGGATGATTTATGGACAGAAGGAAAATATGATCTGGTTATTCTGGACGTATCGCTTCCCGATGGTTCCGGCTTTGAGTTCTGCAGGAAGATACGCCGGACTTCCAAAATACCCATCATGTTTCTCACTGCCGCTGATGAAGAAACAGATATTATCATGGGACTTGACATTGGCGGCGATGATTATATCACAAAACCTTTCAAACTGGCGGTATTCCTGTCAAGAATTAACGCATTGCTCTGCAGGAGTGAAAATTTCAATACAGCCGATACAGAATTGAGTTCAGGCGGTATCAATATAAAGCTTCTGAAGGGTGAGGTTTATAAACAGGGGAATCTGCTTGACCTGACAGTAAGCGAGTATAAATTATTGTGTCTGTTCATGGAAAACCCGGACCAGATACTTTCTTCGGAACAGATTTTAGGAAAGTTGTGGGACTTAAGCGAAAATTATATAGACAACAATTCTCTTACCGTATATATCCGCAGGCTCCGCACAAAGATTGAGGACAATCCGGGAGAACCGAAGCGGATTATCACGGTACGCGGCATGGGTTATAAATGGAATACGACAGATTGAGGTACAGGATGAAAATATTTGTAAACCGAAAGATCCGCTTCCTTTTTGCCGGTATCTTATGGTGTGCCATAGCTTTTACATTGATTTCCGTGTTGTTCGCAGCCTTTGAAGTTGAAAATGCGGCGTATTACATCATCGTTTGCGGCTTGTGTATGGTGGCTGTAATACTGCTATTCTGCTATGTGTATTTCAAAGAGCAGCACAAAATCATGGAAAATGCGATAGAGCAGATTACAGAATATATATCAGGCAACAAAAATGTTACGATTGAGTGCAACGACGAGGGCGAGCTATACAGACTGTTCCATGAAGTGAATTCATTGGTTGCTATCCTGAACGCCCACATTGAAAATGAGGGGAAGGAAAAAGAGTTCCTGAAAAATACAATTTTAGACATATCCCACCAGCTAAAGACGCCTTTGGCCGCTTTAAATATCTATAACGGGATCATACAGGGAGAGGCAGAGAGTATACCTGCCATCAAAGAGTTTGCTGATTTTTCAGAACAGGAACTGGAAAGGATTGATACGCTGGTGCAGAACCTGCTGAAAATCTCAAAATTTGATGCTGGTACGATTGTGATGATGAAAACGGCGGAAAATATATCTGAGATGATGGAGTGCATAAAAAACCAGTTTTTCTTCCGTGCAGGGCAGGAGGGGAAAGAGATCCTCCTTGTGGGAGATGAATCTATTGATTTTATCTGCGACCGTAACTGGCTGATGGAGGCAGTGGGAAATATTGTAAAAAATGCTTTGGATCATACGGAAAAAGGGGATTTTGTCAGGATTGAATGGAAACTGTCAGCGTCTGAGCTCCAGATTACGGTAAAAGATAACGGAAGCGGAATCCATCCGGAGGATCTGCACTATATCTTCAAGAGGTTTTACCGAAGCCGGTATTCCAAGGACACGCAAGGGACCGGGCTTGGCCTGCCTCTTGCGAAATCAATTATAGAAGCGCATGGGGGAAGCATTGCGGTTGACAGTGAGCCGGGGGATGGCACGGCATTCTATCTATATCTTATTGAACAATAGCAGTTCAATAAGCATGCATTACCGCCCCTTGAAAATGGAATCCTACAAAATTGTAGGGTGATTGTAATATTACAGTAGGGTTTGCGTGCTAGGATTTTCGTACATTGAAAGTGAAGTCCCGGATTCATTTTCAGTGTACGAATTTTTATATGAAGAAAGAGGTGTTGTATCTGTGAATTTATTGGAAGTAAAATCAATTTCTAAAGTCTATGGGGAGGGCGATACCGCTGTACATGCCCTGAAAAAAGTTAGTTTTTCGGTGCCGAAAGGAGAATTTGTGGCAATTGTCGGGGAGTCCGGTTCCGGAAAGAGTACCCTTCTTAATATGGTCGGCGCGTTAGATACGCCTTCCTTTGGCAAAGTATATATCGGTAATAAAGATATCTTTGCGATGAAGGAGAAACCCCTTACCGTTTTTCGGCGCAGGAATATCGGGTTTATTTTCCAGAGCTTCAATCTGATTCCGGAACTGACGGTGGAACAGAATATCATCTTTCCGGTATTGCTCGATTACCAGAAGCCAAACCAGAGATACCTGGAGGAACTGCTGGCAGTATTAAATCTTACGGAACGCCGGCATCACCTGCCAAGCCAGCTCTCAGGCGGTCAGCAGCAGAGAGTGGCAATCGGACGGGCGCTGATTACCCGTCCCGCCCTCATCCTGGCGGACGAGCCAACCGGGAACCTGGATACGCAGAACAGCCGGGAGGTCATCGGACTCTTAAAAGAAGCTTCAAAAAAATATGAACAGACGATCATTATGATCACCCACAGCAAGGGCATCGCACAGACAGCGGACCGGATCTTACAGGTATCGGACGGAAAAATGACAGATTTTGGGAGGGTGCAGGACGTCCGGGGGACGTATGCTTCACGCGGATCGGAATGGAAAGGAGACAGGAAATGAAAAGTTATCTCAGCCTGATTCCGATTTCTGCACGTGTACACAGAAGGCAGAATCGTATGACGCTTCTGTGCATTATCATCTCGGTGTTTCTTGTCACGGCTATTTTCAGTATAGCGGAACTATCTCTTCGGGCAGAGAGCAGATACATGCAGGAGAAACACGGGAACTGGCATATCCGAATTGACGGTATTTCACAGGAAACTGCAGAAGAAATCAAGGGACGCCCGGATGTCGAAGCTGCCGGCTGGTGTGAATCCTTTAATGTGGACGGAGATCAGCCCTATGATATCAATGAAAAGAAAGCTGCTTTGTATGGCGTGGATGAAACCTATATCACGCAGCTTGTCAATGCGCTTGAAGAGGGCGGTATTTTGCAGAACGATAACGAAGTGATGTTAAGCAGCAATGCAAAATTTGCTTTGGATGTGCAGATTGGCGATACGGTGACGGTGCATACGCCTGCCGGGGATACGGCTTTTACTGTATCCGGTTTTGGCTCTGATGATAAAGAGTATTACAGGGGGCAGACGTATATGGTGGCTGTGTATATGACAAGAGATGCGTATCATGGGATCATGACGGCAAATGGAAGCGAGGAACATCCATCCTGTTATGTGCAGTTTCAGGAGGCATCTTCCGAAACCGCCGCAGAGATCAGGGAGCAATATGGCCTGACAGAGGAGAATATTTCTGAAAATACTGCCACGATGGGACTTTCAGGACAAAGTAAGAATAAGAATATACAAAATATATATGGAATGGCGGCAGCGGCGTTTGTCATGATATTGCTGGCGGGAGTATTGATGATTTCCGGAAGCCTGAACAGTAATATATCTCAGCGGACAAAATTCTTTGGCATGATGCGCTGTGTCGGCGCAAGCCGCCGGCAGATCATCAAGTTTGTGAGGCTGGAAGCACTGAACTGGTGCAAGACGGCCGTTCCTGCGGGGGTCATCTCAGGCACGCTGGTAAGCTTTGGGATATGCGCATACATGCGCTATGGAATCGGGGGAGAGTTTGCCGCCATGCCGGTATTTACCATAAGTCCTGTCGGACTGTTAAGCGGCGTATTGGTCGGTATTGTCACTGTTTTGCTGGCGGCGCAGTCGCCTGCAAAGAGAGCGGCCAAAGTTTCCCCTGTGGCGGCGGTTTCCGGTAATTCAGAAATCGTCCCGGCCAGGCGGCGCGCGATCAAAAGGGAAGTGGGAAGAGTAGAAAAAACGCTGGGCATCCATCATGCAATTGCCTCTAAAAGGAACTGGTTTCTGATGACAGCCTCTTTTGCACTTATGATTATCCTGATTCTGTGTTTCAAGGTTGGCCTGGATTTTGCAGAGGGGCTGATGCCGTCGCTGAAATCCTGGCAGCCGGATATTACCCTGAACGGTTATGCCAACGCGCTGGTACTTGAACAGGATGTAAAAGAGAAGGCGCTTAAGATCCCGGGTGTTAAGAGCGCCTTTGGAACCGCCTATCTGGATCATGTTCCGGCCGTCTCTTCGCGTCAGGGAATTGATCATATTAATCTGGAGTCCTACGATGAGTTTTTATTGGAAAGTGTAAAAGATGAGGTGGTGGAAGGGGATTTGTCTGACACTTATGGGGACAGCGATAAGGTTATGACTGTTTATAATAAAGATAATCCTCTGAAAGTAGGAGATACGGTTCAGGTTGCGGGAAAAGAGGTTACAATCACTTGTTCTGTTACAGGTGCCGTGTTTCCGGGAGAGCGGCTTGTCATCTGTTCTCAGGAAACCTTTGAAAGACTGACCGGAGAGCAGGGACTTACGATGGTCGGCGTGCAGCTTGGAGGCGATGCGGATGATGAGACAGTACGGCAGATCAGTGAGCTTGCCGGCAGCGATGTGATTTTTTCAGATGGGAGAGCCCAAACCGAGGAAATTAATACCACTTATCTTTTTATACAGGTGGGTGTCTACGGCTTTCTGGCAATTATCGGGATGGTCAGCCTGTTCTATATTATTAGCAGTATTTCCATCAGTGTGGCGGCGCGGACAAAACAATACGGCGTCATGCGGGCAGTGGGCATGGACAGCGGACAGCTTACCAGGATGATCACGGCGGAAGCATTTACCTATGTCGTGTCCGGTCTCGCGGCCGGATGCGGAATCGGCCTGCCGCTCAGTTATTTCCTGCATACCCTGCTGATTACCCGGTATTTCGGAAAGATATGGCATCCTCCGGTGGCAATGCTTTGTATCATTGTTGTATTTATGATGGCCTGTGCGGCCATGGCAGTATACGCTCCTGCAAAACGGATTCGTAACATGGCCATAACTGAAACAATCAATGAATTGTAAAAAAAGAACAGGCCGAATAGATACCATAAATATTGGACATAACGGACAAATACTTTACAGATAAAAAAAAGAGTGGTAAACTAAATAAGATATGTGTTGCCTTAGACGGGCTTGGAGTTACCCGGCAGAAAACAGGGTACAATCAGGGAGAAAGAGGAGATTGTGAGAGATGTCAGGACATTCAAAGTTTGCGAATATTAAGCACAAAAAAGAAAAGAATGATGCAGCGAAGGGGAAGATTTTTACAAAGATCGGACGGGAACTTGCCGTGGCGGTGAAAGAGGGCGGCGGACCGGATCCGGCGAATAACAGCCGGCTTCGGGATGTGATTGCAAAGGCAAAGTCCAATAATATGCCGAACGACACCATTGACAGAAACATAAAGAAAGCGGCGGGCGAGGGAGCGGCAGATAATTACGAACATATTACATATGAGGGATATGGTCCCAATGGAACGGCAATTATTGTCCGGACACTGACGGATAATAAGAACCGGACGGCTTCCAATGTGAGAAGCGCATTTACAAAAGGAAACGGGAATGTGGGAACTCCGGGATGTGTGTCTTTTATGTT
The DNA here is from genome assembly GCA_910574195.1 of Lachnospiraceae bacterium. GTDB lineage: Bacteria > Bacillota > Clostridia > Lachnospirales > Lachnospiraceae > Schaedlerella. Next base: position 66,634 of record CAJTBF010000008.1, on the reverse strand, counting down.
TGACGAGAAGGGACAGATCTTTGTGGAAAAAGAAGCGTGCGAGATGGATGCAGATGAGTTGATGATGCTGGCGCTGGATGCCGGAGCAGAAGATTTTTCCGAGGAAGAAGAAAGTTATGAGATTCTGACGGATCCCGCGGAGTTCAGCGAGGTACGTCTGAAACTGGAAGAGGCCGGGATTCCCATGGCGGAGGCAGAAGTCACCATGATTCCGCAGACATATGTGGAGCTGACCAGTGAGGAGGATATCAAAAATATCCAGAAGACGCTGGATCTTCTGGAAGAAGATGATGATGTACAGGATGTATACCATAATTGGAGTGAAGAATAGAAAAAGGAAGATTTTTGAAGTACGGAAACTTTCCAGGAGGAAAAAACATGAGTGATTTTAGGATGGAGACAAAGTGTGTGCAGTCCGGATATGAACCGGGGAACGGGGAAGCCCGCGTGCTGCCGATTTATCAGAGTACGACGTTTCGCTATACAAGCAGTGAACAGATGGGCCGCCTGTTTGATCTGGAAGAAGCGGGATATTTTTATACCCGGCTGCAGAATCCGACCAATGACGCGGTAGCGGCGAAAATCTGTGATCTGGAGGGAGGCGCGGCCGCTATGCTGACGTCTTCCGGTCAGGCGGCGAATTTTTATGCGATTATGAATATTGTGGAAGCCGGCGATCATATTGTCTGTGCATCTGCCATTTATGGCGGTACCTATAATCTGTATGCCCATACGATCCGGAAGATGGGAGTGGAAGCCACTTTTGTGGATCCCGATTGTACGCCGGAAGAACTGGAAGCGGCGTTTCAGGAGAACACCAAAGCCGTGTTTGGGGAAACCATTGCCAATCCGGCTCTGGTGGTGCTGGATCTGGAGAAGTTTGCGGCAGCGGCACATGCGCATGGAGTTCCGCTGATCGTGGATAATACGTTTGCGACGCCGATCAACTGTCGCCCCATTGAGTGGGGGGCGGACATTGTGACACATTCCACGACAAAATATATGGACGGTCACGCAACCTGTGTGGGAGGCGCCATCGTGGACAGCGGGAATTTTGACTGGGAAGCGCATGGGGAAAAGTTTCCGGGACTGACCACTCCGGACGAGACCTATCACGGGATTGTATATACACAGAAGTTTGGAAAAGGCGCCTATATCACCAAGGCTACGGCACAGCTTATGCGGGATCTTGGATCCATTCAGTCTCCGCAGAACGCGTTTCTTTTGAATCTGGGGCTGGAGACGCTGCATCTTCGGATGCCCCGGCACTGTGAGAATGCATGGAAGGTGGCTTCCTATCTGAAAGGACATGAAAAAGTGGCCTGGGTTTCTTTCCCGTCCCTGGAGGGGGATCCATATTATGCGCTTGCGCAGAAATATATGCCGGGCGGAAGCTGCGGTGTTCTTACTTTCGGATTAAAGGGAGGGCGAGATGCCGCCGTGGCAATGATGGATAAACTGAAACTGGTTGCAATCGTGACGCATGTGGCGGATGCAAGAAGCTGTGTTTTGCATCCGGCAAGCCATACCCATCGGCAGATGAATGACAAAGAGTTATTGGAAGCGGGCGTACAGCCGGATCTGATTCGTTTTAGTGTGGGAATTGAAAATGTAGAAGATATTATTGCGGATGTGGAGCAGGCATTGCTTTGACGCAGATGGTATGGATGTATACAATTTACATTCATACCATTTTTTATATCCGCCGGCCCATCGCAAAGTGATTTTTAATGGTCGGATGCCTGTAACAGTGAAGGTATCTGAACTGTTACATTTGATGTGTTTTGGGTATAATTTGTTTTGTCTTTCACATACTAAGGAAGATAAAATGGTATCTTTTCAAAACAGAATTATTGTTTTCCTGACGGGTGGGATATCTTTGCGCCGAAGGGATGCACATATGAATGGAGTAGATTTTGGATGCCGGGAACCAGGAGGTATGTGAGATTGACAGAAGAGATGAAGAATGCGGAGCAGGAGAAAAAGGAAGAGCGGCGGGAGGAGATCAAAGAAACGGGGACACTGGAATTGAATCGGGGGTCGGGAAAGCATAAGATTCAACTGATGACAATTATCGGAGAGATTGAAGGGCACGAGGCGGTATCCGGAAGTACAAAGGCAACCAAATACGAACATCTGTTACCCCGTCTTGCCGAGGCAGAAGACAGCGAGGAAATCGAAGGAGTGTTGATTCTTCTGAATACACTGGGAGGAGATGTGGAAGCGGGACTGGCGATTGCGGAAATGATTGCTTCCCTCAGTAAACCGACGGTTTCGCTTGTGCTGGGCGGCAGTCATTCCATCGGCGGACCGCTGGCAGTTTCGGCGGATTACTCCTTTATTGTGCCGAGTGGGACGATGATTATTCATCCGGTGCGTTCCAGCGGAATGTTTATCGGAGTATATCAGAGTTATCGGAATATGGAACGGACCCAGGATCGAATTACGACCTTTATTGCGGAACATTCTAAAATCAGTCAGAAGCGGTTGGAAGAGCTGATGCTGGATCCTACACAGCTCGTAAAAGATGTGGGAACGATGCTGGAAGGCGAAGATGCGGTACGGGAAGGCTTGATTGACGAAGTAGGCGGTATCAGCCAGGCTATGCAGAAACTGCATGAAATGATTACGGCGAAAAAGGAGCGGCAAGAGTCGGGATCATAATGGAACGGAAAAATATTTTGAAAAAATGCTGATGACAGAGGAGGAAAAAAATGCTATACTTGATATAGTATGTTTAAATACCAAGGGGGAAGTATTATGGCTGCAAAGTCAACGAAAAAAAGAAAGGGTACGAAAAGCGGAACGAAAAAGACACAGGAAAGTTCCGGTTTACAGGAAGAAATCATTATTTTGTGCATACTGGCCGTATGCATATTAATTCTGATCAGTAATTTTGGACTCGGCGGATTGGCAGGGGAGATTTGCTCGTCCGTATTATTTGGAATATTCGGATGGATGGCGTATCTGGTACCTATTTTATTCTTTGGCGTGGCGGCGTTCCTTGTTTCGAATCAGGGGAATCCTCACGCCTACATAAAAGCAGGGGCGCTGCTGGTATTGCTGGTGATATTGTGTGCCTTGCTGGAACTGATTATGAATCCGTTCACACCGGGAACCAGTCTGCTTTCTTATTACCGGCAGGCCAGCGCGCATCGCAACGCAGGCGGCTTTCTGGGCGGATGTCTGGTTTCTTTGCTCTGTCCGGCAATCGGGGTTGCCGGCAGTTATGTGGTGTTGATCGTGTTGGGGATTATCTGTATGATTCTGGTTACGGAGAAATCTTTATTAAAACCGCTTGGACATGGAGGACGAAGGGTTTATGAGGGAGCCAGACAGCGTCATGAAACTTCGATGATCCGTTCCGCAAAACGCAGGGAAGAACGGATGGAGGAAAAAGAACGAAGGCGTCTGGAGCAGAATACAGAGCAGGAAGGGACTGCGGCGGGGAGAAAGAGAAAGGTATCCGGCGTTTCCTTTGCCACGACGCTGACGAAAAGAAAGTCTCCGGAGGTGCAGGAACTGACGGTGGAGCCGGAGGAAATACAGGCAGAGACAGACGATACGGCAGGGGAAATTTTGGAAATCGGGTCTGCCGCCGAAGATAGGGCCTGGCCGCCGGCACCTGCTTTGGATGAGGAGCAAAAAGCAACATGTGCGGAAGAAAAAGAAGAGAGAGCGCTTTTGCCTGTGGAGGAACCGGAAGTACAGGAGGATCCGGCAGGATGGAAGACAGAAGCAGAATCCGCGTTGGATCGCCAGGCGGAATCGGATCTGGAAGAATTGTTTGCAGCGGAGTCTGCTTCCGGGGAGCCGTCAAAAGAAAGTGAAAGACAAAGAGCAAAGGAGCAGGAAAAGAAATATTCCATTCCGCCTTTAGAACTGCTTACAAGAGGGAAGAAAGCGGGCGGGGACTCCGATACACACCTGCGTGCCACGGCGAAGAAACTGGAGCAGACATTGCAGAATTTTGGGGTAAAGGTGCATGTGACCAATGCAAGCTGCGGCCCTTCGGTTACCCGGTATGAACTGCAGCCGGAGCAGGGGGTGAAAGTCAGTAAGATTGTGGGACTTGCCGACGATATCAAATTGAATCTGGCGGTGACGGATCTGCGGATTGAAGCACCGATTCCGGGAAAAGCAGCGGTGGGAATCGAAGTTCCAAACAGCGAAAATACGGCGGTGATGCTGCGGGATCTTCTGGAATCCGGTGAGTTTCAAAACAGCAAATCCAAAATTACCGTTGCGATCGGAAAAGATATTGCCGGAAAAACGGTGGTGGCCGATATTGCCAGAATGCCGCATCTTCTGGTGGCGGGCTCTACCGGTTCCGGGAAATCTGTCTGTATCAATACCATGATCATGAGTATTATTTATAAAGCGAATCCGGAAGAGGTGAAGCTGATTATGATTGATCCAAAAGTGGTAGAATTAAGTATCTATAACGGAATTCCGCATTTGATGATTCCGGTTGTCACGGATCCGAAGAAAGCGGCAGGCGCCCTGAACTGGGCTGTGGCAGAGATGATGAAGCGATATGATCTGTTCGCAAGCCACAATGTTCGGGATCTGAAAGGATTTAATGAAAAGGTGGAACGGATGGCGGAAGAGGGTGCGCCGGAAAAGATGCCGCAGATTATTATTATCGTGGATGAATTGGCGGATTTGATGATGGTGGCGCCCAAAGATGTGGAAGGGGCCATCTGCCGTCTGGCACAGCTTGCAAGAGCGGCGGGAATTCATCTGATTTTGGCGACACAGAGACCGTCCGTGAATGTCATCACCGGCTTGATCAAAGCGAATATGCCTTCCCGGATTGCATTTGCGGTGTCTTCCGGTGTAGATTCCCGGACCATTATCGATATGAACGGCGCGGAAAAACTGCTTGGAAAGGGGGATATGCTGTTCTATCCCACCGGGATTCCCAAACCGGTGCGTGTGCAGGGTTCCTTTGTATCGGATAAAGAAGTAGGGAAGGTAGTGGAATACCTGATTGAAAATAACGGGAATGCGGATTACAGCGAGGAGCTGGAAGAACACATGCAGCATGCTCAGACGGCTGCGGAAGGAACTTTGCTTTCCGGCAGTGAAGAGGAGGGGGAAGAACGGGATTTCTATTTTATGGATGCCGGTCGTTTAATTATTGAGAAAGAGAAAGCGTCTATCGGTATGCTGCAGCGGATGTTTAAAATCGGATTTAATCGTGCGGCACGGGTGATGGACCAACTGGCGGAGGCCGGTGTGGTGGGTCCGGAGGAAGGGACGAAACCTAGAAAGGTACTGATGAAAGCAGAAGAATTTGAGGAATATCTGAACGGAAACAGATAAAGAATGTCAGTTTTGTTGAAACGGTTTGTCATATTGCGTGACAGATGATAGAAAGCAGAGGGAACAGCAGGGAAGAGAAAGAAAAGAACAGAACGTGCGTAGCAAAACAGGATCAGGAGGGATACGAATGAAAACAGATATTCAGATTGCGCAGGAAGCGGTGATGGAACCCATCAGCATGGTAGCAGAGCGGGCCGGAATTCCCAAGGAGGATCTGGAATTTTACGGGAAATACAAGGCGAAACTGTCGGAAGATTTCTGGGAAAAAATAAAAAACAATGCGGATGGGAAACTGGTGCTTGTAACGGCCATTAATCCGACGCCGGCAGGAGAGGGAAAAACAACCACAACGGTGGGACTGGGACAGGCAATGGCAAAGCTGCATAAAAAAGCAATGATTGCCCTGCGGGAACCGTCTCTTGGCCCCTGTTTTGGAATCAAAGGGGGCGCCGCCGGAGGCGGGTATGCGCAGGTCGTACCGATGGAGGATTTGAATTTGCATTTTACCGGGGATTTTCATGCCATTACTTCCGCAAATAACCTTCTGGCAGCGATGCTGGATAATCATATTCAGCAGGGGAACGCCTTGCAGATTGACCCGCGTCAGGTGGTATGGAAGCGTTGTCTGGATATGAATGACCGTGTGCTCCGTAATATTGTGGTGGGACTGGGAAATAAAATGGACGGCATGGTGCGGGAAGATCATTTTGTGATTACGGTGGCGTCCGAGATTATGGCTATTCTTTGTCTGGCGGAGGATCTTTCTGATCTGAAAGCGCGGCTGGGGCGGATTATTGTCGCTTATAACTTCGCGGGAGATCCGGTTACTGCAGAGGAGCTGAAAGCAACCGGTGCAATGACCGCACTATTGAAGGATGCCATCAAGCCCAATTTGATTCAGACGCTGGAGCATACACCGGCGCTGGTACATGGAGGACCATTTGCCAATATTGCGCATGGCTGCAATAGTGTGCGGGCAACCAGGATGGCATTGAAGATGAGCGATATTACGATCACGGAAGCCGGATTTGGCGCAGATCTGGGCGCGGAGAAGTTTTTGGATATCAAGTGCCGGAAAGCAGGGCTGAAACCGGATGCCGTTGTGCTGGTTGCAACCGTCCGGGCTTTGAAATATAATGGTGGTGTGGCAAAAGCAGATCTCAGCCGGGAAAATCTGGAAGCGCTTGAAAAAGGAATTGTAAATCTGGAAAAGCACATTGAAAATATACAGAAATACGATGTTCCGGTCGTTGTTACATTGAATTCTTTCGTTACAGATACAGAGGCGGAAAATGAATTTGTACGGAAATTCTGCGAAGAGAGAGGATGTGAATTTGCGCTTTCCGAAGTCTGGGAAAAGGGCGGAGAAGGCGGTATTGCATTGGCAGAAAAGGTTCTGGAAACATTGGAGAAAAAAGAAAGCAGATTTCATCCACTGTATGAGGACACACTCTCTCTGAAAGAGAAGATCGAAACCATTGCCCGGGAGATTTACGGGGCGCGGGGCGTTGTTTATGAACCGACCGCAGAGAAACAGCTTGCCAGAATCGAAGCGATGGGATTTCAGGAATTCCCGGTTTGTATGGCCAAAAATCAATATTCTCTTTCGGATGATGCGTCCAAACTTGGAAGGCCGGAGAATTTTGATATTCACATTCGCGAAGTATATGTAAGCGCCGGCGCCGGGTTTGTGGTTGCGCTTACAGGTGCGATTATGACCATGCCGGGACTTCCGAAGGTTCCGGCCGCAAATCAGATTGACGTAACCGACGACGGTAAAATCACCGGCCTGTTTTAGGGAAGGCCCCTGTTTTAAAGGAGAGAGCGAATGGCACAATTGATTGACGGGAAACGGATTTCCCAGGAGATAAAGGATGAATTAAAAGAAAAAGTGGAAAAACTGAAACAGGAAGGAAAACGGATTTGTCTTGCCGTGATCCAGGTGGGGGAGGATCCGGCTTCCTGTGTTTATGTACGGAATAAGAAAAAAGCCTGTGCCTATATTGGAATTGATTCGGAGTCTTATGAACTTCCCGGGAATACCAGTGAGGAAGAATTGCTTGCGCTTATAGAAAAATTGAATCATGCCGGGCATGTGAAAGGAATTCTGGTGCAGCTTCCGCTTCCGGAGCATATGGATGCGGATAAAGTCATTCGGGCGATTTCGCCGGATAAGGATGTGGATGGGTTCCATCCGGTCAGTGTGGGGAGACTCTGGATCGGAGAAACGGGATTTCTCTCCTGTACGCCGGCGGGGATTATTCAGCTTTTAAAACGTTCCCATATTTCCATAGAGGGAAAGGAATGTGTGATTGTCGGAAGAAGCAATATTGTCGGAAAACCGATGGCAGCACTTTTGCTTCGGGAACATGCGACTGTGACGGTTGCACACTCCCATACCAGGAATCTTTCGGAAATCACCAGACGTGCGGACATCCTGATTGTCGCCGTCGGAAAGCGGCGTTTTATCGGGACGGATGATGTGAAGGACGGCGCGGTAGTGATTGATGTGGGAATGCATAGAGATGAAGAGAACAGATTATGCGGAGATGTGGATTTCGAAACGGTTTCCCAAAAAGCGTCTGCAATTACACCGGTTCCGGGAGGGGTCGGACCGATGACCATTGCAATGTTGATGAATAATTGCGTGGAAACTGTGTACAGAGAAAGTAATGGAAAGCCGAAAGACATATGAAATCTTGCAGATCATGTAGGAGGGGAGACAGGAAATGAGATGTCAGAATTGTGGCGCCCATATTCCGGAGGGCATGATGATTTGCCCGGACTGCCGGGTAGAGGTACAGATGGTGCCGGATTATAATCCTCTGGAGGATGTTCTTGCGCGGGAAGTGAAAGGATCCGTGGAAGGGGCAACTCGTCCGATTCAGTCCGGAGATCTCAGACGTTACCAAAGCCGGGGAACAGGAGAAAACGCACGATTGACCAGGGTACTGCGTCAGGGGGAGTATGGCAGTTCTACCAGGGTATTGAGTCCGGAGGAGATGAACCAGATTCGCCGGGAACGTATGCAGAATATGTCCGGAGGCCGCCTGGGCGAACGATATACAGAAGAAGGAAGAGGGGTTCGGCAGCATACAGGATATCCACGTTCAAATGGGAATCCTTCCTATCGGGATACCGGCAGAGTCCGTCCGGGAAGCGGGGAATACCGGCGTGATGCGGGCGGGGGACGTTTGGGGGATTCCTCACGTTATCAGACGGGAAATATGCGGCAGAACAACGGGGAGATCCGCAGAAGCACAGGCGCCGTTCGTGGAGGTACCGGGAATGTCCGGCAGAATACAGGAGAAGTTCGAACAGGGGACAGGCGCTCGCAGGCGGTGCGAAAGAAGCGTGCGGCAAAACGACGTTTGAAGCGGTTTATGATTGGTTTCCTTTTCCTTTTGATTCTGTGTGCAGGGGGCGGTTTGTTTGTCTATCAAAATTCCTATGCCGGAATTTTGGCAAAAGGGCAAAGTGCTTTCCACGCAGGAGAATACAGTGCGGCAGAAAAGTATTTTAACCGTGCAATCGAAAGAGATAATAAAAAGGCGGATGCCTATCTGGCGCTGGCAAGATTATATACACAGCAAAAAAATCTGGAAAAGGCAGAAAGGGTGTTCCTGACAGTGATTGATTCCCAGCCGGAAAATGCAGATCTGTATCGTTCGGCGATTCAGTTCTATGAGGATACGGATCAGTTGGAGAAGATCTCTTCGCTGTTGGAGGGGTGTGACCAGTCAGTTTTGTCTAAGGTGAAGGAGTATGTCTCCGAACCGCCTGTGTTCAGTCTGGATGACGGAACCTATCAGGAAGTGCAGCAGATTTCCCTGACGGGAGAAGGAAAAATTTTCTATACCGTAGATGGAACGGAACCGGCGGCATCTTCTACCCTTTATAAAGAACCAATCCTGGTGGAGGAAGGAACAACTGTGATCAAGGCAATCAATATCAATGAAAAGGGAATTCCCAGTCTCGTATCCGAAAAGTCTTATACGGTGGAATTGCCGGTGGAAGGAGCGCCCGCGATTACCCCTTCCACCGGAAGATACAATACTCCAATGCAGATTGCCATTTTGGTTCCGGAAGGATATACGGCATACTATACAATGGATGGAACAGATCCTTCTGCCGCCTCTACCTTATATACGGGTCCAATTGACATGCCGGAGGGAACGACGATTTTTGCAGCGGTACTGGTCAGCAATGCCGGAAAGATGACGCAGGTGACCAAGCGAAGTTACGAATTGGCTTATGAATAATTCATGTTTCTAAACTCGTTTTTTGAAAAAACCGTGGTATTTTTTCACAAAATTGCCATGGTTTTTTTGTGTATTATTTTGTTTCTTTTTTCCTGAAAACAGTTGTGTTAAAACTTTAACAGTGCTATAATATACACGTTAAAAAACTAACAAATCGAGAAATATAAGGAGATGGGCAGTATGAGCAGATTTACATTACCAAGAGACGTGTATCATGGAAAAGGTTGTCTGGAAGAGCTAAAGAACCTGAAAGGAAAGAAAGCCATTCTTGTTGTGGGCGGAGGTTCTATGAAGCGTCAGGGCTTTTTGGATAAAGCCGTAAACTATCTGAAAGAAGCAGGCATGGAAGTGGAACTGTTCGAAGGGGTGGAGCCGGATCCTTCTGTGGAAACGGTAATGAAGGGTGCAGAAGCAATGCGTGCGTTTGAGCCGGACTGGATTGTATCTATGGGCGGAGGCTCCCCGATTGATGCAGCGAAAGCAATGTGGGCATTCTATGAGTACCCGGATACCACGTTCGAGCAGCTTTGCATTCCGTTCAATTTCCCGGAATTGAGACAGAAAGCAAAATTCTGTGCCATTCCGTCTACTTCCGGAACGGCGACGGAAGTAACCGCATTTTCTGTCATTACAGATTACAGCACAGGCGTAAAGTATCCGCTTGCCGATTTTAATATTACGCCGGATGTGGCGATCGTAGATCCGGAATTGGTAGAACAGCTTCCGGCAAAGCAGGTTGCTTATACGGGTATGGACGCGCTGACACATGCCATCGAGGCGTATGTATCTACTTTACATGGCGCTTATACCGATCCGCTTGCGATTCAGGCGATTGAGATGGTATTTGATTATCTTCCGGCTTCTTACAGAGGAAATATGGATGCGAGAGCGGAAATGCATGACGCACAGTGTCTGGCAGGTATGGCATTTTCCAATGCACTGCTTGGCATCGTACATTCTATGGCGCATAAGACAGGTGCAGCGTTCTCTACCGGTCATATTACACATGGATGTGCCAATGCCATGTATCTTCCTTATGTAATTCAATACAATGCAAAGGATCCGGTTGCTGCAAAGCGGTATGCGGAGATTGCAAGAAAAGTTGGTTTGCAGGGGGCTTCTGAGAAAGCGTTGATCAACAGCTTATGTGAGAAGATCGATGATTTCAATGTACAGCTCTCCATTCCGAAGACACTGAAAGAATTCGGAATTGTGGAAGAGGAATTCAAAGAGAAGATTGCAAAGATTTCTGAACTGGCTGTGGGAGATGCGTGTACGGGTTCCAATCCACGTGCCATTGATCCAGCTACGATGGAAAAGCTGTTTACATGTATTTATTATGGAACAGAAGTAGACTTCTAAGTCAAATATCCATGCAGGCAAGGCTACTTAGCTCGTTGCTTCGCGGGAGTAAAGAATACCCAAAAGTGATTTGCGGGGCAGACAGTCTGAAATTGTCTGTCCCCTTTCGCGCTGTAATCTGAATGATACGGGCGTGCCGGTTGCTTTTAACAACTGTTACAATTTTACAGAAATCGTGATAGAAAGAATCTTGTCAAAAGAAGAATTCTGTCGTATGATATGTTTTGATAAAATAATCCCAAAGGGGCATGGGATGCAGAGTGCCCGAATGGGTATAGAGATACTACCGGCAGATCGGAAGCAGGAACGGCCGGGAGAAGGAATTTGTTGCGAGGAGGAAAATCATGTATAAGATTTTAAAGGCAGAAAAGCTGGCTGATAAGATTATACTTATGGATGTGCTTGCGCCGAGAGTTGCAAAGCATTGTCAGCCGGGACAGTTTGTCATTGTGAAGATGGACGATAAAGGGGAGAGAATTCCTCTGACGATTTGTGATTATGACCGTGAGGCCGGAACCATTACCATTGTATTTCAGGAAGTGGGCGCTTCGACGGTGAAGATGGCGGATTTGAAAGCAGGCGACGGCTTCCGGGATTTCGTAGGACCTCTGGGATGTACTTCGGAATTTGTACTGGAAGATCTGGAGACATTGAAGAAGAAAAAGATGCTTTTTGTTGCCGGCGGCGTGGGGGCAGCCCCCGTGTATCCCCAGGTAAAATGGCTGCACCAGCATGGAATCGCGGCGGACGTGGTTCTGGGTGCGAAGACAAAGGATATGGTGATACTGGAAAAAGAACTGGAAGCCGTTGCAGGGAATTTGTATGTGACAACGGACGACGGTTCCTATGGACGTTCCGGTATGGTGACGACTGTTGTGGAGGATCTGGTGCAGAAAGAAGGCAAACACTATGACGTCTGTGTTGCCATCGGACCGATGATTATGATGAAATTTGTCTGTCTGCTGACGAAGAAGCTGGAATTGCCTACCATTGTCAGCATGAATCCGATCATGGTGGACGGAACGGGAATGTGCGGTGCATGCCGTCTTCAGGTAGGAGACCAGATCAAGTTTGCCTGTGTGGATGGACCGGAGTTTGACGGGCATCTGGTAGATTTTGATCAGGCGATGAAGAGAAGTCAGATGTATAAGACAGAGGAAGGCCGTGCGATGTTGAAATTGCAGGAAGGCGACACCCACCATGGCGGCTGTGGAAATTGCGGAGGTGACAACTAATGGCAGATGTATTAAAGAAAGTTCCTGTCAGAGAGCAGGATGCGAAAGTACGTGCGACAAATTTTGAAGAGGTTTGTCTGGGATATAATCAGGAAGAGGCGATGGAAGAGGCGACCCGCTGTATTAACTGCAAGAATGCAAAGTGTGTGTCCGGCTGCCCTGTTGCTATCGATATTCCGGGATTTATCAAAGAAGTGAAAGAGGGAAAGATTGAGGAAGCTTACAAAGTAATCGGAAAGTCTTCCGCATTGCCGGCGATCTGTGGCCGTGTATGTCCCCAGGAATCCCAGTGTGAAGGAAAGTGTATCCGCGGGATCAAGGGTGAGCCGGTTTCCATCGGAAAGCTGGAGCGCTTTGTTGCGGATTATGCGTTGGAGCATGATATCAAACCGGAGAAGGCAGAGACGACCAACGGACATAAAATAGCGGTGATTGGTTCCGGCCCGGCCGGACTGACCTGTGCCGGCGACCTGGCGAAGATGGGTTATGAAGTGACCGTATTTGAGGCGCTGCATGAGCTGGGCGGCGTACTGGTGTATGGAATCCCGGAATTCCGTCTTCCGAAGCAGAAGGTGGTTGCAAAAGAGATTGAAAAAGTCAAAGAACTTGGCGTAAAGTTTGAGACCAATGTAGTCATCGGAAAATCTACGACGATTGATCAGTTGATCGAGGAGGAAGGATTTGAGGCTGTCTTTATCGGTTCCGGCGCCGGTCTTCCGATGTTCATGGGAATTCCGGGTGAGAATGCCAACGGAGTCTTTTCTGCCAATGAATATCTGACCAGAAGCAATTTGATGAAGGCCTTTGACGAGTCCTACGACACACCGATCGTGGGCGGAAAAAAGGTGGCGGTTGTAGGTGGCGGAAATGTAGCCATGGATGCGGCGAGGACAGCGCTCCGTCTTGGCGCGGAAGTACATATTGTGTACAGAAGAAGCGAGGCGGAACTCCCGGCCAGAGTAGAGGAAGTACATCATGCAAAAGAAGAAGGCGTGATTTTTGACCTGCTGACCAATCCGAAAGAGATCTTTGTGGATGAGAATGGGAATGTAAAAGGTATGAAAGTGATTCGGATGGAACTGGGAGAACCGGATGCTTCCGGCAGAAGACGTCCGGTGGAGATTCCGGGCTCCGAGTACGAGATTGAGTTGGATACGGTCATTATGTCACTGGGTACTTCCCCGAATCCGTTGATTTCTTCCACCACCAAAGGTCTGGAGACCAATAAATGGAAATGTATCGTTGCAGATGAAGAACTCGGAAAGACATCCAAAGAAGGCGTATACGCCGGCGGAGATGCGGTGACGGGCGCTGCGACGGTCATCCTGGCTATGGGCGCCGGAAAAGCAGGCGCGAAGGGAATTGACACTTATCTGAAAGAGGAATAAAAGAGATAACATAGTTGTCAAAATAAAAAAGTAAAAGAGAACGTATGTCTATTGTCGTAACAGAGAAAGAAATGGACTGCTGTTGTAAATGAAATCGTCTGCTCCGTATATGAGTTATCCTCTATGGAGCAGACGGTTTTTGTATATCATTTTACTTATCAGCGCTGCCTTCTGCCGTATTGTTTTTAGATGGGGCTGCTGCAAAATAACGGATGCGGGCGATAGGATGTAATGGGCATGTAATAGAAAAATAATATGCCGGATAAAAAGGGAATTTTAAAATGACAGGTGTGAAAAGAAATGAGAAAGAAGGCAGGGAATGAAAATCACAGTTTTAGCAGTAGGGAAAATCAGGGAAAGATATTTACAGGATGCGATCGAAGAATACAGGAAGCGGCTAAGTAAATACTGTAAGTTGGAGATCATCGAAGTGGCGGATGAAAAAGTGCCGGAGCAGGCGGGTTTGGCCATGGAAGATATGATTCGCAATAAAGAGGCGGAACGTCTGTTGAAGTATATAAAAAGCGACGCGTATGTGATTACCCTGGAGATTCAGGGGAAAATGCTGACATCAGAGGAGATGGCAGATCAGATAGAGCAGCTTGGAATTCAGGGGAAAAGTCAGATTTGTTTTGTGATCGGCGGTTCCATCGGACTGGGGAGAAAAATACGGAAACGTGCCGATTACGCGCTTAGCTTTTCGAAAATGACGTTTCCCCATCCGTTGATGCGGGTGATTCTGTTAGAACAGGTGTATCGAAGTTACCGGATTATGAAGGGAGAACCGTACCATAAATGAAGGTACAATTTAATAAATAGAAATTGACTGCCAGTCTTATGTTTCAGATAAGACTGGCAGTTTCGTTTTTGCAGGATATATCAGGAAAAAATTTTACAGATTATCGTGCGTATTTATAAATTTCTATTGCATCCGCTGCCGTTAGTTTTTTTGCAGAACCTGTATGATCTCCACAGGCAATCATACACCGATTTGCCATGTCAAGAATTTGGTTATCGGATGGTGTAATCCCAAGTTCACGCATATTCGTGGGCATATCAATACTATGATAAAATTGTTCCATAGCACAAATACCGGCTTCTGCAATTTCCTGATCTGTTCCTTCGCTTGTGATTCCCATGACATTTCTTGCAAAACGAACAAAGCGGGGAAGACAATCTTTGCAAACATATCTTACCCAACTTGGCCAGATAGCAGCAAGACCGGCCCCATGTGTGACGTCAAACATTCCGCCCATTTCGTGTTCCAGTTCATGTGTCATAAAATCACCGCCATCATTTCCACATCCGGTTAAATCATTGTGTGCCAGACTGCCTGCCCACATAATTTCGGAACGGGCGTCATAGTTACCAGGATTATCATGCAAAATGACTGCGTTTGTCATAACCGTGCGCAGCAGAGCTTCCGCGATCGCATCTGTAATTTTCAAATTTCCCCCGTTGGTAAAGTAACGTTCCATTGTATGCATCATAATATCGACACATCCGGATTCTGTTTGATAGTCGGGAAGTGATTTGGTGTATTCGGGATTCATAATGGCAATCTTTGGTCGTGCAAGATTATCATCGTAAGCACGTTTTTCACCGGTTTTTTCATTCGTGATAACACAGCCCCTGGAAGTTTCGCTGCCGGCAGCCAGCAAGAAATCAATATCATCCGCTTTCCAGATTTGAATCCCTTCGTATACTTTGTCTAATCTTGGGTTAGGGACAATCCCTTCCAGTTCTGAAACGGATATCCCTTCTTCCTTCAGAGAATGTCTGATCTTATCCAAAAGTCCTAAGCGGCGTGCACTGTTTCCCCCCATAGACAAGCAGTACATGGGATGCTCCCAGTCTTTTAAGGTGTTTTCCTGTTTCCAATTCGACGTTTTTACCCCAAATTACTTCTGTTGGAGAATAATAGTTAAAATTGTTTGCCATAGTAATCTTCCTCTCTTTTATTTTTTATGCTGTTTCGTATTTATGATGATATTATAATTTAATTTTTTGTATAATAATATGAAATTTGAGACTATATATAGAAATATACCGACAATTATGATATAATTATTCTAAAAATTCATATACAGGAAATGAGGAGGGGGAACGACGATGAACTCTTTTTTATTGATGAAAATCAGGTAGAGCAAATTGAAGGTATGACCACGGAATATCCTTATTGTATGCATAAGCGGGATTTGACGGATTTTATCATTCCCTGGCATTGGCATGAGGAATTAGAACTTGGGTATATTCAGGAAGGTACCAGCAAAATTATCACAGTCGGTGCAGAATATATTGTCCGTCAGGGAGATGGTTTCTTTATTAACAGCAATGTGATGGATAGGAAAGAAAATGCAGTTCCGGGTGAACGAGTACTGGAAATCAATCACATATTTCACCCTGTTTTTTTGAGCGGACATTTCAAGAGCCGTTTTGAGAAAAAGTACTTGACGCCCATTATAAATAATCAACAGATAGAGGTTTATATGATTCGAAGAGGACAGCCAGTCTCGGATAAGATTCTTGCAAACCTTTGCCGGCTAAAGGAATTGCAGTCACATGAAAATATGGAATTCCAAACCAGAAATATTCTGTCTGAAACGTGGCTTTTACTTTTAGAAGATATTCGAACGAATTATAAAACAAACCAATCCGTAAAGTTTGAACAAACGGACAGAATCCGGAATATGCTTTCCTTTATTCATAATCATTATAAAGATAAAATTACAGTAGCACAAATCGCGGATGCAATAGGCATCAGTGAGCGGGAAGCTATGCGCAGCTTTCGTAAAAATCTGAATCAGAGTCCCATAGAATATCTAATTTCATACAGAATGAATGAAGCAAAGAAAATGCTGCGAAACAGCGAGTTGTCTATAACTGAAATTTGCTATCAATGTGGATTTTCTGACAGCTCCTATTTTGGAAAAGTATTTCGCAAGGCATATGGAATGGCGCCGAGAGAGTATCGTGCCCATTCATCTTTCGGGAATAGATTATAAAAAAATTACGGATGCTTACCTGACAGATACCGCTGAATACAGGAATAAGTCTGTACACGAAAGCAGCAGTGTAGTATACTATATTATATCGAAAGGGATCCGATCACAGGTACTTCTTTGGAACCGGCGGCAAGGGAGGGGTGTCTGCCGGAATGATATCCGGACTTTTTGCATACGGGATCATTGGTCTTTTGTAATGCAATGTTTTCCGGATTCTGAAGCAAGTTTCTATGTGAATGAAAGGGTTTGCCTTTGCGAGAAAATACAATAAAGGAGAAGAAAAAATGATAAGAGACGTAATGGGAATTGTGGGAACGGTTGTGCCTGTGGTAATTGTGCTTCTGATTTTACTCATTATACTGGCGACGGGATATGTGAAGGCTTCACCGGATACGGCTTATATTATCTCTGGTTTGAGAAAACAGCCGAAGGTGCTGATCGGGAAGGCCGGAATTAAGATTCCGTTTCTTGAGAAGAAGGATGAGTTGAATCTGCAGTTGATTCCCATTGATGTGAAGACATCCAGTGCGGTTCCGACGGCGGATTATATCAATATCCGTGTGGATGCTGCCGTCAATGTTAAGATCAGTGATCAGCCGGAGCGTCTTTCCCTTGCGGCGCAGAACTTTCTGAACCGGCCGACAGATTATATCGCCCAGGTTTCCAGGGAAGTACTGGAAGGAAATATGCGTGAGATCGTGGGAAAGATGAATCTGGAAGAGATGGTATCGGACCGGCAGAAGTTTGCCACACTGGTGAAGGAGAATGCGGAACCGGACTTGGCTGCTATGGGGTTGGACATCGTCAGCTTTAATGTGCAGAATTTCGTGGACGGAAACGGAGTTATTGAAAATCT
Organism: Lachnospiraceae bacterium; assembly: GCA_910574195.1. GTDB lineage: Bacteria > Bacillota > Clostridia > Lachnospirales > Lachnospiraceae > Schaedlerella. Next base: position 49,198 of record CAJTBF010000008.1, on the reverse strand, counting down.
GGGTGTAGATAACATCGTGAAGATCCAGAAGAATGCGGCTATTTCCAGAGCGGAAAGCGAGAAGGAGATCGCCCGTGCCCAGGCAATGGCCAGAAAAGAAGCCAATGATGCGCAGGTAAGTTCCGAACTGGAGATCGCCAATGCGAAAGCCCGTGCACAGAAGGAAAAGGCCGTCGTACAGGCCGAGGCAAACAGGGAAGCAAAAGAGGCAGAGATCAGTGCGGCAACATTGATTGCGCAGAAAGAGAATGATCTGGAGATCCGGAAAGCAGAGCTGCAAAAGGATGCGGATACCAAAAAGGCTATCGCGGATTCTGCTTATCAGATTCAAAAGGAAACGGAACGAAAGACGGTGGAGGTTGCAACGGCAGACGCCAATCTGGCAAAGCAGGAGAAAGCCATCGCTTTGCAGGAAAAGGAAGTGGAATTGACAGAGCGTACGCTGGAAGCGCAGGTCAAGAAGCAGGCGGATGCAGAGAGATATGCAAAGCAGCAGGAATCGGATGCGAAGCTGTACGAAGTACAGCGCAATTCAGAAGCGCAGTTGTTTGAGCGTCAGAAGAATGCGGAAGCGGAAAAGTTTGAAAGAGAGAAAGAAGCGGAAGCATTGCGCGCGACAGCGGAAGCCCAGAAGTATGCCATGGAGCAGGAGGCATCGGGAATCCGGAGCAAGGGAATTGCGGAGGCGGATTCCATCAAAGCGAAGGCGCTTGCAGAGGCGGAAGGAATCGAGAAGAAAGCGGAAGCTATGAAATTGATGGGCGAGGCGGCGATTTTGGAAATGTATTTCAAAGCGATGCCGGAGATTGCAAAGAATATTGCGGAACCGCTTGCGAGAGTGGATAAGATTACCATGTACGGCGATGGGAATACATCCAAACTGGTCAAAGATATTGTAGGGACTTTCTCCCAGGTATCCGACGGCTTAAAAGAATCCACCGGTGTGGATGTACAGTCGGTACTGGCAGGTTTCCTTGGGGCAAAAGCAGCAGAGACAAAGAGAACGGAAAGTACAGAAGTATAGAATCCATGTGCATATTATCTCTTATGCCCATAAAGAGAATCTCAAAAATGCAGTAGTCAAGAAACTTCAGGAGGATAGATAGCGAAAAAAGGAGAAGGCAAAATGGAAAACAGAGCAAAAGTGGTTTGCCATATGCTGACAACGATTGACGGAAAGATTCTGATTGACTGGGACGGAAATGAAGATTATGAGATCGTAGGGCAGGAGTATGATCCCATTTTGTATTCCTATGGCGACGTGGTTGCGCTGGGACGGGTGACCTGCCAGGATGATTATGAAGTGCAGTCTGCCGATTTGACCTCCTATCAGGGAGCAGTGGTAGAATATACGGACCAGGTGGAATTGCCTCAGGAGGGAGAGGGGATTTTGCTTGCACTGGATCGTTTTGGAAAGCTTGGCTGGACTGAAACATATGTTATTTATGCCGGGCGGAAACTGAAAGTGGTGGAAGCGCTGACCGAGCAGGTAAAGCCGGAATTTCTTGCGTTCCTGAAGGAGAAAGGGATCCCGTATCTTTTTGCTGGGGAGAAGGAATTTGACCTTGTGCTGCTTTTGAAAAAAATGAAAGAACTTTGCAAAGCGGAAACAGTGATGTTGTGCGGCGGAGCGGAAATCAACGCAGAATTTATGAAGCAGGATCTGATTGATGAGATCAGCCTGGTGATTGGTCCGGGCGTAGACGGGACCAGAGAAGGGCTGAATTTTGTCGGTGCAAAGGATACGGCGGGATTTCCGAAGTTTTATAAAGTAAAAGAAGTACGGGCAATCGGTGGGAACGGGGTTCTTCTGCATTATACGAAATAAGTGTTTTATACTTTGCACTTGCTGCAAAGTCCGTAAGAACGCATAACAGTTGGAATAGAATCCGGCCTTTTTGCTGTAAGATAAACTTCAATAGGCCGGATTCCGTAACTATTGAATAATTACGGTTTTCTGCATTTGTGACCGTACATTTATGACTGGGAGCCGGAAAAGGAAAGCCGCGTTGGCTTATGTTATGGAATGTCATCTCATAAGCAGACGCGGTATATTTTTGATTTTAGAGAAACATGTTCCGTGTTCCACCTTATATTATGCTAAAATAACTGTGTAGTGCGTGCGGAGATATGGATCTTATCGGGCGTAAATTGTATGCTTATGCAAAACATATTTCATGCGGATGCCCGGAGCACATGAGATACGGGATGTTCTTCGTGCGGGCACTATGAGAGTTTTGAATAGGAAGGGGATGTTGTGGAGACAGATGAAAAAATTTGGAAGAAAGGAGCGGATAAATTGTTATTGACGTAAAGAAGAGATTGTGCAATTCTTTTGCATGAATGAGTAGGAAGTCATGTTTGAATGGAGAAGAAGGGAATACAGGACTGTGGAAGTTTGTTTATTGTTATGGACTCTTGTTGGGAAAGGGGCGGCCTGTGGCAAAAGCGGCCGATTCGGTGAGAACAGCCCGCCGATCCTTTCCGGAGATTGACAGAAGAGAATGACATCGATTATGAACGACAGATTAATCGAAGCAGAGTCTGCGGTCTGTATTATGAAGGAAGAGAAAAATGGAGAGAACAGGATTTCAGAATAGAACGGGATATGACAAAAGAAAGGTGGATCTGATTTTGCAGAGAGAAAAAAATTCCGGGGATGTACGAAAAAGGGAAACGGATTAGGGGGGGGATTTTATGGAGTACATACGTGCGGCAGATATTTTGCCGCAGGAATTGATCGAACAATTGCAGCAGTATGTGGACGGCGCCATGCTCTATATTCCCAAAAAAGAAGAAGAAAAGAAGGCCTGGGGAGAGCGCACGTCAACGAAAAAGGATCTTGCAAAGCGGAATGCCCGGATTTATACGGAATTTACAGAGGGAAGTTCTGTTTCATACCTGGCGGAAACCTATTTTCTGACCAGGAAAAGTATTCAACGAATCATCCGACAGGAAAAATCGAAGCAGGAAAATGATTCAAAAAAGGAGTAAGAAAGATGATAGCAGGAATTAACAAAGGTTTATCGCCTGCATTTGCAAAGAAAAAGAATGCGGGATGCCCGGGTGGATACGTGAATTCTTCCGGGTTTCGAAGTCGTCTAATCGACAGGGCGCTTCATGCAGAGAATAGTTTAAACGGAAAGCAAGTCACGATATATATGGACTGTCTGGTAAGCCAGGTATCAGGGAGCGGGCAGGAATTACATATGAAATATGACGAAAGTTCCACGGAAGAAAACCCGGTGATTTATGCATGGGGAAAGGATTTATCCGGGAAAGAATTTGAAACAAAAATTTTTGTGAATGAAATCAATCCATATCATGCCAGCCCGGCAGAGATGAAAGCACTGCATGCGCATCTGGCAAAACAAGAACAGAACGTAAAAGGGAACACCATACCGATTGATGTGGCGTTGGGAAGCTACGACGTCAATCAGAGAATCAATTTTGTGCAGTATCTGGAGGAATGGAACGATATGCAGGAGCTGGCGAAAAATCCGTCGGCTGATTTGGGACGTCTGCAGTTGGAGCAATATCTGGAGGCGACTCAAAATGCCAGAGAAATCGTATCACAGTATCGGGAAAGACTGGAACAAGAACTTCTTTTCAGAAAAAACCATCCTTTGGAAAGCAGGATCCAAGAAAAGGAAGAGCGGATTTTGTTTCAGGATGAAAGCAAGGATGTTTTTGACAGTAAAACATTTTTGGAAATACTGGGCGTTACCTTGGAGGAGGAAATAAATTGGAATGCAGATGGAACGAGCGAACTCACCGAGAGCCAGATTCGTTACCTGAAAGAAAAATATGATGTGCAGAATTTGTCCAGGAGTGATTTTTATAATCTGTTGGCAGAGCTTTCAAATCGGAATGTGATTTCTTATGAGGACATCCAAAATCAATTCATACGCCAGGCAGACCCGGCAGTGATGGAAAAGGGATTTATGCTCGTCGCTGCTGACCGTCATTTTTCACAGTGGATGCATAGTGAAAATGATTATCTGAACCGGTTTCAAAACGAGATGTCGTTGTATGATTTTCTTATGCAGGCGATAATGGAGGGAAAATCTTCCGTAGACGCCGCTGTTGTACCGGCCGTCATAGCATACTATGAAAAGCAGAAGGCGTTCAGCGGCAAACTGGCGGCAATCTTTGAGAAATTAAAGCGGGATGACCGTGACGCGTCCGTCCGGACGGAGCGCTTGGAAGAAAAGCGAAACGGATGGGGTCTGGTTGGTACGAATATTCCGGAAACGGTAGAGAATGCATGGAATAAAGCGGAAAAGGAAGCCGGAGTCAACGGCGTGGCAATGGGGGCAGACGGGAAGCTTTCCCAGCTTACAGAATTGTTTGTGATGTCGTTGGAAAAGTATCTGAGGGAAGGAAATGCGGATGTGTTGGGGAATACGGAAAAGTCTGCAAAAGAGGCGATTCAGAAAGCATTGGAACGTCTCGGAGTTCCGTGGACGGAGGAAGAAAAGAAAGAGAAGTTGTTTTATGAAGCGTTTCTTCGGTATTTATATTAAGGGACTGCGAATGCCCGAATAAGGGATGCCAGGAAATAGATAAACCTAAAATCGGGGAGTCAGTAGCTTATGCAAGTCACAGACTCCCCGGAATTTTTTATAAAAAGAAAAAAGGATCAAACAAACGTTTGGATTCGTATTGATATCTCCAGACGTTTATGTTATAATAAGAATATGAGTAATAGTATTGGTGTATATTGTGTTTGTTTATTATCTACATGGGAAAATATATAAAATTTTACCTTATAGTGACAGGAGTTAAAATGTTTTTTAACTGCAGAATAAAGCGTTTCTTCCTCCCCTGTAAATAGGGGGAAATGTCTTCTTATTTTTTTATCAAAACTGGAAAAAAGCAGAACATGTGAGAAATATTTCGGGAACAGATAAGGAGAAAGTGTATGATCGTTCTATTTTATGCAGGTGGCTTTTTCTTCTTTATTCTATATGGCGTGCTGTGGAAAAAGGGGATGAAATCTCTGGCGTTCCCGGCAATGATGGCAGCTTTTTGTGCACCTTTAGCGGCAGCATGGGAGGGGATGGAGTTTAGTCCGTCTTTTACCATGCAGTTTTTAGTGATGAATCTTCTGCTTTGTATTCTGGCAGAGGGAATCGAATCTGTTCGAATGTGGAGACAGATGACAGGAAGCGGGGGAGCTGTTTTTCAAAGAGGTCTGTATATCATAGGGATGTTATTTGCAATTCCTTCTGTCTATATCTATGCAGTGGGAGATGATTTCCTGACACAGTGCAGAGATTTTGCATGGATTGGGGGGATGGTTTTTACAATCGGGCTTGTGCTGGTCAGAAGAAAGAAGAAAAAAGAGATGGTATTTGGGGAGATACTGGAAGTGTATCTTTCGATATCTATTGGATGTTTTACCATGGCCTGCGGGATGAGAAGTCCGGCATTGCTTCCTTATGGGATCGGTATTTTGTTTTTGTGTGCCGCGCGTATCTTTCACGGAATGCAAAGTGTCCGGTTGTCCCGGCAGGGACATGAATTGCAGGATGTTCGAAAAGGAACAACTTATAATACGGTAAAAATGATCTGTTCGCCCCATGGATCTTTCATACGGGCATGTTTGTTTTGGCTGGGGCTTCTGTGTGCTTCATTTTTCCCGGTAGTTCCTTCTTTATAAGATGTACGGGGCGGCCGTAAGGAAAAGCAGGGGAAGGACGAGGAACTCAGGTTGCCGTTTCTATTTAAAGCAGAGGCTTTGCAGGTGATCACGAATCATAAAAAGAAATGGATGTCGAATGTGTGTTTTACGGAAAGGATACAGAGAAATGAAAAAATGGAAGTATGGCTGTGCCCTGTTCCTGGCGGTATGTGTGGCGGCGTCGATAATCGGGACGGATCCCTACCGGATTGCAGATGCGTTTTCCCGGCTGGGACAGGGACCGGACTTTTTATATAAATGGAAAGATGTCCCAAACGTGCAGGGAGAGCAGGATTTTACCCCGGGCGCACAGTGGAAGGATGAGGAAGGAAATCTGATTCAGGCGCACGGCGGTCAGGTGCAGTATATGGAAGTTCCCGATGAAAATGGGAGAAAGAAAAAGCAATATGTCTGGATCGGAGAAAATAAATCGACGGGACATTTCGGGAATTGTTTTGCAGTGTACACCTCGGATGATTTGTACCATTGGGAATGCAGAGGCGATGTCCTTCGTTCCATTGCATCCTGGCAGCAGCTTACGGAGGATCCTTATTTTACAGAACTTTATAAAGGGTGTTCCCAGGAAGAATTGAAAGAGATCTTTTCCTGCATTCATGCGCAGGCTGTGATGGAACGTCCCAAAATGCTTTATAATGCTGCGACGGATCAATATGTCATCTGGTTTCACAGTGACGATGCCACTTCGAAAAATACTTACAAATATGATGTGGGAATGGCCGGGGTGGCTGTGAGTGATTCCCCGTTTGGTCCCTTTCGGTTCCTGCACCGGCAGCGGCTGAGTCAGTGTCCCAAAGGAGAAATTGACTGTTATCCGTTTTCCAAAGGAGAGGCAAGGGATTTGAATCTGTTTCAGGACCGGGATCAGACGGCGTATATTGTATACACCAGTGAAAACAATAAGACTTTATATATTTCCAGGTTAAATGAATCGTATACGGATCTGTGTACGGATCCGGAGAATGCTGTGAGCGGAAAAGATTTTATGCGCCTGTTTCCTGGTGCCATGCGGGAAGCGCCGGTACTGATACGGGGAGAGAACGGAAGATATTATCTGATGTCTTCCAGTACGACGGGATGGATGTCCAATCAGGCGCGGGTATGGTCTGCGGATTCTATTTTCGGAACATGGCAGAACGACGGGAATCCCTGCATCGGAGTGGGAGCGAATGTGACGTTCGATTCCCAGAGTACCTGTCTGTTCCGGGCAGAGAACGGGCAGTGGATCTATTACGGTGACCGCTGGAACGCAAAAGATCTCGCCGATTCTCGCTATATCTGGCTTCCGGTACAGTTTGCGGGGGAACGTCTCACGATCTCCTGGAAGGAACGGTGGCGGTGGGAGGAACCGTAAGAGAGGGCCGTTTGTATGCCTGTCTGTTTGGTGTTTCCCGGCGTGCAGGCAGCTTCCTTTTGGTCTGTCATATTGTATCAGAGACAGGCTGTCAGTGGCAGGGAGCACATACAGAGGAATTACAGACTGTAATATTTCCGGTACCACTGGGCGAATCGCCGCAGTCCTTCCCGGATGCCGATCTGCGGCCGGAATCCATAATCCTCTTCCAGAGCCCGGCTGTCCGCATAGGTGACGGGAACGTCACCGGGCTGCATCCCCACCAGTTCCCGATGCCCTTCAAAGTCATAATCTTCCGGCAGAACACCGGCACGAACCAGTTCTTCCTGCAAGGTGGAAATATAGTCCAGCAGGTTTTCCGGGGTACCGCCGCCGATATTGTAGACGGCGTAAGGAGGAAGCGGAAGATTGTCTTCCCCGGTATTTTTTTCCGGCGCGCCCTGTATCACACGGATTACGCCCTCTATGATGTCGTCGATGTACGTAAAATCGCGTTTACAGTTTCCATAATTAAAAATCTGAATGGTCCCTCCGGCCGCCAGTTTCTGTGTGGCAGAGTAGTAAAACATATCCGGCCGTCCGGCGGGGCCATATACGGTAAAGAAACGCAGGCCGGTAGAAGGAATGTTATAGAGCTTTGCGTAACTGTGCGCCAGAAGTTCATTGGACTTTTTCGTTGCGGCATACAGAGAAACCGGATGATCCACCGGATCTTCCACGCTGAAAGGAACCTTTTTGTTCCCGCCATAGACGGAAGAACTGGAAGCATATACCAGATGTTCCACGGGATAATGTCTGCAGGCTTCCAGAATCCGGTAGAAACCGATCAGATTGGATTCCATATAAACATCCGGATGATCAATGGAATAGCGGACCCCGGCCTGTGCCGCCAGATTGACGACGATATCCGGTCTGTGTATCTGAAACACTTCTTCAACCAGTGCAGGATCGGCAATGGAACCTTTGACAAAAAGATGGTTTACCGTGCTTTCCTGTGCCGCCTGCTCAATCATCCGCAGACGGTACTGCTTCAGTCCGGGATCATAATAATCATTCAGATTATCCAGGCTGATAACGGTACCGGAGGTCATCTCTGTTAGAAGACGGAGCGCAAGGTTTGCACCGATAAAGCCGGGGGAACCTGTGACGAGAATTGTTTTATTGTGGAGGGAAACGGGTGTTTTTTTCATAGTCATACCTCGAAAATGTGAATTGGTTTTTTCATAGTAGTTTTTCTCACGGCATATTTCAAACATGCTTTAATCTCTTTGGAATAGATCTCTTGTGTAGATTTTTTCTTTTACGTCGTCCAGGGAAGCATCATAGCGGTTTGCGATGATGCAGCCGCACATTTCTTTGAATTTTTCCAGATCATTGACCACCTGGCTTCCAAAAAATGTGCTTCCATTTTTCAAAGTAGGTTCGTAAATAACGACGGTGGCGCCTTTGGCCTTGATCCGTTTCATCACGCCCTGAATGGAGGACTGGCGAAAATTGTCCGAATGGGACTTCATCGTCAGCCGGTAGACGCCAACGATGGTACGATTTTGCCGTGTTTCTTTGTCGGAAGAATAAGACTCGCTGTTTCCGTAGATTCCGGCAATTTCCAGAACACGGTCAGCAATGAAATCTTTTCTGGTGCGATTGCTTTCCACAATGGCCTGTATCAGATTTTCCGGAACGGACTGATAGTTGGCAAGCAGTTGTTTTGTATCTTTGGGCAGACAGTACCCACCGTAACCGAAAGAGGGATTATTATAGTAATCGCCCACACGGGGATCCAGGCATACGCCTTTTATGATGGAGGACGTCTGTAAACCTTTGACTTCCGCATAAGTATCCAGCTCATTAAAATAGGAAATGCGGAGCGCCAGATAGGTGTTGACGAACAGTTTGGTTGCTTCCGCTTCCGTATACCCCATAAACAGGGTGTCGATGGGATTTTTGATGGCGCCCTGCTGTAAAAGAGCGGCAAAGGTATGGGCAGCCGGTTCTGTTTTCTCATCACAGCCCACGATGATACGGGAAGGGTAAAGGTTGTCATACAGTGCTTTGGATTCCCGCAGGAATTCCGGGCTGAACAGGATGTTGTCTGCGTGGAACAGACGGCGTACCTGTTCGGTGTATCCAACCGGAATGGTAGATTTTATAATGATGACAGGTTTTTCTTTTCGGTCTGTGGTTACATCCAGAATGAGCCGAATGACGTTTTCCACGGCGGAACAGTCAAAATAATTGGTTTTTGGATCATAGTTCGTGGGCGTGGCAATGATGATATAATCCGCGGATGCATAAGCGGAGGCTCCGTCTGTTGTGGCAGTCAGATGAAGCCGGCGTTTTCCGGTTTTCGCTTCCTTTAAGTAGGTTTCGATGTATTCGTCCTGAATGGGAGAACGGAAATTGTTCAGCATTTCTACCTTTTCCGGAATGATATCCACAGCAGTGACCATATGGTGCCGGGCCAGAAGGATTGCCAGAGAAAGTCCCACGTATCCGGTGCCGGCTACGGCAATCTGATAGGTTTTTTCTACGGGAATGGGCATGGTTTCTGCAGATACAAACAGATCGGTGGGTTCAAAGTGCAGCACCTCCGCGAGCGCCTGGAGCTGGTCGACGGAAGGCGTATATTCCTGGGATTCCAGCCGGCTGAGAACGGAACGATTCATCCCGGTTGTTTTGGCGAGCTGTAATTGTGTGAGTTTCTGACTTTTGCGCCGTGAGACAACAGTCTGGGCGAGCAGTGATAATGAAAGTTTCTTCATAAGTAGATAGATCTCCTTTTTGTATATGCTTAAGTATGCGGAAAAGCAGCCAGTGGCAGTTTTTTTGTACATCATATTTAATATTAGGAAAAGAATATGTTGTTATTAACAACAAAATTGTGCTTTCCGGAATTCGTTTTATATGAAAAATCCGCCGGATGCAGGCTTATCGGCTTTCACATGATCATAACAGAAAATAGGGATTTCGGTCAAGGAAAAAACGTTAATTTTGAAAAATAGGACGTAATTTTTGATCAAAAGGAGTAGGAGAAAGTAAAAATGTTGTTTATAAAAACAAAAAATATGAAAAAAGAAAAAATGTTGTTTAAAACAACATAAAATTCTCCAAATTGAAATCACATGATTTTTCTGTTATACTTTATCGGACAGCGATAGCTGTCCGCCTGCCCCGAAGGTGCGTGAATTACGGGATGCCCGGATGGGTATACTTTGTTGGATGTAAAGTGTTCACTTGTGCGGAGCACTTCAGATGCAGGATGCCTGAAGAAAGAATACATTTCAGTGAATTTGTATATGAAATGGAGGAAAAGGGGAATGTTGGAATTCAAATATGATACACAATTGCTCTTAGAAGGAGAAAATCTGGATGAAGATGCGTTTCAGGACTATTTTACAGAGCATTTTCAAGGTGACTGTTTGCTGGTTGTGGGAGAAGAAGATTTGTTGAAAATTCATTTTCATACAAACGAGCCCTGGAAGGTACTGGAATATTGTGCCGGTCAGGGAGAAATTTATGACATCGTGATAGAAGATATGGATCGGCAGGCGCGGGGGCTGCGAGGCTAGTACATCATGCAACGATGTATTGGACGCCAAAAGGCATGGCCTGTCGTAAGAAGAAAGGAACAAAATGCAATACACAGGATATGAACTGCTATGGCTGTTTTTGGTTTACTCCTTCCTAGGATGGGTACTGGAGACGGTTGCGGCGGCAGTAAAGCAGAAAAAATTTGTCAATCGGGGCGTCATCAACGGACCTTTTTGTGTGATTTATGGCGCTGCTGCCGTTTTGATGAGTATTGGTCTTCATGAAGTGAGAGGAATCTGGCTGTTTCTGGGTAGTTTGATTTATGCGACCGTACTGGAATGGGCGGCCGGGCATCTGATTGAAAAATATTATCATGAACGGTGGTGGGACTATTCCCGTCGACGTTGGAATCTGGACGGGTACATCTGTCTTTCCATGTCTCTGCTTTGGGGCGTACTTGGCGTTGCCGCCCTGAAATGGATCAGTCCGCTTTTCACCTGGTTCTATGGTATGGCGCCGGTGTTTCTTCAAAAGATTGTTGTGTGGAGTTTGCTGGCAATTTTGTTTGTAGACGCTCTGGCGTCCTATGTCCTGATTACAGGGAAAAGCGGCTCTTTGGATCGATGGGAAGCCACCGATCATCAATTTGCAAAAGCGGCGGCCCGGCTTGGAAAATGGATTTCCGTGCAGGTGGACAAACGAATCCACAGTGCGTATCATGTGGTAGAACAGTTGGAACTGGAAGAAGTCTTTGGCGTTTTTGCGGAAGGCTGTGGTTTTTACAAGGTGGTACTGTTGTTTTTTGCGGGGGCATTTCTGGGAGATATTACAGAAACTATCTTTTGCAGAATCACGGCGGGGGTGTGGATGAGCAGAAGCAGTGTGGTATGGGGACCGTTCAGTATTGTCTGGGGGTTAGCCATTGCGCTGGTAACGGCTCTGCTTTATCGGTATCGGGATCGTTCCGATGGGTTTTTATTTTTCATGGGGATCTTTCTGGGAGGCGCTTATGAGTATTTCTGCAGTGTGTTTACGGAAATGGTGTTTGGTACAGTCTTTTGGGATTACAGTGAGATTCCGTTTAATCTGGGTGGGAGGATTAATCTGCTCTATTGTTTTTTCTGGGGAATTGCGGCAGTCGTATGGTTTAAATGCTGTTATCCGGTGTTGTCGCGCATGATTGAAAAACTACCGGTTCTCTTCGGAAAAGTATTTACCTGGGGATTGATTTTATTTATGTGCTGCAATATCGTGGTATCCTGTATGACGCTGCTGCGTTATGAGCAGCGGCAGGAAGGGATCAAAGCGGAAAAGAGTTGGCAGGTATGGGTGGATACTCATTTTGAAGATGAGCGGGTGGAGCGGATTTATCCCAATGCCATCCGGGTGGAATAGAAAGTTTATGAAGGTGCGGCATCGTGCATGAACGGAGAAAAGTGACATAGAAGGAGTGTTTTCGGGAAGGCATATGAAAAAAGAACTGGAATATTTTCGAATTGAGGAAGCTTATGGGGGAGACCAGGAATGGTTTTTGGATCCCATGATGCGGATTGGAGGCTGTGCGGCTGTGACGGCCTGTGACAGTTGCATTTATTTCGACCTATATAAGGGGACGAAGTTGTATCCCTATGAGAAAAAACAGCTTACAAAAAAGGAATACCGCCGGTTTGGAATGCGGATGAAGCCTTATCTGCGTCCAAGATGGTCCGGAATTGATACGTTGGAAATTTATATGGAGGGATTTCAAAAATATCTGGCAGATCAGGGGTGTACTGCAATCCGGATGCTTCCTTTTTCCGGGAGCCGTTCCGTCTCCGAAGCGAAAGAGGTAGTGAAGGAGCAGATTGATCGTAGATTTCCTGTGCCCTGCCTGGTATTGAATCATCAGAACCGTGCGTTCAAAGACTACGAATGGCACTGGTTTTTATTGACCGGATATGCAGATTCCAAAGGAGAAGATCAGGTAAAGATTGTGACGTACGGCGGCCGGACCTGGCTGGATTTTGCAGCGTTGTGGGATACCGGATATGCGCGGAAAGGCGGACTGATTTTGTACCGGTAATGTATGCGGATAGGTATACCCATCCGGGCATCCCGTAATTCATGCCCTTCGGGCGGACGGACAGCTACCGCTGTCCGGTAAGGTATACATTTTTACCGGGAGAAGGAAAAGAATAGAATGAAATAGCGGAACTTTGGTATAATACGAATAGATTATATACAAAGTTCCTTTTTTATATCAAAATATCGGGAAGGCTGGATGTGTTATAGTTCGCGGCAGGTCAGGCCGTGAGCTGTAACATAAGCTCTCCACTCGTGCAAAGCACATCGGATATGGGATGTATGGACGGGCATACATACGCAGAAAGGAGAAAAAGATATGGCGGTAAGAAGGACGGTTCCATTGATGGAGGATTGGACATTTTCGCATCCGAATGAAATAAAGCAGCATGTGAATCTTCCCCATACATGGAACGCCCTGGACGGGCAGGACGGCGGGAATGACTATTTCCGTGGGAAATGTGTCTATGAAAAAAGGGTATCCAAACCGAAAATACAGGAGAATGAACGGGTATATTTACAATTTTATGGGGTAAATGCCAGCGCGGACGTTTTTTTAAATCAGAAAAGAATCTGCAGTCATTCTAACGGATATGCGGCCTTTCGGGCGGATGTAACGGAGGCGCTTCTGGAAGAAAATCTGCTCCGGGTGGAAGTGGATAACGGGAAAAGCGAAACGGTGTATCCCCAGGTGGCGGATTTTACATTTTATGGAGGGATCTACCGGGAGGTGGAATTTCTGATCGTATCAGACATTCATTTTGACCTGGATTATTATGGGGGGCCTGGAATCCGCATTCGGACGGATGCGAAAGGGACGACGGGGATTGTGGAGGTACAGACGTATGTTCGGACAGAGTCCCTTCCGGGCCGGATGGACAAGACGGGGAAAATGGATTATGGGAAAGAACAGGCTGCACAGGCGGATCTTCAAGTGGAGCTGGAGCTGAAAGACGCGGCGGGAAACTCTGTCGCGAAGATGCCTGGAAGCAGTACGGTATTCGAAGTGCCGGACGCCCGCCTCTGGAACGGGATAAAGGATCCTTATCTGTATACGGTGACGGCTTCCTTAAAGCAAGGGGGCCGACTTTGTGATCAAATTGAGACAACCTGCGGAATCCGGACGTTTTCTGTGGATCCGGAACAGGGATTCTTCCTGAATGGGGTATCTTACCCGTTGCGCGGCGTCTCCCGTCATCAGGACCGGAAAGGGGTGGGCAATGCAATTTCCAGAAAGCAGATGGAACAGGATATGGAATTGATCCGGGAAGTGGGAGCAAATACAATTCGGCTTGCCCATTACCAGCATTGTCCATACTTTTATGATCTGTGCGACCGTTACGGCATGGTGGTATGGGCGGAGATTCCTTATATCTCTGCCCACATGCCGGCAGGAAGAAGGAATACGTATCTGCAGATGAGAGAGCTGATTGTACAGAATCAGAACCATCCCTGTATCGCAACCTGGGGTATTTCCAATGAGATTACGATTTCTCCAAAATACAGGGCCGATATGCTGGATAACCATAGAAAGCTGCAGAAGCTGGCAAAGCGACTGGATCCAACCCGCCCCACAACGCTGGCCTGTTATGCATTATGCCCTCCGTTTCATCCGGTGACCAAAATTACGGATCTGGTGGCGTGGAATCTGTATCTGGGATGGTATGTGCCGGGGTTGTTTCTCAACGATCTGTTTTTTCGATTTTATCACTGGAAATATCCCACGCGGTGTCTGGGGTATTCGGAGTATGGGGCAGAAGGAATGCCGAATCTTCACAGCGCAAAGCCCAGACGCGGCGATCATACGGAGGAATATCAGGTGAAGTATCATGCATATATGCTGAATTGCTTTGCAAGGTATCCCTTTCTCTGGTCTACCTATGTATGGAACATGTTTGACTTTGCCGCGGATGCCAGGGATCAGGGCGGGGAACCGGGGATGAACCATAAGGGACTGGTAACCTTTGACCGAAAGATCAAAAAAGATAGTTTTTATGTTTATAAAGCATGGTGGAGCGAGGAGCCTTTCGTATATCTTTGCGGAAAACGTTATGCATATCGTGCGGAGCGGGTAACTACGATTCTGGTCTGTTCCAACCAAAGGGAAGTTTCTCTTTTTTGCAATGGGAAACGAATCGGGAAGAAAAAGGGCGCACATATATTCCGGTTCCGGCTGAAACTGGAAAAGGAAAACTATTTGGAGGCGCGTTCCGGCGATCTTTGCGACCAGGCGGTAATTTACCGAACCGACACGCCAAGACCGGAATATCGGATAAAAAAGGGAAACAGTAAAAACTGGGTGTGAAGTCCGGACACAATAGCAGGGAGGAAAAAGAAAGAGATGAATGTAAGAAAAAAGGAATTCAGAAGGGCGCGGCGCAGGGCAACCAGACCGTGGAAAGCATTGACCTGGTTTTTCGCACCGCTGGCAGTGATTCTGATTGTGGCAACAGTAGTTGTCAGTATATTTGATAATACATTTTCTATTTTTGTAGGCGGAACATTTTGCCACCTGGAAAACCGGGATGAGGATGCCGTTTATTTTGCGTCGGATTTTGCAGCCGAGGAAGAGATGGTAGAATATGGACTTACCCTTTGCCGGCAGGTAGAGGCGGAGGGCGCGGCGCTTCTTATGAACGAAGAAAATACGCTTCCTCTACAAGCAGGCGCAAAGGTGAGCTGTTTTTCCAATTCTTCCGGAAATCTGGTATATGGCGGAACGGGTTCCGGGAATATTGATGCGTCCGCGGCGAACACGTTGAAGGATGCATTGGAGCATTCCGGATTCAGAGTCAATGAAACTCTGTGGGATTTTTACCTGGAAGATGCGTCCCAGTATCTGCGTCAGGTAGGGGGGATGGTCACGACGGAAGCAGCGACCACTTCGGAGTGTCCATGGAGCGCCTATACGGAGGAAGTAAAACAATCTGTGGCGGATTACGGAGATGTAGCGCTGGTGACATTTTCCCGCGTAGGCGGAGAGGGCGCCGATCTGAAATATGCGGATGTGAATTACCTTGCTCTGGATCGAAATGAAAAAGAGATGATGAAGAATATTGCCGCTATGAAGGCAAAGGGGACCATCAAGAAAATTGTGGTACTGCTGAATACGGCAAATCCGCTGCAGGTGGATTTTTTAAAAGACAATGTGTACGATGTGGACGCCTGTCTGTGGATCGGAGATGTGGGAATCTCCGGTGTGGATGCAGTGGGAGAAATCCTGTCAGGAAATGTGACGCCTTCCGGAAGGCTGGTAGATACCTATTGCTACAATAATTTTTCCGCGCCGGCCATGGCAAATTTTACGCCCATTGTCTATGAGGGATATGAAGAGGGACTCATTCCTTCTCATGCCAGTACGTATATGACGTATCAGGAAGGCATTTACGTCGGATATAAATACTATGAGACCAGATATGAAGATTTTGTGACGGGACAGGGTAGTGCCGGGAATTATGCGTATCAGGAAGAGGTGGCATTCCCCTTTGGGTATGGTCAAAGTTATACGGAATTTGCGTATACGGATTTGTCTGTGACGTATCACCGGGATTCGGACCGGTTTGAGGTGCAGGTGACGGTAACTAATACCGGTGAGAAAGCGTCCGGGAAAGAGACGGTACAGATTTATGCACAGTCCCCTTATACAGAATATGATCGGGAACAAAAGGTGGAGAAGGCGGCGGTTTCTCTGTGTGGATTTGGAAAAACCGGGATTTTGGAACCAGGGGATTCCGAGATATTGACCATCTGGGTGGACAAAAGAGAACTTGCCTCTTATGACGCCTATGGGGAAGAAACGTATATTCTGGAAGAAGGCGATTACTATCTGACGGCGGCAAAAAATGCGCATGATGCGGTGAATCAGGTTCTTGCGGCCAAAGGATACACACCGGAAAATACAGAAGGGCGCATGGATGCAGAAGGCGACAGCCGTCTGGCATTTCGCTGGACCAACGATACGTTTGATGCAGAAACCTATGCCGTCTCGGAAAACGGAACGACAATCACAAATCGCCTTTCGGACTCGGATATTAACCTGAGTAAAGATCTGGAAGACGTCAGAATCACGTATTTGTCCAGAAGTGACTGGCGGGGGACTTTTCCGACGAAAGCTCTTCGATTGACTCTGACGAAGGCGTTGAGGGCAAAGCTGCAGGATGTGCAGTATGTAGCTTCCGAATCGGATCAGACGGAGATGCCGGTCCTGGGTGCGGAAAACGGATTAAAGCTGTATGATATGATCGGACTGGACTATGAGGATCCAAAATGGGAGGAACTGCTGGATCAGATGAGCTTTGACGAGATGGTTTCTCTGATTGGGGATTCCTTTCATTGGACTATGCCGGTTGTTTCCGTACAGGCGCCGGCTACCCGGGATGAGAATGGACCGCAGGGGCTGACTGCGTCTTTGTTTAAAGCGGGGAATCAGGAAGGGAAAACAGCGCTTGTGGCAACGGCATTTACTTCGGAGGATGTAATGGCGGCCACCTTTAACCGGGAAATTTTGTATGAGATCGGACGGGTGATCGGTAATAACTGTCTGGCGGCAGGAGTCGCCTGTCTGTACGGACCGGGGAATAACATCCACAGAACCCCTTATGGAGGGCGAAATTTTGAATATTATTCGGAGGACGCCTATCTTTCGGGAGAAATGTCCAAAGAAGAAGTGCGGGCCATGGAAGAAAAAGGGATTTTCGTTGTGATGAAGCATTTTGCATTGAACGATTGCGAGCAGGATCGGATCGGCCTTGGGGTGTGGCTTTCGGAACAGGCGGCAAGAGAGATTTATCTGAAAGCGTTTCAGGCGCCGGTGGAAGAGGCGGACGCCGGATTGATGGTGGCTTACACCAGATGGGGCGCCGTCTGGTCCGGCGGAAATCGGGGGCTGATGCAGAAAATCGTGCGGGAAGAGTGGGGCAAACAGGGACTGATTATTACCGACAATGTATTGACCACTTATGTCAATGGTGTGGACGGGCTCCTGGCCGGAGGTGTGTCTACATTTGACGCCATGCTTCCGTATGTGATAAAACAGCTGCCAGCATATGAAAAAGATCCTGTGGTGGTGGCCGCCATGCGGGAAGCCTGTCATCAGAATCTGTATTCCATTGCCAACTCGGCCGGGATGAACGGTGTGGGAGAGGACACCAGGGTAAAGGTACAGGAAATTCTTCTGGTCCGCGTTCTTCGAATAGGAGCAATTTTGTTCAGTCTGTTGTTCTTCGTTTCTCTGGTGATGTGGATTTTGAAAAAACGGAGGTTTCGGCGAACCAGAGCTTATAAGGAATATCAGATGTATAAAGCGGCGGGGAAGAATGTCGGAAGGAAATAAAGAGAACAACACGAATTGCCCTGCGCTTTATTCTTCTGCATTACAGGCCGAAAAATTATCCTGTATGAAACAGATTGGCAATTCGTGTCGGTGATATCAGGGAGGTGAAAAAGGATGCAGCAGGAATCAGCTCCGGCTGTGGGGAGCACAAACCGGGCAAAATTATATCAATTGGTTTTGTTCCCCATGAACAATGGGGCCACCAATGTCTACTATATTCTGACGATGAATTTTATCGCCTATTATGCCAACGGCGTTCTGGGATTATTTTTGATGTTTGCTACGACGATGGTGACCGTCATGCGTCTGTTTGACGCTTTGACAGATCCGGTGATCGGCGCCATGATTGACCGGACTTCCACAAAATTTGGAAAATTTCGTCCCTATATTGTGCTGGGAAACGGAATTATGCTCATTTCTTCTTTGCTGCTGTATTTTGGCATCCGTATCATTTCCGCGGATATGGCGTGGCTTCGGTATGTCTGCTTTGTTCTGTTCTATGCATTGTATGTGGTTGGCTATACGTTTCAGACGGCCTGTACCCGGTCGGGGCAGACCTGTCTGACCAACGATCCAAACCAGCGCCCGTTGTTTACGGTATTCAATACGGCGGCAAGTCTGATCGGGATGGGATTGATCCAGTTTCTGGCGCCGGTTCTCGGAGAACGGCTGGGAGGATATAACAGCGCTTCTTTTTTTAATATCATGATTCCGCTGGCAATCGTGGTATCGGCTTTGTTGACATGTCTGGCGGTGATGGGGATCTGGGAAAAAGACCGACCGGAGTTCTTTGGAGTGAGCCGGGCACAGGAGAAAGTGAAACTGAAGGAATATGTTGCAATTTTAAAGTCCAATCGGGAACTTCAGCGTCTGATGGTGGCCGGAGCCGGCTGCAAGCTGGCCTTTTCTATCGCTACCAATATGACGGTTCTCTGTATGCTGTATGGTGCTATGATGGGGAATTACGGCGGACTCTATCTCCCTATGATGATTGTAGGGTATGTCTGTTCCGCGCCGTTTTTCCTGCTGACGGTACGGACTTCTCAGAGACGGGGGCAAAAAGCGTCTCTGGTCCGCTATACGAAGATTGCGCTGGTGATGTATGTGGGTGTACTGATGCTTCTCCTGTTCTGGAAACCGGGAAGCGAAATGTTCCGGCTGCGTCTGTGGCCTCTGAATCTGTATACAATATTGTTTGTTCTTTGTTTTGGAATCGGATACGGGGCTTACTATGCGACTGCCGATATGCCCATTCCCATGGTGGCAGACTGCTCGGATTATGAAACGTATCGTTCGGGGCGCTATATTCCCGGAATTATGGGAACTTTATTTTCTCTGGTGGATAAACTGGTCAGTTCTCTGGGCTCCACCATTGTGGGCGCAGCCGTAGCCATGATCGGAATTCGGACATTGCCGGACGGCAATACCCCCTATGCGCAAGGGATGCATCCGGTGGTGGTGACGCTGTTCTGTATCATTCCGATGCTGGCCTGGATCCTTACACTGTTTGCCATGAAAGGGTATACACTTACGGGAGAAAGGATGAAAGAAATTCAGGCGGTAAATGCGGTAAGAAAAGATGCCATCGGGAAAGGAATGACGCTTGGGGAAGCCATGGAGACATGGAAAACCTGGGAGCAGGTGCCGGAAGAATATCGATAGCAGGTGCAGAGTCATCTTTCGATGAGAGAGCGAAGGAAAATACCCCCGGAAAAGTTGGAAAACAGGAGGGGAGGGTACTCCTGCTCAATGTGTGAGAGTGAAGCGTTTTCGGTATGCGCTGGGACTCAATCCGGTGATCTTTTTAAATGTCTGGGAAAAATAACTTTGTGAGGAGAAGCCAAGCATGCGGCTGACAAACGATAAGGTATAATTGTCGTTTTTCAGAAGCTGCTTGGCTTCTTCTATGCGGCAGGCCGTCATGTAATTGATTGGGGAAATATTATATTCTTTTGTGAAAGCATGGACAAGGTAATATTTGTTGACATGCGTAAGTCCGGCAAGGAAATCCAGGGTAATATTTTCTTTGTAATGGGCGTTGATATAGCGGCGGACCATGGTGCATAAACGGGTGGTATTCTTTTTTACCGGGGTGAGGGCGGTGGAAAAATTGGTCTGTCGGAAAAGAAGGATCACAAAAATTTCCATCAGATCCTGACAGATGATTTCATAACCGGGCGCTTTTACCTCAATCTCCCGGAGCATTTGCGTCAGATAGAGCAGAACTTTGTCCCGAAAGGACCGGCAATTGATGATTCGGAACAATGCTTCTGTTTCATCGTGGGTTTCCAACTCCAGTCCGTCTACCCCTACCACAATGTATTCCAGTGGATTGGAATTCAGACTGATCTCGGTATGATTGACATGCGGGTTGATAATGACCAGGTCATTTACAGAAACCGGGTAGATCTGCTCTTCAATCTGGAATTCCCCCAGACCTCCGGTTACATAGAACAATTCGGAACAGTTGTGCGTGTGCAGTGTGCTGTGCCAGTCTCCGCTATATTTTGCAGAACTGACATAAAGCAGCCGTGCGGCGTGCCTGATGTTTTCCTTTCCGTTAATATTTAAGTCATATCGGTTTGTACTCATGGTGTGTATCCTTTCTGCTATGTCAATTTCTAAATGTAAGCTTTTTGGCGTTGACGTATTTTTATGCAACAATTCAGATACCGTTACAATTCACGGCCTGACCGGCCGCGAACTGTAACGCATCCAACCCATTAAAAATCGTTTTGTGATGGACCACATATTATAATGTTTAAATAATATTGCTATAAATAAAAATATAGCAATATTATTATAATGTAGAACAGGAAAATAAACAATAAAATCGCAGAGAAAAAGAAAATTTATATCAAATATAGAAAGAAAAATGAATAAATCCGTTAAAAATATTTTTTAGAAAAAGAAAATTTATATAAAAAATCGAAAGAAAAATACGAAAAAATCAGATAAAAACACCAAAATAGACAATATATATAAAAAATGAAGCAATAATGCGATTGTATCAAATTTGTAAACTGATATACTTAAAGATATACAGAAAACCAGTAAAGGGTATATTTCAAAAGGAGGAAGTTTATGAAAAAGAGAGCACTCAGTATTTTGTTATGTCTGCTGATGGTAGTTTCCTTTGTTGCAGGCTGCGGCGGCAACGGAGGCAGCGGTGACGCGGGGGAAGCAGAAGATGCCGGCGGCACGGAAGCGGCGGAAGACGAGGCAGGCGGCGGTGCCATTAAAGTAGCGGCTATTGAAACTGCTTACGGTTCCGACATGTGGAAAGAGGTGGCGGATGCCTTTACAGCCGAAACCGGAATCGAAGTGGAGCTGACGACGGATAAGAACCTGGAAGACGTGATCGGTCCTTCCATGCAGGGGAATGACTATCCGGATGTGATTCATCTGGCAACCGGACGGGAAGCGGCATTGACCGAGC
Source organism: Lachnospiraceae bacterium (assembly GCA_910574195.1). GTDB lineage: Bacteria > Bacillota > Clostridia > Lachnospirales > Lachnospiraceae > Schaedlerella. Next base: position 27,777 of record CAJTBF010000008.1, on the reverse strand, counting down.
AGTTTATCAAGGGAAATCTGATTGCGGATATCACGGATGTACTGTCTATGACGGTTCCCGGTGAGGATGCGAAGGTTTCCGATAAGATTGCAGGTGGATTTACCGAGACGTCTCTGACGAATCCGTATGGCGATGGCAAAACGTATCTTGCACCGATGTTCTATTCTCCGTGCGGCTTGTTCTACAATGCACAGTTATTGGAAGACAAGGGATGGGAAGTACCAACCACATGGGATGAGATGTGGGAACTGGGAGATAAGGCTCTGAAAGAGGATATCTATCTGTTTACCTATCCGACCACCGGTTATTTTGACGCATTTTTCTATGCATTGATGTATTCCGCAGGCGGTGCAGAGTTCTTCGATAAGGCGACTAATTACGAGGAAGGCATCTGGGATACCCCGGAGGCAAAAACCTGTTTTGATATTGTAGCGAAGCTGGCGTCCTATACAAATCCGACGACACCGGCACAGGCGAACGATCAGGATTTCACGCAGAATCAGCAGCTGGTTCTTGACAATAAGGCCATCTTTATGCCAAACGGAACATGGATTGTCGGTGAAATGGCAGAAGCGCCCCGTGCGGATGGTTTCAAATGGGGCATGACCGCACTTCCGGCAGTAGAGGACGGCGGAGATAGTTATAGCTATACCTGGTTTGAGCAGGCATGGATTCCGTCCGGGGCAGAGAATCAGGATGGAGCAAAGCAGTTTATCGCATTCCTTTACAGCGATACGGCATGTGAGATTTTTGCAAAAGCCGGTGCAATTCAGCCGGTACTCGGCATTGCGGATAAGCTGGAGGGAGACAATGTAATGTTCTACTCGATCTATGACAATGGTGCAAAAGCAGCGATGGGTAACTTTGCCGCATTTGAACCGATTCCGGGTGTGGAAGTACGTACCATATTCTTTGATCCGGTGAATTCTCTTGTTTCCGGTGAGACCACAGAGGATGCATGGATTGACGGAATTAAGTCGGCAAGCGATCAGATGCGTGAGAATTTGAAGTAAATAAATCAATAAATCATTGCCCGGTCACTGCACTGGTCTGCCTTGTGCAGCATGGTGCGCGGGCCGGACATAAAAAGTAACGGAAACAGGTTTGACAGGCTTAGAAACCGGCGGCGGAAGTTGGAAAGTCCGCCGTCGGTTTTCCGTATGTGTCAGTATACGGAAAAGTAATCTGTGACCGGTTTTCCGTATTCCATGGTATGTGGAAAAGCAGCCCGTGACTGGTTTCCGTATGCCATAGTGTGCGGAAAAGCAGCCTGTGACTGGTTTTTCGTATTAGAAAGAGTACCGTATTTTTTGAAAATTCAGAAAAGAGGCAAGCATGAATAAAAATAAAGGTTTCAGGAGGTTTTTGATCCTCTGTGTGGCGCCTGCGTCAATTTTCTTTTTTCTCTTTATGATTGTGCCGACCTTTCAGGTCTTCCGGATGTCCTTCTTTGAAAAGGGAGCCTATACCCCCCAGGAGACATTTGTGGGCTTTCGTAACTTTCAGATGCTTTTGCAGGATACAAAGTTCATTCGTTCCATGCAGAATATGATTCTTCTGGTGGTTGTCGTTACGATCATAACTTTTGCGTTCGCCCTGGTTTTTGCAGGGATTTTAACCCGTGAAACGATTCGCGGACAGAACTTTTTCCGCATTATCTTTTATATTCCCAATATCCTGTCAGTGGTTGTTATTTCCGGTATTTTCTCTGCAATCTATAAACCGGAGAACGGGATGCTGAACAGTATCATTGGCCTTTTCCACAAGATGCAGGATCCCATTCTGTGGAAAGGGGAATCTCTGGTCATGGTCAGTATTATTATCGCCATGATATGGCAGGCGATTGGATACTACATGGTCATGTACATGGCTTCCATGTCCAGCGTACCGGTGAGTGTATATGAGAGTGCGGGACTGGACGGAGCGGGCAGAATCACCCAGTTTTTCCAGATTACGCTGCCGCTGATCTGGACGAATATCCGGACGACACTGACCTTCTTTATTATTTCAACGATTAATATGGCATTTTTGTTTGTCAAAGCAATGACTTCCGGAGGACCCAACGGCGCTTCGGACGTAACGTTGAACTATATGTACAGTCAGAAAGATGCCGGCCTGTATGGATATAGTATGGCCATTGGTGTTGTGATTTTCCTATTTTCCTTTGCGCTCTCTGCACTGGTCAATCGGGTAACGGAACGTGAGACATTGGAATTCTAAGGAGGAAGAATATGAAAAGTAGGAAACATGCCGATTCCGGTGAGACACTCTATCGGATTTTTATTTACGTGGCGTTGATTACGCTGGCCATTCTGATCATTGTTCCTGTGGCGTGGGTATTTATGGCATCGGTCAAGCAGAACAGTGAATTTTATGGGAACCCATGGGCGCTGCCTGCCGGTTTCTACTGGCAGAATTTCGTAGACGCCTGGAATACGGCAAAGATGGGAGAGTATATGCTGAACTCCGTCTTTGTGACGGCGCTGGCTTTGATTCTGCTTTTGCTGTTGGCATTGCCGGCGGCATATTGCCTGTCCCGTTTTCAGTTCCGCGGGCGGAAATTTTTAAATACGTGTTTTATGGCGGGACTGTTTATCAATGTAAACTATATTGTAGTTCCCATTTTCCTGCTGCTTCGGGACGGAGACATGTGGCTGAAAAACGTGCTGGGCACCAGTTTTCTCCTGAACAATCTGGTGGTGCTGGCGATCGTGTATGCGTCGACTGCATTGCCCTTTACGATTTATCTTCTGTCCGGCTATTTTGCGACGCTGCCCCATGATTACGAGGAAGCGGCTTATATTGACGGCGCCGGTTACGGAAAAGCCATGTGGAAGATTATCTTTCCTATGGCGAAACCGTCGATTATCACGATCATCCTGTTCAACTTCCTGTCATTTTGGAATGAGTATATCATTTCCATGACATTGATGAGTTCCGCATCCGGAGCGAAAACATTGCCGGTGGGACTGTTGAATCTGATGCAGGCACAGCAGTCGGCGGCACAGTATGGAACAATGTATGCAGGGCTTGTACTGGTGATGCTTCCCACATTGATTTTGTATATCTGTGTGCAGGGAAAACTGACACAGGGGATGACCGTAGGCGGATTGAAAGGATAAGGTGAGACAATGAAATTTTGGAAAGAACATGGGGCATTACGGATGGTATTGATCGTTGCTTTTTTTGTGGCCGGTCTTTTTCTGGTGATTGCAGGCTGGAAGATGACGGGCAGCCTGGCCGGTCTGGGGTGGATGATTCTGGGCGTCGTTTTTCTTCTGACGGCATTATCCGTATATAATCAGGCGTTTGCGTCACCATGGAAAAAGAGGTAGAAGGAGCGGCAGAACGTGGAAAAAGAGGTAGAAGGAGCGGCAGAACGTGGAAAAAAGGGGAATGAAAACAGGACGTGTGACAATACCGACAAATCTGGATGTGATTCCAGAGACGTTAGATATTATGGAAAGATGGGGCGCCGATGCCATCCGGGACTGTGACGGTACAGAATTTCCGGAAGCGCTGGCAAACACAGGTGCAAAAATATATGCCACCTATTATACAACAAGAAAGGACAATGCCTGGGCACGGCAAAATCCGGATGAAGTGCAGCAATGTTATATTATGAGTGGATTTTACACGGCGGTAGATACGACACTTTGCATTCCACTTATGGATGGGATTTCACGGGAACTGATTCAGGTCAATACCCGGGACAATATCAAACGATGGTGGGAGGTTGTGGACCGCACGGCGGGGGAGGCACTCTCTTCCCAGGACTGGGAGTATGAGCCGGAAAAAGAATGTGTCGTTCTTTCACATCCCGTTCCTTTCCACGAATATACGGTTAGTTTTCTGGCTTATCTGATATGGGATCCGGTCCATATGTATAACGCGGTGACCAATGACTGGACGGATTTTGAACATCAGATTACATTTGATGTGAGGCAGCCCAAGAGCCGGTGTCATACAATGGAGCGTCTGCGGAGATTCTGTGAGGCGCATCCGGAGGTACAGGTCATTCGGTATACCACTTTTTTCCATCAGTTTACACTGCTGTTTGACCAGTGGAAGCGGGAAAAATATGTGGACTGGTACGGATATTCCGCATCGGTCAGTCCTTATATCCTGGAGCAGTTTGAACAGGAAGTGGGATATCCGTTCCGTCCGGAATATATCATTGATCAGGGATACTATAATAATCAATATCGGGTTCCCAGCAAAGAATTTCTGGATTTTCAGGCATTTCAGCGCCGGGAGGTGGCGGCCCTTGCCAGAGAGATGGTGGAGATTACCCATACATACGGAAAAGAGGCGATGATGTTTCTGGGGGATCACTGGATTGGAACAGAACCGTTCATGCCGGAGTTTGTAAATATTGGACTGGACGCGGTGGTAGGCAGTGTGGGAAATGGCAGTACGTTGCGTCTGATTTCCGACATTCCGGGAGTTTGCTATACGGAAGGAAGATTTTTGCCTTACTTTTTCCCGGATACGTTTTGTGAAGGCAAAGATCCGGTGAAGGAGGCAAAAGAAAACTGGATTACGGCCCGAAGGGCTATTTTGCGAAAACCCATTGACCGTATCGGGTATGGCGGCTATTTGAAACTGGCGTTGGAATTTCCTGATTTTGTGGATTATGTGGAAAGTGTCTGCGAGGAGTTCCGTGAGCTATATGAGAATATCTGCGGGACGACGCCCCATTGTGTAAAACGGGTCGCCGTGCTGAACAGCTGGGGGAAAAGCCGGAGCTGGGGCTGCCATATGGTGCATCATGCATTGTACCAGAAGCAGAATTACAGTTATGCCGGCGTAATCGAAGCTCTTTCCGGCGCTCCGTTTGCCGTAGATTTTATTTCTTTTGAGGATATCCGGGAGAATCCGGCTCTTTTGAAGGAGTTTGATGTGATTCTCAATGTGGGGGATGGAGATACGGCGCACACGGGCGGGGGAGTCTGGGAGGATCCGGAGATTTTAGCGGCCCTCCGGCAGTTCGTCTATGAAGGCGGCGGCTTTATCGGAATAGGCGAACCTTCCGGCCATCAGCATCAGGGACGTTATTTTCAGCTTGCAGGGGTGCTGGGAGTGGAGAAGGAGACCGGATTTACCCTGGGCTATGATAAATATAACTGGGAAGAACATCCGCAGCATTTTATCCTGGCAGATACGGTGGGAGAGGTGGATTTCGGGGAAGGAAAGAAAAGTATCTATGCCCTGGAAGGAACCCAGATTCTGATACAGAGGGAACAGGAAGTACAGATGGCCGTACATACTTTTGGATCCGGCCGTTCCGTTTATATCAGCGGTTTGCCTTACAGCTTTGAGAACAGCCGGATTTTATACCGGAGTATTCTTTGGAGCAGTGGGAGCGAAGAGCAGCTCACGTGTTGGTTCAGTTCTAATTTTAACGTGGAAGTGCATGCTTATCCAAAAAACAGAAAATATTGTGTGGTAAATAATACATATAAGCCACAGGATACGGTGGTATATCGCGGCGATGGGAGTTCTTTTTCACTTCATTTAAAGGAGAATGAAATTGTATGGTATGAAATGGGGTGTCAGGAACCATGAGAAATGCAGAGGAAGCAATGATCAGAGAGGTTGCCTCTCATTTTCAGTATGAAGGCATACTGCAGAAAATCGTGCCATATGGAAACGGGCATATCAACGATACCTATCTTTTGACGTATGCAGTCGGCTGTATGGGACTGATCCGGGTTATTTTGCAGAGGATCAATACACATGTGTTTCAAAAGCCGGTGGAAGTGATGGAGAATATTTTGCATATTACATCTTACCTGCATGAAAAGATCAAGACGGCAGGTGGGGATCCCTACCGGGAGACGTTGAATCTCATTCCGACAAGGGAGGGAAAGGCATATTACCAGGGAGCCGACGAGGCGTACTGGCGGTCTTTTGTGTTCATCACAGATGCGTTTTGCTATGATACGGTGGAACGGGCGGAGGACTTCTATCAGAGTGCATTGGCTTTCGGACGTTTTCAAGGTCTGCTGGCAGATTTTCCAGCGGAAAAACTCCATGAAACCATTCCAGGCTTTCATGATACCGAAAAGCGTTTTTCAGATTTTCAAAGAGCGGTATCTAAGGACGAAAAAGGAAGAGCGAAAGAAGTACAGACGGAAATTGAGTTTGTGCGGTCACGGAAGGAGGAAACTTCCTTTTTTACCGAGCGCATCCGAAGAAAGGAACTTCCGCTGCGCGTGACGCACAACGACACCAAATTTAATAATATTATGATCGACAGTGAAACGGGGAAAGGGATCTGTGTCATTGATCTGGATACCACCATGCCGGGGCTGGCAGTCTATGATTTTGGGGATTCCATTCGGTTTGGAGCCAGTACTGGAGCTGAGGATGAACGGGACTTGTCTAAGGTGCGCCTGAATTTGGAACTCTTTCAGATCTATACCAAAGGGTTCATACAGGGATGCGGCGGCAGCCTGACAAAAGAGGAACTGAAATTGCTTCCTATGGGCGCCAGGATGATGACCTATGAGTGCGGCATGCGGTTTCTTGCGGATTACCTGCAGGGAGACGTCTATTTTAAGACCTGCAGGAAAGGACAGAACCTGGATCGCGCCCGTACCCAGTTCAAACTGGTGCGGGAGATGGAAGAGCACTGGACGGAGATGAACCGGATCGTAGAGAACGAGATGACGCTTTGCGTTCGGTAAGGTATACGAATTGGAAAATGACATACCGGTTTTGTGGGCCACATCATATAGAATCTGTCTTTTGGTTTGAAAAGAAGAACGATTCTGTATGATGTGGTCCCGTTTTATCCGGCAACAGAAGGAATGCTGTGCCTTATCCGTGAAGATCCTTCCTGTTATATTGCAGATAGGCGCCGCCGACTCCAAGCAGGGCGACTGCCATACCAATGAGAATTCTGGTCCCATCCAGACTACCGTCGGCTACGATGTCGGCACCTTCGCAGTATGCAAACGGGGTGATATATTTCAGGAAATCTGCCGTTTCCGTTATATTTGCAATCAGATTCAGAAAGTACAGCAGTGCGGCGATTCCCAGACCGATTCCTGCGCTGCCTTTTTTTATGAAGGCGGAAATTCCAAAACAGATCCCCGCCAGTTCGATTTGCAACAGGTAATACGCAAGATGCAGGAGGGAAAGCTCCTTCCATGGGATTTCTTCTCCGATAACAGTCATGGAACCGACGGAAAGTACACAAATAATCAGGTTCATTGCGGTGATCTGTATCAGGACTGCCAGCCCTTTTTCTGTAAGAACACGGATACGGCTGACGGGGTGGGTGAACAGAAATTCTGCGGTGCGTTCCCGTTCTTCTTTACTTAACGTATTGACGGCGACAAGCGCTGCATAGAAAGCGCCGCCAAGGCCCAATACATTGCCGCATTCCACGGCATAATATCCGATCAGGGTACCAAAGTTTACCTGGTCCATGCCGAAGGCCGCAGTGAAGGAGCCCATGGAGGAGAACAAATCATTGACACGCTCCATCTCGTTTTTCATTTCTGGAAACAAAAATACGCAGACCGCCAACAGAAAACCAATGGCGCCCGTCCAGATCAGGAAAGAGACTTTCCCCTGTCTCAGTTCATGTTTTATGATTGTCATACCGGATCACCAGCCCTTTCATAGTAGTGTAAAAAGATTTCTTCCAGATCCGGTTCGGAGATGGTTAAATCGGAGATGGATCCGGCGGAAAGTGTCTGGAGCAGACGGTTCCAGTTGCCGCTGTATAGGAAACGGATGGTTCCGTTCGCATGGATTCTGTCCCGGACGCCCTCCAGGCCCTCCAGATTTACGTGGCCGTGTACCGTAATTCGTTTGGCATTGGTTTTGGCCAGCGTATCCACACTGTCGCAGGCAATGATGCTTCCCTCCCGGATGATGGCTGCCCGGGTACAGTTGCGTTGAATCTCAGACAGTACATGGCTGGACAGAAAGATGGTGGCGCCCTGCTGGTTTTGTTCTTTTAATATTTCAAAAAATTCCCGCTGCATGAGGGGATCCAGTCCTCCGGTCGGTTCATCCAGAATCAGCAGGCTGGGGGTGCTTTGCAGAGCACAGACGATGGACACTTTTTTTCGATTGCCAAAGGAGAGCTCGTCCACTTTACGGGAGGGGTCCAACTCCAAACGTTCACAGAGTTTTTGTGCTTCTTTTGTACAATTTTTCTTTCGCAGCGCAGCGGATAAGGACAGGACTTCCTTTACCTTCATACCCGGATAAAAGGCGGCCTCGGAAGGAAGGTAGCCGACGTGTTGCAAAATGGTCTGCTTTTCTTTCTGGATATCGTTTCCCAGGATCTGCGCATTGCCGGATGTCGGCGAAATCAGTCCCAGAAGCAGGCGGATGGTGGTGGATTTTCCAGCGCCGTTTGGTCCGATAAACCCGAAGAATTCGCCTTTGTCAATGGTCAGATTCAGCGCCATAATCCCTCTGGCTTTCCCGTAATACTTTGTCAGACTGGTGGTTTTTATTGCTTCCATGTTTTTCCTCCTTCCGAAGATAGATCCTTTTCCAGAACGTGATAAGTTCGGTGAAATCTTTCTCCATTTGGGCGACGTCTATATGTCCTCTCTGTACCATTTCCCAGAGGTATCCTTCGGACGCCCAGTACATCTCCCGATACATCATAGGGATATCCAGACCGGGAATAAATTGTCCGGGATCCAGATTCAACCGTGCCTGATCTGCTTTCAGATTAAAATATTTATGATAACTTTCCTGTACCGCCGCACAGATTTCCTCATCTTTTTCATAAAAAGCTTTGATGGTGAAATTCCCCATGTCCGGATACAGACGAATCAATTCCATTTTCGCTTTCATCCCGCGTTCCATGCTTTCAAAAAGATCCTTTTGCCCATAACAGTCATATTTGGTTAAAAATTCGATGGTGGTTTCCGCACATTTATCCCATAGAAATAAATAGAGATCTTTTTTATTATGAAAATAGTGAAACAATAAGGACTTACTAATTCCGGCAGTCTCTGCAATTTCACGCATGGGGCTGTTCTTATAGGAATTCTGTGAAAATACCCGATATCCGGCATTTAGGATTGCCTGCTGCTTTTGAACAGGTAAGGAAAAAAACTTTTCGTTCATTGTATTCCTCCATGGGCCGATTTGGTCAAATTTATTGTAAAGCAATTGACCGATTTTGGGAAGGGTATTTTTGCATGGATCTTACATTTTACTTTGAATAAAGGAGCGTCCGTCCGTTAAGGTATACCTTATTGGACATTAGTAGTCCAATAAGTATACCTTATTGGACAAAAAGCAATCGTCCGTCAGGGAAGAAATACTTGCCCACCTCCCCCGCTTTCGCTTCGCAAAAAACGTAACAGACGCTAAATTCGAAAAGACCTCGTTAAGCGCTGACGTTTTTTGAGAGGTTCTTTAGGGTAAGTATTTCTGTCCTGACTATTTTTCTGCAAAAAATGTAAGGCGTATTCCGATAGGTATAGAAAAAAGGATACTTAAGTGATAGTATATAGGGGGAAGGATACATTTTTTAGAATCGTATTTATATAACAGGATGTTGAGATCAGAATAGGAGAACAACAATGATCCGAAAAGCAACAACAGAAGATTCGTCAAGAATCGCGGAGATCTCTGTATTCACCAAGCGAATCAATTACAGAAAAATTTTTCAGAACGACCGGATATCCTTCGGGGAAATACAGGTCTATCCTCTGGCGAAGGAATATATTGAGAATCCGGAACGATTGGACGGTATCTGGGTTTATGACGATACGTTTGTCAAAGGTTTTGTCCATATAGACGGTACACAAATCGTAGAACTCTATGTGGATTCCTTTTTTGCAAATCAGGGGATCGGTAGTGCGCTGCTTGATTTTTCAATAGAAAAAAATCATTGCGATCATTTGTGGGTGTTGGAAAAAAATACGGATGCGAGACGTTTTTATGCCAGACATGGATTTTCAGAGGCAGAAAAGAGACAGTTGGAAGAGGGGACGATGGAGTTTATTGTGGAGCTGAGGCGGAGCGGGCGATGGATGTTGTAAATATAGAGGAAAGCAAAGAAGGATAAATTTGTAACAGTTCAGCACAGGATTTTGCACTTGCTGCAAAGTCTGTGAGAACGCGTAAATTATACCAAAAAGGAATTTGCCCCTCGCCGTAGGCGACTTGGAATGGGCAAATTCCGCAACAGTGAGGCCGAAGGCTGAACTGTTATATAAATTCGGATTCCCGGGAGATAGACATTATGGAAATAAAAAAGATTGACTATGATTTTTCTGTATGCAAAGTGGCCGATTATTCACTTGTAGATTTCGATATGGAATATTGCTTTATAGGGAAAACGGACCAGGAAAAATCTTTGGTGTGTATTACAAATACTGTACCTTCTAATGTACTTCAAAGAGACGATGGATGGAAAGCTTTTCGTATTCAGGGAGTTTTGGATTTTTCTCTGATTGGGATTTTATCGAGAATTGCAAAGATTTTAGCCCAAAATGCGATTTCAATTTGTGCAATTTCAACTTTTAACACAGACTATATTTTAACAAAGAAAGAAAATTATCAAAATGCATTGGAGATTCTCCACAACGCCGGATATGAAATTGTAGAGTAACAAACATTGGCTGATAGCGGAGAACGATATATGACCATATGGTTTCATGCATTTTTATTTACAGGGTAGGAATAAAGAAGTACGCAGGATCAGGGCAGTATGAAAGGAGTACTCTATGGGATATCAGGATGAATGGCTTCTCCTGGAGGCAGAAGATGATATTGATGAAATAGAACACAGGCCGCCGACAGAAGAATTTTTGTTTTATCAGGCGGTTACGAATGGCAATGTGAGGGCGGTCAAAGAAAACTGTCAAAGAGAAAGATTCCTGGACAGTGAGGGAGTAGGGATACTTTCACGAAATCCGATTACGAACTTAAAATACCATTTTGTCATTACGACGGCAATGATTACCAGGCTGTGTAAGCAGAAAGGGATGGAGCTTGAACAGGCGTTTCGTATGAGCGATTTTTATATTCAGAGACTGGATGATATACATACAGTTCAGGGAATACGAAATTTGCATGAAGAGATGGTTTTGGATTATACGGAAAAGATGCGTAAAATTTGCCGGAGTGATACGAATTCCAGACATATCAACGTTTGTAAAGAATATATTTATGCCCACCTGAAAGAACGTATTACGATAGAGGATCTTGCGGATGAGCTTGGAGTTTCGGCAAGTTATCTGTCGCGATTGTTTAAGAAAGAAACCGGAGATTCTGTCAGCGACTATATTCGACGGCAGAAGATTGAAATGGCGAAAAATCTTTTACAATATAGTGAATATTCAATGATTGATATTGCAAACAGGCTGTCTTTTTCTTCTCAAAGCCATTTTATACAGCAATTTCGAGAATATACAGGTATGACGCCGAAGAAATACCGGGACATAAATCATATGATTCAATGGGATATTGAAACAGAAGTGAAAGAATAAGGTACAAGAAAAATAATATACAAAAGAAACGAGAGAGGACACTGTGCGGCCTGAGCTGCACGGTGTCCTCCATTCCATTGTGTAAACAGATTTTTGTGACAGGATCCTCTGTATCAGAGAATCAGATGAATCTCGTTTTTCTCGCTAAGAAGAGCAGCGGGAATATAATTGGAAGAAAGCTCTTTTCCGTTTAATGTAAGTTTTTCATATCCAGACTCCTGCATATTTGGATTATCAATCAGAATATGCAGATGTTTTCCACGGAAAATTTTTTCAATTTCCAGATGCGGCCAATCTTTTGGAATGGATGGGGCGATGGTGATTCCCTCTAAGTCAGGGCGAAGGCCCAGGATTCCTTCCACACAACCAACCATCATAGTAGAGGCGGTACCAGTCAGCCAATGGACATGGGAGCGTCCAGGAGATTTGCTGGCAGTTCCCTCTGTAAACTGGCCGTAACAATAGGGTTCCAGACATCGAAGTTCTGCTCTGTCATTCCAGGCGGCGGGCGCATTTTCCATGAAGTAGGTAAATGCCCGTTCTCCGTGGCCGCACAGGGCCTCTGCAAGGATCAGCCAGCCTTGGGATTGAGAGAAAATTCCTGCGTTTTCTTTTGTACCCTGATTATAGATGACGGCAAGGGCCCCTTCAAAAGCGTGGGCATGATAAGGTGGATCCATTAAGAGAGCGCCATATTCTGTATTTAGCTGTTTGAAGACATTTGTAAGCGCAGTATCAGCCTGCTCGTTGGTTGCAAGTCCGCTGATGACAGACCAGCTCTGGGGATTTAACCACAGACTGGCTTCCGGGGCGTCTCCTGTGCCGATTCGCTCTCCGGATTCTGTGTAACCCCGGATAAAGCGATCCTGATCCCAGCACATTTTCTGGATTATATCACCGGTTTTTTTTCGCTTTTCTTCCAGATATTTCATATAAACCGCATCTTTTTTGTGTTCTGCAAATTTCTCCAGGATAGTCATTGCATAATAAAACTGCAGGGCGACGAAGGAGGATTCCCCGTTTGCACCCAGACGTAAACAGTCGTTCCAGTCGGCATACAGGCCGGCGGGCATGTTATGGGGGCCGAGATGATGAAATGAGAATGTAATCGCACGCTTTAAGTGTTCATAAATGCTGGCTTCGTCTTTATCTGCAAAAGGGATGACTTCATCAAGAAATTCTATGTTCCCGGTTTCAGCAACATACTTGTATATCGTTGGAAAGAGCCAGAGTGCGTCGTCGGCACGATAGGCAGGATGGCCGGTTTCCTGCCTATATGATGCGTCGTCGGGCGTGTCTTCGTGACCTGGATCGTGTGTAAATTTCACAAGAGGAAGTCCGCCGCCGTTGCTTACCTGTGCGGACAGCATGAAACGAATTTTTTCCGCTGCCATTTCCGGCGCAAGGTGGATGATTCCCTGAATGTCCTGTACGGTATCACGATACCCATATCCATTACGAAGACCACAGTAAATAAAGGAGGCGGCGCGGGACCAGATGAAGGTCATAAAGCAGTTATAGGCGTTCCAGGTGTTCAGCATGGTGTTAAATTCCGGGCTGGGTGTGGTCGCTCTCAGATGCCCCAGTTTTTCATTCCAATCGTTTTTAAGTTCCCTGATCTCTTTTTCAGTAGTTACCGTCGGGTTTTTATAAGCATCAAGGAGAGTGGAGGATGTATCATTTCCCCCTGCTCCAAGCAGAAAAACGATCGTTTTTGTTTCCGCCGGTTCTAATGTGATCCGGCAGGAAAGTGCGCCGCAGGAATTTTCGTTGTAGCTGGTTACATTTCCAAGATGACCGGACAGGACGCCCTGTGGATTACCATAACCATGATATCTTCCGAGAAAATGCTCTTTTTTGCCGCAGTAAGAGGAAATATCGGCGCCTGCGAGACCAAAGAAACGCTCGGTTACATTTTTTTCATCTACCTTTTCATTCTCTGGCAGTGCATCCAGATTTCCGTGAATTTGTTGAATGAGCCGATTCTTTTCAAACTGTGTCCTTGAGATAAATAGTGAGTACTGCAGGTTGACCTGATCCTGCTCATAATTACTGTGGTTGGTAAATTCGGCGTAACCAGTTAAGGTAAGGTCTCTGGTACAGGTAGATTGGTTCTTTACAGAAAGCGCCCATACTTCGTAGGTTTTTCCAAGAGGGACATAAAAAGATGCTTCAGAGTGGATCCCATCGTAGTCTGCTGACATTTTGGTATACCCCATGCCGTGCCGGCATCTGCTTTTATATTCGTCAAGGTTTTTACCTACCGGTTGCCAGGAGGCAGACCAATAGTCTTTGGAAATGTTATCACGGATGTAAAGATATCGGCCGGGCTGGTCGAAGCTATTAAAAATATAACGGAGAATCCGCCCATTTGCGCCGGACTTTGCAAAACTGTATCCACCTGCATTGTTGGAAATGATTGCGCCATATTCGGGGGAACCAAGATAGTTTACCCAGGGTGCAGGGGTGTCTGGCCGTTCAATCACGTATTCCCGGTTTATATCGTCAAAATATCCATATCTCATGTTAAAAATGTCCTTTCATAATTTATAATAGATTTATGCGGATCCTGTGGACGGTGCCGGATAAAGCGGCGAGCAGTTTTCTGGGCAGAATAACAAAAGCGTTTTCATCTACCGTAAGTTCGATTCCGTCACAGAAGGCAGAATCGATGATGTAGTCGCCGAAATCTTTGTTGTTTTTGTTTTGATAGGTTACGGTTAAGTTTTTACCTGCAAAAGGAATAGCAATGGAAGCAGTTTTGTCTGCATCAAACTGGCAGGCAAGAAGTTTTGGATAGAGAACCAGGTCTCCCGCCTCGCCCCGTACCCCAAAAACCTCTGTGATCATGGTCAGCATGTACCAGCTTGCCGCGCCGGTCAGATATTGATACATTCCACGCCCGTCAGAACGGAAATATTCTGGAATCCCCGGGTAAATATGGCTGGTGTCAAAGTCCAGAGCCGTATCGGCAAGTGTTTTTAAGGCTTTCCACCCTTCTCGCACAAATCCTCTGCGATACAGAGCGTTCGCGTACATCACCGTCATATGAGAGAATACGGCGCCGTTTTCCTTTTCCCCGTAGGCGAATCCAAACATGCGGCCCATATCAAATTTTAACTCATGAAAATCTGTATTCAGGCGGTAGCCGCCGGTTTCCCTCTGGTAAAGATAATGATCGGCGCTTACCGTTATTTTTTTGATCTGATTATTCTCTGCTACTCCGCTCATAATAGCGAATACCTGGCCGGTCAGCATCATTCGTATATGATTTTTATAAAATCCTTCTACAGAGTGCCCGTGATTATCATAATAGCTGTTGAACCATCCTTCTTCTTTTCCAACGTCAATCCATTCCTGTGACCTTATATGTGCGATAAGCCAGTCCGCCTTTTGAATCAGGCTTTCCGCCAGAACAGAAAGAGAGATATTTACACGTCGGCCACTGATATGATGTCTGCATTTGGCTGTATAGTCGAAAAGTATTTGTCGCTTTTTACCGATATTGTCAAATACTTCTGTATTGTTTTGCAATAGAATCGTAATCTCTTCCAAAAGTTCAGTAGTATGCGTAGAAGAATGGTGGTCCAGAAGGCGGATCATCGCGGCAAGATCTAATAGATTACCGGCATAGGCGCAGGTGAAGGCGACACTTTCTCCATGTTCAGAAGCCATGTCCAGGGCATCGTTCCAGTCTGCCCCACGGAGTCTGTAGATATTATGGTCTCCAACTTCATAGAAAGCAGTTAGTTGCTGGATGACAAGGTGCTCTAAGATTGTTCCGGTATAGACAGTCTCTTCCGCGGTATGCTGTTGATTTCCGTGTTCCGGTTTCCACGAGCGATCTCTTTCAGTTCCCCGCATAATCTGTGCATCTTTAAAATAGGGAATCTGTCTGTTCAATATTTCAATATCCCCGGTCTGGTCAATATAGAGTTTTGTTGTCATCAGCGGCCAGAGTGCATGGTCCATCCAGACCCGTGTGATTCCATTCCGGTCCGCAAGAAAATGACCGTCCCCATCGCCGATGATCGTTGCGTTCGTCCCATCGATACGGACTCCTCCATAATTTACCGCAATCATATGTCCGACATTTTCAGGTTCTATCAAAAGCAGGGACAGTGAGTCCTGCCACAAGTCTCTCCATCCCCGGCCGCCCCGTCCATAATCGTGATGGGGAAGAAAAGAGCAGCCGAACAACCGGCGAAGGAAAGGCTGAAAGCAAATCCATTTCATCCAATAGTCAAAATCCTGCTCTCCTGTATGGAAATGAACGGCATTCTGGCGCTGCCAGTAAGATTTTGTATCTTTGAAAGCCTGCCGTACTTTTTCGACGGTATTGTATGTTTCATAGATTCTGGAAATGGCTTCTTTGTGCTCTTCTGCGCCAAGGAGTATGATATAGTCTGTACTCTCGCCAGGAGCAAGCGAAACTGGCTTAAACCGGAAAGCGCCCATCGCCTCTTTTCCAGCAGTATGGAAAGGAGACGGAATTCCGGGAGCCTGTTTATATATGGAGAAGGGATGAGTAAAGGTTCCGCCTTCTCCCAGAAAGTGTTCCACGGTAGGGTAGAAACTGACTGGCTTTTGGCCCTCCCCCGTACAGCCCATGACATAGTAAATTTGTTTATTAGGGCGGTGGCCTTTTTCATCAAAGGACATGGTTGGACAGACGAGGACACCGTTTTCGGTTGTTTCGATACGGTGCAGCATGGACGTTACATTCCGATGATCACGAATATTATCCGCGCTGCGCCCATAGATGGGAATGGCTGCATAGGCAGTCAACTCCTGGGGCTTCCCGGAATGATTCTGTACGGTTACATGCATAATTTCTACATTGGCGTCTTTTGGGATAAAGGAGGTGACTGTGGAGGTCAGTTGGCAGGTTTTGGAAGTCCTCTTTAAGATCTGCCACATGAATCCAGCGGTCAGTTCACTTTTATCCTGTGTTGCCAGAAAACGTGCATTTTCCTGCTCTGCGGATGCTCCGGCGACAGAATATGCGTCTATGCCCTTCCCGGTGAACCAGAAGTTGCGGGTGGAACGGTTGTTATGCAGATTCTCGGAGCTTACCGGTTCTAATAAGAAAATTTCCTGGTTGATCTTTGCATCGCCTCCGAGATTTGGCGTGACGGCACTTTTTAATCCGGTTTCTGAAGCAAGAGGGAAATATAAGTAACTTGTATTTTCCGGTTGTTCTAATAGAAAGCTGCCGTGTTCATCGATAAATTTTAGATGATTCAATTTCATGCTCCTTTCTCATTGATAGATGTAGTAGATATCATAGAGGAAATCCTGTGTGAAAAAAATAAAAAACATGTGAAAAATATCAGAATTATGACCTAAAATAATATAAAATCTGCGGAAGATGCAGGGAAAACAGAAATTTCAAAATGTGTCATGGATTTGACATTTTTGTAAAATCTTTAGTATATCAAAAAATAGTTTTTATCTATAATGCATTCAACGTTATGCATTGCAAAATAAAAAAGGAGGATTTTTAAAATGAAAAAGAGAGTAGTGAGTATCTTATTGATTGCAGTAATGACGGCAAGTATGGCGGCTGGTTGTGGAAAGCCGTCTGATTCTGGTTCGGGAAATGAAGGAAAGGTCATCAATATCTATAGTTGGAATGATGAATTCCGTGAACGGGTGGAGGCGGTTTATCCGGAAGTAAAAGAGACGTCTTCGGATGGAACAGTCACAACGTTAAATGACGGAACAGAAATCCATTGGATTATCAATCCGAATCAGGACGGTGTTTATCAGCAAAAACTGGATGAGGCGCTGATGAAGCAGGCAGACGCCGCGGCGGATGATAAAGTGGATATTTTTTTGTCAGAGACAGATTATGTAAACAAATACACAGATAAGGATGCAGATGCAGCTATGCCACTGGAGGATCTTGGCATTGATCCGGCAAAGGAACTTTCTGACCAGTATGAATTTACAAAAGTAACAGCTTCCGATACAGACGGGGTTCAGAGAGGTTCTACCTGGCAGTGTTGTCCAGGACTTCTGGTATACCGTCGGGATATTGCAAAAGAAGTATTTGGAACAGATGATCCGGAAGAAATCGGCCAGAAAGTGAAAGACTGGGATACGATTAAGGAGACGGCAGAAGAATTAAAGGAAAAAGGATATTATACATTTTCTTCTTATGCAGATACCTTCCGTCTCTATGGGAACAGTATTGACGAGTCATGGGTGAGTCCCGGAGAGACGACCATTCGGGTTGACCAGAAAATCATGGACTGGGTGAATGATTCCAAGGAATGGCTGGACGCGGGATATCTGGATAAAAATGTAAAGGGGCAGTGGAATGACGACTGGAACAAGGCGATGGGTTCCACGTCTAAAGTGTTTGCGTTCCTCTTTCCGGCATGGGGAATTGATTTTACTTTGAAGCCAAACTGGGACGGCGGAGACGGTATGTGGGGCGTTACCAATCCTCCGCAGGAATACAACTGGGGCGGTTCCTATGTTCATGCATGTACCGGTACGGATAATGTGGAGCATGTAAAAGACATTATTCTCGCAGTGACGGTGGACCAAAAGAACCTGCTGAAAATATCCAAGGAGTATTCTGATTTTACAAATACCAGAAGCGGCATGCAGAAAGCGGCGAAAGACAACTCCTATGCATCAGAATTTTTAGGAGGACAGAATGCGTTTACATATTTTTCACCGGTTGCAGAGAATATTGAGATCGCACCGCTTTCCGCTTATGATCAGGGATGCGTTGAATTGATTCAGAATTCCTTTAGCGATTACTTACAGGGAAAAATAGACTATGAGAAAGCGAAAAAGAACTTTGAAACGGCAATTATAGAACGTTATCCTGATATCACGGAGATTCAGTGGCCAGAGTAAGGGAGTCTGACGGTGGGGGATTTCCCCACCGGATATCTGAAAAAGAAAGGAAGGACAGTTTATGAAACAAAAAAATAAAAAAGTCGATTATTCAAAATGGGGATACTTTTTTATACTCCCGTTTTTTATAAGTTTTTTTATTTTTTCTTTTATTCCTCTGCTAGACACGATTCGATACAGCTTTTTTGAATATTATCGTTCGGGAATCAAAGAAATCGGGCCTAATTTTGTGGGGATGGAGAATTATATCAGTCTTCTGGGATCGGATATGCTGAAATATGCGGCAAATACCATGATTTTATGGATTATCGGATTTATTCCCCAGATTGTCATCGCGCTGGTACTTGCGGAATGGTTTGTAGACGCGCGTTTAAAGATTCGCGGAACACAGTTTTTTAAGGTTGTGATCTATCTGCCGAACCTGATTATGGCCTCCGCGTTTGCAATGTTGTTTTTCACCATGTTCTCGACCAACGGACCGGTTAATGGAATTCTTATGTCCATAGGGCTGATCAGTCAGCCGATTGATTTTCTGGGTTCTGTTATGGGAACCAGGTCGCTGGTCGGGTTTATGAACTTTCTGATGTGGTTTGGAAATTCAACGATTATGCTTATGGCGGCCATTATGGGTATCAGCCCGGATATCTTCGAGGCGTCTGACCTGGATGGCTGCAACAGCTTTCAGAGATTCTTTTATATTACACTTCCCCAGATACGGCCGATTCTTGCTTATACCTTAATTACGGCAATTATAGGCGGTCTGCAGATGTTTGATGTTCCGCAGATTCTGACAAATGGTCAGGGAAGTCCGGACCGTACGTCTATGACGCTGATTATGTTCCTGAACAGTCACTTAAAGAGCCGAAACTATGGTATGGCTGGCGCATTATCCGTATATTTGTTCATTGTCAGCGGCATTCTCTGTTTCTTTGTATACCGTATGACAAATAACGATGATCCGGACGGTTCAAAGGCCGCAGCGAGAAAGGCAAAGAAACTGGCTAAAAAGCAAGGAAGGAGCTAGAAATATGAAATCGAAACAGCCGAATCATTTAAGGAGTATCGTTGCACATGTCGTATTGATTATCCTGTCATTTATGTGCCTGTTTTTCTTCTATATTTTGATTGTCAATGCAACCCGATCACATGCAGATCTTCAGAAAGGATTTTCCGCACTGCCGGGAGCCTATCTGTTTGAAAATTTAAAAAATGTTGCGAACGACGGAACCTTTCCAATGTTTAAGGGAATTCTTAACAGTCTGATTGTTTCCGGATGTTCCGCAGCGATCTGCACATATTTTTCTGCATTAACGGCGTATGGTCTGTATGCATATGACTTTAAATTAAAAAAGATAGCCTTTACTTTTATCATGGCAATTCTTGTCATGCCGACACAGGTAACTGCAATGGGATTTCTGCGGTTGATTACGAATATGGGAATGTATGATTCTTTACTTCCGTTGATTATTCCATCCATTGCGTCGCCGGCAGTATTTTACTTTATGTATAGTTACCTGCAGTCATCGCTTCCGCTTTCCCTTGTCGAGGCAGCAAGAATTGACGGCTCCGGGGAGTTCAAAACATTTAACCGGATTGTGCTTCCGATTATGAAGCCGGCGATTGCGGTGCAGGCAATTTTCACATTCGTCGGTTCATGGAATAATTATTTTGTTCCAGCGTTGGTGATTCAGTCGAAGGAGAAGATGACCGTGCCAATTCTGATTGCAACGCTTCGGGGCGCCGATTATATGAATTTTGATATGGGTAAAATCTACACAATGATTCTTGTGGCGATTGTGCCGATTATTATTGTATATCTGTTCCTTTCCAAATTTATTATTGCAGGTATCACGCTTGGAGGAGTCAAGGAATAAGAGAGAAGTTTACAGGCTGAATGTAGTGTCTGACAAGAAAAGGGCTGTTGCTGCAGCCTTTTTTTGTCATAATATCATTCGTAAAATATTCGGCGTTTACCTTGCTCGTCGGGCGGTCGGCATACGATGAACGGGTTTTCTATATAAATGGAGGAGGAAAAATCATGATAAATCAGATACACAGCGGGACATTGGAGAGACAGCCTTCCGCACGGGAACAGAAGCATTGCAGATTTGCCAGGAAAGCGGCGGCAGAAGGAATGGTTCTTTTGAAGAATGAGGGGCTGCTCCCTTTGGATATGAATTTCCCCATTGCGTTGTTCGGAGGCGGGGCAGTGAAAACAATAAAGGGCGGAACTGGTTCGGGGGATGTGAATAATCGGGAGAATATTTCTGTCTGCCAGGGAATACGGGAGGCAGGAGCAGTGATTACCAGCGAGAACTGGCTTATGGATTATGAAACCCGCTATGAGAATGCAAGAACAGCATGGAAAAAAGCGGTTTTGGAGGCAGCAAAAAATGTAGAGAACCCTTTTGATGCGTATGCGGAGAATCCATTTTCAATGCCGGAAGGACGCAGAATTACAGCGGAAGATATGAAAGGCGCGGCAGTTACTGTTTATGTAATTAGCCGTATTTCCGGAGAAGGGAAAGATCGGAGAAGAGAGGAAGGAGACTACTATTTAAGCAGACGCGAAAAGGAAGATATCTTATGGCTTGAGAAGACAGGCGTTCCAATCGTACTGCTCTTAAATGTGGGCGCGCCGATAGAATTAACGGATATACTTGAAGAGGCAGGAAATATTCAGGCAGTTTTAAATATTTCTCTTCCCGGACAGGAGGGAGGGCATGCAACAGCAGATGTGCTTTTTGGCCATGTGTCACCCGGCGGGAGGCTGACATCCACTTGGGCGAGACGTTATGGAGATTATCCTTCCGCAGAAAATTTTGGTTATTTGAATGGAAATTTAGAAACCGAGGAATACAGAGAAGGGATTTATGTAGGATACCGGTACTTTGAAAGTTTTGGTATAAAGCCTCTGTTTCCGTTTGGTTATGGACTTTCTTATGCGTCCTTTTCAGTAGAGTTCAAGAGTATGAGGAGGACAGAGCGTGGGATTGATATTACAGTTTCAGTAAAGAATATCGGTGAATTTTATTCCGGCAGGGAAGTGGTACAGGTATATGCGACATTGCCACAGACAGAGCACGAGAAGGAATATAAGAGATTGGTCGGTTTTTCAAAAACAGAGCTTTTAAAGCCGCAGGAAGCGCAGACGCTTATCATATCCATAGAACAGTCGTCTTTCGCCAGTTTTTCGGAGCAGATGCACGCGTGGTTTATTGATGCCGGAACATATGGAATATGGATTGGGAAACATGTAGAATCATTACAGCCTGTCGCGCTTCTTATTGTGCAGCAGAGAATGATTCTGGAGAGAACAAATCAAATTGGTCCTCTGGATCTGGATTTTGAAGAACTTTGCGTAAGTGAAACTGTCAGAAGTAAAGTCAGGGAAGAGTTTATAGTGGCAGAAGAACAGAAAACAGAGAATCTGATATTTATCCCCCGGGAAGAAAAAAAGCGAACCTGTCAGATACCTCCGGCAAATGAACAGTCTGTTACGGAACTCATACCGGCTTTATATGGAAACATTACACAAGGAACCAGTACGCTTGGTTCTGCCGGAATTCGAGTGCCTGGTTCTGCCGGAGAGACCACGGAAATGCTGGAAGAGAAATATGGGATACGCTCTCTTATAATGGCCGATGGTCCGGCAGGACTTCGCCTGCGACAAAGCTATGAAGTAGACAGGAAAACAGATTCCGTATACGGCGTCGGTGTTTTGGGTTCTCTGGAAAATGGTTTTTTAGAAGAAACAAAACACCATGAAAATGCGGATACATATTATCAATACTGTACTGCATTTCCAGTAGGAACAGCTCTGGCGCAATCATGGGATGTGGATTTGATGCGGGAGTTTGGGGAAACCGTCGCTGTCGAAATGGAAGAGTTCCATGTCGGGCTTTGGCTGGCGCCGGGGATGAACATTCACCGGAATCCACTGTGCGGGCGCAATTTTGAATATTATTCAGAGGATCCGCTGCTGTCAGGAATTATGGCGGCGCGTACGACAGAAGGAGTACAGAGTCATAAAGGATGCGGTGTGACGATTAAGCACTTTGCCTGCAATAATCAGGAAGATAACCGGATGGGGGTGAATGTCCGCGTTTCCGAGCGGGCTCTCAGGGAGATTTATCTGCGTGGATTTGAAATTGCAGTAAAGAAAAGCAGGCCGGTGGCAATCATGTCCGCGTATAATTTAATCAACGGCGTACATGCAGCAAACAGTCGGGATCTCTGTACGGTAATCGCGCGTGAAGAATGGGGATTTGAGGGGGTGATCATGTCCGATTGGAATACAACGGTTCCCGAAGATGGAAGTGTGCCCTGGAAATGTATTTATGCCGGAAATGATATTATTATGCCGGGAAATTGGAAAGATGACGAAAATATCCGTAAGGCGTACGAGCAGGGAAAACTTTCGGAAGAAATGATTCGGCGCAGCACCGGACGGATATTGAGCGTGATTCAAAGGTTGACGGATGGACGCGCCGGATAAAAGGGGACGATTCATGGATTCATTTTCGGGTTTTGCCCAAATTCCAGATTGGTCTGTTCCAATGTGGCGGTAAGAGGTCAGGGCTGATGGGGGAAGTACAGGGAGATCCTTTTGCAGCTTTTGCTTTACAGTTGTTCCCGCCGGACACATCCAGAATTTCTCTGGTAATAAAGGAGGCGGCGGAGGCCAAGTTCAGGAAACACAGGACGGGCGAGGTACACAGATGGAAGAAAAGGAAAATTTGTTCGGGATCATCAGACAGTTGAAAGCACAGAAAAAAATTGTCATGTATATTTCCCATTTCCTGGATGAAATCCTAACGACACGGGAGACCATCTACCTCGTTCTCAGACACGCCCAGACCTTTCCCAGCGCTGCAACTTTGCGGTTCTTGCCATAGGGTATGCGTCGGAATCGTATGTAAAAAAAGAACGGTATGATCCTCATATCATTCATTTTTGGGAGAGAGAAAAATAAAACAGATATTTTAGGAAAAACAGCGCTGAAGCGAATTTACGCCGGCGCTGTTTTTTGACTTTTTATATAAACATTCTGGACAAAAGTGGAAAAAGAAATTATAATTAGAATAATTCTAAATCAAAGGCAGTGAAGAGATGACCAGATATGCAAAACAGATTTTGGAATTAGTCAACCAATCTAAAAGTCATATGACGGCAGAGCAGATCTACCTGGAACTGAAAAAGACAGAGTCTAAAGTTGTTCAGGCAACCGTCTATAATAATCTGAATGTTTTGTGCCAGGAAGGACAGATATGGAGATTACCGATGGAAGGCTCACCCGACCGCTATGATAAAATCCGGAAGCATGATCATCTTGTATGTAAAAGATGTGGGGCAATCTCGGATATCACGTTTGATGATATGACGAAGGATTTGGAGGAACAGCTTGGAGAAGGAATTGTATCTTATGACTTAAGAGTATTCTATCTTTGTCCCAAGTGTAGAGAAAAGTAAAAGGAGGGATGTGCAATGGTCTACAAATGTACTATCTGTGGGTATGTGTATGATGAGGAGAAGGAAGGAAAGCCATTTTCCGAATTGGTAGAATGTCCGGTCTGCAGACAGCCGGCAACATGGTTCCAGGCGGAGGAATCTTCCCAGACCGCCGCGGTTCGTCCTGAACCAAAAGAGCGGCCCGTCTCCGCAGACGCCGAAGATGTGGATTTGCATTATCCGAAGGAAACCCGAAAGACGGACAGTGCTTACCGGTATATGAAGGAGATTCATGAGATGGCTGTAACCGGGAAATCGGCCATTGAGGCAATGGGTACACAGAGGAAAATGCCGGACTGGGATGAGGTGCTTGTGCTTGGAGCACAGTTGAATCCCATGCCTTTGGAAGAGCATGCGGAGGTATCCTTAAAAACGGTAATCGGAAAATATGCCAGAAAGCCGATGGTACTGGATATGCCGGTCTATATCTCCCACATGTCTTTCGGCGCGCTTTCCAGAGAGACGAAGATTGCACTGGCAAAAGGAAGCGCGGCGGTCGGTACGGCCATGTGCAGCGGGGAAGGCGGCATTCTTCCGGAAGAGAAAAAGGCGGCGCATAAATATATCTTTGAATATGTGCCCAATCTGTACAGTGTCACCGACGAGAATCTGCAAACTTCCGATGCCATTGAGATTAAAATCGGGCAGGGAACAAAACCGGGCATGGGCGGACATCTGCCGGGCAGCAAGGTGACTCCGGAGATTGCAGAGATTCGAAAGAAACCGCTGGGAGAAGATGTGATCAGCCCTTCCAGATTTCCCGGAATACATAATGCGGACGATTTGAAGAAGCTGGTAAGTGAACTGCGCAGGCGAAGTGAGGGCAGACCGATTGGAATCAAGATCGCGGCGGGGCGTATCGAACGGGATCTGGAATTCTGTGTTTATGCCGAACCAGATTTTATCACCATAGACGGCCGGGGCGGCGCGACAGGCGCTTCTCCCGCTATCATCCGGGATTCCACCAGTGTGCCTACCATCTATGCCCTGTATCGCGCAAGAAAATATCTGGATAAGGTGAACGCAAAGGTCGATTTGGTCATCACCGGAGGCCTGAGGGTATCTTCTGATTTTGCGAAGGCGATTGCCATGGGAGCCGACGCCGTTGCAATTGCGTCGGCGGCCATGGTAGCGGCAGCCTGCCAGCAGTACCGTATCTGCGGCACTGGAATGTGCCCGGTGGGAGTGGCGACGCAGGATGAGAAACTGCGTGAAAGATTGCAGACGGATGCCGCAGCAAAACGGGTGGAGAATTATCTGAGATGTTCCGCAGAGGAACTAAAAACATTTGCGAGAATTACAGGTAATGCAGATATTCACGGTTTATCCGCCGCAGATCTTTGCACAATCAGCGAGGAAATATCAGAGCATACCAATATTGCACACGCCGGCAGCGGAACCATGCCATCAACGGGCGCATCATTTTTAAGCAAGGAGGAGAAAAACATGAAAACAACAAAGTATGCAGGAACACAGACAGAAAAAAATCTGGAGGCAGCATTTGCAGGGGAATCACAGGCAAGAAATAAGTACACCTATTTTGCATCCGTAGCCAAAAAGGAAGGGTATGAGCAGATTGCAGGGCTGTTTTTGAAAACGGCGGATAATGAAAAAGAGCATGCGAAGATGTGGTTCAAGGAGTTGAACGGGATTGGAGATACAAAAGAAAATCTGGGCGCCGCTGCGGATGGAGAGAACTATGAATGGACCGATATGTATGAGAATTTTGCGAAGACGGCAGAGGAGGAAGGATTTCCTGCGCTTGCGGCGAAATTCCGGCTTGTGGGTGAGATTGAGAAACATCATGAGGAGCGGTATCGTGCGTTATTGAAGAATGTGGAGACGGCCGCCGTATTTGAAAAGAGTGAAGTAAAAGTGTGGGAATGCCGTAACTGCGGACATATTTTTGTGGGAACCAAAGCGCCGGAGGTTTGTCCCACCTGTAATCATCCACAGAGCTACTTTGAAGTGCACGAGGAGAATTATTGATCCAGGCTCTGTAAACTGTAAGGTGAGCTGAAAGTGTATAGAAACCTTCAAACTGACGTAAGAAAAGATGGCGCAGTTGGGTGGTATTCCGTAAGGATGTTGTTTCTTCAAAGACTAAAATATATTGATATGCTATTATGCAGATAACATCTCCTAAAAATATTTCATAAATAAAACAGAGCCAATGAACAGTGATAATCTTGAACCGCTCCCTGTCAAGTAGACAGTTAAAAAAATAAAAATTTTTACCTGCCAGTCGCAAAGAGGACTGGCAGAGTTTTTATGCAGCATCTTTCAAATAGTTTCTATATTCTATCGGTGTCATACAGTTTAAGCGCTTCTGATACCGATGATTATTATAATAATCTATGTAATCGGATATGGCCTCCTTTAGCTCCTCATATGTTTGAAATTTCTTCAGGTAATACATTTCTGATTTCAGCATCCCCCAGAACGCTTCCATTGGTCCGTTATCAATACATCTGGATACTCTTGACATGCTTTGTGTCATTCCCGCTTTGTTAAGCTTTTTACGGAAGTATTTTGATGTGTATTGGTATCCACGGTCACTGTGGAATAAAGGCTTTGCATCTGGATGGTTTTCATGGGCAATGTCAAAGGTTTCAAAAACAAGGGCATTATTATTGGAATGTCCAACGACAAAGGAAACAATACTTTTATCTGACAAGTCCAGAATGGCGCTCAGGTATGCCTTCCCACTGGCTCCATATTTCATCTCCGTTACATCCGTAAGCC
Organism: Lachnospiraceae bacterium; assembly: GCA_910574195.1. Classification (GTDB taxonomy): domain Bacteria; phylum Bacillota; class Clostridia; order Lachnospirales; family Lachnospiraceae; genus Schaedlerella. Next base: position 1,162 of record CAJTBF010000008.1, on the reverse strand, counting down.
ATTTTTCCCCAAAACGTTCCGCATGGAACTCCCGGTTTAAGATGTTTTCGGCAGTAACCTCTGGTGTTGATTTTACATAGTTTCTTCTCCTGCGCCGACACACAGATTTCAGATGTAAAATCCGCATAAGGCGCAAGATTCTCTTTGCGTTGACTTGAAATTCATTTTCACGGTTCAATTTAATCGTCATCTGCCTATAACCCAGAATCCCGCTTTTTTCCTCGTACGCATCTCTGATAAAGACACATAATTTCTGGTTGAATTTCTCATTTTCACTTGGTTTTCGGTTCAGCCATTTATAATAAGCAGAACGCGAAATTCCTGCAAATCTGCAGAGTTCTGATATTGGGCATCCCTGCTCGTCATATATTTCCTGTATTGCCAGATAAACCGTTTCATTTTGTGTCTGGCTTAGAACCGCCTCCTTTCGACTTCGTCGAGTTTTTTTAAGAAAGCAACCTCCAGCTGGGCTCTGCGCTTTTCCGCTTGAAGAAGCTTATTTTCCGCACGCAGCTTCTCCAGCTCCGACATTTCTGTTTCAGATTTTCTTTTCCCTCTTTTGTCAATAAGCCCTTCTACGCCGTTTGACTGGTATTTCCTTGTCCATTGGTAAATCTGTTGGTAGGATACCTGGTATTTTTCTGCTGCCTGGGCATAATCCATTCCATGCTCTATGCAGTATGTTACAATTTCCACCCGTTCCTCATATGAGGTTTTTCTTCCTTTGGTCATGACGCTGGTTCCTCCTGTTCCAGAAGCCTTTAACTTCTCATGACCATTATACTTCATAATCCAGTTGCGAAGCTGCTTATCTGAGCGGATTCCATACTTTTTCTGGATTTCCCTTAATGTTCCTTTGCCGGAAAGGTAATCGGCAACAGCATTTTGTTTTGTTTCGGCGGAATAGACACGGAGTTTTGGAGTTGTTTTTAACCCCTCTATTCCTAAAGACTGATACAAGGTCACCCACTCGACGATACGTGTTCCATTTGTTCCCAGGCTTCGGGCGATACTTTCTGTTGAACAGCTTCCCTCCAAATATTTTGTAACGGCATCTAATTTCATTTCAAAAGAGTATTTTGAATGTTGTCCCATAAAATATGCTCCTCCTTATAGTGACAGTTTTATTATTTCATCTGTCTACCATAAGGGGAGCATATCA
>CAJTBF010000007.1 GCA_910574195.1 Lachnospiraceae bacterium | reverse complement strand
TCAAGCATTCATTATCCTCCTTCAAATGAGTTTATTTACCTCTTTATGAGGCATAGACCCATTATGAGAGGATTCGGCTTACAAAGGCAACGGCCTGTGGCCGATCAGCTTCGCATTGCGGCCGTTTTGCTCCGCAAAATCGGCCGTTGGATGCCGCAATATGCAACTATGAGAAAACTTATATATGAAGCAAGTGAAAAAGAACTTGTAACATACATTACCCAATTATACCAGGATGGAAAAATTATTCGATTGCTAGAAGAAATTGAAGCGTATGCGAACAAAGGTGATTCGAAAAATATCCCTTCTGAAAGAGCTGCAATTTTAATACGATGTATTTGCCGGATGTGGAGCTCTTTTGAAGTTGAGGAAAAAGGGTTCTTTACCATTCCATTTGCATGGAGATTACTGTTTTGCGTAGATCCTTTGCTGGAAGCAATTGATATGGTGGAGCGTTTTTCATTTCTGCGAAGCATATTTGAGGATAAAATGGTCGAACCATCAATATTAGCGTTGCTTTTGCGGGATTTTGAAATAACGCATGGGCGCTATACCGATAAGGCTCCGAATGAAGATAAACAAGCGATTTTATTAGACGAGCTTTTAAAACTTGAGTCTGTGTTTAAGTCGCGATGCATCAATGCAATAGATTCAGGTGCGGCTCTGTCACAATATGGAGGGCTAAACTTTTTGTGGATGCTGAGCCAACTTGACGAAGAACTTGTAAAACACATCAAAGAAACGCTGGTTACAGATGATACATCGCTTGCAAAAGTTATCAGCTATTGTACCTCTCGTGGAAAAACAGCAGTCAGGCTAGTTGTAGAAACACGCCAAGTAAATAAGGAAACTCTCAGTGAATTTATTGATGTAGAGGACGCCTATTCGCGTATGAATGTATTTGTAACAACTCATGAATTTTTGATTCTTTTAAAAGAAACCAAGAAGGATGTTGTTGCCTTTCTTATTGCAATGAGAAGAAATAAAGAAACCAGCCAAACAGAAGGCTTCGTTGCAGAAGAGATAATTAACGAGGAACTTCAAAAGATCATCAGTACAATTCAGTCGTAAAGATTTTGTATTAGCTTCATTTGTACTATTTCCATGAGGGTATGAACAGCAATTGTAAGCATAAAGAAATATGTTTGCAATTGTTGTTTTCATATTTTTTTGTCGTGGGCTTGACATACGGGTGCCGGATATCATGTAGGCGGATCCGCTTCACATCCCCGTCCTTTGTCCCCCTCACCATCTCATGTTCAAAGAAGGATTTAGTGTAGGGGAAAATCCGGTCGTGTTTGTGGATGCCGTAAAGCCGTTTTGTGTAGCTTTTCAGTTCGTCACGTAGAAATTCCGGGATAGATATGATGCGGATACTTTTTGGTGTCTTTGGCGGTGTGATAACGTCCTTACCATTTAGGTGCTGATAGGACTTATTGACGGTCAGCAGACATTCCTCAAAGTCAATATCACCATATTCCAGAGCCAGTAATTCCCCGATCCGCAAACCGGTATAATACAGGGTAAGAAATCCGGTATAGGCCGGTGGTTTGTCGGATACTTTTTCCAGGAATCGCCGGAATTCTTCCGTAGTCCAGAAGTTCATCTCGTCTGCATGATCTTTTCCAATGGTCCCGGCCTTGCGGCAGGGATTGTCTTTCAAATTGTAGTACCGGACCGCATAATTCATGATAGCCGCAAGCTGGTTGTTTATGGTGCGGAGATAGGTAGCGGAATAAGGTTTCTCATTTTCATCCCTGTAAGCGATCAGACCGTTCTGCCACTTACGGACATGCGCCGGAGTGATCTCAGACACAGACATCTTTCCGAAGAAAGGAAGCAGCTTCTTATTGATGACGTACTGTTTCTGGATGAAGGTGTGTTCCCGGAGCCGGTGTTTCATATCCTCATTGTATATCGCTGCGAAATTCTCAAAACTCATGGACAGATCGGCCTGTTGTGTCTCCAGAAAGTTCCGTTCCCATTCCCGTGCCTCTCTTTGCAGCTTGAATCCCCGTTTCTTTTTCTGTCGCTTTGTCCCGGTGTAATCAGTGTAATAGAATTTGCAGTACCAGGTGTTTGTCTTTTCATCCTTATATGTTGGCATATGTCATATTCCCCCATTTCCAGCGCGTGGCGGTGTCTTTTGAAATGACGGAAAAGTATTTGACATATTTTTAAAGATTGCTTATAATATATTTAACAAGACAGCTGGAAGGTGAATGCACCTCACCCGCCCCGGCGAAGATTAAAGATCAACCATAAGAATAGCCGTTCCTAAACTTTGACGAGAGCAGGACGGCTATTTCTTATTGTTTCTTTTGACATAATTCAGTATCGACACGATCAATAATGCGACCGATATAATTAGCTGAAATTCCTCATAAGTACTCATAAGCACCACCCTTTCCACAAGACTCGGAACGGGTGGGAGCACGTCCCCCAGCTGCCTTGGCAGATATATTATTTTCAATGTGCCGGGCAGGGAGACAATTTGTCCCCCTGTTTTTGCTATGGTTTCTTGAACCATAAGTTTTGACTAAGCGCAAAATTGCGCTTAGTCCTTGGGTGGTTCGTCTGGTGGAGTTTCTGGATCCTTTTGGTACTCTGGTATTTTGGTTAAATCTTTTGTATATTCTTCAACTTTACTCATTGCTTCTAAAGTAAGTTTTGCCATATTGTCAGATACTCTTGCTATTACGCCGCCGTATAATAGAGAATCTGCTACGTCGTTACGTTGAAATATGGTTTCGTCTTCTACCAATGCATTTATTGGACAATCCAGAGCTTTTGCAATTCTGCGAACGGTATCATATTTAGGTGTATATGGGGCCTTTTCATATTGCGCAACAGTTTGTTGTCTTATTCCAAGTATTTTCCCTAGTTCTTGCTGTGATAGCCCTTTTTCATTTCTTATTTTCTTTATTTTTTCACCAAAAGTCATAAACTCACCTCTTTCTAAAAAATAATATACCATAATATTTACAAAAATACAATAAAAACACTGTAAAAAACATTGACACAGCATTGATACTGTAATAAAGTATAAAAAACAGTAGAAAAACTGTTAGAAGAAAGGAGGTAAACCATTTGAGAATTGATAGAGTAAAACTGGTATCTGAACTTGCACGTCAGGACTTAAACCAGAAAAAGCTGGTAGAGATGTCCGGTGTGTCCAGAGCTACGATTAATTACATTCGGGGCGGGAAATCCTGTTCTGATGAAGTCGGCGAAAAGCTGGCAAAGGCTTTGGGAGTACCAATTAAAGCGTTACTGGAAAATCAATAATAAAAAGCAAAAGCACGTGGCGGTGTCTTTTGAAATGCTGGAAGGAAAGGAAGGTAGAACATGAGATACAGAATCGAGTATGCGGATGATCGGCGGTGCAGCTTTGCCAGCAGCCGGGAAGATCTGCTAAGGCGATTAAAGCAGGCCGGTAGCGAAACCATATCGGACATCAGGAAGCTGTATAAAACAGGTGTGTCTGATTCTGTTATGGAAAAGTACAAGATGTATATGAAACCATAGGAAGGGGGGGAATGTGATGCAGGAAAAGAGTTACATAACCGCGAAGGAAATTGCGGAAATGCTGGGTGTCTCTATTGGGAAAGCGTATCAGATTATTCGTGATTTGAATGCAGAACTGGCGGCAAATGGACTCCTGACGATCAGCGGGAAAGTCAGCCGGGCATACTTCAAAGAAAAATGGTATCAGGGTGAGGCGGTGAGTTAATGTATAAAAGACCGGTGCCTGATGAAGTCTTTCAGGAAATCTGCCGGGGAATGCAGGAAGCGGAACAAAGCGGCGAACTTTCCGGATTGTTTAAAGGGGAGTGCCGGGAGCCAAGGGAACTGCCTTCTGCCTCAAAGCTATTGCATTCTATCCGGCCGGGGATAAAGTTGTATAAGTCTTTCTTCCTGAAGATATTCGGCTATGATATCACTACGCCGGGCTTTGCTGAGGATGCAATCTCCAGATTAGAGATCCTTGGAAGTACCAAGGCAAGAGGGCATTATACGCGCATTGTCGGCGAATGGAAAAATCAAAATGAAAAGATGTTGCATGAAGTGGCAGCATGGTATAAAAAACAATGTCTTACCAAGGAAAGAGGTGATATACCACGGCAACAACAAGAAGCGAAACAACGGAAGAATCGGGAACATCAGTGGAAAGAAATGTCGAAGATATTGGGCTTTCAGTTAACGAGAAAGGAAAAATAGTACAGTCTATCGGTAACTGTGTGAAAGTAATTCTATATGATGAATGCCTGAAAGATATGTTCCGTTACAATGAAATGACGGATAGAGTAGAAGTATCTGGGGCATGGTGGAAGCAATCCTCTGTAAATCTATCTGACAATGATTTAAACAATATCCGGCTATATTTGGAAACTACCTACGGACTGGCGCATGAAAAGACTATTCCACGGGCGATAGACATTATCGCGCACCAGCGTTCTTATCATCCCGTACGGGAATATCTGGCAAGTCTGAAATGGAATGGAGGGAAGTATATTGAGAATCTGCTTCCCAAATACCTTGGAGCGGAAAAGTCAGATTATACGATACAGGCTATGAAGCTGACCATGCTTGGAGCCATTGAAAGGGTGCATAATCCAAGCGTAAAATTTGAAACCATGCTGTGCCTCGTGGAAGATGAACAGGGGGGCGGAAAGTCTACGATTGCAAGGCTGCTGGCGTGTAAAGATGAATGGTTCACGGACGATATTAAAAATCTTGATGATGAAAATGTGTACCGTAAGTTACAGGGGCATTGGATCATTGAGTTTTCAGAAATGCTTGCAACTGCCAATACAAAGACAGTTGAAGCGATAAAGGCGTTTTTGAGCAGACAGAAAGATACTTACAAAGTGCCTTATGATAAATATCCCCATGATTTTCCACGGCAGTGTGTTTTTATTGGAACAGCAAACAACCTTGACTTCCTGCCGAACGATAAGACTGGGAACCGAAGATTTATCCCCGTGCTTACCAATATGAAGGCCGCTGAGATTCATCCGCTGGAAAATGAAGAGGAAACCAGGGCGTTTATAGAACAGGCGTGGGCTGAAGCTATGGAGATTTACCGAAGTGGAAAATATTCCTTAGTATTTCCGAAGGATTTGAAAGATGTATTGTCAGAAATGCAGCAATCTTTTACCCCGGAAGATCCAAAGGTCGGGATCATCCAAAACTGGCTGGATAACTGTAAGTATGATTCGGTATGTTCCATAATGATATACAGGGAAGCTTTGGGGAATGAATTCCAGGAGCCAAAGCCTTGGGAATTGAGAGAGATTGGTGCCATAATGAATAAGTCAATTATTGGATGGGAGAAGCATCCAACAAAGAGTATGCAAATTAGATTTAATGTATATGGGAATCAGCGTGCATGGGATAAAATTGTCAACACTGATTCGTCAACAGATGAATTTATTCAAATAAGCATGGATGATATGGAGTGTGATTTGCCGTTTAAGTAATGTCGTTGACAGTGTTTGTTGACAGCATTGTTGACACGCTAAAGCCTTATAAATTCAGTATATTTTTCTATTTATCAACAGTCAACAATGGATAATAAAGAAAAGAAAAATTTAAAGAAAATAGGTGGTATGTACATAAGAATAGTTTGTTGGGAAAAAGTATGTTGACGTTGTTGACAGGAAAGGAGAACGCATGAACGAAGAATTATTAACCCGTCTGGTGGAAGCACTGGAAGGAATCAACAACAACTTATCAGAGATTGCAGTGTCGCTTGACAGCCTGGACAAGAACATTGACGGCTGCATATCGTGCAGCAGGAACGGCCGGAGCAAGTACATCTGTATCACAGGGGATATCAACACATATTAAAACGCCCCATTGGTATTACCAGTACCAACAGGGCAGAGCACAGCCGGAGCCGTACAACTCACAAATACATAATACCACGGCTTTCCGGGGAAAGGAAAGAGGAAAATATGGATTATTACAGACAATTTTTAAGAGAGAAACACGAAGGGAAATATGCCGGGTGCAGATACCCGAACTTGGTTGAAATCCACGGTGGGATGCCAACGGATTACTTTGCAGAGGTAACAAAGGAATTAATGCTTGCAGTATTCCGTGGCGAAGAGGACTTGACACTTGAGGAAATCAGCAGGATTGCACGTTACAATTGCATCCCTCTTTCCGTGCTTGCCTGCCCGAAATTGATTATGCTGGACATGGGGAGACGGCGGCATAGAAAGATGGTTGCAGAGGTGGACAACCTCTATATCAAGTTGAAATGTATGGCAAGGGAGGGCAACCAGAAAGCGGAAAAATACTTGGAATTTGCCGACTGGGAACAGCAGAAGTTTATGAGGGCGGCACATAATAACAGGCTTTCCTATGGGCATTATCTGGTGGCTAAAGAAGAAATGCGGAACTATATATCATTTGCAACGCCGAAGCCGGAGAAAAGGGGAATCTCAAGCATGGAAGGGGGAGCCGCATAATGGAAAAGGGCAAAGAGGGAATGAACCTTGCAACGGAAATCATTAGCGACATGAAAAGGCGGTTGAATATCTGGCGGCTGGTGGCAGTCGTGAGTATTGCGCTGAATGTCATACAATGGCTGAAAAAGCGAGGTGAAATCTGATAGAATGGCAGTAAAGGTAAGAATAAGCTATGAGAAGCCGCAGGAGCTTCATACAGTGACGGAACTGTTAAAGCCGGTAATTAAGTCGTGCAAGGCAGATAAGGGAGAAAATGGGCGGTATAAGAAAGCATATCTTGAAGTGGATATTTCCGATGGAAAAGCACAAAAAGGTGTAAATTCGCCGTTGATTTAGGCAAACCATATCTATATAGGAATTGGAAAGCGTGCAGAAAAACATTGAATATCTGTCCGTTTCCTGTTATAATAGCAATAAGGCAAACAGAATATCGCAGTACCCCGGACGGCTGGAAGCACCGGACGGAAGCCATATATAAGGCGTGGGAAGGTTTCATTTGAAATGGAATCTTTCCGCGCTTTTTTGTTTGCTAGAAAACAGCCTACTATGGCGTAAAAATAGGAGAATGAGAATGAATACAGAGAACATGAACCAGAACGCAGACCCGGCATCCGTACAGGGAACAGGGGAAAGAACTTTTACACAGGACGATGTAAACCGTATCGTGCAGGACAGGCTTGCAAAAGACCGGGAAAAGGCATCAAAAGAACTGGGTGAGAGGGAACAGGAGCTTGCACAGCGTGAGTTCCGTTTGAACAGCCGCCAGAAGCTGGCTGACAAGGGATACCCGGAAACACTTTTGGATGCGCTGAATTGCAGCAGTGAGGAAGCCTTTGACAAGGCTTTAGGCATCATAGATGGCTTGATGGAAGAACGCCTGAAATCAAAGAAAGATGACGAAAAACAGGCACAGCTTGAAGCACAGAGGGCGAAGCCGTTCACGGGTCCGTTGAATCAATCATCATACAGGACGGGCGCAGACCCCATCAGAAAAGCCATGAATCTGAATTAAAGGAGAATAATATTTTATGGCAATCAGTTTAGTCACACAGTTTCAGCCTTATACGGATGAAATTTTCACAACAGAGAGTAAGAAGTCGCTCCTTACTAACCAAGATTTCAGCTGGACAGGGGCGCACAGCATCAAGGTTTACAAAATCGGCACAAGCGAGATGCAGGACTACAGCCGGAACCCTGTGCCGGGATTCACCGGCTCCCGGTACGGCACAATCAAAGATTTGGATGCGGCAACGGAGGAGTTTACCCTCAAGAATGACCGCTCTTTCACGTTCGCCATTGACAAGCTGGACAATGACGAGACAGCGCAGCAGCTGGCGGCGGCATCCGCACTGGCGAGACAGGTGAGGGAAAAAGTTGTGCCGGAGGTGGACAGCTATACTTACGGCGTGATGTGTTCCGGTGCAGGACATAAGCCGGATGCGGTGAAACTGGACGCAACAAATATCTTTGACGAGATATTAAAGGCGAACAATGCGCTGGACAATGCGGAAGTGCCGGAAACAGGGCGCATTTTAGTGGTTATACCGGATGTATATGCCGTGATGAAGCGTAGTAAGGATATCATCATGGAGACGGACATTGCGGAGGATATGCGCCTTAGAGGGGTTATCGCCATGATTGACGGGGCGAAAGTGGTCAAGGTTCCGGCGGTAAGGCTCCCGGAGAACTTCGGCTTCATGCTGGCTCATCCGTGTGCGTGCGTGGCTCCCACGAAGCTGGAGGATTACAAAGTGCATGAAGACCCGCCGGGAATCAGCGGTTCCCTTGTGGAGGGGCGTATCTGTTATGATGCGTTCCTGCTGGATAATAAGGTGAAAGCGATTTATTACCAGGAACAGGCATCTGCGGCAAAGGAACAGGCAACAAAGTAAGCAATGTTTGCAGAGTTCCCCTGCTTCCATAAAGGCGGCAGGGGATTTCTGTATTCGGAGGGATAGGGCATGAGGGCAAAGCGTAATGGCTATGGAGTGCAGGAAAGCTATGCCGGATATGGTTTGGAAAGGAACCGGGCAAAGGACTTGCTGAAAGAGTGCAGGGCAGGGAAATACAACGACTTATTGAGAGAATCTGCCCGGCAGGCAGAACCGCATATAGCGGAGTGGATTGTTGAATCCATAACGGAGGGGAAGTCGTTTGATAGGATGGCAGTCAAGTGGGAACTTGGCGAAGCGGAGATAATGCCATGCTGCAGGAACAGTTTTTATGCATACAGAAAATTAACGCTTGCTATACTGGACAGGATGCTTCGGGGAAAGGATGCGGTGTAATATGGGCGGCTATGGTTCGGGAGGGCATAATAAAACGCACAGGCGGCTTGAAAACTTCCGCAGGATTGACAGCTTTGCGTTCCGTGATTTTGTCATGTGGGATAAATATTTGCCGTTCAAGGAATCTGTAAAATACCCACTTGTCGGAGGGGATATTATCTATTATCCGCAGAGTATGGAAGCAGTAATCAAGGAGGGGGATTCTTATACCGATTTGATTCTGTCCAGTGTTCCGGGGATTGACGGAAAATCCGAAAGACTGTACTTCCATTGCCCGTATTGTGGAAAGCGTGTCAGATACCTTTACAGACGGCAGGAACGCTATATGTGCCGGAACTGCGCGAAACTGAATTATGCAAGCCAGCAGAAAAGCGGCATGGATGAAATGCGGCTCAAGATGGAGCGCATCGTGGAAAAGGAGCTGGGGTATACATGGTGGTATAGGGATTATCCTGATACGCCCATACAGGACTTGTGGCATATTCCAAAGCCGCCCTATATGCGGTGGGAGAAGTATGAAAAACTTATGCAGGAGTTCCGGCAACTCCAAAAGGATTATGAGCGTGCGTTTTGGATGGGGATGGCCAGATGCTCCATGCTCTCCAATAAGGAAAAGGTGGGTATTATGAACCATCTTAACAGCCTGTGAGAGTGGTACTAAAATGGTACTAAAAAGTCATACAGACAGAAAAATCAGAGGAAATAAGAGCGGAAAAGCCTATAAAATCAATGGAAAACATGGTAAAAATGAGAGCAAAAGCTATTAAGCGTTGTCTTTCTACTATACTTTCCGAAAGTTTCGATGTTTCTGGTAGATTAAATATAAAACCATCTTGGTACACATTTTCCCAAAAGAGTGTATAAAGCACAGGCAGAATAACAGGAGTTACCAAAAGGATTTCTTCGCTACCTTTTATATTTGCTGTTCAGTTCCTCAGATAATGGTTTTACCTCTGTTACCTCCACATTATTTTGAATGTCCACAAAATCTGTTCTGCATCCGTATGGCATTATTAAAAGTTAAAGATTTAATACCCGCGATAGAAAGCAAGAGGAATTTATGTATGGCAGGTTCCTCTAAAAGAGAATTTTGATGAAAAGCAAACAAAAAAAGATAGGAGGTGCGATTTTCGGATTTTGTTACGATTTCACCTTCGACGAAAAAAGAGATAGAATTAGTAGTGAGTATATTTGAAGATGGTACATTTTCTTTAAACTCATATTTACTCAAGTATTTTCCGCAATATACAGCTGAAATAAAATTAAAAGATAAGAAAAAAAGTTTCCTATATATTATATGGGAGAGTGGGATGATCAAAATGAATGGTGGATTGGAAATATGGTGTCAGTGAATCCGAATAAACCCAGAAAAAGATAGTTAATAAATAAAAGTGGAATAAAATACTATGCCGTAAGTAAATATGGAAGAGAAAGATGTTTTTATTTCTGATTTGTGTTGATTCTGGATATTTTATGTATTTTTGAAGGCTGCTATAATTAGAAAAACTATGGAAGGTAAAAATGATAAGACTGCAAAAATCCAAGATAAAAAATAGATTGACGTGTTATATATATTTGCCATATAATGTATTTGATTCATATTTTTACATAATGAAAGAGAGGATCACATAATGAGGCAGTTTTTTGGAATGAGCCAGCGGGGGAATCTGGCAGAAGCGGTGAGCGGATTAGGAAATCCTCAGTTGATTATGCTATTTTCTAACGGCGAGCAGTTTGAAACGCATGTGAATGAGTTGGAGAAGCTTTTTCCTCAGGTTCCCAGTATTGGATGTATCGGTATGAGTTATGATACGAAAGTAGTAGAAAAGGGAGTCGGTATCGTTGCATTTTATGACGGAGTCAGTGCAGCGGCCAATGTATTAGAGCAGGTATCCGTTATGCCTGTAAAATATATCAAACGTCTGGAGAACGATGTAAGCCGAATAAATGGTCAGCAGAATGACACGATCTGTATTGATTTATGTGCAGGGAATGATGCCTGTGTGCTTACCACGATTCATTCGGTATTAAAGCACCGGAATATTTCCCTGGTGGGAGGAACCGGTGATGCGGGAAAAGTATCTGCCAATGGGAAAGTATATGAAGATGCTGTTGCCTATGCATTGGTAAAGAATCAGAATGGAAGGGTGAAAGCATATAAAGAGAATATTTACCGCCAGATGGGAGATTATCGTTTTATTGCGTCCCGGACAGATAAGGCGAATTATGTAATGGGAGCTTTGAATGGACAATCTGCGAAACAGGTTTATCAGGATATTCTTCATGTAACAGAACAGGAGATTAAGACACAGACATTTAAGAATCCCTTTGGGAAGCTGAATGGGGATGATGTTTGTATTGTTTCTATCAAAGAAGTAGAAGGGGATGCTTTGACTTGTTTCCGACAGATAAATGATTCGGATGTTCTGGCGCTTTTGGAATTAGGGGATTACAAGGAAACGGTAAAAAATACAATTCGTAACATCAAACAGGAATTTCCACATATTTCAGCAGTATTTTCTGTAAATTGTCTGTTCAGGTATCTGCTGTTTAATCAGAATCATTATATGCAGGAATACTTGGAAGATATGAATATGTTAGGAAACCATGCAGGGTTTGTCGGATATGGTGAGCATTATAATAATCGATTTGTAAACCAATCTATGACTTGTGTAGTATTTGAGTAAAGGAGGATGTCCATAATGTTTTGGAATAAAAGCAGACATAATACACAAGAAATGTTTGAACAGGAAAGCAGCCTGGATCCGGTACTGCATGTGATGGATAGTTTAAAAGATTATCATACAGAGCTTGTGCAGAAAGAGGTAGATTCGCTGCGTGAATTAAGTAATATAGGAAGTTCTTTTGGAAATATCCTGGAAGAAGCCGAGAATTTTCAGGAAAAGCTTCAGGACTTTGACCAGAATTTTTCAAGCATCGAACAAGTGTCAGAAGAATTTACAGAGGTCAGGGAAGTAATTGCTCAATCGGTTGGACGTGCGCAGAGTGGAGTTGAGGAACTGAAAAACAGTTCAATGCAGGTGAAGTCTTTTTTCAGTGAGATGGAGAGTACGTTTGAAAATCTACAGGAAGCTGTGGAAAAGATTAAACTATGTACAAAAAGTATCGTATCCATAGCCGAGCAGACGAATATTCTTGCAATTAATGCATCTATTGAGGCAGCGCGGGCAGGAGAGCGGGGAAAAGGATTTGCAGTAGTGGCCGTGGAAGTGAAAAAGCTTGCAGACGAGATTAAAGGTCTGACGGGTGAAGTGGATGCAGGAATTCATGATGTAGAGCAGGGAACAGATCAATTGAGCAGCAGTATTGATGTTTCAGAACAGGCACTGGAAGAAAGCCTTGTTAAGGTGGATGAGACCTATGAAATGTTTGATGAGATTATTAAGTCGGCGGAGGGGGCGTCAACCGTACATACGGAGATCACCAGAGTCATAGACGATTCAAAAACAGCTCTGCAGCTATTATGTGGTTTCTTTGAACAGCTGAGAAGTCGATATCAGGAAGTTGTAAATCATATAGACCGGGCAGATAAACTGGGAACTACGAAAAGTACGATGTTTGAAGATATAGACAATATGATGTCCCAGATTCCGCCGATTATAAAGGAGTATACATCTAAGAGAAGTTGAGGACTTTGCAATAGCATTTAGAAGTTGTCTTTCTATTTTGTATGAGGCAGGAAAAGATGAAGTAAATAAAACAGGAGCAAATCTGTTTCTATCATACAGGTTTGCTCCGTTTTTATGGGGAAGAGTTATTTGATGTCTACTACATATGCCGGAGAGTACGCATACGTGAAGTGTTTTGCATATAACCACGCAGAAGAAAAACCGATACGGCTTCCTCCGAAAAACGGGGGAATGTATCGGTTTTTTGTTATTCTACCGGATAACAGGTGAAAAAAGCAGATTATGCCTCTGAGAACTGATCCTTTCCCACAGAGCACAACGGACATTCAAAATCATCGGGCACATCTTCCCATTTTGTTCCCGGTGCAATTCCGCCTTCCGGGTATCCCTTCTCTTCGTCATATTCCCAATTGCATACATCACATACATATTTCATGATACATCCTCCTTTATTTTTATGTACTGGAAGTATTATAACTTAAGTAAGCATATAAAACAAGTTATTACGAAATTTATGGGGCAGTGATAACGATTTTTCGGTAAAACCTATCTTATTTTCAAATCAATCATCGGCTCAGGGACTGGAATTTGACTTTCTTTATATGCCGCACGGACTTTGGCTTTCTTTACCTTTAAGGCTTCTGGTGTTGTCTCGGCTTCCGCAGGAGTGAGCTTGTGTTCCGGTAAAGTAACGCGGCCCTTTTGGGCAGACTCAGATATTGGGGCATCTTTTGATTCTTCATCTGAAATATTGTCTTTCGTACAATCTGTATTCAGTTCACTGTTGTCTGTGTTTGATTCTTTTGTACTTTCTGTGGAGTCTTCCGTTTGCAGTTCTTCTGCTTTTGCCTCTTCGAGCGCTTCTTCCGCTTCCCTCTTTTCCGCTTCTGTCGGGAGCTGGGCATATTGACCGCTCTCTACAAACTTACTGATCGCTTCCTCCAAAGCCATACATTTCTGGAGTTCCTGACAGATAATTCCAAGTTTGGCGCTCTCAGGTATGGCGGGATTATTCTCCACACTGTTTACGACACTTAAAGAAGCGGCCGTATGATTCATTTTCACACGCTGGACATCTTCTTTTGTCTTACATCTTTTTAGTTCTTCCTCATAACTTTTTTGTTCTTCTTCGATTGCTTTTGCTTTTTGATATGTCTGGGGATCGTTTTTCTGCAGATATTCCATTTCTTCCCGCGTTAGTTTTTTGCCTGCGGCCAGCTTCGCACGGATCTGGGAAGAAAGCTTGGAGGAACCGTCCGCCTGAGACATCCGGATTTCCTCTGCCTGTTGTGCGACAGGATCTTTTAATTTTGTGCTTCCGTCTGCGGTGAAATCATTAGTTGCTTTCTTTCGCTGCCATTTTATCTGCATTTCCATATTTTTTGTATAGGTGCCCAACGATTGTATCATAGAAAAGTTCAAAACATACACCTCCGTTCTGCTTTATATAACCAAACTTTGTAAAAGATACATGGCAGTCAATGTTCTTCAACAATCTATCTATATTTTTATCGACAGGATACGATGGAAAATTAAGAAACAAAGGAAAGTATTATTGCAGGTTTCCACGTAACAGGGAATCTGACGGCGTTACAATTCGCGGCCTGAGAGATCGCTCATAGTAACGGTTCGGGGCAATCCTTAAAGTTTTGCTGCGCAAAAAGGGTCCCTCACTGCTGTCGCTGCGTAAATTTGTTCTCACGGAATGTGCAGTCTGGTGCATTTCTGAGTCGTGAAAAATTCCTCCCGACTACATTTTCCCGATTAGACAGATAGGATCCTTCTTGACATTTTCGGAAAAGGAGTGCAGAATAATGGTAGAAAATCAGAGTTATATGAGAAGAGAGAAAGGTGATACAGTTGAACGCAGAGGGATTAGAAATGACGGACAGAGAAGCGAATAGCAAGCAGGATGCAAAAGTTCGATTGAAATACTATCAGGAAGGCCTGGAAGCGGCTTATGAGATTCTTTCAGGTTTGGAAAAGTATACGACAGAGGAGGTGCTGTTTTATGCGGCGCAGATTCTTGGGAAGGTGCTGGACACTGAGGATGTAGCGATTTATCTGGTGGCGAACAGGGAATATGCCAGACTATTTTCGGCCACGTCCACAGAAGCCCGGAAGCTGGGAAATTCCATTCAATATACCTTGTCGGACGCAGAGCGTCTGCTCGTGCGCAGCATATCGGATACGGGATGTCTGGGGGGGCATACAGAAATAAGCGAGGTGTACAGCGAATTAAAGGCGGAGCGGATTTATTTAAACAGAGAAGGAAAGGAAGGACGCCCCCTGATGGCAGGAGCCATATATTCGGAAGGAGAGATCCGGGCGATTTTGATGTTTTGGGGGATTCCCTGTCCGCAGACGGATTCTGCTGTGGTTAAGCGTCTGAAAGTAATGGAAACATTACTCCAGAATGCAATGTTGAAGGCGAGTCGTTATATGGCGAGCTTCCGGAGACAGAATTATCTGGAGGGGACCAATGTATTGAATGAGGAAGCATTTACCGCATTGGTAAGTGTTTTTATAGAGGCGCGGGAAAAAGGACTGACAGAGTGTACGCTGCTGGAGATTCGGATGGGCTATGAGGACTATGAAACGGTTTCTATACAAATAGCCGGTAACATACGACAAACCGATTACATGGGGGTAGTGGAAGGGGGAAAACTTTATATACTGCTTTCCAATACAGGTTCACAGAATGCGGAAGTGGTGCAGGAGCGTCTACGGGGATTGGGGTATGAGAGCTTTCTAAGAGAGGGGCTTTGATCGAGAGGAAATGGGGGCGTACTCCCGGACAGATGAGGAGTAAAACAACGGGAAAGGTGCGGCAGAATGCTATAAGATAGTGGGAAATGCTATTTTATAGCATTTTTCTTTCTGATTTGCCATGCCGGACAGCGTAAACAGTTCAATAAGTATACCTGATTGGAACCGTTTTGCATTTTTGCAAAAAATAGTCAGGGCAAAAATACTTGCCCTGGCGGACGACTGCTTTTTATCCAACAAAGCATACCCACAGGGCATGAATTACGGGATGCCCGGATGGGTATACTAATTGGATGGAAAAGAGAATGGATGATGGAGGAATGAGATGATAAAAATAGCGGTTGTGGAGGATGAGGAATTTTATATCTCTCAGATTCTTCAATATCTGGAGAAGTATCAGGGAGAAGAAAAGGAAGAATTCCGTATAAAAGTCTACCGTGACGGAGACGGGATTACCGTGGATTACAAAGCGCAGTATGATATTATTCTGATGGATATTCAGATGAAGTTTATGGATGGTATGACGGCGGCGGAAGAGATTCGGAAGGTAGATTCCGAGGTGGTGATTATCTTTATCACCAATGTATCGCAATATGCAATCCGGGGATATGAAGTGGGAGCGTTGGATTATATTTTAAAGCCGGTGTCGTATTTTGCTTTCAGCCAGAAACTGAAACGGGCCATCGGCAGATTGAAGCGTCCGGGGAAACGGTATGTGGTGGTTCCGGTAAAAGGCGGCGTTAAACGGTTGGAAGTGTCGGATATTTATTACATAGAAAGTGAAGGACATAATCTGGTATATCACACCAGGGAAGGGAAATTTTTGTCTGGTGGTACAATGAAGAATGCGGAAACCACCTTGGCGGAGTTTCATTTTTCCAGAGGAAATAAAGGGTATTTGATCAATCTGGAACATGTGGAAGGGGTAAAGGATAAATGCGCGATTGTAAAAGGGGAACATTTATTACTGAGCAGACCAAGAATCCATGCTTTTATGCAGGAACTGACAAAATATTGGAGTGAGGTGAAGTGACAATGGGAGATTGGGCGACAGGGCAGATTCTTCCGGATATTCCGCGCCTTTATACGGCGCTTGCAGAATGGCTGGCCTGTATCTGGTGTATGCAGGAGGCGGGACGACGCTATTTTGGATGGAAATTCAGAGGAATTGCCGCTACGGCGCTTCTGCTGCAGTCTGCATTTCTGATTTTGACGGACGGGCTGGATGGACCGATATGGCTTTTGTGTATGGCAGCAGCGGTTTTTTTGATGTTCTGCTTTTTGCGGATTAGTTGTGATACCAGCAGTCTGGATGTAGGATACGCCTGCGTCAAAGCATTTGTTCTTGCAGAGTTTATGGCGTCTCTGGAATGGCAGCTTCATTGTTTCTTCTGCTATGGAATGGGAGAACGGCATTTCTGGACAGGCGGAATACTTCTGTTTGCGGTGTATGGAGGAACCTATCTGGTTATGCGGGGGATCTCGCATCGTTATATATCGGAGATGGAACGGATGAATGCGACAGGACAGGAATTGTTGTTTGCTGCTGTAATCGGTTTATCGGTATTTTTGATGAGTAATATTGGATTTGTATACTCCAGAACCCCGTTCAGCGGCAGATATGCTTCCGATATTTTTAACGTGCGGACGTTGATTGATCTGGGGGGACTGGCAATTTTGATGGCTTATCATATTCAGAGACTGCACCTGCGGACACAACATGAATTAGAGAGTATGGAGATGATTCTGCATAATCAGTATACCCAGTATCAACAGTCCCAGGAAACACTGGATCTGATCAATTATAAATATCATGATTTGAAACATCATATCATTGCTTTGCGTGCAGAAGAGAATAAGGAGAAACGGGAGAACTATCTGAAGCAGATGGAAGACGAAATCCGGGAGTACGAGGCGCAGAATAAAACCGGCAATAAGGTATTGGATACCTTATTGACCAGTAAAAATCTGTACTGTATACGTAATGACATTGCGCTTACTTATGTGGTGGACGGCGCTCGTTTGGATTTTATGGATGTGATGGATATCTGTTCTATTTTTGGGAACGCGCTGGACAATGCCATTGAGTGTGAAAAGAAGATTCCGGAAAAAGAAAAACGGATGATCCATGTATCTATGTTTGTACAACAATCTTTTTTGATTATCCGGTTTGAAAATTATTGTGAAGAAGAGCTGATATTTGAACAGAATCTACCGGTTACAACGAAAAAGCAGGCGGAATTTCATGGATATGGTTTGAAGAGCCTGCGGCATACCGTGCACAAATATGGCGGGGAAGTAGATATCAATGTAGAGGAACACTGGTTTTACCTGAAAATATTAATTCCGATTTGAAAAGTATCGGATGCCCGAAAGGGGATGTTTTGTTGGACAAAAAGCAGTCGTCCGTCAGGGCAGAAATACTTGCCCACATCACCCCGCTTTCGCTTCGCAAAAAACGTAACAGACGTTAAACTCGGAAAAACCTCGTTAAGCGCTGACGTTTTTTGAGAGGTTCTTTAGGGCAAGTATTTCTGTCCTGACTATTTTATTGATTTTTGCAAAAAATATGAAAAATGCACAAAAACAAACAGATAAGATTGTGGAAAACGCACAGAACAAATACAGTTTGTGCAAAAAAAACGCAATTTATGAGAAAATCTGCACAACGAAAAAAAGTATGATAACATTCCTTTCAGAACGGACAAAGAAAAAGGAGGAGAAAGGAAATGATTGATTTTTTGGCAAAAGTACTGGGACCTGTATTTGTAAACCTGGGTGTCAGCGAAGCAGATTTTCAGGCATATCTTACGCAGCTTAGTGGTTATGTGTATTTTACTCTTGTATTGCTGGTTGTGTTGATTGCCGCATTGGTGCTGGCCCAAAAAGCAAAGAAAGGATTCCGGCATGTTGTCCGCTGGCAGGCAGTGCTTGCGTTTGTGGCGATTGTGACAGTCATGGTGAATATGATCTGTTATGGTCCGATGTATAGTAATGTATCCGGTTTTCTGAATGCGTCCAAGGTGAATCTGTCGGAGGAAACTGTGGCGCAGAGCCGAGAAATGGTGAAGAAGCTGGGAGAGGAAGGGCTGATTCTTGCGAAGAATGAGGAACTTCTTCCGTTGGCGTCGGATGTGAAGAAACTGAATGTATTCGGATGGGATTCCACCAATCCGATTCTGGGAGGGACCGGTTCCGGTTCTTCGGATTCTTCTTCGGCTGTGGGAATCCTGCAGTCCTTACAGGATGCGGGATATGAGACCAACCAGACGTTGACAGATCTGTATGTGGAATATCGTGCGGACCGTCCGGAGATCAGTATGCAAGGACAGGACTGGACACTTCCGGAACCAACCGTAGATGCGTATACGGATGCGGTCATGAGTGAGGCGAAGGACTTTTCTGATACGGCGGTGATTGTCATCGGACGTTCCGGCGGGGAAAATGCCGATTTGCCTACGGATATGCATGCGGTGATTCACGGTACATATGATCTGGCTGACGTGGTTTCCAGCGCACCGGACAATTTTGATTTTACAAGAAGTTCTTATACCAATAACGGTTCCTATGATGATTTTGAAGAGGGAGAATCCTATCTGGAATTATCCCGGACAGAGGAAGACCTGGTGGAAAAGGTATGTTCTGAGTTTGATAATGTGATCGTAGTGATCAATGCGAATAATGCGATGGAGTTAGGCTGGGTAGAGGAATATGAGCAGATCGGCGCAGTGATTCTGGCGCCTGGTACGGGGGCGTCCGGCTTTGCAGCGCTGGGCGAAATCATCAATGGTTCCGTCAATCCGTCGGGAAAGACAGTGGATACTTATGTCAGAGATTTGAAGGATACTCCTTATTACAACAATATTGGAAATCATTCGTACAATAATGTACAGGATCTCAACGAGCAGGGCGTGGCTGCGGATGCTTCCTCTATGGGAAATCTTTCCTTTGTGAATTATGTGGAGGGCATTTACGTAGGATACAAATTTTATGAAACGGCGGCCGAGGAAGGCAAGATCGATTATGAGGAGAAAGTACAGTATCCGTTTGGTTATGGGTTGAGTTATACTACATTTGAAAAAGAGATCAAAAATTTCCAGGATAACGGGGATACCGTTGCGTTCGACGTGGAAGTGACCAATACCGGAGATGTGGCAGGCAGAGACGTGGTGGAGATTTATTTCACACCGCCCTATGAAAACGGCGGGATTGAGAAAGCTTCTGTCAATCTGATTCAATTTGAAAAAACGGAAGAGATAGAGCCGGGCGCTTCTGCGACGATCTCTTTTGAAATTGCGAAAGAGGATATGGCGTCCTATGATTCGGAAGAGATCAAGGTACAGGGCGGCGGTTATATCCTGGAAGCCGGAGAGTATACAATTTCTGTCCGCGCGGATTCTCATACGGTCGTAGACGAGGCGACGTTTACGGTAGAGAAAGATGTGGATTACAGTCAGGACGGACGGGAAAGCGATCAGGAAACGGCGGTAAATCAATTTGAAGATTATGCCAGAGGTGATTTTGTACAGCTTTCGAGGGAGAATGCGTTCGCCAATTATGAGGAAGCCTGCGCGGCGCCTTCCGAGGAACAATATGCGATGTCCGATGAGGTGCGGGAAAAAGTGATCGAGAGTGCGGTAGGTACTTATGACGGAACGCAATATAATGACGAAGCGGATGAAATGCCGACAATGGATGCGAAGAACGGTCTGACGCTCTATGAACTGACAGGGCTGGATTATGACGATCCGAAATGGGAGGAACTGCTGGATCAGTTGAGTTTTGAGGATATGGTGAAACTGATCAATATTGGTGGATGGCAGACAACGGAAGTAAAATCTGTGGGTAAAATTGCTACTTCGGATTGTGATGGCCCGGCAGGTCTGAGTAATTTTGTGACCGGAGCATATGGAACGGCTTATCCGTCGGAAGTTCTGATGGCACAGACCTGGAATCAAAGTCTTGCCTATGAGTTGGGACAATGTATGGGACAGGAATACAAAGAGGCCAATAACTATGGATGGTATGGTCCTGCGATGAATACCCATCGGTCCGCATTCGCAGGACGGAATTTTGAATATTATTCGGAAGACGGCGTGCTGGCAGGACGTATCGCGGCAAATCAGGTGAACGGCGCGGCGGAACATGGCGTATATGCATATATCAAACATTTCGCATTGAATGATCAGGAGATCAACCGGACGTCTATGCTGCTGACTTATTCTTCGGAACAGGCAATCCGGGAAATCTATCTGAAACCATTTGAGATTGCGACGAAGGAATTTGAGGGGACTTCCCGTGCGGTGATGTCTTCTTTCAACTGGATCGGTACGGTGCCAAGCTGTGCAAACAACAACTTATTGAACAATGTTCTCCGTGGAGAATGGGGCTTTGTAGGCATGGTGGAGACAGATTACGACGGTTCTTATGGATATATGATTACTGATCACAGTATTCGTAACGGGAACGATCTGATGCTGGGATTCGGAAGCGCGGAGTCCAATATTCTGGACGATCAGAGTGCGACGGCAGTACAGGCAATGCGTCAGGCTTGTAAAAATATCTTATATACCGTAGGAAACAGCGGATATTATGCGGGAGACAAAGATCCGGCCGGTGTGATGACAAATATGACGAAGATCTTCCTTACCGCAGATGTGATTGTGGCGCTGCTTGTTCTGGCGGCAGAGGGAATTGTGATCTTACGTTACCGGAAAAAGAAAAAAGCGGCGGTTACGGTTGAAAGCTAGGATTTTGTAAAGAAAAACTTTGATTTCGGACGAAGTATAGTAACAGTTTAGCCCAGGACTTTGCACTTACTGCAAAGCCCGTAAGAATGCATCACAGTTGGAATAGAATCCGGCCTCTTTGCCGTAAGGCAAACTTCAACAGGCCGGATTCCGTAACTATGAGGCCATAGGGTGAATAGTTACGAAGTATAAGGACTCACGGCCGTGCGGCTTCGGATCGTAGAAGCGTGTTTCGGGTATGGAAAGGAATATCGAAGAAGAAGGTGAATGATTTGGATATCAAAAAGATTGTGCAAGATATGACGTTGGAAGAAAAATGTTATCTGCTCTCCGGGAAAGATTTCTGGCAGACCCGTTCGGTGGAGCGGTTAGGGCTCCCCTCCGTGACGCTTTCTGACGGCCCTCACGGAATTCGAAAGCAGGAGGGCGCAAGCGACCAGCTTGGACTCAATGGAAGTATTCCGGCGACCTGTTATCCAACAGCTGCAACAGTGGCCAATAGCTGGGATCCCAAGCTGGGGGAAGAGATCGGGACCTATCTGGGCGTGGAAGCCGGAGCGCAGGATGTCTGTGTGCTGCTGGGGCCGGGAATGAATATTAAGAGAAGTCCCCTTTGCGGCCGGAATTTCGAGTATTTCAGTGAGGACCCTTATCTGGCCGGGAAGATGGCGGCTGGTTATATCCGGGGAATTCAGTCCCAGGGAGTGGGGGCATGTCCCAAGCATTTTGCGGCTAATTCCCAGGAACTGCGCCGTATGGCAAGTGATTCGGTGATGGATGAACGGACACTGCGGGAGATTTATCTGACCGGCTTCGAGATCGCGGTGAAAGAAGCGGCTCCCAAGTCCATCATGTCTTCCTATAACCGGATCAACGGGACGTATGCCAACGAAAACGGGCATCTTCTTCAGGAAATACTGCGGGACGAGTGGGGATTCGACGGATTCGTGGTCTCCGATTGGGGCGCTTCCAATGATCATGTGGCGGGCGTGGCGGCCGGTTCTCATCTGGAAATGCCGACGACAGGAGGCGATTCCGATGAGGAATTGATCCGGGCGGTAAAATCCGGGAAAATCAGCGAAGCTATGGTTGACCGTCGTGTGGAGGAACTTTTGCAGGCCACGATGCCGGCAAGAAAAGCCGTGGATCGGGTAAAGGGCAAAGGATTTGACATTGAGGCACACCATAAAATGGCACAGAAGGCGGCGGAACAGAGTATCGTGCTGCTGAAAAATGAGAATCAGATTCTGCCGCTGGCAAAGAACTGTAAAGTTGCGGTCATCGGAGACTTTGCGAAGACTCCGCGGTATCAGGGGGCAGGTTCCTCTGTGGTCAACCCGACAAAACTGGATTCCACGCTGGATGTGATCAAAGATTTTCCACTGCAGACGGTCGGTTTTGCGGCAGGATATCATCGGACGGGGCCGGCGGATCCGGCGCTGGAAAAAGAGGCCGTAGCACTGGCAGGAAAAGCAGATGTGGTTTTACTGTATATTGGACTGGATGAGATTTCGGAATCAGAAGGTCTGGATCGTCCTAATATGAAATTACCTGAAAGTCAGATACAGCTTCTGCAGATGCTCTCGGAAGTGAATCCACATGTGGTGGCGGTGCTTTCCGGCGGTTCAGCCATTGAAATGCCCTGGATCAATCAGTGTGAAGCGGTCATTCACGGATATCTGAGCGGGCAGGCAGGGGCTGCTGCGATGCTGCGTACAATCACAGGAGAGGTGAATCCTTCCGGAAAGTTGAATGAAACCTATCCGTTGAAATATGAGGAGGAACCGTCCGCACCGTATTTTCCGTCAAAAGAGCGAAACGCGGAATACCGGGAGGGGTTGTATGTAGGATATCGTTATTTTGAAACAGTGGGAAAACAAGTGCGTTTTCCGTTTGGATATGGATTGTCTTATACAACGTTTGTCTACAAGGATCTGCAGGTGACGGAAAAACAGGCGTCCTTTACCCTGACAAATACCGGAAAGATGGACGGCGCAGAGGTGGCGCAGCTTTATGTCAGTGCGAAGTGTAACGGCGTTTACCGTCCTGCAAAGGAACTGAAAGGATTCCAGAAAGTATTTTTAAAAGCAAGGGAATCCCGGAAAGTGGTGATCCCGCTGGATGACAAAGCATTCCGCTATTTCAATGAAAAAACAGGCCGGTTTGAGGTTGAAGGCGGGAATTACGAAATCCTGATCGGTGCAAGCTGTGCGGATATTCGGCTGCAGGGAACCATCTCCATAGCAGGGACGACGACAGAATTTCCGGTGGATACTTCCCGGATTCCGTCCTATATGTCCGGGGAGATCTGTAATATTTCCGATGCAGAATTCAAGACGTTGCTTGGGCATGCAATTCCGGACGGACACTGGAGAGGAGAACTGGATGTCAATGATGCAATCTGTCAGCTCTACTATGCAAAGAGTTGGATCGGACGGCTGATTTATAAGGTGTTGACCGGTATGCTGGAAAAAAGTATGGCGAAAGGAAAGCCGGATCTGAATATTATGTTTATCTATAATATGCCGTTTCGGGGAATCGGGAAAATGGCCGGCGGCATGTGCAGTCAGTACATGGTAGAAGGAATGGTCAGGGTGGTAAACGGGCATTTCTTTCAGGGGATGGGACAGATTATCTCCGGATTCTTCCGGCAGAGGAAGGTAAAGAAAAAGGCGAACGGGATGAAATAATATCCTCTCCGGGGATCCCGTATCCGAAATGCTTCGCATGGGAGGACAGCTACCGCTGTCCGATAAGGTATACTAATTGGACTACTAATGTCCAATTAGGTATAAAATCCGGAGAGCGAATGTGCCGGTACTTAGGTGGACTGGTTGATTTGAAATTTTCAGAGATATATGGTCTCAAATGAAAAGAAAGGAATGAATAGGACATGAGTAATAATCCTGTGATAAAATGGTGGGAAGGCTTTTCAGAGAAGCATCCTTCCGCGGCAAAATGGATGCGGGAGGGCGGCCTGTTCATTATTTTCAGCTATGTAGTTACTTTTTTAAAATATATTATGCTTCAGTTTTTGCCGGCAATGTTTTCGGGCTATGCCAATATAGGATGGGGGTGGCCGTCTGCAAACGTGAGCCTGTTTGGCATTGACTTTGTATGGAATGCCATCGGATATAGTGTGGAGCAGGGGGGAATGGCCTATCTTCTGGCTTATCTGATTTCCAGTTTTCTGGGGGAATGTGTGAATTTTCCGCTGCAGAGAAATTTTACTTTCCGAAGTCATGGGAAAATTGGCCCACAGATCGCCGGTTATTTTGCGGCATGGGTAGTCATTACGATCATCGTCAATTCTATCAACTGTGTGTGGGTTGCGGTGGCCAGCCAGTTGGTTCCTGATTTTATCTATAATATCGGAACTACGGTTCTCAACGGCGGCGTATCCATGGTAGTATTTTTCGTGGTGAATAAGATCATATTTGCGGACGCACAGCCGGAACAAACAAAGTAAATTTTCATACGGCTGAAATGATATGATGCTAATTTTGTGTAAATAAAAAGTCCCTTCCAGGCAGAAGGAAAAAGAGTTTGCCGGGGAGGGATTTTTAAATTGTAGTAATGGCATTGTAATTTCAGACTATGAGAGAAGACTGTCAGCGGTTATTCGTTCTTACGGACTTTGCAGCAAGTGCAAAGTCCTGGACGTTACGATGTTCTCTATGATTTTTTAAAATTGACATGCCATTCTATTATAACTATAATAGAATGACAGAACATATAAAATCGAACAGGATAAGAATGTCATAGACAGGAGAGGTACGACGATGATAACAGTAAAAGAATACAGAGGACATATCCGCAACTGGGAGTCTCTTTGCGGGGAATTGGGAATTGATACTTCTCTTTCCAGAGAAGCGCGGGAGGAGGCAATTCTGAGTAAGGCGTATGCGGCCTGGGGATACGGTATGGCAGATCATCTGCACGGGATGTTTGCCTTTGCACTTTGGGACGACGAAGAAGAGGCTCTCTTCTGTCTGCGGGATCCTTTTGGCACCAAGCCGTTTTATTACTATGAGACGGCGGACGGAAAGCTTCTCTACGGCACCATGATCCGCCATATTATGGAGCAGCCGGGATTTGTCAAAGAATTGAATGAAGAGATGCTGCAGCTGTATTTAAGCTTGACCTACGTGGCCGGAGAAAATACCTTTTTCAAAGGGGTAAAAAAACTTTTGCCGGGCAGGTATCTGCTCTGGAAGAATGGAAAACTGCAGATTGAGCGTTACTGGACGCCGCAGTTTCATCCGGATGAAAGTAAATCTCTGGAAGATTGGGCGGATGAGATTCATACGACCCTTGCACAGGTGATGCCGGAGGTAAAGTCCGAAGGAGAGACGGCAGAGTCTTTCCTGTCCGGTGGGGTGGATTCTTCCTATGTACTGGCCATGTCTGATGTACAGACAGTGGATACCTGTGGTTATGAGGAAGAGCGGTTTGACGAATCTGCGCTGGCGGCGAAGACGGCAAAGATTTTGAATCGCAGATGTATGCGCACACTGGTGACGCCGGAGGAATACTTTGCGATTGTTCCTTATGTGATGTACCATATGGAACAGCCACTGGGGGATGCTTCCGCCATCGTATTTGCTATTGCGTGCAGAGATACGGCGGAGCATACGAAGTTATGCTATTCCGGAGAGGGGGCGGATGAATTCTTTGGCGGGTATAATATGTACCGCAATGCAGAGCGTTACGGGGAGAATTTAAAAACCTTCTATGTGGGAAATACCAACATTATGAAGGAAGATGAGAAAAAGCGGATTTTGAAGCATTACCGGGAGGAAGTGCTTCCGATTGGGCTTGTCAAAGAGATATATGAGGAGACGGAAGGGCTGGATCCATTGTCTAAAATGTCCGATGTGGATATTCAGATCTGGCTGGAAGGGGATATTTATCTGAATGTGGACAAGATGAGTACAGCGGCCGGTCTGGAAATTCGGATGCCGCTTACGGACCGGCGGATTTTTGATATTGCATCAAGAATGCCTTCCCGTTATAAAGTGAACGAAGAACAGAATAAAGTAGCGTTTCGTACTGCGGCGGCGAAAGTGCTGCCGGAGGAAGTAGCGTTTCGAAAGAAACTGGGCTTCATTGTACCGATTCGAATCTGGATGGCAGACGAGCGGTATAATCGGGATGTGCGGGAAAAATTTCATAGCAAAACGGCAGAACAGTTTTTCCATCCGGAAGAAATCAATGCGATTTTTGAAGAATATATTGGTGGGAATTCTGATAACTGGAGAAAAGTCTGGACAATTTACACCTTCCTGGTATGGTATGAGGAGTATTTTGTGAAACGGCAGTAGCAGCGGCGGACAGAATTACGCACTTGTTATGCAATGCAATGAGCGACCGGTAGTGAAAACAGACGGCAGGCAACTATATGGAAAAAGTAACAAAAGAAAGGCAGGAATTTTATGAATATTTTCAGCATGGACAGTACGTTTTATCGTATCATCAGCAGATTGGGAGATTTGCTCCTGCTGAATCTTCTTTTTCTGCTTTGCTGCATTCCGGTTGTTACAATCGGCGCTTCGGTGACGGCGTTGTATTCTGTTTTGTTAAAATTGGTACGCCGGGAATCCGGGTACATTGTACGTGGTTTTCTGAAAGCGTTCCGGGAGAACTTCCGGCAGTCCACGATTCTGTGGATTCTGTTTGCGGGAATTGGAGTGATCTGTTATTATGATATTCTGTTCTCCGATATCATAGGCGGAACGGCAGGCACTGTTTTGAAGGTGGTGTTCCTGTTTTTTGGTATGGTTTATCTAAGCGTATTGTCTTATGTGTTTGCGGTGCAGAGCCGGTTTGAAAACCGGATCGTCAGAACAGTGAAGAATGCATTCTGGATGGCAATGGGATATCTCCCATTTACTGTTTCAATTCTGGTGATCGAAGGGCTGCCACTGTTTGTGATTCTCTGGAAACCGGGATGGTTCTGGCGGCTTCTCCCTGTGATGTTGTCGGTGGGATTCGCAGGGCTCGGATATCTTTGCGCGGTGGTGTTTAATTTTATTTTCAAAAAATATATGCCGGAGGAAGAGGAAGCAGAGTGAATAGTAGAATTTGTGTTGTTTTCCATGCTCTAAGCATGGAGAATGACACGTTTTAATTTGTCTTCTATGTTCATGTTCTCTCCTTTATGACAAAAATATTTCTTTTATGTCACTCTCCAATAATTCGGGGAAATACTCACTAACTTCATCAATATTTATTTTTCCTTTTTTTAACATAAATATTGCTTTTTCCATCAGCGTTTCCCGTTTAATATCTTTCGCATAAGTCCTCATACTGTTCTTTGCGGTCCGCTTTACCGTAACTTCCAGTGCCTGTTTTGTATCATCCGGCACCTTATCACCTCGATTTTTAAAAATCTGTATCAAAAATATAATATAGTCTCCTTCTATTACATTTCAATTATACAAAAAAGCACTTGTTTTTATTGTCAAAAATTCATATTAAATTTCTTCACTTAATTTCTTCAGGACTTCCTTTACGGGGGTCCCTTATATTGTTTGTAGAGCAGGAAGCAGGAACGGATTTTGAACAAGATGGGCGGATATTGCAACTGTGCAATACCGCCCTTTTTGTTATACTTTATCGGAAAGCGGTAGCTGTTCGCTCGTCCGAAGGGCATTTAATACGGGATGCCCGGAAGGGTATACTTTATCAGGCGGCAAAGGCTGTCTGCATACTCGAAGGGAATAGGATACGCTATGCCCTGCGAGCAGGGTTTATAAAAGAAAGGAATGACGAAAATGATGAAAAAGATCGTGGATTTCAACGGAATCTGGCAGGCGGAAGCAGAAGGATTGGGAAAGTTCACCGTGTCTCTGCCCGGTACGCTGGATACGAATGAAATCGGACATGCGGATGTCCCTCGTCTGGCGACCAGGTTGACACGGCTGCATACATATGAAGGGAAAGTAACCTATTTTCGGGACATGGTCATTCCGGAAAGACCAGGAAAACGTCTTTTCCTGAAGATGGAACGTACCAGAGAAGTTACATTGAGGATAGATGGGCAGGAGCAGCAGGCTTATATATGCGGAACACTGAGTACACCCTATTTGTTTGAAATTACAGAATTTGCAGGAAAAAAAGTCTGTATGCAGATTACGGTAGATAATCAGTATACTAAATGGCCCAGGGAATCTGTGATCGGCGCGTCTGCAGTGACAGATGAAACGCAGACAAACTGGAATGGGATTCTGGGGGAATTCGGGATCTATGAGACAACGCCGGTATTTTTCCGCTCTTTGCGGGTATACCCGTTCGGGAATCCCGCGTCTCATGTCCTTCGGGCGGGCGGACAGTCTTCCCTGTCTGGTAAGGGATACCCATCCAGGTATACAGCGGAAGTATGTGCGGAACTGGACGGAATTTCCAGGGAAGAGGTGGGGGAGATTTTGGAACTTCGTCTGCTGTGCGAGGCTTTTGCGGAGGAAGCGGCCGGAGAGATATCCTATGTGTATGAAGAGGCGAAACGACTTCTGAAAATAACAATTTTCGGGATTTTGCTGCGGTCGGACTGTCGGTATTGGGATGAGAAGGAAGGGAATCTCTATACACTGTCTGCGCAGTGGTGCGGACGGGGAGATGCGGAAAAAGGGGTACATTTACAGGATGGGAAAAAGAAGGAACGGATGCTTATCTGGGAAGCTGGGTCCGGGGAGTGGTGTACGGGGCAAAGTGTACAGAGGATGAAGCAGAGGCAGCAGCCGGGAGCAGACATACAGCGGACAGAACAGAGGCAGCAGCCGGGAGCAGACATACACCAGACAGGGCAGATCCTGGCAGAGGAACAAGTGGAGTTCGGCGTCCGTATGTTTGGAGTGGATGATCAGCTCCGGCTGACCCTGAACGGCAGAAGAATCTTTCTGAGAGGGGAAGCGAACTGCTGTGTTTTTCCGGAGACAGGGCATCCGCCGCTTACCCGGGAAGAGTGGGAGGATGTTCTGGGACGGTATGCGGCGTATGGTGTGAACTGTATGCGGTTTCATTCCTGGTGCCCGCCGGACGCGGCGTTTCAGGCGGCAGACCATATGGGGATGCTGATGCAGCCGGAACTTTCCCAGTGGAATTTTAAGGATGCGTTTGGAACACCGGAAGCGAGAGAGTATTATCATGAGGAAATGTGCGCGATTCTGCAGTCTCTGGCAAACCATCCTTCTTTTGTGATGCTGACTTTTGGAAATGAGCTGCAGAATGCACCGGAAGGGGAATCCTTTGTAACAGAGCTTTTGAAAGAAGCAAAAGTGTATGACGCCACCCGGCTTTATGCAAATGCATCGAATTATCATTACGGGGAAGTCGGAACGGATCCGAACAGCGATTTTTATACGGCGATGGCTATACGGGAAGAGATGCTGCGCGCCACCAGTTCCCCGATGATCGGGCATCTGAATCACACCTATCCTTCTGCGGACACCCGCTACGATCACGCAGTGGAAAAGGTACTTGGGGACGGAAAGAGTTGTTTTGGTTTTGAAGTGGGACAATACGAGGTGCTTCCGGATTTCCGGGAAATCGAACAGTTTCATGGAGTGACAAAGCCGCAGAATCTGGTACAGATCAAAGAGAATGTGGAAAAAGCAGGTATGCTTTCGGATTGGGATCGTTATGTGGAAGCCGCCGGAGAACTGGCGTTGCTTTGCTACCGGGAAGAAGTGGAAGCAGTTTTACGCACCGGGGGGATGAGCGGACTCTCTTTGTTGGGCCTGCAGGATTTTCCGGGACAGGGAACGGCGCTGGTAGGTATGATGAACAGCCATTTGGAGCCAAAGCCGTATGCCTTTGCAAAGCCGGAACGTTTTTCCGCCTTTTTCCGGGAAGTGCTTCCTATGTTGTATTTACAAAAATATACATACGAAAGTCAGGAAGAACTGTGCGCAGAAATGGTTTTGGCGAATTACGGAAAGGGAGAGGTATGCGGTACGGCAGGATGGGAAGTTTATGAGAAGGAGCAGGCTGTGTCCGTAACAGCGCCGCAGAAAGTGGAAGGCGCGGCGTATACCGGATACCGGAAACTCTGCGGAGGGATTTTTCCGGAAGCGGCATATACCAACGGTGGAGTGCTATCTGTGGGCCGGGTGTATCTGTCCCTGCCGGAGAGCGGGACAGCCAGGCGGTTGTATATCCGGATTTTTGTGGGGAATCATGAAAACCAGTATCCGATCTGGGTGTATCCACAGAGAGAATGTCTGCAGCCGGACGGAAAGACGGCGATACGAAAGTTGTCGGAAGAGCTGTTGTCAGAGATTGCAGAGGGAGCGCAGGTATTTCTGGAACCGGAACCGACGAAAGAGAATCTTCCCTATTCCATTGGCGGGCAGTTTACGACGGATTTCTGGTCGGTGGGAACATTCCCGGTGCAGGAAGGCGGTATGGGAATGGTGATTGATGAAGAGCATCCGGTGTTCCGGGAATTTCCCACGGAGTTTCACAGTGAATATCAATGGTGGGCCATGGCGCAGGGACGTCCGATGGTTCTGCCGGGACAGATCCGGCCAATGGTGACCGTGCCCGACAGTTACAGCCGCTTAAAGCATATGGGCCTGCTGTTTGAGGCCGGCTTTGGAAAAGGAAAGATTATGGTCAGCTCAATGGGGCTTTTTGACAAACAGCAGTATCCGGAATGCAGGAGTCTGTTGCATAGTCTGCTGGGATATATGAAGCAGAAGGGAAACACCCCAAAGTCTTCGATTAGCAGGGAGGAATTGGAACGGCTTGTTCCCTGGAATAAGGAACCAGATGAGAGAAGGAGCGGGAATTGATGGCGGAAAAGAGGAAGAGTGGAATTTCCCGGAAGGAGAAATTCTGTTTTGGTCTGGGAGATTTCGCGGTAAACGGGACTTTCACATTTGTTTCGTCCTATCTGTTATATTTTTATACGGATTCGGCAAGAATTGGTCTGGAAGCCGCCGGTATGATTCTGCTGATCGGGCGGACCGTGGATGCGTTCGCAAGTATCGGGGCAGGGTATGTCATGGATCAGACGAATACCCGGTGGGGGACCTGCCGGCCTTATATGGCGGTCTGCGGGGTTCCGATGTGTGCGCTGATGTGTCTTTTGTTCTGGATGCCGGGGGTTTCGGAAACGGGAAAGCTTCTGTATGGGTGTGTAAGCTATGCGGTGTTCAGTCTGTTTTTTGCCTTTGTAAATGTGCCATATTCTACGTTGCTTTCCGTAATTACCGGAGAAAACCGGGAACGGTTATCCTTTAACATTTATAAGAATATCGGCGCCAATATGGGCGGTCTGTTTGTGACTGCGCTGGCTTTGTTTCTGGTGGAATCTCTGGGAGGCGCGGCAGGAAACGGATATTTGAAAAGTGTCGTGTTGTATGCCGTTTTTTTTAGTGCATGCATCGTATCTTGTGTGGTCTATACAAAGGAACGAATTGGGCGAAAACCGGGAGAACATCTGGAATTCTCAGAGACAATCCAGGTTGTAAAACAGAATAAAAACTGGCTGATTTTTATTTTTATACAATTTCTCAGTTTATTGTATATGGTTATCCATAACCAGGGAACTTTCTACTATACGAAATATTATATGGGGCAGGAAAGTCTGAATGCCATGATTTTGTCCTTACCACCGTTGATGTGCGTGCTGGCCGCCTTTGTTCTTCCGGCTGTCTCGGAGAGGATTGGGATGAAATATGTTCTGATCGGAGGAAATGTTCTGGTAGTATTGTCTCTGGCGGCTACGATGCTGGTGGGGAAAAGTGCGGCAGGCGTAGTGGCCTGTGCGGTTTTTACCAGTATGGGGTGGAGTATCGCTTCCGGAATGGTTTTCGTGATCATTTCTCAGCTGATTGACTGGACAGAATGGCAGAGCGGGAAGCGCCCCCAGGGCTCCATGACGTCCTGTATGACGTTTCTAATGAAGATGGGGGTCGCATTTGCCGGCTATGTGGTGCCGTGGATTTTGGATCTGGGAGGTTATGTGGCAGGAGAATCGGCAGGTGCGCAAACGATTCTGGCAATCAAAGCAAATTTCATCTATGTACCAATGGCATTGTCTGTGGCAGTGATTTTTCTGACGCTTACATATAATCTGGATCAGACGTATCCAAAAGTGATAAAGGAACTGCAGGAAAGAAGAGTACAGACAGAAAAGCAGAAAAACTAAAAACCAGACAGGGAGGAAAGAAAATGAGTGTTTATGTAAAAGCAGTTGAGAATGCAATGCTATGTATGTCGCGTCAGTGCTGGGAAGCCGGGATTGCAGCCCAGGCATTGTTGGAAAAGGGAGACGAAGAGAAGTTAAGACTAATGGTGTATGATATGGTGCTCAGACAGAGTACGGACGGGAGGCTTTGTAATGTAGAGAATACGCCGGCCATTACTGATTCCTCCTTTTGTATGCCTGCGGTGTATGCGGTAGCGATTCGGGAAAAGAACGAGAAATATCTCAATGCAGTCATGGATAATGCACAGTTGTTTTTGAATACGGAAGACCGGGCGGAGGACGGCACCTTATACCATATGCGGGGTACAAAGCAGATCTGGGCAGATTCGGCGGCATTTCTTCCCTATGCGTTGGCGCTGACCGGAAGTCCGAAGGAAGGCGTGCAGCAGATGGAAGGAATTCGGAGGAGATTATACCATGAAGAGAGCGGTCTGTATTATCATATGTGGGATGAAGAAAGTAAAACATTTTTGCGGCCGCTGGCATGGGGGATCGGAAACGGATGGATATTGACAGGTCTTTTGCGTCTGGGTCTGGAATTGGATTCTTCCCATGAAAAGGACAAAGAAGAGCTGTTTGCAGAATTTCGAAGACTTCTGAACCGGATGCTGTCTCTGGAAACAGAGAAGCACGGTTTTCATGATATATTGGATGATCCGTCTACGTTTGAAGAGGCGGAGACAGCGGCAATGGTTGCCTATGTCATTTACCGGGGTGTGAAAGAAGGTATTTTGGCGCGGGAGTACATGGAGAGGGCAGACTGGATCCGTATGGCGCTGTATCAGAGAGTCAGTTTTGAAGGGCTTGTCATGGGCGCTTCCAGTTCTCCGGATTTTCTTCGGTCGGGAACATCCGTGGAAGCGCAGGCACATTTTCTTTTGATGGAAACAGTATATAGAGAAGCAATGGGGAAGCAATAAGTCAAATATCCATGCAGGTATGATTGTCTGGTTTGTTGCTTCGCGGGAATAAAGAATGCTCGAAAATCTTAACTTTTGCGTGAAATAAATATGCACGGATTCTGTTTTTTGTTGTTATAATAGCCGCATAAACGAAAGGGAGGTAATAATGTATGAAAAAGAAACTGGTTGGTATGCTTTTGACAGCAGCAATGGTAGTCGGCCTGGTAGCCGGATGTGGTTCTTCAGGCGGCGGAGAGTCTTCCGAGGCAGATAGCGCGGAAGACAGCGGTACAGAAGCAAGTGAAGATGCAGGCGAAGGAGTCACACTGACATACTGGGGCTGGGATTCCAACTACTATGAGCCGATGTTCGAAGCTTATATGGCATCTCATCCGGATGTAAAAATTGAGGCGACCGCAGTAGAGTGGGGCGACATGCTGACAAAAGTACAGCAGGCGTTGGCATCCGGTTCTGAACTGCCGACCATGTTCGGTATGGACTTCGCATTGATTGAGAACTGGAAAGACATGGATGTCTGTGAGGATCTTACCGCTTATGGATTCGACAAGAGCGAATACGTAGAGATTTTGGTAGAAAAAGCATCTACGGAAGACGGAAAGGTGATCGGATGTGTGGAGAATGTGTGTCCGGCAGGTATCGCTTATAAGAGAGATCTGGCGAAGGAATATTTCGGAACCGATGATCCGGACGAACTGTCCGCAATGTTCAACAGCTATGATGCTTACGCAGAAAAAGGCGCGGAAGTATATGACAAATCCGAAGGAAAAGTACATCTGTTCCATTCCGGACAGGCTGTCGCAGAGTGGCTGTATTTTGCAAGCGATGTAGAGAATCAGACAGGCGATACATTGAACTACACCGATAAGATGACAGATATTCTGTCTACATTGATCAAACTGCGTGACGCGAATGCAGTTGACAGCTATCAGAACGGTACAGCGGAAGCAAATGCAACTTACGCAGGAAGCGAGCACATTTTCTTCCCATGTCCTGACTGGGCAATTACGTATTATGTAGAAGCAAACGATCCGGACGGATCCGGCAACTGGGGAATTATCAAAGCGCCTGTAAGCTACAGCCATGGCGGAACCTGCCTGGGCATTACAAAGCAGTCCACAGACGAGCAGAAACAGGCAGCATTTGACTTCATCAAATGGGCAACACAGGAAGAAGAAGGCGTAAATGTAGCGAAGGATAAAGCCGGTTATATTACCGCTTATACCAAGTATACTTATGATCCGGACTTCATCAAGAGAGCAGATGAAGATTTCTTTGGCGGACAGAACATCAGCGAACTGTTCTACAAAGAAATTGTTGAAGAGATGGACATTGCCCCGGCTTCTCCGTGGGATAATTCTATCACCAGCGTTCGGAACGACCTGGCGCAGCAGTTGATGGATGACAAGTCCATGACATTGGAGAAGGCGCTGGAGATCGGTCAGGAGCAGTTGGAACAGCTTGTGACGGACGACAGCATTACGATCAAATAACAAAAAACATATAAGGAACTACCGGAATGAAGGAATGGCCTGCCGTTCCTTCATTCTTTGCTAGTACCACCATATAAGGAGCAAACTATCATGAAAAACAAGGCGAATAAATATAAAGGGTTTTGGCCGGCTTTTTTCCTGGCGCCGTTTTGTATCTGTTTCCTGGTGTTTAATCTGTTCCCCATTCTGTACTCTTTCTATATGAGTTTTCTTGACTGGAACGGATACAGTGAGAAAGTGTTTGTGGGATTTGAGAATTATATCAATATTTTTACGAAAGATACGACGTTTTGGACCTCTCTTGTAAATACGGTGAAAATCGGAATTGTCGGTTTTCCGATTGCAATCATTCTGGGATTGATTTTTGCCGCAATGATCTGCAATCTGAAACGATTCAAAAATCTGCTGCAGACAGTAAACTTTTTACCTTATATTACAACACCGGTTGCAATTGGTATGATTTTTACATTTATTTTTGAGAAGCATGTCGGTTTCTTAAACAGGCTGATTGAGGCTTTGGGAGGAGAAGCAATTAATTTTATCGGAAGTCCGGTGTGGGCCCCCTTTGTCATTTCCTTTATGATTATATGGAAATGTACCGGGTATTATATGGCCATGTATCTGGCGGGAATTACTTCGATTTCCGATGATGTGTATGAAGCGGCAAGGATTGACGGGGCCAATAATGTGCAGACTTTTTTCCGGATTACCATACCGCTTTTGAAGCCGGTTACGATATTCCTGATTATCACAAGTGCTATTTATGCATTCCAGTTGTTTGATGAACCCAACCTGCTGTTTACGAATCAGTCGTCCAGTACGGTAGGAGGACCCGGGCAGAGCTGCCTGACGATGGTATGGAATTTCTATAACCAGGCGTTTGGCGCCAATCCGCGTATGGGATATGCTTCCGCATTGTCCTGTCTGCTGTTTTTGATTATTGTCGTTGTGTCCTTGATCGGACTGCGGCTTATGAATGGAAAGGAGGAGGCATAATATGAGAAAGGTAAAGAGCGCATTGACGGCATTATTGCTGGCGGTGATTTCTTTTGTTTCTGTCATTCCGTTTTGGTTTATGTTTTCCATGTCCACTTATAAGAGTGAGCTGATCTTCCAGGGAACACCGATTTTTCCCTCCGATTATTTCGGAGAGAATTTGAAAACAATTTTTGCTTCTAACTTTGTGCAGTCCTATGGCAACAGTCTATTTATTTCCATTGTGTCTATGCTCATATCTGTGATAATATGTGCAATGGTAGGTTATGCAATGAACGTATATCAGTTCCGCTTTAAAAAAGGTCTGCATCTGTTTATTATGATGACCATGATGGTTCCCTCACAGATCGGTATCATCGGTTATATGATTGAAATGCGGAATATGGGCCTGAATACTACATTATGGCCCATGATTTTTACCTGGTTTGCCAATGGATTTGGTGCGTACTGGATGATTTCCTTTATCCAGAGTTCTCTGCCGCTGGAACTGGTGGAGAGCGCCCGGATTGACGGCGCCAGTGAAGTGAAGATTTTCCGTTCCATTGTGATCCCCTGCATTCGTCCCGGCCTTTTGACGTTGTGCCTTTTGATTTTTTTGTGGTCCTGGAATAACTATATGATTCCGCTGGTATTTGTAAATAACGCGAATAATTATACTATTCCGATCTTTATCAAAAGTCTTGCCAGCGCATACCGGACGGATTCGGGTGCACAGCTTGCGGGCCTGACGTTGGCGACGATTCCGCTTCTGGCTCTTTTCATTGTGGGATCCAAGAGTTTTATCAAAGGTCTGACGGCGGGCGCAGTAAAGGGATAAATGGAATTACTGTGAAAGAAAGGATCGGATCAAATTTTGAAATTGACGATTTACATTGTAGACGATGAACCCATGGCGATTCGGTATCTGGAAACGTTGTTAAAGGGGACGGGATTAGAGATTGTCATTGCAGGAAAGGCGTCCAATGGTGTGAAAGCGGTTTCTGAAATTTTAAAGCTGCATCCGGATTTTGTATTTGCAGATATCAGTATGCCTGTCATGAACGGATTGGAGATGTCGGAGCACGTATTGAAACAGAATCCATCCCAGAAAATTTTTCTTTTGACGGCGTACCGTGATTTTGAATATGCGAAGCAGAGTGTGAAGATCGGTGTGACAGATTACATCCTGAAAAATGAATTGTCAGAAGCGATGCTGGAAGAATTGCTTCGCAAGCATATGACGAACCTGGAACAGGAAAAACGGGAACGACATGCGGTGATGTCTGCGAATGTCCGGAATATTTTTTTGACGGAGGAAGCGCAGCCTCAGATAGACTATGAGCGGATTTACCAGAATAAGCCACTGCAGCGTTATATTCTGTTTTGTGTCGCAGGAAAACCAGGAATTGCGTTTCAGCATGGAGGACACCGCGGGGCCGGATACGTGGATTGCTATGCGATTGAAAACAGCGCGTTTGGAACGGATATTTCCTGTCGGGCGTTTGTGGAAATCTTACAGAATGAATATTGCGGTATTTTCTTTACACAGCCTGGGATAAAGGATGTGAAGAGGGAATGCCGCAAAATTGCAGAAACGATGATCGAGTATTTTCAGGAAAGTATGCCATGGCATATTTGCCTGATTTCGAAACCTGAGGATAAATTTACGGATCTTCCGGAAGTTTATCACAGGCTTCGAAGCAGGATGGAATTTTTATATGTACAGGAACAGCGGGTGATTCTGGAAGAAGAGCTGCAGATCCGCTCGGAAGCGGACAGGGAAGAACGTCGGGCCGGTCAGGAGGAGCGATTTGCGGACTGGAAAAAGAGGCTGGCAGAGGGAGACTGCGCTTTGGCAGAAAAGAGCCTAAGACATTACCTGGAAGATCTAAAAGCATGGTGTAACGTATGGGAGTATACGGATTATATCCGGAATCTATATCAGTGTCTGAAAGAGCAGATTCGGGAAAAGAATCTGAATCCGGATCTCATACAGATGCAGGACGAGTATCAGGATGTTGGGCTTCTGGAGCGGGAACTGTTTGAAGTGCAGGACAATGTTCTAAGGGCACAGGAAGAAAGAAGGCAGAAATCCTATTCACGGCATGTGATTCTGGCACAGGAATTTATCAACAGGAACTATAAAGAAGATATTTCCGTGGCAGATATTGCAGAGGCCGCCGGGATCTCGGAAGGGCATCTGCGGCGGTGTTTTAAAAAGGAAATGGACATCAATGTAGTGAACTATCTGACAGAATACCGGCTAAGTCATGCCAAGAGGTTGATGCAGGACAGGAAAGGAAGTATTGACGAGATCTGGAAACAGACCGGTTTTACATCGGGTCAGTATTTCAGTTATGTATTCAAGAAAAAAGAAGGGGTGTCGCCGAGGGAATATATCCGGCAGATTGATGATGGGATCCATAGCAGCGAGGATAAAGGAAAAATTTAAAAAAGAGGTGGCCAGTAAGCTGCAGACGAAACTGACGTTGACGGTTTTGCTGACGGTTGCAGTGATGTTTGTGGTGATTTTGTTTTTTAGTGTCAATTATTATCGGAACTATTACTGGGAAAGAGAGATCAGCAATCACCGTCAGCAGATGGACAAAGTAGTAGCGGGATTGTTGTCTGTACAGACAACGACAAAGAACATTTCCAAGCAGTTGGTGGTCAGTGACGCCGTGCAACGAGATATTCCCAGTCAGGAAAGCGGGATTGCAAAGCGGTTTATTATGCGCCAGAATATCCGAAAAGCATTGGGAACTTATACGCACATTTTGGATAATGTGCAGGAAATTATGATTTACACAAAAGAGGGGCGGACATACAGTAGTATCGAACTACGGGATGCCTTTCAGCCGGAGGAAGAAAGCTGGTACCTTGATTTTAAAAAGACCGGACAGCAGAAGGGGTACACAGGAGTGCATTTGTCTGCCGCCACGCAGAATAACCGGTACAGTAAAGTATTCAGCTATGTGCTGACTTATTTTTCTGTATCGGATTATCATAAGGAATTGGGAGATCTGGTCATTAATCTGGATTATAATAGTCTGGAGGAACAGGCCAGAATGGATATGGCGCTGCTGGAAGGGTACGCCATCTATGATTGGAGTGGGAATCCGTTTGTAGAAAACGGAACCATCGGGATGTCCTATGAAGAATTACTTGCAAGTGGAAAAGATCAGTTGGTGGATTCGGAGGGAAATGTATATCTGATCTCCAGAGAATTGGATGGCGGATGGATTATGGTAACAGAGATCTCCGGGAGGCTGATTCAGAGTCAGGTGCGGAGTATGATCTGGTTCCTTGTAATGGCGTTTCTTGTGCTTGTGGTCTTGATTGTGCTGGTGCTTTCCTATAATATCGGGAGAGCCGTGGAACCGATCAAGCAGCTTAGCGCGGCGACAGAGCAGCTTGGAACAGGGAATTTCGAAGTATCCGTGGCAGTAAAGACGGGAGATGAAGTGGAGATTTTGGCCAACGGCTTTAATCAGATGGTAGGAGACCTGCGGCATTATATGGAGATGTCTGTGGAACATGAAAAGATTATTCGCCGCAGCCAGGTAGATCAACTGTTGCTGCAGATTAATCCTCATTTTATTTACAATACACTGAATTCTATCGTCTATATGGCAAGGATGGAAGGAAATAAAGATATTGAAATTTTTGTAAATGAATTTATCTCTCTTCTGCAGAGCAGTCTTTATGTGGACGGTTCCGTGTTTATTTCTCTGGAAGAAGAGCTGAAAAATGTAGACAATTATTTGACATTACAGAAATACAGATATGTGGATCAGTTTGAAGCGGAAATTGTATGCCGGGAGGAATGGAAACAGTATCAGGTTCCGCGGGTGATTTTACAGCCAATCGTAGAAAATGCAATTTTTCATGGAATTGCCCCCATGGAAGGAAAGGGAAAATTGCGTATTATGGTAAAGGTAGAGGAAAGACATCTGCAGGTAGTTGTTGCAGATAATGGAATCGGGATGTCGGAAGAGATGATTCAGGCGCTTTATCATGAAGAACATGGAAATCGGAGCAGTATGAGAAAGATCGGCACTGCAAATGTATACCGCAGGATCAAAGAGATCTGCGGGGAGGAATATGGATTTACCGTAGAAAGTGAAGAGGGATGGGGAACCAGGGTGACCATCCATCTGCCTTTGATCAGTGAGGCAGGGAAAGGAAAACAGGATGAATAGAAAAGACATAACAGTGGAACAGTTGGCAGGAATGATGGACCATACGTTTTTGAAGGCGTATGCGCAGAAGGAGGATTTTATAAAACTGTGCACGGAGGCAAAGGAAAATGGTTTTGCCATGGTAGCGATCAATTCTTTCCCGGTAAAATGGTGTAAGGAGTTACTGAAAGGGACTCCGGTTCACGTAGGAGCGGCTATTGCTTTTCCGCTGGGCCAGATGACCATAGAGGCGAAGGCGTTTGAGACGAAGCAGGCCATTGCGGACGGCGCGGATGAGATTGACTATGTCCTCAATATTGGAAAGTTAAAGATGGGGGATCTGGAATATATCAAAGAAGAAATGCAGACGATCGTGGAGATCTGCAGGGAACATCAGGTTCTTTCCAAGGTGATTTTTGAAAATTGCTATCTGACGAAAGAAGAGATAAAAAACGCGGCGTTGATTGCGAAAGAGGTGAAACCGGATTTCATCAAGACCAGTACCGGATTTGGTACGTCGGGTGCAAAAGTGGAAGATGTAAAGCTGATGAAAGATACGGTAGGGGATGCCGTAAAAGTGAAAGCGGCAGGGGGAATCCGTGACTGGGAGACCTGTGCACAGATGATTGACGCGGGTGCAGAGCGGATTGGAACAAGCCAGAGTATCAAGATCTGTGAGGAATTTAAGCAGCAGTAAGAGCAGGAAAAATTGTAGTAAACAGGAGGAAAAAAGATGCAGACATCAAGATTATTTACGTTGCTTCCAGAAGAATATGTGTGTACGCCGGATGGGATGGAGATTGACAAAAACGGAGATCTGATTGTGTCCTGCCCCAATTATGCAGACGATCATATGTCTGGTTGTGTCATTCGGATTGATAAAGAAAAGCAGATCAGTAAATGGTTTGACGTGCCGGTACATCCGGAGACCGGATTGGCCCGGAATATGGGAATTGCCTTTGACGCGGACTGGAATATGTATATCTGTGATAATCAGGGATGGTCCGGAAAACCGGAGATGGCGTGGAAGGGCCGGATTCTGAAAATCGAGTTTGATGAAGAGCGAAAGATGACCGGATGGAAAACGGTGGCTTATGGAATGGAACATCCAAATGGCATACGGGTAATTCATAATTATATGTATCTGACACAGAGTTATCTGACGAAAGAAAAGGATGCGTCGGGCGGACTGGTAAGTTGTGTATACCGCTTCCCGCTGGACGCAGAAAATATTGAAATTACCAATACCATGGCGGATGATCATATTTTAACCACCTTTGTAACACATAATCCGGATTGCCAGTATGGAGTGGACGGGATTGAGACAGACAGTGAAGGAAATCTGTATATCGGAAATTACGGGGACGGAGAAGTCTGGAAAGTCATTTTGGATGAAAAAGGAGATTATGTGAGCAAAGAACTGTATGCGAAAAATCCGGAAGAGCTCAATTCTACGGACGGGATGATTTTGGATGAGAGTACGGGAAATCTGTATATTGCAGATTTTAATAAGAATGCCATTGTGATGGTGGACAAGCATCGGAAGGTGAGAAGAATCGCGCAGTCGCCGGATTGTACCGGATTCAATGGAGAGTTGGATCAGCCGGGTGAACCGATCATCTGGCAGGGAAAAATTGTGGCAAGCTGCTTTGATCTTGTGACGGATGCAGGAAAGATAAATACGGCGCATGAAATGCCGGCGACAATGGCAGAGCTCGATCTGGAGCCGGAGGCAGAGTGATGGGCGCCTATATCCTGGCCCATGACCTGGGCACGTCGGGAAACAAAGCAACCTTGTTTTCCGAGAGCGGCGAGATGATCGGAAGCCGTCTCCATGGATATGAGGTGTACTATGACAAACCACTCTGGGCCGAGCAGGATGCCGGCGACTGGTGGCAGGCCGTATGTGAGACGACGAAAAGCCTGCTTCAGGAGTATGGGATCGCCCCGGAGGAGGTAAAGACGGTCAGTTTCAGCGGACAGATGATGGGATGCCTTCCGGTGGACC
Organism: Lachnospiraceae bacterium; assembly: GCA_910574195.1. Lineage (GTDB taxonomy): Bacteria > Bacillota > Clostridia > Lachnospirales > Lachnospiraceae > Schaedlerella. The sequence continues at coordinate 134,486 of CAJTBF010000007.1, read as the reverse complement.
GGGAAGGACGTCCTTTGCGCAGGGCCATCATTTGGGCAGACCAGAGGGCGCAGAAACAGGCAGCGATTCTGGAGGAAAAGATAGACCAGCAGCGGTTTTATCAGATTGTGGGCCACAGAAATACATCTTCCTATGGGATACAGAAAGCCATGTGGGTGAAAGAGAATGAACCGGAAGTGTATGAAAATACATATCGGTTTTTAAATGCGAAGGACTATATGGTATATAAGCTGACCGGGAAGTTTTATACGGATGTATCGGACGCCAACAGTATGGATTGTATTTCTCTTTCCCGGCGGAAGTGGTCGGAAGAGATCATCGCTGCGTCCGGTGTGGATTACGATAAACTGCCGACGATTGTGGAGTCTACTTTTTACGTGGGCAATGTAACGGCACGGGCGGCACGGGAAACAGGATTGTCGGAACAGACAAAAGTTATCATGGGCGCCGGGGACGGCGTGGCTGCCAATGTGGGGGCCGGTTCCGTGAAGCCGGGAAGTGCGTACTGTTGTATCGGCACGTCCGCGTGGGTTGCCGCTACATCGGAAAAACCAGTGCTGGATGAGGAACGGCGGATTGTCTGCTGGGCGCATGCCGTGCCGGGGATGTATTCTCCCAATGGAACCATGCAGTATGCAGGGGGTTCTTATAGTTGGTTTAAAAATACGATTTGCCTTGCGGAAAGCCGGGAAGCACAGGAAAAAGGGGAATCGCCCTATGATGTGATCAATCGAAAGATTGCTTCCTGTGAGCCGCTGGCAGGCGGGGTGCGTTTTCTTCCCTATTTGTTGGGAGAGCGTGCACCCAGATGGAATCCAAATGCCAAAGGCGCCTTTTTCGGGCTGACGGCCAGTACCACAAGGGAACAGGTCTGCCGCAGTGTGATGGAAGGGATTTTGATGAATCTGTCGGTATGTTTGGATATTTTGAAAAAGCAGACGCCGGTGGAGGAATTACTTTTTATCGGCGGTTCCGCGCAAAGTCCGGTATGGCAGAGAGGCGTGGCGGATATCTTTGGAACCAGAGTGCTGGTACCGCGGATTCTGGAAGAGGCAAACTCCATGGGCGCCGCGGTAATTGCAGGGGTTGGAAGCGGCCTGTATTCGGATTTCTCCGCCATCAGCCGGTTTCTGGATATTACGGAAGAACTGGAAGTAAACCGGGATGTGCATAGACAGTATCAGGAAGCAAAGGAAGAATTTAATCGCATTTATATGGCGTTGGAACCTTTGTTTTTCAATCAGCAGTGAGGAATAGGGGTATTCCGCAGTTTCTGCTTCTGTCGGGGCACGATTGGCGGACGCCAAAAGAGAGGGAATGAGAAGGAATTGTGGAAAGGCAGGAAGTGGAAGGAGGAAGTGAAATGAAGACATTGATTGTAAATCAGGATGGAAGTCTGGAAGTGAAGGAGATTCCCAAACCGAGATATCACGAGAAACAGGCGCTGGTTCGTACGATTAGCTGCGGGATCTGTAATGGGACAGACGCCAAGCTGATTCATCGAACCTTCAAGGGGTTTGGACCGGAACGTTACCCTTTGATGCTGGGGCACGAAGGGGTAGGTGAGGTTGTAGAAATCGGTGCAGAGGTGAAAGGATATCAGGTGGGCGATAAGGTACTGCTTCCCTTTGTAGATCCGGATCCGCAGCAGTATGGTTCCCTGGATTCGGCGTGGGGCGCTTACAGCGAATATGCAGTGGTTACGGATGCGGCGGCTTATGAACCGGGAACGGCTCCCGGACATGCCTATGGGCAGACCGTGCTGCCGGATTTTGTGGATCCGGTGGATGGCGCCATGATTGTGACATTGCGAGAGGTGCTCAGTTCCATCAAAAGGTTCGGATTCAAAGAGAATCAAAGTGTGGCCGTATTTGGATGCGGTCCGGTAGGGTTGACCTTTATCCGATTTATGAGTATATTAGGTGTACATCCGATTATTGCATTTGACATTTTCGATGACAAGGTGCAGGATGCTTTGGAGAAGGGCGCAAACTATGCATATAACAGTAAAAAATGCGATGTAAAACAGGTGCTTCATGATCTTTGCCCGGATGGTGTAGATTATGTGCTGGATGCCGTAGGGATGCTTCCGCTGGTGAATCAGGCTATGGAATATATTCGTGACGGCGGAAAAATTTGCTGCTATGGAATTTCTCCGGACTGCCATATGGAACTGGATTGGTCCAAAGCGCCTTATAATTGGCAGTTACAGTTCCAGCAATTCCCGGATAAAGCGGAGGAAGGCGCGGCGACGGAGCAGATTCTTTCATGGCTTCGCGCGGGAATCATTGATTTAAAAGACTATATTTCGGATTATTTTGCGTTTGAAGATATTCTGGATGCATTTGCACGGTTGGAGAAACGGGAGATCTCCAAAAAAGGAATCGTGTACTACGACGGACAGCGCTAGTGTAAAGCACACCAGATACGGGATGCCCGAAAGGGTATACTGTGGCGAACCGTGTAAGGAATTCGTTTTACCGGATAGAAAAGAAGCCGTCCGTTCGTATGAAACACGTCGGATGCGGGGTGTCTGGAGGATGTGACTTTTAATATGGAAGAGGAGAATAACTTCTCGGAATCTCAATGAATGAGATTCTAACTGAAAATTGACAACTGAATATTGTGCAGGAAAAGAAATTTGAGAAAAATGGACATAAACATTAGACATAGCGGGTACTATGCCTTGAAAAATCTTATGGAATCGCTTAAGATATCATTATTAGGCGGCTAATCCTAATAATGATTCTTGAAATGCCTCGACAGAGGGCATTTCCCAGGCATCAAGGTGTTGGAGCATCATGATGCCGTAGAGGCGGCAGTACCACATCTTTGTAGAGCGGTGCCTGCCGTCTTCTAATTTATAGTCCTCTTTCTCACGCTTGTTGGAGCGCTCCACGGAAGTTCTTCTGCCATATTCCTTTTCCCATGCTTTAGAGTCCCTTGGCGGTAGGTTAAATAACCTTGGGTTGTCATCGGTAAAGATGTGTACGGTTCTGCCATATTTCGCCGGTGAACAGGGATGTTCACAGAAACAGCCACGTTTCCGGTTTGATTTCGGGCACCGGTATTTTGCGCGGTGCTTGGCAGCTTCATATCCATCTTTATGCATACGTAAGCCCAACTTACAGACAGGGACACCACCGTCATCGATGGTGAAATCGTCCTTATAGGTAAAATGCCCGGTATGTCCGGGGTTGAGGTCGATAAACGGTGTGATATGTTCCCGTCTGCAGTATTCATAAACAGGGTAAGCGTCGTGTGCGGAATCCAGAAGGAGCTTTTCAATCTGGAATTCCGGAAGATACGCTTTCATGGTGAAAAAGGAATGGAGAAAGGAAAGCATATCATGCCTGGAGGCACGTTCTAAAAGCGGAAATACAGGGAGGCCGCTGAAGGAATCGGAAGCCACATACATGTAGAGGTGGTAACCGAAGAAATAGCATTCCCGGTGGGAGTCCCATCCCCAGTTACAGTCGGGCTGGGAATAATGGCGTTTACAGTTACAAGAAGAACAGCCTTTGTCCTTACAATGGCAAATGCGCTTTTTCCGCTGCTGTGCGGCAGTACGGACAGGGGTGCCGTCACCGGCAAGAGCCAGATGGTCCGGAGCGATCAGCCCATTGCGGATAGAAAGATCCAGGAACTGCTGCCTGTAGAGCTGGAAAATAAGGGAAAAGGGATTTTGCGGCTTTAACTGCCAGCGTTCCAGCAGGGGAAGAAGTTTGGAAGCCGTGCTGGAAGAGTCACAAGGAGTCTTGTCGCCTTTCTTTTTCCCTTTTGGCGGCTTCATTTTTGGGAAGCGTTCTTTAGGAGAGAGGCTGTCCTTATCATTCTGCCAAACGCGGGAGAAGAAATCATAAAAAGTCCCAACGCCTGGGGTATCGCCAAAAGAGAAACCACTGAGGATGGCATAAAGAGGAGTTTCCTTAAGCATGCGGCACCAAACCGTGATAGAAGTCACTTTTAGTTTCAAAGCAAGCAGGTAGGAACGCAGCATGCAGGAAGGGAGCCTTGGTTCCGGGCCAAAAACAGAGAAACATTCCTGCATGATAGAATCCGTCTGGGAAAGATCAAGATACCAGAACTGCACGATATAATCCCAAGTGCTTTTGGGAAGCACAAAGGGATCAGGATAAAATTTAAGAAATTGGGATACGAAAGTATCCTGATAGGCGGCATGTCCGCCAGGATTAGTAGGTAACAAAGAAATCGCCTCCAGTCGATTGAAATAAAATATAATCAATCGGCTTCGTCGCAAATTTAGAGCGGTTTGTCAAGCGTTTTTTTGAAAAAAGTGGGTGATTTTTTGAAACAAGGGTCTGAAAGCCTTATAAAATAAAGGCTGAAGATTCCGAGAAGTTATTAATATGGAAAAGGAGGAAAAAATGCCGGCATTTTTGAAAGATATTACAAGATTTTATGGAACAGGCGAAAAAAATAAGGCAGGTCAAAGCCTGGAAGAGTTTTTGGAGAACTATGATCCGTACAAATACCGGACGCCAAGTTGTACCGTGGATACGGTGCTGTTTTCCTGTGGAACAACTTTGACAAAGGAACTTCGGGAGATGCAGATTCTTCTTGTAAAGCGGAGCAACCATCCCAGCATCGGCTGCTGGGCATTGCCGGGCGGTTTTGTGGATCTGGAGGAGAATTTGGAAGATGCGGCCAGAAGAGAACTTCGGGAGGAAACCGGTGTGGAAGATCTGCCGATGGAACAGATCGCTACCTATGGGGATTATGACCGGGATCCGCGTACCCGTGTCATTACCACGGTTTATATGGCACTGGTGCAGGAACAGGAACCGGACGTGCATGCCGGGGACGACGCGGCGGACGCTCTGTGGTGCCGGGTGGCACTGGAAGAGACGGACAAAAAGGAGAACAGGCGGAACTGTCGTCTTCATATATGGAACCGGGAAAAGGGACTGGATACCTGTGCCTCAGTGGAACATATATGGCAGAAAGGGCTGATTTGCCATGAATCTTTCCGTGTGACAGAGCCGGGAATGATCGCGGTGGATCATGCGGCAATCATTGTACAGGCGCTGACCATTCTGCAGGAACGCTGTGGCAGATAAAAAGTGTTAGATTTGCTGTTGGCACGGTGTTTTGTCACAGGCGGTTTTGAAGGGGGATTGCAAAATCAGGAATGTTGGATGATTCTGCGGTCCCTCTTTTTGTTTTCAGGAAAAAGCGGAGTGATTCTCACGACAGACGGTACGTCCGTTTTTGGAGACACGTTGGAAGATGTTAGAAATCTTCCCTTGCCGCCGCATATAAAGTATGATAAGATAATTGGCAGAAAATTCGAGGAGGAGAACCATGGAGAGTGAGGTAGTTTCAAAGAATTTTATTGAACAGGAGATAGAGAAAGATCTGGCGGAGGGAGTCTATGATCATGTGTGTACCCGGTTTCCGCCGGAGCCGAACGGGTATCTGCACATCGGGCATGCAAAGTCCATTCTTTTGAACTATGGACTGGCACAGAAGTATCAGGGAACCTTCCATATGCGTTTTGACGATACAAATCCGACGAAGGAGCGGATGGAATTCGTGGATTCTATCAAGGAGGATATTCAGTGGCTGGGGGCGGATTGGAAGGAGCATTTGTACTTTGCGTCGGATTATTTTCCGCAGATGTATGATTGCGCGGTAAAGCTGATTCAGAAAGGGAAAGCGTTTGTCTGTGATCTGTCGGCAGAGGAGATCCGCAGTTATCGGGGAACACTGACAGAGCCGGGGAAGGAGAGTCCTTACCGGAACCGTTCCGTGGAGGAAAATCTGCAATTATTTGAAGAGATGCGCGGGGGAAAATATGAGGATGGGGAGAAGGTACTTCGTGCAAAGATTGATATGGCTTCTCCGAATATCAATATGCGGGATCCGGTTCTGTACCGTGTGGCAAGAATGTCCCATCATAATACCGGGGATACCTGGTGTATTTACCCCATGTATGATTTCGCGCATCCGATTGAGGACGCCATCGAGGGAATTACACATTCGATCTGTACTCTGGAGTTTGAAGATCATCGGCCTCTGTATGATTGGGTGGTAAAGGAATGTGAATTTAAAAATCCGCCCAGACAGATTGAGTTTGCAAAATTGTATCTGACCAATGTAGTGACGGGAAAGCGCTACATTAAGAAGCTGGTGGAAGACGGCATTGTAGACGGCTGGGACGATCCCAGGCTGGTTTCCATTGCGGCGCTGCGCAGAAGGGGCTTTACACCGGAGTCTGTAAAGATGTTTATTGAGATGTGCGGTGTATCCAAGGCGCAGAGCTCTGTGGATTATGTGATGCTGGAGTATTGCATCCGGGAAGATTTGAAGATGAAGCGGCCTCGTATGATGGCAGTTCTGCATCCGATCAAACTGATTATTGATAATTATCCGGAAGGACAGATTGAGTATCTGGATGTACCGAATAATCTGGAAAATGAGGCGATGGGGACACGTAAAGTGCCCTTTGGCCGGGAACTGTATATAGAGAGGGACGACTTTATGGAAGAACCTCCGAAGAAATATTTTCGTCTGTTTCCAGGCAACGAAGTACGTCTCATGTCCGCTTATTTTGTAAAATGTGAAAGCTTTGTAAAGGATGCGAAAGGGAATGTGACGGAAGTGCACTGTACCTATGATCCGGAGACGAAAAGCGGGAGCGGATTCCAGGGAAGAAAAGTGAAAGGAACCATTCATTGGGTGGAAGCGTCCGCCGCACAAAAAGCGGAAGTCCGTCTGTATGAAAATCTGGTGGACGAGGAAAAAGGAGTTTATAATAAAGAGGACGGTTCCCTGAATCTGAATCCGGATTCCCTGACAGTCTTAAAAGAATGCTACGTGGAGCCCGGTTTCGCGCAGGCAAAGCCGTATGACAGTTTCCAGTTTGTGCGGACCGGATATTTCTGTATTGATGCAAAAGATTCCACGCCGGACGCGCTGGTGTTCAATCGGATTGTGTCTTTGAAGAGTTCCTTTAAACTGCCGAAATAAAGCCGTCTGAAAAGGAGCTTGTCCAAAAAGAACCTGAAAATGTAGAAGAAAAAGAAAGGGCAATTCAAAAAAGAACAATGAACGAGCTGGCTATAAGCCTTGATCCGCATACAAAGGTTCCATTGTACGAGCAGATCTATCAGTATATAAAAGAAGAGATTCAAAGTGGAAGAATGAAGAGCGGGGACAAACTTCCTTCCACCCGTGCCCTCTGCCGCTGCCTGGAAGTAAGCCGCAGTACGGTAGAACTGGCATATGAGCAGCTTTTGTCGGAAGGGTATGTGGAGGCGGAGGCCTGCCGCGGATATTTTGTGGCGGATGTGGAAGAGTTGTATCATCTGCATCGTTCTTCCAGAGAACAGGAAAAAAGAAACGTGATTCCGAAGGAAGAGTACCGCTACGATTTTACGCCCAGCGGCGTGGATCTGAACAGTTTTCCCTATCATGTATGGCGAAAACTTTCCAGGGAATGCCTGATGGATGACCGTGCGGAGTTGTTTCGTCTGGGTGATCCCCAGGGAGAATATGGGCTGCGCCAGGCCATTGCCAGCTATCTTCATCAGGCAAGAGGAGTCAATTGTGTGCCGGAACAGATTCTGATCGGGGCGGGGAATGATTATCTTCTGATGCTGCTCGCTACGGTCATCGGGCAGAAGCATAAAGTTGCATTTGAAAATCCCAGTTACAGGCAGGCATACCGGTTGTTTCAAAATTTGTCCTATGAGACCTGTACAGTGGAGATGGACTCCAAAGGAATTTGTGTGGAAAAACTGGAAGAGTCCGGTGCGGATATTGCCTTTGTCATGCCTTCCCATCAGTATCCTCTGGGAATTGTGATGCCGCTGAAGCGTCGCCTGGAATTGTTAAAGTGGGCAGAGCAGCGGGCGGGACGTTATCTGATCGAAGATGATTATGACAGTGAATTCCGTTATAAAGGGAAGCCGATTCCTGCGCTGCAGGGATATGACAGAAAGGAAAAGGTCATTTATATCGGTACATTTTCCAAAGCCATCGCGCCGGCAATCCGTATGAGTTATCTGGTGCTGCCGCTGCCTTTGCTTTCCTGTTATCAGGAACGGAGTTCCTTTCTAAGCTCAACGGTTTCCAAAGTGGATCAGATGATTTTACAGAAGTTTATAGAGGGCGGGTATTTTGAAAGACATTTGAACCGAACCCGTGCGCTGTATAAAAACAGACATGATACGCTGCTTGCCAGCCTGAAGACGCTGCGGGGGATGTTTCGGGTTTCCGGGGAACATGCGGGAGTACATCTTTTGCTGCATATGCACAATGGTATGAGTGAAAAGGAGTTAATCCGGCGTGCAAAGACGCAGGGGATCCGGGTGTACGGGCTTTCCGAATATGAGGTGGAACCGCAGGAGGAAGAACAGGCGACGATTCTTCTCGGATATGCGAATATGAGCGAGGAAAAGATTGCGGAGGCGGTGGAACAGTTAAAGAAGGCATGGACATGAAAAATATGTTGTAATTGTGAGTAAAAAGTATTAGAATAGTAAATGATTATTACGAATGAAAGCGTTTCATCTGAGTTTTGTATGGGCGAAGGATTCGAAGGAAAGGGGTGCTGTATTTTGAAGAAAAATTGGACGTGGCTGGCAGTTTTGGCCGCCGCAGGCACTGTGATTGGCCTTGTGATTGCGTATTTCTGCAAAAAGAAAGACGGAGAATACATGGAGGACCAGGCGGACGAGGAAGAGGATTTTGAATTGGACAGTGATTTGAAACCGGTTTCCGAGCGGGAATATGTTCCTCTGAAAAAGCGGGCCGAGACGGTGCAGAAAGAGGAAGCACCGGAAAAAGAAGAAGCGGAGGCGGCTTCCGAAGAGGAGGAAAAGAAGGAGCCGGACGCGGTAAAGTAAAAGACAGGAATGCAAAATGAGAATGTGAATGACAATGAAGTCCCAGCAGTGATCAGATCCGGTGGGATTTCATTTGTTTTTGATGCAATATCTTATGGAACGTTCATAGTTCAGGAAGCATTGTGTCCGATATTAAGCGGTAAGATGGAGTTTTTATGGAAAATAAAGTGGTAGTTCCTACAAAAAACAGAATAGCGGATCAGGCAAAAAAGAAAGCCAAAAAGGGGATCCTTCGGGTTGTCTTCAGCCGTACAGCTTTGATTGCGGTGTTGATTTTGCTGCAATTGGCAATGTTTGACGGTCTGCTGACGTTTCTAAAGGAATACGCGGTCTATGTCTATGGGCTGACTACGGCAGTGCAGGCAGGGACAATTGTCTTTATTATGAATGAGAGGACAAGCCCGGAATTCAGTCGTACCTGGATGCTTTTAGTTATGGTGATGCCGGTGTTTGGCTGTTTCTTTTATCTGTATGCAAAGCTGGAACTGGGAACCCGGTTTATCGGAAAGAGACTGGAAAGCCTGAAGATTGAGACGGATCCGTATCTGAAACAGGAGCGGGGAGTGCTGGAAAGCTTACGGGCCAGTAAACCTGCCAATGCGAATCTGGCACATTATCTGAATCAGCAGATACATTTTCCCACGTATCGGAATACAAAGGCCGTTTATTTTCGCAGTGGAGAAGAAAAGTTTCCCGCATTGCTGGAACAGTTGGAGAGGGCAGAGAAGTTTATCTTTCTGGAATACTTTATTGTGTCACCGGGATATATGTGGGATTCTATTCTGGAGATTTTGAAACGGAAAGCAAAGCAGGGCGTGGAAGTCCGTTTCATGTATGACGGGATGTGCAGCATTTCACTGCTTCCTTATGACTATCCGAGAATGATCCGAACGTATGGAATTCAGTGTAAAATGTTCAGCCCGATTCGTCCGGTGCTTTCTACGGTACAGAATAACCGGGATCATCGAAAAATCTGTGTGATTGACGGAAAAGTAGGATTTACCGGAGGAATCAATCTGGGGGATGAATATATCAACCGGGAGGAACGGTTTGGATATTGGAAGGATACGGCGGTGATGCTGGAGGGGAAGGCGGTTCAAAGCCTGACTATGCTTTTCCTGCAGATGTGGAATGTAACGGAGAGAAATCCGGAGAATTACGGACGCTATCTGGCAGCTTATGATCCGGCCATTCGCCGGGAGCTGGGATTCGTAACTCCCTACGGGGACAGCCCCTTTGATCATGAGGATGTGGGGGGAGAGGTGTATTGTCATATTTTGAACCATGCCAAAAAATATGTACATATTATGACGCCCTATTTGATTTTGGACAGAAAGATGCTGGATTCGCTTACGCTTGCGGCAAAGAGCAGGATTGATGTGAAGATCATCATGCCTTCTATTCCGGATAAATGGTATGCATTTGCGCTGGCGAAGACATACTATATAGAACTGATTCAGGCGGGAGTGAAAATTTATGAATTTACACCCGGATTTGTACATGCGAAAGTTTTTGTATCCGATGACGATACAGCGACGGTCGGGACCATTAATCTGGATTACCGGAGTCTGTATCTTCATTTTGAATGCGGCGTATTTCTTTATAATAATCCGGTAGTCCGGGATGTGGAAAAAGATTTTCAAGATACGTTGAAGCGGTGTTTTCGAATTTCCGTAGCAGATGTGAAGAATTTGGGACTTAAAATGAAGCTGGCCGGAAAGGTTCTTCGTCTGATTGCACCTCTGATGTGACGAAAGCTAAAAAAAGAGGCGTAAGGAGACGGCGGAAGGATTCGACGGAAAGCGGGAGTATCCGGGCATTGTGAACAGAGCAGAAATGGCGGAAGATTTCAGGGTACAGAGAAAAAGGCAGGAGGATTGAAAAAATGGTAAAAGCAGTAGTAGGAGCAAACTGGGGTGACGAGGGAAAGGGAAAGATCACGGATATGCTTGGGAAAGAAGCGGACATCATCGTCCGTTTTCAGGGAGGAGCGAATGCGGGACATACCATTGTCAATAATTATGGAAAGTTTGCGTTGCATACGCTGCCGTCGGGCGTATTTTATGGTCATACGACCAGCGTGATCGGGAATGGAGTTGCACTGGACATTCCACGGCTGTTTGAGGAAGTACAGTCTATTGTAGAAAAAGGGGTGCCGATGCCGAAGATTTTGGTGTCTGACCGGGCACAGATGGTGATGTCCTATCATAAACTACTGGACGCCTATGAAGAAGAACGGCTTGGCGGAAAATCCTTTGGTTCCACGAAATCAGGAATTGCCCCGTTTTATTCCGACAAATATGCAAAGACGGGATTTCAGGTCAGCGAGCTTTTTGATGAGGTACTGCTGAAAGAGAAAGTGAAACGTGTGGCAGAACAGAAGAATGTAATTTTGGAACACTTATATCATAAGCCTTTGCTTCGCCCGGAAGAACTGTTTCAGGAACTGATGGAATATAAAGAAAAGGTTGCGCCGTTTGTGTGCGATGTGTCTCTGTTTTTGTATCAGGCATTGAAGGAAGGAAAGAACATTCTTCTGGAAGGGCAGTTGGGCTCATTGAAGGATCCGGATCATGGAATTTATCCGATGGTGACGTCCTCCTCTACGCTGGCGGCGTATGGTGCTATCGGGGCCGGAATTCCGCCCTATGAGATCAAACAGATTATCACGGTCTGCAAAGCTTATTCCAGTGCGGTGGGAGCCGGAGCGTTTGTCAGCGAGATCTTTGGAGAGGAAGCAGAAGAGCTGCGCAGACGCGGTGGAGACGGCGGAGAATATGGGGCGACGACCGGACGTCCCCGAAGAATGGGATGGTTCGACTGTGTGGCTTCCCGGTATGGATGCCGGATGCAGGGAACGACAGACGTGGCATTTACGGTTTTGGATGTATTGGGGTATCTGAAGGAAATTCCCGTATGTGTGGGATATGAAATCGACGGGGAAGTGGTGAAAGATTTCCCGGTTACATGGCGTTTGGAAAAAGCGAAGCCGGTACTTCAGGTGCTGCCCGGATGGGAGTGTGATATCCGGGGGATCCGGACCTATGAGGAATTACCGGAGAATTGCCGGAAATATATTGAATTTATAGAAGAGCAGATCGGATATCCGATTACAATGGTCAGCAACGGGCCGGGAAGAGAGGATATTATTTACAGATAAAAAAGAAAAATGTGAAAAGTCATGGGGCCTCCTGATTTTTCACATTTTTTCTTTTTCTTTTATTTTCTTATTGGATTTTAAGAAAAGAGTCACAAGATGGACATATCCGGATGGTAAAATAATTATCGAAGAAGAAAAAAGGAATAATTTCAAAAACGGTGAATATAATGGTAAAGCTGGGGTTCATGCGGATAGGAGGTATTTTATGCAGCAGATGAATCGAAAAGGAAATCCGGGTGTACTGACGATAGAAGAATATCTGCGCCGAAAAAATCTGATTCGGGCAGAGGTGACAAAAGAGGAAGAAAGCGGAAGTTCACAGAAAGAAAAACGGGGGAATGCAGGAAATATGCAAAAGTATACGGCTGTTCCCGCGGAATGGAGTATGGGGCTGGAACTGGCCGGGCTGTTGTATGTATAAGGCTGTAAAATCAGGTGGACGGGCCGTCCGGGGAACATCCCTGTAAAGAGTGCCCCATTGCCGGATATTTTTGTCCGGCAATGGGGCATTTTTGTGCTGTCATATACGGAAAAGCAGCCGGTATTTAGTCCAGGAGTTCCAGCAGATCAGAGAACCGGTCGATCTGCCATCTGGCATCCGGTACGGTTCCAAATCCATAGCGGGTAAAAATAAAAGGAATGGCGGCTTCCATGCAGGCGTCGGCATCCCCCTGGGTATCCCCCACATAAACAGCCCGTTTAAGTCCATTATGTTCCATCAGGATCCGGATGGTTTGTCCTTTGGAAACCAGTGTCTCTCCAAAGCAGAGGTGATCTTTGATATAAGAACCAAGCCCGGAGGCTTTCAAAAATGTTTCGATATATCCGCATTGACAGTTGCTTACGATATAAAGATTTGTTTTTTCTGCAAGCGTCCGGAATACTTCGGGTACCTGATCATAGATGGTGCCGGGATGGGTTTCCAGATACTCATTTTCGTAAGTATAGCAATATTGTAAAATGGGCATCCGTTCTTCCTGCGGATAGGAAGGCAGGAGAAGATCGGCGATTTCCGTCATGGTTTTTCCGAATAATTCGGATAACCGTTTGGCGTCCAGACGAAGATCCAGGTTGGTATTTTTTTGAAGCGCATTATTCCAGGCTTTGGACACAGGTTCCGTGGAATCCCATAAAGTTCCGTCCACATCAAAAATAATTCCGTCCAGCTCCCTGAGATACAGTCCATCTAATTTTTGTCTGCTCATCACAATTCTCCTGTTATTTTTATTTTGCTTGTAACAGTTCAGTAGTCGGCTTTCCTGTTACCCTGCTTTCAATATACCACAAAAATTCCCTTTTAAAAAGAAAAATAATAGTGTATACTAAATTCATATGCGGAAAATTGTTCCTGTTTATTTCTGATCGAAGAGACGGTAAGGTGTGAAGGGGAAACGGAAGAACAAAGAATAGGAGACAGTCATATGAGTGAAAAGATTGTTCTGATAGACGGACACAGTATTTTGAACCGGGCGTTTTATGGAGTTCCGGATCTCACCAATGCGGAAGGATTGCATACGAATGCCATCTATGGATTTTTAAATATCATGTTTAAGATACTGGAGGAGGAAAAGCCGGAATATCTGATTGTAACTTTTGACGTACATGCCCCCACATTTCGGCATAAGATGTATGAAGCCTATAAAGGAACGAGGAAACCGATGGCAGAGGAATTACGGCAGCAGGTCCCGGTGATGAAGGAAGTGCTGCGTGCCATGCAGATTCCGATTGTAGAAAAGGCCGGTCTGGAGGCAGACGACCTGCTGGGTACCATTTCTGTGGCCTGTGAAGGGCAGGGATTGGAGGTGACCATCCTGTCGGGGGACCGGGATACGCTGCAGCTTGCCACAGAACATGTCAGGATCCGTATTCCGAAGACAAAACAGGGCCGTACGGAAGTGGAAGATTATTATGCGGCGGATGTCCGATCCGTATACGGGGTGACACCGTCAGAATTTATTGACGTAAAAGCATTGATGGGAGATGCATCGGATAATATACCGGGTGTGCCGGGCGTGGGGGAGAAGACGGCGACAAAGATCATTCAGGAGTATGGTTCCATCGAGAGTGCGTACGCTCATGCGGAGGAAGTGAAGCCCCCCAGAGCCAGTAAGAATCTGAAAGAATACTGGGAGCAGGCCCGTATGAGTAAAGTACTGGCTACCATCGAGACGCATGCGGATATTTCCTTTGATCTGGAAGAAGCCCGGTTTTCCAATCCGTATACAAAAGAGGCGTATGCCTGTTTTCAAAAACTGCAGTTTCGTAATCTACTTAGCCGGTTTGATGTGGAAACGGAAGAGAATAAAGTGCAGCGTCATTTTCGGGAAGTGACGGATCGGGAAGAGATTCTTCGCGTTTTTGCAGAGGCAAAAAAGGCGAAAGTCGTGGGCGCGGCAATTTCTGAGGAAGACGGAAACGTCCTTCCCCTGTTTGCCCATGCGTCCGGTTATGGAAGAATTGCCCTCTGTTATGGAATGGATCAGATTGTTTCTATTCCGTGCGATATGGAGACGGATATGGACTATTTGCTGAGAGAACTGGGGGAAGTGGCGGATACGGCAGAATGTTTCGTAATGTTTGGCCTGAAAAAATATTTGCCGGAACTTTCCATATCAGCGCCGGAACATTGTATGGATGCCGCCGTGGCGGCCTATCTTTTGAATCCTCTGAAAAGCGATTATATGTACGAGGATGTGGCAAGGGAACAACTGCAGCTTTTGATTGAGGAAAAGACGGAGAAGCAGACGAAAGTCTGCTATGAAGCTTATACGGCATTTGCTGCGGCAAAACCGCTTTTACAAAAGCTGGAGGAAGCCGGGATGAAGAAGCTGTTTTGGGAGATTGAAATGCCGCTTTTGTTCGTCCTGTATGAGATGGAACGTGCAGGCGTCCAGATTGAGGGAGAGGCGTTAAAAGAATACGGCGATAAGCTGGGGACACGGATCGTGGAGCTGGAAAAGGAAATTTATGATCTGGCGGGGGAGCGGTTCAATATTAACTCTCCGAAGCAGCTGGGGGTTGTCCTCTTTGAACATCTGGGAATGCCGGGAGGAAAAAAGACGAAGACCGGATATTCCACGGCGGCGGATGTACTGGAGAGACTGGCGCCGGAGCATCCATTGGTGGAGAAAATTTTGGAATACCGCCAGATGTCGAAACTGAAATCCACCTATGCGGA
This sequence comes from Lachnospiraceae bacterium, assembly GCA_910574195.1. Taxonomy (GTDB): domain Bacteria; phylum Bacillota; class Clostridia; order Lachnospirales; family Lachnospiraceae; genus Schaedlerella. The sequence continues at coordinate 119,275 of CAJTBF010000007.1, read as the reverse complement.
CGGGCTGGCTAACTTCATTGGCTTCGACGGGCGGATTCATGGAAAGTTTCATCAGACAATCACCGCCACGGGACGAATCAGCAGTACGGACCCGAATCTGCAGAACATTCCGGTTCGAATGGAACTGGGACGGCTCATTCGAAAAGTCTTTGTGCCCTGCGAGGGATGCGTATTTGTGGATGCGGATTATTCTCAGATCGAATTACGGATTCTGGCGCATTGTTCCGGAGATCCGCAGTTGATTCAGGCATATCGGGAGGCGCAGGATATTCATCGAATTACCGCATCCCAGGTATTTCATGTTCCGTTTGAGGATGTGACGGCTTTGCAGAGACGAAACGCGAAAGCGGTCAATTTCGGAATCGTATATGGAATCAGTTCTTTTGGGTTGAGCCAGGACTTAAGTATTACGAGAAAAGAGGCGGCACAGTATATTGAAAATTATTTCGAGACTTATCCGGGCATCAAGCAGTTTCTGGACGAGCAGGTGGCGCATGCAAAGGAGAACGGGTATGTTGTAACATTGTTTGGACGCCGCAGGCCGGTACCGGAGCTGAAATCCAGTAATTTTATGCAGCGCAGTTTCGGAGAACGGGTGGCCATGAACGCGCCCATTCAGGGAACTGCAGCAGACGTCATCAAAATTGCAATGATCGGAGTAAGCCGGGAACTGAAAAAAAGAAAACTGAAATCCAAATTGATTCTGCAGGTGCACGACGAACTGCTGATTGAAGCAGATATGGAAGAAGTGGAAGAAGTGAAAGTGATTTTGAAAGAGCAGATGGAGCAGGCGGCGGATCTGCTGGTGCCGTTGATTGTGGATATGCATACCGGAGAGAACTGGTATGAGGCAAAATAGCAGGCGGGACAAGATGAGAGTGATCGGAATTACAGGCGGAGTCGGTACAGGAAAAAGTACCATTCTGCAATTTTTAAAAGAGGAATATCAGGCCGAAATCTGTCAGTTGGACGAAGTGGCCAGGCAATTGCAGCGAAGTGGAACGGAATGTTTTAAAAGGATTGTAGATGCGTTTGGCACAGGAATTTTGGGTGCGGACGGGGAACTGGACCGGAGAAAACTGGGAGAACTGGTGTTTTCCGATCACAGCAGGCTGGCACTGCTGAACGCCATCGTGCACCCGGAGGTGAAGCGTTGGGTATGGAAGGATCTGGAAAAGAAAAGAAAGGAAAAGACGGAGCTCTATATCATCGAATCGGCGTTGCTGCCGGACGCGGGATACGAAGAGATCTGTCAGGAAATCTGGTATATTCATGTGAAAGACTCCATTCGGATGGCACGGCTGGAAGCATCACGGGGATATACGAAAGAGCAGACATTTCGCATGATGGCGGCACAGCCTCCGGAAGAACGATTTGAGACATCGTGTACGGTCAGGATTGATAATAACGGGCCGTTTGCCCATACAAAGGAACAGATAGGAGAACGACTATGAGAATGTGCAGTATTGCCAGTGGAAGCAGCGGCAACTGTATTTATATAGGAAGCGAACAGACGCATCTGTTAGTGGATACAGGAATCAGTAAAAAGAGGATTGACGCAGGACTGAAAGATCTGGAGATCAAGGGAGAAGAGTTGAAGGGGATTTTGGTGACCCATGAACATTCGGATCATATTCAGGGATTGGGGGTGTTCAGCAGAAAGTATAAAGTTCCCATTTATGCCACACAGGGAACCATCGAGGGGATTCAAAGTTCTTCCAGTCTGGGGAAGCTGCCGGAAGGGCTGCTGCATCCGATTCAGACCGATCAGGAGTTTTTGCTGGGCGATCTTCTTGTGCATCCCTTTTCGGTGTCCCATGATGCCAACGCGCCCTGCGGGTATCGGATTACGTGTGGGAAAAAAGCGGCGGCAGTGGCCACGGATCTGGGGAAATATGACGCTTACGTGGTGGACAGGCTGCAAGGGCTGGATGCGGTGCTTCTGGAGGCGAATCACGACGTACATATGCTGGAAGTAGGGGGATATCCCTACTATTTGAAGCAGCGGATTCTGGGGGAAAGAGGACATTTATCAAATGAATTGTCAGGCCGGCTTCTTTGTGATATACTACATGATGGTCTGCAGTATATTGTTCTGGGCCATTTGAGCAGGGAAAATAATTATCCCCGATTGGCGTACGAGACGGTAAAGCTGGAAGTGACATTGGGGGAGAATACATATCGGGGCGAGGAACTCAATATGACCGTGGCAAAGCGGGACGAGAGGTCGGAGATTTTATCATTTTAGATATGAGAGAACAAAAAGGAGCAGAGAGTATGAGAAAATGTATCGTAACAGTGCTGGGGAAAGATACGGTGGGAATTATTGCGAAGGTGTGTACCTATCTGGCGGATAATGGAATCAATATTCTGGATATCAGTCAGACGATCGTGCAGGGCTATTTTAATATGATGATGATTGTGGATGTGACGGCGAAAGATCAGGAATTTACAGTTCTCTGTGACGAACTGGCGAAACTGGGAGAGGAGATCGGCGTCAGCATTCACTGCCAGCGTGAGGAGATCTTTGAAAAAATGCACAGATTATAAAGAGGAAAACAGCGATGATGAATATTAATATGTATGAAGTGTCCGAGACAAATAAGATGATCGAGCATGAGAATCTGGATGTGCGGACCATTACACTGGGAATCAGCCTGCTGGATTGTATGGATTCCAATCTGGAGGTTCTGAATCGGAAAATTTATGAGAAGATTACGACGGTTGCAAAGAATCTGGTCAGTACCGGGCAGGAGATCGAAAAGGAATTCGGGATTCCGATTGTGAACAAGCGGATTTCCATTACGCCGATTGCGCTGATCGGAGGAAGCGCCTGTAAAAGTCCGGAAGATTTTGTGACGATTGCCAGAACATTGGATCGGGCGGCGAAAGAAGTGGGTGTGAATTTTATCGGCGGGTATTCCGCGCTGGTATCGAAAGGAATGACTCCCGGTGATGAGAATTTGATCCGTTCGATTCCGCAGGCGCTTGCAGAGACAGAGCGGATCTGCAGTTCCGTGAATGTGGGTTCTACAAAAGCGGGGATTAATATGGACGCGGTACGGCTTTGCGGGCAGATTGTGAAAGCGACGGCTGAGGCGACAAAGGAACGGGATTCTCTGGGATGCGCCAAGCTGGTCATTTTTTGCAATGCGCCGGATGATAATCCTTTTATGGCCGGCGCTTTTCTCGGCGTGACCGAGGCGGACGCCGTGATCAATGTGGGTGTCAGCGGTCCGGGCGTGGTGAAAAAGGCCATAGAAGCAGTCCGGGGAAAAGGATTTGAAGAACTTTGCGAGACCATCAAAAAGACGGCGTTTAAAGTAACCCGTGTAGGCCAGCTTGTGGCGGGTGAAGCTTCGAAAAGGCTTGGAATTCCGTTTGGAATTGTGGATTTGTCCCTGGCGCCCACACCGGCGGTGGGGGACAGTGTGGCGGAGATTCTGGAAGAGATCGGTCTGGAGCGTGTGGGGGCGCCGGGCACTACGGCAGCATTGGCCATGCTCAATGATCAGGTAAAAAAAGGCGGTGTGATGGCATCCTCCTATGTGGGTGGGCTCAGCGGAGCCTTTATTCCGGTCAGTGAAGATCAGGGGATGATCGACGCAGTGCGGCAGGGCGCGCTTACATTAGAAAAACTGGAAGCCATGACCTGTGTGTGTTCGGTAGGCCTGGATATGATTGCCATTCCGGGGAAGACGCCGGCCAGTACGATTTCCGGAATGATTGCGGATGAGATGGCAATCGGAATGGTGAATCAGAAGACGACGGCAGTCCGCCTCATTCCGGTGATTGGGAAAGAGGTGGGGGATACCGCGGAATTCGGCGGACTTCTGGGGTATGCGCCGGTGATTCCGGTAAATGAGTTTGGCTGTGGCGCGTTTATTGACAGACAGGGGCGAATTCCGGCTCCGATTCATAGTTTTAAGAATTAGAAGGAGGGCAATTGATGGGGAAGATAGCAATTGTAACGGACAGTAACAGTGGAATTACCCAGGCAAAAGGAAAGGAGATGGGAATTTCGGTCCTTCCGATGCCTTTTTATATCAATGAAGAATTGTTTTTTGAAGATATTACGCTGACGCAGGAAGAGTTCTACCAGCGTCTGGCGGAGGATGCGGATATCTCGACCTCGCAGCCGTCGCCGGGGGATGTGATGGATCTTTGGGACGGGCTGCTCAAAGAATATGACGAAGTGGTGCACATTCCCATGTCCAGCGGTCTGAGCAGTTCCTGTGAGACGGCAATTTCCCTGGCAGCCGAGTATGACGGACGGGTGCAGGTGGTAAATAATCAGCGGATTTCCGTAACTCAGGAATTGTCTGTTCTGGATGCCATGCATCTGCGTGATGCGGGAAAGACGGCGGCAGAGATCAAGGAGGTTTTGGAGGAAGAAAAATTTCAGTCCACGATTTATATTACCGTGGATACCCTGAAATATCTGAAGAAAGGCGGGAGAATAACACCGGCGGCCGCGGCGCTGGGAACGGTGCTGAATCTGAAGCCGGTTCTGCAGATCCAGGGAGAAAAGCTGGATGCTTTTGCAAAAGTGCGGGGATGGAAAGCGGCGAAACGCACCATGTTAAATGCCGTGGAGAAGGACATGAGGGAGCGGTTTGCCGGAAACGAGGAGGATCTGATTCTGGGGATGGCTTATACATGCGGAAAAGAGGAGGCAGCGGAGTGGAGAGCGGAGATCCATGCACGTTTTCCACAGTATGAGATCATGGAAGCGCCGCTGTCGCTCAGCGTAGCATGTCATATCGGTGCAGGTTCCATGGCGGTGACCTGTTCCAAAAAAGTAAGGATATAATCTGCATATCAATCAATCATTCCTAACAGTTCAGCCTTCGGCCTCACTGTTAGCTGATCCGTCAGGTTGGTTCAGATTTTTTGAACTGCCTGACGGAATTCATTTTCAAAGGCGGTATGAAATTTGTCTGTGACAACAGAAGCATAGAGATTTGATGCGAAGGTATCATGCAGCAGCATGGTTTGGCCGATAGGGGAGAGAGCGTCCCGCTGCCGTTGCTTTGTCAGCAGCGGCAGTCGGCTTTTTTTTGCAATTGCCGGAAGAATATGGGCAGAGTCTTTCCGGAATCCAAGGAGATGCGCATAAAAATGGGGGCCGTTTTTCAAAAAATCCTCGAGCGCATCTTTTTTGATGTCCAGAAGAATGTGCAGCAGGGAACGGCTGATTCGGGCGCGGGTAATTTCTTTTGTTTTCAGGAGATTACAAAATTGTGCATAGCGTAGAAATTGATCCGACTGTCTGACGATCCGGTTCGCCAGTTCTTCGGAGACGTCGGCATAGGAGGAGAATTGGCTCGGCGGTATCTGCAGTAGCCGGTATTTTAAAAGGAGAGAAAAATCGTCTTCTGTGACGGGGTAAGCTACGTTGTAATATGCCTGCAGCTGCTTCATACAGTATGCGGGAACCTGTCCATTCAGTTTTTGACGGAGGATTTCGAAGGAGAAAGGCGGTGTTTTTGCTTTCCCGGAAACCGGTCCGAAAGAAAGTGCCGGTCCGGCAGTGTTCCGGCAGATCGTTTTGCCGGAGGGAAGCGGCGCTTCTTTTCCCGTACAGGAGACGTCAGGACAGGCGGAAGTCAGAAGTGTACGGATGGCGGAGGCGGAACTGTGGGAAGCATGCAATGTTTGCTGATGATAGGGCGCGCCTTTGCGTTGGATCGTACAGGGAACAATCCGGCTGTGCAGACGGCGGAGCGCCTTTAGGTATTCTATGCCCAGAATATTATTGGGGTGTGTAAGGAGAGCGGCATCCTCCGTGGAATGCAGACAGGAGGCAAGCGCATTCTGTCGGGCGGCAGGAAAAGGAGTTCCCTGTTTTAGACAGGCTTTTAAACGGGAACGATATATGTCCGGTTCGTCCAAAAGAATATTTGCAAGAGTCTGCAGCTTTTTCAGATCGCTGCATTCGCTGCCAAAACAAAGTGTGTCGACGATGCCGAGCTGCTCCAGAAAAGAGACTGCACCGAAGGCGAATAATTCCGCACTGCCTGTGGCGTAACAGACCGGAAGCTCAAAAACAGCTGCTGCACCGCAGTGCAGCGCCATATCTGCCCGGAGGCGCTTCGGCATGATGGCAGGAGTTCCTCTCTGCACATAATCTCCGCTCATGATGACGACGGCGTAATCGGCGCCGGTAATTTCTTTGGCCTTTTGGATATGGTATGTATGACCGTTGTGAAAAGGATTGTATTCCGCAATTAACCCGACAATTTTCATCAGAAACTCCTTGTATATCTTTTTGAGAACCATTATACTATAAAAGACAGAAAAAACCAAGAAAAGGGAAAGAATACCCGGATGGGTATGTATCAAAGGAGGGTTTGGACGAACCGGGAGACACAGATCACAGAAAGAGGGTGCATGGAAATGAAAAACGAACAGATACTTGCCTTGCTGGAGGAACGAAAGTTTAAGGAATTAAAAGAATTATTGGAGACCGTGCATCCTGTGGACGTTGTAGAGATTTTGGAAGATCTTCATGAAAAACAGATGATCCTGATTTTCCGTCTTCTTGCAAAAGAGGAAGCGGCGGAAGTATTCACAGATATGAACAGCGATATGCGGGAATATCTGATCAATACGCTGACGGACTCCGAGCTGGAAGAAGTCATGGACGAGATGCAGGTGGACGATACCGTGGATGTACTGGAAGAGGTTCCGGCCAATGTGGTGGATCGTCTTTTGATGGCGACGGACGAGGATACCCGCAAAAAGATCAATGTACTTCTGCAGTATCCGGAAGACAGCGCCGGAAGCATCATGAACGTGGACTATATCAGTCTGCGGAAAGAGATGACAGTGGAGGAAGCCATCCGGAAGATCCGGCAGGTAGGAATCAATAAGGAGACGATCTATACCTGTTACGTGACGGAAAAGCGGCGTTTGATCGGTGTGATTGACGTGAAGGATCTGCTGACGGCGGGAGAATCCAGGCTGATCGAAGAGATTATGGATGAGAATGTGCTCTGTGCCACGACCCTGGATGATCAGGAGGTTGTGGCGTCCCGAATCCGGAAGTACGGACTGGTGGCCATGCCCATCATTGATCATGAGAATTGCCTGGTCGGGATTGTCACGGTAGATGACGCTATGTCCGTCTTACAGGAAGAGACCACAGAAGATATCAGCATCATGGCCGGTGTCAGCCCCAATGAAGATTCTTATTTTGGGACAACCGTATTTCAACATGCCAGGAACCGAAGTCTCTGGTTGATGCTTTTGATGCTGTCCGCTACGGTAACGGGGGAGATTCTGGGGCATTACGAAGAGGCTATGTCCGTGATGCCGGTGTTGATTACATTTATTCCGATGTTAATGGGAACCAGCGGGAACTGCGGTTCCCAGAGTTCGACCATGGTGATCCGGGGACTGGCTGTGGGAGAGATTCATTTTGCCGATTTTTTTAAAGTGATTTTCAAGGAAACCCGTGTAGCATTGGTGGTAGGGATGATGCTTGCAGGGATCAATGGTATCCGGATCTACCTGATGTATGATCATGATGTGATGCTGGCGGTGGCGCTGGGAGTGACGATGATTGCCGTGGTGATTATGGCAAAGTGCATCGGATGTACCCTGCCTCTTCTTGCAAAAAAAATCGGGGTAGATCCTGCGATTATGGCGGCGCCGCTGATTTCCACGATTATGGATACGTGTACGATTCTGATGTATTTTACAATTGTGACGGCGTTTTTTCATCTGTAACGGCAAAAGCTCCGCTTGTAAAAGCTGCCGCGTCTGTAATGGAAAATTAAAATTACAGACGCGGCAGCGATTTTTTTGTCTGCCCTGGAATTTATTTAGATTTTCATGGCCGTCTCATAAGCTCCCCAGATGACGCTTCGCAGATTTCCCACCTTGCGGCAGTCGCCTGCCAGTCTGATGCAGAGCGAATCATTCCCGCAGATAGGAGCTTGTTTGCCAGACAGACTCCCTTCTGGGATACGAAGTCGTCCTTCATCTTGATGATAATCGGTTCTTTTCCTGCAAGTGCCAGCTCGTAGGCGATCTCGCTGCCTGTCAGGCCTCCGCCGATTACGGCAACTCTCTGGCCAACCTCGGCGCCGTTTAAATATTCACAGGCCTCTGTCATCCTTTCATGGCCCGGAACACTTTTCAGTATGCGCGGCATGGCGCCGGTCGCTACAATGACAGGTTCCTCTTCAAATCGGGACAGATCTTTTATTTCCTCGTTCAGATGCACCTCAATCTCAAGAACTTCCATCTGACGGCGATACCAGGCAAGAAGCTGCCGGAGCTTTCCTTTGTAACATTCCGCGCTGGCAGGAATAAACGTACCGCCCAAAACAGAGCTCTTTTCATAGATGATCGGCATATGTCCGCGTTTTTTCAGCACTCTTGCGGCTTCCATGCCTCCAATTCCGCCGCCTATAATATGTACGGTTTTCGGAGTTCGTGCCGGTCTGATTCGGTGCCGGTACCATTGCATGGTCTCCGCGTTCACGGCACAGCGTGCCAGATGCAGACTGTCATTTAAATCCTGATCGTTTGGAACTCCTTTATAGTGACACATGTTGAAGCAGCCGTTGTGGCACAGGATACAGGGCCGGATGTCCTCTTCCTGCCCCTTCATCAGCTTGGTTACCCACTGCTGGTCGGCAAGGAACGGCCTTGCGAAGCCCGCACCGTCCAGCCTGCCGGAGGCAATGGATTCCGCGGCCGTATAGGGATCCAGACGGCCGGCACATACAACCGGAATCTCTACGAATTTTTTGATATGTTCCACATCGGCAAGGTTACAGTTTTCCGGCATATATACCGGGGGATGGGCCCAATACCAGGCATCGTAAGTGCCGTTGTCACAGTTCAGCATATCATAGCCGGCATCCTGCAGATACTTTACAGCCCGCTCGGATTCCTCCATATCCCGTCCGACTTCCGTATAATCCTCACCGGGAAGAGCGCCCTGCCGGAATCCTTTGGTTTTGGACAATACACTGTAGCGAAGGGAAACCGGAAAGTCGTTCCCACATGCCCACTTGATGGCTTTTACGATCTCTACTGCAAAACGATAACGGTTCTCAAAAGAGCCGCCGTACTGGTCGGTACGCCGGTTCACGTATCGGAGGGTGAACTGGTCAAGAAGATATCCCTCATGAACCGCGTGAATCTCAACGCCGTCCACGCCCGCGTCCTTTAAAAGCTTTGCGGTTTTTGCAAAGGCCTCGACGAATTCGTGTATCTCGTTCACTGTCATTTCCCTGGAGGGTACTTTATCTGACCAGCGGTTAGGAGAAGGGCTTGCGGACGCCGTAATCTTATCCAGATCCATGAAAGGTCTGGATACCTTTCTAAGCGCCGGATTGGTGTAGAGTTTTTCCATCAGTTCGCTGATGGTAAAGGAACGGCCGAAGCCGGCGGTGAGCTGGATAAAAAGCTTTGTTCCGGTCTTATGAAATTCGGGCATCCACTTTTTCAGATCCTGATACATCTTTTTTTCCTTGTGCAGCCATTGTCCGAACATGGGGTTGTATACCGGCTGGCAGCCTGGAAGCACCAGTCCCGCATTGTTTTTGGCCACTTCCATGATAAAATGGGCGCCGGCTTTGTCAAAATGATGCTTTTCCATCCATCCGAACAGATCCGTACCGCCCATGGAAGTGAGAACGATGCGGTTTTTAATCTCACAATTCCCGATTTTCCAGGGGGTAAACAGCGGTTTTAGTTTTTCGTTCATAATCAGATCTTCTCCTCTCACGCACCTGTCTGCCATATATAATAATGAAGAGACAAATTATGAAATGAACAAGTGGGAGGTCAACAAGACACCGTATCCGCAGGTAATCGGATCTGCCTACGAACTGTTCCGCAAATGGAGCTATGAGATGGACGGAGGGCTGAATCCCCGTACGCTGAAGACCTTCCGACGGGTGGACAGGATGATGAGGCAGCCTATAAGACTATCAGGGATATGGAATTTGTCAAATATCATGTGTTTCCGAAAGGCTACATGTTCCGTATTTCTTCCGGAGATTTCCGGGAGCAGGTGCGGGTGAGCAGATCTGCCCTGCAAAGGGGGATTTCTTTCCGGAGCGTGGGCTTTGACTTTATACGGCGGTATCTGAAAAATCCGAATGTTCTTAAGGTGAAACTGCTCTTTGTCACGGATCTGCAGGCTCCTTATCAGAGGCTGCGGGCGTGTGCGAAAAAAACAGCGGATATTACCAGGACGCTGACGCATATTCTGGACGGGATGCCCACAGATTACGGCAGCTGCCATTTAAAACCTGTATGTGATGAGGTGGAGGGGATGCGCAGGCTGCATTTCAAACAAAGCAAAACTTTAAATATCCCCCGAACCGTATAAAATCGTTTTGAATAACTGGCGTGAGTGTGAAATGTAATACGGGTGGAAATTGTACGGAAAAATAGACATGGAAATGGCTTGTATACAAAAAATCTTTGCGTTATAATGAACAGAGGGCAGGGAATATTTCCCTGGCGGCGAATCAGAGATACCTGTCTGATGTCTGCACTATGTTTTGTGAATCAATGCAGAGTATTCGTGAAATGTGGCGTCGTAGAATGAAAGACGGTATAGTCGGTGTTCCGCCGTTTGAAAACAATACGAAAGGTGGCTTTTAAAATCATGGGTTTCATTGATGACATCAAAGCAAGAGCAAAAGCGGACGTAAAGACAATTGTGCTCCCGGAGACGGAGGACGAGAGAACTTACAAGGCAGCGGAGGCCGTTCTGCGGGATAAGACGGCAAAGCTGATTCTGGTAGGAAAGAAAGAAGAGATCGAGGAAAAGGGCAGGGGATATGATATTTCCGGCGCAGAGATTGTAGATCCTGCTACCTGTGAGAAGACGGAAAGTTATATTGCAAAGCTGGTGGAATTGAGGCAGAAAAAGGGAATGACAGAGGAACAGGCGAGAGAACTGCTTCTGCACAATTATCTGTATTATGGTGTGATGATGGTGAAGATGGGAGATGCCGACGGTATGGTGAGCGGCGCCTGCCACTCCACAGCGGATACGCTGCGTCCCTGTCTGCAGATTCTGAAGACAAAGCCGGGAACAAAGCTGGTGTCTGCATTTTTCCTGATGGTCGTGCCGGATTGCGATATGGGAGCAAATGGGACGTTTATTTTCGGAGATTCCGGCCTGGAGCAGAATCCAGATCCGGAGAAGCTGGCGAATATTGCAATTTCTTCTGCAGAGTCTTTCCGTGTGCTGACCGGAAAAGAACCGATTGTGGCCATGCTTTCCCATTCTACCAAAGGAAGTGCAAAGCATGCGGATGTGGATAAGGTGTTGGAAGCGACAAGACTTGCGAAGGAGATGGCGCCGGAACTGAAACTGGACGGAGAACTGCAGTTGGATGCGGCTATCGTTCCATCCGTGGGAGAGTCCAAGGCACCGGGAAGTCCGGTGGCAGGACATGCCAATGTATTGATTTTCCCGGATTTGGATGCAGGGAATATCGGATATAAGCTGGTACAGAGACTGGCAAAAGCAGAAGCATATGGTCCGCTTACCCAGGGAATTGCGGCACCGGTCAATGATCTGTCCCGCGGATGCAGTGCGGAAGATATTGAAGGTGTGGTAGCGATCACAGCGGTGCAGGCGCAGGTATAGGAAAGGAGTACAGGCAGAATGAATGTATTGGTAATCAATTGTGGAAGTTCTTCTTTGAAATTTCAGTTGATCAATTCGGATTCAGAAGAGGTATTGGCAAAAGGGCTTTGTGAGAGAATCGGGATTGACGGCAGTCTGACTTATCAGCCGGCAGGAGGAGAAAAGGTAAAATCCGGGAAGGCGATGCCGACGCATACAGAGGCGATTCAGTTCGTGATTGAGGCATTGACAGATCCGCAGACAGGCGTCGTGAAGAGTCTGGATGAGATTGGCGCCGTGGGACACCGTGTGGTTCATGGCGGAGAAAAGTTCGCATCGTCCGTTGTGATTACGGAGGAAGTGAAAAAGGCAGTGGAGGAGTGCAACGATCTGGCGCCGCTGCATAACCCGGCCAACCTGATCGGTGTCAATGCCTGTGAAAAGCTGATGCCGAATACCCCGATGGTGGCTGTATTTGACACGGCGTTCCATCAGACGATGCCGGAGAAGGCTTATATGTACGGACTTCCCTATGCATATTATGAAAAGTATAAAGTAAGACGCTATGGTTTCCACGGAACCAGTCATAGTTTCGTTTCCAGACGGACAGCGGAACTTGCAGACGTACCCTACAATGCGACGAAAACCATCGTGTGCCATCTTGGAAACGGCGCCAGTGTCTGCGCAGTAAAAGACGGAGAATCCGTAGATACGTCCATGGGATTAACTCCGCTGGAAGGCTTGGTTATGGGAACACGTTCCGGTGATATTGATCCCGCAATTCTGGAATTTATCGCCAAAAAGGAAGGATTGGACATTGCAGGATTGATGAAGATGCTGAATAAGGAATCCGGTGTATATGGATTGTCCGACGGTGTCTCCAGTGATTTCCGTGATCTGGGTACGGCAGCGGAGGAAGGAAAGAAGCCGGCGCAGACGGCTCTGGATGTGTTTGCTTACCGTGTGGCAAAGTACGTAGGATCTTATGTAGCGGCCATGAACGGTGTGGATAATATCGCATTTACAGCCGGGATCGGAGAAAATGACGGCGCAATGCGCGCGAGTATTTGTGGTTATTTGCAGTTCCTTGGAATCCAGATTGATGAGAAGGCAAATGCGACAAGGGGAGAGGAAATTATGATTTCTACTCCGGACTCCAAAGTAAAAGTATTTGTGGTTCCCACCAATGAAGAATTGGCGATTGCGAGAGAGACCGTAGCATTGTTATAATCGGATGCAAACCGGGACGATATCTTGCAGAAAGCAATTTGGAAACATGTTCCGTAACTATTTAGTCTATGGCTGAATAAGTTATAAACATTTTGTGGAAAACCATGTTTTTCTGTTGACAAACCAAATTTGCATGATATAATAGTCTAGGTATGAATAGGAGTAATGGACATGTTAATTAACCTGTCGGATGTTTTATCGGAACAGCACAGACCTGTGGATGTGACGGTGCCTTTTGAGATGGAGATGATTTCTCTTAAATCAGGAGAGTATCCAATTATCAGGAAAGAACCGGTGCACGTAATCGTCACGCATCAGAAAAAGAAAGAATTGCATATTCAGGCGGAGTCAGAGGTGGTGATACGGATCCCCTGTGATCGTTGCCTGGAGGATGTAGAATGGAAGTTTTCTGTTGATTTTACAAAATATGTAGATTTGGGAAGTTCCGATGCCGAACTGAAGGAAGGGTTTGATGAATCCGATTTTATAGACGGGGTTCGTCTTGACGTGGACAAAATGCTCTTTCGCGAGATATTAACGGGATGGCCGACGAAGGTTCTCTGCAGCGAAGACTGTAAGGGCATTTGTAATATATGTGGTCAGAACCTGAATACAGGAACCTGTAACTGTGAAGATACAGGGCTTGATCCGAGAATGTCAGTTGTCCGTGATCTGTTTCAGAATTTTAAGGAGGTGTAACCGATGTCGATCTGTCCAAAGAATAAATCTTCAAAAGCCAGAAGAGATAAGAGAAGAGCAAATTGGAAGATGAGCGCTCCGAATCTTGTGAAGTGCAGCAAGTGCGGAGAACTTATGATGCCTCACAGAGTATGCAAGGCATGCGGCTCTTACAACAAAAAAGAAATCATCGCTGTAGATTAACAGCGCAAAAGAGCTTTCCGGAAGGGCAGCAGCCCATAAGGAAACATTGCAAAACTTATGGCTTACGCCAGGGAAACGGAAAAATAGAAAATGCTATGCAAATGTTCCACTGATTGCATAGCATTTTTTATGTTTGCGCGCCATGGGCGCTCTCTAACGGGTGCAAATTTTAATTATCATACAAAAGCCGATACTCGCAGCCCTCCCCCTTTTTTATTCTATCAATCTTCCGTTATCATTCCATTCCCCATACATAACCCCCTTTTTAGTATTTTCGATCAGTTTCTGCAGCCTGCTCCGAAATAGTTCCGGCTGCTTCTTTTTGATCTGTATGGTATCAATCCGTACCCGCTGGTACAGGGGAGGGAATTTCTGAAAATTGCTCCAGACCTCCGAATCTGCTTTTAAGGCTTTTTCGATATCCCCGTCAATGACAAATCCCTTTGGTGACATATCGGGAAGTACGGCTCTCCCGGCATCGGTCATCAGACCCAGGCGTTCCATCCTCCGGCAGCGTTCCTTATTTAACTCAGACCATAAACTTCTTTTTCTCCGGGGAGCACGGTACGTTCTTATCTTTCATGGCTGAAGGATACCGGGAAATTGTCGGCTGAATTTCAGGACAGTATGCTGCTTTGGCAGATAATATAGTTTTGATAACCCGGAAACAGTCTGGGAGGCTTACAGGCAGAGTACGGAAAATCTGAAATCCTATATGCAGCGCCGGCTGCTGCGATTGCGCTCCGGGGCAATCAGCCCTCCCTGTTCATAGCAGTGCAGGGTATGGATGCTCGAATGGGTATTATTATTTGGATTTAAGATGTCGATATAGTATATGTAAGACTGGATATTATTCTTACTTACACTGTCTCAGCAGTCTTTTTTGTTCCGGCAAAGAAGATTCTGAGAAAATAAGCGAAGAAAGGAGGAAAACAAATGGCAATCAATGGGATAAATTCCTATGGAATGGGGCTTTACAGTTATCAGTCCACACTGAACAACTTCCGGCTGACGCAGGCACTTGCAAAGAATCCGAAGCTGAACGGTTATACGTCTCCTGCGTATTCCTCTTCGTATTCTATGAATTCTGCGATGAAGTCGAATGTGGGATTTGTGAAGGAATACAGCTCCAACATGACGGATCTGATGAGTGCGGCGAACGCGCTGAAGAGTTCGAATAAGAGCAGCATTGTCAATGATCTGGCAGTGACCAGTTCCAATAAAGATGTTGCTACCGCCGAAGCGAGATTTTCCATGAAAGATTTCGCAGGACTCGAACTGGATGTACAGCAGATCGCACAGGCACAGGTGAATGTAAGCGAAGGTGTAAAAGCGTCGGAAAAGGCGGAAGCAGGTATGAACTTCACGGTCAACGACGGCACCCGCGCAGTGAATGTACAGGTGGACACCCGTAACAGGGACGGTTCGACCAAGACAAACGCGCAGATGCTTACAGAAGCAGCCAATCAGATTAATTACAGCAATTCAAGCGTTAAAGCCAGTGTGGTACAGAAGGATGGTGTTGCGTCCCTGCAATTGGAGAGTAAATCCACAGGTGCGGGCAATACATTCAGTGTCAGCGGAGATCTTGGGATTGCATCGGGGGCAGAGAACGTAAAGACGGAAGCTGCCAATGCGAAGTATTCTGTCACAAAGAACGGGACGACAACCAACCATGAGTCCGGAACCAATGAGATTTCCTTAGAGCTTACCAGAGTCGGCGTCACATTGAAGGGTGTGGGCAAAACCACCATTCAGTCGGACATTGATACAGATAAGCTGGCTTCTGCCGTAGGAGATCTGGTCAATGCTTATAATTCGTCTCTGAAGTTTTTGAGTGGTAATTATGAAAAAGGAACCGGAGTCGGCAGACAGTTGAATAACCTTGTGGGTGGACTTGGACCGGAGCGTTCCCTGAAGTTGTTGGGAATTACGGTGAATAAGGACGCTTCTTTGAGTTTCGACAAGGATGTGTTCCAAAAGAACATGAAAAAAGATCCGTCTCTGACGAAGGAGCTGGTTTCCGGTACGAACGGAATTGCAGATCGGGCGTATTATAAAGCGTCCGTCGGACTGAACATGAATTCCAGTTCCCTGCTCAATGGAAGTGCATCAAGTGTATCCGGTACATCCGGTACTTATGGTACCTCTTCCAGCGACATGACGAACCAGTATAATGTATTCAATATGTATTCCAGAAGTGGAGCATTTGCAATGAATAATTATGCTGCAGTCGGTATGATGCTGAATTACCTGATTTGATGTTCAGGTTTTTGGCGGAAGAACGATGAGGTGACTGCCCCGGCAGATGTAAGATCTGCCGGGGCAGTTGTGTTATACCATACTATGCGGACGGCCGTTACCGGGTACGCCCGCAGGAGGTGAGCAGCAACGAACTGTTAGTTACTTTTCACACCAGATCGTATGAAATCATTGCGAGTAACTGGCGTGGGTATGAAATGTAACAACTGTTATCCTGCATGATATAAAAATCCCGGTTTTTCTTGATTTTTACAGCAATGTTTAGTAGAATGAATAACAGCAATGCAAGGAGGGATGGAGATGTCCGAGATAACGAGGGTTGCGTTGGACGCCATGGGCGGCGACAATGCGCCGGAAGAGATCGTTAAGGGTGCGGTGGAAGCGGTGAAGAAGCAGAAGCAGATTCAGGTCCTGCTGGTGGGAAAAGAAGAGATTCTAAAGCAGCAATTGTCTGCATACACCTATCCAAAGGAGCAGATTGAGATTGTACATGCATCCCAGGTGATCGAGACGGCGGAACCGCCGGTAAAAGCGATCCGCACGAAGAAGGATTCTTCACTTGTGGTGGCCGTGAATCTGGTGAAGCAGGGAAGAGCAGATGCGTTTGTCTCTGCCGGAAGCAGCGGTGCAGTGCTGGTAGGAGGGCAGATTCTGATCGGAAAGATCAAAGGGGTGGAGCGAGCGCCGTTAGCCCCGCTTATTCCGACGGCAAAGGGTGTGACGCTGCTGATTGACTGCGGGGCGAATGTGGATGCGCGGCCCTCTCATCTGGTACAGTTTGCCCGGATGGGTTCCATTTATATGGAGCATGTGATCGGGAAGAAAAACCCTACGGTCGGAATTGTGAATATCGGTGCAGAGGAAGAGAAGGGAAATGCGCTGGTGAAGGAGACATTTCCACTTTTAAAGGCCTGTGAGGATATCCACTTTGTCGGAAGCGTAGAGGCGCGGGATATTCCTTCCGGTGCGGTTGATGTGGTGGTATGCGAGGCATTTGTGGGGAATGTGATTCTAAAGCTGTATGAAGGAGTCGGTGCGACGCTGATTCAAAAGATCAAGAAAAGTATGATGACCTCCTTGCGCAGTAAGATTGGTGCACTTCTTGTAAAGCCTGCGTTGAAAGCCACCCTGAAAGATTTTGATGCCAGTGAGTACGGCGGAGCGCCGCTTCTGGGGTTGAAGGGACTGGTGGTGAAGACACATGGAAGTTCGACTTCGAAAGAAGTCTGTAATTCCATTCTTCAATGTGTCGCTTTTAAAGAACAGCAGATCAGTGAGAAGATCCGGGAGGCAATCCAGAAGGAAACCGGGACGCAGGTTTGACTGGTTTAGGGCGTGTCACAGGAAGGAAGCGAAAAGAGCCGGTTCCCATGGCAGAGGAAGAGATTGGAAAGATAAGAAAGGAAAAAAATCATGGAATTTGAAAAATTGCAGGAAATCATTGCGGAGGTTATGAATGTTGCGAAAGAAGACGTACAGCCGGAGACAAAGTTTGTAGAAGATCTGGCGGCAGATTCTTTGGATGTTCTCCAGATTATCACGGAGATTGAGGAGGCCTTTGATATTGAGATTGAGAATGAAGAGGCAGATAAGATCGTAACAGTGCAGGATGCAGTTGATCAGATTAAAAGGCTGTAAAATAATCAATAGTGCGTATGTTTTAGTACCGGTTATGAAAAAGCCCTGTAAGGGCTTTTTCAATGCCATAGTATGCGGAAAGGCTGCCAGTGGCAGGCTTTCCGCATTTTAGGAACATATAGATCATCAGAATGAAGAAAAAGGAACGATGAAAGATGAGAAATCGATGGGAAGAGCTGGAGAAGCGGATTGAATATCAATTTCGGGATGTTTCCCTGTTGAAATGTGCGTTGATGCATAGTTCTTATGTCAATGAAAAGCATCTGCCGAAGCAGGAGTGTAACGAACGGCTGGAATTTTTGGGGGACGCAGTGCTGGAACTGGTATCCAGTGAGTTTTTGTTTTTGGAGAATCCGAAAGTCTCAGAAGGAGAACTGACGAAGACAAGGGCCAGTATGGTTTGCGAACCTTCTCTGGCATTTTGTGCACGGGACATTGAACTGGGAAAGTATCTGCTGCTTGGGAAAGGCGAGGAAGCTACCGGGGGAAGAGAACGGGCTTCTGTCACATCAGATGCCATGGAGGCATTGATCGGCGCTATTTATCTGGACAGTGGTTTTACTAGTGCAAAAGAGTTTATTCACAGGTTTATTTTATCAGATCTGGAAGATAAAAAACTCTTTTTTGATAGCAAGACCATTTTACAGGAGATCGTGCAGGCCGGTATGGAACAGACGATTTCCTATGATTTGCTGGGAGAGGAAGGACCGGATCACAATAAAACATTCCATGTGGAGGTCCGGCTGAATGCGCAGCCTTATGGAACGGGAAAAGGACGCACGAAGAAGGCGGCGGAACAGGAAGCCGCTTATCATGCCATTTTGAAGCTGAAGGAAAAAAGTGACAAAGAGTAGTTTCGGACTGCGCGGGAAATGTTGTTACGATAGGGGAAAAGCAGGTGTGAGATGTATTTAAAGAGCATTGAAGTCCAGGGATTTAAGTCTTTTGCGAATAAGATCAAGTTTGATTTTCACGAAGGGATTACTGGAATTGTAGGACCAAACGGCAGTGGAAAAAGTAACGTGGCGGACGCGGTGCGCTGGGTGCTGGGAGAACAGCGTGTAAAGCAGCTTCGGGGCGGCTCCATGCAGGATGTCATTTTTTCGGGAACGGAAAATCGGAAGTCTCTGAGTTATGCATCCGTTGCAATTACACTGAATAATGCAGATCATCAACTGCCGGTGGATTATGAAGAAGTGACGGTGACGAGAAAGCTGTATCGTTCCGGGGAAAGTGAATATCTGATTAATGGGACAGTACGCCGTCTAAAAGATATTCAGGAGATGTTCTATGATACCGGGATCGGAAAGGAAGGGTATTCGATCATCGGGCAGGGACAGATTGACAGAATTCTAAGCGGAAAACCGGAGGAACGCCGGGAGTTGTTCGATGAGGCAGCAGGTATCGTGAAGTTCAAGCGCAGAAAGAACCTGTCTTTGAAAAAGCTGGAGGAAGAGCGGCAGAACCTGACACGTGTCAATGACATTCTTGCGGAATTGGAGAAACAGATCGGGCCGTTGGAAGAACAGGCAGGAGTGGCAAGGGAATATCTGAAAAAAAAGGAAGAGTTAAAAACCTTTGATATCAATATGTTTTTGCTGGAAGCGGAACGGATCCGAGAACAAATCCAGGAAGTGGAGGAGCAGCTTGAGACGGCAGAAGGGGAACTGAAAGAGGCCAATATCCGTTATACGGAGATGAAGACAGAGTATGAGGCCATTGAAGAGGAAGTGGATGTTATTGACTTCTCCATTGAGAAGGCCAAAAATCAACTGAATGAGACGAATCTTTTGAAGCAGCAGCTGGAAGGACAGATCAATGTGCTTCACGAACAGATTAATGCAGTGCGGATGAATGATGAACATTATGATCATCGGATTCATACCATTCAGATAGAGATCGATTCCCGGCAGGGACAACTACAGGAACTGTCCAGGGAACGGGAAGAAGTCCGTGCCAGACTGGCGGCGGTGTCAAAGGATGACAAGAAGGCCAGGGAAGCCCTGATTGGGCTGCAGAGCCGGATTGCGGAGCAGACGGCCCGGATAGAAGAAAATAAACAGGAGATCATAGAACTTTTAAACAGTCGTGCATCCACAAAAGCAAAGATTCAGCATTATGATACGACACAGGAACAGATCCGGACGCGCAGAGAAGAGCTGGGGCAGCTATGGAAGGAAGCGACGGAGGAAGGGGAGAGCCAGAACGAAATTTTAGCTTCTTTTGAGATGGAACTCCGGAAAGTAAAGGAAGAGATCGCCGGATTATCCGGACAGATCCATGAGGAAGAGCAGCAGATTGCACAGTATCAGACCAGACTGAATGAAAGTCAGGAGAAACTGCGGCTGGGACAGACAGCGTATCACCGGGAGTCTTCCCGTCTGGAATCTCTCAAGAATATTACGGAGCGGTATGACGGGTACGGCAACAGTATCCGCAAAGTGATGGGAAACCGGGAACGGGAGCCGGGGCTTTTGGGAGTGGTGGCCGATATCATCAAAGTAGAAAAAGAATACGAGATTGCGGTGGAGACGGCATTGGGCGGCAGTATCCAAAATATTGTGACGGATACGGAAGAGACGGCCAAGCGGATGATCGAATATTTGAAAAAGCATAAATTCGGGCGCGCCACATTTCTTCCGTTGACGAGTATGCGTGGAAGCGGCGGAATCCGGGATACGGCGGCATTGAAAGAGCCGGGAGTGATTGGACTGGCCAATACACTGGTACAGGTGGAAAAGAGATTTTCCGGACTGGCAGATCAGCTTTTGGGCAGAACGATTGTGGTGGATCACATCGATCACGGAATTGCCATTGCCAGAAAGTACAGACAATCCCTGCGCCTGGTGACCCTGGAAGGGGATTTGATCAATCCGGGCGGTTCCATGACAGGCGGTGCATTCAAGAATTCCAGTAATCTTCTAAGCAGAAGGCGGGAAATCGAAGAATTTGAAGAGACCGTTGCCATGCTGAAGCGTGATATGGACGACATGGAGCGGTCTGTGAACGAGATCAAACAGAAGCGCGCACTGTGTTATAACAGGATTGACGAGATCCAGCATCGGCTTAGCAAGGCGTCTATCACGGAAAATACGGTCAAGATGAACATGGAACAGGTACAGGGGAAACAAAGGGAGCTGATGGAACGCTGCCGCCAGTATCAGGAAGAGCAGGAGACACTAAAAGAGCGTCTGCAGGAGATTCAGGACAACGAAGAATCCATTCATCTGGAGCTGGAAGCCTCCGAGCATCTGGAGCAGGAGCTGAATGAGAAGAACGAGACGCTGCAAAAAGAACTGGATGTACACAAACAGCAGGAAAATATGCAGATGAAACGTTCCGAAGAAGTGCACCTGTCTTTTGCAAGTCTGGAACAGCAGAATACGTTTATTCTGGAAAATATCGGCCGTATTGAGGAAGAAACAGAAAAGCTGGAAGAAGAGCGCAGGGAAGTGGATACGAATAAAGGCAATGCATCCGAAGAGATTTTGGAAAAGGAAGCGAAAATCAAGGAATTGCGTATGGCCATTGAAAATTCCGGGGAATTGTTTGCGGAGATTCAGGAAGAAATCAAAAATCAGGTTGCGAAAAGGGAGGAATTAAATCAGAAGAACAAAGATTTTCTAGGGAAGCGGGACGAAGTGTCAAAGCATATCGCTGATCTGGATAAGGAATGCCTTCGTTTGAATAACCGGAAAGAGTCCTATGAGGAAGCTTCGGATCGGCAGATTAATTATATGTGGGACGAATATGAATTGACAATGGGACGGGCCAGAGAACTGCGCAATTCGAACCTGACAGATCTGGGGTATATGAAACGGCAGATTCAGACTTTAAAAGGGGAGATCAAAAAGCTGGGCAATGTCAATGTCAATGCCATTGAAGAGTTTAAAGAAGTCGCGAAACGGTATGAATTTCTGAAAGGACAACATGACGATCTGATTGAGGCGGAAGAGACGTTGCTTGGAATCATCGAAGAGTTGGATCGCGCAATGCGCAAGCAGTTTCAGGAGCAATTTGTACGGATTTCGGTAGAATTTGACCATGTGTTTAAACAATTGTTTGGCGGCGGAAAAGGGACGCTGGAGCTGATGGAGGACGAGGATATCCTGGAGGCGGGAATCCGGGTGATTGCGCAGCCGCCGGGGAAAAAGCTGCAGAATATGATGCAGCTTTCCGGAGGAGAGAAAGCGCTGACGGCGATTTCCCTGTTGTTTGCCATTCAGAATCTGAAACCGTCTCCGTTCTGTCTGCTGGATGAGATCGAGGCGGCGTTGGATGACAGTAACGTGGGGCGTTTTGCACAGTATCTGCATAAGCTGACGGAAAACACCCAGTTCATTGTGATTACGCACCGGCGCGGGACCATGACGGCGGCGGACCGGCTCTACGGAATCACGATGCAGGAAAAGGGAGTGTCTACTCTGGTATCAGTGGATCTTCTGGAAGATGAATTGGACAAGTAGAACATACAGAGGAGCACAAAAAGAGGGCGAAAGAAAAAAGAACAACAAAAGGCGGGCAGGAGGAAGAGGGCAGAAAAGAAAGCAGCAGGAAAAAAGCAGGGAGAACGAATCTATGGAAAGCGGTCATGTGAAACTGGAGATCTATATTCCGGAAGAGTATGTGGAGGAGCTGCGGAATGCACTGGCAGACATTGGTGTAGGAGAAGTGGGAGAATACAGTCATGTTGTGAGTTGTCAGAAGACGTGGGGATATTGGAAACCTTTAGAGAAAAGTCATCCCTATTCCGGGAAAATAGGAGAGATCTGTACCGGGGAGGAAGTAAAGATGGAGATGCCCTGTAAATGGGAACTGGCGGTCGAAGCGGCACGTGTGATCCGGCAGATTCACCCTTATGAAGAACCGGTATTTTACGTAATTCCCCTGTTGAGTTCTATCTGAAGCAGAGGAAAAGCGGCGGTTTGAGAAGGGCAGGCATTTGCGGTGAAATGGCGGGCAGGAAGAAAACAGTCGGAGAAATCTTCCTGCCGGAAAAGAATAAAACAGTCGGAAGGAGGTTGCGAAATGGGAGAAGAAAAGCAGGAATTGGGAGAAGAGAAGCCGGGTTTTTTTAAACGGCTGGTATCGGGGCTTGCAAAGACGAGAGATCAGATTGTATCTGGGATGGACAGTATCTTCTACGGTTTTTCCAGTATCGATGAAGATTTTTATGAGGAACTGGAAGAAACCTTGATCATGGGGGATCTTGGTGTGCACACTACCATGGAGATTATGGAGGAACTGCGGGAGAAAGTGCAGAAGCAGCGTATCAAAGATCCGCTGGAATGCCGCCAGATCTTAATTGACAGTATCAGAGAACAGATGGATGTGGGAGAGACGGCATATGAATTTGAAGAAAAGCGGTCAGTGGTATTTGTGATCGGCGTCAATGGAGTGGGAAAAACCACCACCATCGGAAAACTGGCAGGAAAATTTCAGGCAGAGCATAAAAAAGTAATTCTTGCGGCGGCGGATACCTTCCGGGCAGCGGCGGGCGAGCAGCTAAAAGAGTGGGCCAACCGCGCGCAGGTGGAGATGATCGGCGGGCAGGAAGGCGCGGATCCGGCGTCGGTGGTGTATGACGCGGTGGCAGCGGCGAAAGCGCGGAAAGCAGATATTCTTCTCTGTGATACGGCAGGCCGGCTGCATAATAAGAAGAATCTGATGGAGGAACTGAAAAAGATTTACCGGATTTTGGAGCGGGAATATCCGGAAGCTTATCATGAGACATTGGTTGTGCTGGATGCGACGACCGGCCAGAATGCGTTGGTGCAGGCGAAGGAGTTTCGTGAGGCGGCAGATATAACGGGCGTGATTCTCACAAAAATGGACGGAACCGCAAAAGGCGGAATTGCCGTGGCGATTCAGGCGGAACTGGGTATACCGGTAAAATATATCGGTGTGGGGGAATCGATGGAGGATCTGCAGAAATTTGACGCCGGGGAATTTGTAAACGCGTTGTTTTATCGTGAGACAGAGGAAGAAGAATAGATAAGAAATAGAAAAGAAAGAAGGAAGGAATTCGATGCTGACCGTAGAAAAATTTGAAGAAGCAGCAGAAATTGTAAAAAGGGTGACGAAACCCACGAAATTAGTATACAGTAAATACTTAAGCGAGCAGACCGGCGGGAAGATTTATCTCAAGCCGGAGAATATGCAGTATACCGGTTCTTATAAGCTGCGCGGCGCATACTATAAGATCAGTACACTTTCCGAGGAGGAAAAGAGCCGCGGACTGATTACGGCTTCCGCGGGAAATCATGCGCAGGGAGTGGCTTATGCCGCCCAGGCTTTCGGGTGTAAGGCGACGATTGTGATGCCTACGGTTACACCTTTGATTAAGGTGAACCGGACGAAAGGTTACGGGGCGGAAGTGATCTTATATGGGGATGTATATGACGATGCCTGCGCGTATGCCTATGAACTGGCGGAAAAGCACGGATATACTTTTGTTCATCCTTTTGATGATCTGGATGTGGCGACCGGACAGGGTACCATTGCCATGGAGATTGTACAGGAACTTCCTACCGTGGACTATCTCCTGGTTCCCGTAGGAGGCGGGGGACTGATCAGCGGAGTATCCACACTGGCGAAAATGCTGAATCCCAAGATTCAGGTGATCGGCGTGGAACCGATTGAGGCGGCAAGCATGTCGGCGGCTTTGCAGGCGGGCGAGGTAGTAGAACTGGACAGCGCCAATACGATTGCAGACGGCACGGCGGTAAAAGCGGTGGGTTCAAATATTCTCCCCTATGCGAAAGAAAATGTGGACGGTATGCTGCTGGTGGAGGATGACGAGCTGATCGGCGCGTTCCTGGATATGGTGGAAAATCACAAAATGATTGTGGAGAATGCGGGACTTTTGTCGATTGCGGCTTTGAAGCAGCTGGACTGTAAAGGGAAGAAAGTGGTATGTATCTTAAGCGGTGGAAATATGGATGTGATCACCATGTCTTCCATCGTACAGCATGGTCTGATTCAGAGGGACCGTATTTTTTCCGTATCGGTATTGCTGCCGGATAAACCGGGGGAATTGGTGCGTGTGGCGGCTACGATTGCAGAAGAACAGGGGAATGTAATCAAGCTGGAACATAATCAGTTTGTCAGCACGAATCGGAATGCGGCAGTGGAACTTCGAATTACGATGGAAGCATTTGGAACGGAACACAAACATCGGATTTTGGAAGCATTGGAGAAAAAAGGCTTCCGGCCGAAGCAGATCAGCGCCAAATTATATTAGTCATTGTGTCGGCAGACGGGACATTTTGGAAGTACGCTGCCGTTTCCATCTGAACGGGCATATAGAGTAATAGAAGTACATGGAGAGGGGGGAACGGTGTGGCAGGTGTGAAAGAGGCCGCTGCAAAACCGGTGCAGGTTCCGGTATCGGCGGAGGCATTGGCGGCTGCAAAAAAAAGCACGGAGCTGGCGGCAGGGCAGGCGATGATTACAGAGGCGGCGAAACGGACGGCAGAGACCAGAGAGGAATGGAAAAAAGAGCAGTCGGAAAAAGAAGAGAAAAAGGAGCCGAAAGCGGAGCATACTTCCCGGGATACGCCGGAACTCTCCAGGCAAAGTAAATGGTTCGGGATCGAAGGAAAATTGCTGGAAAATGCGGAACAAAAGTGGACGCTGGAAATGGAGGAGGAACTCTGGCAGGCGCTTTTGCAATGGATGCCGGTACAGGAACAGGATCTTTCCCGGCAGTTGGAGGAGTTGTCAAAACTGTATCTGGCGCTTTTGGAAGCGGTTCTGACCCATACGGTGGGAGAAGAGCAGGCGGTGCAGATGGGCCGGTTGGAGGAAGTACTCTCCCAGAAATTAAATCTGCTTTTGGACATAGATTTAAAAGATTTGATGGCGATTCTGGAAGAGAATCATGAAACAGAAGCATTGAAAAAAATCAAATCCAGTATCTATCAGCAGACAACCGGAGAGAAGATTTCCTATCAGGCGGCAGATCGCTTTTATGCCAAAGGGCGTCTGGCGGCTTCCAAGAGCCAACGTTATTTTATGCCGGAATCCGCAGGGAGCGGCACGGTAAGGGAGCGAAGCGCAGAGAATACGTCGTCTTCTTCGCCCTCATCGTTTCGGGCTTCCTCCGGGGAAGGAATGATTTACCGATTGGGAAAAGGGGGAAATATCCAGATCAGCCAGGGTTCCGATTCTCAGAGAAGATCCGAGGAGGCGCAGATTGGCCAGCGGATTCGGACTCTGCATCAAAACGGGGGTAAGACGGATTCTCCGGTACAGGGAAAGACCACGCTGACGGGGCGAGAACTGGAAACAGCGAATCGGTTTGCGGCACATATGCAGGGGAGCGGGAATCTGTTGAAACATCCCGGTTTCTCTGCCAGAAATGAGGAAGTGGTGGGACTGCTGTCGGCGTTGACTACGATCAAAGGGCAGGTCTATGGTGCGGCCCGCAATTCCGCTTTAAAACATCCTCTGCAAAATGCGGTAAATCAATTTGTGGACTACTATCTGACACAGAAAGGGATTTATAAAGTATACAATTATACCACCAATCTTTATGAGAGGACCGGCAGTTCTCAGAAAGCGGCGGAGGAAGGGCTGGACTATGCGTATCGTCTTTTTCTGGCAAAGAAAGAGGATCCGGCCTATTCGTCACAGGCAGCTTATTCGGAACGGGCAGGTTTTTTTCAGATGCTTTTAAAAGGACAGTCACCGGAAGCAGAGTTACGTCGGGGAATCTACCTGCTGGAAGAGAACTGGCGGGAATTTTTGAAAGAGATCGGAGAAAAGGAGAAAAAGGGAATTTCATTTAAAATGCAGCGGCACAGCCCCTGGGGGATTCTGCTGGAAGCGGGCGGGACGGCGCGGCAGGAAAAGGGAAAGAAAAAACGGCTTCTTCTGGCGGAAATTGCGGGAGCAGCGGTATTGCTTGTGCTCTATCTGATTTACCATTTGTTTTTTGGATAAATTTGTTCTTTTTGGGAAGAAGATGTTTTTTGGGAAAAAGGATGATTTTTGTGGAAAATGCATCTATTTGTGGAAGCTCCGTTCGCAGAAAAAGGACCTGTGCAGAGAGAAAAAATCTGCACAAGTCCTTTTTCCTGTTTATTGTAAATCTATCCTGGAAAGACAGATGCCACACACTTTTTGTGAATGTTCTACTTCATAGAACGTGAAGGATTCCATAAGTATCGTGTGCAAAGAACTGCCAGTGTCAGCTTCGCCGGTTTCTTTTTTCCAGCAGTGTATGAATCTTTTCGGTCGTATTCATGACGGAACCGATCGTTGTGTCGTGATTCAGAGAATCAATGATAATGGCCAGATATTTACTCATATCCGCAGTGATAAAATAGGGTTTGTCTTTTACAGCCGGCGGAAGATATGTCAAATTGGTGGTGATGACTTTATGAATATATCCTTCTTCGTAATAGCGGTCAAATTGGTCAAATCCGTCTGTGAACAGACCAAAAGTGGTGCAGACGAATACACGCTTTGCCTTTCGTTCTTTTAGCTGCTTTGCCACATCCAGCATACTTTCTCCGGAAGAAATCATATCGTCAATCACAATGACATCTTTTCCGGATACATCATCCCCCAGAAATTCGTGGGCCACAATGGGATTCTTTCCGTTTACAATCGTGGAATAATCTCTGCGTTTGTAGAACATGCCCATATCGACGCCAAGTACATTGGAAAAATAAACGGCCCGATGCATCGCACCTTCGTCCGGGCTGATGATCATCAGATGTTCCTTATCGGCAACCAGGTCGGGCACTTCACGGAACAGCGCTTTCATGAACTGATACGGTGGATTGAAGCTGTCAAATCCGCTAAGCGGTATGGCATTCTGAACACGGGGATCATGGGCGTCAAATGTGATGATGTTGGAAACTCCCATGTTTGTTAGTTCTTCCAGAGCAAGCGCACAATCCAGGGATTCCCGCTTGGTTCTTTTATGCTGCCGACTCTCATATAAGAACGGCATAATCACGGTGATTCGATGTGCTTTTCCGGTGGCGGCGGAGATGACGCGCTTGAGATCCTGAAAATGATCATCGGGCGACATATGGTTCTCATGTCCGTTGACCGTATAAGTTAAACTATGGTTACAGACGTCTGTCATGATAAACAGATCGGTTCCCCGAATACTTTCTTTTAAAATTCCTTTTCCCTCCCCACTTCCAAAACGGGGGCAACTGTACTCTGTCAGATAGTTGTTCGAACGATAATTGACATATAGGGGGGACTCGGTAACTTCATTGATCGTGTTCTTCCTAAACGATACAATGTGTTCATTTACTTTTCGGCCAAGATTCCGACAACTCTCCATGGCAACCAGCTTCAGTGGCGCAACAGGGAGAGTCTTCTCCAGCAACTCGATGTTTGACATATTTTTCTCCTGTGTAATACGCGTATGTAACGATGTCTGCTTTTGTTCCGGATTACATCCTGTGAGGACGACCGGTAACTTCAACCATGTTCTCTCTATATGGTTATACCATTTTTTTTGCGGAAATTCAAGTTCTATGCTATAATCAAATAGAACTGTTTTTGTTACTTGTTACTCCCAGCGATTGGTGGCAGGTAAATGGAAATTTTTCAGAGGAGAAGGATATGGGACGGGAACACAGAATCCGATCGGTCCAACCTGGGAGCATTGCCTGGGAGATGGGAATTGAACCGGGCGACAGGCTGCTTCTGGTAAACGGACAAAAGATCGAAGATGTATTTGATTACCGATATTATATAGAAGAAGAGCAGGTTCTGCTGTTGATTGAAAAACCGGACGGGGAACAGTGGGAGCTTGAGATTGAAAAAGAAGAGCAGGAAGATCTGGGGATGGAATTTGAACAGGGACTGATGGACGAATATCGTTCCTGCAGGAATCAGTGTATTTTTTGCTTTATTGACCAGATGCCGCCGGGGATGCGAAAGACGTTGTATTTTAAGGACGATGATTCGCGCCTCTCTTTTCTGCAGGGAAATTATGTCACATTGACGAATATGAGTGATCACGATATAGAACGAATCGTGCGGTACCATCTGGAACCGATCAATATTTCTTTTCAGACGACAAATCCGACGCTTCGCTGCCGGATGCTTCATAACCGGTTTGCCGGGGAGGCTTTACAGAAAGTAGATCTGCTCTATGAGGCGGGCATTGAGATGAACGGGCAGATCGTGTTGTGTAAAGGGTTCAACGACGGGGAAGAATTGGAGAGAAGCATCCGGGACCTGACCGGATACCTTCCTTTTTTGCGCAGTGTATCGGTGGTGCCGGTAGGGCTGACCAAATTCCGGGAGGGGTTGGAGCCTTTGGAAGCCTTTACAAAAGAGGATGCCAGGGAGGTACTGCAAACGATCCATAAATGGCAGGAAAAGCTATATCGGGAACAGGGAGTGCATTTTATTCATGCCAGTGACGAGTGGTATATTCTGGCCGGATGGGAACTGCCTCCGGAAGAAAGTTACGACGGATATCTGCAATTGGAGAACGGGGTAGGGATGCTTCGTCTCCTGTTGAATGAATTCCGGGAGGCGTTGGAGCAGGCGGAAGCGGACAGCGTGCATCGGGAGAAATCCATAGCCACCGGGTTGCTGGTCTATCCGTTTCTGTGCCGGATGATCACACAGATGGCGGAGAAGTTTCCGAATACGAAGATCTCTGTTTTTCCGGTAAAAAATGAATTTTTCGGGGAACAGATTACGGTATCCGGATTACTGACCGGCCAGGATCTTGTCTCTCAGCTTCAGGGAAAAGAACTGGGAGACAGGCTTTTGATTCCCTGCAATATGCTGCGGGCGGACGAGGATGTATTTTTGGATGATTTTACCGTTTCGGGTGTGGAGAGGTCTTTACAAGTGAAGCTGGATATTGTAAAATCAAGCGGTCAGGATTTATTGGAAGCATTACTGCGATAAATGCTGTGAGAAATGAAAGGAAATGATCGGATAGAAACAGGAAAGGTTGAATAGAGATGAGGAAACCAGTGGTAGCGATTGTGGGCCGTCCGAATGTAGGAAAGTCCACGCTGTTTAACGCATTGGCAGGAGAAAAGATTGCAATTGTGGAAGATACGCCGGGGGTGACAAGAGACCGGATCTATGTGGACGTGACCTGGCTGAATCGGGAATTTACGATGATTGATACCGGGGGAATTGAACCGGACAGCCGGGATGTGATTTTGTCCCAGATGCGGGAACAGGCCCAGATCGCCATAGACACGGCGGACGTGATCCTGTTTCTTGTGGATGTGCGCCAGGGATTGCAGGATGCGGATGCCAAAGTGGCGGACATACTTCGCCGCAGTGAGAAGCCGGTAGTTCTGGTGGTGAACAAAGTAGACCATTTTGAGAAGTTTATGCCCGATGTATATGAATTTTATAATCTGGGGATCGGAGATCCGCTTCCCATATCGGCGGCCTCCCGTCTTGGACTGGGAGATATGCTGGATGTGGTGATTTCCTATTTCCCGGAAGGGGAAGAGGGGGCGGACGAGGAAGAACGCCCGCGGATTGCCATTGTCGGGAAACCAAATGTGGGAAAATCTTCGATTATTAACAAACTGGCCGGAGAAAACCGGGTGATTGTGTCGGATATTGCGGGAACAACCAGAGATGCAATCGACACGACGGTGGTGTATGACAAAAAGGAATATATTTTTATCGATACGGCCGGGCTGCGCAGAAAAAGCCGGGTGAAGGAAGAACTGGAACATTATAGTATCGTTCGTACCGTGACGGCGGTAGAGCGTGCGGATGTGGTGCTGCTTGTGATCGACGCGGTGGAGGGGGTGACGGAGCAGGATGCGAAGATTGCCGGAATTGCGCATGACCGGGGCAAAGGGATCATTATTGTGGTGAACAAATGGGATGCCATCGAGAAGAACGACAAGACCATGCGGGAATATGAGAATCAGATCCGGCAGACCCTTTCCTTTATGCCTTATGCGGAGATTATGTATGTGTCGGCACAGACGGGACAGCGCCTGTACAAGTTGTATGAGAGAATTGATATAGTGATTGCCAATCAGACGCTGCGTGTGGCGACCGGCGTGCTGAACGAGATTATGACAGAGGCTGTAGCCCTGCAGCAGCCGCCGTCGGATAAAGGGAAACGGCTGAAACTGTTCTATATTACCCAGGTGGCGGTAAAACCGCCCACGTTCGTAATTTTTGTCAACGAGAAACAGTTGATGCATTTTTCGTATACACGTTATCTGGAAAATCGGATCCGGGAGGCATTTGGATTCCGGGGAACGGCTTTGAAATTTTTTATCCGGGAGAGAAAGGAAAAGGAGTAAAAGAGGGATGGAACGAATCATTTGTCTGGCCATTGGGTATGTGTGCGGACTTCTGCAGACCGGATATCTGGTGGGAAAACTGAATCATATTGATATCAGGCAGCAGGGCAGCGGGAATGCGGGTTCCACGAATGCCCTGCGTGTGATGGGGTGGAAAGCCGGCGGCATGACGTTTGCCGGCGACGTGTTGAAATGTGTGGCGGCAGTGGTGATCGTCCGTCTGCTTTTTCAGGAGAACCATCATGCGCCACTTTTTTCAATGTATGCGGCGGCGGGGGCCACATTGGGACATAATTTTCCTTTTTATCTGCATTTTAAAGGGGGAAAAGGGATTGCGGTGCTGGCGGGAATTGTGGTGTCTTCCGGTTGGATGATGGTGCCGATTCCGCTGATGGCGTTTTTGATTCCGGTGCTGCTGACACGCTACATTTCGTTAGGATCTCTGATGGCATATGTAATGTTTTTTCTGGAAATGATATTTTATGGACAGATGGGCGGGTTGGAGATGGATCTGCCTGCCCGGGTGGAGTTGTATGTGGTCGTATTTCTGTTGATGGCTCTGGCATGGTACCGGCATAAGGAGAATATCCGGCGGCTGCTTTCGGGAACAGAGAATCAGCTTGGAAAAACAAAGAAAGGATGAGGACGAGATGGCAAATATCGGAGTGATCGGCGCGGGAAGTTGGGGAACAGCTCTTTCTGTCTTACTGCATGATAACGGAAATCAGGTGACGATCTGGTCTATTGATCCGGCGGAGGTGGAGATGTTGGATCAAAGACGGGAACATGAGAGAAAGCTGCCGGGTGTAAAACTGGCGGACGATATGCGGATTACCGGAGATCTGGAAAAGGCAATCACAGGAAAGGATTTTCTGGTGCTTGCGGTACCGTCCCCTTTTACCCGTGCGACTGCGAAAAGGATGTCGCCCTTTGTTGCAGAGAAACAGATCATTGTGGATGTGGCAAAGGGGATTGAGGAGCATACGCTGCTGACACTTTCCCGCCAGATTGAGGAGGAAATTCCGCAGGCGGATGTGGCGGTCTTATCTGGCCCCAGTCATGCGGAGGAAGTGGGCCGGAAACTTCCTACGACCTGTGTGATCGGTGCAAAGACCAAAAAGACGGCGGAGTATCTGCAGTCGGTGTTTACCAGCCCGGTTTTCCGGGTATATACCAGCCCGGATATTCTGGGAATCGAGCTGGGCGGCGCCCTGAAAAATGTGATTGCACTGGCCGCCGGCATTGCGGACGGACTGGGTTACGGGGATAATACCAAAGCGGCGTTGATTACAAGAGGAATCGCGGAGATTGCCCGGCTTGGTGTGAAGATGGGCGGACGGCTGGAGAGTTTTACCGGACTGACCGGAATCGGGGATTTGATTGTGACCTGTGCCAGCGTGCACAGCCGGAACCGGAAGGCCGGGTATCTGATGGGGCAGGGAAAATCCATGCAGGAAGCCATGGACGAGGTACAGATGGTGGTGGAAGGCGTGTATTCGGCCAAGGCTGCTGCCGCGCTTGCAGAAAAGTACAAAGTTTCCATGCCCATTGTAACGGAAGTAAACGCGGTGTTATTCGACGGGAAAAATCCGGCGGAAGCGGTGGAAGAACTGATGCTTCGCCAATCCCGAAGTGAGCACGCTTCTCTGCCCTGGCCGGAAGAAGAAGGTTCTGAAAAATAGACATATCCCCCCGAAGTTCTGCATAGATTGTAGGGAATACAACGAATGGAAATTTACCGGCTATGATGTGGCCTTTTCTCTGACAGCCGGCGGTTTCATATTCGGGATACGAGCAGAACAAGGGGGTATTTTTATGGACTCATTTCAGTTATACAAGGATATGAAGGCGAGAACCGGCGGAGAAATCTATATTGGAGTGGTGGGACCTGTTCGGACAGGCAAGTCGACTTTTATCAAACGGTTTATGGATTTGCTGGTTCTTCCCCATATGGAGGATGCGCATGATCGGGAGCGTACAAAAGATGAATTGCCGCAGTCTGCATCCGGTACGACAATTATGACGACGGAACCGAAATTTGTGCCGAAGGATGCGGCGGTCATTCATCTGGCAGAAGATGTGGAGGTAAAGATCCGGCTGATTGACTGCGTCGGTTTTATGGTGGACGGGGCGTCCGGACATGTGGAAAATGATACGGAACGGCAGGTAAAAACACCCTGGTTTGAATATGAGATTCCGTTTACGAAAGCGGCGGCCATCGGGACGCAGAAAGTGATTCATGACCATGCCACGATCGGGCTGGTTGTGACGACGGACGGCTCCATCGGGGAGATCCCCAGGGAAAGCTATATTCCGGCGGAAGAACGCACGGTGCAGGAATTACAGTCCATCGGGAAACCGTTTATCATTCTTTTGAACTGTAAAAAGCCATATACGGATGAGGTGAAAGCACTGCAGATTTCTCTGGAAGAAAAGTATGGGACTTCTGTACTTCCGGTCAATTGTGAACAGTTGAAGGAAGAGGACGTAAATCAGATGATGCGGCAGATTTTGTTTGAATTCCCTATCTCGGAAGTAGAATTCTATGTTCCCAAATGGGTGGAAATGCTTTCCCGGGATCATCGTATCAAACAGGATCTTCTGGCAGTGGTGAAGCATCTCATGACGGGCCTGGATGATATCCGCAGCGTGGCGGCGGGAATTCCGGAGACAGAGAGTCCGTACATAGAAAAAATCCAGGTGGAAAAAGTGGAAATGGATACGGGAAAAGTAAAAATCCTGATCCGGTTTGCGGAGCAGCTTTATTATGAGGTACTCAGCGAGCTGACGGGAACAGCGATTCAGGGAGAATATGAGCTGATTTCCGTTATGAAGGAGCTGGCGGCGATGAAGGAGGAATATACCCAGATTAAAGACGCGTTCGCGGATGTGCGGATGAAGGGGTATGGTGTGGTCTGCCCGAAGAAAGAAGAGATCTCTCTGGAAGAACCAATGATTATCAAACAGGGGAATAAATTCGGGGTGAAGATTCATTCGGAAGCGCCGTCCATCCACATGATCCGGGCCAATATAGAGACGGAGATTGCGCCTATTGTGGGAAATGAACGGCAGGCTCAGGATCTGGTGGAATATATCAAAGCGGAAAGCGAGACGGAAGACGGCGTGTGGGGAACCAACATTTTTGGAAAATCCATTGAAGAATTGGTGATGGACGGCATGCGCAATAAAATTACCATGATCAATGATGAAAGCCAGGTGAAGCTGCAGGATACGATGCAGAAGATTGTGAACGACAGCAACGGCGGGCTGGTGTGTATCATTATATAAGCCTGCTGTGGTTTGGAAGACGGGCGGATATGTAAAAAGTGATCAACCAGGATACTGCTCTGCTGGTACAGCCAGTCCGTGAAATTTTTCGGGCTGGCTTTTTCTGTCTTGATTGCCTTTTTCCTTTGAAGGGCTTCTTTCTTAAAAGCTTCAAAGGCAGCCTGCATTTTTTCAGACGGTCAGCCGGTAGGCAGGGATTCTTTTTTGCCTTGTTGATAATGTTGCGCCAGTGCTTTCCGGCATTTGTCATTGCATAGTTCGTAGCGCAGGCTTTCGGCAAGGAAAAGCCGTCCGCATATCTTGCATTTCCGGAAATGCAGCCCCCAGTCATTCAGGCGGTTCAGGTAATAGGTGACTGCTGGGTAAAGGGATGCATAGGCAGCAACGCACTCCGGGGCAGTGATATGGAATCAGATACGTGATGTTACAAATCCGGATTTCAGGCATCCGCGCTATATGCCCTATGTGAAAGGAGAAAGTGCGGTAAGCATTTTAAGACAGTCCGGCAAGGAAGAAATGAAGGCAGAGATTCCTGTTTTGTCTTATACGGAGAAGACGCCTGCTTTAAGGGAGGAATACGCAACGCTTGATTATTATGAACTGGTGCATTTTATTCCCGTATCTTTGTGGAAAGAAATCAAGGGTCAGATTGGAGGCAGCGAGGAGGATACCTATCTCTGTATGCTTGGCAGGGAAAATGTGACATCGGAGGATTTGGATGCTTTGCAGGGGCAGGTGGACAGCCTTATTGCGGGAAACTATAAAACGGAAAGTGAGAACCGTATTCAGGAAGCAGAAGCAATTATTACAGTGGGGTATTTGCTGAAGACAAGCTATGTTGAAGTGGGGACATTTCTTGCCGAAGCCCCATTCATTCCGATTATGCTTTTTATGCTGGCTATCTGGGGAATTGTGGCATTTGCATATTATCTTGGCTGGCGTAATATACGTAAAATCAACTTAGCTGAGGTTTTGCGGGATGATACAATGATGTAAAATGAGGGGGCTTTTGTGCCCTAGAGCGTGTTTGAAAATTCATTCCTGCAATCTGCCGCCCCACTTCACACCAGCGCCGCTTCCTGATCCGCAGGGAAGTCCGCGAATTCCGATTTTTCCAGATATCCGCGGGGAAGGGCTCTCGGTCTTTCAAATGTGGTTTCCATCCGGTATGTTTTTCCTGTCTCACTGCTTTTCGCGATTCCATGTATGATTTCCAATGAGTGCAGCGCAATCTCTTTACTGGCCATAGGCGTTCTTCCGGCACGTATGGACCATGCCATCTCCGCAGCTCCTACCCCTCTCGTATTTTTGGCATACCCGTGATTCTGCGGGAATACGACGGGTTCTGCATTTCCCCGGAGCAACACTTTAATATCGCCGCCGAAAAAATCCGGATTAGAGAGATACAGAATCCCCTGTGTGCCAAAGATAGTCAGTTCCGGGTATTGGTTCATGATAGATTCGGAATTAAACAGAACCGTTCCCAGAACGCCGTTTTTGTACTTCAGCGAGCCAGACATCTGATTTTCACACGCCACTTCGTAAGTCTGATCAAAGTTGTCATGGGACGGGTACATATGTTTTCTCATCGGCGCTCTCGTGGCCATGAATCCGGAAACTTCTTCTACCGGGCCGAGCAGATAGGAAAGCGCCGTTGTAAAATAAATCCCCACGTCAAATCCGATTCCGCCGCCCTCCTGGGCAATATAGGGGATAAATTCCGCGCCCACGCGGTTGTCCCGGTTCAGAACAGCCAGACATCCGGTTGGTTCCCCGATTATGCCGCTGTCCAGGACAAATCGTCCCGTCTGAATGGCGGCGCCTAAAAAAGTGTCCGGGGAGGCACCCAGGTATAGATTTTTGGAAGCTGCCAGTTCCACTAGTTCTTTCGCTTTTTCCTGTCCCACTGCCAGCACTTTTTCCGTGTATACATGTTTTCCAGCATACAGCAGACGTTTGATCACATCATAATGTGCCTTTGGAGCGGTGAGATTGATGACCATCTCGATGGAGGGATCTTCCAGAATTTCTTCCATGGAGAGCGCCTTTATCTCATACTTTTTTGCTGTTTTTGACGCCTTTTCCGGCTGGATGTCAGAACATCCGACTACATCAAGAATCGAAAACTGTGTGGTTGCATTCTCCAGATAAATGTCGCTGATCATGCCGCAGCCAATGACAGCCGTTTTCACTTTTTTCATCACTTTTTCTCCTTGTCACAGTTCATATTTCGGGTATGCTTCCATGAAATTTCGGATATCCGTAGTTCCTGTTTTTTACTTAGAGCGCGTTTCACGCTCTAGTTGAAGTATATCATTTTCGGGTTTGCCATGTAAATAAATTTCCTGAAAAATCATTTTTTTGAATTGCCTGTACGCAAAGGGAAGGATATAAGGATTTTGGTTTCTTGGCCTGACTTACGGAATTTACATGCACGTGTCCGGTTTTTGTTTTTGGTATCCGATGTTGATGAGTCTGACAATTTTTGCAGGTTCCGTGGAGTTTGTCACCGTCCGGATGTTACTGGGCGCATTTCATCCTGTTCAGGCGCTTGCGATGACATTGATGATCAATGCGAGACATTTGTTTTATGGGATTTCTATGCTGGACAAGTATCGGGGAACAGGATGGAAAAAGTTTTATCTGATCTTTGGGATGTGTGATGAGAGTTTCTCAATCAATTATACGGCGCAAATACCAAAAGAGATTGATTCCTCCTGGTTTTTGTTTTTTGTTACCCTGCTGAACCATCTGTACTGGGTTTCGGGGGCGACGCTGGGCGGGATCTTTGGTTCTTGGATTCACTTCAATACGGAAGGGCTGGAGTTCGTTATGACCGCCATGTTTGTGGTGATTTTTATGGAACAATGGATGAAAGAAAAGCGGCACATCAGTGCGGTTGCCGGACTTGGTGTTTCTTTGCTCTGTCTGCTTGTGTTTGGCCCGGATCGTTTTATCATCCCGGCCATGTTCGGAATTCTTGCACTGTTAACCCTTTTGCGTGGGACACTTGAGAAGGGAGGACAACAGTTATGACAATATTTCAACAACTTGTTACAATCGGCATGGTGATTTTTGGAACGGTTCTTACCCGCTTCCTGCCATTTTTGGTGTTTCCGGCCGGCAAACCTACTCCGAGATACATACAGTATCTGGGAAGGGTTCTTCCTTCAGCGGTATTTGGTCTGTTGGTGGTCTGCTGCCTGAAAAATGTAAGTATTTTTACCGGAAGCCGCGGGATTCCGGAACTGCTTGCGATAATTTTTGTGGTGGCATTACATGTATGGAAACGGCAGATGCTTTTGTCTATCGCGGGCGGGACGGTCTGTTATATGCTGCTGGTACAGTATGTTTTTTAGGAAGCCTTCGTTCTCTCATGAAATTTTAGTTGTAGGAGAAGCGGTTTCCAGTTATAATAAAAAATATATGTAAAAAAGAGTCAGGCGATAGCCGCCGAAGCGCGTGGAGGAAACAAAATATGAACACAAGGATTTTTAATGTAAAGATTTTGACAATGAAGGCGGGAGAACGTATCTTCGACGGAGAAGTCTGGATTATGGACGATACCGTGATGTATGTGGGAGAAGAGAAGGACAGCAGTGCCATGGTCTGGGATAAGGAGATTGACGGGCAGGGGAATCTTCTGCTTCCCGGTTTTAAAAATGCTCATACGCATTCCGCGATGACGTTTCTTCGTTCTCATGCGGATGATATGAAATTGGACGACTGGCTGCATCAGCAGGTATTTCCGGCGGAAGCAAAACTGGATGGAGAGGCAATTTACTGGTTTACCAAGCTGGCAATTATGGAGTATCTGACCAGTGGGATTACCTGTGCGTATGATATGTATTTTTGCGTGGACGACGGGGCCCGTGCAGTGCAGGATACAGGATTTCGGTATGTGTTCTGTGACAGTATCAATGATTTCGGCGGAACGGTAGAACGGGTGGAGCAGGACTATCTGCGGTTGAATCAGGATCCTTCGAAGCAGATCAGTCATCGAATCGGATTTCATGCGGAATACACCACAAGCCGGAAACTGATGGAGGGGATCGCCGCCCTGTCGGAGAAGTATCAGGCGCCGGTTTCCGTACATTGTTCGGAGACAAGAAAAGAAGTGGAGGAATGCCGGGCAAAAACGGGTATGTCTCCGGTTGCATATATGGATTCTCTGGGATTGTTCCAACATGGGGGAACGTTATTCCATTGCGTGCATATGGATGAAACGGATTATGAGATTTTGAAGAAGCATCATATATATGTGGTGACAAACGCGGCTTCGAATCTGAAACTGGCAAGCGGGATTGCGCCGGTGAAGCGGTTCCTGAAAGAAGGAATTCCGGTAGCCATCGGAACGGACGGAGCGGCAAGCAACAATTGTCTGGATATGTTCCGGGAAATGTTCCTTGTAACCGGACTGCAGAAAGCAATCTGCGACGATCCGGAAGCGGTTCCGGCAGGGGAAGTTCTGAAAATGGCAGCGGTGCAGGGAGCGTACGCATGCGGGCTGCCGGAATGCGACAGTATCGCCGCCGGGAAAAAAGCGGATCTGGTTTTGATTGACTTGAATCAGCCGAATATGCAGCCCGTACGGAATCTGGAGAAGAATCTGGTTTACAGCGGAAGTAAATCCAATGTAAAGATGACCATGGTAGGAGGAAAGGTTCTGTATCAGGACGGTGTATTCCATCTGGATTCCACAAAGGAAGAGATTTTTGCAAAGACGAACGAATTGGCACGTAAAATTCTGGAAAGTTTATAGAGAGCGGAAATTGGGATGTTCTGTTTTTCACAGGCGTGAACAAAGAATCATGGCAGGGAGAACCGGAAAGTAATTGGTACGGAGGCGAAGGGAGAAGAGATACGGAAGATGAAAGCAGCAGTATTTACAATCAGTACAGAAGGATATAAAGTGAAAAAGGGAAGTGCAGCCGGCGTGGCAGTGAAGAAAGTGCTGGAACAATCCGGTTTTACCGTCAAGGCGGGAGTACTGCCGGAAGATCATACCGTGGTGGAGACGGTGATGAGACAACTTGCAGATACGGGAGCGGTACAGGCGCTTTTTACGATTGGTTCCAATAGTTTTCGGGAAAAAGACTGCGCGCCGGATGCGCTGACAGAGGCGGCAGAACGATTACTGCCGGGGATACCGGAGGCGGTACGGTCCTATAATATGCAGTATACGAAACGGATGCTTTTGGACCGGTCGGCGGCGGGCATTCGGAATAAAACGGTACTGGTAAATCTGCCGGACAGCGGAAAGCTGGCGGGAGAGGACGTGGAATATATTTTACCGGAGATTTTGCGGGTTCTGGAGGAGATGAATCAGGAATGAGAATCACATATATCGGGCACAGCGGCTTTTTCGTTGAGACGGAAAGCGCAGCTTTTTTGTTTGACTATTATCAGGGTGGGATTCCGGCGTTGCCGGAAAAAAAGAAATGTTTTGTTTTTGTCAGCCATAAGCATCCGGATCATTATCAGAGAGCCATCTTTGAATGGGAAGAAAGAGGTATGCCGGTGTTCTATATTTTGTCAAAGGATGTGAGACGGGATGTGGAAAAGTTTGTGCTGCCGGCTGAAAAACAGAATGGGCGGACTGCTGCAAAAGAATTGCGTCTGGAAGATCGGATTAGTTATGTAAAACCGGGGCAGGAGCTGGAGATTGCGGATTGTAAAATCCGTACCCTGCGGTCTACGGACGAAGGGGTTGCCTATGTGATTTGGTATCAGGGACAGACGATGTATCATGCCGGAGATTTGAACGCCTGGTGCTGGGAAGAAGAGGGCGAGAGGTACTGTGCACAAATGCGCCGGGACTATGAAGGGGAGATTCGAAAGATGAAAAAAGGGCCTGTGGACGTAGCATTTGTTCCGGTGGATCCCCGTCTGGGAGAACAATATGTAAGCGGTTTGGACTTTTTTATGCGGGAGGTCGGGGCAAAAGCAGTGTTTCCCATGCATTTCTGGGGAGATTATGGGATTTTTGAACGGCTTCAAAGGGAAAACTGCACAAAAGAATACCGTGACAGGATTATGGAGATACAGCGGGAAGGGCAGGTGTTTGAAGTATCCTGATAAGGTATGCTTTATTGGACAAAAAGCAATCGTCCGCCAGGACACGTCCGTCTGTGCGGAATATGTCGGATACGGGGCGACGGATGGGTATGGAGGAAGGAAACGGAACCCCATGAATGGGAATGGAAAGGGGAGAATCAAAAAATGCGGGTAAGATTATATACGGACGGCGCGGCAAGAGGGAATCCGGATGGTCCCGGCGGATACGGGGCTGTGCTGGAGTATGTGGATTCGAAAGGAACGCTGCACACAAAAGAGCTGTCACAGGGGTATGTGAGGACGACCAATAACCGAATGGAGCTGATGGCGGTAATCACCGGACTGGAAGCTTTAAACCGGCCCTGCCAGGTGGAAGTGTATTCCGATTCACAGTATGTGGTAAATGCGTTTAATCAACATTGGATTGAAAGCTGGATAAAAAAGGGATGGACCCGGGGAAAAAAAGAACCGGTAAAAAATGTGGATTTGTGGAAACGGCTTCTGGAAGCGAAACGGGAACACGAAGTGACGTTTCATTGGGTAAAGGGACATGCGGGGCATGCACAGAATGAGCGGTGTGACGCACTGGCAACTGCGGCGGCAGACGGAGAAGATCTTTTCACGGATGAAGGTCTGGAATGAAGCGGAGTTTTTCATTGCTGTTCTTTCTTTCCGAATATGCCGGGGAGCGACGTCCTTTTAATTTTATTTTGGCAGAATGCAGGATATATTTTGATCGATTTCTTTCTGAAAAGAGGTATGCAACCGGAAGTTTACATGAATTTCTTCAAAAGCAACATGAAATTTCTGGTGTTTACACGCAGGATATTATAACATGAGTGCAGCCTGAAACGCGTGAGGGATATATTAAAGAAAGAAAAGGTGAAAAATATGAGTGTATTTGGCGAGAATCTACAGTATTATAGAAAATGTGAGAATATGACGCAGGAGCAGCTTGCGGAACAATTGGAGGTATCCAGACAAACCGTTTCAAAATGGGAGGCGGGAACTTCCTATGCCGAAATGGAAAAACTATTGCAGCTATGCGATCTGTTTTCCTGTGATCTGGACACCCTGCTTCGAAAGGATGCCAGTGAATCCAGGATTGAGGAGAATCAGCAGCACAGAGAACATATGAAAGAATTCCGGAAAGGAATCATAGGCGGCGTGGTACTCTTGCTTCTTGCGGCGGCTTTCTATGAGATTGCGGCAGGATTCGGAAGAATCGATGAGTCCATATTAAATACGGTTTTCATGATAGTTGTGATTATTGCGGTGTTGCCTCTGGTCGTGCAGGGATTGAAAGATGAAAATTATCGGAAGAAGCATCCGGTGATTCAGGATTTTTATTCCGAGGAAGAGAAAGAAGCATTTGACCGGCAGTTTCCTTCCCGAATTGCAGCCGGCGTCGGACTGATTTTGATTGGCATGTTGATTGGAATGAACGGGGATACCCTGCCGCTGCCTCATGGTATGACGGAAGATTTTTATTATGGGATCTTTCTGGTGTTTGTGGCCGTTGCAGTGGCGATTCTTATTTACGCAGGTATGCGTAAACAGGAATATGATGTGGAAGCATATAATAAAGAAAATTCTTCAAAGGATTCTGAAAAATACAGTGTGGTTGCAGTATGGTGCGGGTGCATAATGCTTTTTGCGACAATTGTATTTCTGATTGCCGGTCTGGTATTTCAGCTTTGGAAGATCTGTTGGCTTGCATATCCCATTGGCGGGATATTTTGCGGTATGGCGGCTCTGATTTTAAACCGGCAAAAATAGATGTTATATTTTATGGAGGGAAAGAATGTGAAAATTCGAAATGTTGTGGGGGAAGAGTTTTCAAAGGCCAGGGGATTTTATCATGCATTGATTGAAGGAATGGAAGATGCGGAATTTGAGATAGGCTGGAAAAAGGACATTTACCCCTCCATAGAATTTTTAAAGGATTCCATTGCCCGTGGGGAGTTGTATGCGGGATG
Organism: Lachnospiraceae bacterium; assembly: GCA_910574195.1. Lineage (GTDB taxonomy): Bacteria > Bacillota > Clostridia > Lachnospirales > Lachnospiraceae > Schaedlerella. Next base: position 77,045 of record CAJTBF010000007.1, on the reverse strand, counting down.
GGAGGAAGAGAAAATGATAGCGGCCATGGTGCTGAATCATCAGTACAATGATGGTTATGAGCAATTTCAATGGCCCACAGAAGCAGCGAAGGAGGAGGTATCCGTCATTCATGCTCTTGGCGTACATCCCGGATTTTCAGGAAAAGGATATGCCAGGCAAATGGTAAACTTTGCGGTGGAGACAGCGAGAAAAAGAGGGCAGAAAGTGCTGCGTCTGGATGTGCTGAAAGGAAATGTTCCGGCGGAAAAATTATATACGGGTTTGGGATTTCGTTATCTGCATACATTGGAAATGTATTATGAGGATACGGGATGGACCGATTATGAATTGTATGAACTTGTGTTATGAGAAAGAGCGCAGTTAAAAAAGATTGGACATTATGATAAATCCATAGTATAATAAAAAACCAGATGAAGTAAGACAGACAATCGCGGCTGTCAGGTCCGAAAGGCGGCAGACGAGGAAAGTCCGGGCTTCACAGGGCAGGATGCCGGATAACGTCCGGTGGAGGTGACTCCAAGGCCAGTGCAACAGAAATAAACCGCATGGCAGAAAAGCCGTGTAAGGGTGGAAAGGCAGTGTAAGAGACTACCGCCTCGCTGGTAACAGAGGGGGCACATGTAAACCCCATCCGAAGCAAGACCGGAAAAAAGCAATGTGGCGGCCCGTCACGCTTTAGGTAGGTCGCTTGAGCCTGATGGCGACATCAGGCCTAGATAGATGATTGTCCAACGACATAACCCGGCTTATCGTCTTGCTTGATCATGAATAGGATACCGGATCTCTGGCAGGTTTTCTGAATTTGGAAGAAGGTCCGGTTTTATTCTGCCTTGGACACTGCTTTGCTTTAAAGCGTCAGAGGAAAAAGGAAAAGAGGTTGTTGAATATGGGGATAACAGTGAATGCGCAGCTTCCGCTTCCGGCGGATTTAAAAGCGGAATATCCGCTGAAGGAAGAAACACAAAGAAGAAAAAAAGAAAGAGACCGTGAGATCCGGGATATTTTTACCGGAAAGTCAGACAAATTTATTGTACTTGTGGGGCCCTGTTCTGCGGACAATGAAGATGCAGTCTGCGAATATGTAACCCGGCTTGCCAGGGTAAATGAAGAAGTATCGGACCGCCTGATGCTGATTCCAAGAATTTATACGAATAAGCCAAGAACCACAGGAGCAGGGTATAAGGGAATGCTGCATCAGCCGGAACCGGACAAAGATCCGGATTTGCTGGCAGGAATCATCGCCATTCGGAAGATGCATATTCGTGTAATGGAGGAGAGTGCGTTGACCGGGGCAGATGAGATGCTGTATCCGGAGAACCGGAGTTATCTGGATGATATTTTATCCTATGAAGCGGTCGGAGCACGTTCGGTGGAGAATCAGCAGCATCGCCTGACGGCCAGCGGGATGGATATTCCGATTGGGATGAAGAATCCAACCAGCGGCGACTTTTCGGTGATGTTGAACTCCGTGACGGCGGCACAGAGTTCCCACCGTTTTCTGTACAGAGGAATGGATGTGACCACCGGAGGAAACGATCTGGCCCATGTGATTCTGCGCGGGGGTGTGGACAAATACGGGACCTGTATTCCCAATTACCATTACGAGGACCTGATTCGTTTGTTGAATATGTATCAGGAGATGGAGTTGAAAAATCCGGCGGCGATCATCGACGCCAATCATTCGAATTCCAATAAAAAGTATAAAGAGCAGATTCGAATTGTCAGTGAGGTGCTTCACAGCAGAAGTTATCACCCAGGGCTGCAGAAGCTGATCAAAGGTGTGATGATTGAAAGTTATCTGGAAGAAGGATGCCAGAGTATTGACAGTATGCGCATTTATGGAAAGTCCATCACGGATCCCTGTCTGGGCTGGGAGGATACGAAACGATTGATTTATGAGATTGCAGAAAGATGTTGAGGACTAAAGTCAATGCCGGAGGCGGATTTTCTGCGTTTTCGTAGTAAGACAGAAGCTTTATGGAGAAGAATTTGATAGAAAAAGGCGTGGAATCTCATTCTCTGGTAGCTGAGAGGGAAAGAGACTCCACGCCGAAATTTATTTATTGCTGCGATGTTTTTCTTCACAGTACTGACAGCGATAGATCTGTTTTTCTTCATCTGTCAGGATAAAGATATGATCCAGCCCCTGTTCGATGGATGTGATGCATCTTGGGTTTTTGCAGCGGATCACATTTTTGATCTTTTTCGGAAGCCGGAGCAGTTTCTTTTCGACGATTTCTTCATCCTGGATAATATTGACTGTGATATTATGGTCAATGAATCCGAGAATGTCAAGATCCATGAAGTCAATGGGACATTCGATTTTGATAATATCTTTTTTTCCCATTTTACTGCTTTTGGCATTTTTTATAATGGCGACGCAGCAGTCCAGTTTATCGAGATGCAGGTATTTGTATATTTCCATACTTTTTCCTGCCTCAATATGATCCAGTACAAATCCTTCGGAAATTCTGCCGACATTTAATGTATGTTCCATAGATTACCCCTTTCCTTTTTTGCGCATTCTCATTCGAACATTCGGTATAAAATGACGATATGGGATGCCCGAATGGTATATTTTAGTCTACATGGATTTCCAACAATGTCAGAATCAGAGCCATACGCACGTACACTCCATACTGGACCTGACGGAAATAGGCAGCGCGGGGATCGGAATCTACTTCCACTGCGATCTCATTTACTCTGGGGAGCGGATGCAGTACATACATTGTCTCGGGAGCAAGTTTCATCTTTTTCCGATCCAGAATATAAAAGTCTTTCATACGTACATAGTCTTCCTCGTTGAAAAAACGTTCTTTCTGAACACGGGTCATATATAAAATATCCAGATCCGGCATGGCGTCTTCCAGACGAACCACTTCCTTATATGGAATCTGCAGCTTATCCAGTACATCCTGCCGCATATAGTCAGGCAGCCGCAATTCTTCCGGAGAGATGAGGATGAACTGAATTCCGGGATAGCGGACCAATGCATGGATCAGGGAGTGTACGGTACGTCCGAATTTTAAATCCCCGCAAAGACCGATGGTCATATGATCCAGACGGCCTTTTAAGTTTCGGATTGTCAGAAGATCTGTCAATGTCTGCGTCGGATGCTGGTGTCCGCCGTCTCCGGCATTGATGACCGGAATGCGGGAATGCTGGCAGGCTACCATGGGCGCCCCCTCTTTGGGATGCCGCATGGCGCAGATATCCGCATAGCAGGAAATTGTGCGGATTGTATCGGAAACACTTTCCCCCTTTGCAGCGGAACTGGAGTCAGCAGAAGAGAATCCCATAATACTGCCGCCCAGGTTCAGCATGGCAGCCTCATGGCTTAACCGTGTCCGCGTACTGGGTTCGTAAAATAAAGTTGCCATCTTTTTACCGGCGCAGGCATGTGCATACTTGGCAGGATTTGCTTCAATATCCTGTGCCAGTGTGAGAAGTGTGTCCAGTTCCTCGACGGAAAAGTCCAGAGGACTCATTAAATGTCTCATAAATTACCTCCTGTTTTTGTGTCGCAATTCGTGGTCAACGATACTGGAGAAGTTCTTCCAACGTTTTTCGCACCGGAGGCGCAGGATCTATGTCCGGATAGCCAAGGGCGATCAGCGCGGCAAGTTCCTGGTCTTCCGGAATATGAAGCAGGTCCGCGATGCCGTCTTCATCAAAAATTCCCATGATCACCGTGCCAAGTCCCTGTTCCTTTGCAGCCAGACAGAAAGTCTGGCAGGCGATCCCTGCGTCAAACATCTGCCAGTGATCTCCCTTTTTGGTTATATAGGATCCGTCGCGCTCAAAACCGCACTGTCCTTTTACAAAGGTGACAGCCATCAGGACAGGCGCCTGCCGGATAATATTGGCGTTGAATGAAGGGGTGAAATCATTGGAGATCGTGTCCAGAATAGAAGAATCTTCGATGGCGATGAAACGGGTGATCTGCGTATTGTTCCAGGACGGAGAATACGATGCTGCAGAAACAATAGAATCAATGACGGAATGTGCAACAGGTACAGGCTTGTACTTCCGAATGCTTCTCCGTGTTTTAATACATGTTGTAACGTTCATATTTTTGCCTCCTAACCAAACGTTCTTTTTCCTACAGTAGCTTAAAATCACACAGATGTCAACTAAATTTTTGTGACGGGAATGATGCCAATAACTATGGATTTTATCCGGAAAATATATTATAATGAAAAAAGTTTGTTCTTTGTGTCAGAAACGGAATCGGAAAGTTTTACGAAAAGGAGAGACGCGGGATGGCGACACTGGAAGAGTTGAGAAAACAGTTGGATGAGATTGACGGGAAGATAGTACAGCTTTACGAGGCAAGGATGCAGGTATGTGAAGAAGTAGGCGCATATAAAGTAGGTGCGGGTAAGAAAGTATTGGATCGGCAGCGGGAACGGAATAAGCTGGCGGACGTGGCGGCAAGGGTGTCCAATGCATTTAATAAAAAAGGAATACAGGAATTGTACGAGCAATTGATGTCTATGAGCCGGAAATTGCAGTATCGGCAGTTGGTAGAAGCCGGCGCGCTTGGCAGGCTGCCATTTATTCAGATTGATTCTCTGGAAAAAGAGACGGCCCGCGTCGTGTATCAGGGCATGGAAGGCGCCTATGGACAGGCTGCGATGCAGCAGTATTTTGGAAAGAACTGTAATCAATTTCATGTGCGGACGTTCCGGGAGGCCATGGAGGCAATCGAAGAGGGGGCGGCGGATTATGCGGTTCTTCCGATCGAGAATTCTTCGGCAGGAGCGGTCAATGAGATTTATGATCTTCTGGTGGAATTTGAGAATTATATTATAGGCGAGACCGTGCTTCCGGTAACCCATACACTGTCCGGTCTTCCGGGAACAAAGGTGGAAAAGATACAAAGTGTGTACTCCAAGGCTGAGGCGTTGATGCAGACTTCCCGTTTCCTGGATGAACATGCAGACTGGCAGCGAATCAGTGTGGCCAACACGGCTTTTGCGGCAAGGAAGATTCTGGAAGATCATGACAAAACCAAGGCAGCCGTGTGCAGCGCGTATGCAGCGGAATATTATGGACTTTCTGTTCTGATGGATGATATCAATGATGAGCGGAATAATTCCACCCGTTTTATTGTGATTACGAATCAAAAAGTATTTTTAAAGGAAGCATCCAAAATCAGTCTTTGCTTTGAAGTCCCGCACGAGAGTGGTTCACTTTACCATTTATTGTCCCATTTTATTTATAATGACCTGAATATGACTAAGATTGAATCCCGTCCGGTGGAAGGGCGCAATTGGGAATACCGGTTTTTTGTTGATTTTGAGGGTAATCTTGGGGAACCTGCAGTGAAAAATGCAATCCGCGGTCTGCGGGAAGAGGCGAGAAATCTGAAAATCCTGGGGAATTATTGAGAAATTGATCTGTTGCTATGGGAGTCGCTATGGAAGAATCTTATTTGTTTTCTGTAAATATAATTGGCATGCAGACAACGAAATGATTTTACAGGATTTGAAAAGAATATAGACAGAGGAAGGAAGAAGAGAGATGCGTATAAATGAGTTGATATTATATACCTTATCGGGAGCAAAGCGTATGCTTATGCCAGGCATCTTAGATGCGGAACGTCCGACCGGATATTCCATGCCGGACAATGTAAGTTGTCCGCCTGTGTCAGGCATTTCAGGTGCGGGATGCCCGAATGGGGATATTTTATCGGGAGAGGCCGGGGAAATTCTGCGGGACATGACATTTCTGATGGAAAACTATGAAAAAGTCTGTGCTTCCCAGAGCAGGCCGGATGGAATCCGCGGCCTGGAGGGAACAGGGGCGGACAGGAGTTGCGGCTACAGCCGGGAAGATTTCAGAAGCATTTTGTTTTCCTGCATGCATCGGATACTGGAACTTTCTGTCAGTCATGGATTTGAAGGAAATCTCTGGCATACTTATCTCACATTTCTGCTGGCCAACGATGAAAATGCATACAGCACTTCCTGTGAGATTGTGGGTGCGGTAGAAGGAAGCATCAATGCGCTTGCGCTGCATGATTTTGCTGTGATGAAGGAAGTATTTGATTACGAATTTGATCCGATGCTAAGAGCGCTGGGGACAGAATGTTTTTCGGTTTTGCTGGATTATCACAATGGGAATACGGGAAGTAAAGTGTTTAATCAGCGGATACGTAACCGGATTTGTGATTTGAGTAAAGCTCTCGGCGAGGCGGAAAGTACGGAAGAATTTAAACAAAGGGTAACGCAGTTTTATCGGGAATTTGGCGTAGGAAAGCTGGGACTTCATAAAGCGTTCCGGATAGAGCATCCGGAGGGAAGAAAGGCACGAATTGTTCCGATTACCAAAATTGCCCATGTGCATTTGGACCATCTGGTGGGGTATGAGATTGCCAAGAAGAAGCTGCTTGATAATACGAAAGCGTTTGTGGAAGGGCGGCGTGCAAATAATTGTCTTTTGTATGGGGATGCGGGAACAGGAAAATCTTCTTCCATCAAGGCGATTCTCAATCAATATTATGACCAGGGCCTTCGGATGATTGAAATATATAAGCATCAGTTTCGGGATTTGAACGAAGTCATTGCACAGATTAAGAACCGGAATTACAAATTTATTATTTATATGGACGACCTGTCTTTTGAGGAATTCGAGACGGAATATAAGTATCTGAAAGCTGTGATTGAAGGCGGTCTGGAGAAAAAGCCGGAGAATATTCTGATCTATGCGACGTCTAATCGAAGGCACTTGGTCCGGGAAACATTCCGGGATAAAGCGGACCGGGATGAGGAATTGCATACGAACGATACCGTGCAGGAAAAGCTGTCCCTGGTATCCCGATTTGGCGTTACAATCTATTTTGGAGCTCCGGATAAAAAGGAATTTCAGCAGATTGTTAAAGTATTGGCCAGAGAAAACGGAATTCAAATGCCGGAAGAAACTTTGCTTTTGGAGGCAAATAAGTGGGAATTAAGTCATGGCGGCCTTTCAGGGCGGACTGCACAGCAATTTATTGATTATCTGCTGGGATGTGTGTGAGGCTACATTTTATGGAACATGCGCAGCGCCCTCCGTATGGTATGCGGAAAAGTGTCTCCTGATGGGGCCGTATTTTCAGCGCAGGAGTTTGAATGACAAAAATGTGACGGGGATGAAGGAAGGAAAGAGGAATGAGACGTAAAGGAAATGTCATATGGAAATACACGATAGGTATGGCAGTAATCATGATTCTATTGTATACATGCGTACTGACAGGGTGCAGCCAAAAGTTGACGCCCAAAAAAGTTATGACGTCCGTCTCCAAAAATATGGTAGGGATTACCTCCTTTTCCAACACGGTAGAATTGGATATTGAACTGGAAGATGTGCTGTATACGACGGCAGTGACACTGGATATTACTCTGGAAAATACATTGGAACCACAGGCAGGGCATGCTCTGGGAAATGCGCATGTGAAGATGCGGGGGGCAGAACTGGACAGCGTTTTGGAAATCTATCAGGTGATTGAGGAAGGGCAGCATGTAACTTATAGCAGTCTGGATGGAAACTGGACGCGGGAGGTGGAGGAACAGGCAGAAAGCAGTGGTATGACTCTTGACAGCAGCCTGTTTGCCAAGATGGAAGAGTCTATGGATGAGTTTCGGATTGCCGAACAGACGGTTGAAGTAGGCGGAAAGGAATGCTATCAGATGTATGGGGAGGTCATGGGAAAGGATCTTCTGGGATTGATTGGCAGTCCAATGCTGCATGCATATGGTCTGGTAACTCTGCCGGATGAAAGCGCGATTTTGGAGTCCATGATTCCGATTACGTTTGAGGTGTATGTGGAAGAAATGCGTCCGGCACGAATCATTATGGATCTGACGGATGTTATGAACGGGTTGTATGAGGAAGTGGATAAATCCACGAATGTGAATAATTTCATGATTGAGCTGGCATTCACCGGATACGATGAGGTGCCGGAGATTCGGGTGCCGCAGGAGATTGCAGGAAGAAACTGGTAGACAGCAGAAAGTAAAAATGTAAAGCACGTATATTGTATACAGCAGTTTCATTGTAACTATTTGGCCCAGTGTAATCCACACTAATTACCACTATGTTTCAAGCAGGATAAATTTTCAGCCTGCAAGGCGGAGGAATGAGGCGTAGCGGCAGCTGTGCCGCGGCCGCCCCCGGCTTATCAACAATAGCGATGTTTCACAGGTCGGATGCGGCTGCCATGCACATGCCGGATGAAGCAGGAATGCGCGTCTACACCTCAGAAATCCCGCTGATATCACTGTCAATGACAAGAGAATAATTGGTATAGTATACGACAAAACCTGGCCGAGAACCGCCGGGTTTTTTCACGTGCTTTTTTTCCACATAGTCGATTTCCACTTTTTCCACACCACGCATACTGGAATAATAGGCAGCTAATTTTCCGGCTTCTTCAAAGGTACGGTCGGGAAGTTCTTTTCCTTCGGTTTTTACAATAACATGGGAACCGGGAGCCTGCTTTACGTGAAACCACCAATCATTTCCGACGGCAAAGTGAAAGGTCAGCTCGTCGTTTTGGAGATTATTTTTTCCTACGTACATATGAAAGCCGTCGCTGGAAAGATAGTGGAGCGGTTTGTTTTTTATTTTTCCTTTTTTCTTGCTGTATTTTCGGCGCATATAGCCTGACGTAATGAGTTCTTCTTTGATTTCTGCCAGATCGTCTTCCGTCATGGCGATATCCAGATCGGTTTGAATGGATTCCAGGTAAGTAATATCTTCCCTGGTGTCCTGGATAAAACGGGACAGCGCTTCGTATGTTCGTTTCAGTTTGCCATATTTATCAAAATAGCGCTGTGCATTTTCCAGAGCAGTCTTTGTGGGATCCAGGGGAATGGTGATCATTTCGTTGGTATAATAATTCAGCGCTTCCAGTTTTTTGGCGCCGGGTTCTGACTGGTAGCCATAAGTGTGGAGAAGTTCCCCATATATCTTGTAGGTTTCCCGGTTTTTTGTGTCGTTTAGCTGACGAAGCTGCAGATCATATTTCTTTCGGTTCCGTTCCAATGCGGTTTGAAGGATATGCCGCAGATCCGTGGATTTCTGCCGGATCCGGGTGAGCGTGTTTTTCAGGGCGTAGTAGGTTTCCAGCACCTGGGAAATGGAATCGAATTCGGCGCGCGTATAATTGGAAAAATGTGTCAGCGGCAGTGCAGAGAATTCTTTTGGTTCTTTCCCGGCGTAATAAATCGCCGGAGAGAACGTTTTTTCCCGAATACCGGAAAGATAAATTTCAAACTGACGATACAAGTGCAGCAGGACATCTTCCGATAGTTCTTTTGGCGGCAGGGTGGAATCCACGCCGGACAAAAAGCAGATCTCTTCGGCCGTGACGGGACTGATTCCGGTAAAACCGGTATAGATGGCTTTGGCCAGAGGCATAGGTTTTTGGGACAGTGTCTGCAGAAATACTTCCCAGGAGACAGTCAGGGGATCCTGCTTTTCCATCGTATCCGGAATAAAGTATGGCCGCCCAGGCAAAACTTCACGTACAGAACTAATCTGTGCAGATACGTGTTTGATACTGTCAATGATGGTGCCGTCTTCGGTACAGAAAATAAGATTGCTGTGTTTCCCCATGATTTCCATGATCAGATCTTTGCGGCAAAGGTCTCCCAACTCATCCAGATGTTCGACGGTAAACCGGATGATCCGCTCCAGTTTTGGCTGCGTAATGGCAATGATCCTCCCGTTCGCAATGTGTTTGCGCAGCAGCATGCAGAAATTAGGGGCGGTCATGGGTCCTGGCTTGTTGGTTTTCGTCAGATAGACCAGCGGCAGGGAAGCGCTTGCAGATAAAGAAAGACGCTTCACGCCGGAGGAAGCTTTGATGGTAAGCAGCAGTTCGTCCGTTTCCGGCTGTGCGATTTTCGCAATTCTTCCATTGAGCAGTTGTGTCTGTAATTCGTGGACCAGATTTGCCACGACAATTCCGTCAAAAGCCATGAGGTATATTCTCCTTTTGTATTGATATCTTTCCGGTTTTATTTATAATCAACATGTTTTATTATAATATGAAATTTAATTTTTTTCATCCATTTTTTGTAAAGTCGGGAAAGTAAAAATAGCAAAACGGAAGAAAGAGTTGACCGAAACTATGATTCGGGGGTATAATATTTTGGGATACAGGCAGGATTCCGGGAGAGAAAATCGAAGCTTCTTCTGCACAGGAAAGCAAGCAGTACGGTTTTAGGATAGAGTGCCTGACAGGTGCCCAATATTAGGAATATAGAGGATAGACAACATGGTAAAGAGCATGACGGGCTTCGGAAGATGTGAGTGTCTGCAGGATTGCCGGAAATTTACCGTAGAATTAAAAAGCGTAAATCACCGGTATCTGGATGTCAATATCCGTATGCCAAAGAAACTGAACTTTTTTGAAAATGCGATTCGGACATTGCTGAAGCAGTATGCGAGCCGCGGGAAGGTGGATATTTTTATTACGTATGAAGATACGTCCGAAAAGCAGGGGGTGCTCAGGTATAATGCAACGCTGGCGGGGGAATATGTCCGGTATTTTCGTCAGATGGCTGCGGAGTTCGGACTGGAAGATTCTCTGCATCTGGGAACATTGGCACATTGTCCGGATGTGCTGACGATGGAAGAGCAAAGTGTGGAGGAAGAAGAATTGTGGGCCGGCCTGCAAAGCGCGCTGAAAGGGGCTATGGAACAGTTCGTATCTGCAAGAGCAGCCGAAGGGGAACGTTTGAAGACGGACATTCTTGCAAAACTTTCCGGGATGGAACTTCTGGTGAAACAGATTGAGGAACATTCTCCGGAAATTGTGGCGCAGTACCGGGCCAGATTGGAAGAAAAGGTGAAGGAACTGCTTGGAGATACACAGATCGAGGAAAGCCGGATTGCGGCTGAGGTTGTACTTTTTGCGGACAAGATCTGTACGGATGAGGAATTGGTACGTCTGAAAAGCCACATTTCCCATATGCGGGACACTTTGGAGGAATCGGAAGGGATCGGGAGGAAGCTGGATTTTATCGCGCAGGAGATGAACCGGGAGGCCAATACGATCTTATCAAAGGCGAACGAACTGACCGTTTCCAATCTGGCGATCGGGTTGAAGACGGAGATTGAAAAGATTCGGGAGCAGATTCAGAATATGGAATGAGAGGCCGGCATGAATAAAAAAGGGATTTTGATTGTAGTGTCCGGGTTTTCCGGAGCAGGAAAAGGAACGTTGATAAAGGAACTTCTAAGACGATATCCAAAGAAGTATGCGCTGTCGGTGTCTGCGACGACGCGGAAACCGCGGGAAGGGGAACAGGAAGGAAGAGAATATTTTTTCAAAACGCAGGAAGAATTTGAAAAAATGATTGCCAAAGAAGAGTTGATAGAGTATGCTGGATACGTGAATCACTATTACGGAACACCTCGCGCTTATGTGGAACAGAAGCTGGAAGAGGGAAAGGATGTGATTCTGGAGATCGAGATTCAGGGTGCGATGCATGTAAGAGAAAAGTTTCCGGATGCGGTGTTGCTGTTTGTAACTCCGCCCACAGCGTCGGAACTGCAGCGAAGATTGGTGGACCGGGGAACAGAGACGCCGGAGGTCATTGCAAGCAGGCTGCAGCGTGCCGCGGAAGAAGCGGAAGGGATGGCACAGTACGATTATCTGGTTGTAAATGATCAATTGGAGGCTTGTGTGGAAGAGATGCATCATATCCTTCAGGGAGAACATCGGAAGAGTTTCCGAAACCACAGGTTTATGGAAAAGGTAAAAGAAGAGTTACAGCAACTGAAAGGAGAATAAGAAGTATGTTACATCCATCTTATACGGATCTGATGAAAGTAGTCAATGCCGGGGTAGAGGAAGGGGACACAAAAGTGGTCAACAGCCGCTATTCCATCGTGCTTGCTACTTCTAAGAGAGCGAGACAGTTGATTGATCGGGAAGTACCGATGGTGAATGCAAAAGAGGAAGCCAAGCCGCTGTCCGTGGCCATTCAGGAACTGAATGAGGGAAAGCTGAAGATTGTCGCGGAGAATTCGGAAGAGGAATCTGAATGAAAGCAAGCACTTCCGGGTATCTCAGGAGAGAGATTTGAATGAAAGCAAGTGTCATCAGGGGATATTGGGAAAGAATGAAGCGCGTGTCCTGTAAAAGGGTAGGAAGCGGGCGCAGGGATTGTACTTGTAAGAGGAAATGAAGAACAAGAAGAGGGCAGATGCACGTGCGGTATCTGCCTTTTGGATGCGCAATCTTATGGAGTATTCGTATTTCAATAAGTATAGTATGCGGAAAGGCCGTCGGAGGCAAGTTTTTTGGATGCGCAATCTTATGGAACATTCGTAGTTCAATAAGCACAGTATGCGGAGAGAGCAGATGAAATTATTATTTATATCGTTGGGTTGTGATAAGAATCTTGTGGATACGGAAGTGATGCTGGGACTGCTTGCTTCCCGTGGATATGAGATGACGCAGGAAGAAGCGGAAGCGGATATTATTGTGATCAATACCTGTTGTTTTATTCACGACGCAAAAGAAGAGAGTATCCAGAATATTCTGGAGATGGCGGAATATAAAAAAGAGGGGAATCTGAAAGTTTTGGTTGTGACCGGTTGTCTTGCGCAGCGTTACCAGAAGGAAATCCAGAAGGAAATTCCGGAGGTGGATGTGGTGCTGGGAACCACGGCCTACGATCAGATTCTGGATGCGGTGGACGCAGCGCTTGCCGGTCAGCCACAGATGCGTCTTGCAGATCTGCAGGCGCTTCCGGTCGTGGAGGCGAAGCGGCAGGTATCCACAGGCGGACATTATGCCTATCTGAAAATTGCGGAAGGCTGCGATAAATGCTGCACGTATTGTATTATTCCGAAGATTCGGGGACGGTTTCGCAGTGTACCGATGGAACGTCTTTTGCAGGAGGCGGAGGAGCTGGCAGAGCAAGGTGTCAAAGAATTGATTCTGGTGGCGCAGGAAACCACTCTGTACGGGATTGATTTATATGGAGAAAAACGGCTTCCCCAGCTTTTGAAGGAATTGTGCAGAATCCGGGGACTTCGCTGGATTCGGCTTCTTTACTGCTATCCGGAGGAGATCACGGATGCTTTGATTCAGGTTATGAAGGAGGAACCAAAGATCTGTCATTATCTGGACCTTCCCATTCAGCATGCCAGCGATGAGATTCTGCGGAGAATGGGGCGCAGGACAACAAAGCAGGAGTTGGTGGAATTGATCGGAAAACTGCGCAGTGAGATTCCGGATCTTTGCCTGCGGACCACGTTGATCACCGGATTCCCGGGAGAGACGCTCCGGCAGCATGAGGAACTGCTGGAGTTTGTGGAGGAGATGAAATTCGACAGACTGGGCGTGTTTCCCTATTCTTTGGAGGAAGGAACGCCGGCGGAGAAGATGCCGGATCATGTGGACGAGGAAGTGAAACTGGATCGGCAGTCGGAACTGATGGAGCTGCAGCAGGATATTGCATTTGAGAATGCCAGGACCATGATTGGGCGGGAAGTGCTTGTTATGATTGAAGGAAAAGTGGCGGATGAAAATGCTTATGTGGGGCGGACCTATCGAGACGCGCCCGGCGTGGACGGCCTGATTTTTGTAGATGCAGAGAAAGAGATGATGTCCGGTGATTTTGCAAAAGTGCAGGTGACGGGAGCATTGGAATATGATTTGATAGGAGGGATTGTGGAATGAATTTGCCAAATAAATTGACGGTACTGCGGATGATCATGGTTCCGTTTTTTGTGGCGTCCATGTTGATGACAGAAGGATGGTTTGCGGATAAGTGGATTTCTTTGATCTTGTTTTGTGTGGCCAGTTTGACAGATATGCTGGATGGAAAGATAGCGCGTAAATATAATCTGGTAACAAACTTCGGAAAGTTTATGGATCCGCTGGCGGATAAGCTGCTGGTTTGTTCTGCCATGATCTGTATGATTGACTCCGGGAAGCTGACAGCATGGTTCGTGATTATTGTGATTGCCAGAGAGTTTATTATCAGTGGATTCCGTTTGGTAGCATCGGACAACGGGATTGTGATCGCAGCAAGTTACTGGGGAAAATTGAAAACCGTTTCTCAGATGGCTATGATCATCCTGTTAATTGCAGATCTGGGCGGTGTCTTTTCTGTGCTGGGAGAAATTCTGATCTGGGTATCGCTGGCGCTGACGGTGATTTCCCTGGCAGATTATGTGGCAAAGAATAAGCAGGTACTGACGCAGGGAGGAATGTAGGACGTTGTCTTGTCTGCGGGGTGAAAGTCAGGCGGGAAAGTAAAATATTGTTCGAGGGATAAAAACCAGACCAGAATGTAAGATATTGAGGAAGGACAGAAGTGAAAGAAGGCTGGCGGACAGGCAGAAGTGAAAAAGAAAAAGGGAAAGCGCATGGAAAAGACCGGAGACAGGAGGAGTGTTGCATGCAGGCGGAAGAGAAAACATTGAAAAAAGGGGTACAGGAATCGCTGGAGGCACAGGTGGTGCGGCTTCTTGCGCAGCATAAATTTACAGTGACGACGGCGGAGTCCTGTACAGGCGGTCTGATTGCCGGTACGTTGATTAATGTGGCGGGGGCTTCGGATGTGTTGAATGAAGGATATGTGACGTATTCCAATGAAGCAAAACAGCGTCTGCTTGGTGTGAGGGAGGATACCTTGCGGCAGTTCGGAGCGGTCAGTGAAGAGACCGCGCGGGAGATGGCAGTCGGAGCGGCGCTTGCGGCAAAAGCGGATGTGGCGTTGAGTTCCACCGGGATTGCAGGCCCGGGTGGTGGAACACCGCAAAAACCGGTAGGATTGGTTTTTGTCGGTTGTTATGTGCAGGGGAAAGTCCGGATCCGGGAATGCCGTTTTCAGGGAAACAGAGAAGAAAACAGAAGACAATCTGTGGAAGCGGTTCTGCGACTGGCCGCAGAACTGCTGCAAGAGATACGGTAATATACTTTATGGTCATATCAGTCATGTACAAGAATATGTAAAAGGCTAAAAATCAATTTTCAATGATTTTTAGCCTTTTATGTTATATATAGTTCTAATCTCTGGCAAGTGTAAACTGATCTACCAGTTGTTTCAAATTACTTGCCTCGGCAGAAAGTTCCTGACTGGCTGCTGCACTCTCCTCGGCCGTAGCACTGTTACTCTGTACAACGGTGGAAATCTGATTGATTCCATCGTTGACCTGCGAAACGGCTTCGGACTGTTCACTTGACACAGAAGAAATCTGGTCAATGGAGCCAACCATAGACTGGATGTTTTCTACCACATCCAGCAGGGCATCCGCCGTATGTTTTGCAATCTTTGAACCTGTCTGTACGGCTTCTGTGGAATGCGTAATAAGCAGGGAAGTGTTCTTGGAGGCTTCTGCGGACTTACTGGCAAGATTTCGAACTTCATCAGCCACAACGGCAAATCCTTTCCCGGCAGTGCCTGCCCGTGCCGCCTCTACGGCCGCGTTCAGCGCCAGAATGTTGGTCTGGAATGCAATGTCTTCGATCGTTTTGATAATTTTGCCAATCTCCTCGGAGCTGGAATGGATCTTTTCCATTGCGCGCATCAGTTCCTGCATCTGCTGATTGCAGACAGAAACACCTTCGCCTGCATGATGAGTCTGTTCACGTACTTCCCGTGCGTTGTCTGCAGTATTCTTAACCTGGTCGGAAATCTCGCTGATCCGGGCTGCCAGCTCTTCTACGGAACTGGCCTGTTCCACGGCGCCCTGGCTTAAATTCTGAGCGCTGGAAGACACCTGATTGCTGGCACTTGATACCTGCTCTGCCGAAGTATTGATCTGGTGGAGAATCCCACTTAATTTTACTTTCAGGTTACGCATGGAATGCAGGATACTCTGAAAATCGCCTACATAGGCATCGCGGTGCCGGGATTGGATATTCAGATTCTGATTTGCCATCTCACCCAGGAGATATCCGATATCATGAATAATCGTAGACAGGCCTTCCACCAATTCGGCGGTGGATTGTGTCAGCATTCCGGTTTCGTCTTTGCTGACAACCTCCGGAACCGGAGATTCCAGATCACCTTCCACCAGCAGACGCATCCGTTTGGCACAGGCTTTCATAGGCCGACTAATGCTGTTGGCAAGTTTCAGAGCGACAACAATGGACAGGAGGATGACAAGTACCATCATGATCAAATTTATCACGATGTCAAAATATGTAGTAGAGAGATAATCCGACTGTGGAGCGACAACTGCCACGCTCCATCCATCCGTGCCGTTTACCGGTGCATAAGCTGCAAACATACTTTTCTTGCCATTCTTATAGTTTCCGAAACCATTTTTGCCTTCGCGCATGGAAGCATGGATGGATGCCAGTTCTTTCAGGGAAGAGTCACTTTGCGCTTCGTTTTCGATATTCTGAACCGTGATCGTATCCAGGGTCGTATCTGCGATCGTATCACCGGACCGATTGATCATGTATGCGCGGTTATGTTCACTGACACGAATCGAGGAAACGATATCGTTCAGGAAAGTCTCGTGAGGAACAAAGTAAACGACGCCTTCAATATCGGCCCCCTGGATTCCGTTTTTGTAAATGGGCGCTGCCACCATAATGGAAAGTTCTCCTGTTATCTTACTGATCAGTGGTTCTGATACATAGACATTGCCCTGCATGGCCTGTTTGACGTATTCGCGGTCGGAATAATCCTTCCCATCAAAGATGCTGATGCCGTCCGGGCCGATGATGTTCCCACGTTGGAAATCATGCATACTGACACGCTCGTCTATAATCGAGCGTTTTTCTTCCAATGAAACGGTTTCATCAAGAAGCTGCGAAATGCAACCGGTATCCATGGCGACATTCTTGTAGGCAGTCAGTTCCTGTTCAATACGTTCTGCTGCGAGAACAGCGGTCTCACTCATCATTTGATCAACAGTGGAGATGGTGCTGTTGTAGTTGAGTGTAATACTGGATGCTCCCACTACGAGTTGTGTAGCCAGGACTGTCACCATAAGGCATAGGGTGATTTTTGTCCGAATGCTTTTCATCTTTCCTTCCCTCCTCGTTTTCATAAATCATAAATGTCATCCACTCTTTCGGGGCGAGATAAAAAATAGTTTTCACCCTACGTGGAAAAAAGGGGCTAAAAACCGGCAAAAACCGATCGCCCCTTTGTAGCGCTTAAAAATTGGAAAAGCTGTTCATAACAACTTTTATATTTGATATGATGTCTTAGAACTTTCCGGCTTTTGCTGCTTCTTCTACGGAAACGGCAACGGCAACTGTCATACCAACCATAGGATTGTTGCCGGCACCGATCAGGCCCATCATCTCTACATGAGCCGGTACGGAAGAAGAACCAGCGAACTGTGCATCAGAATGCATACGTCCCAGTGTATCGGTCATACCATAGGAAGCCGGGCCCGCTGCCATATTATCCGGATGAAGGGTACGTCCCGTTCCACCGCCGGAAGCTACGGAGAAGTATTTCTTCCCTTGCTCCACACACTCTTTTTTGTAGGTACCTGCAACCGGATGCTGAAAACGTGTCGGGTTCGTAGAATTTCCTGTAATGGAAACGTCTACCCCTTCCTTATGCATGATGGCAACACCTTCGCGTACATCATTGGCGCCATAGCAGTTTACTTTGGAACGAAGTCCGTCGGAGTAAGCGGTTCTGGAAACTTCTTTCAATTCGCCGGTATAGTAGTCATACTCTGTCTGTACGTAGGTAAATCCATTGATTCTGGAAATGATTTTTGCAGCGTCTTTTCCCAATCCGTTCAAAATAACACGAAGCGGTTTTTTCCGAACTTTGTTTGCTTTCTCTGCAATACCGATGGCGCCTTCCGCTGCTGCGAAGGATTCATGCCCTGCCAGGAATGCAAAACAATCTGTCTCGTCTTCCAGAAGCATCTTTCCAAGATTACCATGTCCAAGACCTACTTTACGCTGGTCAGCAACGGAACCCGGAATACAGAATGCCTGCAGACCTTCCCCGATGGCTGCCGCTGCGTCAGCCGCGGTCTTGCAGCCTTTCTTGATAGCGATTGCAGCACCTACGGTGTAAGCCCAGCATGCGTTCTCGAAACAGATGGGCTGAATGCCCTTTACCTGGTTGTAAACGTCAAGGCCGGCATCCTTTGTGATCTTTTCTGCCTCTTCGATGGAAGCGATGCCGTAGCTGTTTAACACTTCATTGATTTTATCAATTCTTCTCTCATATGATTCAAATAAAGCCATTTCAATGTCCTCCTGATTTATTCTTACAACATGCAACCGTGAATTATTCTTTCCGCGGATCGATAATCTTAGCGGCATCAGCTACACGTCCGTACTGTCCTTTTGCTTTTTCCCATGCTTCGTTCGGTTCATCGCCTGCTTTGATAAAGTCTGTGAATTTGCCCAGATTTACAAACTGATATCCGATGATCTCATCGTTGTCGTCCAAAGCGATGCCGGTAACATAACCTTCGGCCATCTCCAGGTAACGGGGACCTTTTGCAAGTGTACCGTACATGGTACCAACCTGAGAACGAAGTCCCTTTCCAAGGTCTTCCAGTCCGGCGCCGATGGCAAGCCCGTCTTCGGAAAATGCACTCTGTGTTCTTCCGTAAACAATCTGAAGGAATAATTCTCTCATGGCAGTATTGATTGCATCACATACAAGGTCTGTATTCAATGCTTCCAATATCGTCTTGCCCGGCAGGATCTCGGAAGCCATAGCAGCAGAATGTGTCATTCCGGAACAGCCCAGTGTCTCTACAAGCGCTTCCTGAATGATTCCGTCTTTTACGTTCAAAGTCAGCTTGCAGGCACCCTGCTGAGGAGCACACCAGCCCACGCCGTGTGTAAAGCCGGAAATATCTTTCACTTCTTTTGCCTTTACCCATTTTGCTTCTTCCGGGATGGGAGCCGGGCCGTGATTGGCACCCTGTGCTACCGGACACATCATTTCTACTTCATGTGAATAAATCATGTTAATACTCCTTTCAAATATGTATGATTTTTCTCGCGTATAATGTTGGGTATGTTAAATTAACATCACACTAAAATTATTTTCGCATAAAATTTTGTATTCGTCAATTGTCACTTTGTACAAGATTCCGGCGGGATTCCTGTGCACTTGCTATTCACGGCCTGGGAGGCCGCTTATCGTAACCTGTGCACTTACATTCCCTCACGCCGGTTATCCAAAATGATTTCATACAATCCGGTTTGAAATGCAAGGAATCCGGTTCATTGAAAGCTGCCTTTCGGCAAGGAACCGGATTCCTCATAGCGGAACATTCATCCTCCGTCTCTGTGTAGCAGAGTGCACGGCGCGGGTGTGAAAAATAACCCGGTGCATATACGACGGTATTTTTTATATTACTTTGCAGGAATAATTTCCAGCCAGTACCCATCCGGGTCTTCAATGAAATAAATTCCCATCTCCGGATTTTCAAAACAAATACAGCCCATCTCCCGATGTCTGGACAGAGCCGCGTCGAAATCGTCCACAGTGAATGCAAGATGAATCTCATTGTCGCCCAGTTCATAGGGGCGCTCCATGTCGCGAAGCCATGTCAGTTCCAATTGATGAGGGGTTGTTCCGTCTCCTAAGTAGACCAGAGTGAAGCTGCCGTCGGAAGCTTCTTTTGTGCGTACGACAGACAGCCCCAATGCTTCTTTATAAAAGGTAAGGGACTTCTGCAGGTTGTAAACATTCAGATTGTTGTGTGCAAATGTGAATTTCATGTTTGGGTTTCCTCCTTTTTCAATTAGTTTTTTCATGCTATGGTTTTTCTTTATACGATTGTGTTTCTTTATATTCAGGAATGGGAACAGCTTCCTGCAAAAATACTATTTCAGGTGAACGGTGGTTATGTTATGGTGTACGGCGGGAAGAAAAATACGCAGCATGTCGGTGGTTTTTAATCGAAGACTGGATGTATTGACACAGGGATGGCAGCCCAGGTATTCCTGTGTCAGCAGATCTTCATCAATCAGAAGCCGGACCTGATTTTTTGTATCATTCATCAGCCCCATCACACTGACGGCTCCGGGGGCGATATTCAGATATTGCTCCATATATTCGGATTCCGCGAAAGAAAGACGGGAAGAACCAATCTGTCCGGAAAGTTCTTTGGTTCTGAATTTTTTATTGCCGTCGAGGAGCAGCAGATAAAAGACAGTATGCTGCCGGTTACAGAGGAACAGATTTTTACAGATCGGCGCCTGAAGCGCCTCTTCGATTGCAGCACAGTCTTCCATTGTATCTGCATGAAGGTGATCGATCCGCTCATATTCGATTCCGAGCTGATCCAGCAGATCATATACGCGAAGTTCCCGGTCCAACCGGTTTTCCGCGTTTTTTGGACGGCCTTTTTCTAGTTTCATAAGATCATTCTCCTTGTTGTAAAATATACTTAAGTGGACAGCGTTAGCTGTCCACTTGTGCGAAGCACATCAAATACGGGATTCCCATCCTTTGTTTAGAATACTGCTGTTTTGTAATTCCGTCAAGTGGCGAAGGAGATCGAAGGCCGGATTCTATTCCGACTGTTAGACGGTCTTACGGATTTTGCAGCAAGTGCAAAGTCCTGGGATGAGTTATTGAACTGTTACAGGGAACCAAGTATAATATATAGAAGAAAGAAAGGAGGTAAAAGCAATGCTGACAATATGGAACAGGAAAGAACTGATGACAACATATGATCTGAAACAACAGGCAGAAATCCGGGAACTGCTTTCTTCTCATCAGATTGATTATACGGTAAAAGTTGTGAACAGGAAAAGCCCCTCGCCTCTTGGCGCAGGTTCCAGAGCGCGAACGGGAACTTTTGGAGAAGATCTTAACATGCAAAATGCATATATCATTTATGTTTTTCGGAAAGATTATGAAAGAGCAAAGGAAATACAACATCTCATTCTTGCATAATCTTTTTGAAGCGTCTATAATAGAAAAGTAAATTTGAAATCGAAGAGGTGGAAGGTTATGATAAGAATCGGTATTTTGGGTTATGGCAATCTGGGCAGAGGCGTGGAATGTGCCGTAAAGCAGAATCCGGATATGGAGTTGGCGGCAGTGTTTACCCGCCGTAATCCGCAGGATGTGCAGATTCTGACAGAGGAAGCAACCGTGTGTTCTGTGGCAGAAGTGCCGGAGTGGAAAGAACGGATTGATGTGATGATTTTATGTGGCGGAAGTGCAACAGATCTGCCGGAGCAGACGCCGGTTTATGCGGAGATGTTTCATGTGGTAGACAGTTTTGACACTCATGCCCGGATTCCGGAGCATTTTGCCAGGGTGGATGCGGCAGCAAAAAAGGGAGGAAAAGTAGGAATTATTTCCGTGGGATGGGATCCGGGTATGTTTTCTTTGAACCGGCTCTACGCCGGTGCAATTCTTCCGGAAGGAGCGGATTACACATTCTGGGGAAAAGGAGTCAGTCAGGGACATTCAGATGCACTTCGCAGGATTTCGGGAGTAAAGGATGCAAAGCAGTATACCATCCCGGTGGATGCAGCACTGGAGGCTGTGAGAAAAGGGGAGAATCCCGAACTGACCACCCGGCAGAAGCATACAAGAGAATGTTTTGTAGTGCCGGAAGAGGGAGCAGACACGGCCCGAATCGAAAAAGAGATTCAGACGATGCCTAATTATTTTGCAGAATATGATACTACCGTGCATTTTATCAGTGAGGAGGAACTGCGGGAAAAGCACAGCGGAATTCCTCACGGAGGTTTTGTGCTGCGAAGCGGCAGGACAGGCCGGGAGAAAGAAAATCAACATTTGATTGAATATCAATTAAAGTTGGATTCCAATCCGGAGTTTACAGCCAGTGTACTTGCAGCATATGCAAGAGCCGCATATCGCCTTGGTGAGGAAGGCGGCAGCGGGTGTAAGACGGTGTTTGATATTGCGCCCGCGTATTTGAGTGTGAAGAGCAAAGAGGAATTGAGGGCATCCTTGTTATGACGATTGATCATGGCATTCCATAATGCATGTCTCCTGACGGGACGGTGTATGTTGTCCGATGAGGAGAGGTATATGTAATAGAAAGAGACAATAAAAAAGAAAGGAGCGAAAGAACATGACAATTGAACGGGTAGAGAATATGGCAGGCGGAGAGGGACATACCATTCTCAAACGGATTCTGGGGGAAAAAGAATTAAACGGGAAGTGCAGACTGTATGCGGAGGTGACGCTGGAACCGGGGTGTTCCCTGGGGTACCATGAACATCACAAGGAAAGTGAGACATATTATATTCTTTCCGGCGAGGGCGAATATAATGATAATGGGGACTGCCGGATGGTGAAAGCGGGAGATGTGACATTTACGCCGGACGGGTGTGGTCATGGACTGAAAAATACCGGGAGAGAGAATCTGGTGTTTATGGCGTTGATTATTTTGGATTGATTCGAAATGTAGTGACAGCCGTCAGTATACAAATGACGGCTGTTTTGTTGTGCCGTATTTTATGGAACATTCGGAGCTCCATAAGCACAGTATAAGGAAAATTTTATAACGCCAGACTGTATTTGCGCAGCAGGCAGGAGATTACGCCGGCGGCGCAGATTCCAAAGAGAACATTGTGCATGGACCCAAAGACATCCAGCGCTCCGCGAACTCCCTTTAAGACATCATGAATTTCCGGAATCCATCTGCTGCCCCAAAAAGAGGCATAAGAACAGACGTAGATAAAAACGAAGGAGAACAAACCGCGCCCGACATCTTCTTTATATACCCCGAATTCATCCCGCACCCGTACTTTTGACATAGCCCAGAGCGCAGATAACAGTTCGAACAGAAGAAAAAAAGCGGCGATTACAAAGTAAGCGGCCAGCATCTGTGTGTAGTTCTGGGAGGATACGGCGTTTTCAATGTCTCCATAGGGGGCGCTCCCCCGTAAAAAATTATAAGTCAGAAGTCCGATGATTGCCAGAATCAGAATAAGGGAGAGGTTGCGCAGCAGGGTCTGGGAAATCCGATAGATGGTTTTTCCCCCTTTTTTGATCGGCGCTGCCAATGGTGTCCGGCCTTTTTGGCGTGAACGCTCCGGATAGGGATTGTGCTCTCTGGAAGGAATGTAATCGTCTTCGGGGTATCGGCTGTGTGGAGCACGCCGATAGAAGGAAGATCTGTAAGGTTCATTCTCGTATTCGTCTTCCAGGTATTCCGGTTCCTCATATTCGTCATAATATCCGTCATAGCCGTTGTCCGGATTCTCAATGGACAGATCATACGGATTCTGTCGGTTTCTTCTTCTGCTGCGGGAGGATACAGAGCGGCCGTCAATGTCGGGCGCCACGAAATCAATGGTATCCCGTTTCCTCTGTGTGGTGCGGCCGATAGTGTCTGTATGATATGGAATCGAAATTTCTTCTTCATAGGTAACTTCAAAATTTTCATCAAAATCGTAACTGGTTTTTTTGGGAGTACGCATGGAATCACTCCTTTCCCGGAAAAATGTGTGACTTTTTTCTTTCCCAATGAGGTATATGGTATAACTTTTTTGAAGGGAATACAAGAGATATCACAGAAAATTAAGAAAATCCGTAATAGTTCAGCTTTCGGCCTCACTGTTACGCAAATCCGATCACAGTTATGGCTGATCGTTATTGTTTGCAGTACCGGAAGGCAGACCGCATTGACGAATGCCGGAAAATTCGATATGATTAGGAAGTGTCAGAACAGGTTTCCGGCGGGCGGGAATGATATTTTCAGGAAGGGGATTTCCGGATACAGCGGGGAGAAAAGCAGGAAAAAGAAAGAGGAAATTTTAGATGAATGTGATTAATATAGAGAGTATCAGCAAAATATATGGAGAAAAAATTATTTTTAAGGATGCGTCTTTTGGAATTCATGAGGGGGATAAGATAGGGATTGTCGGCATCAATGGGACCGGGAAATCCACATTGTTAAAGATGACTGCGGGTCAGGAAGAACCGGATGCAGGACAGATTATCCGGCAGAATCATCTGCAGATCGCCTATTTGCCCCAGACTCCGGAATTTCCGCCAGATGCAACGATCCGTTCCTATATGAAAGAATGTGAAGCGCAGTGGAGGATGGAGAGTTATTTGACCAGGTTAGGGATCAGAGAGTATGATACGCAGATTGCGTGTCTGTCCGGCGGTCAGAAAAGAAAAGTGGCCCTGGCAAAGGTATTGGCTTCTGATTTTGAGGTACTTTTGCTGGATGAACCGACCAATCATCTGGATACACAGATGATCTCCTGGCTGGAGGATTATCTGCGCAGTTTTCGGGGAGTGCTTTTGATGGTAACTCATGACCGGTATTTTCTTGATCAGGTGACGAATCGAATTCTGGAGATCAGTCAGGGAAATCTGTATGGTTATGAAACAAACTATTCCGGGTTTCTGGAGAGAAAGACAGAACGGGAAGAACGGGAGATGGCATCGGAACGCAAGAGGCAGAGTATCCTTCGGATGGAACTGGAATGGGCAAAACGGGGATGCCGGGCAAGAAGCACAAAGCAGCGGGCAAGACTGGAGCGTCTGGAAGCATTGAAAGAGGGCAGGGCGCCGGTTTCGGAACAGGAATTGGAACTGGATTTTGTGGAAACCAGAATGGGGAAGAAAACAATTGAACTGCACGGACTCTGTAAATGCTTCGGAGAAAAAACCATTGTCCGGGATTTGAATTACATTTTTCTGAAGAATCAGAAGGTGGGAATCATCGGGCCCAACGGCTGCGGGAAATCGACGCTGCTTCGGATGCTGGCAGGGATGGAAGCGCCGGATTCCGGGACAGTGGAGTTAGGAGAGACAATCCGAATCGGGTATTTTGCGCAGGAAGAGCCGCCCATGGACGCCCGGCAGAGGGTGATTGATTATGTGAAGGATATCGGGGAATATATCACGACAAAAGAAGGAAAAATCAGTGCGTCTCAGATGCTGGAGCGGTTTTTATTTACGCCGGATATGCAGTACGCCCCGATCGGAAAACTTTCCGGCGGCGAAAAGCAGCGTTTGTATTTGCTGGGAGTTATTTTTCAGAATATCAATGTGCTGCTTTTGGATGAAGCGTCGAATAATTTGGATATCCCCACGTTGACGATTCTGGAGGATTATCTGAATTCCTTTATCGGGATTGTAGTGGCTGTTTCCCATGATCGTTATTTTCTGGATAATGTGGCGGATCGGATTCTGGCGTTTGAGGAGGGAAGAATCCGGCAGTATGAGGGCGGCTATACAGATTATCTGCAGGCATGTAAGAGGAATACAGAGCAGGATAGCGGATTCAGGAAGGGGACGCCCGACCGGCAAAATGGAGAAAGAATTTCCGAAAAGGCGGGGAAAAACGACTGGAAGCAGAACCGAAAACAGAAACTGAAATTCAGTTATAAGGAAGAGCGGGAATTTGCGGAGATCGACGAGAAAATTGCAGATATTGAAACAGAAATAAAAAGACTGGAAGAAGAGATTCTGAAAAATGCAACCAATTCTGCAAAACTGTCGGAACTGGTGGAGGAAAAAACGAAACAGGAGGAAAAACTAGAAGAAAAAATGGAGCGTTGGGTGTACTTGAACGATCTGGCAGAGCGGATTGCGGCGCAGTAAGGAAATAGTGACAGTTCAGCCCGGAACTTTGCATTTGCTGCAAAGTCCGTAAGAGCACATAACAGTTGGAAATATAGAATTGTCCCATTCGTTCATTGACCTTCCGGAAGGTTGGACGTATAATAAAAAAGGCATCAGCTAATAAAATGAAAGGAAAAGGAGTACGATTATGGCAATTTTGGTAGCAGGAGGAGCAGGGTATATCGGAAGTCATACCTGTGTAGAGCTTTTGAACAGAGGATATGAAGTTGTAGTTGTGGACAACCTGTATAATTCCAGCGAGGTGGCTTTGGAACGGGTACAGGAGATTACAGGAAAAACTTTGACATTCTACAAGGGAGATATTTTAAATCGGGAAGATCTGGAACCGATTTTTGAAAAGGAAGAGATTGAGGCCGTGATTAATTTTGCCGGTCTGAAAGCCGTGGGAGAATCGGTGGCCAAGCCATGGGAATATTATCATAATAATATCAGCGGTACTCTGATTTTATGTGACGTGATGCGTGCGCACGGGTGTAAGAATATGATTTTCAGTTCTTCTGCAACCGTATATGGAGACCCGGCGGAGATTCCGATTACGGAGAATTGTCCGAAAGGACAGATCACCAATCCCTATGGGCAGACGAAGGGAATGCTGGAACAGATTTTAACAGATCTGCATGTGGGAGATCCGGAGTGGAATGTGATGCTTCTGCGCTATTTCAATCCCATCGGGGCTCATGAATCCGGAAGAATCGGGGAGGATCCCAAGGGAATTCCCAATAACCTGGTTCCCTATATTGCACAGGTAGCAGTCGGGAAATTGAACTGTCTTGGCGTCTTCGGGGACGATTATGATACTCCGGACGGAACAGGTGTCCGGGATTATATCCATGTGGTGGATTTGGCCGTTGGTCATGTAAAGGCCATTGAAAAGATGAGAACTCCGGAAGGAAAAGGCGTTCATATCTATAATCTGGGAACCGGTGTGGGATACAGTGTTCTGGATGTGGTAAAGGCATATGAAAAGGCATGTAAAAAACCGATTCCCTATGAGATCAAGCCCCGCAGAGCCGGCGATATTGCAATGTGCTACTGTGATGCCTCCAAAGCAAAGGAAGAACTGGGCTGGGTTGCAGAACGCGGTGTGGAGGAGATGTGCGCGGATTCCTGGAGATGGCAGTCTAACAACCCGGACGGATATACCTGTTAGGAGATTGATTGTAACGATTCGGCCTATGGCTGAATCGTTACGCTTGATTTAAAGTTATTATTTTGTATTGACAAGTGTTTTGAAAATTGTTATGATAAAAAACAGAACGCACTCTGTTTTTTGTGTTCCCAATGAGGTATTGTGTTTGTCCGCCTTGCGCTGCTGTAAATACCAGACGCTATTTACTTCAGAATGAATGTAATGATGTGCCGGAGGGTGGTTTTGGCCGCGGCAGGATGAAAGAGAAGAGAGAAGAAAGTAGGGGTGTGTATGAGAAGACAGGTATATTCTTTGCTGGTAGATAATAATTCCGGTGTATTGAGCCGGATTGCCGGGCTTTTTAGTCGAAGAGGATACAGTATTGACAGTATCACGGCGGGGATGACAGCAGATCCAAGATTTACCAGAATTACGATTGTATCCTCCGGGGATGAACTGATTCTTTCTCAGATTGAGAAGCAGGTGCGTAAGCTGGAAGATGTAAGAGAGATCAAGCTTCTGAATGATGAGGAGTCCGTATATCGCGAGTTGATTATGGTGAAAGTACGCGCCAATGCGAAGGAGAGAACGGAAGTGATTTCTGTGGCAGATATTTTCCGGGCGAAGATCGTAGATGTGGAGAAGGAATCACTGATGATCGAACTGACAGGGAATCAGTCAAAGCTGGAGGCATTTTTAAAACTTCTGGACGGATATGAGATTCTGGAACTGGCGAGGACCGGGATTACAGGATTGGCCAGAGGGAGCAAGGATATTACCTATTTATAATGATAAGGTAGCTAGGGGCGGGAAGCCTTTAACTGATAAAAAACAAATTCCGGCCAAAAGAAAAAGGCCGGCTATGTGAAAAGCAGGAGGAGTGTCAAAATGGCAGCA
The DNA here is from genome assembly GCA_910574195.1 of Lachnospiraceae bacterium. Taxonomy (GTDB): domain Bacteria; phylum Bacillota; class Clostridia; order Lachnospirales; family Lachnospiraceae; genus Schaedlerella. The sequence goes on along the minus strand of CAJTBF010000007.1, from coordinate 49,456 downwards.
AAAATTTACTATCAGGAAGACTGTAATCTTTCCATGTTGGAAGGAAAGACAATCGCAATCATCGGGTATGGAAGTCAGGGACATGCACATGCTCTGAATTTGAAGGAGTCCGGATGTCATGTCATCATCGGTCTTTATGAGGGAAGCCGTTCCTGGAAAAAGGCGGAGGAGCAGGGCTTTGAAGTCTTTACTGCAGCGGAGGCAGCAAAAAAAGCAGATATTATCATGATTCTGATCAATGATGAGAAGCAGGCGGCAATGTACAAGAAAGACATTGAGCCGAATCTGGAAGAAGGGAATATGTTGATGTTTGCCCATGGATTTAATATTCATTTCGGACAGATTGTGCCGCCAAAGAACGTGGATGTTACCATGATCGCACCGAAAGGACCGGGACATACTGTGAGAAGTGAGTACCAGGTTGGAAAGGGTGTACCATGTCTGGTGGCAGTGGAACAGGATGCATCCGGGAAAGCACTGGATAAAGCATTGGCATATGCAGCGGGAATCGGCGGGGCAAGAGCCGGTGTGCTGGAGACTACGTTCCGGACGGAGACAGAGACCGACCTGTTCGGTGAGCAGGCAGTTCTCTGCGGTGGTGTATGCGCATTGATGCAGGCCGGTTTTGAAACACTGACCGAAGCGGGATATGATCCGAGAAATGCTTACTTTGAGTGTATTCATGAGATGAAGCTGATCGTGGATCTGATCTATCAGTCCGGGTTTGCCGGGATGCGGTATTCCATTTCCAATACGGCAGAGTATGGGGATTACATTACAGGACCGAAGATTATTACGGACGAGACCAAGAAGGCGATGAAGCAGATTCTGGCAGATATCCAGAGCGGTGCTTTTGCAAAAGATTTCCTGCTGGATATGTCGGAGGCAGGCGGACAGGCTCACTTCAAAGCCATGAGAAAACTGGCTTCCGAGCATCCGTCGGAAAAGATCGGGGAAGAGATTCGAAAGCTGTATAGCTGGAGTGACGAGGACAAATTGATCAACAACTAATCGGATTCTAAAAAAAGAGACATGCAGACGAAGAAGAGGATGCATGTCTCTTTTTTTCTGTTTTTACAAATAAAAAACATCCGTTAGAGGGTGACGGATGTTTTTTCTATATATTTAAGCAATATCGTGCACGGCTTTCGACAGACGAGAGATCTTTCTGGAAACCGTATTCTTATGATAAACACCTTTTGTTCCGGCTTTTGTGATCTCAACAATTGCAGCCCGCAGAGCAGTCTTTGCAGTCTCGGAATCTTTCTGTGCAATGGCTGCCTCTACCTTTTTGACAGCAGTCTTTACTTTGGACTTGATTGCTTTATTTCTGGCAGCTTTTGTCTCATTAACCAAGATTCTCTTCTTAGCGGATTTAATATTAGCCAACTTGTACACCTCCAAATCATGAAATTTTCATTCTGTTTATCGTTCCGTCAGATTCGGACACGGACGTTCTAACGAAACATACGTGTTTATTTTATGCTAACTGGTAAAGGATGTCAATACATATTTTTTGAAATATTGTAAAAACTGTTATTGTAAATTTCTGTGGACGGGCCTAAGGGTCTGATCTGCAGACGGATAAAAGCGAAAGTCTATTTTATCAATAAACTAAGAGTGAGGAAAGAACATGCTGGAGAAATATAGTGTGCGTACAGATCTTGCGTTGGAGGAAAAAGAACGGTTCGAGTCGGATCATGTGGAAATCCCCGGAGTCATTCTGGAGGAGGAATATGATGAAGAGAAAGAGATTCGGATTACCCGGGTGAAGGTGGAGACTGAAAACGGAGCAAAGGCCATGGGAAAACCGGTCGGTGTCTATCTGACTATGGAGGCGCCCAATATGGCCATACCGGATGAAGATTATCATCGGGAAGTTTCGGAAAAGCTTGCCGGATATATTCAGGAACTGATTCGTGGAAAAAATCTGGAAAATGAAGATCTGTCCGTACTGGTTGTGGGGCTTGGAAACCGCCAGGTGACGCCGGATGCATTGGGACCTTATGTGGCGGATCAGCTCTGTGTTACACGGCATATTGTGAAAGAATATGGAAAGTATGCAATGGGCATGGAACATGTGCGGCTGATCAGCGCAATTGTACCCGGTGTTATGGGACAGACCGGAATGGAAACGCTGGAGATTGTAAAGGGAGTAGTGGAAGAGACACAGCCGGACCTGGTCATCGCAGTCGATGCTTTGGCGGCAAGAAACAGTAAAAGGCTGAATCGAACCATTCAGATCGCAGATACAGGGATCCATCCAGGTTCCGGTGTGGGAAATCACCGAAACGGTCTGACAAAAGAATCCGTGGGAGTTCCGGTTATCGGAATCGGAGTGCCCACCGTAGTGGATGCAGCTACCATTGTCAGTGATACCATGGAAAATCTGATCGAGGCGCTGGAATCCTCGGAAATGCTCAAAGGGGTAGGTGATGTATTGAAAACCTATACCGGCGCAGAAAAATATGAATTAGTAAAAGAATTGATCTCTCCTCACTTAAACGGAATGTTTATGACGCCAAAAGACGAGGATGATATGGTAAAACATATCAGCTATACGATATCGGAAGCATTGAACCTGCTTTTTACGAATAAAAACGACGGGGAAAGAATATGGTAAAGAAGGAGTAAACAGTAAGAAAAAAGTCCGGGGGAGGGGACGTATGAAGGAAGAATATCTTGGCCGGGGCATGGCAGCTTTTCTGCTTTGCCTGGCTTTTACATATGTGATATTTGGCGGCGCGGGACGTACCGGGAACGGATGGGAGTACCGCTGGCAGAGAGGATTGATTCAGAAAACAGAGGAAATGTATCTGTCCGGAGCCGCGTTTGTCTCTAAGAGTGAATCCGCTTCTCTGGGGCAATGGCTTTTGGCGCAGGCATTTTCCTGGATTCCGCTGCCCGGATATCTGGAGGAAAAACTTCCATATAAAACAGCCGTGGAGGATGAAGAGACGATTGCAAAGATCTTGGAGAATCAGGCCAATGAAGAGCATTTTGTAGATGAAAACGGGAAATTGGTAGGAGGCGCAGAAGTTGTGGAGGATGTGGTACCGCAGCAGGGACAGCCTGTGATCGACATGTCCATCGAAAAGTTAAGAGATTTTGATTATCTGCTGGGTACTTTTTATACGGTGGACAGCTCCACTATGATCGGCCCCGAGCAGCTCAACGCGGATGATCTGCTGGGACGGAACATGAAGATAGATACAGGAACAGAAGGGCCAAAGATTCTGGTTTTCCATACCCATTCGCAGGAAGAATTTGCAGATTCTACACCGGGAGATCCGAACACAAGTATTATAGGGATTGGAGAATATCTGACGCAGCTTTTGAATGCGAAAGGAATTCCGACGCTTCATGATACCGGAGTCTATGATATTATCAACGGACAATTGGATCGAAGTAATGCGTATGAGAATGCGGAGGCTTCCATCCGGCCGATTCTGGAGGCGAATCCTACGGTGGAAGTGGTCATTGACCTGCATCGGGACGGGGTGGCGGAAGGAACGCATCTGGTCACAGACGTGGGGGGAAAACCCACGGCAAGGATCATGTACTTTAACGGATTAAGCCGAACCAGAACCAATGGGGATATTGATTATCTGTACAATCCTTATATTCAGGATAATCTGGCGTTTTCTCTGCAGATGCAGCTTGCTTCCGAACGGATGTATCCGGGGTTTGCACGGCATATTTACCTGCGGGGATATCGCTATAATCTGCATCTGATGCCAAAGTCTCTGTTAATTGAAGCCGGGGCACAGACGAATACGGTGGGGGAGATGCGCAATGCCATGGAGGTACTTGCGGAGACGCTGCATCAGGTGTTGGTGGGGGAATAAAATTCGCCGTAATGAGCCGGGGCGGTTACTGTTCTCATTGCACCAGACACTGTGCTGCCCGGTGACGGGAAGGATCGTTTCAAATATAGGATTGAAAAGTTCCTGTATTTTGTGGTAAGATGATACGAGTCAAAAAGGGCGGCCGGGAACGTGGCCGACGACAGGTTTTTTAAGTACTGTTCACCCCAGGATCGGGTGCTTACAGTTATGTTTTTGTACGGATGTACGGTGAAAAGAGAAAGAGGAGAAGCAGCATGGGAAAAGGAACTACATATGATGCGGACAGTATTGCGGTATTGGAGGGATTGGAAGCAGTCCGGAAAAGACCGGGTATGTATATAGGAAGTGTTTCCACCAAGGGACTGAATCATCTGATCTATGAGATTGTGGACAATGCAGTGGATGAACATCTGGCAGGGTTTTGTTCGGAAATCCGTGTCACATTGGAAAAGGATGGTTCGGCTACGGTGGAAGATAACGGCCGTGGAGTACCGGTGGGAATGCATCAGAAAGGAATGTCGGCGGCCCGGCTGGTCTATACGACGCTTCATGCGGGAGGAAAATTTGATGATTCCGCCTATAAGACCAGCGGCGGACTTCATGGCGTAGGTTCCTCCGTGGTCAACGCACTTTCTACTTATATGGATGTCTGGATCAGCCGGGAAGGCGGCGTACACCATGATCGCTACGAGCGGGGGATTCCGACCGTCGAATTGGTGGACGGGCTTCTTCCGGTGGTGGGAAAGACGAGGAAGACCGGAACCAAGGTCAATTTTCTTCCGGACGATACCATTTTTGAGAAGACACGCTTCCGTGCGGAAGAAGTAAAAAGCCGGATGCACGAGACGGCATATCTGAATCCGGAACTAACCATTGTGTTTGATGATAAGCGCCCGGAATCTCCGGAGCATATCGTCTATCATGAGCCGGATGGAATTCTTGGATTTATCAAAGACCTGAACCGGAACAAGGAAGTGCTGCATGAGCCGATTTACTTCAAGGGGGAATCGGATGGAATTGCCGTGGAGATCGCGCTGCAGTATGTCAACGAGTTTCATGAGAATGTGCTGGGATTTTGTAATAATATCTTTAATTCGGAAGGCGGGACGCATCTGACCGGATTTAAAACCACGTTTACGACGGTGATGAACCAGTATGCAAGGGAACTGGCGGTGCTGAAAGAGAAGGATGCCAATTTCACAGGAGCGGATATCCGAAACGGGATGACGGCCATCGTATCCATCAAACATCCCGATCCCCGGTTTGAGGGACAGACGAAAACAAAACTGGATAATCCGGATGCGGCGAAAGCGGCGGGAAAGGTGACGGGGGATGAGATTGTGCTTTTCTTCGACCGGAATCTGGAGACATTGAAAACCATTCTTTCCAGTGCGGAGAAGGCGGCGAAAATTCGAAAGACCGAGGAAAAAGCACGGACAAACCTGCTGACCAAACAGAAGTATTCCTTTGACAGTAACGGGAAACTGGCAAACTGTGAAAGCCGGGATCCCCGGAAATGTGAGATTTTCATTGTGGAGGGAGATTCGGCCGGCGGTTCGGCAAAGACGGCGCGAAATCGAAATTACCAGGCCATCCTTCCGATTCGCGGAAAGATTCTGAATGTAGAGAAGGCAAGTATTGATAAGGTGTTGGCCAATGCGGAGATCAAAACCATGATCAATGCGTTCGGATGCGGATTTTCAGAAGGGTACGGGAATGACTTCGATATTTCCAAACTGCGTTATGACAAGATTATTATTATGGCGGATGCGGATGTGGACGGCGCGCATATTTCCACATTGCTTTTGACGCTGTTCTATCGGTTTATGCCGGAATTGATCTATGAAGGACATGTATACATCGCGATGCCGCCGCTCTATAAGGCCATGCCGAAGAAGGGGGAGGAAGAATATCTCTACGATGACGCGGCGCTGGAACGTTACCGGAAGACGCACGACGGTCCTTTTACATTGCAAAGATACAAAGGATTAGGAGAGATGGACGCAGAACAGCTCTGGGAGACCACATTGGATCCGACACGCCGTCTTTTGAAGCTGGTGGAGATTGAAGATGCGAGAATGGCTTCCGGTGTGACCGAGATGTTGATGGGAACAGAAGTACCGCCGAGAAGAGCGTTTATTTATGAGAATGCGACGGAAGCCGCCCTGGATGTCTGAAGATATCCGGCAGGGAAAGTCGGAATTGGACAGGCCGTTTTTAAAAGAAAAAGAAACCGAAATTTCAGAAACAGGAGAAAAGAATGAGCAGTAATGAACCACAGATTATCCGGACAGAATATTCGGATCTGATGAAAAAATCTTATATTGATTATGCCATGAGCGTGATCATTGCAAGGGCGCTTCCGGACGTACGTGACGGGCTGAAACCCGTGCAGCGCAGGACGCTCTACGATATGCATGAGTTGGGAATCCGTTATGACCGTCCATACAGAAAATGCGCCCGTATTGTAGGAGACACGATGGGAAAATACCATCCCCACGGAGACAGTTCGATCTACGAAGCGCTGGTGGTCATGGCACAGGAGTTTAAAAAGGGGATGATCCTGGTAGACGGGCATGGAAACTTTGGCTCCATTGAAGGAGACGGGGCGGCGGCCATGCGTTATACGGAGGCCAGACTGACAAAATTTACGCAGGAAGCATATCTGGCGGATCTGGATAAGAATGTGATTGATTTCGGACCGAATTTTGACGAGACAGAAAAGGAGCCTTTGGTGCTTCCGGTGCGGGTACCCAATCTTCTGATCAACGGGGCGGAGGGGATTGCCGTAGGTATGGCAACCAGTATTCCCACGCACAATCTGTCTGAGGTCATCGACGCGGTACAGGCCTATATGAAGAATGACGAGATCAGCACGAAGCAATTGATGCGTTATGTGAAAGGCCCGGATTTTCCGACGGGCGGTATTGTGGTAAATAAGGACGAACTACTGCAGATCTATGAGACCGGACAGGGAAAAATCAAGATCCGGGGAAAAGTGGAAGTAGAAGAACTCAAAGGCGGGAAAAAGCAGTTGGTGATTACGGAGATCCCGTATACGATGATCGGCAGTGGAATCGGAAAGTTTCTGAACGATGTGGCAGGACTGGTGGAGGCGAAAAAAACGACGGATATTGTGGATATCTCGAATCAGTCTTCCAAAGAGGGAATCCGGATCGTTCTGGAACTGAAAAAAGGGGCGGATGCCGAGAATTTAAAGAACATGCTTTATAAAAAAACCCGGCTGGAGGATACCTTTGGCGTTAATATGCTGGCCGTCGCCGGCGGCAGGCCGGAGACGTTGGGATTGAAAGCCATCATTGAGCATCATGTGGATTTTCAGTTCGAGTTGATGACCAGAAAATATAAAACCATGCTTGCCAAAGAACTGGAACGAAAGGAAGTACAGGAGGGACTGATCAAAGCCTGCAACGTCATTGATTTGATTATCGAAATTCTGCGCGGAAGCAAGTCTGTGAAAGATGCCAGAGAATGTCTGGTACATGGAGTGACGGAACCGATCCAGTTTAAGAGCAGCATTTCCAGAAAGATGGCGGCCATGCTCCGGTTTACAGAACGGCAGGCCACGGCGATTCTGGAGATGCGTCTGTATAAGTTGATCGGCCTGGAGATTGAAGCTTTGCGGAAAGAGCACGAGGAAACGCTGAAACATATTGCAAAATATGAGGATATACTGAATCATTATGATTCTATGGCACAGGTGATCATCGAAGAACTGGATGCCATAAAAAAGGAATATGGGCGAAAACGGCGCACGGCGATTGAAAACGCAGAGGAAGCAGTCTTTGAAGAAAAGAAGATTGAGGAGCAGGAGGTCGTCTTTTTGATGGACCGGTTCGGGTATGCCAAGACAGTGGACGTCTCTGTGTATGAAAGAAATAAGGAAGCGGCGGATCATGAGAACCGGTATGTGGTGCATTGTATGAATACGGGAAAGATCTGTATCTTTACAGATACCGGAAAGATGCATCAGGTGAAAGTACTGGATCTGCCTTATGGGAAGTTTCGGGATAAGGGGATGCCCATTGATAACCTGAGTAATTATGCCAGTTCCAAAGAGCAGATTGTGATGGTCTGCGACGGAGAGCAGATGCGTTTTGCAAAATTATTGTTTGCAACGAAGCAGGGGATGGTAAAACGCGTGGAGGGTACGGAGTTCCAGGTGGCGAAACGAACCATTGCAGCCACAAAACTGCAGGAGGAAGATGCGTTGATTTTGGTGCAGGTGGTGACAGAGAACCAGCAGGTGGTGCTTCAGACAAAGGGAGGATATTTTCTGCGTTTCGCAGCGGCAGAAATCCCGGAAAAGAAAAAAGGGGCCGTGGGTGTCCGGGGGATCAAATTACAGAAAAAGGACGAACTGGAGCAGGTCTATCTGTTTGAGGAAGGAAAGGAAGCCATAGGAATCTATAAAGAAAAAGAGGTGGCGCTGCATCGACTGCGGGCAGCAAAGAGGGACGGAGTGGGAACCAAACGCTGATATTGAAGAAAAAGGTTGATTTTACTGGAAAAAGGTGTTATACTTGGTAGCAGTTATATAAGGAACCCGACGGAAGAGTGAACGAAAGTTCACTCTTCTTTGTTGAGTATACCTTATCGGACAGCGGTAGCTGTCCGTCCGAAGGGCATGAATTACGGGATGCCCGGATGGGTATACTTTGTTGGACAGCGGTAGCTGGCCACTCGCCCGAAGGGCATTCAATGCAGGATGCCCGGATGGACTATTCCGGATATTTGTATAGAAAGAAAGGGTGTAAGACGTGTCACGAAAAGAAGAGTATGAGAAAAAGACGGAGGAACTGCTGGAACCAGTTGTAGCCGGTTATGGTTTTGAATTGGTGGATGTGGAATATGTGAAGGAAGCCGGGACATGGTATCTGCGGGCTTTTATCGATAAACCGGGGGGGATCACGGTAGACGATTGTGAAGTGGTGAGCCGGAAGTTCTCCGATATTCTGGATGAGAAAGACTATATTGAAGATACTTATATATTTGAGGTGAGTTCTCCGGGACTGGGAAGGCCTCTGAAAAAGGAAAAGGATTTTCAGAGGAGTCTGGGAGAAGAAGTGGAGATTCGTACATATCGTGCGATAGACCGACAGAAAGAGTTTACAGGGACGTTACAGGCGTTTGACAGAGCTTCGGTTACGATCGCATGTGCGGACGGTGAGGAACAGGTTTTTCAAAGAAGCGAGATTGCATTGATTCGTCTGGCACTGGACTTTTAGAGAATGCAGATCAGGATTTGAAGTGAAATTTAGGAGGAAGAAAAAATGAACACAGAATTATTGGAAGCGTTGACAATCCTGGAACAGGAAAAGAACATCAGCAGGGAGACCATGATGGATGCCATTGAAGGTTCTCTGATCAGCGCATGTAAAAATCATTTCGGAACTTCAGATAATATCAAAGTCATTATGGATCGGGAAACCTGTGATTACTCCGTATTTGCCGAGAAAGAAGTGGTGGAAGAAGTGATGGATCCGGCGCTGGAGATCAGCCTGGAGGATGCGGAAAAGATCGATTCATCCCTGCAGTTGGGGGATGTTGCGCAGATCCGGGTGGAATCCAAATCGTTTGGGAGAATTGCAACCCAGAATGCCAAGAATCTGATTCTGCAGAAAATCCGGGAAGAAGAAAGAAAAGTAGTCTTTGACCAGTATTTCGAAAAAGAGCGGGATATTGTAACCGGCATTGTGCAGCGGTATGTGGGGAAAAATATCAGCATCAATCTGGGACGTGCGGATGCCATGCTGACAGAGAATGAACAGGTGAAAGGCGAGGTGTTCCAGCCTACGGAACGGATTAAGTTATATATTGTAGAGGTAAAGAACGCCCCCAAGGGACCGAAGATTTTGGTGTCCCGTACGCATCCGGAACTGGTGAAACGTTTGTTTGAGGCAGAGGTGGCCGAAGTGAAGGATGGAACGGTGGAGATCAAAAGCATTGCCCGGGAGGCCGGCTCCCGTACCAAGATGGCGGTGTGGTCCAACGATGAAAATGTGGATCCGGTGGGAGCCTGCGTGGGATTAAACGGCGCCAGAGTCAACGCCGTGGTCAGCGAGCTGCGCGGAGAGAAGATCGATATCATCAATTGGAGCGAGAACCCTGCACTTTTGATTGAGAATGCGTTGAGTCCGGCAAAAGTGATTTCCGTTATGGCGGACCCAGAGGAAAAGACGGCAAGTGTCATTGTACCGGATTATCAGTTATCGCTGGCCATTGGAAAAGAAGGACAGAATGCAAGACTGGCTGCGCGTCTGACGGGATATAAGATTGATATTAAGAGCGAGACACAGGCTATTGAGTCCGGAGAACTGCCGGCAGATTATATGGAACAGATGGAAATGATGGACGAAGAGGGCTATGTCGGAGAATATGAAGAATATGAGTATGCACCGGAAGATTCGGAAGCGTATGATGCATACGAAGAAGAGGATGCCGATATAGGTGTATATGAGGAAGAAGAGAGTGATATCGAATTTGTGGAAACAGAGGACGCAGAATCCTGAGGAAAAACGGTGCCGGACGGTGACAGGATAAGCTCCGGTGCAAAAAAGAAGCGGGGAAACAGCTATCGGGAATGAGAGGTGAAGATATTTGGCGAATAAGCGGAAGACACCGATGAGAAGATGTGTCGGATGTGGAGAGATGAAACCGAAAAAAGAGCTGCTGCGGGTTCTGCGGACACAGGAAGATACCTTCGTTTTGGATACTACAGGCAAGAAGAACGGACGGGGGGCATATATTTGTTATTCCGAAGATTGTTTTCGAAAAGCGGTGAAGAATAAAGGCCTGGAACGCTCTTTTAAACAGGCGGTTCCTTTGGAAGTGTATGAGCGTCTGGAAAAGGAGATGGGTGAGATTGCAGAGGGATAACATATTGTCATTGATCGGTCTGGCCACGAAAGCAGGGCGGATTGTCAGTGGAGAATTTATGACGGAAAAAGAAGTGAAATCCGGAAAAGCCGCATTGGTGATTGTGGCGGGAGATTCTTCGGATAATACGAAAAAAAAATTTCAGAATATGTGTGAATATTATAAAGTTCCAATTCATTTTTACGGAGATAAAGATACCTTAGGGCATGCAATGGGAAAGGAATTCCGTGCATCTCTGGCGATATTGGACAAAGGATTTGCTGACGGGATCCGGAAACAGTTGAAGAAGTATGACGAAACAATTGCATAGAGGAGGTAGTATTTTATGGCGAAAATGAGGATACATGAACTGGCAAAAGAGCTTGGAGTAGAGAATAAAGAACTTCTGGAGGTTCTGGCAAAGAAGAATATTGAGGCGAAGAGCCATATGAGTTCCCTGGAGGAGCAGGTGGCGGAAGAGATTCGGAAAGAGTTCAGAAAAGGAACTTCAGGGCGTACAGCAGAGAAAAAAGATGCAGAAGCAGCAAAAGCGGCGGTAAAGAAGCCGGCGGCAGAAGTGAAAACCGAATCGAAACAGACCGAAGGGGAAGGAAAAGGCACCCCCCAAAAAGCAGCCGGAGAAACAGGAGTCAAGTCAGATCAAACTGCAAAAGCGGAACCGGAAAAACCGGAGGAGGCCGCACCGAAAAAGAAAAAAATTATGCAGGTGTTTCGTCCCCAGAATGCCAAGAGCGGCGGCAGGGGTACAGGCACAAGGCAGGGAAATCGTTCCCAGGGGATGACAGGTGTCCGCAAAAGCGCAGGCCCCTCGGTTCGTCTGCCGCAGGGACGTTCCCAGGATACGGTCAAAGGGCGTGCGGCAGTGCCGGGTACTTCGCAGCGGGAGAACAGACCACAAAACCCGCAGGGAGTTGTCCCGCAGGGCAAGGAAGAATTGCATCGTCAGCCGCAGGCAATTAAGCAGGAGAAAGAAAAGAGAGCGACGCAGGGAAAAGCAGGCAGAGAACTGGTACAGCAGGCTTTTGAACAGCGCTTGAAGGAATTCGAGAAGCAGAAAAAGGGAAATACAGAACAGCCCAAGGAAGTGACACATAAAAATTCCCAGACAGAGGTTCCGTCAAAAGTACAGGAAATGAGAGAAAATGCAGGGGATGAACAGATGAAAAATCAGCGTTCGCAAAGTGACGCATCGACGCTTCGCGCACAGGAAACCAGTCATAATACGAGAACACAGGGGACTTCACGGCCAAGGCAGGAGGGACGTGTATCCCGCGAGAATCAGGGAAACCGTTTTGGACGTACCGAGCAGGAAAACCGTCCGTCCCGGGATGGTCAGGGAGGACGTTTCCCCAATCGGAATACGGAGAGTCGTGCCCCCAGAGACGGTCAGGGAGGCCGTTTTGGACGTGCGGAACAGGAAAATCGTCCGTTCCGGGAAAGCCAGGGGGGACGGTTTCAGAACAGACCACAGGAAGGACGCCCGTCCAGAGACGGTCAGGGCAGCCGGTTTGGACGTACGGAGCAAGGAGGCCGTCCATTTCGGGAGAATCAGGGAGGTCGTTTTTCTCATGGAGACAGGGAACGTACCAATTCTTCCTTTGGTTTGGATTCCCGCGGCAGACAGGGCGGACGCAGAGAGGAACGGGATTCCATGTCGACTCCGTTGGTGGAGCAGCAGAAAAACCAGCGGAACAAAGGAAAGGACAAAGAAAAAGATTACAAGAAAAAAGAACTGCGGGATGCAGAGTTTGAAAATAAAGGGAAGAAAGGCAAGAAGCCGAAGACAGTCGCAGAAGTGAAGAAGCCGCAGCAGAAAGCAGCGCCGGTGGAGGAAATCAAGCAGATTGTGATTCCGGAGGTGCTGACAATCAAAGAGCTGGCGGATAAGATGAAAGTCGTTCCTTCCGTGATTGTGAAAAAATTATTCCTTCAGGGCAAGATCGTTACGGTGAATCAGGAAATTGATTATGAGACCGCAGAAGAAATCGCAATGGAATTTGACGTTCTCTGCGAGAAAGAAGAAGTGGTTGATGTGATCGAGGAACTTCTGAAAGAGGAAGAGGAAGATACAGAGGTCATGGAAAAACGGCCGCCGGTCGTCTGTGTCATGGGACACGTGGATCATGGAAAGACTTCCCTTTTGGATGCCATCCGTCATACCAATGTGATTGACAGGGAGGCAGGTGGAATTACGCAGCATATCGGAGCGTATGTAGTGGAAGCGAACGGAGAAAAGATCACGTTTCTGGATACGCCGGGACATGAGGCGTTTACTGCCATGCGTATGCGGGGAGCCAATTCCACGGATATTGCAATTCTTGTGGTTGCCGCGGACGACGGTGTAATGCCGCAGACGATTGAAGCAATCAATCATGCCAAGGCGGCGGGAATCGAGATTATTGTCGCCATCAATAAGATCGATAAACCAAGCGCCAATGTGGAGCGTGTAAAACAGGAATTGACGGAATATGAACTGATTGCCGAAGATTGGGGCGGAAGCACCATTTTTGTGCCGGTGTCCGCACATACCGGGGAAGGAATTTCAGAACTTCTGGAAATGATTCTTCTGACTGCAGAAGTGATGGAATTAAAAGCAAACGCAGACCGTGCGGCAAGAGGTCTGGTGATTGAGGCACAGTTGGATAAAGGAAAAGGTTCCGTTGCCACGGTTCTGGTTCAGAAGGGAACACTGCATGTGGGGGATGCCATTGCAGCCGGTTCCGCGCATGGGAAAGTCCGGGCGATGATGGACGACAAGGGCAGACGTGTGAAAGTGGCGGGGCCTTCCCAGCCGGTGGAGATTCTGGGGCTCAATAATGTGCCAAATGCCGGAGAAGTCTTTGTGGGATGCGGCAGTGAGAAAGAGGCAAGAAGTTTTGCGGAGACCTTTATCTCGCAGAATAAGGTGAAACTTCTGGATGAAACAAAGTCCAAGATGTCTCTGGACGATCTGTTTACACAGATCAAGGAAGGAAATTTAAAAGAGTTAAATATCGTTGTAAAAGCGGATGTACAGGGTTCTGTGGAGGCGTTGAAGCAGAGTCTTCTGAAGCTGTCCAATGAGGAAGTCGTCATCAAAATTATCCATGGCGGCGTAGGCGCAATCAACGAGTCGGATGTGAGTCTGGCATCCGCCTCCAATGCCATTATTATCGGCTTCAATGTAAGACCGGATGCGACGGCGAAGGATATTGCGGACAGGGAAGGCGTGGATCTGAGATTGTACAGAGTGATTTATAATGCCATTGAAGATGTGGAAGCCGCCATGAAGGGGATGCTGGATCCGGTATTTGAAGAGAAAGTGCTCGGTCACGCGGAAGTACGTCAGACCTTTAAAGCGTCCGGTGTGGGAACAATTGCCGGTTCCTATGTGCAGGATGGAATTTTTGAGCGGAATTGTTCGGTAAGGCTGACACGTGACAATGTGGTGATCTTTGACGGTCCGTTGGCGTCTCTTAGGAGATTCAAAGATGATGTGAAGGAAGTGCGCGCAGGCTACGAATGTGGTTTTGTCTTTGAGAATTATAATGACATCAAAGAAGGGGACCTGGTAGAAGCGTATAAGATGGTGGAAGTAGAGAGAAAATAAAAAGCAGAACGTATCAGGAAGTGTTGGAAGAGAAAAAGGAGCAGAAATGAGAAAAAACAGTATCAAAAATACGAGAGTCAATGCGGAGGTCCAGCGGGAACTAAGCAACATATTACGCGGGGGCATCAAAGATCCAAGAGTCGCACCGATGACTTCGGTGGTTGCTGTTGAAGTGGCTCCTGATCTGAAGAACTGCAAAGCGTATATCAGTGTGCTTGGAGATGAAAAAGCGCAGGCAGATACCATCAAAGGACTGCAGAATGCGGAAGGGTATATCCGCCGGGAACTTGCAAGGACAATCAATATGAGAAATACACCGGAGATCACGTTTATTCTGGATCAGTCCATTGAATACGGGGTAAACATGAGCAGGAAAATCGACGAGTTGACCAAAAATTTGAAAGATGGGGAAGAAGAATGAAGGAAAGTTTCGCAGAACTTTTGGACGGGAAAAAGACAGTTGCGCTGGGCGGGCATGTCCGCCCGGACGGGGACTGTGTGGGTTCCTGTATGGGGTTGTACCTCTATTTGAAAGAGCAGTATCCGCAGATGCAGACGGATCTGTATCTGGAAGAGATTCCGGAATCGTTCCATTTACTTTCGGATACAGAAATGATCCGACATGAGATCGGGCAGGAGAAGACATATGACCTGTTTCTCTGTCTGGATTGCGGGGATGAGAAGCGGCTTGGATTCTCGGCGCCTTTATTTGTGCAGGCCGGCCAGACCGGCTGTATTGATCATCATGTCAGCAATCAGGCGTTTGCAGACTGGAATGAGATTGATCCCGATGCCAGTTCTACCGCCGAACTGGTGTATCGTCTGCTGGATCCGGAAAAGATCAGTCTGCCCTGCGCACAGGCTCTTTATATGGGAATGGCGCATGATACCGGCGTATTCCGTTATTCCTGTACGTCGCCGGATACATTAAAGGCGGCGGCAGTGCTGCTGCAAAAGGGAATCAACGGAAATGAGATCATAGAAAAAACCTTCTTTGAGAAGACTTATGTACAGAATCAGATTTTGGGCCTGGCGCTGCTGGAAAGCATTCTGACGCTGGATAAACGTTGTATTGTGTCCTGGATCACCAAAAAGCAGATTGCATTCTTTGAGGCGGTTCCCGCCGATATGGAAGGAATCGTAAGCCAGCTTCGGCAGACAAAAGGGACGGAAGTGGCCATGTTTTTGTATGAGCTGGAAACACAGGTGTTTAAAGTGAGTTTACGTTCCGGGGAGTCCGTGGATGTAAGTAAGGTTGCGGCTTATTTTGGCGGCGGCGGCCATGCGCAGGCAGCGGGCGTGACGATGAAGGGTACCGTGTACGATGTGATCAACAATGTGAGCGGCCAGATCGCCCTTCAACTGGATAAAACAGAGTGATACATAGGAGATTCCGGTTCATGAGAAATGGAATTTTGAATATATACAAGGAAAAGGGATATACTTCCCATGACGTGGTGGCAAAGCTTCGGGGAATTGTAAAGCAGAGGAAGATCGGGCATACAGGGACGCTGGATCCGCAGGCGGAAGGCGTGCTGCCGGTATGTCTGGGTATGGCTACTCGGCTGTGTGATTTTCTTACCGAACAGAGGAAAACCTATGAGACTATACTTTTGCTTGGAAAGGCCACAGATACGCAGGATCTGGAAGGAACCACACTGTCCGTGCAGGAGACCGGATTTTTGACGGAAGCACATGTGCGGGCATGTGTGGAGGGGTATGTGGGAGACTACGAACAGCTTCCCCCCATGTATTCTGCGCTGAAAGTGAACGGAAAAAAATTGTATGAGCTTGCCCGGGCAGGGGTGGAAGTGGAAAGAAAGAGACGAAAAGTAAAAATCCATGCCATACAGATTCAAAAGATGGCGCTTCCGCGCGTGCAGATGGAAGTATGCTGTTCCAAAGGCACCTATATCCGGACATTATGTCATGATATCGGGGAAAGTCTTGGCTGCGGGGGGTGTATGGAATCCTTGCTTCGCACGCAGGTCGGTCGTTTTTGGGTGAAGGACAGTGTGAGGCTGGCGGAAATAGAAGAACTGGAAAAGGCGGGCAGATTAGAAGAAATTCTGCTGCCGGTGGATCAGATCTTTGCGGAACTGCCGGCGGTGGCTGTGGAGGGAAAACTTCAGGAAATGGCATACAATGGAAATCCGCTTCCCGCAGAGCAGATAAAAAGCACGTTGCCGCTGCAATTTTCTTTGCAGCAGGTACGCGTCTATGACAGTGGGAGACGATTTATCGGTGTTTTCCGTTATGATGTACAGAGGAACTTATTTGTTGTAGAAAAGATGTTTCTGGACAGGGACAACCTTATGTAATATAGAGCTTTGCAGGCAGGAAAGATATGCCGTGTGTGAGGAAGAGAACGAAGGAGCTAAGCAGGCAGGAGAAGCCGTGTAATAAAGAGGAGCATTATGCGCGAGATTAGGGAAATTGGTTCATATGAGGGAAAACAGCATTGTGCGATTACCCTGGGAAAGTTTGACGGGCTTCACAGAGGGCATCAAAAACTGATTCGCAGGGTGAAAGAGTATGCGTCTGCCGGCGTGGAAAGTGTGGTATGCGCTTTTGATATGGGAAAAGAGTCCCTTTTGACCGGCCAGGAAAGAAGAGGGAGGCTTTCCGCGCAGGTGGATAGTCTGGTCGTCTGTCCTTTTACAAAAGAAATCCGTGAAATGGAAGCAGAAGTGTTCATTCGCCGGGTTCTGGCAGAGACGTTTCATGCGGCGTATATTGTTGTGGGAACGGATTTTCAGTTTGGACGTGGAAAAGGCGGTGATGCCGCACTGCTGGAAGCCTTTGCAAAACAATGCGGGTATCATCTGGACGTGATAGAAAAAGAACGTTACAGAGGCCAGGTGATCAGCAGTACCTATATCAAAGAGGCGCTCTGTGAAGGGAATGTGGAGCTTGCCAGGGCGTTATTGGGATATCCGTATCAAATTTCCGGAAAAGTGGAACATGGGAGACAGTTGGGACGAACACTGGGATTTCCCACAATGAATGTGGCGCCGGAAAAAGGAAAGATTATGCCCCGGTTTGGGGTATATGCCTGTCAGATAGAGATAGAAGGCCGCTGCTTTCCGGGAATCGGGAATGTGGGAATTAAGCCAACGGTAACGGAAGCACACCGTCCTCTGGTGGAAGTATTTGCGTTTGATTATGACGGGGATGCTTATGGGAAAGAGGTGACGGTGACGTTTTGTACATTTGAACGTCCGGAAGAGCAGTTTCATTCCGTGGAGGAACTGCAGAACCGGGTGAGGGCAGATATTCAGTTCGGGAAAGCATATTTTTCCTGAATTGTGCAGACAGGGAGGAAGATGTCAGAGTTGCACGGTGTATGGGGGTGCGGAACTGGCGCACAGAAGAGAAAGTGTTGAGGAGAAACAAATGAGTATTACGAATGTGATTTCGTTGTTTGGGGGATTGGGCCTGTTTTTATTCGGTATGAAGCTGATGAGTGACGGCCTGGAACAGGTGGCAGGCGCCAGGATGCGTTCCATTCTGGAGTTTTTTACAAAAAACCGGTTTGTAGGAATGATGGTAGGAATCATTTTTACCGGAATTATTCAGTCCTCCAATGCGACCACGGTTATGGTAGTCAGTTTTGTAAATTCAGGGTTGATGAAGCTGTATCAGGCTCCGGGAGTGATTTTGGGCGCCAATATCGGAACAACGGTAACAGGACAGTTGATTGCATTCAATCTTGCGGATATTGCGCCTTTGTTTGTGATTGTCGGTGCGGTCATGTACATGTTTTTTGACAGGCAGGGTGTGAAGAAGATCGGAATTGTACTGCTGGGATTCGGGATTCTCTTTATGGGACTGAATATCATGGGGGAGGAGATGACTTCTTTGCAGAAAGCGCCGCAGGTGGTGCAGCTTTTGAAGTCCATTTCCAATCCGGTTCTGGGAATTCTTTTGGGATTCGCGGTGACGGCGGTGCTGCAGAGTTCCTCTGCAACGGTGGGAATTATTATCCTGATGGCGTCTCAGGGATTACTGGAATTTCCCATCTGTTTCTTTATGATCCTGGGATGTAATATGGGATGCTGTATTTCCGCAATGCTGGTAAGTCTGAATGCCAATAAAGATGCAAAGCGCGCCGCATGGGTGCATCTGTTGTTTAATATCATCGGTTCCCTGGTTATTTTTGTGATTCTGCTGATAGCACTGCAGCCCATTGCAGATTTATTCCTGCGGATGTCCGGGGGAAATATCGGCCGGGCGGTGGCAAACGCACATACGCTTATTAAAGTCAGTGAGGTCGTGATGCTGTTTCCGTTCATGGACGGGATCGTAAAATTAACGTATGTTCTGGTTCCGGGCGAGGATGTGATTCCGGAAGATGCACATAAGCTGAAATATATCGGAAGCGGAAAAGCGATTTCACCGGCCACGGCAGTGATTGACGTCATTCATGAATTGCAGCATATGGGCTATCTGGCGAAGGCCAATATCCGGGCAAGTATGGAAGTATTTTGTCATCCGGAAAAAGGGACCATTGAAGAAATCTATGAGCGGGAAGCCTATATTGATTATCTGAATCGTGAGATTACAGATTATCTGGTACAGGCGAACAGTCTGGATATTCCTATGGCAGACCAGAAGATTCTGGGCGGTCTGTTTCATGTAGCCAATGATATCGAGCGGATTGGGGATCACGCAGAAAATTTTGCGGATTCCGCCAAGCATCGACTGGAGCAGCAGCTTCCGCTGAGTGAAAAGGCTGTCCGTCAGATTCAGGAGATGACGGAGATGGTTTTACAGCAGCTGGATTTTGCATTTGATATGTTTTCCCACCGCAGTCCTGAACATATGCGGGAGATTATGGAGCTGGAAGATGCCGTGGATGAGAAAGAGCGGCGTCTGCAAAAGGCACATGTGAAGCGTCTAAGTAAGGGGAAGTGTACGCCGGAAGCGGGAATGCTGTATTCGGATGCCATCTCCGGTCTGGAACGTGTGGCAGATCATGCCACCAATATTGCGTTTGCGATTCTGCAGCCGGATACATTGGATGAGCTGGAGGATGAGGAGGAATAAAAAAGAACTTTACACACAGGGAGTGTTGTGCTATACTGGTCTGGTGTGAACCAGCCGGCGTTCAGTGACAGGAAGACTCCAACCGTCGCTTGATGCCAGGCGTTTAAAAAGAAGAAGGAGGAGAAACCATGATTTCAAAAGAAAAGAAGCAGGCGATTATCAAAGAATATGGCAGAAGCGAAGGAGATACCGGTTCGCCGGAAGTACAGATTGCGATTCTGACTGCAAGAATCAATGAACTGACCGAACATTTCAAGGTGAATCCAAAAGACCATCATTCCAGAAGAGGTCTTTTGAAGATGGTAGGACAGAGAAGAGGCCTTCTGGCATATTTGAAGAAGGTTGATATTGAGAGATATCGTTCTCTGATTGAGAGATTGGGATTGAGAAAATAAGAGACGAAGAAAAGATCCGCTGCGATTGCAACAAACACAGCGGATCTTTTTTTATGCTCCTGAGCCGTGAAAAGTAAGTGCGCCCAAATCATTCAATAAGTGCAGTATGTGGAAAAGATTAGATTGCGCTGGGAAATAGAGTATGTTATAATGGGGAAAGTTGCAGACAGGATGCATGTTCCCGAGACCACTGAAAAGGGTATCCGGCTTTGGGTGCTTTTTTCAGTAGTTTCGGACTCTTCCTGTCGGACAGAAAAAGAATTTGCCGGAGATATCAGGAAGTGTATACGGCAGATGGACAGAAAAAAGGAGAGGAAGATGTATAAAAAATTTGAAATGGAGCTTGCGGGCAGGCCGCTGCAAGTGGATGTAGGCAGAGTTGCAAAGCAGGCGAACGGCGCCGTTTTGATGCATTACGGAGAGACGACCGTACTGTGTACGGCGACGGCGTCGGAGAAACCAAGAGACGGGATTGATTTTTTCCCGCTGAGCGTAGAGTATAATGAGAGAATGTATTCGGTCGGAAAGATTCCGGGGGGCTTTAATAAAAGAGAAGGAAAAGCATCCGAGAATGCCGTTTTGACGGACCGTGTTATCGACCGTCCCATGCGCCCTCTGTTTCCGAAGGATTACCGGAACGATGTGACGCTGGAGAATCTGGTGCTGTCTGTGGATCCGGACTGCAGCCCGGAATTGACCGCCATGCTGGGCGCTGCAATTGCCACGAGTATCTCTGATATTCCTTTTGACGGGCCGATTTCTACTACACAGGTAGGATTGGTGGACGGCGCATTTGTGTTTAATCCGACCGTGGAGCAGAAGGAAGTTTCTGATCTGGCGCTGACGGTAGCTTCCACGAGAGAGAAAGTAATTATGATTGAAGCCGGGGCCAACGAAGTGCCGGAAGCACAGATGATTGACGCGATTTTTGCGGCCCATGACTTAAATCAGAAAGTCATCGCATTTATTGATACCATTGTCGCGGAGTGTGGAAAGCCGAAGCATGCATATGAGAGCTGCGCCGTACCGGAAGAATTGTTTGCAGCAATCAAAGAGATTGTGCCGCCGTCTGAGATGGAGGAAGCAGTCTTTACAGATGATAAGCAGACGAGAGAAGAGAATATCCGCGGGATCCGTGAAAAGCTGGAAGCAGCTTTTGCAGAAAAAGAGGAATGGCTGGAAGTGCTCGGTGAGGCGGTATATCAATACCAGAAAAAGACGGTGCGTAAGATGATTTTAAAGGATCATAAACGTCCGGACGGCCGGGCAATTGATCAGATTCGTCCATTGGCAGCGGAAGTGGATTTGATTCCGAGAGTGCATGGTTCTGCCATGTTCACAAGGGGACAGACACAGATTTGTACCGTGACGACGCTGGCGCCTTTGTCGGAGGCGCAGAGGCTGGACGGACTGGATGAGACGGAGACCTCCAAGCGGTACATGCATCATTACAATTTCCCGTCCTATTCCGTGGGTGAGACAAAACCATCCAGAGGGCCGGGAAGGCGGGAGATCGGACATGGCGCGCTGGCAGAGCGGGCGTTGCTTCCGGTGCTGCCAAGTGAAGCGGATTTCCCGTATGCCATCCGTACGGTTTCCGAGACCTTCGAGTCCAACGGTTCTACTTCCCAGGCAAGTGTCTGTGCGTCCAGTATGTCGTTGATGACGGCAGGCGTGCCGATCAGAGCGGCTGTTGCCGGGATCTCCGCCGGACTGGTGACGGGTGATACGGATGAGGAATATCTGGTATTGACGGACATTCAGGGACTGGAAGACTTTTTCGGGGATATGGACTTTAAAGTTGCCGGTACACATAAGGGGATCACGGCAATTCAGATGGATATCAAGATTCACGGGCTGACAAGACCTATCATCGAGGAGGCCATTGCCGCAACAAAGAAGGCGAGAACCTATATTCTGGATGAGGTGATGGGCAAAGCAATCGCAGAACCCAGGCCGGAAGTGGGGCCCTATGCGCCTAAGATTATCCAGATGCAGATTGATCCGCAGAAGATTGGGGATGTGGTCGGACAAAGAGGAAAGACCATCAATGCCATCATCGAAGAGACCGGCGTGAAGATTGACATTGACGACGACGGCGCGGTGTCCATCTGCGGAACAGAAAAAGAGAGCATGGATAAGGCGGCAAAATTGATTGCGACGATTGTGACCGATTTTGAAGCCGGACAGGTCTTTGAAGGAAAAGTGGTCAGTATCAAGGAGTTCGGCGCCTTTCTGGAGTTTGCGCCGGGAAAAGAGGGAATGGTACACATTTCCAAGATATCCAAACAGAGAGTGAATAAAGTGGAAGACGTACTGAAGCTGGGAGATATAGTGAAGGTAGTCTGCCTGGGGAAAGATAAGATGGGCAGATTCAGTTTCAGTATACGCGACGTAGCAGAGTAACGGTGTACAGAGTCGATGAACAAGTGAGGAATCACTGTTTGACGGCTCTGTTTTTATGTCCTATTTTATCTTATGGAACATTCGTAGTTTAAGAAGCACAGTATGTGGGGAAACTGCAAACAATAAGTTTCCTGTCAGTTGATTTTATTGATTGAAATATCGGGACAGTCGATTGAAACAGAGTTGTTTCTCCTGTTATAATCGTGTTACAGACAGTTAAGAATCTAGCGCGTGTTTGAAAATTGCTTTGTGCAAATTGGGACACCATCTTGCACAAAGCAATTTTCAAACACGCTTTAAGGAGGGATGGAAAGGATGAATGAGCTGCATTTATCAGAGAATCTTGTCAGGCTTCGACATAAAAAGAAACTGACGCAGGAAGAAGTGGCCGATTTTATGGGTGTGACGAAAGCCAGTGTTTCCAAGTGGGAAAAAGGACAGAATACGCCGGACCTGTTGCTTATTCCCAGACTTGCAGCGTTCTTTGATGTGACGGTGGATGAGTTGATCGGGTATGAGGCACAGCTTTCTCCGGAACAGATTCGCCGTCAGTATGCGGAGTTGTCCCGTGGATTTGCCTGCCTCCCTTTTTCGGCAGCGTTGGAAAAGGTCAGAGATCTGGCACATCGGTATTATGCCTGCTATCCGTTTTTGTTGCAATTATGTGTTCTGTACTGGAATCATTTTATGCTGGCAGAAACGAAGGAAGAGCGTGAGCAGCTTCTGCAGGAGGCGGTGGGGTGGTGCGACCGGATTTTAGAAAACTGTAGTGAGGTGGGGGTGTGCAGCGATGCATTGATTTTGAAAGCAGGTTTGAATCTGCAGCTTGGGAAGGCGGCGGAAGCAATCGAGGATCTGGAACCGGCGGCGGATCCCAGCCGTCTTGCGGGACAGAATGGAGCGATTCTGGTTCGGGCATATCAGGCGGTGGGAGAATATGAAAAAGCAAGAAGCTATATACAGGCGAAGTATTATCTGGATTTGTTGAATCTGGTAGGAGACGCGGTTCTCTTTCTCTCCCAGCAGGAAGGCAGCTGGAACCAATGTAAGGAAACGATGCGGCGAATCAAAGGAATAATGGAGTTGTATCATTTGGAGGAACTTCATCCCAATGTGGCGGCGCAGTTTTACTATCAATCCGCAGCTGCCTCGGCAATCCACGGAAAGGAAGAAGAATCATGGAACGCGCTGCGTTGTTTTGAAAGATGTGTGGAGAAACTTTTGAGAACAGAGCAGATTGCGCTTCACGGAGATTCCTATTTTGACTTGCTGGATGCATGGATTGAACGTCTGCCTCTTGGAAGCATGGTGCCGCGGGATAAGAGTTTCATCCGGCAGAATCTAAGGGAAGCCTTGCATCATCCTGCTTTCGATTGTATAAAAGAAAAAGAAGAATTTCAAAAAATGGTCCGCAGATTGGCGGAAGAGGGAGGAAATTTTGTTAAAGATTGAACATGTGACCAAGCATTATAAAGGAAGCAGTAAGGGAATCAGCGATTTAAGTCTGCATATTGCGCCGGGAGATCTGTATGCGTTTATCGGACATAATGGCGCAGGAAAAACGACCACATTGAAGTGTGTGGCGGGGATTCAGGATTTTGATGCCGGAACCATTCAGATTGGCGGAGTCGATATTCGAAAGGATCCGCTGGAATGTAAGAAGCAGTTTGCGTATATCCCGGATAACCCGGATTTATACGAATATCTTACCGGTATCCAGTACTTGAATTTTATTGCGGATATTTTTGGAGTCCCGGCAAGGGACAGGGAGGAACGAATCAAAGAGTATGGGGATGCGTTTGAGATTACCGCATCCTTAGGGGATCTGATCTCTACCTATTCCCATGGTATGAAGCAAAAACTGGTGCTGATCTCGGCATTGGTACATCAGCCAAAGCTGTTGATTCTGGACGAGCCTTTCGTGGGGCTGGATCCGAAAGCGACGGTGATTTTGAAAGATCTCATGCGATCCATTTGTGCGGGAGGCGGTGCAATTTTCTTTTCTACGCATGTATTGGATGTGGCGGAGAAATTATGCAACAAAGTGGCGATTATCAGGAACGGGGTTTTGGTGGCTTCCGGAGATATGGAGGACGTTGTGAACCAGGGAAGATCTCTGGAGGCCATTTTTATGGAGGTGCTGGAACATGCTGACACAGAGTAAAATATTGATAAAGCTGGAACTCTGCAACCTTTATGGGTGGAACGTTCTTCGATTTTCCAGAGATAAAAAGGCAAGGAAAAAGTCTTTGGGTATTCTGGCAGTGGGATTGTTTGTGCTTGCTATCCTGATGTGTTACGTAGGCGGCCTGTCTTATGGATTGTGTTCTCTTGGTCTGTCGGAAGTAGTTCCCGCTTATCTGATCACGATTTCCGGTATGTTGATTTTTGTCTTTGGAATGCTGAAAGCGGGAAGTGTCGTTTTTCGAAAAGAAGGGCATGATATCCTGTGCGCTCTGCCACTGTCAAGAGGTGTGGTGCCCATTAGCCGGTTATGCAGAATGTATGTAGAAAATCTATTGATGACTTTGGCAGTTTTGCTGCCCGGTATTGGCATATATGCGTGGAATGTTCGACCGGCTGCCGCATTTTATTGGATGAGTTTTTTAGGAATCTGGAGTATTCCTCTGATTCCGATGGCGGCGGCTATTTTGATCGGGACTTTGATTACCGGCATTTCTTCCCGTATGCGTCATAAGAGTCTGGTGGCCACCGGCCTGTCTATTTTTTTCGTCCTGGTAATCTTATACGGCTCGTTTCGGCTTTCCGCAATGGAGGGAGAAATGGATTCACAGATGTGGAAGAATTTATCCATGTGGATTATGGGACTGTTGGAAAAAGTATATCCGCCGGCCGTATGGCTTGGTACGGCGATGACGCAGGGAGATTTATCAAAGGGAATGTTGTGTATAGGGTTCTCTGTGGCAGTATTTGCAGGGGTGGCGGCAGGAACTGCTCTTTGCTTTGAAAAAATTTGTCGGAATCTTTTTGGCAGTTATGCAAAACACGATTATCGAATGGGAGAACTGAAAGCAAATTCCATGGTGGTATCATTATGTAAACGGGAGTTTCAGCGGTATTTTTCTTCCAGTATTTATGTGACGAATACGATCATCGGACCGATTATGGGATGTGTTCTTTGCGGCGGCCTGCTTGTGACCGGAACAGAGTCATTGGAGAAGGTGCTTCCTTTCCCTGTGGAAATCGAAAGTCTGATTCCTTTTGTGATAGCAGGGGTGTTTTGTATGATGGCCACGACGGCAACCTCGATTTCCATGGAGGGAAAGAACTGGTGGATTGTCAAAAGCCTGCCTTTGACTGTAAAAAATATTCTGGATGCAAAAATTTTGATGAATCTGCTGCTTCTTCTGCCGTTTTATCTGCTGTCGGAGTTGTTTTTGATCTTTGCGTTAAAACCCGGTGTGGGAGAACTTTTCTGGCAGATGCTCCTTCCGGCCGTGTTGATTTTGTTTTCCTCTGTATATGGGATTACCGTGAATCTGTACGTTCCTGTAATGGAATGGGATAACGAAGTACGTATCGTCAAGCAGAGTGCGTCTGCCCTGGCAGGCGGAATGGGTGGTTTTCTGCTGGCAGTTCTGTGTGCAATAGGTGTGTGCGTAGTTCCCCCAATGTACGCCGTTTTTTTGAAGGCGGGGATGTGTTTGGCGGTCTTTTCTGTGACAGTACTGCTATATCGGCACAACAATCATTATGATATCTGCGGAAAAATTTAAAAGAAAAGCTCGAATTTTGTCCGAAAAACGGGCAGGAGAGTGTTATGGAAAATATAAAAGAATCAAGAAGAATGCTTGACAGAGTTGTGAAAACAGTATAAAATTGAAGTGTTGTATTTATATAGAATTTATCCAATATAAATGTACAATGAAAATTGAATAAGGAGGTGCTCCTGTGCCAATAACGTTAAGTGTTGTTATTGCTGTGGCCCTCGCGTTGATAGTCGGTGTCGTTACGCATTTTGCGACAGTCTCGAAGCTGAAGAATGATGCAGATTCCAAGATCGGGAATGCGGAATCAAAGGCAAGAGAGATTATTGATGATGCGGTAAAGACTGCGGAAGCGGCGAAGAAGGAAGCTCTCTTGGAGGTCAAAGAAGAGTCGATTCGGACAAAGAATGATCTGGAAAAAGAGACGAAGGAGCGACGGGCAGAATTGCAGCGCTATGAGAAGCGTGTACTTGCAAAAGAGGAGTCCGTTGACAAGCGCGCGGATGCAATGGAACATCGCGAAGCAAAGTTCACAGCACGGGAAGAGCAATTGAAGCAGAGAGAGATCAAAGCGGAAGAGCTCAGCCAGAAAAGAGTACAGGAACTGGAAAGAATCTCAGGACTTACCTCCGAACAGGCAAAAGAATATTTGTTGAAAACTGTTGAAGATGATGTGAAGCATGACACGGCCAAAATGGTTCGGGAATTGGAGACGCAGGCGAAGGAAGATGCAGACAAGAAAGCGAAAGAATATGTTGTCAGTGCAATTCAGAGATGCGCGGCGGACCATGTGGCGGAAACTACGATTTCCGTAGTACAGCTCCCCAGTGATGAGATGAAGGGCAGAATTATCGGGCGGGAAGGGCGGAATATCCGTACGCTTGAGACGTTGACCGGCGTGGAATTGATTATTGACGATACGCCGGAAGCAGTCGTTTTGTCCGGATTTGATCCGATTCGCAGGGAGATTGCAAGAATTGCCCTCGAACGGCTGATTGTGGATGGGCGTATCCATCCGGCCAGAATTGAGGAGATGGTGGAAAAAGCGCAGAAGGAAGTAGACGCGATGATCCGGGAAGAAGGAGAGGCGGCGGCGCTGGAAGTCGGTGTGCCGGGAATCCATCCGGAGCTGGTTCGGCTTCTTGGCCGTATGAAGTTCCGTACAAGTTACGGGCAGAACGCATTAAAGCATTCCGTGGAAGTTGCACAGCTTTCCGGGCTGCTGGCGGGAGAGATCGGATTGGATGTCCGCATGGCAAAGCGTGCGGGGCTGTTACATGATATCGGCAAGTCCATTGATCATGATGTGGAAGGCTCTCATATTCAGATCGGATCAGATCTGTGCAGAAAGTATAAAGAGTCTGCGATCGTGATCAATGCAGTGGAGTCCCATCATGGAGATGTGGAGCCGCAGACATTGATTGCATGTGTGATTCAGGCGGCAGATACGATCTCGGCGGCAAGGCCGGGGGCCAGAAGAGAGACCATCGAGACATACACAAACAGATTAAAACAATTAGAAGAAATCACCAACCAGTTTAAAGGTGTGGATAAGTCTTTTGCTATTCAGGCAGGTAGAGAGATTCGGGTTATGGTAGTTCCAGAACAGGTATCGGATGATGATATGGTACTTATGGCCCGGGATATTGCAAAACAGATTGAATTTGAATTGGAGTATCCGGGACAGATTAAAGTAAATGTAATCCGGGAGTCACGGGTTACCGACTATGCGAAGTAACAATAATCAGACCGGTTGCGAAAAGTATTGCCCTTGTCATTCGACAGGGGCTTTTCTTTGTCCGGACGAATTTTTTGAGATCTGTGTGTTGTAACAATTGGTGTGACAGGAAAGGAGAAGAGATGAACGAGAAAATCAGGCGGCTGAAAAGAGAATTAAAATATAAAGGAACCATTCTGGAATTTTATCAGGATACGATGGAAATTGACGGAAAGCATACGGCGGTCTGGGATTTTATCCGGCATAAGGGTGCGGCGGCGGTCGTACCGGTAAGGGAGGACGGGAAGATTTTGATGGTCCGGCAGTATCGAAATGCTCTGGAGAGAGAAACGCTGGAGATTCCGGCAGGATCGCTGGACGCTGAGGGAGAACCGGGAATTACCTGTGCGGCAAGAGAATTGGAAGAAGAAACGGGATATCGATGTGAAAATCTGGAATGGCTGATTACCCTTCGTACCACCGTTGCATTTTGCAATGAACGGATTGAGGTCTATGTGGCGCGGGATCTGATTCCATCCAGACAGCATCTGGATGAGGATGAATTTATTGAGCTGGAGGCGTATTCCATAGAGGAATTGCTGGAAAAGATTTTTAAAGGGGAGATCGAGGACGGGAAGACGGTATCCTCCCTGCTTGCTTATGCACAGAAATACAGGAAGTAAGGAAAAGCCGCATAATCTCTATTTCCCGGCATATAATAAAACATCGAATGATGGAGGGGAGATCTGTGAAGAGGTTTCATTCAAGAAAAGAGATGTTTGCTTTTTTTATGCCGGGATTTCTGCTTGGAATTTTATATATTAATTTTGCAGTAAAGCAATATTTTGCAGAACCAGGGATATTCAGCTCTTACTTTTTAAAACAGTATGCATCTGCGGATATTATCGTGGAGGAATATACGATCTATCTTCTGCGGATTCGAATCGTTCCCTTTGCACTGCTCACCGGATTGGCATTTACAAAGGTACGGAAGATTGCTGCGATTGCCTTTTTGTTTTGGACGGGCTTTTCCAGCGGAATGCTTCTTACGATGGCAGTAGCCGGTATGGGAGTGAAAGGAATTATTTTATGTGTTGCGGGAATTGTGCCGCATTTTCTGTGTTACATACCGTCCTATATAGTGGTACTCTGGTACTGTTGGACTTATCCGGCGAACCGGTGGAATAAACAGAAAACAGTCTTTGCCGCATTGATGATGCTGTTGGGGCTTGTACTGGAGGTATATGTGAATCCGGTGTTGATGAAAGGACTTTTGGGAACACTATAAGGAACGGAAAAAGCAGAAGTATATCAGAGAACGTGGTGGGGGAGAGCGGGAAAGGAGATACAGATACCGGCCGGAAAGTGAAGGTTGCTTTCCGGCCGGTGTTTTTTTGTACCTATTTTGTGGAATGTTCGCAGTTCGTTCGGATAAGCCTCCAGATCACAAAAGCGGACAATATGGTTGCGGTAAGCTGGCTCAGGAGAAGTCCCCAGAGATATCCCTGGATACCAAAGGCAGGGATGACAAAAAATACGCCGGCAATTCGAATCAAAAGACTAACGGTATTGATGAAAAAAGTGCTGCCAGTTTTGCCCAGGCCATTGATAACACTGGAAAGGGCGCTGTTGGTGTAGAGGAAGGGACAGATCCATGCCAGAGTAAGAATAAATCTTCCGGCATCCGGACTCTTGAACAGTGTGATTCCGATCCAGGAGCCGAACAGGAGAAAAAGAAGGCAGCAGAATAATCCCAACAGGAAACATGCGCCGGTTACTTTTTTGATAATACGGAGCATTTCCTCCTGATGGTCGGCAGCCTGTATTTCTGCCACGGTGGGCATCAGCATAATGGAAACGGAGCTGGTGACGGCGGAGGGAAACAGGATACAGGGTAAGGACATTCCGTTCAGGACGCCGTAAATACTCAGAGCCTTAGATGCACTGAGCCCGTAGAGCTGCAGACGTCCGGGAATGGAGATGGCCTCAATACTTTGCAGAAGGTTGATCAGGACACGGTTTGCAGTCAACGGAAGGGAGAGGGAGAGCAGTTCCCCGGAACATTGTTTCCAGGTGCCAATTGCCATACGGGGGCGGGCCGATTTTTCTTTTTGCCTGGCGCCCGGCAGGGCAAACACGGTGTATACCGCCGAGAAAAATTCTCCGATGACAAGTCCGCAGACGGCAATAGAGATGGAAACATTCCCCTGGCTTTTTGCCAGGAAGCGGTACAGAATCCAAACTCCGAAAATACGGCTGGTCTGTTCCATCAACTGGGCCGCAGCCGGAATTTCCGTTTGTTTTAATCCATAGCAGTATCCGCAGATGCAGCTGTGGACTGCAGAACAGGGCCCCGTATAGGACAAAATCGTAATCAGAGGGATACAGCGTGCGTCGCCCAGGAGTTTTGTGGCAATGAAAGCAGCATTTTGTTGAAGAAAGATCATGCAGAGGAAGGAAAAGGAAAAAGTGAGAATTAGACCGGTCAGAAGAATTTCCTGTGCTTCCTGTTTTTTCCCCAGAGAAACTTTGCGGGCTACGGTTCTGGAGATGGCAGTTTCAATGCCGGCGGTGGTCAGAGAGTAGCAGAGTGCGTAGACCGGGAAAATCAGTTGATATAGTCCGACTCCTTCCTCTCCAAAAGTCCGGCTTAAAAAGATACGGTAAAAGAATCCCATAAACCGGCTTAAAAATCCGGTCATTGTCAAAATAATCGTACCGCGGATAATAGTGTTTTTTCTGGACAAAGAAGACTCCTGAAAAGGAACCGTGACCAAAGGGGGCGAGGTTCCTTTAAAAAGATTGTTTACATTAAGATATTCCGGATTTCGTCTTGACAGAACAAGAGAACGGTGTTATTCTACGAGAGGAGTAAATCCTAGTGATTTTATAGGGATTCAAATACTCGGATTTATGAAATCCGGAAGGGATTGAAAGAGGGTGAAAATTTGAAGCTGTCAACGAAAGGGAGATATGGGCTGCGTGCGTTGATTGATCTGGCGCAGTATAGCGGAGAGACTCCGGTTTCTATTACCAGTATCTCCGATCGGCAGAACATTTCTGAACGGTATCTGGAACAGTTGATGGGGATGCTGAAAAGAAGCGGACTTGTGAAAAGTATCCGGGGCGCCGGCGGCGGGTATATCCTGGCAAAAGAGGCGGCGGAGATTTCCGTGGGAGATATTCTCCGGGCGCTGGAGGGAAATCTGGAACCGGTGAATTGTTCCGGTCTGCATCCGGAGGAAGGCTGCGAAGCGGCGGATAACTGCGTGACGAAATATGTCTGGCAGAAGATCAATGACAGTATCAATCAGACCGTAGACGAGATCAGGCTGGACCATCTGGTGGAGGAAAGCCGGAAAAAATGTACG
This sequence comes from Lachnospiraceae bacterium, assembly GCA_910574195.1. Classification (GTDB taxonomy): domain Bacteria; phylum Bacillota; class Clostridia; order Lachnospirales; family Lachnospiraceae; genus Schaedlerella. Next base: position 18,453 of record CAJTBF010000007.1, on the reverse strand, counting down.
GGCAATTTACCGATACAGGGAAATTGTAAAAATTAAGGTGCGGTTGTTCACGGTCAGAAGAAAGAGACAACGGCAAAAAACAGATACAGGAAAAGAAGATTGACGAACATAGAAGTATTGCCGTGTTCCTGGTACAAACGGACGAGGGAAGCGGACAATCAATACGGGAGGGAGAAAGATGGAAAGACAAATATATCTGGATCATGCGGCAACAACCAGAACGGCTCCGGAGGTGGTGGAAGCTATGCTTCCCTATTTTACGGAGTATTATGGTAATCCGTCCAGTGTGTATGGGTTTGCAGCGTCCAATCAGACGGTTCTTGCAGACAGCAGAGAACAGATTGCGGGGTTGCTGGGGGCGAAGCGCGAGGAAATCTATTTTACGGCCGGCGGAAGCGAAGCGGATAACTGGGCGCTGATTGCGACGGCCGAGGCCTATGGAAAAAAGGGAAAGCATATCATTACCAGTAAGATTGAGCATCATGCAGTGCTGCATACCTGCGCCTATCTGGAAAAGCACGGAATCGAAGTGACCTACCTGGATGTGGATGAGAACGGGATTGTGGATTTGGAACAGTTAAAGGCGGCCATCCGGGAAGATACCATTTTGATTTCCATTATGTTTGCCAATAATGAGATCGGTACGATCCAGCCCATTGCGGAGATCGGGCAGATTGCACATGCGCATGGGATTTTGTTCCACACGGATGCCGTGCAGGCATTTGGCCAGCTTCCCATTGATGTGAATACCTGTCAGATTGATATGCTCAGCGCCAGTGGGCATAAGTTAAACGGTCCCAAGGGAATCGGATTTTTGTATATCCGTAAAGGGGTGAAGATCCGCTCCTTCATTCATGGGGGAGCCCAGGAACGCAAACGACGGGCCGGTACGGAAAATGTCCCGGGTATCGTGGGAATCGCGGCGGCGGCAAAGCGCGCGGCGGCAGATATGCAGGAACGAACAGACAGGGAGATTCGTCTGCGGGATCATATGATTGGGCGGATCGAGAGGGAGATCCCCTATTGCCGGCTCAACGGGGACCGGAAAAAGCGTTTGCCCAATAACGTGAACTTCAGTTTTCGCTTTATCGAGGGAGAATCCCTTTTGATTATGCTGGATATGAAGGGAATCTGTGCTTCCAGCGGATCCGCATGTACTTCCGGCTCGCTGGATCCGTCCCATGTACTTTTGGCCATTGGACTGCCGGCAGAGATTGCACATGGTTCTCTGCGGATGACTCTGGGGGCGGAGACGACGGAAGAAGAGGTGGATTATGTGGTGGACGTGCTGAAGGAAATCGTACAAAATCTAAGAAACATGTCGCCGCTGTATGAAGATTTTCTGCAAAAACAACATCAGGAATAAGGACGAGGAGGAAATAGCATGTATACAGAAAAAGTAATGGATCATTTTCAGAATCCCAGAAACGTAGGAGAGATCGAAAATGCCAGCGGAGTCGGTACCGTGGGAAATGCGAAATGCGGGGATATTATGCGGATTTATCTGGACATTGATGAGAACCAGATTATCCGGGATGTGAAGTTTAAGACGTTTGGATGCGGGGCAGCGGTGGCAACCAGCAGTATGGCCACAGAACTGGTCAAGGGGAAGAATATTCAGGAGGCCATGGCCGTGACAAACAGAGCCGTGATGGAAGCGCTGGACGGCTTGCCGCCGGTGAAGGTGCACTGTTCTTTGCTGGCGGAGGAAGCCATTCACGCGGCGTTATGGGATTATGCACAGAAGCATGGAATTCAGATTGAAGGCCTGGAGAAACCAAAGTCAGATATTCACGAGGGTGAGGAAGCGGAAGAAGAGGACTATTGATGAGCAAAGTTGTGGTGGGAATGTCGGGCGGTGTGGATTCTTCCGTGACGGCCTGTCTTTTGAAAGAACAGGGGTATGATGTGATCGGTGTTACCATGCAGATCTGGCAGGAGGAAGAATCGGCGCAAATGGAGGAAAACGGCGGATGCTGTGGTTTGAGCGCTGTGGAAGATGCCAGAAGTGTGGCGGCGGCGCTGCAGATTCCTTATTATGTCATGAATTTTAAGGAAGCATTTCAAAAGCATGTGATCGACTATTTTACGGAAGCGTACCTTTGCGGAAGAACGCCCAATCCCTGTATTGCCTGTAACCGTTATGTCAAATGGGAATCGCTGTTGTCCCGGAGTCTGTCCATTGGGGCCGACTATATTGCCACCGGACATTATGCCAGGGTAGTGCGGCTCGCAAACGGAAGATATACCCTGCGCCGCGGTGTTTCTATGGCAAAGGATCAGACATATGCCCTGTATAATCTGACACAGGAACAATTGAAGCGGACCCTGATGCCCATCGGGGAATACACAAAAGACGAGGTACGTTCCCTTGCGAAACGAATGCATCTGCGTGTGGCGGATAAGCCGGACAGTCAGGATATCTGCTTTATTCCCGATGGAGATTACGCTTCTTATATAGAAGAAAAAACCGGAAAGAAAGTGCCGGAAGGAAATTTTGTGACAGTGGATGGGCAGGTGCTGGGACGGCATAAAGGAATTATCCATTATACCGTAGGGCAGAGGAAAGGATTGGGGCTGGCTTTGGGATATCCGGCATTTGTTCTTGCCATTCGTCCGGAAACCAATGAGGTAGTGATCGGGACACAGGAGGAGTCGTTTACGGACTCCCTTCATGCCGTGCATCTGAATTTTATGACGATAGAAGATCTGGAAGAGCCCATGCGTGTATTTGTGAAAATCCGCTATAATCACAAAGGAGTCTGGGGGCGGATTGAGAAGGCAGGGAAAGACGAAGTGGTCTGTGTGTTTGAAGAACCACAGCGCGCGGTGACGCCGGGGCAGGCCGCGGTATTTTATGATGGGGAATATGTATTGGGAGGAGGAACGATCGTATGATTACCAGTGATTGTCATATGCATACTGCTTTTTCGGAGGACGGGCATACCGCCCCGGAAGTGATGGCAGAGAAGGCCATCGAAAAAGGGCTGAAGATGATTTGTATTACGGATCATCTGGATTTGGATTACCCGATTTCCGGAGGGCTTGGGACGGAAAGTTATTCTCCGGATCTGGATGAATATTTTCAGAAGCTGGAAAAGATGCGGCAGGAATTCTCCTGCCGCCTGGAGATTCGAAAAGGGGTAGAATTCGGGATGCAGCCTCATCTGGGGGAAAAATGCAGGGAACTTGCAAAGAATTACCCGCTTGATTTTGTCATTGGTTCCGTGCATCTGGTACAGCATACGGATCCCTATTATGGAGAGATTTTCGAGAGAAAGGGCGATGGGGAAGCTTATCAGATCATGTTTGAGGAAATCCTGAAATGCATAGAAAATACGGAGGATTTTGATGTGGTGGGGCATATCGATTATATCGTGCGGTACGGGAAACGGCAGGCAGAGGCATACTCTTATGCAGCGTTTGCCCCGATTCTGGACGAGATTCTTCGGAAAGTGATCCGGATGGGAAAAGGGATTGAACTCAATACGTCCGGCTGGAAATACGGACTGGGATTTTGCCATCCCCATCCGGAGGTGCTCAGACGGTACCGGGAGCTGGGCGGCGAGATTATCACGGTGGGTTCGGACGCGCACGGTCCGGAACATGTGGCATATGATTTTGCGCGGGCAGAAAAGGTACTGGTGGATTGTGGGTTTACATACTATACAGAATTCAAGGAAAGAAAACCGATTTTCAAAAAAATAGATTGAGGAAATGTCGGACTATCACAAATAACGAAAATGGAAGACCGGTTGTGTAGGACTTACACAAACTTCCAGAAAAATCTATTTAGTACTTGAATTTTTGTTTTTGATTTAGTACAATACTTCTAGTTGATGAATCTTTAACAAATGGGAAAACAATGGACAGGCATTGCGGAAAAGTTTGTTGGGATTTCACCATGATAGACTGTGCAACAGTTAAATTTTAAACTTTTAGGAGGAATTAATCATGGCAGTAAAAGTAGCGATTAATGGATTTGGACGTATTGGACGTCTTGCATTCAGACAGATGTTTGGCGCAGAAGGATATGAGATCGTAGCAATCAACGATCTGACATCCCCGAAGATGCTGGCTCACCTGTTGAAGTATGATTCCACACAGGGCAGATATGATCTGTGTGATAAAGTGACTGCTGGTGAGGATTCTATCACAGTAGACGGACAGGAGATTAAGATCTATGCAGAAGCAAAGGCGGAGAATCTTCCCTGGAAAGATCTTGGCGTAGACGTTGTTCTGGAATGTACAGGTTTCTATACATCCAAAGCAAAAGCACAGGCTCACATTGACGCAGGTGCAAAGCACGTGATTATCTCTGCTCCGGCTGGAAATGATCTTCCGACCATCGTTTACAATGTAAATCACGACAAGCTGACCAAAGATGACGCTATCATTTCCGCAGCTTCCTGTACCACAAACTGCCTGGCTCCGATGGCAAAAGCTCTGAATGATCTCGCAACCATCAAGTCCGGTATTATGTGTACAATTCACGCTTATACAGGCGATCAGATGACTCTGGACGGACCGCAGAGAAAAGGCGATCTGAGAAGATCCCGTGCGGCAGCAGTGAATATTGTTCCGAACAGCACCGGCGCAGCAAAGGCAATCGGCCTTGTTATTCCGGAACTGAACGGCAAGCTGATCGGCGCGGCACAGCGTATCCCGACACCGACAGGATCCACCACGATTCTGACAGCAGTTGTAGAGGGCGAAGTAACTGTAGATCAGATCAATGAAGCAATGAAAGCAGCATCCAACGAATCCTTCGGATACAACACAGACGAGATCGTATCCAGCGATATCGTAGGAATGAGATATGGTTCTCTGTTCGACGCTACCCAGACCATGGCTCTGCCAGTTGGCGACGGCACCACAGAGGTACAGGTTGTTTCCTGGTATGATAATGAGAATTCTTACACAAGCCAGATGGTAAGAACAATCAAGCATTTCGGAACATTACTGTAAAAAAGACAGAGGAAAACGAAATCGTGCAGATTGATTTCTGAAACAGACTCAGCAGGGGTCCGGTCTTATCATGGACCGGGCCCCTTTTATCCTGGAAGAATTCTTGCAGCAAGAGAATCGGAACCGGAATGGGTTCCGTATGAGAAAGAAATGAATGGTGGAGGCAAGTATATGCTTAATAAAAAATCAGTAGACGATATCAATGTAAAAGGAAAAAAAGTTCTGGTGAGATGCGACTTCAACGTACCGTTGATTGAGGGAAAGATCACGGACGAGAATCGTCTGGTCGCGGCGCTTCCGACGATTAAGAAACTGGTTGCAGACGGCGGAAAAGTGATTCTTTGTTCTCATCTTGGAAAGCCGAAGGGAGAGCCGAAGCCGGAGTTGTCCTTGGCTCCGGTGGCGGTCAGACTGTCGGAACTGCTTGGGCAGGAAGTGAAATTCGCAGCGGATCCGGAAGTAGTCGGACCGAATGCAAAGGCAGCGGTAGAGGCTATGCAGGACGGAGAGATCATTCTTCTGGAAAATACCCGTTACAGAGCGGAAGAGACAAAGAACGGAGAGGCGTTTAGTAAAGAATTAGCTTCCCTGTGTGAAGTTTTTGTAAACGACGCGTTTGGAACCGCGCACAGAGCACATTGTTCCAATGTGGGCGTGACACAGTTTGTAGACACTGCAGTGGTAGGTTACCTGATGCAGAAAGAGATTGACTTCCTTGGCAATGCGGTAAATAATCCGGAGAGACCGTTTGTGGCAATTCTGGGCGGCGCAAAAGTATCCAGTAAGATTTCCGTAATTGAAAATCTGCTGGAAAAAGTAGATACCTTAATTATCGGCGGTGGAATGTCCTATACATTCAGCAAGGCACAGGGCGGAAACGTAGGAAAATCCCTTCTGGAAGAGGATTACTGCCAGTACGCGCTGGATATGATCAAAAAGGCGCAGGAGAAAGGCGTGAAGCTGCTTCTTCCGGTAGACAATGTGATTGCGGACGATTTCTCCAACGATGCAAATTCGAAAGTAGTCGGAAACGGAGAGATTCCAGACGACTGGCAGGGACTGGATATCGGACCGGAGACGGCAAAGATCTATGCGGATGCGGTGAAAGAGGCAAAGACCGTGGTATGGAACGGACCGATGGGCGCGTTTGAGATGCCGAAATTTGCAGCGGGAACAGAGGCGGTTGCAAAAGCGCTGGCAGATACGGATGCCGTAACGATCATCGGCGGCGGCGATTCCGCAGCGGCAGTAAACCAGTTGGGATATGGCGATAAGATGACGCATATCTCCACCGGCGGCGGCGCATCCCTGGAATTCCTGGAAGGAAAAGAACTCCCCGGCGTAGCTGCCGCCAACGATAAGTAAAAAGCTTGGCGAGGTATTATCGAGCCTAGCGTTTACTTAGTTCACCGCGCTTGCTGAGGTATCATCGAAGCTAGCAAGGAGAACATCCCTAATTTAGCAAATGAAATAAAGGAAAAAATAAATGAAGGAGGCCATGGATATGGCAAGGAAAAAGATTATTGCGGGAAACTGGAAGATGAATAAGACTCCGAGCGAAGCGGTTGCTTTGGTTGAGCTGTTAAAACCGTTGGTAGCGAACGAGGAAGTGGACGTAGTGTTCTGCGTACCGGCAATTGACATTGTTCCGGTGGTAGAGGCTGCCAGGGGATCTAACATTCAGGTCGGCGCTGAGAATATGTATTTTGAAGAGAGCGGCGCGTATACAGGAGAGATCTCCCCGAATATGCTGGTGGATGCCGGTGTGAAGTATGTCGTTCTCGGACATTCGGAAAGAAGAGAATACTTTGGAGAGACGAATGAAGACGTGAACAAAAAAGTCCTGAAAGCATTTGAGCATGGAATTACGCCGATTATGTGCTGCGGCGAAAGTCTGGAGCAGAGAGAGCAGGGTGTGACTATGGATTTCATCCGGCAGCAGGTAAAGGTTGGTTTCCAGAATGTGACGGCAGAACAGGCAAAGACGGCAGTGATCGCATATGAGCCGATCTGGGCAATCGGAACAGGAAAGACTGCGACCACAGAGCAGGCGCAGGAAGTATGTGCAGGAATTCGTGCCTGTATTGCAGAAGTGTATGACGATGCGACGGCAGCAGCGATCCGGATTCAGTACGGCGGCTCCGTCAATGCGGCGACGGCAGCGGACCTGTTTGCACAGGAGGATATCGATGGCGGCCTGGTAGGAGGCGCTTCTTTGAAAGAAGATTTTGGTAAGATCGTAAATTATAAATAAATGTACATGCGTATCCGTCGATTCTGACAGGCTTTGTAATTATAAATGCCGTTGCATTATTCCATATGGCAGAATGTATAGCGGAATCAGTTTTAGTCGCAAAGAAATGAATGCAGCTTCTTATCGGGAGTCTGCATTCGTTTTTTTAGTGTCATAATATGTGTAAAAACCGCCAATGACGGGTGTCCCGTAGCAATTCAGATATTCATCTGAACTATTATGGTTTTCTATATTTGTTAGAAAGGAACAGAGCCTGGATTTCTTTACAAATATTAGAAAAAATGATAGGATAAGTGAAAATAAATATTAAATTTTCAGATGGAGACAGAAGGAAGAACCAGTGCGGATACCAAAAGATATTGAAAATTGTAGATCAGTTGGACGATAAAGCAAACGCGCCTGCCAGTTCTTTCCTTAAAAAAGGAGAACAAAAATGAGCGATATTATGGAATTTGCCAACAGAGAAGAATTTCGGAACTGGCTTTTAGAACATTGTCAGTCAAGTGTCGGCGTCTGGCTTTTATTTGGCAAAGCCGGCGGGCCGAAAACAATCAAAGCAGGAGAAGCGCTGGAAGAGGCGCTCTGTTTTGGATGGATTGACGGACAGATGCAGCGTATTGACGAGAAAACATATAAAAAGTATTTTTCGATGCGCAGGAAGAAGAGCAAGTGGTCGGAGAAAAATAAGGAATTGGTTAAGAGGTTGGAAGAGCGGGGGCTTATGACTGATTTTGGCAGAGAGAAAATAGAAGAGGCCAAAAAGGACGGCCAGTGGGACGCGCCGAATTCTATGACGATTACAGAGGAACAAATTGCCTGCCTGTCTGCATTGCTGGAAGGATATGAGCCCGCCTATACGCATTTTCAGGCCATGTCCCCATCCGTAAAGAAAACCTACGCGCGGGCGTATTTCGATGCAAAGACAGACGCGGGACGGGAAAAGCGGATAGCCTGGATGGTGGACAGACTTCATAAAAATCTAAAACCGATGTAAAGATTCTGCGCATTGTATCGGCGGGAGATACTGTTCTCATTTTTCAAAACAGCGCCGTTTTCATTTTTGTTAAAAAAATATCAGAAATCATCGAAAAGGTATTTGCAAAATCACGGAAAAGCATGTACAATAATACTGGAATTTTAGCATAATAAAGGAGAATGAAGATGAGCAAAAAGCCAACTGTATTAATGATTCTTGACGGTTATGGATTGAATGATAATAAAAGCGGTAATGCGGTCGCGCAGGGACAGACACCGGTGATGGATAAGCTGATGGCAGAATGTCCTTTTGTAAAGGGGAATGCAAGCGGCCTGGCAGTGGGGCTTCCAAACGGCCAGATGGGAAATTCAGAGGTGGGCCATCTGAATATGGGGGCCGGAAGAATTGTATATCAGGATCTGACGAAGATCACGAAAGCAATTCAGGAGGGAGATTTTTTTGAGAATCAAGCGCTTCTTTCTGCCTGCGAGAATGTAAAAGCACATGATTCTGCACTGCATATGTTTGGCCTGGTGTCCGACGGCGGTGTGCACAGCCATAACGAACACATCTATGGTTTACTTGAGTTGGCTAAGAGGCAGGGAATCAAGAAAGTATATGTGCATTGTTTTCTGGACGGGCGTGATACGCCTCCGGCCTCCGGAAAAGAATACGTGGAGCAGTTGGAAGAAAAGATGAAGGAGATCGGAGTCGGTCAGGTTGCCAGCGTGATGGGACGTTATTACGCCATGGACCGTGATAACCGCTGGGAACGTGTGGAAAAGGCATATAATGCGTTGGTAAAAGGAATTGGCGAAACTGCCGTTTCCGGTCCGGAGGGGATTCAGGCTTCCTACGATGCAGATGCGACGGACGAATTTGTATTGCCCACGGTGATCGTAAAGAACGGCGCGCCTGTTGCAACGATTCAGGACAATGATTCCATTATTTTCTATAACTTCCGTCCGGACCGGGCGAGAGAGATCACGAGAACATTTTGTGATGATAATTTCGCCGGTTTTGACAGAGGCCCGCGTGTGAAGACAACCTTTGTATGCTTTACGGAATATGATGTGACGATTGAGAATAAGCAGGTCGCATTCGTAAAGGAAGAAATTACCAAAACATTTGGAGAATTCCTTGCACAGCAAGGTTTGAAACAGGCGCGGATTGCCGAGACGGAAAAATATGCTCATGTAACCTTCTTTTTCAACGGCGGTGTGGAAGAACCGAATAAAGGGGAAGATCGGATTCTCGTAAATTCTCCCAAAGTTGCGACGTATGATTTAAAGCCGGAGATGAGTGCGTATGAAGTATGTGATAAGCTGGTAGAAGCGATCAAATCCCAAAACTATGATGTGATCATTATTAATTTTGCCAATCCGGATATGGTAGGGCATACCGGAGTGGAGGGCGCCGCAATCAAGGCTGTTGAGGCGGTGGACGAATGTGTCGGCAGAGCGGTGGAAGCGCTTCGGGAAGTGGACGGGCAGATGTTCCTCTGCGCGGACCATGGAAATGCAGAACAATTGATTGATGGAGAGACGGGGGAACCGTTTACCGCACATACGACGAATCCGGTGCCGTTTATTTTGATCAACGCGGATCCGGCTTACAAACTTCGGGAGGGCGGTTGTCTGGCAGATATCGCGCCAACATTGATTGAACTGATGGGACTGGAACAGCCGGCGGAGATGACAGGAAAGTCGCTGCTTGTAAAGTAAATATCTGCAGATTTGATGTGCTTGGCACGGACGCTTTGTGTTCCATAAGGCATGAAAAACTGGCAGTACTTTTGCAGAAAAGGTACTGCCAGTAAATTATTTATAGAGAGGAAAGGGAAGAACAGAAGATGAGGAGTCTTACAGAGATCAGATGGCATGGCAGAGGCGGACAGGGAGCAAAAACGGCGGCGCTTCTGCTGGCAGACGTGGCGTTTCAGACAGGAAAATATGTGCAGGGTTTCCCGGAGTATGGGCCGGAGCGGATGGGCGCGCCGATTACGGCGTATAACCGGATCAGTGATACGCCGATTCGGGTACATTCCAATATTTATGATCCGGAGTATGTGGTGGTTGTGGATGAATCCTTGCTGGAGGCCGTGGATGTGACGGCCGGTTTGAAAAAGGAAGGTGCGATTCTGGTGAATACGCCGCGTAAAAAAGAGGAAATTCTACCGCATTTGAAAGGGTACGAAGGGAAGGTTTATGTGATAGACGCACAGAAAGTATCCATGGAAGCGATGGGAAAATATTTCCCCAATACCCCCATGTTGGCGGCCATTGTCAAAGTGGCGGGGATTATGGAGGAGGAAACGTTTTTGAAGGAAATGCAGGCTTCTTTTTCCCACAAGTTTTCCGGAAAACCGGAGGTCATAGACGGAAATATGAAAGCACTGCAGATGGCATGGAAGGAGGTACAATGATGACGGCGGATATCAGTAAACTGGGAGTCAAAGTAAGTTGGAGGGATCTGACAGAAGGGATGGTGATTGCGGGTGCGGGAACGTCCCGGGCATTTCCTACGGGGGAATGGTCTGCCGAGAAACCGCAGTTCCTGGAGGAAAAGTGTAAACAATGTCTCTTATGTGTGCCGGTCTGTCCGGATAGTTGTATTCTGGTGACGGACTATAAACGTGGAGAGTTCGATTACGTCCACTGTAAAGGATGCGGCATTTGTGTCAAAGCGTGCCCGTTTGGCGCGATTACAATGGAAGGGGTGAAATAAAATGGCAAAACGAGATCGTTTATCCGGCAATGAGGCCGTGGCGATTGCGCTACGGCAGATCAATCCGGATGTATTTCCGGCGTTTCCGATTACTCCGTCCACAGAAATTCCGCAGTATTTTGCCTCCTTTGTGGCAAACGGACAGGTGGATACGGAGTTTATTCCGGTGGAGAGTGAACACAGTTCCATGAGCGCGGCAATCGGTGCATCGGCCGCCGGAGCACGGAGTCTGACAGCGACCTCTTCCTGCGGTCTGGCCTATATGTGGGAGGAGCTTTATATTGCGGCGTCCAATCGGCTGCCCTTGGCGCTGGCGCTGGTAAATCGTGCTTTGTCCGGTCCCATCAATATTAACTGTGATCATTCGGACAGCATGGGGGCAAGAGATTCCGGGTGGATCCAGATGTATGCGGAGAATAACCAGGAAGCATATGACAATATGGTACAGGCATTTCGGATCTCGGAACATCGAGACGTACGCCTGCCGATTATGATTTGTCAGGATGGATTTATCACCAGTCATGCGGTGGAGAATATAGAACTGCTGGAAGATGCGGACGTAAAGAAATTTGTAGGGGAGTATGAACCGGAGAACTATCTGCTGAATTCAAAATGTCCTATGGCGGTAGGCCCATATTCCATCACAGACTATTATATGGAAGCGAAACGGAACCAGGCGGAAGGAATGCGGCATGTAAGTCAGGTGGTGCTGGATGTGGCAAAGGAATTTGCGGAAATGTCCGGCAGAGAATATGGTCTCTTTGAAGCCTATCACATGGAAAACGCGGAGCTGGCAGTGGTGATGATCGGTTCTGCGGCGGGTACGGCGAAAGACGCCATTGATCATCTGCGGGCAAAGGGTGTGAAAGCCGGTCTGTTGAAAATTCGTCTGTACCGTCCATTCCCGGCGGAAGAGATCGCAGAGGCTTTGTCCCATGTAAAAGCGGTGGCCGTGATGGATCGGGCGGAAGGGTATACCAATCATGGAGGACCGCTGGGAGCGGATGTGATGGCGGCGTTGTTTCGGAAGCGTTCTTTGGCGTTGGCAGTGAATTACATATACGGACTTGGCGGCCGGGATATGCGGGTAGAAGACATGGAACAGGTATTTGCGGACCTGGCACAGATTGTAACATGCGGTGATGCCGGGGAGACCTATCGTTATCTTGGAATCCGGGAATAGGGGGTGTGAAGATGAGTTATCAGTTTAAGGAAATCATGAATAAACCGGAACGTCTGGCGCCGGGACACCGGATGTGCGCCGGCTGCGGCGGTACGATCGCCGTGAGAAATGTACTGAGAGGGTTACATGAGGGAGATAAGGCAGTTATCGGGAATGCCACCGGTTGTCTGGAGGTGTCCACATTTACCTATCCCTATACGGCATGGGAAGACAGTTATATTCACAATGCGTTCGAAAATGCCGGAGCGACTATGAGCGGCGTGGAAGGCGCGTACAAGGCGTTGAAACGCAAGGGAAAACTGGATGAAACCTATAAGTTTATCACCTTCGGCGGAGACGGTGGAACCTATGATATCGGATTCCAGTCCCTGTCCGGCGCTATGGAGCGGAACCATGATATGGTCTATGTCTGTTATGACAATGGGGCCTATATGAATACGGGAATCCAGCGTTCTTCGGCAACACCCATGTATGCGGATACTACCACCACACCGGTGGGGACGAAGAGTAATGGGAAGCCGCAGAGCCGGAAAGATCTGGCGGCAATTCTGGCCGCTCATGAGATTCCTTATGTGGCGCAGACGACGTTTATCCAGAACTTTAAAGACCTGCATGTAAAATCCGAGAAGGCGATCTATACGCCGGGAGCGGCATTTTTGAATATTATGGCGCCCTGTCCCAGAGGGTGGCGGTATGCGACACCGGACATTATGGAGATCTGCCGCCTGGGCGTGGAGACCTGTTACTGGCCGCTGTTTGAAGTGGTAGAAGGAAAATGGATTCTGAATTATGAGCCGAAGAAAAAATTGCCCATAGAAGAATTCCTCATAAAGCAGGGACGGTTTAAACATTTGTTCCGGAAAGAGAATGAATTTCTGCTTGCAGAATTCCAGAAAGAAGTAGACCGGAGATGGGAAGACCTGTTATATCGTTGTGTCAGATAAAGGCAGGATAAAACGACAGCATTTGGAAAACGAATGTTGTCGTTTTATTTTATGCCCTGTTATCCAAAAGTCGGTATATCAGAGGTTCTTTTGAGTAAAAATAGTTTGAAAATCTGGTTGACATTTTGCAGAAAAGAATTTATAGTGTTTCTGTAAAGAACTACTAATGTGTAAAACAGATGGGAAATATCCTGTATAAGAAATATGGAAAGTAGAGGAAGATATGGAGGAGCGTCGGTTTGAAGAATATCTGATTCATTTTGGGCTGACAAGGCAGGAAGCCGTAATTTACCGGCAGTTACTTTTGCACGGAAAACAGACCGGGTATGAAATTGCCAAAGAAACAGGGATCTCCAGGTCGAACGTATACGGGGCTTTGTCGGCGCTGGTGGAGAAGGGAGCGGCTTATCTTGTGGAGGAGGCGGCAAAAAAATATATCCCGGTGTGTCTGGAGGAATTTTGTGAAAATGGTATCCGGCGGATGAAGGAGGAAAAGGAGTGGATGATAAAAAATCTTCCGAAAGAGGCGGATCATGAGGAAGGTTATATTACAATAGAAGGAACGGAGAATATTCGTGATAAGATAAAAAATTTATTGCAGCATGCAAAGGAGCGCGTGTATATTTCCTGTACAGCAGCTTGTCTGGAAGATTTTCGGGAAGAACTGGAAGAACTTTTGCGTGGGAAAAAGAAAGTAGTTGTAATCACCGACGCAGAGATTCTATTGCGGGGGGCGTTGCTGTATCGGACGGAAGGAAAGGACAGACAGATCGGCGTAATTGTAGATTCCAGATATGCAATTTCCGGAGAATACGAAGAGAATGGTATGTGTACCTGTCTGTATTCCGGCCAGAGAAATTTTGTGGAATTATTTAAGAATGCCCTGGCAAACGAAATCAGGTTGATCAAATTAGACATACCTACGGGACATCCGGTGGTGTAAAAGATGTTTCGTGCCGGATTGAGATGGATTTACAGGGCAGCGAGTAGTCTGGAAAGAGTAAATCGGAGATAGAAGAGAAAGGATGAGGTAGAATATATGAATAAAGTACCGTTTGTAACGAAGGAGCAGTTGGAAGAAATTACAGGAACATATCCGACGCCCTTTCATTTGTATGACGAAAAGGGAATCCGGGAAAATATCAAAGCGTTGAAGGAGGCGTTTTCCTGGAATCCGGGATATAAGGAATATTTTGCGGTAAAGGCGACGCCCAATCCGTTTTTGATTGATATTCTAAGGGAGTATGGGTGTGGATGTGACTGTTCCTCCTATACGGAGCTGATGCTTTCCGAGGCAATTGGAGTAACCGGGGCGGAAATCATGTTTTCTTCGAACGATACGCCCGCGGAGGAATTTGTCTATGCAGACCAATTGGGGGCGATCATTAATCTGGACGATATTACGCATATCGCATGTTTGGAAGAGGCCATAGGGCGGATACCGGAAACCATAAGCTGTCGTTATAATCCGGGCGGACTGTTTAAAATCAGTAATGATATTATGGATAATCCCGGAGACTCCAAATATGGAATGACAACGGAACAAATGGAAGAAGCGTTCCGGATTTTAAAGCAGAAAGGGGCAAAAAGATTTGGAATCCATGCGTTTCTTGCAAGTAATACCGTGACCAACGAGTATTATCCCATGTTAGCGAAGATCTTATTCGAACAGGCGGTAAAGCTGCAAAAAGCAACGGGAGTGCACATTGCATTCATCAATCTCTCCGGTGGAATCGGGATTCCCTACACCCCGGATCAGGAACCCAATGATATCCGGATAATTGGGGAGGGCGTGCGTCGCGTGTACGAAGAGATTTTGATTCCGGCCGGTATGGGGGATGTGGCCATTTATACCGAACTGGGACGTTATATGATGGGGCCGTATGGATGTCTGGTTACCAGGGCGATTCATGAAAAGCATACGCATAAAGAATATATCGGTGTGGACGCCTGTGCGGTCAATCTGATGCGTCCGGCCATGTATGGGGCATACCACCATATTACGGTGATGGGAAAGGAAAAAAGCGCGTGTACGCATCGGTATGATGTGGTGGGTTCTCTGTGTGAGAATAATGATAAGTTTGCCATTGACCGGATGCTGCCGGAAGTTGAAAAAGGAGATTATCTGGTGATTCATGATACCGGCGCGCATGGATTTGCAATGGGATATAATTACAATGGAAAATTAAAGTCTGCGGAACTTCTTCTGAAAGAGGACGGAAGCGTAAAGTTGATCCGTCGTGCAGAGACGCCGGCAGATTATTTTGCTACATTTGATTGTTTTGAAGTCGGAAAGAAGCTGGGGAAAACGCTCCCTTGTCGGACAGCGTAAGCTGTCCGTTGGACAAAAGGATATAAGTAAAAAAACAGTGCAAAAAAAGTGTTGCAAAATCTGTTGAATTATGGTAATATTAATCTCGGCTTAAGGAAAGAGATTTTCTTTCGGCCGGGTAAGCGGATGTGGCGGAATGGCAGACGCACAAGACTCAAAATCTTGCGTAGGTGACTACGTGTGGGTTCAAGTCCCACCATCCGCATCTTACGGCGTGAAGTTGAACCGGGACGGTTCGGACTTCGCGTCGTTTTGCGTATTTTATAGAGTGAAGCAAAACCAGTTGATTCAAGTTTTGTGCATTTTATGAAAGATACCGAATCCTTCTATATTAGGAAGAGGATGTCGGTATTTTTTGTTGTGTAAAAATAGGAAGAGGAGATAAAAATGAGAAACAGGATTGGAATAAATATCCAATTTCATTCATATACTATAGCAGAATGTGCATGGTTTTTTAGCGTGCACATAAAATATGTAGTTATGGGAGGAAATATATATGGCAAGGCGAAGCAGATCGTATGAAGAACAAATGGAGACGCTAAATGAACAGATTGCAAAAACAGAGGACAAGCTGAACGGGCTGATTGCGCAGAGAGAGAAACTTGCGGAAAAAAAGCAACAAGAAGAACTTCAGGAATTGTATAGAATGATGCAGAATCACCATCTTTCCATAGCAGATGTGGAAAGAATGATTACACAGTAAATTTGTATTCTTGTATCTTTCCGATGAATGAAAAAGCCGTTACATCATATTACGAATGACAGGAGAAGGTTCTCTGTTCTAATTCGCAATGCGATGTAACGGCTTTGAAGTTCAAAATCATGGTGTGATGTCCCATCCATTGTTCACTTTGAAAATGGATGACAGCGTTCGCGTTCAGAGTTCTTTCATCATACGTGTGGACATCGGGCAAGTTTCGCCGTTGGGAAAATAGAGGGTTCGGTTTTTCGCGTCTACTTCTGTTATGTTATTTTTATTTACCAGAAACGACCGATGGCAACGCACAAAGTGATCGCCTAATGTGCTGGCGAGTTGTTTTATGGTGCTGGAAAATTCGATTTGACGGTCTTTTGCATGGAGAATGACTTTATGAATGTTACTGGAAGTTTCAAAAAAGAAAATATTATCATAATCCACGCTGAATTTTTTTCCACCGACTTCAATCGTATAGACCTTATGCGTCTTGTTGGTCTGGAGCGTATAGCGTTCCATTGCATTTAACAGACATGCTTTGATTTTCACTTTCGCTTCGGCAGGATTGTCTTTTAATACAAAGTCCATTGCCTCCACCCGATACTGAAAGGTCATGTAGCTTAGTTCAGAGTGTGCGGTTATGAATATGATGAAACCGCGAGGATCAAATAATCTGATTTGTTGCGCCAGTTTCATTCCGTTCATATTGCTGTTCAGGTCGATATCAAGGAAATAAACGCCTGTGTTCTGGCTGGTCTTGACCTGTTCCAGCAGCACGTAAGGATCTTCGGTATCTAAAACGAGCTGCATATCCAACTCTTCTATCAGTACGGTATTTTGAATGGTTTGCACGATCGTTCGCCGCTGTGTGGTATGATCTTCACATACAAAGATATTCAGCATAAGATGTCACTCCTCTCTGGCAGTCAGTTCCATATGCTGTATGAAACAATCCCCTTGTATGGTTGTTTCCAGTAGTACATTGTCATAGGAACTGATGATGTTTTGCGCGTTGGAAAGCCCGATTCCCTGATGTCCGGTCTTTGTACTAAAGCCTTTTTGCTTCAACCTGTGCAGTACCGTGCCGTTATTTTGAAAGGAATTGCTTATGGTGACTGACACACCGGTTTTATTCTGGATGATATTTAAGCCTATTTGT
The DNA here is from genome assembly GCA_910574195.1 of Lachnospiraceae bacterium. GTDB lineage: Bacteria > Bacillota > Clostridia > Lachnospirales > Lachnospiraceae > Schaedlerella. Next base: position 1,216 of record CAJTBF010000007.1, on the reverse strand, counting down.
GGTTGTTCCGTTGTAAGCGCGGCTTCTATTGCATTGTCTAAAAAAATTCCCAGTATTCTGGCAAGGTCTACGGTGTCGATGAGAAAACGGTCCACGCTGTCGGGAATATCAATCGTGACATCAATCCCTGACTCATGGGCGTAAATCATTTTTGCGGAGAGCAGACTTTTGATTTCCAACACGCCGATGTTACTAAGCTGGTTCAGTTTGTAATCCCCCTGATCAATCAGACTTTTTGTTGGGAAGATTTTGTTTTCAAAAAATTCCTTTAATTCGTCCATCTCACAATTCTCAATATAGCCGGATATAGAAAGTAAAATATTCATGTAATCATGCTTAAAGGAGCGCAGGCCGTTATACAGGACTTCTAAATTGTGCGTGTAGTCCTGTAAATCCCGCAAGGCTTTCTGTTTTGCCTCTGTCTGTATTTGCTCCAGATAGGAACGGCGCATAGCCAAAATCAAAAAAAGCATAACAAGCAGGTATCCTGAAATATGTAAGACGTTATTATAGATCATTTTACCGATGGATCCGTTTTGTCCCGGAATCAAATTATCGAACAGATAGATGGTTATAAGGAGCAGTAGTGCGGCGTCAATCAGATACCATGTCTGTGGAAGGCGTAAGATCCCTTTGTCTGACAGTAATAACTTTTTAATCAGTCTGCCGAAAAACAGCGTAATAAAATAAAACAGCAAAATGTGAATCAGCCGGATACCGAAAGAAACGTACTGCTGATTGAGGAAGGACAGAGGAATCAGCAGATGCAGAAGATTCGTCAAAAAATTATCCGTCACGATGGTAAGCACGCATCCAATCATTCCCATACAAACATTCTGGGACGCGGTATTTCGGGAAGTAGCCAATCCATAAACGCAAACCGCCACCAGAATCCCAAACAGACCATATGGGATACAGGAGAAGAGTGTTACAGGCATTCCGGCAAGTAACAGCAGCATATAAAGCGCAATAAGCGCTTTTAGTTCCATATGTTTGGGCCACACATTCCGAATGGCCAGGGAAAGCTGAAAAAAAGACAATAGCATTTGAATCTATTCCTCCTTTCGAAGTTTATAACTTCTCGGAATCTTCAGCCTTTATTTTATAAGGCTTTCAGACCCTTGTTTCAAAAAATCACCCACTTTTTTCAAAAAAACGCTTGACAAACCGCTCTAAATTTGCGACGAAGCCGATTGATTATATTTTATTTCAATCG
>CAJTBF010000006.1 GCA_910574195.1 Lachnospiraceae bacterium | reverse complement strand
ATCTGCTTGAAAGTTTTCCCCTCACTGAGCATATTTTTTATTTCCTGAGAATAGGGCTTTATTTTACTGGGGATCGTCGTATGGTAATAAGCGCTGGAAGGGTTAAAATCATCCTCCAGGTATTTTGCAACCGTCACCCTGTTTATTCCGACAATCCTTGCAATCTCACTTTTGTTCAATCCCTGTTTCCCGAATTCCCGTACTTGTTCCACCGTCTTCATTTTCTTTTTAACATTTGCGTTGTGCTCAGCGGCAGGCGCGTCTTCTTTGACAGGTTTATCCCAGTAATCCCCCGTAGGTTTTCCATCATAATGGGATGCTTCCGTTGGGAGAATAAAATTTGCCGCCAGAAGACGTGACAGAAATTTCTTTGCCGCATCCGTAAGCCCCTTCATCAGGTGAAAACGGTCACTGACCTGCTGCAGATGGCTTCCAGCCTGTTCAATGGCGCTTTTATAGGAAACAGAGCCATCCCTGGATACAACTTCAAGATTCGGATAGCTTTTCAGACATTCCGCTACGTCCGCGCTTTCCCGGGACGCCAGCAGGTCAATGATCCGGTGCGTGTCAATGTCTACCATGACAGTCCCATAGGTTTTTCTTTTCCGAAATGCGAAATCGTCAATGCAGACTTTTGTAACNGCTTCTTTCTCAGAAACTGGCATATCTTTTTTTTAAGAGACTGCAGATGGTGCTTTTGCCAACATCCGCAATCCCGTCTTTCAGCGTCCTTGAAGCAGTGGTGGAGCTTGTATTCAGGGAAACATCCACGATTTTTTCAATCAGGCGTTTTGTCTTTTTCCCTTTCTGTGCCAGGAAGTCGAAACGCTCTGCAAAAGTAGTGAATCCACAGTCTGGATTGTCGCAGAAGAATTTTCTGTTTTCAATAACGACTTTTGTTTTTTTGCTCATGATTGGAAGATCCTGAAAACTTTTTTCGTAACGGCTATGTATTCGCGCCGATTCAGAGCCGCAATAAGGGCATCTGCATATTTTTCTGTTTGAGGCTGCATAAATAATGACTTCATTCCCAATTATTTTATGCTCCAGATAATCCAGATTTGGATCAAGCTCCTTGATAAATTCATCCATGGTATCAACTCCCGCAAACGCTTTAAAATTCATGCTTATTATACTATGTTTTACCATTTGATAAAAGCTTTATTTCAACTAACTTCGGAAAGATCCGACTTTTTAATCATATTTACAAAAAATTTACATTCTAGCATATTTCCCCATGAATCTACAAAATTTTCTCATTTTATGCTATACTGATAACATAGCTGTACAAAAATCTTGTGGAGGTTAATTATGGCAAATACATTAAAAGACTATGTTTATGATGACTCATTTATAGAAAGAATGAATAGAGCTTTTTCTGATCTACGTGCTGATTATGAATTAAGTATGGATGCTGACAAAGAAAAAGTATCTGAATTAAAAGCTATGCATGTAGATGTAAAAAACCAATTATCAGACTTAATTTCCTATTCGTCTTCATCAAGTGGCGTCATTTCCGGCCTTCGTGGTACAGGAAAAACACATTTAATGCTTCTTGCCCGTCACGAAATCAATGAAAACTGTTTTACCGGAAAGGCCAATGGAGTATTTTGTGTCTATTTAAATGTCAAAAGACTTACTATGCCTGAAAAGTTCGATCAAGAATTATTCAACCGTGTTTTTAGTGTGTTTTTATATAATGAAATTTCAAAACAGCTAATAAATATTTTAGAACAATTTAAAGAAGATAACCTTATTCAACGCTTTTTTGATTGTTTTAACCGTGATAAAAAAGTACTCATTCAAAATATGCAATCCGCAATTATCAAATTGATAAGATTTAAAGAAGTTGTTCGTAATGGAAACTCTGAATTTAGTGAATTGTCAATAGGAACATCAAATATAACAAATGAACTGCATGACTTAATAGAATTAGCAGAAACACTACATACAAAATTAAATTTAACTGGTAGTGAGTTAAGTGCAGATTGGTCAGCCAAATATCTTGAAGAAACTAAAGAGCAATTAACAAAGAATAACACCTATTTATCTTTTTTGAATACAAATACAATCAGAGAAGAATTGATGTCCTTGATGAAATTATTAAATCTTAAAGGCATGGTTTTATATATCGATGAATGGGAGAAAATCTCATATAACTGTGAATTACAACGCTTTTTATCTTTTTATATTGATCGAATATTGGACAATCCTATATATTGTTGGATTAGCATTGTCCCTTATCGGGGTAGCCTCTATCACTTAGACAGAGGTGCTGATTTACAACATCTCATTGATTTAGACGAGAATTTGATTTTTGAAAACTCAAGCAAAGATCGTGAATTGTGCCTTAATTACTTTAAAGAATTTGTAAATAAACGTTTAGCATATTATTTTGACATTTCTAAAATCGATGTTTCTCTTATGTTCAATAACAATAAAAACTTTGAAAAACTTGTTCTTGCCAGTATGGGAAATTCTCGTGATTTTGGAACAATGCTACTTAAATGTTGGTCTGAATTTCGTGCTTATAGAACAAGTCAGTTATCTCCAGGGCGACCATATCAATATATAAGCGCAGATATGGTAATTTCCGCAATTAAAAATAATGGTGAAAAGAAAATAAGCAATATAAATAATAATCCTTCGATATTAAAAACATGGAATGATTTAGAAACATTTTGTATATCTAAAAAGTCCAGCCATTTAGCCATAGAAGAAAAGCGTGTCAACATAGACGCCATTTCTATGCAGGAATTTTCGGATTTAATTTATCATCGATTATTACATTTGAGGAAAAAGCATGTTCCGGCAAAAGAAACATCAATAGAGAGCAAATTATCAATATATGCTCTCAATTATTCGTCAATATATGATTTACATTCGAGCCAAAAAAAGATACAATTTATAACTGATTATGATACCATACACAACAGGGTTCGTCGATATATTTATAACCCCACTACTATTATTAACCATATCAAAATTCAGTCGGGAGAAATTTTTCCTTGTGTATCTTGTGGCGAAAATATCTCCATAACCAAAATGACAGCTGCTTGGAATAATAATGCGTGTCCTTATTGTGGTGGCAAAATTAGAGTAGAATAATAAATAGAGCCGGGAATCTGGCTTTTAGATTTCCCGGCTTTAAAACTTCGTCTATGCACTTCTATCAGCTTTAAGTTGCTTTACTTCTTCAAGAGAAAGTCCTGAAATATTAACGATTTCCTCTAAAGCATATTTGCCAGCTGCCAGCATACGAAGCGCAACCTCTTTCATTCCTTCTTTCAATGTCTGATTCCTCATATCTTCCATAGCCCGGCACATAATCTCGATTCCCTCCTTGCTCTCTTTGAAAAATCTCACCCTGTCCGCCAGTGTCCCATAATACATATCCGTTGCGTCTGTGCAGGAGAAGTCATGCATTAACTTCCCGATTGGCGTATCTCCACGGTAAGCGCCATTTACATACAGTATGTGCGAACCGTCCTCAAATCTTTCCCCGGTTCCTAAAAAGCACCGCTCAATCGGATAGAGCGGCAGCCCTTTTCCCATTACGTCATTCTCTGTAATAAAGATTACCCACGTTTCCGGCAGCTTGTCGAAGTCCTCGCCTTTCTTCAAAAGGTTTGCGTCCATCATGCTGCTGTTGTACCTTGCCCTTTTTCTCCCGGCTCCTTTGTCGGAGCGCTGTACTTCCACATTCAGTTTTGCCCCTGTGCTGTCCGTAGCCAGAATATCCAGCCTCACTGAGCGATTCAACAGGTTCTCCACAAATACCTGGGTGCGGACGTCCAGCACCTTTAAATCCGGTTTTTCCAGAACAATCTGCAATACCAGTTCTATGCTTGCCGTATCTCCCTCAAAACACTTTGTGAGGAAATCATCATCAAGCAGGCGAAAGCCTCTTAGCCTCTGTAAATCTTCCTGATGTTTCTGGTCTATCTGTTCCGTCACTGTCAATCTTCCCACCTGCTTTCCCTTCTGCTTTCGTATCTCCATACTACCATAAACCTCCTGATTTTACAAGCCGGGAGCCAGCGCATTTCTGAATCCCGGCCTGTTTCCGTTATCGTTTTTTCACATCTGCTGTATCTCATTTTTCAGCATACGCTTGATTTTGTCGCTCATGGTTTCCTTGCTGGTCTTGCTGAAATGAATCCTCACAATGTAGGTAGTCCGGCCAATCTTTTTCACCAGTGCGGGAGCGTCCTTAGCTGGTGGCGTGGTGGTAATATTCTTTGTGATTTTCTCGCTGCCCATAAATTCTCCTTTACATACAATCAGGTTTTGTTATCCCTTACTCACAATCTCTTTCGCCGCCGCTTTGGTCGCTCTGGCTCCTTCCTCCCGGAAATTTTTACCGGAAAAAAGAATCGGCGCACACCGTTCCAGTATGCGGTCATAAATTCTTGCGTGGGCAATGTCTGGCGGGTTCTTGATTTCTTCCAGTTTCAGGTTGGTTGTGACAATCAACGGCTTCTTACTCCGATATCGGCTGTCAATGACGGTGAACATCTGCTCCATGGCATACTCGGTACTGCGCTCCACTCCTAAATCGTCAATGACAAGCAGGCTGTAATCGTCCAGACTGGCGATAAAGGCCGCCCTTTCCTCGGCAAACACGCCAGTCAGCCGGTTCAGGATAGACGGAAAATTCGTCATCAGAACCGGCACGTCACGGTCAAGCAGGGCATTGGCGATACAGCCGGCAAAAAAGGATTTCCCGGTTCCCACATCACCAAAGAGCAGAAGGCCGGTATTGTCCCGGTATGCCTCCTTCCAATGCTCCACATAAGCGCAGGCTTTCTCCATAACGGGATTCTGGCCGTTATCATTGGCGAAAGTGTAATCATAAAGGTATCTGTCCTGAAGCCCCTGTGCCTTCCGGCATTTGATACGCTCCATGCGTTCCTTCTGTTCCTCCATGGCTTTCCGTTCCTCCTGCGCCTTTTGCTGGCAGGAACAGAGGCAGCGGGGCATGAAATAGCCGGAGCCTCCGAACCTGGGCACAACGGTCTGACGACTGCCACGGCATTTCTTACAGTGGATAAGCCCGTCAGCCGGTTCTATGTATTCGTCCCCGGCAAGCTCCATATCCCTGGCAGCTCTGTCTATGGCCGCCCGGACTTCCGCGGTAATCTCTATCATATGGTTTCTCCTTCCTCCACGCTGTAATCCCGGTTCCGGGCAGGCGGTTCCGCTTTCTTTTTGTCGGCGTTCGCCCAGCGCCGGATTGTGGCGGCATGGTTTTTATATCCTTTTCCGCTGGATTCCATGTACTCGGACAGCTGCTCAATATACTGTTCCCAAAGAGAGGGAAGTTCTGTCTGGAGTTCTGCCAGTTCTGCAGAAGATAGTAACACATTCCGGTATCTCCCATAGGCGTGTGTCTTATCCCCCTCTCTATTCTCTATACTCTTATCTCTAATCTCTTTATCTCTATACTCTAATATAGGCGGACATTTGTCCACCCGGCCATTGGACGGACAAATGTCCGTTTCCCCGGACGGGAGCAGGTTCTGGCGTTTCAGCCTCATGCGCTCCCTTTTCTTCCGCTCCCCCTCGCTGGACGACTGGCCAATCAGCAGCTGGATGTCGCTCATGTAATAGGCTCCGTCCGTCAGTATCTCCACAAGGCCGAACTGCTGGAATATTTTCAAAGCCCGCTCCACCGTGCCTGCCTGATGCCGGGTAAAGGTGGCTATGGTCTGCGCGGTATGGGGCAGGTAATCATTCAGTAGGAGTACGCCGTTGCTTTTCAGCGACATTAAATACATCTTGAGCAGGAGATTGGAGTACAGAAGGCCGTCCTGCATACTCTCCAGGATGACCATGGTTTCGCTGTTATAAAAATTCTCTTTTAGCTTAAGGTAATAAAATCGTCGGTTCTCTGTCATTAAAGTTGCTCCTTTGGTTCAGAATGGCCTTTTGGGGTCTCTGTACGCATTTTAAAGGGGCTTTGGGAGTGTCAGTGATAAAAAGTATTGCCTCCCCTCCGACACGCTCCGAAAGTGCTTGATTTACAAGGCTTTTTCCGCTCCTAAATGCGTAGAATCATGGTATCTTTTCCGCTGTCGTTCTGCCTCCTTCCTCCGGCGCACCCCGGCGGCACAATCCTTACAGTATTTCGCCCGGTTGGAGCCAGGCAGGAAAAGAGCGCCGCACTCGCTGCACCGCCTGCTTTCCATCCGGTGGTAAAGGGCCGTTTCCAGCTGGTGGTCTAAGGGAAGCACCGCCGCACGGAACCAGCGGCAGAGCAGGGAGTGGGAAATGCTTTGGACACAGACGCACCCGTCCCCCTCGTCAAGCGCCATGCACTGGCCGTTGTCGTAGTTGCAGCACTCATGCACCAGCCGCCTCGCCCTGCGGTACTGCCGATAGTCCATGGCCGGGATTCGCTCATGCCGCCTGTTTCCCATATCTCACCTTGCAGCGGCACAAAGGCGGCTGCCCTTCCCTGAAAAGGAAAACCGGCTCCGGCGCTTTCGCCCCTGTAGGCGCTGGCGGCGTGGGCGGCACGGGTATCTTTACGGTGATGGTGATTGTCATGGTGATAAACTGCTGTGTCATAATTCCTGTTCCTCCTTCTTTCTGGCTGGTTCATTTTCCGTCCTGGCCAACTGTTCCGCTGTCTTTTTCAGGTTCTCCACCGCCTTGATGTCCTCCCGCATGGCTTTCATTTTCTGGTACTGCACCGATTTCTCCGCTTTCAGGCGGTCGGCCTCGGCCTGCCATTTCTTCGGGGTGATTTCTTCGCCGTTGGCTTTCAGCTTTTCCAGATACCGGACAGCGGCCTCATATAATGCCAGTTCCGCACCGTGCTTCTGCTCAAACTGTTCCTTTTTCCTCCCCGGCTTCATCTTGTCAAACTGGCGGCGGGTTCCTTTGTTCCTCTCGTATTTCTCCCACATGGAGAGATGTTCGTCCAGCACTTTGATACGCCGCTCGGCGGTGACAATCTTCCCACGCATGGAATAGTAATCTTTGTTCATGGCGGCCACTTTTTCATAAAGCTGCTCCATGGAAGTGATGTTGTTGCCGTTCAGGAAATTGAACAGGGCGGCGCTATCTTTCAGGTTCCTTATCTTCCCATACCGGGAGCCGGGTTTTCCTGTTGGCATCTGCGCCTCGTAAAGCTGCGCCATGATACTGTCTTTTCCTTCCAGTTTCCCCGCCTGCTCCTTTGTCCATTTGTAGAGCCGGGTAATCCGTGCCTTGATTTCCTTCAGCAGCTTATTGTCGGCGGCAATCTGGCGGTTGATATTTCCCTTCTCTGTGTCAATGCCTTTCCGCTCCATCTGGCTGGCGGCAACTCCCAGATGAATGGAAGGTATCTTGTCAATGCCCTGACGCTCGTAGGAGCGGTGGTCAATCCGTTCCGGCCTGCCCGCAGCCTCCAATGCTCTGTTGGCGTAGGCAGCCCAGGCAGACCTCCACTTCTCTACATTTCCCTTGTCGTTCCAGTCGGTGGTGTCCTCCCGGTGGTTCTTCCAGCCGCCTTTGCCGTTGGGGATTCGCTGGCCGCTTTCGTCCAGTTCGTAGACCTTCCGGCATTTCGCTCCCCACTGCCCGTCCTCCTTTAGCGGTCGGATGGTGAGCATGACATGGAAGTGGGGATTTCCGTCTTTCTTGTCATGGATAGAGAAATCCGCACACATACCGGCGGCGACAAAGGTATCGCTGATGAAGGAGCGGGCAAGCCGCAGCTGTTCCTCCCGGTTCAGTTCTACCGGCAGGGAAATCTCTATCTCACGGGCAAGCTGTGCGTCACTGGTCTTTTCAACCATCTCCACACTGTTCCAGAGAGTATTGCGGTCTTGGAACTCCGGCGGGGCATGGGGCAGCAGGATAATCTCGGAATGGACAACGCCCCTCTTTCTGGTGTAATCATGGGTAAGCCCGTCCCATTCGTTGGTCATTTTGGTTCCGCTCCGGTAAGCGGCAGCGCCTACGGCAGACTTGGCCTTGCTGCGCTTGATAATCTGGACGGGCATATGGAAGATGGCTATGGCGGTTCGCCTCCTTTCGGGTGGGATATATCGGCTTCGCTGAAAAGGGCAGACGCAGAGCGGGTGTCCTTTCCGGCGGAACATACAAGGGGTTTGGGGAGTGTAGCTCCCCATTGCGTCCAGAGGACGCCACGCCCCCGGCAGGGCGCACACACCGGAACGGTGTATAAGTGCGCCGTTGGATATTTAAGATTGTTGTGTGCCTTGGCTTTCAGGCGCGTTTTTCAGCAACCGCATGACTTCCGGCAGGCAGGAAATGGCGGATAAAAATGCTTTGACTTCCTCGCCGGTCATAGCGGTAACGGCAGGGAATATACTTTCCAGAACCGCGCCATGCTCAATCAGGCGGCGTGTCCTGGCCTTCCGCTCTGCGTCTGTTTTCCGGTTCAGGAGAATCTTCTGGCGGTTCTCTAACTGGCGGATTTCCGTCTTTACTTTTTCCTGCTGGCTTTTCAGCTTGTCTATATCTGGCATTTGTAATCACCTCCTTTCGGGCGGCAAAAAAAAGACAACCGTTTGCGGTTGCCTCGTGTAATGAAAAATTTGGTTGTTACAGTCATTACATGAATTGATTTTGTTCCCCTCCTTGTTGTCTGTATTCTCTGATAATCGTTTTTTATATTCCAATTCAGCATAAAAAGGGAGCATACACGCACCATATGATTAAGGCTTGCTGACAGTTAAAATACAAGGGAAGGGGGCTGACAGCATGATTAAATATGACCGGCTCTGGTCTACCCTCAAAGAGCGGGAGATTAGCCAGTACAGACTAATCAAGGATTTCGGCATAGATAAAGCACAGCTTCATCGGCTGCGGAAAAACATGGTTGTCAAAACCATGATTCTCAACAACCTGTGCCGGATTCTAAACTGCCGTATTGAGGACATCATGGAGTATGTACCAGACGAAGATACGGACTAAAGGGGCAATGCAGATTTGGATTTGCAGAGCCTCTTTTTTTATTGCCTTCACCGTTCCTGCGCCGGCGGTTTCTTATCCAGGTAGAGTTTCCCGGCCATGACAGCGGCATGGTTCCTGATTCTGATTTCTCCCCGCTTCTCACTGGCTCTGGCGTTTTTGTAGCCCTCATCAGAGAGGAAAAAGCGGTATCGCTCTCCGGGGAATCCCACCGGGCTGTCACTGTTCAGAATATCCACCGTTACCATGTGCCTTGTTTCCGGCAGGAACCGTTCCATGCCTGCCAGGTCATGCCCCTGCAGAACCGGCTCCCCTTTCCCGGCTTTGGCGGCGGCAAGCCTCTGGCGGATAGAATTATCCCGCTTTTCGATAAAGGCGGCCTGGTTATCCGCAATAAACCGGCTGCACTCCGGCTCTGCCAGTTTTTCCAGTTTCTGTATGGTATTCTCGACAATCACTTTTGAGAGTAGATCGTCCTTCCGTTCCAGAACCGGCACAATCTCTTTCAGCCCGGCAAGGGTTTCTTCCTTCGTTGGTGCGGCATACTGGTAGAGCATTTCCAGTTCGCTTTTGGTAAAATTCATTTCACTGATTCCCTCCACTTCTTTTTCTCAAAATAGTTCCGCATTCGCTTTAATCCGCTCTTAACGGTCTGCTGTACCACGGATACACTCACGCCTTCCTCTGCGGCAATCTCAATCAGCTTTTTTCCAAGTATGTAGCGGGCATGGATACGCCTTGCCTGTGTATCCGTCAGATTATTCATAGCTTCGGACAGATGTTCCAGTGTGGTAAGGAAAAGCTGTTCTTCCTCCTGTTCCAGCAGAATCTCCTCCGGGGATTTGGCGGTAAAATCAAAGGCACAGTTTTCAATCCCATCCTCACAGTCAAGGGAATAGTACGCCTTGTGATACCAGATTTTGCGGGTACGGTTGTTTTCCTCCCTCCGCATAAGCAGCAGAGCCTCGGCCACCTCGTCCGATACCTCAATCATTGTGTCCGTGGCAAAAAGCGAGTAATAATATTTTTTCAGGTTGATTGTCTGCATAGACCGCACCTCATTTCATCTGCTGGCGGCTGTAAAACTCACGCATATATTTCAGCCCACGGTGTACGGAACGGTTTACCACACTTTTGTCAACGCCTTCCTCTTTGGCAATTCGGGTAAAATCTAATCCCCTGATGTAATAGCCCTTTACACGTCTTGCCTGCATGGGAGTGATAATGGAGAGCGCCTCGTCCAGCATGGCAAGCAGCTTTTCATGGGCGGCCTGTTCCTCTTTCATCAAGATAATTTCTTCCGCTGACGGGCTGTGTTCCAGTGCGTACTTCTCCGTCCAGTCAAAAGCGTCTAAGGAGTAAAATGCTTTGTGGTAGCGTGTCCGGCGGTCATAGTTGTACATCTCCCGGACAGACTTCACCATGACCTCGGCCACTTCGTCCGATACCTCCACAAACACGTCCCCGGTGTAGTAGGGATAACAGTACCTTAGATTGATTGTTTTCATGGCTGACCTCCTAAAATGCGGAGAGGACAGGCAGCGGCTTCCTGCTTGTCCTCCCCGGAAATGTAATAGGGAAAAAGTTCCCTTCACTGGTTAGCCCGAAAACGGCCAATCGTAGGGTCTGTATCAGAAAAATTTTTTGATTTTCTTCCGTACCGCCTCAATGCTGTCCTGTATGGCAGCTTTGGAGCAGCGGCAAAGCCCGGCAATCTCGGTATAGCTCAAACCCTCCAGTGCGTAGAGCAGAAACCGGCGGCGCTGCGCCTCGGTGCAGAGCGCAAGGGCGGCCTTAATCTCCAGCATGGTTTCTTTCCTGCACACCCACTGTTCCGGCGTCTGGTAGTAGCAGGAGCGCCCTTCGGTGAGGACTATGTACTCGTCAAACTCCCGGCTGTCCCAGTGCCTCCGCTTCTCATGGGCAAGGTTTTCTTCCTTGTGGCCGGCTCTGTCCAGATACTCGTATACTTCGACTGTGACCTCCACGGACAGGGCTTGTCCGTCTATATTGATGGTGACTTCCATCTTCCTTTCCTCCGTTCAGATTTTTTGCAAAGGTTTCTGAACGGAGTGGGGCGGGGAACGGCAGTGGGGAGCGTGTACACCTCCTAAGAAAACAAAAGCGCCCGGATGGTTAAATTCCATTCGGACGCATAAGGTACGGTATTCAGTTAGAATATGACAAATTTCGCATTTGCTGTCAGGGTGTTCCCAACTAGCTAATATGCTTTTTTTGACAGTAATATATTTTCTGTCAGTTCACATTTATAGATAACTTGTATCATAACAGCTCCTATCTAAACCGCTGTTGTTTACAAGTCAAAAAATGTTATACCTTTAAGAGTTAAAAGAGCAACGGCTTATTAAAAAAATGAACCGATAACAATGAGTGTATTTGCTCAATGTTACCGGCTCTGCGTCTGTGCGTCTGGCTCTTTGATAACTAATACATTATAATCTTTTACGTGGATTATCATTTCCTGCTTACATTTGGGACAGAACAGCGGGAAGTTCCGAAGCTCTGTATCTGACCGCATTTTAATACGTGTCTTGCTCCCGCAAACAGGGCATAATAACCATTTGAATTGCTCGCTCTCGTTATGATTCATGGGTTTTATTCTTGCTTTCCTTTTTCAGTACAGCACTGCTGATAACGCTGATACCGCCCAATAACGCACAAGATTTTGACGGAAAAAGGATTCCTGCCGCCACAAGACCAGCGCCGACAACTAAGTTACATACCGCTGCCGTTTTTAACGCTTTCTTTTTCGGGTTGGGAAGCTCTACGGATATTCCCAGTGTGTCATTCAGCTTTTCGCAAGCCCTGTTTACTTCTTTAATCATTTTGCCCTCCTAAAATAATAATTGTATGCCGTGATTTGCAATGAGTAACACGCCAATGCCTATGACAACCCATAAGGCTATGGCTTTCTTTTCTTTCCCTTTTTTCTTGTTCAGAAACAGGAAAAGCAATCCCACACCCACAAGGCAGATACCAACAATCAATGATACGATTGAAATAGTCTGCATGATTTCCGCACTTGGAACGGGTACAAAATCGGGAATTGGAAAATTCATGTTATCGCCCCCTTTCTTTTAATTGCTCAAATCTGATAAAATCATTTTTCTCATTGCGACTACTGAAAAAATGATTCCTATGATACCGAAAATAATTGCCGCAACGGGAATTGACAAAAGTCCTGCATTGCTTCCCTGTGAGTTTGACGCTATGGCAACAATGATGATAGACGAAACAACGGTTGCAATCGTTGACTTCTTTATCATTCCTACATACAGTGGGAGAAACCCCAACAGGATAGCGGATATTGTTGTAACTGCCTGTGCCAGTATGTTTCCAAAGCTGAACGTGACAAAATCAAAACATTTTGCCGCAAGAAAGATTGTGGCATATTGGAAGATATTTGACAGCACATGGAACGTAAAACTAATGCAGCATATCAAAATGAGTTTTGCCGTAATCAGTTTCGTGCGGCTGATCGGGTAAGTGAAAAGCAAGCCGATTGTCTTGTTTCTGTATTCTTCAATCACAAATACGGAAATCAGTACCGCTTCCCATACAATCAGAGTAGCCCTTACAAGCATTGCCGCTAACGTAACCGTATCTAACTGGACTGGGGCAAATCCCGGAAGTGTGGATATATTGCCGCTTGCAGTTAAAAGGCCGGACGTAAAGACCGAAAGCAGAAAAATGATAAAGTTAGCGATTAACAATCCGGCGATATGCGGCTTCAACGGTACTTTCTTAATTTCCATGCGGATAAGGTTCCACATTTTTTTCACCTCCTCCCAATAAGCCTAAATAATAGGTTTCAAGGTCTATCCCTTTGGCTGTGAGTTCTTTCATTGATACTTCCGCAAGCATAGCCCCGTGGTCAATAATTCCGATTGTGTCGGCAATTTTAGATAGCTCGTCAAGGATATGGCTGGATATTAAAATGCTTGTGTGATATTCATGGTTGATTCGCAACAGCAGCTCCCGTACTTCTATAATTCCCTGTGGGTCTAAGCCGTTTATAGGTTCGTCTAAAATGAGCAAATCCGGCTTTGTGAGCATTGCCCTTGCAAGCGCAAGCCGCTGTTTCATTCCCAAAGAGAATTTCCCTACGGCTTTACTGCCCGTTTCTGCAATCCCCAACAATGACAGCGTTTCCATGATGTTTTCATAGCCTGCGCCCATGTACCGGCAATGGAGTTCCATGTTCTCGTATGCGCTTAAATGGCTGTAAAAAACAGGGCTTTCAATAATGCTGCCGATACGGGAGAAAACGGGATTGTTGCCCTTGTTGATAGTTTCGCCTAATAAACATACCGTACCTGTATCGGGGAAAATGATGTGGTACAGTGTTTTCATCAGCGAAGTTTTTCCTGCGCCGTTTGCGCCCAGAAATCCGTATACTTCCCCTTGCCTTACATTCATGCAAATATCATTCAGTATGGGGCTGCCCTCTATGGATTTTGATAAATGCCGGACTTCAACCGCATTTGTCATTCGCTCGCCCCCTTTTCGGGGCATAGCCGCCTTTTGAATATCAGAGTTGCTTTCTGTGCGATTCCGATAAGTGAATATTGGGAGCTGCCTATACATGGATAAGAAAAACAAGTAACCAGTTCCCAACCGTCCTTACCGTAATGATTCAGTTTATCAGACAGCGACTTTTCAGAATGTTCTGTTTCCTTGCTGTCAATTACTATCGTTTTGTATTCAAATTCTGTCATAAAAATCTCCTTTACTCAAAAATATCTGCCGCAAGGCTATCCACCATAAAATCAAAAACAGCGAAATAATCACAAGTGACGGAAAGCGTTTCTTTTGCATTGATTGTTGACAGCAGCGCACTCAAAATTCCATATGCCTGTGCTTCCTCCATTTTCAGATTGAGGTCTGCGGCATGGATAACCTGTCTGAAAAAATCGAAACTGTCAAACTTGATTTTCTTAATCGTTTCTTCCGGCAGCTTTGTTACAAAAGACTGAAAATCCGGCGTATTGACATTGTAGAGGAACGGCTTGCTGTCGTATTCCCGGAAAAGCCTTTTCATGGACTGTGCAAAGCCCTCTTTCGTCCGGCTGTTCCTGTTTATGTCGATAATTTTTTCTGTCAACCTCCTTTGTATGTCTGTGATTGTTTCAAGGAATAAATCTTCCTTTGTCGGGTAGAGCGTATAAAAAGTACCGATAGATATAACTGCTTTGTCGCATAGATTTTTAATGCTTGTCTTTTTGTACCCTTGCGCTATCCAACATTCCTCACATAGTTCTTCCAACTTTTTGCGGATTGCTTTTTTATCAGCGTCCGAAAGGACGGGCTTTGACGGCATAATTCTATTTCTCCTTTCTTGTGAATTTTGCTTACGAATATTCGCCACAAATATTCGTAAGTGAATAATAACATTTGCAACTCAAATTGTCAAGGTGAAAAAGTTTTGTTTATTGTGCAATAGTTGAAATCATATTTTTTCCCATTCGTGGTTCTTTCGTTGGCAGGCTGCTAGCCGGGATAAACACGCCTTTTTCCATATCCTCGGCACGGATAGCAGCTTTCTTCGCCTCGATTTCAGCCTTTTTCTTTGCCTTGATTTTATCCTCGTATCGTTTCTGTGTCCCATTGGCCTTGCGACGGAGATATGCCTGGTGCAGCTTGTCCTTACGTTCCTCTTTCTTTCGCAGGGCTTCCAGTTCCTCCGGCGTAAGGTTCACTTCCCCGAAATGGGGCGGTATGTACCTCCCGACAAAATTGAAGTAAATCTCAACCTCCTGCGTGGTTTCAATACTGCCTTTCCGGTCACGCTCATGGACAAGGATTTTCTCCACAAACTCATTCAGCATGGTGGTAGTCAGGTTGTCAAAATTCTCATACTTGTCAACAAGGGCGATAAATTTCTCCGCTGATTTCCGGCTCTGCTCATATCCGGCGATTGCCTTTTCCAGTTCGACAATCTCGCCGGAAAGGGATTCCTGCTCCTTTGCGTACTGTGCGTCCAGGGCGGCGTACCTTGCGTCTGGCAGCTTGCCCAGCACATTGTCCTCATAAATCTTGCATATCAGTTTTTCCAGTTCCCCGACCCGTTTCTGTGCTGCCGCCAGCCCTTTCCGCTTTCTGGTGATGTCGCTGGCCTGCTGCTCGGCCTGGGATTCCTGAACCGCTTTGATAAACTCTGCCCGGTCGTTTCTGGAATACTCCGCAATCGCCCGGAGCATATCGGAAACCAGTGTCAGGACGGCGCTTTCGTTGATTCGGTGCTGCGTGGAGCAGAGAACGCCGACCGGAACCTTGCTATATTGGGAACAGGTATACTGTGAGATACGCTTGCCGTTGTTGGTGCGGTGGACGTACATCTTGCCGCCGCAGTCGGCACAGTAGAGCAGGCCGGTGAGCGGGGCGGCTTCTCCCCAGCCGTCCGGGTAACGCTTCACATTGGAACGGATTCTCTGCACATTCTCAAAGGTTTCCGGGTCAATAATGGCAGCGTGGGTGTTCTCAAAGATTACCCATTCGTTTTCGTCAACGTAGTGGCTTTTCTTGTCCTTGAAATGTTTGCGGGTCTTGAAATTGATGGTGTGGCCTAAATACTCACGTTTTTTCAAGATATTGACGATAGTGGAAGAACCCCAGCCATAAGGGTCTTTAAACGTCTTGGATTGATTCACGCCCTCCCCATAATGGGAGAGGTGCAAGGAAGGTATCTCAATCTTTTCCCGTGACAGCCGGTTCGCAATCTGGTAGGGGCCGTATCCGTCCAGGGTCATAGCGAATATCCGGCGCACCACGTCAGCGGCTTCTTCGTCCACAATCCAGTGTTCCCGCTTTTCGTCCCATAAGTAGCCGTAAATGACAGTACCTGTCAGGTGTTTGCCGCTCATGCCTTTTGCCTTAAATACAGATTTAATTTTGCGGCTGGTATCTCTGGCGTAAAATTCATACATGATGTTCAAGAACGGGGTAAAATCATTCTCTCCGTTGGCGCTGTCCACCCCGTCATTGATGGCGATCAGCCGAACGCCTCTCTGCCGCAGGATTTCCATGACCTGGCCAACTTTGAGATAGTCACGTCCCAGGCGGCTCATGTCTTTGATGATAATTGCCTCCACGTTCCCGGTCTCCACTTCTTCCATCATGGCAGTGAATCCGGGGCGGTCGAACCGGGTTCCGGAGATTCCATCGTCCGTGAAATGGGTCGGGTTTGGAAAACCGTTGCGGCGGGCGTAATCTTCCAGCATGGATTTTTGGTTACTGATAGAATTGGATTCCCCGTTCAATTCATCGTCACGGCTCAATCTCTCGTATAATGGAGTGATTTTGGTTTTCGTCATAGCGTCTGCCTCCTTACATGAAATATGCTCTAAATAAGTTCTTCACTAACCATGAGAAAATCTCGTGATTAAGAAGTCATTTAGAGCATATATCACCGCTGGCTAATTTGTATTTCTTATACTGCTTGACCGCAAAGCAGTCCGGCTTTCGCTTTTCCAGCCCGGAAAACATATAGTCCACAGCGTTCATAAAATCCTCGTCATCTTCTTTTACTTCCATCCCGGAAATCATATCCACTAAAGTGTTCATGTTCCGATCCTCGGCGGGGCCCTCAAAAATGATATAGGCGATTAAGGCGCAGTAGAGCAAAGTCTCTGATTTTGTCCAGAAGGGGTCGCCCTCCTTGCCTTCGCCCTTGGTGTTGGAAATGAGGGCATCCACAAACTTCAGGATGTCGGCCTCGTTTCGGATATAGGCCAGCGGGTTATAGTGCATGGACTTGGAAAAGTCGATGGAATTAAAAACCTTAACTTTATATCCCTTTTTCTTTTGGAGAAAACAGCCCACCTGGGACAGCACCCCGCCCTTGGGATCGACCACCACGAAAGAGGAATGAGCCTGTAAAAGCTGGGGTGTGAGCCAAAAGCGGGTTTTTCCCGAGCCGGAGGAGCCGATGACACAGCAATTTAAGTTCCGGGCGTTGGCCGGGATTTTGGGCCGGGTATTCATGGTGAGAAACTCCGTCCCGGTAAGAATGACATTATTTTCAAACTTCGGATCGGCAAAAGGGGCTATATCTTTTGGCCCGCCCCAACGGGCCGATCCGTATTCTTCATCCCGCCGAAATTTCTTTGCGTTCTTGCTTTTCACATAGATCAGCAGGCGAAAGCCCACCGCCCCCGCAATACCGATGAGCCAGTCAAAGGGGTTGAGCCCCGGGGCGAAATCGGCAAAGGCC
The DNA here is from genome assembly GCA_910574195.1 of Lachnospiraceae bacterium. Lineage (GTDB taxonomy): Bacteria > Bacillota > Clostridia > Lachnospirales > Lachnospiraceae > Schaedlerella. The sequence goes on along the minus strand of CAJTBF010000006.1, from coordinate 171,216 downwards.
GGGCCGATGGTTAAGCCCAGCCCCATGAGCTTATGGGCGAAGTCCGCACCTGCCGCCAGACGGTAGGCCGTCCCCATTTTCAAACAGGCCCAAAGAATAAACAGGTATGGAATGTTGGGAATGAGATATTTCTTGATCTTATCGTTCTTCACGAACCACCTCCTTTGCCCGTTCTTTCGTTTTGGTTTTTTCCTTGGCAAGCTGATCCGCCGCCCGCTTGAGCTGTTCCCGGATGGGGATGCGGCTGGATTTTGACTTTCCAAGCAGTTTCCGGGAATAGCTTTCAAAACAGGCGGTGATGGCGTCCGCCTGCCCAGCCTTGAAAAACAGCAGGTATTTGTCCGGCCCGGTCTGGTAAAACGCATAATCCACATTGAAACGGCGGGCCATGCGGTCAAAGAGCTTGGGGGACTCTACCTCAATACTGTTTACATTCTCCCCATGTCCCATGAGCTTTTTTACGCTCTGCCTGCCGTGGGGCCGCTGGGCCGCCCTATGCCGTTTGGCAATCTGGCGGCCCGCCGCCTGGAGCACATAAGCCAGCCCCCGGGCCGTCAGCTTGCCGGCCCGGACGGAAATCGCTATGGAGCTCCGGGAAATTTCTTCGTCAATCAGTTACACCGCCTCCTTTCTTGGGCCGCCTTGGGACAAAGTGTCTCGAAGTGCCTTGTCAGCGTTCCTCCCGGCCTTTTTCAGTCAGCCGCCGGAATCCCTCTTTTGAGGAACCGTCAATCACCTCCTTATAGGCGGCCATCTGTTCCCGGATGGAAAGCTGGGGAAAAGAAAAAACCTTGTGCCCGGCGGGAATGTCCTTGGTATCGTGATAATATTCCTTGAAATCGCCGCTGGTCTGGACGATATAGCCGCCCGGGGCAAAGTGGCCGCCCTCGTTGATCGAAACATCCGCCCGTATGCCCCATAGTCAAAATAGTCTTTCAGCTCCGCCGGGATAGGCAAATCCTCGGCCCAGTAACGGCCCAAGTCCTCCTCCGTTTCAATATCCGGGTAAAACTCAAAGCAGTCCAGATTTTGCGCCAGGTTGATAATATCCGCCACGCTGGCAGTATGGGCGCCGATGTTTAGGGCGGCCTCGAATTTTTCCAGCTCGCCTTGATCCAGCTCCGAGAGCAGGCAGGCCAGGTGGTTTAATTCGTCCAGATTTTCATACTCGCCAAGGTAGTCATAGAGCCCCAGCACATCGCCGTCAAAGCTGGTAATGAAAAATTCCTCGTAGCGTATGCCGTCCACCCCGATATGTTTTAACAGGGCCTGCACCTCCTGGGGGCTGGTGGGAAATTTCAGCGTTTCCCCCACCAGCTCCCCCTCGTTGTATTTCCCAAGGTTGGTGATGTAGACTTCAAACAGGGACGGCATCAGCGGTGCCCCTGTTCCTTGACGGTTAAAATGCCCTCAAGAGTGGTGGCGGTGATCCCCAGCCGCTGGGCCACGGCAATATCGTTTTTCATAGCCTCGGTCATAGTGTGTCCGCAGACCACCAGCACATGGGAGCGGCGCAAGAGGTCACGGCCCATGTCGATGCCGCTTTTATGCTCCTCGGGTACTGCGTCATTGAGGAACAGCGGCAAATAGAGGGTAGGACAGATCGGGGAAAAGCCCGCCTCATAGACCGCCCGGCAATACTGGACGGCCAGTTCCGCGTTTTCGCTGTCGCCGCCAAACCATGCGGCGGTAATGTAAGCAAGGGGTCGCTTCATAAGTAAAAACCTCCATTCTATAATGAAATTGTTCAACCCTAACCCCCCGCCCTTTCCCAATCTTGGGAAAGGGGGCGGCTCTGGAGGATATACCCCCGCCGCCTGCCGGGGAAATAGCACAGCCGGGGCAGACCGTCAAGGGCAGGCCGCCGCAGGCGGCGGGGCCGTTGGCCCCCTTGACGGCCCGCTCCCGGCTGTGCTAAACAGCAGACGGCGACGGGGGATATATACCACCAGAGCCATCGCAAGGGGCGGAGCCCCTCGGGACAAAATGTCTCGAAGTGATTACTTGTCTTTTTCCATCTTTTTCGGAGCTTTCGTAAGCTGGGGCGGCTGTTTCTGTTTCCACTCGTCCAGCAGGCCCATGATCTGCTCCTTCATTTTGGCGGGAGTAACCTCCTTGCCGAAATACTTTTCCAGTTCAGCGGTTGAAATAATCACGCCTTTATCCTCCTTTTTCTTTTCTGATAAGATGCCGTCAATCACATCCCCGTTGAGCTTTCCCTCCTTATCCAGCTCCCGGAGCCGTTTTGCCTGGGCTACCGAGGGGGAGGACTGCTCGCCGTCAATGGAAACGGCAACAAGCCTTTGGTTTTTCGGTTTGATGTAGGAAAGCTCCACGGCAGGCATAAAGCCAAGCCCTTTCTCGTCCACCTTGTTCAAGAGTTCCGGGACAAGGGAGTTCAGCCGGATATAGCGCATGACTTTTTTATAGTTCATGCCGTTGTTTTCCCCGACAATCTCAACGGAGCGTTTTCCGATATCCCCCTCGGCCACGCCGTCCAGACGGCCTCCCTGGTGCTTGATGGCCTCCACTTCCAGATCCAAAAGTTTTGCAAGCTCGCTGGGCAGGGGCTCCCCACGCTGTTTGTTGCTGTTTTTCATTTCCCGGACAGCTTCGATGTCCGTCATGCTGCGGACGATACAGGGGAGCTCCTCCAGCCCGGCCAGCTCACTTCCACGGTGGCGGCGGTGGCCCGCCACAATCTCATAACCGTTGCCGCCCTTTTCCGGGCGGACGGTGGCGGGGGTCATAACGCCATGCTCCTTGATCGTCCCCACCAGCTCGACCATTTTTTCATCGTCCTTTACCTGGAACGGGTGATCCCGGAAAGTATGGAACGCATGGAGCTCGGAAAGTTTCAAATAAACCAGCTTTCCCTCGTCAATGGGACGGGGCGGGGCGGCGGGCTCGGGAGCAGGCGGCTCCGGGACAGCGGCCTCCCGGACGGGAGCGCCCTTTGGGGCATCCGGGGCTTTGCTGTCACTTCGGGACACTTTGTCTCGTTTAGGCGGCTTTGCCTTTCCGGGGGCCGTTTTATCCTCCTTGGGCGGGCGGCCCTTGCGTGGCTTTGTTTCCTCCTTGCCAGTGGGCCCCGCTTTTTCTTCTTTGGGCGGGCGACCACGCCGGGGCGTTTTCGGCTTATCGCCGCCAGCGGCGGGAAGTTCCTCCTTTCCGTCTTTACCCGCCGCCTCCTTTTCCACCTGGGCCCGGGCCTCCTGCCGCTTTTCGCCCATCAGCTCATTGATCTTGTCAAAGGACACCACCACATCGCCGGGAGCGGGCTGGGCAGGCCCGGCCTGTTCCTGCTTGGGCGTGGGTGCGGCGGCCTGTTCGGGAGCCGGGGCCTGGGGCTGGTCTGCCGCAACAGGCCCGGGAGCCTCCGGGAGTTTTTCACTGCCGGGGCCTGTGTTCAGTTTTTCATCAGCCATTCACTAACCTCCTTTTTGTGAAAGTTGCATAAATTTAGGAGCTAAATTTCTGTAATTATTTTTTGCCTCCTTTCCGCCTATCCACGCAAAAAAGCCGCCCGTTTTTTCATGCCGGACGGCTTTTAGCGTAATGTGATAGATCAAATATTATTTTTTGTGGTTGGTAGGCTTTGAAAAGCCTTGTATTTACAGTGTTCTTATTAAGAAACAATCATATGCTTGCTCCGAAACTTATCATTTAGCAAATACGGAAAGGAAGGGAAAAGAATGGATTGGGAACCAGAAATCAAGGACAGCGGCTATTTGCCGGAAAAAGGGAAACCGACAGAGGAAACTGTCTGCTACAAAATCGGCGGCACATACTATGAAGTGTCTACCTCCTGCGGCGGCTCGGAACGGCTCCGCGACAAGATGATACGGCTCATAAAATCGGAAACCGTCAAACCGCCCAATGACAAACAGGGATAAATGCGCTATAATGATTTTAACACTACTGTTTGTCGGGCGTTCATTACAGGAGGAATGAACATATGACAGCAAATACATATAAGCCCGGACAGATAACAGCATTATACGCCCGTCTTTCGCAGGAAGATACGTTAGAGGGCGACAGCAACAGCATTGTGAACCAGAAAGCAGTCCTCTCCAAATATGCGGCGGACAACGGCTTTTCCAATCCCGTTTTCTTCATTGACGACGGTGTATCAGGTGTGACGTTCGACAGACCAAATTTCAACCGTATGATTGCAGAGATTGAAGCCGGAAACGTAGCAACGGTCATTGTCAAGGATATGTCAAGGTTGGGGCGCGATTATCTGAAAGTCGGCTACTATACGGAAATCTTTTTTGTAGAGCGCGACGTTAGATATATCGCAATCAATGACGGTGTAGACAGCGCAAAGGGGGATAACGATTTTACCCCGTTCCGCAACCTGTTTAATGATTTTTACGCCAAAGATACAAGTAAAAAAGTACGGGCAATCAAACGGGCGCAAGGACAGGCGGGGGAACATCTGACAAAGCCGCCTTACGGCTACATGGTAAGCCCTGCGGACAAAAAGCTATGGATTGTGGACGAGGAAGCCGCTGCTGTGGTGAAACGCATTTTTGATTTATGTATCGGTGGGAAAGGTCCTATGCAGATAGCAAAAATCCTCAAGGAAGATAAAGTACCGACTGCCAAAGCCTACTATGCCGAGAAAAAGGGGAAAGCACTTCCCGAAAATCCGTACAACTGGAAAGACAGCACGATTGTCGGCATTTTGGAACGTATGGACTATTGCGGACATACCGTAAATTTCAAAAGCTATTCCAAATCCCACAAATTAAAGAAGCGGATTCCAACCACAAAAGAACAGCAGGCAATTTTCTATAATACCCATGAAGCGATTGTAGAGGACGCTGTTTTTGAACGGATACAAGAACTAAGAGCGAACAAACGCCGCCCCACAAAAGCGGACAGACAGGGATTGTTTTCCGGCTTGGTATATTGTGCGGACTGTGGGAGTAAGCTACATTTCGCTACTTGTAAAAGTTTTAACGGTTCACAAGACCATTACCGCTGTGCAAAGTACAAGAGCAATACGGGAAGCTGTACGGCTCACTTTATCCGCGAGGAAGTGTTGAAGCAAATCGTATGGAGCAGGATATTTGACGTGACTGCCCTTTTCTTTGATGACATCATGGCTTTCCATGAAATGATGTATCAGCAACGCTCCGCTGAAACAGAAAAGGAAATGAAGCGCAGGAAACGTGAGGTCGGACAGGCGAGGAAGCGGATAGCGGAACTTGACCGTATCTTCAAGCGGATTTATGAGGACGACATAAGCGGAACAATCAGTCATGACAGGTTTTTGAAGCTGTCCGCAGAATATGAAGCGGAACAGCGGGAACTGGAAGAAAAGGTCAAGGCAGACCAGCAGGAAGTCGATACCTACGAACAGAACAAAAGCGATTTTGACAGCTTCGCCGCGATTATCCGCAAATATGTGGGGATAAAGGAGCTCACCCCCGCAATCGTCAATGAATTTATCAAGAAAATCATAGTCCATGCGCCGGAAAAGGTGGACGGGAAACGGGTACAGAAAGTGGATATTATTTTCAACTTTGTTGGAGAAATCAATTTCCTTTCTGCCACGCAACCGAAACGGCAAGGCGCATAGGAACTCAAAAAGACGGTACAGCCCTTGTAATCGGGGCTATACCGCCTAATCTGAAATTACTTCCCTCTAACCGTAAACATTTGAATTCCCGGGCTTTTCTAAGAGGCGCAGACCGGATTTGAACCGGTGAATCAGGGTGTTGCAGACCCACGCCTTACCACTTGGCTACTGCGCCTTACCGATTTAGTATACCAGACTTTCTTTTTCGAGTCAATTCTTTTACTTCAAAAATACACCCAATTCATTTCTATCATAATCCGACAAAACATTACATTCTAAACTATTTCTTTATAATTTTTCCGTTTCTTTTATAATTTGAAAACACTTTGGACACATTTTTGTCCTATACTAAATGCAGATAGTTGATAAGACAACTATCTCCCCCCTCATAAAGTTAAAGGCATTCGGAGGGATCCCCTCCGGATGTCACACTTTACTCTCATTCCTTTTTAGATAACTATCTGGAAGAAGCTCCCTGGCGGAGCTTCTTCTTGTTCTGCCATAATATACCCACAGGGCATCCCGTATCTGATGTACTATGCACCAGTGAACAGTGTTCGATAAAGTATACTTTACAAATATCCCTCCAATCCGGAAGCATCCTCTGTAAATACCCCGCTGATCTCCGGTTCCCCATAAGCATCTCCAATCAGGTATAACGTATACATCCTTCCGGCCTCCATCCATTCTCCCATCTGGAATATGGCTGCGCCGCTTATCGTTTCCGAAACATAAAATTCCTGTTCTCCCTCCAGTACCTGCCGATAAGGCGGAACTACTTTAAACCGTAAATCTCTGAAATTGATCCCGGCAGGCTGCAGAATCACATCAGCGGCAGGCGCATTGAAAGACAGATTGATTGCACGTACACATGCTGCATTTCTTCTTTGGTTTCTGCATCGTACATCCGGAATCGGGAACATCTCAATTCCATCCATCCCATTCACCAATGCAATCGTGTAAATATCCCCTTCATTAAACCAGAAAACCTGCTCGGCAAGAATCGGCCTTGTTCTGGGATCCGTGATACGGATTCTCTTTAAGCCTGATGTTTCAATCAAATAAGAAGAAATCTCCCCATACTGCAGTTGATTCACAACAGGCCGTTCTCCGATGGAAATATTCACCGGTCCCTGTCCTGTCACTGCATGCAGAAAACGAATGGTACAATACGTCTGCGGAAGTGTAGTTCCTGTTCCCGGTACAATCGGAATCGGATAAATTGCAATTGGCGGCCAGGAACCGTCTCCGGTATTTCCCGGGAAGATCGGCATCCATGTTCCCCCCGGAACAGAAGGTGTGGGCAGCGGAACCGGTCCTTCTCCCGGACTTGCCGGGCCTGCCTCCCCGGATGCAGGCGGAAGATTTTCTCCCGGCGGCGGTCCAAAGGACGGCGTATCCGGAGATTCCGGAAGAAATACACCCCCGTCCACATTCCTCCGGCCGGAGCCCTCTCTTGTTGTTTCCTCTTCCTCCATCTGACTTGCCGTCAGTTCCCTCTCCTTTTGGAGATTCAGATTCATTCCAATCCGATAATTTCTCATCGTTTTTTCCGGATTCTTTCTTCCTGTTTCCGCATGACTCTTTGATTCCGGATTCGCATCATAATATCTGTCTGGCATTGCAGCATCCCCCTCCCTTGTTTCCCGGCATACCGGAAAACAACATTTTTTTCAGCGATACTGCATTATATGCGGGTGTTTGAAATTTGTCACATGTCCTGCGCCTCTATTTTCTTTTTTGTAGCAATTCAGCCTCCGGCCTCCCTGTTACAAACGCCGTCCCTTTGAAAATTTAGCTTGCTGCGCATAATAAATTTCATGCCCCATAGTTTGCTACGGGGTATTTGACTTTAAACGGGTATTCAACAGAGTTTCCACTTCTTCCATTTCCTGAAGAATAGACTGCTGCCGCTCACCAAACAAAAGCCCTTTGTTATACCGGTAATACAGATCGCACCCGTTCTCCTGAATAAACCATGCGCTATAATAATTTGCATTCAATTCTGTGATCAGAACCACCATCTCCTGACTCTCCCCAAATGCGTCCTCCATAAACTGAAATACTGATTCCAACGCTTTTGATGTTGTTGCGATACCTGCCTCACGCTGCTTCTCCTTTTCCTGAAACCACTCTTTCACTTTTTCAAATACTTCCTGTCCGGAGCCGGTATTACCTTTTTCCCTTTTTATAAAATCCCCCAGAGCCTCCTCTACCCGATGTAATGTTCTTTCTTCCTCCCTGGAAATCCATTCTCTGCGTTTCTGCTCTTCCAGCTCTTTTTCCACTCGATGCCACACATCTTTTATGGTCATTGTCTCCTGATGTTCTTTATAAAACGTCAAAGATTCATACAATTTTTCCATAAATGCTTCCGTCCGGAAACATTCGGCAAACATCTCATACAATCTTCCATTTAAAAGACTGATAACACTCAAATGTTCGTCCAGCGGCGCCGCTTTGACTTTCTGCAGCATCGCCGTATTCCATTTCCCGTTCAGAATCTCTCCCACGTCATAATCCACTTTGTACTTTTCGTATAGAGCCAGATAATTGGCAAAATCTTTTGCAATCTTCCGATGCTGAATATATTGATAAACCACATCCTGATCTACGGTTTTCTGCAGCATGTCATACACCTGCATCAACTGGGACAAATCCTCCCAGCCTCTTGCCGTGGCAAAATGTTTTCCGTCTATGGTGGTCTCTACGCGATAAAAATATTGCTTTCGCAGCTCCAGATAGGAAATCACCGCCGGATGCACTCCCTGCCGGTAAGCATATTCTTTCCAGACCTCAAAATTCTCTTCTACTTCAATTTTTTTCAGCCTGTCCAATGTTACCACATCGAACTCCCGCACGGACTTATTATACTCCGGGGGATTTCCGGCCGTCACAATCACCCAGCCTTCCGGCACTTTCTGATTCCCGAATGTTTTTCCCTGCAAAAACTGCAGCATGGCCGGCGCCAATGTTTCGGAGACACAATTAATTTCATCCAGAAACAAAATCCCTTCTTTTACCCCCGTCTGCTCCATTTTCTCATAGACGGATGCAATAATCTCGCTCATCGTGTATTCTGTCACGGATACCTTCCTTCCGCCATAACTCCTTTCCCGGATAAACGGGAGTCCTACTGCGCTCTGTCTTGTATGATGGGTGATCGTATATGCCACCAGACCAACCCTGCATTCTCTTGCGATCTGTTCCATAATCTGTGTCTTTCCAATCCCCGGAGGTCCCATTAAAAGAATCGGTCGCTGACGAATTGCCGGAATCCGGTATTCTCCAAACTCATCCTTTTCCAGATATGCTTCCACGGAATTTTTGATTTCCTGCTTTGCTCTCTTTATATCCATCTATCTCAACTCCCTTTCTTTTTCCATACATCTCATTCGGTCGGACAGAAAAACCTTTTTTCTGCTGAAAAGTATAACGGATTTCCAACAGAAACACAAGCGCTGCCGGTTATACTGTATCAGGTATTATCCCCCATAACTCCTTCGACCACACTATTTTCCTGGTTTCTGTCTGAAAATTTAGTGATTGCAGGAAGATACCGGTTTCGCTATAATAAAAGGAAAACAGACAATTTCGTAGATTGGTATAAGAAGGAGGGAAGCATATGAGAATCCACTATCAGATTCGGAACAACTCCATAGAAATTATACGCTGCTTCGGTACCGATCCACTGGTACTGCTTCCCGAAAAAATTGCAGGTTATCCGGTACGCCGCATTGCCGCCTATGCCTTCTCTGAAAAGAAAGAAACCGAGGAGGAAGACGTTTTTCTCTATGAGACGGACGGCGGCGGTATCTTCGAAGAAGGGAGCCGCCTTTTAGCCGGAACAGAGGTCGAGACTGTCATTTTACCGGATACACTGAAAGAAATCGGCAATTATATTTTCTATGGCTGCCGGAATTTAAAAAAGCTGGAATTTTCGGATACTTTGACACAGATTGGCCGGGGCGCTTTCACCGGATGCGGAAAACTGCGCTATCTGAAAGTCCATTTAAAGCAAGGCGAAACATCCTGCGTAAAAGAAATTCTCGGAGAGCTATGGCAACGAATCGACGTCACTTTCTATCGGCCAGAACAGACCGTAAAACTGGTATTTCCGGAACACTATGAAGAGGCGGTGGAAAATACCCCTGCCCGCATTTTATTTACACAACACCACGGAACGGGAAATAATTACCGACAGTGCTTTTATGATCGAAAGATGGATTATCGAAAATACGATGAACTGTTTCCACTGGCCCTGGCACAGGACCGGACAGACGTCCTGATCGATCTTGTATTCCGTCGGCTGGGCTATCCTTACGAACTAACAGAAACACATGAACGCATCTATGAACAATACGTGCGTGAACATCTGTCGGAGATCACCCCCTATCTGGTGGAGCAGGAAAGTCTGAACCGTTTAAGCCGTATCTCTGAACGCGGACTGTGGACCGAACAGGGACTGGAAAGTACCATTCAGGTCGCCGCAGAAAAAAGGAAAAAAGAAATTCTGGGATTTCTGATGAATGAAAAACATTCCCTGTTTCCGGCTAAAAAACGAAAACGATTTCTGTTGTGAAATTTTCATAGATCTTATCAGGCGCAAAGCGTCCGCCCGTATCAAGCACATTGGATATGGGATGCCTGAATGGCAGATCTTATCGGACAATATTTTTTCATAAAATTATATGGATAAAAAAGAAAGGATCTGTAAAATGCCAGAATATCATAAAGAGGAACAGGAAGCAGAGACTGCAGAACGACTGGATCTGCTGGGAAAAAAGATCTTATACGCAGCCAGAGACGAGCTGTATCTTGGAATGCGTTTTCTGGATGTGGCGCTGAACAGTTTTTCCTACCAGATGAATACAAAAATCACCCCCTTTGGAACCGACGGCGCCGTCATCTTTTTTCATCCTCAGCAGCTTGGCGGGTTGTACCGGCAAAATCGAATCCTGGTAAACCGGGGATACTTGCATATGGTATATCACTGCATTTTTCGGCATATGTGGAAAAACTATCCCCTCACATCAGACCTTCCTCTTCCTTCAGGAGAGCAGACCAAGGATACCAGTCTTCCACTCCCTCTGACAGATCAAAATGATCCGCTTGATCTCTCCGCCCGTCTGTGGAATCTCAGCTGCGATATCGCGGTGGAACATCTGATAGATGAAAATTTTCATCGTTCGGTTCGTTTTTCCCGAAGTCTTCCGAGACGGGAAACTTACCGCAAACTGGAACAGGAGAAAAAGACACTGCATGCAGAACGGATTTTCAGGCTGCTCGTCCGCTGGAATCTCCCGGAAAAGGATTTGCTCCGATTAGAACAAGAATTTTATGTGGACGATCATCAATATTGGGAAAACCATCAGCCGGATTCCAAACCGGACAGCAATTTCAGCGTCCAAAAAAAATGGCAGAAAATCAATGAGCAAATGGAAACGGACCTGGAAACATTTTCCAGGGAAACGGCGGAAAAAAGCGGTGATCTCCTTGGACAGTTAAAAATAGAAACCAGAGAACAGCAGGATTACCGGGAATTCCTGCGAAAATTTTCCGTATTACGGGAAGAACCGGAGATCGATCCCGATACTTTCGACTATACCTTTTACAGCTATGGACTATCCCTGTATGGCAACATGCCTCTGATTGAACCACTGGAAACAAAAGAAGTGAACAAAATTGCGGAATTTGTCATTGTCATTGATACTTCCATGTCCTGCTCCGGAGATCTGGTGCATCGGTTTCTGGAAGAGACCTGCACGATATTGAGTGAAAGCGAAAGTTTCTTTCATAAGGTAAATGTGCATATTCTCCAATGTGACGAAACCGTACAATCCGATGTAAAGATCACCTGCCGAAAAGATCTGCTGGAATATATGGAACATCTGACACTGTACGGGGAGGGCGGAACCGATTTCCGTCCGGCCTTCGCCTACGTAGACGAGATGATCCGGCAGAAAGAATTTCAAAATCTTCGGGGTCTGCTTTATTTTACAGACGGATATGGAATCTACCCCCAGAAAATGCCGTCCTACCAGACTGTATTCGTTTTTATGCAGGAGGATGAGCAGGATGTGGACGTCCCGGCATGGGCGATGACCTACTATCTTCCGGTCCCTCTCTGAATCCGGTTATATTATAATCCTGCACCTATCCGGGCATCCGTAACGCATGCCCGGCGGCTCTGCCCGGTACATTGAAAAAATATATCTGCCAAAGGGGCCGAAGGGGCGATTACGTCAGCCGCCGGACGAAAGAAAGGGGGCTGGTGCTATGGCTACATACAGTGATTTATTCACCTTTGTAACTTACTCACACTTGTTTCCTCATAAGCGGGATGAGGTGGCCGAAAAACTTCAAAATTTAAAATAGTACCATTTTAGTTCCATCAGCATATAAAAAGAGTCGATTTCCCTTGAAAACACAAGGTTTTTCGACTCTTTCTATTTTACTCTTTCTTTTCACTCTTCCACAATGGAAATTTTATCCCCCGCTTTCAATGCCTGCTGGAACATACCGGCCTCTCCATTGACACTCAAAGCGATTTTTCCTTTCGGGTTCTTCAAATCAATACCGGAATACTGAATCATATCCATCAAATAATACGGTTGCCCATCCGCTTTTGACGGAAGCAACAGTGGAGACCCATTCAATTGGAAGAGAATCCCGCCGCCCTGAGCCACCGGAACCTGCTCTGTATCTTCCTGTTTCGGCAGTTCTGGTTGTGGAGCTAGCGAAGCCAATCGTTCCGAAGCCGCCGGCTGGGAAACCGGCGGCGAAACCGACTGTTCCGAAGATGCCGGCAATTCCGGCTTCACCGCAGCGGGGATTGACGTAATCTCTTTGGCATCCTCCGTGTTCGGTTCAGCTCGGGAAATTTCTTCCGCTTTTGTATCCGAAAAAACTTCGGAACTTTCCCGCGCTTCTTCTTTTTCTGATGTCAGCAAATCCTCCGGAAATCCATTCGCTCCCGGCTCTTCTATGAATACATCCGGCGTCTCCTCTTCCTCGTGCAGTTCCTCCTCCGCAAAAACTGCCCCGGACTCCGAAACTTCCTCTCCCGGTGCAGGCTCCGGCAGCGTCATCGTAATCACATCCCCGTTTTTCAGAAGTGTCTCCAGATCTACCACTTCTCCGTTCAACGTAATGTCTGTACTTTCCAGCGCCCCCTCTATATCGCCCAGATACGCTCTGGCAGGAGTGCCCTGCACCGCAGGTACAAACTCGATATAATCTCCGGCATGAATAATATCCGATAGTTTTCCCTCCTTTTTATTGATCACAAGCGAGGACGGCTGTGCTGCCGTACCATAAAATAATTTCCGCTTCCCATTTACCATCACGAATAGATTGGAACCCCGCCTTCCCATAATATCCTGGAAATTATATCCGTTCATCATCAGCAGATTTAGCGCGGTGAAACTGCCGCTTCTGAACAACTTGGCAGGCTTTCCGTTCAGCATGACACGGAAACTGTCGTTAATCAAATTCAATCCGTAAGAAATCGCAATCCCAAGCGGAGTGGCATATTCCGGATTATTGAGGTCATACTCCGCGGAGCATGCATTCGCATGAAAATTATTTCCCACAATCGCTACGCGCTTCGCATCCATCTGCAGCGCATTCGTAACCCCGTCCTTCAACCCGGTCAATTTACTTCCGCCTCCGGCGAGAAACAGGGCGGACGGCGAACTTCCATTGATCTCCAGGACTTTTTCCGCAATCTCCTTACACAATAGTTCGGAGGTCTTCTGTATACAAAGCAGAAGCTCTCTCCGGGAAATCACCTGCTCAAATCCAAGGATATCCGTAAACATAATCTCCTCCACGGAATCCGCTTCCGCCTTCATCCTCTCCGCGGTCTGAAAATCTACCAGATATTCTTTCATCAACGTTTCCGTCACTTCATCTCCGGCTACCGTCGCCATCGTATAGCCCGTCACACTGCCATCCGTACAGACCGCAATATCCGATGTTCCGGCCCCGATATCCACCAGAACCAGATTCAGCAGACGCAGATTCGCCGGGATCGCCGCATTGATTGCCGCGATAGGCTCCAACGTAATGCTGGCGACTTCCAGTCCTGCTTTGTGCATGGTCGTATACAGACTATCCACCACCTCGCTGGGAAGGAACGTGGCGATCAAATCTGCTTTTATCTGCTTTCCGCGGTGATCTCTCAAACTGGAAATCATATATTTATCCAAATAATATTGACAGACCGTATAACCTACCAGATAAAAACGCCGAAAATCATCTTCCGTGTCCGCATCAAAAGCCGCCTCCGCCTTACTGATCGCCCCTCCTTCCAACCGGCTGATAATCTCATCGTCAATCAACTGCGCACTGGGAAAGATCAATTCATAATCCGCACGCTTCGTCCGCAGTGCGCGTCCCGCCGCAGCCACACAGACGCGGGTAAGAGAAACCCCAAGCCGCTCCTCCAAACGCGCTTTGACCTTTCTGACTAACGCCGTTACCTTTTCGATATCTTCAATCTGCCCGTCAATCATTGCCCGTTCCGTATGCTCTTCCGATTCAATGGCGACAATTTTTATTTTATTTTCCTCAATGGTTCCTACCATTCCGATGATACTCCGCGTCCCGATATCCAACGCAAATATCATCTGTTCCGGCTGTTCCTGCATACTCCTCGATGGGATAGACTTTGTCTTAACCTGTCGTCCAGCCATATTCCGTTCTCCTCCTGTCCGGTCGGTATAATCGCTGTTACTATTCACGGCCTGAGAGGCCGCTCATAGTAGCGGCTCCTGTCTTCTATTATATAAAAATTACAATCCAATGTAAATCTTTTTCTGCATCCCGATTCCCTCCTTGGTAACGGTTCAGCCTTCGGCCTCACTGTTACGGAATCCGGCCTATTTAAAGTTTGCTTTCAGCAAAGGGCCGGATTCTTTGGCTGGATTTACATGTTCTCACGGACTTTGCAGCAAGTGCAAAGTCCTGGGCTGAACTGTTATCCTCCTTGACGTATCCTCTCCTCTTCCTTTATACTGATCTTATCATCTGGTAACTTTGTTGGTTAAAAACATGCGCATCGGAATTCATCCAAAGATGGATTGTCTGAAAAACAAGATTTTTCATCTTTGCCTGTTCCTGCATAAAACGAAAGGAATGAAAATGAATATGATTATCAAAAATGGTTTTCTCATAAACCCGTCCACACGACAATCCGGGAAAATGGATCTGCGCATCACAGACGGAATCATTTCTGAAATCGGTCCGTCGCTTTTGGCATCTGCAAAGGAAGAAGTTCTGAATATCGAAGGTCTGACTATCGCGCCGGGCCTGATTGATACCCATACGCATTTCCGGGATCCCGGTTTTCCACAAAAAGAAACACTGCATACCGGGGCGCTCGCCGCTGCAAAAGGCGGATTCACTTCTGTTATCTGCATGGCAAATACTTCTCCGGTAGTAGATTCCGTTCCTGTACTGCAGGATATTCTTTCCCGTGCTTCCTCAGAAAAAATCCGTATTTTTCAGGCTGCTTCGGTCTCCCCTTCCTTAAACGGACAGGCATTGACCGACATGCCCGCATTGAAGGAGGCCGGTGCCTGTGGATTTACCGACGACGGCATTCCGCTCACCAATGCTTCCCTCTGTTACCAGGCCATGCAGGCGGCAGCCGCTTTGGATGTTCCCGTCAGTCTTCACGAAGAAGATCCTGCCTTCATTAAAAACAATGGACTCCATCATGGAAAAGTATCCCGGCAGATGGGACTGTATGGTTCCCCCGCTGTTGCGGAAGAATCGCTGGTCGCAAGAGACGGAATGTTGGCGCTGCGTACCAACGCACATGTGGTCATCCAACATATCAGTTCCGGACATTCCGTAGAACTGGTACGTATGTTTAAACTTTTAGGCGCGCGAATCCATGCCGAAGCAACCCCCCACCATTTTTCACTGACCGAGGAAGCAGTTCTTACCCACGGGACTCTGGCAAAGATGAATCCGCCCCTTCGAACGGAGGAGGACCGGCAGGCCATCATTCGCGGTCTGAAAGACGGAACCATCGACCTAATTGCCACCGATCATGCGCCTCACACTGCCGCGGAAAAACAAAAGCCATTCCCGAACGCCCCCAGCGGAATCATCGGACTGGAGACGGCGTTGGGCGTAGGCATCACTTTCCTGGTTCGCCCCGGACATCTTACCTTAATGCAGCTTCTGGAGAAGATGACTGTCAATCCGGCCCGGCTTTATCATCTGCCCTGCGGAACCGTTGAAACCGGACGCCTGGCTGATCTTCTCATTTTTGATCCCGAAGAGCGCTGGATCCCGAACAATTTTGTTTCCCGTTCTTCCAATTCTCCTTTCAAGGGTACTGAACTTTTTGGAAAAATAAAATACACGCTCTGTGGCGGACAAATTGTATATGATTCGGAAAAATAATATTTCTTTTCTCATTTGTTTATAAATTTTCGAATTCTTTTAGAAATTGAAAATATTTTAGACACATTTTTCCAGTATACTGAAAACAGATAGTGAATCAGACATAACTGCCACACCTTTTCCGATGTTGACAGATATGATCTGACTCCTGTCACCCCCCTAAAAAGTAAACACATCCGTCGAAACATCGGATGTGATACTTTACTCTCATTCCTTTTTAGATAGCAATAAAGAAGAAGCTCCGCGGGGAGCTTCTTCTTATTGTATTCCCATTTTATTATGTTTCTTTTTCTTACTCTACATCCTGGAGTGCATCAAAATCTTCTTCCCCCGTCCGGATTTTCACCACTTTATCCACGCTGTATACAAAAATCTTTCCATCTCCAATATGACCCGTATAAAGCGCCTTTTTTGCCGCCTCGATTACGGCATCCACAGGAATCTTGCTGACAATGACTTCCACCTTCACTTTTGGAAGCAATGTGGCGTCCACTTCGACTCCACGGTACATCTCTCCGGCGCCTTTTTGTACGCCGCATCCCATAACCTGCGTCACGGTCATACCGGTGACTCCCAGTTCATTCATGGCTCTCTTCACTTTCTCATAACGGGAAAGTTTGGAGATTACAACCACTTTGTAGATTCCTGCCGCCGAGATTCCCGGTGTCTGTACTACCTTCACTGCGGCCGCTTTCTGCACGGCAGATGCAGACGTATAATCCTCATTGCCCAAATCTGTATTCTCATTTATCTCCATGGTCATTGTATTGGAAATATCCATAATACTAAATCCGGCATACGCGGACGGCAGTCCATGTTCGCAGGAATCCAGTCCTACAATCTCTTCCTCCGTGCTGACACGAAGCCCGACCGTTGCTTTAATCACAAGAAATGTAATGGTAATGGCCACGACCGTCCATGCGCACACACTAAGAATCCCCACAATCTGAATGCCCAGCAGCGAAACCCCGCCCCCATAAAACAATCCGGTATAAGACTCATTTCCCGGCGCTGTCGTTGTTGCAAACAAGCCGACCGCAAAAGTTCCCCAGATTCCGTTCATAAAATGTACCGCCACAGCACCCACCGGATCATCTATGCGCAGCACATAATCCAGAAACCAGACTCCAAATACAACCAGGATTCCGGCCACAGCGCCGATTACCACAGCGCCAAACGCATCCGTAACATCACAGGGAGCGGTAATTGCAACCAGTCCCGCCAGCGAAGCATTCAGACACATTGATACATCCGGTTTTCCATACCGAAGCCATGTAAAAACCATACATACAACCGTTGCAACTGCCGGTGCGATCGTTGTCGTCAGGAAAATGGAACCCAACTGCTCCACACTTGTCGCCGCTGCTCCGTTAAACCCATACCAGCCAAGCCAAAGGATAAATACTCCCAGACATCCCAACGGTAGATTATGTCCCGGAAACGCATTTACTTTTGTAATCTTTCCCGCTGCATCTTCACTGAATTTCCCGATACGCGGTCCCAGGATCTTTGCACCAACCAGCGCGGAAAGACCGCCTACCATATGGATTGCACAGGAACCTGCAAAATCATGAAATCCCATCTGGGATAACCAGCCTCCACCCCAGATCCAATGTGCCTCAATCGGATAGATCAGTGCGGAGATCACACCTGAATAAATACAATAAGAAAGAAATTTTGTTCTTTCTGCCATTGCTCCGGATACAATCGTCGCTGTCGTTGCACAGAATACCAGATTGAACACAAAATTCGACCAGTCAAAACCGGCATAATCTGTAAAAATATCCAGACCAGGTTTCCCGATCAGTCCTACCAGATCTTCTCCAAACAAAAAACCAAAGCCAATCAGAACAAACACGACGGTACCGATACAAAAATCCATCAGGTTTTTCATCAAAATATTTCCTGTATTTTTCGCCCTGGTAAAACCAGCCTCCACCATCGCGAATCCGGCTTGCATCCAGAATACCAGAGCTGCGCCGATCAGGAACCAGACTCCAAACACAACACTGTTTAAGCTGCTCATTATTTCTTCCGTCATCCTCGTATACCTCCTTTTGAATCCGAAAAAAGCGGAGCAAAAGAGATCTTTTTCAAAAAGCTCCCTTGCTCCGCTGATTCCCCTCTTCTGCTGCCATTCCTGTAAAACAAATAAGGGACTATGCTTCTTGCATAGCCCCTTTGCTTACCTTACGTAGGATAGCACTGCACATGTTTCCTGTCAATACTTTTCCGGCAGAAAACTTTATACTATTTTAAGATTTGTGATAATTACCCAGAAACAATCTTATTTTCCTTCTTAACTTTTCCAGATTTACCAAATCATTTTCTCCGGCAGTTTCTTTCTCACAGACAACCTCTTTCTCTGAAAATTCTCTTTCGACATACTTTTCTTCCCAGAACGCATTTGAAAATTGCTTACTGCTCAAGATATTCTTCCAGAGTGATATTCTGTTCCATAATCTCCTTGGCCACATCTTTCCCCACATACCGATAATGCCATGGTTCAAATACGATTCCTGTCACATCGGATTTGGAAACAGGATAGCGAAGAATAAATCCGTATTTCCAGCAATTCTCGGCAAGCCATTTTGCCTCCGCCGTCTCTGCCTGCTGCTCATCCAATGCATCATATGTGGAAGACACAATATCCAATGCAAGCCCTGTGGCATGCTCACTGGTTCCCGGAACCGCCACGGACTTCTTCGTCTCATCATATGCGTCCAACGGACTGTATCCCTGATTAATCCAGTCCACCATCGTTGTATTAAATACACCTCGCTGCGTCTCATAATCCCGATACGCAGATACAACATACATATTTAATCCTTCCGCCGCGGCGTCCTCCAGCATCTTTGCGGTCTCTTCCTGAATCCGCGCATCTACAAACTGTCCCTCTGTGATCGCTGCAACTTCCGGCGTATATCCGGTATCCAGCGGATGAGATTCGTTCACCAGCACAAGACTCCAATCGGAATCCTCCGAAGAAAGTTTCTCCACACTAAGGTTCGCCGCTTCCACCGTTTCCTTTTTTGCTTTCGCTTCTTTTGTAAGTTTTTCCTTTTCTTTTGTCAGAGAAGTGATCTCTGTCTCATACTTTTTTTTCTGTATGGATGATCTCACCTTGCCTACTATAATACTGGGCAGTATCCCTCCCACAACACCAATTACAATGCCTACTACCAGTATTTTTTTCAGACGAAGTTCATATCGTCTGCGTAACCTTGCATTATCTATCCCCATACTTCCTCCTGACAGGTTCCGAAATATCCCTCTGAACCTCCTTTTCTCTGTTCACCCCCACCGGCGGATAATTTCTTTCTCATCCCCGAACTTTACCTGTCTCACCGCATCGATCTCGTCGTCTGTCGAGCACACCGCGATATGGTAGATCCCGCTCTCTCCTTTTATCCTTTCCTCCCGATAGTAATACTTCTCCGGAAAGGCTTCCGGCTGCCGCAGCAGAACCGGCGGATCCCCCAGCAAAATCTCGAAAGTATTCATCCCCAATGCCATTCCTTTTCTCGTTGCCTTCAGAAAACTTTCCTTTAACACCCAATAACGGCCAAAAAGATCCCGCCTCGCATCTTCCCTGGTTTCCTTTTTTATCTGTCTGGATTCCGACGGACAGAAAAAGCGTTCTGCCATCCGCAGATTCACTGCTTCTCTTTCACGCTCAATATCACACCCCAGCAAAATCTTCTGAGACGGAACATCCATAGAAACCGAACAAAGTACATATTCTCCCGAATGAGAAAGATTATACTCTGCATCCTCCGCCGGCTGGTATGTCTTTTTCATCCATTCATACAGCATCCATGCGCCAAGGCTCTGCACACGCATCTGCCTGCTTCGATACCGGTCAGCCTTCTCTCTGCGGAATACCGGCGCCCGTTCATAATATGCCCGGTAACATTCCTCTTTATACAATGGAATTACACTGGCCACCCATGTCCTGATCATGACCTCTTCCTACATATACCTCTTCTCAAAAGTGTCGATGGTGATCGGTTTATTGAACAGTGTTCCCTGTACCGAGTCACACCCCATCTCCTCCAGCATATTCAATTGATCCTGTGTCTCCACGCCTGCCGCAGATACACTGACTTCCAGCCTCTTACAGATATCAATCACCGATTGTGCCACCACCTGGTTTCGCCCGTTGCCTATAATATTATCTACCAGAGTCTGGTCCAGCTTTAAGCCGTCAAACTCCATGATTGTAAGAATCGAAAAACTGGAATTCTTCGCCCCGAAACGATCCAGAATTACCCGGATATTTGCCTTCCGGATCTTGTTGCTTGTCTCCGCCAGCATCTCCTGATTCATATTCCCAATCGATTCCGACACCTCTACCTGCAGATATTCACAGGACACATGATGCTTCTCCACAATCTCCAGCATCTTCTCTGTAATGTGATCCTGCCGCAGCGTCGACCCCGCAAAATTTACGGAAATCGGAACCATGGGCCGATCCTCCGTCTCCCATCGCCGCAACGTCCTGCACACTTCTTCAAAAACATGCAGATCCAGATGGCAGGACAATCTGGTCTCCTCCAGCAGGCGGATATAACGTTCCGGATTCATAATTCCAAGATCCTTATGATGATAACGTACCACCGCCTCGGCGCCAACCACTTCTTTGGACTGGGTATCCATAATCGGAACCAGACAGACAATAAAATTGCCGTCCTTAATATCATCCAGCAAATCCTGCTTGATGATTGGTTCATGATGCCCTTTCCGGAGATTCTTATAATACTTCTTCTTCTCTTCCTGCATCATGTTCTCTGCGGAAGAGACCAACCCGTCCACATCAATATCGATTTTCTCCCATGCATACCCAAACGTCACCAACCCCAGGCTGATATTATCCAGTCTGTCATGGGCCCCGTGTACCCCCTTCATAAACCGCTCATAGGAAATATTCTCAATGATCACCAGATATTCGTCCCCCGTCAGACGATACACATTCCCGCTTCGGAAATACTCTTCCAGAATCTCTCCGACACGGATTACCACCTCGTCTCCATATTCCCTGCCGAACTCCCGGTTAAAATTCTTCAGTCCGTTGATATCCGCTGACAATACCCCGGCTGATTTCAGTTTCTTTTCCTTACTCTCCGCAATATATCCCACAAAACTATTCCGATTCAAAAGCCCGGTCAGATCATCATGATAACTCAGATACTCCTGCTGCTTCTGTGTCTTCTGTAGAATGATTGCCTGGGAAATAAAGGGAAGAACTGCCCGCATCAGGGACAGTTCGCAGCCTCCGCGATGCACACTCACTACTGCAAGAATGGCCGTCACACCTTCGCCAATCTGCTGGAATACACTATAACACTCGTCTCTCGTATCCATAATCTCGTTCTTCACCCATCTTGGAAACTGTTCCGGCTCCAGCATCTTGATCCGATCACGCTGCCATGGTATATTCTCTGCACACCATTCATATATTGTCAGAATTTCTTCTTCATCTTTTTCAATATAATACGCATATTCCGCATCATAATAGTCTCTTATTGTACGCAACACGTCATTCATAATCTCCAGAATAGAACGTGTATTTTCTTTTTTACTCATACATACTCTCCCTTTTGCAGCCGTACCTTGATTATTTTGTCAGACAACGAGTACCGCCTGCCTTTGCAGGCGAATGAAAATTATACACTTCAATCAAAGAAAATGATCGCCACATAAAATATTGTAGTATAATGATTTTCAAATTGCAACCGTAATTCGAGAAATTTCAAACAGATTTTACACAGATTCTCCGGTAATATTTGTTCACTTTGTCAAAATCTGCGAAATAGTTACGCGAAATATCAATACGGAAAACCTGCCATTGACAGTTTTTCCGCATACTATGGAATGCAAAAAACAACACCGGCAGCTTTTCTATATACTATGGTATAAAAAAATACCCAAAGGACAGATATAAAAAGTCCTTTGGGTATTCTATCTTTTAATATCTTTTAATTTTTTTCGACGGTGTTTTCTCAAATTCTTCGTCTCTGATCTTTAATGCATGCACCTTTTTATACGCCGGCATCCCTTCATTGAACGTATCGATCACTTTCTGCAGTCTCTCCGGTATATCCCGCAGATGCTTTTTCTTCGCATACTCCAGATCCGGAAAGATTTCCGCTTCGATTACCGCGTCTTTTTCCCGCACAATCACTTCTTTTACCAAAGGATCCTTGCCAATCTCCTGTTCCAATTCTTCCGGAGACACATTTTCCCCGTTCTTTAGAATAATCAGGTTCTTTTTTCTCCCGGTCAGAAATACAAATCCATCCTCATCTACATAACCCAGATCTCCGGTTCGAAGCCAGCCGTCCACAAGAGTCTCTTTTGTTTCTTCCGGCATCTTATAATATCCCAGCATGACGCTGGAGCCCTTTACCCAGATCTCTCCATCCTCTACTTTCGCCTCGCAATTGGGCATTAGTTTCCCCACCGAGCCCGGCCTGGAATCCCAAAACAGATTCGTACTGATAACCGGAGAACATTCCGTCATGCCGTATCCCTGCAGAATCGTGATGCCGTATTCTGCAAATTCCGATACCAGTTCCGGCGCAAGAAATGCGCCTCCACTGACGATTGTTTTCAGATTGCCGCCCAAACCGGCTTTTGCCACCATCTTTTTTGGCAAAAGCTTTCCGGATTCTTTTAATTTCTTATAAATTGATTCAATGACCATGGGTACCAGCAGAATGATTTCCGGTTTAAACAGCTTCAGATTTTTCGAAACATGCATAATCGAATCATTGATGCAGATCACGGTTCCAATATAGAGCCCTTTCAAAATATCCATAGAAAAGCAATACGCGTGGTGAATCGGCAGCAATGTCATACTGACCGTCCCCGCCGGAATTTTCATATCCAGACAAGTAGCGTTTTCCGTCAGATTCCGATGACTCAGCATTACTCCTTTGCTTTTTCCTGTCGTCCCTGACGTAAACAGAATTGCCGTCATCCGTTCCGAATCCAGTGTACATGAAAAACTGCCTTCCTGTTCCTGCAAAAGCCGGCGCCAGGACCAGATTTTTTTGTCTGCTGCCCCGCGTTCTTTTTCCTGTACATTTTCCTGCTCAGATTCCTCCCTGTGTTCCGCCCCCTGCATACAGACATAATATTCCACTGCCGGGCATATCCGTCGGGCCAGTTCCGCCACATCTTTTCGCAGGGAATCATACACCAGCATTCGGATATCTGCCCGTTTTAAAAGTTCGCATACTTCCGCTGCGGGGAGCTGCACGTCCAAAGGCACAATTACACTCCCGCTGTTCACTGTCCCGAAATAGCTGATGATCCACTCATAAGTGGTAGGGCCAATAACCGCCACATGATCTCCCAACATGTGAAAATGCTCCAACACCCGGCTAAATGCCTCACTGTCCTTTTTCACATCGGTATACGTCTTTGTCACAATTTCTTTTTTCACTTTATAACGGATTGCCGGTTTTTCCCCATACGTTTCGGCTGCATAACGGATGATATCCTGCATGGTATTCATCTGTTCACTCATTCCATTCTCCTTTTCCTTACACGGCAGCTTTTCCGTTCCTTTTGCATGATCCGGATTCTTTATCCCACATGTCCTTCTTGCATACAGTGTAATGATAATTCTGTTCTCTGGTTACTGCAGACTTTCTATGTATGCGGCAGCCTGCCCCACAGTGACAATCTCTGCCGCTTCTCTTTCCTCGACTTCGATATCAAATGTCTCTTCCAGTTCCCCCACCATACTCATAAAATCATACGAGGTAAACCCCAAATCTTCTACAAAACGAGAATCTTCCGAAATGGCATTCCGGTCTACTTCCACATACTCACAAATGATATCTTTCAATTCTTCCAGCATCTCTTTTCCTCTCTCTCTTTTCTCATTATAGAAATTCTCTGTGCATCCTGGTCTTTCCCGCACCGTGCCAAAATCTTTACAGATCTGATTCTTTTCCACATTACACGAAACTCTTTGCAGATCTGATTCTCTTTCACACTGTATCTATGATTTCTTTGACCGTCCTGTCCGGATGTTCGATCCCCTGGAACAGAATACGGCAGACATAATAATATATTTCCTGCAGTTTTTCGTAATGAAATACACCTGTCTGGTGTTCAAAACTAAAATTCAATCCATTGTCCTGTGCCCGGTGCATCACGGTCAGATACAGGGCATGTGCTGCCGCTCCGTTACTATACCATGCCGACTTATACTGAATGTCTCCCAGACGGTCCAGCCCTTTATCCTTTGTCGTCAGCGGCTGATATGTCAACCCCATCGGTTCATAGGTCTGTCCGGGCGTCAGATGATAACACTCCCTACGATATGCATAATATGCCGTAGGATCATAATTCGCGTGACGGAAAATCTGGTTCTGTCCATCCCGGATAATTTTCAGCCCGTCTAAAAAGGTATCTGTTTCTTTCACAATCGTCCGGAACGGAAAACAATGAATCCTTGTTCCGCCGCTCTTCTTCTCCGCCAGAGTAGCTCTTCGCGCTACCGTCGTTGTAATGGACACATCCTCGTTTCCATTCTCTTTCTGAAAATAGGTCCGCAATCCCATCATCAATAAACACACCATGGAAATATGATGTTCTTCACAGAATTTCATCAAACGTTTTGACGGTTCTGCTTCCAGTTCAAACAGTGCAATATCTGCTTCTACGTTTGTAGAAGTATTGGTGACGGCCCGTAGTTTCGGATTCCCTGTACTGATCCGTTCCGCCTCCAGCTTCATTGGTCCAAACGCACTGTTGAAAATCGGTTCCGATGAAGAAATCAGATTTTCAAAAAACGCAATATCTTTTTTCTGCGCCTTGCTCTTTGCTTCGTATGCAAGATCCTTTTCCAGTTGTTTCAGATAAGAGGACATTTCTTTCGGATACTCAATTCCTTCATACTTCATATTACAATAAATCTCAATCACATCTTTCAAAAACAAGATCAACGACTGTGCATCCATCGTCATATGATCTACCAGCAGGTAAATCCCCTGAAATCCATCCGGTGTAATAATCATGACAACCCGGTTCAGAGGCGAATCGTATCGCACAAAGGGAACAGATGTCCATTCTCGCATCTTCATCTCCGCTGCCCAGCCTTCCCATCCGGTAAAATCAAAAAATTCAATATCCCGCTCTTCCCGTTCCGCCAGATACTGCCATACATTTCCCTCTGTATCTTCCGTAAACCGCAGACGCATGGTTTCACATCGGTCGTATGCCTGGTACACTGCCTGTTTCAATGCGTCAAAATCCAGACTCTGCTGAATCGTCAGACTTGTACCAATATTCAACACCTGCTTTTTGGGGCAATATTTCTGATAGTAAAAATGCAGTTTCTGCGCCGCCGTCAATGGGTATGCCTCTTTTCCATTTATTCTCTTCATAAAATATCGTTCCTTTCTACCAGACTTTTGACAGAAATTCTGTCAGTTTCTCCTCCACCACTTCTGTCGCTACATAGTGAGATTCACAATGTCCCGCGCCCGGCACAATCAACTTCTCTGTCCCGGGAGCACAATTGCGGTGAATCTCTTCGCACATCTCACATGGTACAAACGTATCCGCGTCTCCGTGAATCAGAAGGATCGGAACCGTCGCCTTTTTTACTTCTTCCGCCGCATTACATTCCCGCAATCCGTATCCGGCGCGTTTCTTCGCCATACGGTCGGCAGTCTCCATGATGGGTCTTGCCGGAAGATGATATCTTTGTTTTAATACATAAGTAAATACATCCCACGCAGAAGTAAACGCACAGTCGGATATAATTCCTTTTACGGAAGGACCCAGCCAAAGCCCGCTTGCCATCAGTACCGTCGCACCTCCCATCGAGGTCCCATGCAGTACAATCTCACAATCCGGTCCCAGCTTTTCTTCTATATACCGAATCCAGCACACCGCATCTTTCCGGTCCAGGCAGCCAAATCCAATATAGTCTCCTTCACTCTTTCCATGCGCTCTCTGATCTACCAGCAGCATCTGATATCCTCTGGGCAGGTAATAGTTAGAAAGTCCGATAAATCCGCTCATTCCATCACTTGTATATCCATGAAAACAAATCACAATCTTCTTTTTGCTTCCCTCTCCCGGAAAGTAGCTCCCATGCAGTTTCAGCCCGTCTTCCGACCATATGTACACATCCTCATGGGGCTGGGAAAGCATCCATTCTTTCCACGCTTTAATTTTGGGCATATGACTTTCCCAGTCGGTTCCGGACATCTCTTTCGTCCGCTCCGTCTTTGTGTTCTGCCGAATCATCACTCTTCGGAAAAAATATTCCGCCGTACCCACATCTGCCGCCGCCATAACCGCACCGGTTCCCAGAAGCGCTTTCCATCCTTTCATGCTTCCTTTCCTGCCTTCCCTGTACTCTCCGCAAACTGCTGCAGCATCAATGCTTTGTCAAAATTACCTTCCACCTTCAGTTTTCCGACAGTAAACGCATGTACCGCATTTAACTTTCCTTTTACAATCTTCAAAAGTGTTTCTGCCGTACAGGTGAACAGTACGTCTCTGTCATAATACTCATACGGTTCAATGGACAGTCTCCCCTCTGCGATTTCCGCATAGAAAGCCCCCTCTGCTTCTCCCTGAATATTAAACTGGTATGCAATATGTTCCTGTACATTGCTTACATCCGCCTGCTGAAAACATGTTCTGATCTCTTCTACTAATTGTTCATATGTCATCTTGTTCGCCTCATCCTTTTTTCTCTGCCTTTTTGTTTCTGCCCTTCTCGACTCCAGCCGCATCCTTTTTGGATGGTTAATAATTTTTTGTATTTTCTTTCCGTTTCGACCGACAGTCGAATCTGGCTTTCTATAAAATACCATTTTTTCGACCAGCAGTCAAGTTTCTTTTTCCTACAAATTGTGTTATACTAATTTTTTAGAACAAAAAGCGAACACGCTCAAAATACTTACGGAGAATACGGAACATGCAGAAAAGTAAAAAAACAAACTTGATTTTAGATGCCATGCAAAACCTGATGAATCAAAAAAGTACGCGATTGATCTCTGTCAGTGATATTGCAAAAGAAGCCGGTATCGGAAAAGGAAGTATTTATTATTATTTCAAATCAAAAGAGGAAATTCTAAATGCGGTAATCGAACGTTCTTACTCCGATGCCATCAAAAAAGCGGAAGAGTTGGTACAAAATCCTGCATTGGATGCCTTGACAAAAATGGAAATCATCTTTCGAACCTGCCGGGATTCTTCTATCGAACTCTCCCGTCAGGAAGCCGGCAATTATCTGGAGCTACAGCAGAGCGCTCTGCTTCATCAGCAGTATATCTACATTATGATACGAAACCTTCGTCCGATTCTTGCAGATATTATCCGGCAGGGAAACAAAGAAGGAACCATCCGCTGTAAATCGCCGGAAGAAGCGGCTGAGATTGTATTGATCATTTTGACCATCAAATTTGATAAATATTTTTCCAATTCGGATATGAGACAGACACAAAGAACACTGGATACATTTACTTCTATGCTGGAAACCAGTTTCCAGATTGAACGAGGCCGGCTCGACTATATTCATAACAGCTTTCTGGAAAATTAGGATAAAAAAGACCGAAAAACCAAGAAAAAATACTTGCAAAAACCCAAAAGCTATGGTATTATAGATCACGGTCAGCACGAAAGCGCTGATTCTTTCATGGCTCCGTGGTCAAGCGGTTAAGACATCGCCCTTTCACGGCGGTAACACGGGTTCGATTCCCGTCGGAGTCATATTTTTAAGGCGCAGTAGCCAAGTGGTAAGGCGTGGGTCTGCAACACCCTGATTCACCGGTTCAAATCCGGTCTGCGCCTCTAAAAAAGCCCCGGAATTTCCATTCCGGAGCTTTTTCTTTTTCTGTTTTTAAAAACAATATATTGTATATAACACAATCTTTAATCAAACAAATCTACTCTGCTCAGCTCTTTAGCCGGAATCTTCCTACCAGATCTTTCATAAGCTGAGATTGGCTGGACAATTCTTCACTTGCCGCCGCACTCTCCTGAGCCGTTGCAGAATTAGTCTGTACTACACTGGAGATCTGATCCATCCCCAATGTAATCTGAGAGATTGCCTCTGCCTGATGATTGCTGGCCTCTGAAATCTGTCCGATAATATCCGTAACTTCTTCCACCCCTTTTACTGTCTGCTGTAAAGATTTTGCCGTCTCATCCGCAATCAGAGTTCCATTTTCCACGGCCCGCAGGGAATTTTCAATCAACACAGACGTATTCTTGGAAGCCTCTGCGCTTTTCCCTGCCAGATTACGGACTTCATCCGCCACAACAGCAAATCCTTTTCCTGCCGTCCCGGCACGGGCCGCTTCCACGGCTGCATTGAGGGCAAGAATATTGGTCTGGAATGCAATATCTTCAATCGTCTTGATGATCTTGCTGATCTCATCAGAACAGCTACTGATATCGTTCATGGCCTGGATCATCTCCTGCATCTTCTGATTGCTCATCTGCATCTCACTTCCCACATGATCCGCCATCTGACTGGCCTTGGACGCATACCCGGCATTCTCCTTCACCTTTTCGGAAATCTGGTTAATCGTAGCGGCGAGCTCCTCCACAGAACTGGCCTGCTCTGTGGCCCCCTGAGAAAGCGCCTGCGCTCCGCTGGATACCTGATCGGAACCACTCGCAACCTGTGCGGAACTTTCACTGATCTGCAAAATTGTATGATTCAGTTTCTCTGCAATAGAACGGAAGGAAACCAAAAGCGGATAAAATCCTCCCGTATACTCGTCTTCACATGCAGAATCTACCGTAAAGTCCCCGGAAGCCATCTGTGCCAGAAATTTATTCTCATCATCAATAATCAACTGCAGTTTCTGAATCAAGTTCCGCACCTGATCAGACAAAACACCTAATTCATCCTTGGACGTATAAGAAATGTTGACATCCAGATCTCCCTGCGCCATTTTAGAAGCAGCTTTTTCGATCTCAAAGATCGGCAGCTTGATTCCACGTATGATTACAAAGGAGAAAAAGACTCCGATTAAAATTACAACTATCATAATTCCAACCTGAACCATGGTGGCATTCCTGTAAAGTCTGGCGCTTGCATCTGTCTCTTCCGCGCTGCCCTGTTCGTTATAGGCAACAATTTCATCAAACGCCATATTCAAAGAGTTGTAAAGTTCCGCACATTCTCCATCCAAAATAGAACGCGCCTCCTCAATTCTGCCCTGTTTTGCCAGTTCCATCAATTGATCATCCGCCTGGCTGTACTGCGTCCAGACTTCCCGCGCAGTATCATAAAACCCGCGTTCCTCCTTATCAATTAACCCTTCATATGTAGCGAGAAGTTCTTCCATATCTCCCTTCTCTTTTTCAACATATTGAAGGCTGGACTTCGCGATCTCATCAGAGACGGCAGTAAGATATCCCAGTTCATTGAGACGGATATTAGAAATCGTAGCAGTCATGTCTCTTGCCGTGTCCACACTGGGAAGCCAGCTCGTTGAGATATCACTGGTTTTCTCATTTAACCGCCCCATCAAAATAAAAGAAATTCCCCCGATGACAAGCATACCAATCAGTGCAACTCCCACAAGAATATATAGTTTTAAGCTAATTTTCAGGTTTCGAATTTGCTTTATCATGTTAAATGTCTCCTTTTCTCACTATAAATCTCTTGTATATCACATTCAAACGATATTCTTTATATTTATCGACAAATCCCTATTCTTTCATAAGAACAGCTCATCCATTATTCCTTCATAAACACAACTCGTCAATAAGTCCGGTCTATTTGATTCAAAAGTCAACCGTCTTTTACTCTCATCTGTCTCCCATTAATTCCCATAGAACATTTGGAGCCGGTCACGATTTCACAAATTTATCAATCGCCTCATTCAGCATTCGAATCGCATCCTGATCCTGTTGTTCCACCGCTTCTACAATGCAATGATTGATATGGTTCTTCAAAATCACTTTTCCTGTATTATTAATCGCGGAACGAACCGCCGCAAGCTGAATCAGCACGTCACTGCAGTCCTCATCCCGCTCTACCATCCGCTTCACCGCTTCCAGGTGGCCAATTGCCTTGGAAAGCCGATTTGTAACCGCCTTTTTCTCCGCCGCACTATGTACATGCCGATGATTACATTGCTGTGAATGGTTATGACTATGTTCTTGTATTCCCTGCTCTTCCCTGTCCATCATCGCACCTCCTATCCTGTTCTTTTCATATAGAATACAATTGTACAAAGAATGAAACCATAGGCCTGCTTTCCAACAAACCTATGATTTCTTTTTCCTCACTATATGATCTTATCCTAATCATGCTCTCGCCGAATATCCCCTCCGGGTATGACACGGCATATATTCTTACAAATATTCCTTTTGTCGTAACAGTTCAGCCTACGGCCTCACTGTTACCCTTTGTCTGCCGCCGCCAAAAAAATCATTGTAAAAATTTCTGCAATTGCATCAGCAGTTTATCTATGTCTATGGGTTTTGGAATATGCGCATTCATACCACATGCAAGGCTGTGCTGCGCATCCTCTGAAAATGCATCTGCAGTCATCGCTATAATCGGCAGATTCGCATCCGGACGGTTCAGCGCCCGGATTTCTTTCGCTGCTTCGTACCCGGTCATCACCGGCATTCGAATATCCATCAATATCACATCATACTTACCAATCTCTGAATGTTCAAACATCTCTACACAGATTTTTCCATTCTCTGCCCGCTCCAATTCAAATCCGGCCTCAGAAAGAATATCCTCTGCGATTTCCCAGTTCAGATCATTATCCTCTGCGAGAAGAATCCGCTTTCCTGCAAAGTCCTGTATCTCCGGTTTCCTCTGCACATCACGCTCGACACTTCCGTCAATAATTCGATTCAGTCCCAGATACAGGTTCGATTTAAACAATGGTTTCGAAATAAATCCCTGGGCCCCGGCTGCAAGCGCTTCTTCTTCAATATCGCTCCAGTCATATGCGGACACAATCACAATCGGAATCTCATTCCCTACACGCCGTCTGATTTCACGTGTCATCTGCAGTCCGTCCATCTCCGGCATCTTCCAGTCCAGAAGAATCACATGATAATCATCCTGCCTGTTATGGCGTTCCTCTACCATGCAGATTGCTCTTTTTCCGTTTGTTGACCATTCCGCGTTTACTCCAATTTCCTGCAGCGCATTTACTGCACTTATGCAAAGATCCTCGTTATTATCCACAACCAGAAGGTTCCATTGTGGAAGCATCATATCTTCAATTCTTGTCTCCGCCTTTTCCAGATCAAGCACCACATGAAATTCACTTCCCTGGCCCAGAGTGCTCTCTACCGTGATCGTTCCTTTCATGGCCTCTACAATACATTTCGTAATTGCCATTCCAAGACCGGTTCCCTCCGTTTTCTGCACATGTTCGTTCTTCTCGTCTCTGGTAAACGTATCAAAAATCTTATCCAGGAATTCCCTTGACATTCCGATCCCTGTATCTTTTACCCGGAAATGACAACGCACATAGTGTTCGCCCACCGGAGACGGTTCCTGTGTCAGATAAACATTAATCCGCCCTTCTTCCGGAGTAAATTTAATTGCATTAGATAACAGATTCAATAAAATCTGATTTAGACGCACACTGTCGCAATATACCTCTTCCGCCTCAATCTTTTGAATAAAAATATCAAAATGTTGATTTTTCCCTTTGATCTGCGGCTGTACAATATTCACAATACTATTCATCGTATCACTCAGGGAAAGAAAATCCATATTAATATTTAACTTTCCGCTCTCAATCTTGGACATATCCAGCACGTCATTGATCAAGCCCAGTAAATGTCTGCTGGACAACGTAATTTTCTTCAGGCAATCCTGCACTTTCACCGAATCCTGAAGATTGGACATTGCAATCGCCGTCATCCCCACGATTCCATTCATCGGCGTGCGGATATCATGGCTCATATTGGAAAGGAATTCACTCTTCGCCTGGTTTGCATGAATCGCTTCCTGCCTCGCTTCATCCAATTCAGCCATCTGTTGAGTAGACAAGCGAAGATACCCAATGAAGACAAGCAGCACCCCTGCCAGCACCACACTACATGCGCCCAGAATAATTCCGATACGCTGTGTACTGAGATGTGCAATCGAAGTATCCAAAACTCCATAAGGCATTACACTGACCAGATACCATTCTGACTTCGGAAGCGGAGAACAATATAAATGATTACGCACTCCTTCCTCCATCACATGTGTCGAATAATCTTCACGGTTCTGGATTGCCTGTTCCAGTTCCTGTACATAATACTCCGGGGCTTTCCCGTTATATGTCTGATAGCTTTCCCGCATCCGTTCAAAAAAACTGTCCCGAAATGCCGTCCCGCTTCGTACAACATACTCCCCATTGCTTTGAATAATATGCGTATATACTAGGGAACTCCCTTCGTCCAGTTTCAACAATTCTTCCAGATATCCCATCTGAAACCCTGCCACCAGCAGTTCACTTTCGCCCCCGTCGCTCATGGGATATACTGCATTTTTCCCAAGCAACAGAATCTTTTCACCGGCTTCATCGTAGCAGTAAGTGACCTGCTTACTCTCATCCGTCAGAAAACTCCGCCATTCCTCCGTATCCTCTACCTCTATATGGTTCCCATAGATCGTCTCATTTGTCCCGTCGCTCCTATAAAATCCCATATAGCTAAAGCCGCGAACGGACGCGTTCAACTGCATCTCCTCTATCATCTCTTCACTGTAAGTGACACTTTCGGGCGGAGTCCGCTCTATGATTCCCTCCAACTGCTCCAGATGAAGATTGATCACTGTCGTAAATTTTTGCTGAAGCTGCCGGTTCATCTCCGACATATAAATATTCCCTATTTCACTGACTGTTTCCTCACTTCTCTGACTCATGGAAATCATAACCCATGAAAACATGACAATACATAGAAGAATCAGTGCGGAAAAACTAAACCACAGGAACTTTTTTGTCTTCTGAAACATAAAGTCTCCCCTCTTTTTTACATTTCTTCCTTCAACGCCTGCACTGCTGTAAAGGTTTTCTGATATTCCTCTCTCACTTCTTCCAACATAGACAGGGTATAACTCCCCGGGTGATTGCGCAGTTCCTCCGTAATCTTATCGCTAACCTGAAATAACCCTGTAAATCCCAGATTCTGGCAAACACCCTTTAATGTATGAGCGGCACGAAATGCTTCCTCATACTCCCCTGCGTTCAGTGTATTACAAAGACTCTCAAAACTTCCGTCCGCCAAAAACTTTACCGCGAACTTTTTAATCCTTTCATCTCCGCGAAAACGTGCAAATACGCCCTCATAATCCCCTTGTATCTGTTCATAGCATTCCTTTACTGTCATTCTTCTCTGCTCCTTTCTATTTCAACTTCCGAACATGGTCCGTTCTTTTGGTTCACCGTATTCTCCGGTTCTTCTAATACTTCAATCACTTTGCCAATCAATCCGGTATAATACGGTTTCTCTCCCTCCGACCATATAACGCGGCCCACAATCTGCCGCCGACACACTTTTCCGTCAATCTTAGTGTGACAGAAACAACGGAATACCGGTTCCTCCGGTGTCGTCTGCAAAACCGTCTCACGCAGGCGCTGGATCTCTTCCTTCTCCCAGGATTCACGAATCCCTTCATTCTCCCAAGGATTTACGGTAATCTCACTGATTCCCAGCCTTTTCGCTCCCCATTCCGACACGGTTAAAATCGCCGGTGATACCGTATATTCAAATTGAATCTCCTGTGAAAGCGATGAGAAGAACTGATATTTCATTCTTTCATATTCTAATAGACGCAATGTACGGTTGGATGCACCCAATTCCTCGTGGTGACGTATCTCTTCCGCAAAATTCCGCATCTCTCTTTCGCTTTTTACATTGGAAAAGCTCTCTTCCAGCTTTTCCTGAAGTTGACCTGACACATCCAACAGACACTCTTTTAAGAGAGGGTTAAATGTACCGCATTCTCCGTTCAGAATCATCTGAAGTGCCTTTTCATGCGAAAATGCCTTTTTGTACACACGCTCGCTTGTCAGCGCATCATACACATCCGCCATCGCAACAACCTGTGCTCCGATCGGAATCTCTTCCCCTTTCAGTCCATCCGGATACCCCCGCCCGTCATACCGTTCATGATGCCAGCGGCAGATCTCATATGCAACCTTCACCAATGGTTCCTGCTGATAAAGAGAAAGATCCCGCAGCATGGAAGCGCCCACACTGGAATGTGTCTTCATAATCTCATACTCTTCATCCGTAAACCGTCCCGGCTTATTCAAAATCTCAGATGGAATTGCAATCTTTCCAATGTCATGCAGCGCGGAAGCCATAACAATCATATTAATCTCTTCATGGGAGAGAGGATAACGATCCGTTTTCCTTTGCAGGCTTTCCAAAAGCA
The DNA here is from genome assembly GCA_910574195.1 of Lachnospiraceae bacterium. Classification (GTDB taxonomy): domain Bacteria; phylum Bacillota; class Clostridia; order Lachnospirales; family Lachnospiraceae; genus Schaedlerella. The sequence continues at coordinate 136,804 of CAJTBF010000006.1, read as the reverse complement.
GTTCTGTAATCGTCTGAATATGCACAACGTGAAGGCCACTCTCGCCATTCCGAAACTCTACGATATGGCTTAAGATGGTCACCATTAAATTCGCATCCCGCTCCTTCTCATACATCTGATCCGTAACCATACCGATTAGTTTTTTCTGCTTCGCATACAGCATGATCGTATTCACAACTCTTCGCTGCACCACCCAGAAATCAAAAGGACGACTGATATAATCCGAAACTCCCTGTTCATAGGCGCGTTGTATCGCATCCGGCGCACTTTCCGCAGAAATCATAATCACAGGGATATCTTTAATCCATTGATTCTTATTCATCACGGCAAGCACTTCAAAGCCATCCATCACCGGCATCACAATATCCAGAAGTACCAGCGAAATCTCCGCACCCAGCTTCTGAAGCATGGCAACTCCTTGTTGCCCATCCGCCGCCTCTAAAATCTCATAATCCTCTTCCAACATATCCGCCAGAATCGAGCGATTCATCTCCGAATCATCCACAATTAAAATCTTTTCCCTGCTTCTGTTCTTCTTCTCCATACTTACTCTTACTCACTCTCTTTATCAATATCCTTGGGAGCTTTCTTTACATCCTGCAAACTGCGGACTTTGTCCCGGAAAACTCTTTATATTTTCTGACAAATCTCCTTATATATTATAACATAACTAGCAGATACCGTCCATACCATGATTGAAGTTGTTTGTGTCTTGTTTGTGTCTTAGTGATTCCTGAATTTTGAAGTTGTTCCTATTTCGGAATAATCCCGCAATCCTTTGTAGACTCCTGAACAAGCTATCAAGACCTGTCAATGAAATATTCAAAAAAGGGAATGGAAAATGTCCATCCCCTTAATATTTTGTAACCTCATAAGTTTATCCTGCCAAAAGTAGCCCATTCCATGCTGATTGCGATATACCACATCCTCAAAGATGGAGTCGTTTTCAAGGATTTGGTGGCTGATTATTACAATCAGTTCAATAAGGAAGTAAGATCAATGCGTACCTTAAAAAGTTAAAAGCGCTTGGATGGAATGCTCCAGTAATTGCCGCATAAGCCCGTCAGTTAAGTTCAAACTCAACTTTTTAAGCTTGATAGGGGTAATCTGCGCTTTTTTGGTTACCCGGAAGGTTTTGTTTCATAGTAAATCCCCATGCCCCGCGCATGTGGCACCACCATCAATAAAACATATCTTGTAAATGTAACGTGCTGAAAGCAGGACGCGGGGGAGTTTGCGCTTTTTTTGGATATTCGCCGCAAGCCTGGGTGTATGTTTCATAGTAAAACAGGGAGTCTGCGCTACTTATACTGCTTCTGCAAAACATTTTCTAAAATCTAAAGTATCAGAATCTTCTTTTCTCATCAAATATACAGATAATTTTATAATAAAAAAATAATAACCAATCTGATTTAAAGAAGCGATTCTTCTAATTCTTCCATTTTCAATTCCACCACAAATAAGTTTTTTATTATATGATGTCATCAAATTAAAACACACATATCTTTTACTCATGGCCAAATCTGGTATATACATAAAATCAAACACCATATTCTTTTTCAATTCCATTAAATTCCCAGTAAATGAATCAATTGGAAGAACCGGAACCATTAATATCTTATCTTTTTGATCAATATGACATGACGTAGATATCACCATAGCATCAGCAGTAAATATCATTTGTCTTCCGTCCTCTTCAAAATATGTAAATGGCACTTGTGAAATAATATCACCTTGAGATAACTCAGGTAACAACGTCGCTGTAAGATAATTAATTCGATGTCCTTCTTTTTCGAATTGTGAAATAGCATTTTTTGCTCCATCTCTAAAGTCAGGAGAGACCGATGGTAAGACGCTATCTACGAAGTCAATAAATCCCCTTAACATAAAGAGAAGAAATCTATTCCCGTAGATTTCGAAATAGATTTAATATATCGATCTACACCTTCAAGTTCTTCTTTTGTAGCGTCTCTCATTCCTCCAAAAGATTCCTTTGCCATTCTTTCAAGGCGTGAACTTCTTTTATCAATATATATATTATTTTGACTATACCCAATTATACTACTATTTTCACTATTTTTAGAAGCATCCACAAACAACTCATAATTAGGAACGGCATAGTTTCCAGATACAACAATACTACTATTTCCAGCAACTGAAAAAGCTAAACCTAATACAGCAGCTGTTGTACTAATATTTTTAATAACATTGCCCATACTAATACGCTCCTTTCTCTAAAAGTCCTTTCAACTTGCTATTCATTACAACCGTCATTTCCGCAATAATGAAATCTAATTTACTACTATCGGTTTTATAATAATTGCAAGTATTATATCCATATCTATCATTTATATCAATCACTACTCCAATAGATTCTGACACTTGATTGTCCATTGATAAATTTCCAGCGACATCACCATCTATTCCATTTTTGAAAAGTCTTGCATTCTGCAACATGATATTAACAAAAATATTATCATTTTCAACAAATGTATACCTTATGTTTAAATCATAAATTGAAGAATCATCACTGTTTTTTAATAAATTATGTGCTAAAATTTGAGCTCCGTCTTTCATGTACTCATCTAATAGAACTTCTGTAACAACACCAATATATTCGTATTCGTTATTAGTCAAAATATTCAAAAAAGAAAAAACCGTTTTCATTTTCTGCTGAATATATTGCTCACATTTCTCCCAATCTTTTTCAAATCCCTCATTATAATTTATTTGCAATGTAGTAGCAATTGGTGATATGTTCAATTGTGAATGCTCATTTAACGACTTTATAATAATCCTTGGTATTTCTAATGGAGCGTCATCTGGAATAGGTAAAACCGTTGCTTCATTAAAATGCTCTTTCAAAATATCCTCATTTAAGAAATAATTCTTTTTAAGGTTATCTATTTTTTTATACTTTATCGAAATAGAAGTATTTTTAATTAGCATATCCATCCTCCGTATGCATATCTCATTTTGCATATAACAACCCCAGATTATTTTCATATTTATGTTACCATACTTTTTTTATCAAGTCTAGCATATCATCTATTTTTTATATACTACCTAAAATGAAATTTTAAATTCCACCCCCTTATTCCCTAGTGGAATTTACTCTCGCACAGTTGATGTTTACTCTTTCATACAAATATGGTACTGTTATCTCTCCTTCTGACAGCAGTAGAAGGAGGAATTATGAGTAAATGCATACCTGGCAACCAAAAACATCTTACTCTCGAAAACCGCATTTACATTGAAAATCAATTAAACAAAGCTACATCCTTCAAGGATATTGCCAAATTTTTGTGCAAGGACCCCACGACCATTTCCAAAGAAGTAAAGGCTCATCGCCTTTCGGACTGGTATCACAAAGGCACCTTCTACAATGCCAAAAACTTCTGTGTTCACAGATATCATTGTAAGAAAACCAATGCCTGTGGAAAGATGATTCTTTGTGGCATCAAATGTGCTTCCTGCCCAACATGCAACCAGACATGCAAAGACTTTGAAAAAGAGCGATGTCCCCGTTTGGATAAGGCTCCTTATGTCCGCAATGGATGTCCAATGAAAATCAATCATTGTACAATCGCTCACAAGTATACATATAATGCACGGTTCTCGGATCGCAAATACCGTGAAAAGCTTTCCGATTCCAGAGCTGGTGTCAATCTCACAAAACATGAGCTCCTCAAAAAGGACAGGATCATCTCACCGCTTATTGAACAGGGACAGTCCCCATATCAGATCGTTACCAACCATCCGGAACTGGATCTTTCGGTCAGAACTGTGTATGCCTATCTGGACCAGGGACTGTTCACAGCGCGTAACGTCGATCTGAAACGCAAGGTGAAATTCAGACCCCGTAAGTGTCATAAGACACAGATCACAGACCGTACAGTTTTTATCAGCCGCACCTATCAGGACTTTCAGACGCTGCGGCTTGCGTCCTGTACCGAAATGGATACGGTCCATTCTTCCAGGGAGTCAAAGAAAACTCTGCTTACCTTCTTTTTTACAAAAGAAAAACTGTTTCTTGCCTTTCTGATGAACCGCTGCACGCAAGGCGCGGTCCACCTCGTATTTGACCGGCTGGAAAAGCGTCTGGGAACTGATGGATTCCTTTCAGCCTTTGAGTACATATTAACCGACCGCGGAACAGAATTCGGTAATCCTGAATCATTGGAAACAGGTGTAAATGGCATGCAGCGAACCAGCATTTATTACTGTGATCCAATGAGGAGCGGACAAAAGGGGGATTAGAGCAGGCTCACACGATGCTTCGTATGGTGCATCCAAAAGGAACCAGTTTTGAATTCCTTACCCAGTGGGATGTGAACCTGATCGTAAGCCATATCAATTCAACACCCAGGGAAAGCCTTGGAGGGCGGACTCCCTACTGTGCCGCACTTGAAACAATGGACGAAGATGTGTTAAACGCATTTCAGCTTAGGCCGATTGCCCCGGACGAGGTGAATCTGACGCCTAAGCTGATCCACTTTAACTGCTAATCAACTGATCGAAATCTGCTGTCAGACTGGAAGTAAACTTTTCACATTTTAGGGATGTGACCGGTGGAATTTAGTCTTGCACACTACCTTCCAGTGGTCTGTTTTTCGTGTCCAGAAATCAAGTATATTTCGATAAGTTGAACTCATTATAGCAGAAAACAGGAGATATTGCTTAAAAATCTCCTGCAAAATCAGCAAAAAGCAAGGTGGGGTGGAATTTACTTCTGCACTGGAATTTACTTTTTCAAGTTAGCTTTTTATATACTATTATCCCCAAATCATTCCATAATATGCAAGTATTTTTTGCACCGTTTTGGCACCGCTGAACCTCATTTTCTATTCATTTTAAGAAAAAAGGCCCGCCGAAAACTCGGAAAGCCCCATAAAATCTAGCTTTTTACTAATTACTCAATAATCGTAGCCACACGATCAGCCCCTACTGTGCAACCACCCTCGCAGAGGGCGTACCCGTAGGATATCCCACATTTGAGGTTCCCGCACAAATGGGCAGCCAACACCGTCCGATCATAAAATATAAAAATAAAAATCACCATCCCCGCAGCTCTCAACGTCTGCAAAAACAGTGATTTCTGACTGCGCGATCAGGGGCTCGAACCCTGGACACCCTGATTAAGAGTCAGGTGCTCTTCCAACTGAGCTAATCGCGCATATGTTATAAATTATCTCCCTTACCGAACAACGCATAAAGAATTATAACGCATGTTTTTTCAAAATGCAAGCACTTTTTTTATTTTTCTTCATTTTTTCTTCATTTTTTTCCTGCTTTTTTCATCATTTCTGTTCTCTCTCAACAAATATCTGCCTGACCGCATACAGAAAATCCGTCGTTGGCGGCAGCTTTCCCGCATACTATGGCATAAAACCGGGGACGGTATCACCGTCCCCCAACATCAGACATATTTTGAAAAGAAATGTTAATTATCCTCTGCGCCGTCTTGCGGATACCACTCCGATTCCGCCCAGAGCCAAAAGCATCAATACCGCATATCCTGCGATCGGACTCTGATCTCCCGTTGCCGGGCTTGCATCTTTTGTTTCCTGCTTATCATTTCCGGCAGACGCCTTCACGTCCTTCCAGCCGATGGAAACCGGAGACAAACCATGTACTTTAAACTGAATGCCGTCTTTGGTTTTGGTCACTTCCGGATACTCTGTTTCCCCGGCCCGATGTCCGTTCATATCCTTCGTAAACAGATGACATACTGTAAAGTCCTGCGTCTTCTCCCCTGTTCCCTTCGGATAGGGAAGTGTAATCGTCAGGCCTGCGGACGGGAAGTTCTCTGTGGTCGCTTCCTTCCAGCCCTGGCCGTTCTCATTGATCATAAGAACAATATCATACACAATGATATTTTCTTTCGCAATTCCGCTGGTTCTCTCCTGAATGTTTGTCTTCATCCAGGATTCGATCTTGGCCGGCGTATTCAGCTTCTCATTATCCTTAAACGCATCCGGCACAGTGGAAATCCCGGTCTCCACCTCCAGCTTCAACTGCTTTTCATCCGTAGACTCCGGCGGCGTCGGGAATTTATCGCTGACCGGATTAATTCTCCCGGTGAATTCCGGCAATGCATCCGGCATCACATAGTATTCTGCTTTTGCGCCTTGAAGAAGAACTGCCTGCCCGTCTGCCCAGGACAATGTCACCTTCTGGCTTCCCGGTACGGTGGACGCATACTTTCCGTTCAGCTTTCCTGCCGGGCAGTCAAAAACTGCATATGCCTCGTCTCCGCTTACGATACCGGATACGCCCAGAACACCGTACAGGCTTGCTTTTCCTTCTACAACAGTTCCTTCTTTATCTACCGCCTGCAGTCCGCTCACATCCCACTTCAATGTCTTCCGTACAACCTGTAATTCATAGGACGCAGATGCATCCAGATAATCTTCCGTCTCGGAAGCCACGGCCCTGATCACCGTAGTTCCCGGTTTTAAGATATGAATGCTTCCGCTCTTTTCATCCACCGTTGCAACCGTGGGATCGCTGCTGGTATAAGTCACTTTACTGTCCTTAACGGCGCCGGAAGCCGCAAGCACATAGTCCGCGTCGCCATAGGTCTTCTTCTGAGTTGCGGCGCTAAATTTGAAATCCGACTGCGCCAGCTTATCGCTCATCTTTACCGTCAATGTAATCTCAAATGTATGGTAATTGTTGGAAACCACTTCCAGGGTCACCCTGGCCGTGCTTCCCACCTTTGCTTTCTCATTCACCAGACTGTAAGAAACCACTTTTCCGTTCAGTTTCGGATTCTCCGCAAAAATCTGATCGGGATCTTCTGTTCCCGTCAATGTCAATGTCACACCGGACGGAAGCATTTCTCCAAAATCAAACGTACCTGCCTTCCCATATCTGGTAGACACAGACGCCGTCTTTTCTCCCGGGTATGCGATAGGACGAATGGTAAAATTCCCTGTCGTTGTATCGGCATTCCATGTGTAATTCCCGCCTGCCTTCGGAACCGCTTTCAAAGTGCCTGTACCGGCATTAATATTATTCGTACACTGAACCGTATAATCCGTCCCTTCTATCAGGGCGCTTCCTCCGTTCTCAAGACGGTGTGCCGGAATGATCGCCTGCCCGGTATAGTCTACGGTCTGATCAACGATCGTCAAAACAGGTGTGATCGGCTTCGGATTGACTTTGACCGGAACCAGACGCGTCGCTGCCGAATATGTATTCAAATCATCCGGTGTAAATACCAGAGTCAGTTTCTTTTCTCCCGCGCTTCCATAAGAAGTCTCTTTCCAGGAAAATGTTCCTGGAACCTCCGTGGAAGTTCCCTTTTGTGTTGCCGTAAATCCAGCGAAAGAATAGTTTGAAGGAGCGTCACCATAAGTAACCTCGACTGCCGCGGGCATCGAAATCACCGGCGCCTTATCGTCATATTCTGTACCGGCCAGAGTCAGGATGTCCTCCCCGAACAATTCCTTCTGATTCTCCCCTGTTCCGGTTTCATACACATAAGAAATTCCATTCACCGTATATCCGGCATCCACGCTGCCTGTTCCTCCGGCAAGGAATAACTTATCCGGATGTCCGGCCATACCGGTGTCACAGTTGGTCACATCCACCAGATAACTCTTTCCGTCTCCCATCCGGACCACATTCCACATATGGGCGCCGCCATTCATATCTCCCACCACCGTGTAACATGTAGTATCTTCCTGAAATGTGGACAGATCACACAGATACTGGAACGCTTTCGCATATCCTTCACAGACCACCTTTGTACTGGGATCCTCGTCAAACACATAAATCAACTGCCAGGGATCCCCGTAACGTACCCCTCCTGCTAATACATCAAAATTGTATTCTGTCAAAGCACAGATCTCATCTTTGTACGCCCTTAACTTTTCCTCGTCTGACAACCCCGCACACTGATTTACAATGGCCTGCGCTTTTGCAACCGCGTGATTCACCTTTGCAATCCCTGCGTGATCCACCACAAGCAGTTGACCCGACTGCCGATACGCTACTGCGACCGTGAAAGAAAAAGTCAGGTCTATAATTTTATAATCTCCCGTACTCGGATACCCCTGCGATGCATAACGTGTTCCCATCCCCACTTCTTTATCGAACCAGTACAATTCGTAAGGGCAATCCATCATGAGATAAGACAAAATATCTCCTGTATGTACTTTATTCTGAAACGCCTTTCCCACATTGTTTCCTGCTGCAGCCACTTCCGCCGCAGTCAACGTGAATGAAATCCCGTCCAAAAGGAACTCCGTAGACGTCGCATTTCCTGCCGCCACTTCTTTGATCTTCGCTTTCAAAGCAAGATATATTTCTTTATCTATTCCTGTAAGCTGACCTTCCCCGACTTCTCCTAAAAGCGCGATCCCACTGTTAAACGGCGCATAGATCTGCTGCTCTACATACCCTTTTAACAGTTCCTCATTATCCGCTCCCGCCAACTCTTCCTCAGGTACCGGCACTGTGAACTCAATTACTTCCTCCTGTACCTCTTCTGCCGGCGGCGCAGCTTGTCCTTCCAAATATCCGGTCAGCGCGTCCAGAAGTTCCTGCGCGCCTGATATCTGCTGCTTCTGCTCCTCTGTCAGCGCATCGTAAGCCTTCTTCACTTCCTGCAAAGAAACACGGCTTGCTTCCCGTTCCTCTGCCGACAGCGCCTGTACCTCTTCCACCGTCGGAAGCGCTGCAATCTGCTGCTGTACCGCCGCGACCTGCGCGTCCGTTCCATCTTCCTGTACAATCTCTTCCACTTCTTCTGCAGATACCGGAAGCACCACAGAAGGCATTCCACTGCCCAGTAAAACCGCTGTCAAAGCTGCCACCAGGCCCCGCTTCAACAAGTTTTTCCACTTACCCATAACCCCTTCAACTCCTTTTATCTGTTTTTTATATGATTTTATCTTAAATTATCTGACTATTCTTTACGCAATTTTTCTTTTTTTCTAAAAATCATATATTATCAATATAACGTATTGGGGTATATTCTGTCAATCTATATTTGCGGAAAAACCTTTACAAAAGTAACAGTTCAGTCTTCGGCCTCACTGTTACGGATTTTACAGTAAGTGCAAAACCCTGGACTAAACTATCACCTAAAAAACAGCCTGCAATTCTTCTCTCAAAGCCATTGCAGACTGCTTTTTCAGTGTCCCACATATATTCCTATTTCTTCCCGGAGCATTTCCAGAACCGTCTCCTTGTGCAGCACTCCGCTGGCCGCGGAGACCGGCTTTCCGTTTCTGAATATCACAAAGGTCGGTACAACCTCCACTTCAAACTCCTGCGCAAGCTTCGCCGATTCCTCAATTTCAATCTGGCATACTTTCAAAATTCCTTCCTGTTCCTCTGCAATCTCCTCCACTGCATCTTCCAACATAGCGCATTTCCCGCACCAATCGGCAAAAAATTCCACAAGAACCGGAAGTTCCGATTTCAGCACTTCCCGTTCATAATTTTTCGTTGTCACTCTTACTTTCATAATCAACACCTGCTTTTCTGATCAGCCGCCATGGCAATTATCCATATTTAATATCCGATATACCTCATCGAGAGAACGTTTTAGACATATCAGTCTCTGATTCCATTCCGGCTTACAGTACAACTTTGCACAAATCCAATCCTTCCAGCCTTTCCGTCTCACATCCCATACCTCACAGAATCATCTTCTCTCTATACTTTATGCAGACACAGGCCACGCAGTGCATATCAAATACGGTGTATTCCGGCAAAAAATCTTATTTCCGGACTGCCACCATCTTATGAATGGGATTTCCCTTTGCCGAAAATTTCTCTTCATATTCCGTCATCACATTCCCCCGGCTCATCTCCTCCTGATGATGCAGGTCATACGTATATTCCTCCAGAATCCATCCGGCAGCTTCCCGGATCTGCTCCAGAGAAAATCGGAATAATTCTGTATTATCCGTTTTAAATTCGATTCTTCCACCTGTCGGAAGTACGTGCGCATACTTTTCCAAAAATTCGCCGGAAGTCAGCCGCCGCCTGGCATGACGTGCTTTCGGCCATGGATCCGAAAAATTCAGATAGATCCGTTCCACCTCTCCCGGACGGAATATGCTCTCTACCTCTCCTGCATCCATACAAAGAAACCGGATGTTTCTCAATTCCTGCCGGCTGCGGGAAGAGCCGTCTTTTTCAGACTCCTGCGCAATCCCCCCGTATCCGGCTGCCTTAACCGCCTTTTCCTTTCGTACCTCTTCCTCTGCATCATACCGTTCCAGTGCGCGCAGAAGCACGCTGGAATACCGTTCCACTCCGATGTAATTAATCTGAGGATGTTCTGCCGCCATCTGCAGCAAAAATTTCCCTTTCCCCATCCCAATCTCCATATGAATGGGAAATTCATTCCCAAATACCTGCCGCCAGCATCCACGCTGGTCCTCCGGTCTTTTGATCACAGCCTTATGTTCTTTTATTACCCGATCCGCCCTTGGAATATTACGCAGCCGCATTACAGCACCTCCTGGATGTCATGATCATGAAAATATCTGTTGACAAAACTCTGTGTTCTCTTTTTTATTTCTTCTATCATAACATGCATCTCTGTGCAGGTCAAAACCCATTCCGGCATTTTTTATATCATGTTTTATGCGTATTTTTCTGGTTTCCCATTTTCCCTGTTTCTTCCTATTAAAATAGCTCTTTCGTAAAACTGCACAATTTCCTGTCGAAAATTCTCCCTATTCTTGTAATTTCTAACATTGCTTTTTTCAGAAAAAAGAGTATGATAATGGGTGAAAAACGCACGCACGAATCAACAAAAGGAGGCTCATTATGGACTCTATCGTCAGGAAATTGTCAGAGATCGAATCTGCCGCTTCCGCAATTGTAGAACATGCGGAGGCACAGAAGGAAGTCCTGGACCGGGAATACCGGGAAAAGCGTACCCGCTTCGATAACGAGCTGGAACAGAAAACATCCAAAGAAATCCGAAAAATACGGGATCGTCTGGAGCAGAAGACACAGGAACTTCTGGATACACAGGGTGGAGGACGCTGCGCCGCCATCACTGCGCTGGAAAAGGAATACAACGAGCGGCATACCGCTTACGCACAGGCTATTTTAAAACGAATCACAGAGGTATAAAAACATGGGAAATCTACTACAATACAGTGGAATCGTAACTAAGCTGCGCGCCATGGAATCCCGCCTGTTAAAGCAGGAAAATTTTGAAGAAATTGCCTCCCTGCATAATGTGCCGGAAGTCGTATCCTATCTGCGTGAAAACTCTTCCTATACTTATGTGCTCAATGAGTTAGACACGAACAGACTGCATCGCGGAGATATTGAAAAAATCCTGCTGCTGGAACTTTACTATGAATATTCCAAGATCTATCGTTTCTGCGGATTGCCGCAGCGAAGATTTTTACGACTTCTGGTAAAGCGCTATGAGATCAATCTGATCAACTACTGCCTGCGGATCGTGATCAACCGCTACGCAGAACCTTTTGATCTCAATTCCAAAAAAGCATTCTTTGACAAATATACGCAAGTTTCCATTGACAAGCTGATTCTTTCCAGAACGACCGACGATCTGGTAGAAAATCTAAAAGGAACCGAGTATTACGAACCATTAAAAAAACTTCAGAACAACGAAACGGTCACTCTATTTGACTATGATCTGACATTAAATCAGCATTACCTTTCCGCCATGTGGAAAGAGCGAAAAAAAATTCTCAAGAAAAAAGAACTGGAACTATATACAAGAGACTGCGGTTCGAAGATCGATCTTCTGAACATGCAATGGATCTACCGGGCAAAAAAATATTACCATATGCAGCCTGCCGATATCTACTCTCTTCTTGTTCCCATCCAGTATAAGATTCCGACTGCACTGATTCGGGAAATGGTAGAAGCAGACGGGGTGGACGGATTTGAGGCAGTACTTGCAAAGACATCCTATGCACGGCACTACGATTTTGGGCGAAGCCTGACGATTGAACAGATGTATACGGAGTGTCTTTACCGTCTCTATACCAGCGACCGGCGCAAGGATCCTTATTCCATTGCCGCCATCAATACGTATCTGTTTCTGAAAGAAGAAGAATTAAGACAGCTGACGACCGCCATAGAATGTATCCGTTATGGACTATCCCCTGGCGAAACGCTGGCTTACATCGGAGGTAAGACAAAATGATCGTAAAAATGAAATTCATTAATATTTCCGGTCCGCGCAATGACATTGACCGGGTTACAGATCTCTATCTTTCGAAATATGAGATTCAGCTTGAATCTGCACTGTCAGAGTTAAAGACCGTAGACAATCTGAGACCTTTCGTGGAGATGAATCCTTACCGGGAGTCCCTGGCCCAGGCGGAACAGTTCGCCGCGCTTCTGGAGCATCCGGAAGAAGTAAAACCGGATCAAAATCTTACGCTGGACGGGATGTTTGAAGTCATTCAAAATGCTGCCGCCGATTATCAGGTTTTACAGGATAAAAAAGAAAAGCTGCGCAATAAAATTAGCGATCTTCTGGAAAAGCAGAAAATGATTGCACCGTTCCGGCCTCTGGACTGCAACCTGAACCAGGTTTTACATTATAAGTATATCACTTACCGCTTCGGACGAATTGCCATTGAATATTACTATAAACTGCAAAAGTACCTTATGGATGATTTGACCGCTATCTTTGCGGAAGGCGAACGGGATGAAAGTTATGTATACGGTGTTTATTTTGTATCTCCCGGAGAGGCTCAGAAAGCAGACGCCGTTTTCCGTTCCCTGCGTTTTGAACGGATTGCACTGCCCGATCATTACGAGGGAAGTCCTTCCGACGCCTATAAAAAACTTCAGAGGCAGATTGACAAACATACCCGGGAGATTGAAGATCTGGACGCGGAAGCCGCGCAGATGCTCTCCGACCGTGCGCCTCAGATTATTGCTTCCAAAAATCGTCTGGAGGAATTATCCCACAACTTTGACGTCCGGAAAATGGCGGCACGGATGAAGGATAATCAGGAAGATTTCTACATTCTCTGCGGATGGATGTCCGAAACAGACGTAGAAAAATTTCAAAAAGAAATCGAGGGCGACGATAAGATCTTCGTCGTCGTGGAAGACGACCGGGAAACATATTTCGGCGCTCCTCCAACAAAACTGAAGAATCCAAAGCTCTTCAAGCCTTTTGAAATGTATGTACAGATGTACGGTCTCCCGGCCCATGATGAGATGGATCCCACCATGTTCGTCGGTCTGACCTATTCCTTTATTTTCGGCGCCATGTTCGGCGACGTGGGACAAGGATTACTTCTGCTCATCGGCGGCGGACTGTTGTATTATTTCAAGAGAATCCCGCTGGCCGGTATTGTGGCCACGGCGGGCGTATTCTCTACAATCTTTGGATTCCTGTTCGGCAGTATCTTTGGATTCGAGGACATCATTGATGCTGTCTGGCTGCGTCCCATTGAACATATGACCACGTTACCGTTCATCGGGAAGCTGAACACCGTATTCGTTGTAGCCGTCGCCTTTGGAATGGGCATTATCTTGTTGTCCATGGTGCTGCATATCATCAACGCCCTGCGAAGTCATGATATCGAGGCCGCCTGGTTTGATGTAAACGGAGTGGCAGGACTTGTTTTTTACGGTTCTGTGGTCGCAACCATCGTGCTGTTTATGACCGGGCACAAAACCCCCGGCGGTATTGTACTGGCCGTCATGTTTGGCGTTCCGCTGCTGTTGATTTTGTTCCGGGAGCCGCTGACGAAAAAAATTCAGAAACGGGCAGACAAAATGGAAGAAAGCAAAGCCATGTTTCTGGTGCAGGGATTCTTCGAATTATTCGAAACTCTGCTGAGCTATTTTTCCAATACTCTTTCCTTTGTCCGGATCGGCGCGTTTGCCGTCAGCCATGCGGCCATGATGGAAGTGGTACTGATGCTGGCAGGGGCAGAAAAAGGATCACTGAACTGGGTTGTTGTCATACTCGGCAACCTGTTTGTATGCGGAATGGAAGGACTGATCGTCGGCATACAGGTGCTCCGTCTGGAATATTATGAAATGTTCAGTCGGTTCTACAAAGGTTCCGGCCGTACATTTGATCCTTATACCAACACAAAAAACAAGAAAAAAGCATAAAAACATTCAAATAAACACTGAAAATGTAAGAGGAGGAAATTCACTATGACAACCGCAACAAAACTGATTCTCATCGCTGCTTTAATTCTGAGTATCATCCTTCCGTTCGGATATTACCTGATCGGAGAAAAGAACCGAAAACGTTATAAAACCACGATCGGGGTCAATGCATTCTTTTTCTTCGGTGCATTCGCTCTGGCTTCTGTTATGATGCTGGGCGGACCGCAGGTTCACGCTGCGGATGCCGCGGACACCGCATCCCTGTCAACCGGACTTGGTTATATCGCAGCCGCTCTGGTTACCGGTTTATCCTGTATCGGCGGCGGTATCGCCGTAGCGAGCGCAGCAAGCGCGGCACTGGGGGCGCTCAGTGAAGATTCCAGCATCCTGGGTAAATCTCTGATCTTTGTAGGTCTTGCAGAAGGTGTCTGTCTGTACGGACTGATCATTTCTTTCATGATTCTGGGAAGTTTATAAGATGAAGATGTATTTGATCAGTGATAATGTGGATACCTATACGGGAATGCGTCTGGCAGGTGTAGACGGAGTCGTGGTTCATGAACGCGAGGAACTCCGGAACGAGCTGGAAAAGGTACTGACAGACAAAACCATCGGCATCGTGCTTCTGACAGAGAAATTCGGACAGGAATTTCCGGAAATTCTGGATCAATTCCGTCTGGAACGGCAGATGCCCCTGTTAATTGAGATTCCCGACAGGCACGGAACCGGCCGAAAAAAAGACTTTATCACATCTTACGTAACGGAAGCCATCGGTTTAAAGTTATAAAAAGGAGGTACCCCTCTTGACTCTGGAAGAAAAAATCGCACATTTACAGGCTTCTTCTATGGAAGAAGCACGCGCAGAAGGCAATGCCATCATTGACAATTATCGCGATGCCCTGGAAAATGTTCTGAAAGACCATAAGGAAGAGGTGACGCGGCAGGCGGAAACCCGTATCAAAGCGGAAAGAATCAGCGCAAAGCATCAACTGAATCAGGCCGCTGCCAAAGCCCAGTTGGAATTAAAGCGCAGAACCGGCAAAATACAGGTAGAATTAAAAGACAAAATTTTTAAGGAAACGCTGGAACTGGTCCAGCAGTTTATGAAAACCCCGGACTATGACGAATATCTGATCAGAGCAATCCGCAAAGCCATCTCCTTTGCATCGGGGGAAGAGATGGTTCTCTACATCAATCCATCCGACGAGGCGCGTCTGCCGATGCTGGAAAAGGCAACCGGCACGAAATTGACGATCAGTGCGGAAGATTTCATCGGCGGAATGCGCGCGGTAATTCGCGGCCGCAATATTTTGATTGATAATTCTTTCAAGACACAATTATTGAACGAATATGACAAGTTCTTATTTACGGTAACAGGAGGTGACGGAATTGCTTAATACTGGAACAATCTATGGAATCAACGGCCCCGTCATCTACCTGAAAGGAAATACCGGGTTCCGTATGCAGGAGATGGTCTATGTCGGCAAAGAAAAACTGGTGGGAGAAGTCATTGCGCTGGACAAAGATATGACTACCATCCAGGTCTACGAAGAAACCACCGGACTGCACCCTGGGGAAGAAGTAGTGGCAAGCGGCAGCGCCGTATCCGTCACACTGGCTCCCGGCATCTTAAATAACATTTTTGACGGAATTGAACGCCCGCTGGAGAGAATCGCGGAAACCGGCGGCGCTTTCATTACCCGCGGTGTCAGCGTAGACTCTCTTGACCGCACAAAAAAATGGCCCGCGCATATTACGGTGCAGACCGGCGACGTGCTGAATTCCGGCGATATCATCGCCGAGGTACCGGAGACTCATGCCATCCTGCACAAATGTATGGTTCCTCCGAATGTGGAGGGAACCGTAATCCGAACGGTTCCGGACGGGGAATATACCATTGACGAACCGCTTGTTACGTTGCTTTTGGATAACGGAACGGAAAAAGAGCTGACCATGACACAGCACTGGCCCATTCGAATTGCCCGTCCTTCCAGCAGCCGGGTCCCGGCCTCCGTTCCACTGGTTACCGGGCAGAGAATTATCGACACCATGTTTCCCATTGCCAAGGGAGGCACGGCTGCCATTCCCGGCGGATTCGGAACCGGAAAAACCATGTCCCAGCATCAGATCGCAAAATGGTCCGATGCGGATATTATCATCTACATTGGCTGCGGAGAACGTGGAAACGAAATGACGCAGGTTCTGGAAGAATTTGGAGAACTGACAGATCCCAGAACCGGTACCCCTTTGATGAACCGGACGACTTTGATCGCAAATACATCCAACATGCCGGTGGCTGCCCGTGAGGCAAGCATCTACACCGGTCTGACGCTGGCGGAGTATTACCGGGATATGGGCTACGACGTGGCCATTATGGCAGACTCCACTTCCCGTTGGGCAGAAGCATTGCGGGAATTGTCCGGACGTCTGGAGGAAATGCCCGCAGAAGAAGGATTCCCGGCCTATCTGGCATCCCGTCTGTCCGCCTTTTATGAGCGGGCGGGAATGATGAATAACCTGAACGGAACTACCGGTTCCGTCACCATCATCGGCGCGGTCTCCCCTCAGGGCGGTGACTTCTCCGAACCGGTTACACAAAATACAAAGCGTTTTGTCCGCTGTTTCTGGGGACTGGATAAGAGTCTTGCCTATTCCCGGCATTTTCCGGCAATTCACTGGCTGACCAGTTACAGCGAATATTTAAACGATCTGGCGCCCTGGTATCAGGATCATGTATCGCCAAAATTCATTCACAACCGAAACCGGCTGATGTCCCTCCTAAACCAGGAGAGCAGCCTGCTGGAGATTGTAAAACTGATCGGAAGCGATGTTCTGCCGGATGACCAGAAATTAATCCTGGAGATTGCCCGTGTGATTCGTCTGGGCTTCTTACAGCAGAACGCATTCCATAAAGACGACACCTGTGTCTCCATGGAAAAGCAGTTTCTGATGATGGACACCATTTTATATCTATACAAACAATCCCGTGCACTGGTAACTATGGGGCATCCCATGTCCGTACTGAAATCAGAGGCGATTTTCGACCGGGTGATTTCGATTCGCTACGACGTTCCCAATGACCGCCTGGAAATGTTTGCGCAGTACCACCGTGACATCGACGAATTTTACCAGCGTGTTCTGGAGAAAAATGCATAAGGAGGGAGGATACCATGTCAATTGAATATTTAGGCTTAAGCAGTATCAACGGACCTCTGATCGCTCTGGAGGGCGTACAGGATGCATTTTATGACGAAATCGTAGAGTTCGTTGTGGACGGAAATCAACGAAAAATCGGACGTATCGTGGAGATCTATGAGGACCGCGCCGTCATTCAGGTCTTCGAAGGCTCGGAAAATATGTCCCTGAAAAATACCCATACGCGGCTTACAGGACATCCCATGGAGATTGCACTCTCCCCGGATATGCTGGGACGGACCTTTAACGGGATCGGGCAGCCCATCGACGATCTCGGCCCGATTACGTCCTCTTTGCGCCGGGACGTGAACGGACTGCCGCTCAATCCCATGATGCGGGAATATCCCCGAAACTACATCCGTACCGGAATCTCCGCCATCGACGGATTGACCACATTGATTCGCGGACAGAAGCTGCCGATCTTTTCCGGAAACGGACTTCCTCACGACCAGCTGGCGGCACAGATTGTCCGGCAGGCTTCTCTGGGAGAAGATTCGGACGAACAATTTGCCATCGTCTTTGCCGCTATGGGCGTCAAATATGATGTGGCTGATTTCTTCCGCCGTACCTTTGAGGACAGCGGGGTTGCCGACCATGTGGCTATGTTTTTAAATCTGGCAAACGATCCGGTGGTGGAGCGTCTGATCACGCCCAAGGTTGCGCTGACCGTAGCCGAATATCTGGCCTTTGAGCAGAATATGCATATTCTGGTCATTTTGACGGATATGACCTCCTACGCGGAGGCCATGCGTGAGGTTTCTTCCTCCAAGGGAGAAATCCCCAGCCGAAAAGGATATCCGGGATATCTGTACAGCGAACTGGCCACTCTATATGAGCGGGCAGGTATTGTCCAGGGTGTAAAGGGTTCCGTGACACAGCTGCCGATCCTCACCATGCCCAACGATGATATCACCCATCCGATTCCCGACCTGACCGGTTATATCACAGAGGGGCAGATCGTACTGGAACGGACACTGCACGGCCAGTCCATCTATCCGCCGATCAGTATCCTGCCCTCCCTGTCCCGTCTGATGAAGGACGGCATCGGGGCCGGATACACAAGGGAAGACCACCAGGATCTGGCAAACCAGCTTTTCTCCGCCTACGCCAAGGTGGGCGACGCCCGGAATCTGGCTTCCGTTATCGGTGAAGACGAATTGTCGCCCATTGATAAAAAATATCTGGAATTCGGAAAAGAATTTGAAAGCCGGTACATCGGCCAGGGACCGGGAGAGAACCGGACCATTGAACAGACGCTGGATCTGGGCTGGGAACTTCTGGGACGGCTGCCAAAAGAAGAGCTGGACCGTGTAGATACAAAGATTCTGGACAAATATTATCACCCCATGCCGGAGGAGGAATGACATGTTTTCCTGAAGTTTTCCGGTGAATCTTACCATACTGGTAATCTCCATTCTGCCATCAAACCGGCAGCACAAATAGTAATGAAAACTTATTTTTTACAGTAACTCCTAGAGCGTGTTTGAAAATTGCTTTCTGCAAGATGTTGTCCCAATTTGCATCAGATTTTACGCTGGATTTGGGAGGTGTAGCGGGCTACATTGACCAAATTCAGCGTAAAATCTGGTGTGAAGTGAGGCGGCAGATTGTAGGAATGAATTTTCAAACACACTCTAGCATGTCGTGCTGCAAAAAGAGGAGGTATTTTATGGATCCACGAACTTTTCCTACCAAGGGAAACCTCATGCTGGCCAAAAATTCTCTGGCCCTCGCCAGACAGGGATATGACCTGATGGACAAAAAACGGAATATTCTGATCCGGGAGTTGATGACGTTGATCGACGAAGCCAGAGATATTCAGGATGAGATCGACACCACGTTCACCTATGCTTATCAGTGTCTGCAGCGCGCCAACATTGAGCATGGGATCAACATGGTTTCTCAGCTTGCCTATACGGTTCCCATCGAGCACTCCATCACGATTCAGACGCGAAGCATTATGGGGACCGAGATTCCCCATGTAAAATATACGCCTTCCAGGGATTTCCCCACTTATGCATTCAGTACGACGCGGGAATCTATCGACCAGGCGACAAAGGCATTTCAGAAAGTAAAAGATCTGACCGTAAAGCTGTCCATGGTAGAAAATTCCGCCTACCGTCTGGCAAGTAATATCAAAAAAACGCAGAAGCGGGCAAACGCACTGCAGAATATTACCATTCCCATGTATACGGAACTGGTTTACAATATTACAAATGCACTGGAAGAAAAAGAACGGGAAGAATTCACCCGGCTGAAAGTAATTAAGAAAATGAAAATGAAGAAGGGATAACAGTTGGAATAGAATCCGCCTGTATACCATGCTTTGTTGGACAAAAAGCAACCGTCCGCCAGGACGAAAATACTTGCCCACATCACCCCGCTTTCGCTTCTCAAAAAACATAGCAGACGCTAAACTCGAAAAAACCTCGTTAAGCACTGATGTTTTTTGAGAGGTTCTGATACACAAGTATTTCTGCCCTGGCTATTTTTCTACAAAGGTGTAAAGTGTGTTTCGGTAATCTCCGGCTCTGGCACCGGTTCTTCAAATAACTGCATTAAATCATGATTTGCTCCGATATTGGTTACTTCAAAATGACTCAGACACGGAGCAAACCACGGAAGTTCCCTGCTCATCTCCCGAACCAGATCAAATATTTCCAGATCTGTTGTCTTGTATTTGGAATGAGATCCGGAGTACTGCTCATGAGAGAAATCCCGTTTGATCAGATATTCTCGTATCTTCCCATATGCGCCATTTGGATTCGTTTCGGAAAAATGCTCTTTCAGCGCTTTTACCCGTAGGTCAAAATACAGTGCCTTTAAATGTTTTGCTTCTCTTCTTACCATTATGCTACACTCAGCTTTTTTGTATAATGATACAAAACATCTTCATTCTCCCCATCGTCGCTGTTGTACCAAATCCACCTGATTACATAGTCCATAAACCATACTTTTTCTTTCAGAGATGTGATAATGCATCCGAAAGCGCCATAGTCCTTTGGATTTCCATTCCCTGTAAAACACAATGTTCCGTCCGGTTGCTGTATCTTGTTTAGTCTATATTGTGAAAATGCCTGCTCCAATGCCTGATAAATACTCTCTACCCGATATTTTTGTTCTGCTACGATTTTATTCTCATCCATTTTTATTTCTAATTTTAACATAGTATTTACCCATTCCCTTCTTTTTACTCAGGCACAAACATTAATGTAACTTATAGTTATTTTCTATACTCATTATATTTAACTTCATTTTAAAAATCTACCAGATTTTTTTTGACATAATCCTATCACAATAATAATCCCATAGATTCCCGTACTGATTCCAAGAAAAATTCCGGCACAGATCATCTGCCGCCACAACCGGAGCATTTTATGCCAGGATGCAAATTCCTGGTGCAAAGAAAGCGCCTGTATCTGTTCCGCCTTTTCCTGAAAGAGCCGACCGAAAAACCCAAAGTCTGACCAGTAGGACGGCAGGTAATCACTTCCCGGCGCCGCCAGAAAAAAGCTGACTGCCAAAATTGCTCCTGCCGCGGCCATGCAGAACCACCAGAATACTTTCTCTTCTGTGTTTTTTGTGTTTTCCACGTTTTCTGTATTTTCTGTGTTTCTTTTATTTCTCGCTTTTCCGGACAGTCCGGCCATTAGAAATGCAATCCCCATGACTATCCCATAAAAAATCGACGCCGATACAACATAAACCTTTCCATCCACCAGTTGTCCGTCTGTACCGCCCAGTATGGTTCGAATCTGACTCTCCGTCAGGAGAGAGGACTGTCCGGTTTCTTTTTTGCGCACGGCAATTCCGTCAAAACCGGCTCCTTTTTCTGCCGGAATCACACACACTTCCTGTGCCCCTTTCAGGATTCCTATAATCTCCCATGTATGCTCTCCCATCCGGATCTTCAGGCCCTGCACCTGTTCCGAACCATATAATTGCCGCACGGTTTCCTGATCCAGCAGACAGACGTCTTTCTCTCCTTCCGTGAAGTATCTTCCCGCCGCCAGTTCTCTTCCGAACAGGATTCCCGCCTGCCCCCTGATCTGATAACCGTCAACCGTACATCCATGCCCGGTGCTTTCTGCCAGAACTTCCTGCCGTCCTTTCGATTTCCAGAGAACGGCTTCCCGGATATTCTCACTTCCCACACTTTTCTTCCATTGTGAAAAAGCCGAATCTGTGATACTTCCCTTCGGATAGGATAAAGAAAGAACGCCCTCGTATTCCTGCAGCCTTCTCAATTGCCCCAAAAACCAGAGATTCAGCAGTAAGAAAATTCCTGTAAATATCCATCTTCTTCTGCTTTTTCTTTTTCCATATTTTCTGCTTTTTCTCCCCTCTATCTCATCTATTTTTCCTTTCTTCCGCCTCTCTATTTCCCACACTTCCTATCCAACCTGCTCTTTCTTCTTACTTCATCTTCTCAATCCACACCGTTCGCTTTCTCCTGTGTACTCCTTCTTTCATCCACACACGGCTATTTTCTCCTGCTTATTCCTTCTTTCATCCACACACGGCTATTTTCTCCTGTTTATTCCTTCTTTCATTCACGCACGACTGTCTTCTCCTTCTTTCATCCGCGCACGGCTGCTTTCCTTTCGCTTATCTAATCTTTGATTCGTACCCGGTCGCCCTCTTCCACATACTTTTCCGAAGATGCGATGATTCGGTCTGTATTCTGCAATGTGGAACTGACTGCTGCATTTTTCGTATCCTTTTCCAATACTTTGACATACACCTGTCCGGCGGCCTGTACTGTGCCTAACATGGTTTCTTTTTCCTCCAAAATCAGGCAATACGTTCCGTTTACATCTTCACGGAGCGCGCCAAGCGGGATAATCTGCTCATATTCTTTTTCCGAAGCCGCCTCCGTACTCCAAAGAAAATCTCCTGTGCCCTGCACTTCCACATGCTCCGGAAGCGCCGCGTACCAAAAACTCTGCATGCCCTGGGACAAGTAGCTCTCGCCGCCGGTTTCATTTCCGCTTCCGCCCGCAGTGTTTCCTGCACTTTGCGTCTTTTCGATGGAAGTGATCTTTACCGTCTTTTTCGCTCCCGTACCAAGACGAACCTCCGCCTCCGCACCCACCTTCAATTTCTCTTCGTCCCCGGCTGCCACCTGGCCTTTCAGTTTCCATCCCCCGCATCCTGTCAGCAAAACCTCCGCGCCGGTCGTAAAGGCACCAATCTGTACCCCCGGATCCAAAACGATACAATCTCGTTCTGCACAAAGTTTCCCGCCGGACTCCTGATAAGACTGCAGACGCACCAGAGCCTGTTCAGCCTGTTCCACCTGTACTTCCACAGACTGTACGCCAAGCTGTGCCGCCTGCGCGGCATTGGCCGCATTGGTATCCTGTGCCGCATCCTCCCGGGAAGCCAGCGTATACGCATTCTCCGCTTCCAGAACAGCCTGCTGTGCAGCTTCCAACACCCCTTGTGTCTCCTGTACCGCCGCCTGGAGTTCCTGCTCCCGCGCGGCCTGTTCCCCGGATATCTCTCCTGTCTTCCTGGCGGAAATCCCGCCATTGTCTTCCTGCGGAACCGCACCTGTACTGTTTCCGGCATCCATACCGCCGGTTTTCACATCCGCACCGCTGCTTCCCGCCGCTGCGGCATTTTTACCCGCTTCCCTTAGAAACTGTTCATAGGCTGCCTGCGCCGCCGCTGCCTTCTGCTGTGCCAGAGTATACTGTCTTCTCGCTTCCTCCAGATGCATAGACGCCCCGGCTGTCGAGGGCACCCGCTCCGGTGTCCTTGCCGAAACCTGCTGCTGCGCTGCCTGTAAGCGCAGTTGTTCCACCTCCGCCTGTTTCTTTTCGATCTCCTGCTGCAGATATTCCATCCGAAACTGTACCAGGCACTCCCCGGTTTTCACAAGACTTCCCTGGGCCGCCACCCATTCGATCTGTTGATTCTGCCATAGAAAAATCGGGACCTCCTCCGCCGGTATGATTTCTCCTTCTCCCTCACAGGAATAGGACAATCTTCCGCGGCCCGGTTTTTCCACCTGCACCTGCGCCACCAGTAAAGAGGCCGCCATCCGGGAAATCACGGTACATACTGCCATCATAAGCAAAAAACCTCCCAGAACCCGAACCGCCCATTTTCTTTTCTTGTCCATCCTCCGCTTCTCCTTTTTCCTCATCTTTTTCCACTTTTATCCCTATGTGAGGATACCCTATTCAAACTGTCCGTTGTTGTTGTGTAAATCTGTTCTCACGTTCCTTTGCTTGCCCACACCGGACGCCACGATTCCCTGTTCCAGATATTCCTGCCCGTAAAAGAAACACAATACTGCCGGAAGCAATGTGACAATGGACGCCGCAAACACCGTCGAGATCTCCTGATTTCCCATCTGCGGCAGATACAAAGGCAGCGGCCACAGGCTTTTCGTCCGCAGATAGGTCATCGGCTGTTCAATGGCATTCCAGTATTCCAGAAATCCCAGAATGAAAATCGAAAAAATACCGGACTTTCCAAGTGGAAGACCGATCTGCAGAAAAATGCGCAGACTCCCGGCTCCGTCCATCTGTGCCGCTTCAATCAGCTCCCCGGAGATGCCGGCAAATGTTTTTGTCAGAATAAATACCGGCAGTGTGGAAAAAATGCCCGGCAGAATCACCGCCCACCGGGTGTCCAGAAGACGAAGCGTATGCAGCACCAGATAACCGGATACCATCGTCACCTGAAACGGAAGAATCATCAAAAGCATATAGAGAAACCAGAGAAAGCGTTTGCCCGGAAAACGAAATCTTGCAAAAGACCATGCCGCCGGTACAGCCACCACAAGCTGTCCCAGGAGAATTCCTACCGTCTGAAATATGGAATTCCAAAAAGCCGTAAAATATTCAGGGGAATCCAGAAGCAGACGAACATAAGCCTGTAAAGTCGGATAGGAAGGAAAAAAACGAAACCGTACCGTCTCTTTTGTACCTGCCAGAACGCCGCCGCAGGTCTCCAGAAGCTCCTGCCGTCCCATCAGCGAATCTGCTGCCAGCATACACAAGGGAAGTAACATGATCCCCACTGCCAGTAACAACATCCCCTGCAAAATCCATTTTCCCGGTTTTCTTCTGTTTTTCTGTGCGGTATCCCTGACTTCGCCGATCTCATTTCTCTCCATATCACGATCTCTCCTGTTTTCCCCGTCCTGACTCTAAGGAATCTCCTCTGCCTTTCTGCCTGATACAATCCACTATATGAACCGGTATCATTTACAACACAGTACATTCGTTCTTCCCTCCAAAACAAATCTCTGAAATCCGTCCCTTTCAGAGCACCCGCCTTTCCCTCTTTTCCCGGCTGTTCCGCCATCCCTCTTCTATTCCCAGAATACCGCCTGTCAAAAGCACCAGCAAAACCGCGGCAGCCGTCATTTTCTGCATATCGAGATTTACAAACCAGTTGTTGAACAAATGCTGCAGCATATAGATACTTTCATGAGGATAGTCGCCCGCCAGCAGATAGGCTTCCCGAAACACCCGGAAAGCATTGACAAAGGACAAGAGTCCCGTCACAAATGCGGTTTCTTTCAACTGAGGCAGTGTAATGTACCAAAAGCACTGCCATTCTCCCGCCCCCTGCACCCTTGCCGCCTCATACTGTTCCTCCGGAACCGCTCCCAGTCCGGCCAGCCAGAGGATCAGATCATATCCCAGATTCTTCCAGAGGTAACAGGTCACCAGAACCCAGAACGCCGAGGAAGAAGTAAGCCATCTTTTTCCGTCTCCTCCAAGTAGTTTCAAAAACTGATTTAACCAACCTTCCTGATCAAACAGCATTCGAAAAAAAACAACCATAGACGCCGCCGGTATAGCCATCGGCAGGAGAAAGCCGGTCTTCATCTCCCTCTGAAACCAGGCTGCCTGCCGGACCAATACCGCCAGCCCCAGGGAAATTCCCAGAAGGAGCGGAAGGCAGACGAGCATAAATCTTGCCGTATTCCCGGCTGCCAGACGAAACGCTTCGTTTTCCAGAACCTGCCGGTAATTCTCCCATCCCACGAACTGATTGCCCACCGCCCGAAGAAAAGAGCGGCGCAGCACATCCAGAAAGGGGAGAAGGACGAATCCTCCCGTCCCCAGCAGGCTGGGCAGCAGGAACAAAAGTGCGTCCCTGCTCTCCCTCCGTCTTCTTTTGCTGCGCTTTCCTTTCTCCAAATCTCCTGATCCTGACTTTCCTTTTTTCTGACTTCTCCGCCATAATCCGCATTCTGTCTTTTGTTTTCTTTTATTCCGCGAGATACGTATCCACTTTTTGTGCCATATTCTGCGCTGCTGTCCCTGCATCTGTATTTCCCTTCAGATATTGATTCGCTTCCTCCTGATAGATTCCCCAGACAACCGCATCCTGTTTCGCCGGTTTTTCCAGTGTGAAGCACAATTTTACAAACGCCTCCACTTCCTCCGCGGTCGGGTACCCCGCCTCCACCGTCAGGTCTTCCATCCCTTCTATGTTCCAACTGGAAGCGGCAGTCATCAGCGATGCCAGTCCCTTCGTCTCCTCCGGCAGCTTTTCCAGCGCGGATTTCAGCACCGGAAGGCCGTCGTCCAACTGAGTGCCCTGTATCTCCCGTGAAAACAAATATTTTACAAATTCTTCCGCCTGCTCCATCTGCGCCGTATCCTGGTTGATTCCCACGATTCCATGAGGCACATACATGTTATGAACCGTCTCCGGGGAAAGCGCCAGTTCCCGCATCAGCGTATAAGGAATCATCATATTCGGCACCCCGCTGATCCGCTCCGTCACCACACTCTCCGGTTCCCTTTGAATAATAGGGCTGATGGGATGACTGAACATCCCCTGCTGGAATACATTGATCTGCACGCCTATTTCCTGGAATGTATATTCATCTAAAACTTCGGATCTTGCATTCCCCGCAATCTGCAGTTCTAATTCCAGAAGCCGCGTCATTTTTTCCTGATTGATCTTTCCGTCCTCTCCCAGCATTTCCTGCTGGAAAATCTGGAACAGGAAATCCCGGATATAGGTTTTGTCCGCAATTCCAAATATACTTGCCTGTGGATGCTCCTCCATGTAATCCGCCAGGCTTTCCAGGGAATGCAGCGCTTCCTTTACTGTCTCGTCGCCATATTGGATGGGCACGCTGAATCTTACCGGAAGACCATAGATTTTCCCGTCTTTGTAGACTGTATTTTTCAGCGGCGCTTCCAGATATTCTTCCTGTGACATCAACTGTTCCGTTATTTCCGTCAAATCCTTTAAAATTCCTTTTTCCACATAGGATTCTGTGGGAAGGCCGTCCAGCAAAAGTACGTCCGCCCCGTTTCCGCTGAGCAGCTCCGTATTCAGGGTACGGATATCATCCGAGGTAAGACCGTCGCTCCCGGCTGTCTGAAATTCCACCTTTACATCCGGATTTTGCTTTTGAAACTGCAGGATCGCCTCCTGTATTGTCACATTGTCCGACACGCCGAATACCCGTAACGTCTGTTCCGGTACTGCCGCAGCGCCGGCGTCATACACATAATGTATCAGGCTGCCGCCTGCCGTTTTGTCCTGCTTATACAGCATATAAAAATCTTTTTCCGCTCCTGCGATCATCCCTACCGGACGGTTCAGGGAACTCCCCATACTCCCCAGATTTCCGTCCATGATGACTTCCCGCAGCTCATTGCCCACCGTAAGCCGCACGATCCCTTCCTCAGAGACAAGATACCAGTTTTCGCCGTCGCTGCACATCTGCAGACTTTCCTGCTGCTCGTTTTTCAGAATTCCGGTCTTCTGAAATTCCGCGTCATATACGGTAAACACACCTTCCTCTGTGTTCACCGCCACATTGCCGTTTTCCCCCTGAAACATCCCCTTCTGACTGTTCGCAAAAAGCTGCGCCGTAGAAAGCTCCTGCACCACCTCGCCGGAATCCGCCGACACGACTGCAATTTTGCTCTGATAAAAATCGTACATCCAGTAATTTCCATTCGCGTCCACCAACAGATCTGTAATCACCGGATAGCCCAAATCTGTCTGCTGCGTCAGATAAGGAATTGCCACCTCTTCCCCCGGCTGTCCCTTCCGTGCCCGTGCCAGATGCGTCTGCGCGTCTTCGATGTCCATTCCCAGAACCAACTGCGTACCGTCTTCACTTTCCCATATTTTCTCCCAGTACATTTCTTTTCCTTCGTACAACGAACTCACCCAGTCCAAAAGGGTTCTTTCCCATGTTCCTTCCCGGTATTCATAACGTACCACTGTGGAATTCTCTCTGCTGGAAAATACCAGTGGATTCCCCTCCGCCGTTTTTGTAAGATCCTGCACTTCTTCTCCTTCTTCCAGCGGCAACGCCAAATCCTCTTCCACATATCTTCCCTTTGCTGCTGCACTGTCCATATCTCCCTTTTTATTTCCCTGTCCACATCCTGCCAGCATAGCAGACAACAATACTGCGGCCAGCAGACAGGTGAATCCCCTCATTGTATAATTTCTTCGTTCCACTAATTCTTTCTCCCTTCTTTTTCTTTTCGTTTTACTATACACACTTTTTCTTAAAAAAACTTTGAAATTTCACCTGGGTTTTTTAAGATTTTTTTGAGATTTATCTGTTATACTTTTAATTAAGAAGGAGGATACTCATATGCACATTTTAATCATAGAAGACGACCGGGAATTATGTGAAGCGCTGACACTGCAGCTTTGTACCCGGAATTATACCGTAGACTGCTGCCACACCGGGAGTGAAGCGCTTTACCACGCCATGAGCAATTCCTATGACTTGATTCTTCTGGACCGGATGCTCCCGGAGATTGACGGACTCTCCATCCTGCATTCCATCCGACAGAATCATGTCACTGCGCCCGTTATCCTGACTACCGCATTGGGAACGGTCAACGACCGGATTCAGGGACTGGATTGCGGCGCAGACGACTATCTGGTGAAGCCCTATGCCATAGAAGAGCTTCTGGCACGAATCCGTGCGCTTTCCCGCAGACCGCAGAGCTTTTCCGAGCAGCGTTCGCTTACCTTTTCCGATATCTGTTTTACCCCGGAAAGCCGGATTTTGGTCTGTAAAGATCAGGAACTGCAGCTTTCCAAGCGGGAATCCCTTCTTTTGGAATTTTTCCTGCGCAACCCACAGAAATCTTTAACCAGAGAACAGATCTTTTCCCGTGTATGGGGACCGGACGGTACCGTAGAAGACGGCAATCTGGACACCTACATCTATTTTCTGCGGAAGCACCTGCAGACGCTGCACAGCCGAGTGATCGTCTCTACCATTCACGGGCTGGGATACCGGATGGAAGAAACCTGTAAAACGCGTCCCGATAAAGCCACATCATAAGGAGGCCCTTTATGTTTCCGGAACTGCAAAAAAAGCTGACGGCCCTTTATACCTTCACTACCGCCCTGATTCTGACTTTTATTCTGTCAATTACTTTCCTGTTTGATCTTTCCTCCCGGAAAAACAGACAGGAGGCATTGTTTCAAAATCATCTGTTTGTTCTGTCCTCCAGACTACAGACCGGTTCCACCTTCACGGACACCGATCTGGCACAGATGGAACTAAAAAACCAACTTTTGATCCGTGTGGAGGAAAATGACGCCCTTTTCTTCTTTCCCGGTGCTTATGAAGCCCGTACCGAAAGGGAAACCCTGTTTTCACAGGCTGAAGAAGCCGCCGCAAAAGAAGGGATCTATCCGGATTCCCACCCTGTTTCCTCCGATCTGCTGCAGACAGAAATTTTTACCCTTTCCGGCGCATCCCACGACTCTTATCTCGGTACAGTTCTCATTCTCCGAATTCCGTCGGGATATAGAAGATTAATTTTACTGCAGGATATTACAGAAAACAAACGGCAGCTTCTGGGATCTGCTCTTTTCTATGGATTGATCGATCTTCTGGGAATTTTTCTCCTGTTTTTGACCGGAAAATGGTTTGTGGACCGCTCCCTGCGCCCGCTGGAGGAAACCTATCAGAAACAACAGGATTTTGTAGCCGCGGTTTCTCATGAACTCCGTTCCCCTCTGGCTGTAATCCGGACCGCTGTCGGCGCTCTGGAAGACGCCCCACAGGAACAAACACATTTTTTATCCATGATCAAAAAAGAATGTCTGCGCGGAAGTACACTGATCAAAAATCTTCTTTTGCTGTCCACGGCGGATCAAAAAAGCTGGGAAATGAAGAAAACAGATTTTGAAGTGGACGAATTGCTTCTGCATCTGTTTGAGATCTATGAACCACTGTGCCTGACGAAAGATGCTGTCTTGCAGTTGCTGCTTCCCGAACAGCCGCTTCCTTTTGTCCATGCAGATCCGGAAATCTGCAAACAGGTTTTTACGATTCTTCTGGACAATGCACTTACCTATGGCCTGATGGATCCTCCGGATTCGGAAAGAAAACTTTTGCTGAAAGCCTCTGTCTCTGCTGCTGATCCGCTCTCTTCCGCACCCCGTCCGGCTTTTTCACGGACGAACCGAAGGCATAAGCAAAATGCTTCCTCCTGCGTCACCATATCCGTTATCGACCACGGACCGGGCATCCCCGACGCAGAAAAGTCTCTGATCTTTGACCGGTTCTACCGAAGCGACCGTTCCAGAAATCAAAAAGAACATTTTGGACTGGGGCTGTCCCTTGCGGCCTCTCTTTGCAATATGCAGGAGATTCCGATTCGGGTAAGCGATACCCCCGGAGGCGGAAGCACCTTTTCCGTGACTGTTCCGGCCATCGGGATTATACCCAAAACATGACTGTGGCGGCTGCACAAACGTGGAAAAATATGTTATACTGAAAACAAAATGAGAAACAGAAGGGACACAAAACACGATGTTCAGAGAAATGCGAAGAAAAAAACAGCTTTTATGTGACCAGGAATGTATCGAAATACTGAAAAACGGAACCTCCGGCGTATTAGCTTTGTCCGGAGACAAGGGCTATCCTTATACGGTGCCGATCAGCTACGTCTATGACGAGGGGAAGCTCTATTTCCACAGCGCCAAAAGCGGGCATAAAATAGATGCCATAAGAAACGGAGATAAAGCATCCTTTTGTGTCATTGAACGGGACGACGTGATCCCGGAAGAGTATACGACTTATTTTAAAAGCGTGGTTGTATTCGGCAGAATCCGTATTATAGAAGCGGAAGAAGAGAAAAGAAACTCCCTGGAAAAACTGGCAGTCAAATATTATCCCGACGACAATACGAAAAACCGGGAACAGCAAATGAACAAAGGATGGAATTCTCTCGTTATGCTGGAACTGGCCGTCGAGTATATGACCGGAAAAGGAGCGATTGAATTTTTGAAAAAGCACTGACGAACAGGGGATGGAGTTCATTATATCAAATTACCGGGAATCAAATTATTCGTACCTTTACTCTGGATCCACACCCTGCACATTCGGCGTGCCTCCCATGACGGTAAGTTTGCTTAAAAAGAAACTTCTGATTTCCGGAATCTGTAAATTCCCAATTTGAGTGGACATCTGAATTTTCCTCCCAAGCCGTTGGTCAAACCCGGCGTCTAACTCGGAGAGGGTATGGCACAGTCTGTCCAGTTCCCCTGCTCCCGCCTGCCAGGACAAACCCGCCATACAGGTAGCGGCAAAAGCCCGGCAGAAAGCAGCCCGATATCCGTAAAATAATATGTTAAAACCATTTCGATACCGCTTTGATATCCCCGGGGTGTTATATTCTTTGCGCACCATTTTTGTACTGTTTGGTATATCAAAATTCCAGGCTGTCCACATTTAGAAGAAAATACTTCATTCCCATGATTACAAAGCCTTCTTCATTTCTCCAGGGTTTTGCCGTTCCGCCTACAATCACTATTTTCTTAAAGGAATCCGGAATATTACGCAGAGAACGAAATTCCTGCGACTGCTTTTCCTTTGATGCCATATCACAGGCCACCTGAATATAATATCTCTGGCTTCCCTGATTCACTACAAAATCAACCTCAAGCTGCCTGCGTATGCGTTTTCCTTCTTGATCTTTTCCGTACATGTCTACAATGCCTGTATCAACATTATATCCGCGAATCAGCAATTCGTTATAAACTATATTCTCCATAATATGGGTTGGCTCCTGCTGCCGGAAATTTAATCTTGCATTTCTAAGACCTACATCTGTAAAATAATACTTTAAATTCGCACCAACATATTTTCTTCCTTTAATATCATAACGGTTGGATTTTGAGATCAGGAATGCTTCCTCAAGATAATCGATATGTCTGGATATTGTTTTGTTCGTATAGCTGATCTGGCGTTCACTTGCAAAGGTATTGGAGAGCCGGGTTGGATTTGTCGGAACCCCAATGACAGACGCCAGAATATCAACCAGCGTGCTCAAATCGTCTATACTTTGAATACCGTTCCTTTCCACAACATCCTTCAGGTATACGTTTGTGAAAATATTTTTCAAATATTCTGTCTTCTGGCGTTCCGTCTGAAATCCGGCAACCTGCGGCAGTCCGCCATAGATCATATAATCGTTCCATGCATCCTCATATTCTCCGTCGCAAGCAGAATAAAATTCTGCAAAAGAAAGTGGGTAAACCCTGATTTCATCTCCCCTGCCCCGAAACTCCGTTACAATGTCACTGGACAAAAATCTGGAATTGCTGCCAGTTACATAGATGTCAATATTACTTATACGGAGCAGGCTATTCAGTACCTCTTCAAATCGAGGCATAAATTGTATTTCATCTAAAAGCAGATAATAGCTTTCATCGTCTTTTATTGCAGTTTTCACGTACTGATAACATATTTTGGGATCTCGTAATTCTTCATTTTCAATGCCGTCCAGAGCAATCTCAATGACATGATCTTCATCTACTCCATTTTTCAATAAGTATTTTTCAAATATTTGAAATAGTAAAAATGATTTCCCACATCTTCGTACGCCTGTAATGACTTTTATCATCCCATTATCTTTTCTCAGAATAAGCTGCTGAAGATAACTATTTCTTTCAATTTCCATTCTGTCACTCCTTGTTTCTGTGCAAATACATATTTTTAAGTAATTCTATTCTACTATAAGCAGAATCCCATTTCAAGATGTCATTCCTATTTTTTGTGTGTTCACACAATTTTATGTAATACAGGCGTGAAATGGAAACTATATGTTATTTCTCAATTCCTGATCTGCTGCAGAACCCCTCAGTCTTCCTCGGGCATACCACTTCCCGGAAAGTCTGCCCCGTCCATGACCCGTACTGTATATTCCGGGTTTACGTACAGGCTGCCCGCCCCGCCGGCAACAAGAAACCTTGTTCCTTTGCCGCTTACAAGGTCACAAAGATGCTTGTTTTTTCCTGCCTGCAAAATTATAATATATCCATAGGGCAAAAACGTAAAGTAAACACCTTTTTGTGCCGTAGTTCCTAAAAAGAAACTATTGTGAAGAAATGAGGGATTTTAGGGGAACAGAATACAAAAAGAAAAACTGTTAATTTCATTTCTTACATATAAAGAGCAAAAAAGAGGAGTGGGTCACCATGCAGGAAAGCAGATTATTTCAGATTGTATATTACTTACTTGAGAGGGGACAGGCTACCGCCCCGGAGTTAGCAGAACAATTTGAGGTATCCATTCGAACGATTTACAGAGACATCGACGCTTTAAGCGGAGCAGGAATTCCCGTTTATACGGAAGCCGGCAGAAACGGCGGGATTCATTTGATGAAAGATTTTGTCCTGGACAAAACTGTATTCTCGAAGGAAGAGAAACAGGAAATTCTTACTGCATTACAAGTTCTGCGTACCGTACAAAACGGGAACGACAGTCGGGCGCTCCAAAAGCTTTCCGCCAGTTTTCGGCTTCCTTCTGAAAACTGGCTGGAAGTGGATTTTTCCAGATGGGGAAATCAGGGGTCCGACAATGAAAAATTTGAATTACTGAAATCGGCAATCCTTCAGCGCCGAAAGGTAAACATTCATTACGCCAGTTCTTACGAGAGGATCAGTGAAAGAATCGTCAAGCCCTGTAAACTCACCTACAAAGCAAGCGCATGGTATCTGAAGGCATTTTGCACCGAAAGACAGGACTGGCGGGTATTCAAATTAACCCGCATTCTGGATCTGGAAGTTTTGAAGGAAAGTTTTCCGTATCAGGATTTTCCAAAGCCGATCGATTCTTTCGAAGGGGAATACCCACAGATTACGCTCCGTTTCCCGCGGGAAATGGCATACCGCGTTTACGACGGTTTTGACAAAACACAGGTACAACAGCAGGAAAACGGGGATTTCATCGTTTCCGCTCAAATGCCGGAAGATGCATGGCTGACCGGATTCCTGCTTTCATTCGGCACACAGGTGGAGATTCTCTCCCCCACCTATCTGAAAGAAGTTTTGGCAGAACAGGCAAAATTAATTTACGAAAAAAATAAAACCTGACAGAAGGTGTCAGGATATGTGTGGTAGATTACATATATAGCAATAAGCTATATACAACCTAACGTACGGATCTCCCGGAAATTCGGTCAGGCAATTCGCCGGGTAATTGGGCGGCCCATACACGAAAAATCTATCATACTTAAAAGACGGAGGGAAAAACATGAACGAGAATCAGAAATTTTGTCAGAGCTGCGGGATGCCCATGGGAGATACGAAAGAACTGTATGGAACAAACGCAGACGGCAGTAAAAGTGAGGACTATTGCAAATATTGTTTTGAGAACGGCGCGTTTACTTTTCAGGGGACGATGGAGGAAATGATTGAAATCTGTATTCCGCCTATGGTTGCGGCCAATCCACAGATGAAGGAAGAGGAGGCAAGAAAAGGAATGCAGGAGTGGTTCCCCACATTAAAGCGTTGGAAAAAATAAAACACAACTGCCAAAAAGTAATTTGCAGTAACAGTGAGGCCGAAGGCTGAACCGTTACATTTTGCAGGCACACACAGGAGGATCTCGGCAATGCACTTTGTGAAAGCAAAAGGAATCTTATCTCCCAAAAACGGAATGAATTTATATCGCGGCTGCTCTCACGGGTGCATTTACTGTGACTCCAGAAGCAAATGCTACCACATGGAACATGATTTTGAAGATATTGAAGTCAAGGAGAACGCAATCGCTCTGTTAGAGTCCGCCCTGAAGCAGAAACGAAAAAAATGTATGATTGGCACCGGCTCCATGAGCGATCCTTATCTCCCTTTGGAGATAGAGCTTGGGAATGTCAGAAAGGCACTGCATCTGATTGAACAGTACGGATTCGGATTCACCGTCATCACAAAATCCAACCGCATCCTGCGGGATTTGGATCTCCTGCAGAAAATAAACGAAAAAACAAAATGCGTCGTGCAAATGACACTTACTACCTATGACGAAGATTTATGCAGAAAAATTGAGCCCAATGTAAGTACGACAAAAGAACGCTTTGCCGTATTAAAACAACTGCGGGATGCCGGAATCCCTGCGGTTGTATGGCTCACGCCGATTTTGCCGTTTCTCAACGATACAGTGGACAATATTTCCGGTATTTTAGATCTGTGCATCGAAGCAAAGGTTTACGGCGTAATTTGCTTCGGTATGGGACTGACGCTCCGGGAGGGAAACCGGGAGTATTTTTATGAACAGCTGGACCGGCTGTTTCCCTCATTAAAGGAAAAATACATTCACATATACGGGAATCAGTATATGGTGGAAAGCCCGAATAACTGCCAACTGATGAAATTATTTCACCAGAAATGCGGTGAAAACGGAATCGTCCACGACAATGAGCGGATCTTCCGGTATCTGCATACTTTCGAAGAAAAGAATCGCTTTCAACAGCTCAGTCTTTGGGATCTGACAGCAAAATCATAACCGTTCATGCAGGTCGGCACTTCTATACGATTTCTTTCACTCTCCTGGCGGTTCCCCCGCCTCTCGGTATGCTCCAGGCGTCATCCCTTCCCATTTCTTAAAGGTCGAACAGAATCCGCTTTCACTGTGGAAACCGGTACAGAACGCGATCTCCTTGATCGGCGTATTCGAGGATTTCAATAAAAATTTCGCAGCAGAAATCCGGGTACTGAGCAGATACTGATGAGGCGTCGCACCGATCTCCTTTGCAAAAACTCTTGTAAAATGAAAGGGGCTTAAATGCGCCTTTTGGGCAAGCAATTCCAGAGAAATTTCTTCCTGAAAATGCTCGTTAATATAGGAGACACTGTCCGCGATCAGATGCGTATATGCCCCGGACTTTTTCTTTTCCGCAGCCGGCACCAGAAGCCCGTTCAGAATCCGCGTGATCTCACTGGAAAGAACAGGCTCGATAATCGGCTGCGATGTTTTAAAATTCTGATAAATCCGCTCCATGGAACGACAGAGGGAAGACGGATTTGCCGGATGCAGTACACAGCCATAATGGGCACGGATCTCCTGAAAATATTCTCTTGCCAGTACACCGTCAAAATGAAGCCATGCTGCCTCCCAGCCGGGCACGCTCCCATACTGATGGGGACCATAACAGTCCAGCAGAACAAACGCCCCCGCCTGCGCCTGGAAATGCTGTCCATCCACCCGGATTTCACAGGAACCTTTCTCCAGATACATAATCAAAAAACTGTCAAAACGGCTGCGGCTGATCTGATAACCTGGCTCATAGACAAAATGTCCTACGGAAACCGGGTACAGATATAATTTTTTTGCAAGCGCGCTGGACGCATAAACATAATAATCCGATTGTGGAGATACATGGGACTCCCGGGAATACATGAAATGTCTCCTTTCCTGTCAGCACAAAACTCTATTCCATCTTATTATCTCACAAATCCCCTGGGAATCCTACTTCTTTTTTCTGTACAATATACAGGTGTCTGGCGTTACTTTTCACGGCTCAGGAATGCGCTGAACTGCGCATTCCGTGAGACCAGACTTACAAGTGCAAAGTCCTGAGCTGAACAGTTACGAATAAAGAGCAGCTTCTTAGTATTTATTTCGTTTGTGCCATTGAAAACAGGGTGTCCTGTAAAAGTTCAGAGAAACCTCTTACCTGGTCATCCGCAGATAAATCCGGCTGTTCTGATGGTTGAAATCGTGTTCCAGCGCCTTTTCAAAGAATTCTGCCGCTTTTTGCTTCTCCCCGAATCCCAGTTTGGATAATCCCATCAGATAATAGCAATGTGCTTTGTTTCTCTGATTCAGGTCGTCTTCAAAGATCAGGAAATCCGGCAGGGACACGGCAAAATATTCAATTCGCATCTCATCCTGCAGATGATGCTCTCCATAATCCATCAGTTTATTAAAGCAGGCGCAGGCTTCTTTTGTTTTTCCAAGTTCCTGTTTTGCAAGTCCCTTGTAAAGAATCATATCCGCCGGCTGGTCATTATAGTACATAGCTCCGGCCGGTTCATTCTCCCCCAGTTCCGCCTTCTGAAAGCACGGTACGGCCTCCTTCGATTTTTTCAGAGCTTTTTTCACCACGCCCAGATAATAGTAAAGATGATTGTCTTTCGTCCCTTCCAGTTTTCCTTCTCCCAGATTCACCGGATAGACCAATGCCTTTTCCAGCAATTCTTCCGCCCCGGCAAAGTCTTTCGCCCCTAGCTTCTCTTTTGCCATCTCCAGGAGGGATATCTTATATTGCGTGGTAATCTTTCCTTCCGCTCCTTCCCACGGACGGAATACATGGGACATCATCAGATCATACGCTTTCTGATACTGTCCGGTCAGATTGTAGAGCGTCACATACTCAATCATCACATCATCCCGTTCCCGCGGAAGTTCCGGGTGCGCTTCATAGTTTGCCAGTCTCTTTTCAAAATCCACGCCCAGCTTTTTATAAAGCTGATCCAGTTCCAGGAAAACCCGGGCGTCTGTCTCATCCAGCGCAAACGCTTTTTCCAGCTCCGCTTTTGCCCGCTGCGGATCTCCCTTTTTATTATAGTAGGCCAAAGCCAGATTCCGGTGTACGGTGGGATACTCTCCGTCCAGGCCTGCGGACTGTTCCCATAATTCTGTCGCTGTTTCAAACTGCAGTTTATCATAGTACAGATTCCCCAGATAGTAAGATGCCTTTGCGCCGTATGAATGTCCATCCGCCAAAATACCAGTCAGCCCTTCCGATTTTACCGCTTCCGATGTCTCATCCGACGAAACGTCCCCCGCAGACTGCCCGCTTTCTGAGGTATTCTGCACAACCGATGCGTTCGCTTCCACCAAAGAAAACAACGCCGCTTTCAGAACTGCAATATCTTCCAGCTTGTTGGGGAAGCAATACAACGGAGAGCAGGACTCCGCCTTTTGATACGCCTTTAACGCCGCCGTCTCTTCTCCCATTTTCTGCAGATAATATCCTTCGTAGTATGCCAGAAGGGGCTGTTCCTTCGTACATTGCTCCAAAATCGCACAGGCTTCCGCATACGCCCCGGCCTCCGCATAGTCTCTTGCAGTCTGCAGATAATTTTCATGGAAATCCCGCATCAGCCTGTTCATTTCTGCAAGAAGCTCTTCTTTTTTCTTCCCCTCTGCCATCTGCGCCGCTTCAAACCGTGACAGATAATCAAACGGATCAATTCGCAGATTCTCACCAATCTGTACCTTTGCTTCTTCTTTACGGCCTGATTTTCGAAGAATCAGCGCTTTTAACCCTCTTGCCTTGATATTATGGGCATTCTTCACCAGACCTTTTTCCACAAATTCCAATGCGGCTTCCCACTCACCTTTTCTGCACGCGATGGCAGCCAGATAATAGAAGGACATTTCCTGCTGCTCATTGCTCCAGGTCGCTTTATAGAATGCGTCAAACGCATCCTCTGTTTTTTCCTGACAGAACAGCGCCAGCCCCAGATTATAGTAAGCTTCACTGTCATAGGGATTGGGGTTCTTCCAGGTCAGACGTTCCAGCGCCTTTCGGAAATACGATTCCGCCTCTTCAAAACATCCTCTGCGGAACAGCAGCAATCCATAGGCATTATTGATCCGGATATCTCCCGGATCCCGTTTCAGGCCTTCCAGATAGTAGGGATCCGGAAGATACGTTGCATGACGGTACTGCTCCAGATGCTGGCCGGTCAGGAACAATTCCTCGTTGGTCCGGATTTCCTCCGGATCTTTTGCCGGCTGCGCAGGTTCTGCCAATGTGGGGATGGACTCTGCCTGCGGCTGATATTCTGTCAGAAGCGTCCCGTCCGCATAAATCGAAACCTTAATCTCTTCTTTTTTACCTACCGGAACCGGAATGGATTTTTCATAGAGATCCACCGGGGACAGCAGC
This sequence comes from Lachnospiraceae bacterium, assembly GCA_910574195.1. Classification (GTDB taxonomy): domain Bacteria; phylum Bacillota; class Clostridia; order Lachnospirales; family Lachnospiraceae; genus Schaedlerella. Next base: position 98,348 of record CAJTBF010000006.1, on the reverse strand, counting down.
ACCTTCTCCCGGTAAATGGGCATCCCGCCTTTTGAAACAACCACTTCTGCCTGCTCGTACCGCTGGGTTGCATATACGATCACTTTTACCTGCTCCGCCTCAAATTCCACATTTAACACGGCATGGATGCTGGCATTTTTTACCGCGCCCACTTTTTTATAGGGCATAAAATATTGTTTAAACGTCTTTTCCTCAAAAGGCTTCAGCCAGGTAAAGTCCGGCTGATTGTCTGTGTAGACGCCTGTCATCAGTTCTACATAGGGGCCGTCCTCGTCCGTCAGATTCCGATCCCACGCTTTTCCGAATTCTCCGCATCCCCAGGTCCACTGCTTCTTTCCCGGAGAAATATGGTGGTCCGCCACGTGCAGAATTCCGGCTTCCTTCTGATAATCATAACCGCCCACAAAATCGTAGTCCGATTTTTCCGCCATATAGGAAGTGGGAACCGGAATATTTTTATACCGGGAAATGTCCACTCCCTCACTGTAATCATGTTTATAATAAACGCCTTTTGCAATAGGGAAACGGGACACATCCCGTTTGCCATGATCCATCACGGAATGGACATCCGGCGGAAAAATGGACTGGGTATACTCATTCACGGCAACGGCCGGATTGGCCCACCAGAGAAAGGTCTGCGGCATAGCCGTCCTATTATAAAGCTGTCCCCGGATTTCCAGAAATGCTTTTCCGGGATATAAGGTAAACGCGGCGATCCCCTTTGTCCCGTACATCTGGTCCACATCATGGACCAGCAGCGTTTTCCTTCCGTCGGCATATTCCTGAATCAGATGATCCACCGGCATATAGGTAGTCGGACGGTGATGCTGGGGCCAGTTGAATTCAATCCCGCCGGAGATCCAGGGGCCCGCCAGGCCCACCAGCGCCGGCTTGATCACCTGATTATAATATACAAAATCATAATCGTTGGTTTTATCATAAGCCCGCTGAATTCTTCCGCCCAGTTCCGGAAGCACCATAATTTTCAGGTATTCGTTTTCCAGCCAGACCGCATGATAGGTCTTGTCTTTCTTTTCGGGACTGATCTTCTCCGTCGTCGGATAAGGATAGACCTTTCCGCTGCTTCCCTGATACACACGCTTTTCCAAAAACATCGGATTCTTGTCGGGTTCTCCCACTTCATACGTTGGAATGACTACTTCCTCTTCCCAGATTCTTACTTCTTCCATGATTTTCTCCTCTTACCATTCGCTGTTTGTAACAGTTCACGTCTTTCCTGTTACCGCTATTTTGACTTTATGAATGACACGCTCCTGTATTGCGGCAATTCAGAGGTTACCTGAACCGTTCCCCTGCCGCTTCTCCTTATCAGGAGATGATAATAAGTATTATATCGTGGTATATCGGAAAAATCATTCCTTTTTCTTGTCTTTGAATTTATAAAAATTGCGATTCTGTCTCCTGTTTCTTACCACCGTTTTGCTGCGTATAAATAGTTTTTACAAAACATCTAAAATCAGATATGTATTCTTTGAATCTGTTCTGTCCGCTTTCCTGCATCGTCAAAAACACGCAGCGTCATCATCCCCCGCGCCATATGTCCCAGAAAGGCATATTCTGCATCTTGCAGAAGTTCTGTAATTGTCTCTGCTATGGGCCGGGCATTTTCCTCTGCATACCAGTCAAGCAGCACACTTTCCGCACTTTGGTAAAAATTTGCTGCTTCCGTAATCGTATGTCGAAATATATCTATTCTGGAAAATTCTGTTTCATTTGCCGCCGCCAGAGTCTGCTCCGCAAAATCATTTTCCGCTTCTAAAATTTCCAATGCATGTTCCAGGATTGTATAAAGTTTCTCTTCCTCCTCGCCCCAGAGTTCTGTCCAGAGAATATACCCGGCCTCTTTCGGCACAGACGTTACCCATTTGAGATTCTGCGTCCATTTTTCTTCTTTCTGCAGCAAACGGCAACAGGACTTTGAGAACCAGTCCGCAGCTCCAACTTCCACCTTTGTTGTTTTCGCATATCCGGAAAGTTCTTTATAAAATTTTTGCATAGTTCCATATGTACTATGAAAGCTCAGTAGTCCCCAACGATATTCCGGACACTTTACAAGTCTTAATTTCATCTCTGTAATCGTTCCGGCGCGGCCTTCTGTTCCGCAAACCTCTTTTATACCTGTCTCCCACACACAATTTTCTGCCGCACAAACAGCGGCCGCACACGTCTTTTCGTCGATCGCCGGCTCCGGCACGGATTTTACCGCTTTCCTGGTATTTTCCCCACGCTTCTGTATCTTCCGCAGCTAACATGGACGTATCCATCCGTTTTCTTTTCATATACCGCCCCAGTTCCCCCAGCGTAACTCCCGGCTGAAGCGTAATACTTCCTTCCTTTTTTTCTTCTTCAAAAGTAAAACCCAGGATTCGGTTCATCTTCGTCATATTGAGAATACCGCCGCCTTCCGGAACCGCCCCTCCGCAGATTCCCGTTCTTGCTCCCGGTCCCTTCCTTTTCCCCTATATTTATATCTTCACTGGTCCGCGCAGCTCTTCCGCTATCTGTATCAGCCTTGGGATTGCTTCAAAAATATCCGCGCATACTACATAATCCGCCATCTGCATGATCGGCGCATCCGCATCCCAGTTCACTGCAAGAATGTTTTCCGCACGCTGTACCGTATATATGGCAGGCAACACGGAGCATCCTTACCTGAAGCTTGCAACTTTACAGGAAAAGTTAAAAACAGGCAGCCGCAGACTTTCTGTTATCCAGCTTCCCCCTGTCTCTTCTGTCCTGGATCTGGGGAAACCAGCAAAATTATTATACGAAGAGCCAAAACATCACTGCCGTTTTATCGAAGGAACCGACGCAGCTGAAAAAGCAAAAATTTTATGGGAGGAGGCGCTGTCTTCATGCAGGACATTGAGAAAACAATCCATGGAAGAATAAACATCAAAAAAACGGCAATTATACTTTCCCCTTCTGCCCGTAGAACTGAAAGCACTGGGCGCCCTTTTAGATGCAGGAATCGGCAGTACACGCCCGGCGGTCTGGAACTCATGGTTTTCCGAACACCAATTGATAGGACTTTCCGGACAGATCATTGCGCCAAACGTTTGCATCGTCTTCGGCGCTTCCGGATGCACTCCGTTCATCAAGGGTATAGAAAGCCGCCTACTCGTTGCAGTTAATCAGGATCCCAATGCATTAATTTTCAGCCATTGTGATCTGGAGCTTGTAGACGACTGCCGGGAGATCATTGCAGAATTAATGAAACTCGTATAACTCACACTAATTAACCGTACATCTCACTGGTCTAAATTTCCATCTGCCACGTTGTCGTCAATCGACGCAGCCAATGCTACGGAAGAATCTTCCCCCGCCAGAAAAGAATTCTCTTGTTTTGTTAAATTAACCGCAATTCTGTATTTTTAGCCATCGATCATACTGTTTGCAGCTTAAGTAAATGACATTGACCGTGAATAGTAACACGGAATCCGCCCTGTGAAAAAGTTTTTCATTGACTTTTGTTGTGATTTCCATTATACTAAATCACATGATTTAAAACAGATGATTTTATAAGGAGTGGATCAGATATGCCTCCAAAAGCGAAATTCACAAAAACAGAGATTATTGAGGCTGCAACAGAAATTGTAAGAAACAAGGGGCTTGAAGCATTGACTTCCAGAGCATTGGGGATACTGCTTGGCAGTTCTGCAAGACCGATTTTCACTGTGTTTCAAAATATGGATGAAGTCCAGCAAGCTGTCATTGACTCCGCCAAAGCGCTGTATAAAAAATATGTCGATAAAGGCTTAACTCACGAACATCCATTTAAAGGGGTGGGAATGCAGTATATTCTTTTTTCTGTGAACGAGCCAAAGCTTTTCCAGCTTCTCTTCATGACTGAACAGAGGCAAATTCCGGAGTTATCAGGGATACTGCCCCTGATAGAGGAAAGCTATGAGGAAATTCTCCTGTCAATTCAGGACGATTACGGAATCAGCAGACTTTTAGCTGAAAAACTATATCGCCACCTCTGGGTCTATACACACGGCATTGCAACGCTTTGTGCCACCAAAATGTGTTACTTTACAGATACTGAAATCAACACAATGCTTACGGAGGTCTGTACAAGTATTTTAAAAAATATAAAGGAGCACAAAAGCTATGATTAGAGTGAAAAACATTATAAAATCATATGGAAACAAAGCGAGTCGATTTGAAGTATTACAAGATATCAGTCTTGAAATAGAGGAAGGGGATTTTGTAGTGATTCTCGGGGCGTCAGGTTCGGGAAAGTCTACTTTTTTGAATGTAATTTCGGGACTTGAGCGCCCTGACTGCGGAAAAGTGTTTTACGATACAGCAGAGATCACAGCGCTTTCTGACGATGAATTGACTGCATTCCGCGGCAAAAAAGCCAAAGGTGCTGTTTCTGGATGAGCCGACAGGCGCGTTAGACGAGAGGACGGGCCGGCAGGTGCTGGATTATATCTGTACGTTAAAAAGCAAGTATGCTTTTACCATTGTAATGGTAACACACAATTGGAATATTGCGGAAATGGCGAAAACGGTCGTCAAAATGAACAGTGGAAAAATATCGAAGATTTATCAAAACGAAGTACAAAAGACCGCTTATGAGATCGGATGGTGACGAGATGCTTATTGGAATAAAAAACGCTTCAAAGCTCATTGGAATTTCGATCATCTCCTGCTGCGCCGTATTGATATGTACAATGTTCCTGAACTTTTATTTGGATATTCAGTCCATAAAAAATGAATTGACCTCCGAATTGTCTATGATTTTTTATAACGCACAGGTATCGACGGTAAAGGTCGTTTGTCTTGTAAGCGGCGGTTGCCTGCTCATCACTTCGGTTGTTATGCTGATGTTTTATATAAAACATTATATTGATACCCACAAAAAAGAACTTGGTATATTAAAAGCTTTGGGGTATTCAAATCTAAAAATCGCAAAAAACTTCTGGGTGTTTGGAATGAGTGCGTTTATTGGGGCTGTAATCGGTTTTGGAGGCGCATTTCTTCTAATGCCGCGGTTTTATGCTCTGCAAAATGAAGATAACATACTTCCGGAGATCACGATACACTTTCATCCAACTGTTTTTCTTTATTTTGTTCTATTGCCGACCGTTGGTTTTTCTCTGCTTGCAATTGGTTATGCCTGGCGCAAATTAAAAAAACCTGTATTATTACTTTTGAAAAACGATTTTCAATCTTGCATCAAAACAAAGAAATATAAGGAAGATCACCTGACCGAATGCTCTTTTGCAGCCCATTTAAAAAGGACTACTTTGAGAAGCAAAAAGGTACTTACATTTTTCATAATCTTTGCTTCATTCTGCTTTTCTTCTATGGCTCAGATGTCCTTTAGTATGAAAGACCTGTCAAGTGAAATGATAGGGGCAATGATGCTCATAATCGGTCTTACTTTGGCATTTACCACATTATTTCTTGCCATCACGACAGTAATCAGGGGAAATACAAAGACAATCGCTGTTATGAGGGGGTTCGGTTATTCACAAAAAGAATGTTGTAAGGCGATTCTCGGCGGATACAGACCAGTGTCTTATATTGGGTTTGCCATTGGAACAATCTATCAGTACGCATTGCTTCGAATTATGGTCAATATTGTATTCAAAGATGTAGAGAACGTTCCTGCTTATCAGTTTGATTTTCCTGTTATGCTTATTTCGCTTGTCGTTTTTATCATCGTTTATGAAGTCCTGATGTTTGCATATTCCGACAAAATACGGAAGATTTCCATGAAAGAAATCATGATTGAATGATAGGGGAAGACAGTCCAGGAATGCGCTGGAAACAGATAGTTCAAAACAAGCGGCGATGTGATTCCTACGAGTCACATCGTCCCCTGAAATTTTTTCCCCAAAAGAGAGGAGCCAAAGGCTGAACTCTTATGATTGATTTTGAAATTCATTCAATAGTATTAACTTCTGATAAAATGCAGCAGTCTGCCGGCATAATCCCCTTTTACCGGTTCCACGGAAATTCCGCCGTACATCAGGACACCCCCGCTATACTTCTTCCCGGTTCGTTTTGGCTGCTCTTCCTGTCCTCCAAAAGACTGCTCCTCCGACTCCTGGCTGTCCGAAAAAATCTCCTCCGCCAGCATATAGACCGCTTCGGCATCTAACCCTTTCAGACGGATTCTCCGGCTCTTCTGATTCGCCCCCGCCAGTACCTGCACATAAGTCGCCAAAACTTCACTTCCATCCTTCGTCACAATTTCCCAACAGTCATACTTCTGATTTTCCCGCCAGGACGCAATCCGATAATAGTCTCCTTCCCGGATCAGTTCCTGATACCGATAGTACATCCCTACCTGCTCCCGGATCTGCTCCTTCTCTTCTGCGGAAAGTTTTGTAATATCCAGTTCATACCCAAAGGTCCCGGCCAGCGCCGCCAGCCCTCTTGTTCCAAAGGGGGTCACACGTCCTGTGATGTGATTTGGACAGGCACTGACATGCGCGCCAATGCAGGAAAGCGGGTACAGCATCGCCGTCCCCTCCTGGATGGCCAGCCGTTCCACCGCATCCGTATCATCCGAGCACCAGATCTGAGGGCTGTAATACAACATTCCCGGATCAAAACGCCCGCCGCCGCTGGCGCAGTTCTCCAGTAACAATTCCGGAAATTCCCTCACCAGACGTTCCTGCAATTCATAGACTCCCAGGATATACCGGTGTCCCAATTCTCCCTGGCGCTCGCCGGAAAGAGCCGCGCTGCCCAGATCCGTCTGCTGACGGTTCATATCCCATTTCACATAGGAGATATCGGCGCTGTACAGGATATCTGCCACACACTGATACACATAGTCCACCACCTCCCCGCGGGACAGGTCCAGCACATACTGTGCCCGGCTCTGCGTCGGCGTCCTTTCCGGAATCCGAATGATCCAGTCGGGATGAGCACGGTATAATTCGGAATCCGGGGACACCATCTCCGGTTCAAACCAGATGCCAAAGGACAGACCTTCCTCCTTGATTCTCTCCACCAAAGCAGGCAGGCCGCCCGGCAGTTTTTCTTCATTCACATACCAGTCTCCCAGAGAACTGTCATCCCGGCTTCTGCGCCCAAACCACCCGTCGTCCATGACCAGCATTTCTATCCCGGCCTTTTTCGCCTCCCGGGCGATCTCCACCAATTTATCCGCGTCAAAATCAAAATAGGTGGCTTCCCAGTTGTTAATCAGTACCGGACGTTTCCTGTGCAGGTAAGGACTGCGAATCAGATGATTTCGATACAGATCATGCAGTATCCGGCTCATTTTTCCAAGTCCCCGATCGGAATAAATGCAGACCACTTCCGGCGTCTGAAAAGACGCCTCTGGTTCCAGTACCCACTCAAATCCTTCCGGATGAATTCCCATCACCATCCGCACGGAATCAAACTGACTCTTCTCACACAATCCCAGAAAATTCCCGGAATAGACGAAATGCATGGCGTACACTTCCCCCTGCTCCTGCGTCGTACCCGGCGTCGTCACCGCCAGAAACGGATGTTCCTGGTGGCTGGAACATCCCCGTACCGACGAAACCGACAGACGTCCGTATGTCAACGGGCATCTGGTAACGGTCCTCTCCCTGGCCCAGGAACCGGTCAGCGTCAGCATCTCAAAACCAGCGCCCTCTATTTCCAGACAGGCGCTTAAAGCCCGTTCCACATACAATTTTTCAGAGCCTTCATTGATAAGCTGCACACTTCGAATTACCGCGTCCGCATCTTCAAAGACGCTATACCGCAGAATGATCTTCAAACCGATCCAGGAATCTTTACAGATAATTTCCAGTGTTTCCGCTTTTCCTCCCTTCCCGGCAAAGGTAGCCGGTAACCCGGGAAGCCCCGGTTTTCCTTCCAGAATCCGATGACTTACATAGACCGGCTCACATACCCGGTGCCCCTGCTCCGTACGGACCAGCAGACTATGCTCCCGGTAATCTCCCACTCCCCAGACCGAATATTCGAATGGGAAGGTATCCGCAAAAGAAGCCTTTTCCCTCTCATTTTTCGAAGGCACGAAGGGAGGTTCCCCAATACGCAGCAGCGCACAGGCTCCCTGACAGCCTGACAGCCGCTTCCCGTAATATACATGTCCGACATATGCTCCGTCCACAATGCCGATCAGATAGGTCGTGGTTTTTGTATCCAGTTGAAAAAGACCTTCTTTTTCATAAAATGAAATTCCCATTTCATATGCTCCTTTTTTCTCAGATTTTTTCTTTCTTCTTCATAACAAACTCGCAGCTCCGATCATCCCCGCCTCGTTTTTCAATGTGGCAATCTCCAGATCCGGCAGTTCCCCCTTCGCGCCCCCAAAGCATCCTTCCTGTACCATCTCCCGCAGTGAAGACAATAGCCGTTCGCCCTGCCGGGACATCCCGCCGCCTAAGAGTACCAACTGCGGACGGAAAATATTCACAATATTCACAATACCGATTCCCAGCCTGCGCAGGTAAGCATCCACTACTTCCGCCAGCTTTTGATCTCCTTCCTCCGCCCCCCGGAAAATCTCCTCCGGCTGCAGATCCCGGCCCGTGGCGCGCTTCGCATCCCGCCTCAGCGCCGTCGCGGAGGCATACGCTTCCAGACAGCCCCGGCGGCCGCAGGTGCAGGGCTCGCCGTTCTCCACAATCACCATATGGCCAAACTCACTGCCGCTCTTTCCTTCATAAATCTCACCGTCCAGAATGATTCCGCTGCCTACACCGGTTCCCAGCGTCAGCATCACCACATCCTGATACTCTCTCCCTGCTCCCGCCACCGCTTCGCCAAGCGCCGCACAATCCGCATCGTTGGCAACCTGAATGGGAATCGGGAGATAGTTTCCCATTTCTTTTGCAAGTGTTACATTTTCCCAGCGAATATTATTGGAATACCGAACTACGCCGTTCTTCCGGTCTATGGTTCCCGGTACGCCGATCCCGGCGCCCACACACTGGTCCAGGGCGATTCCCTGTTCTTCCAGAAGTTCCAGCGCCTTTTCCCCGATCTCCCGGATAATTTCCTGCGCCGGACGCTTTGCCGCCGTAGGAATTGTTGTCTGCCGGATTAATTTCTGGTGAATATCCACCAGTCCGATTTTTGTATCCGTTCCACCGATATCAATGCCGATCCGAACCGGAGCCGCCTTTTCCCGAATCGTCGTAATCAGAGCGTCGCAGGAACCTTCCACCTGATAAACGCCGCTGCCCGCAGACAGAAAGAAACTGTCTCCTTTTCGAAATTCCAATGTCTCTCCCTGGCAGGAAATGGTTCCGTTTCCGTCCAGCATCAAAATACTTGCGAAAGAAACATCCGACACCGTTCCTTCCATCTTTTTCATCACTTTTCCGTCCAGATTCAATTTATCCACAGTAAAATAGTCACAGTCCGCCACATGGGGATAACTGCTTTTATCCCGGACAATGGGAACCCGCTTTGTAACGGCAAGCGCTTTTTCGATATGTAAATCCCGCTTTTTTCCGTCCTTCCCAACTCTCCCGTAATCATATACCCGATACGTGACATTGGAGTTCTGCTGAATTTCCGCAATCAAAATATCCTTTCCGATGGCATGAATGGTCCCGGATTCAATGAACAGAACATCCCCCTTCTGTACCGGAACGGCATGCAGCACTTCCAGAAGGGTGTCCTCCTGAATCCGTTTTGCAAATTCCTCTTTGCCGATTTCTTTTTGAAATCCATAATACAGAAAGGCATCCTCTCCGGCGTCCATCACATACCACATCTCTGTTTTTCCATACTGCCCCTCATTTTTCAATGCGTACCGGTTATCCGGATGCACCTGGATGGACAGATTTTCTCTGGCGTCAATAAACTTTGTCAAAATCGGAAAATCCCGGAAACGTCTGCAGTTTTTTCCCAGAACCTCTTTTCCGTTTTCCTCTATATACTGTTGTAATGTCTTTCCGGCAGAGGGGCCGTTGACGATCACGGTGGGGCCGTCCGGATGGCAGGATAACTCCCAGGTCTCCGCCAGGATTTCCCCCTCGTATTCCTTTCCGTATTCCTCCACAAGACGATGCCCGCCCCAAAGATAATCCTTACAGCTTGGTTTTAATTTCAAAATACTCACAGATGTGTTCTCCTTTTTCATTCTTTCTTCTTAAATGAAGTCACACCAGATTCTTTACCCCTTCCGTTAATACAGCCAGCACTTCTTCTGCTTCTTTCTCGTCGTCCCCTCTTACTCCAACATAGAATTTGATCTTCGGCTCCGTACCTGACGGTCGGACGCAGCACCACGCATCCTTTTCCAGCTCAAAGTACAATACGTTCGATTTTGGCAGCCCTGTGGTTCTTCTTTCCTTTGTCACACAATCCAGCAGAACATCCTCCCGGTAATCCCGGAACTGCGTCACAGACAAACCGGCGATCTGTTCCGGTACTTCTTTGCGAATGCGCTCCATCATTTCCTGAATCTTCTGCAGCCCCTCCTGCCCCTTTAAAGTCATCGTGAACAATCCTTCTTTATAATATCCATATTTCCGATATAATGTTTCCATCTGGTCACAAAGTGTCATTCCCTGATGTTTACACCACGCGGCCACCTCGCACAATGCCATCACTGCCACAACGGCATCCTTATCTCTGGCATGGGTTCCCACCAGACATCCATAACTTTCTTCGTAGCCAAATAAATAGACATGTTCGTGGTTCTGCTCAAAGAACTTGATCTGCTCCCCGATATACTTAAATCCCGTCAGAGTTTCAATCCGCTCTACCCCATATTCTTCCGCAATTTTCTTCGACATTTTCCCGGATACAATGGTGGTAACGACCGCGCCGTTTTCCGGTAAATCCTCCATTGCCTTTCTCTGAGAAAGAATATATTCCAGAATCAGCATACCGGACATATTGCCCGTAAAACTTCTGTACTCTCCCGTCGCAGAGTCTTTCGCGTACACTCCCAGCCGGTCCGCGTCCGGATCTGTGGCAAGTATCAGATCCGCGTCCACCTCTTTGGCCAGTTTCAGCGCCAGTGAAAACGCATTCGGATCCTCTGGATTCGGATAGGAAACGGTGGGAAAGTTTCCGTCGGGAAGTTCCTGCTCTTTTACCACATACACCTTCTCAAAACCAAGTTCCGACAGAATCCGGCGCACCGGAAGATTGCCGGTTCCATGAAGTGGGGTATATACGATTTTTAGATTCTCCGCCTCTTCTTTTACAATTTCCGGATGCAGAACCAGCTTTTTCAGGCTCTGCATATATGCCTCGTCGATTTCCGAACCGATTACCTGATAAAGTTCTAATTTCTTTGCTTCCTGCAAAGGCATGGTTTTCACCTGTGCATAATCCGTTATGGCATTTACTTCCCCAATGATTTCCTTATCCTTCGGGAATGTAATCTGCGCGCCGTCCTCCCAGTATACTTTATACCCGTTATATTCCGGCGGATTGTGACTCGCCGTCACCACAATCCCCGCCGTACAGCCAAGTTCCCGAACCGCAAAAGACAGCATAGGAGTAGGGCGAAGAGTTGGGAAAATATATGCTTTGATCCCATTTGCCACAAAACAGGCCGCCGCTTCTTCCGCAAATTCCGGCGACATATTCCGGGAATCGAAAGCGATGGCAACCCCTTTCTTCTGTGCTCCTTCCCTTCGAATGAAATTGGCCAGTCCCTGTGTCGCCTTGCGTACCGTATAAATATTCATCCGGTTCGTACCGGCTCCAATCACCCCGCGCAGTCCGCCGGTTCCAAATTCCAGATCCCGGTAAAACCGGTCCTCTATTTCTTTTTCATTCCCTGCAATCCCGCGCAGTTCCTCCTTTGTCGTCTCGTCAAAATAAGAATCTGCAAGCCAGAACTCATATGTTTTCTTTGCATCCATCTTTGATATCTCCTCCCTTTTTCCCGTTATTTTTAAAATCTGTTTATACTCTCTTTCCTCTGACGGAAACATTTCCAGGAATATAACTTCTTTCCGCACATTGCCCAAAAGGCGGGCACAAAAATACTTTTATATTTCCGTCCCTTCTGTACCATCACACTCACTCCCATCCTTTTATTGCAAGACTCTCGATATATGCCGAAAGTTCTTCCGCCATTTCCTTTGCCTCCGGTATCCGCAGGTGTCCCGGCGTTCCCCTCCCGTTTCGCCGAAACAAATACTGTGTGATTCTCTCATCCTTTAATTCCTGCACCACCTGTCCAATTGCCTGATCCCATGCATGATCATGATATAAAAGCGTTGTGCAGCAGACAATATGGGCCTCCGGATACACTTTTCTTAGTTTCCCCAGAAATGTTTTGTAATGCCGTCTCCACTTTTCTGCCTTTTTCCCCTGGGATTCCACTTTCATGTAATCCTCCGGGTGACTGTCATTCTGTCCCAAAGCCACAATCACAAGCTGAGGAATATATCTCTCAAATTCCCAGTCCAGAACTTTCCCCAAATCCAAACGATACCGAATCTTATCCCATATTGTCTCCATTCCTGTACCCATCCGGGTATCTGGCACCCCATGCACTCCGGACGAACAGACCTCATCCTCTGTCCGACAAGGGATGCCGTCCGGGGCACAAAACCATCCTGTCTGATCCAGAAGTGCGATGCCGCCCTGTACAATATCATGAATTTCCGCATGCAATTTCCGGGCAGTCATCCATGCATAGGAATACCAGCTATTCGAATATTCCCCCTGATGCGCCGGGTCCTCGCATCCTACAAAATCTACCGCCTCCGATACCTCTCCTGCGGATACAGAATCCCCATACACTTCTATCCTTCTTTCGGATTTCTTTTGCGGTGTAAGAAGCCTGGCGCTGTCTTCCAATTCGATTCCCAGTATCTTTACTTCGTGACATGCATCCTGTCTTTTAAAGAAAAGCGCTTCATGTTCCTCTCTTTCCGTCTGTTCCACCGGAATCTCCAGAAGCGCTTCCCCTTTTTCCGGAAGCGGCAGTGAGAACTGCTTTCCATCCAGAATACAACCCAGATAATTGTTCCAGTATACTCTATGATTCTCTACATGTATTTTCAATTGATTTCCTGTAAATCGAATGTTTACTGAAGTACATGGATAGACGAACACCGGCGCTTCCCGATCGCTCCAATCAATTCTTCCACTATAAGACAATCGCTCATCATCCGGCCGAATTCTCACTTCATTCCTCCTCATTCCCTCACCCCTCCCGGCCACTACTTTCTGCACCGTTCCAATAAAAACAGATTCAAATATGCCGTTGCTCCAAAACCGGCAACCATATAGATGGGGACGGCAATTCCCATAAAAAAGCCGCCCAGTACAATACAGATCGCCGGGATACTGTTTAAAACCACCATCGGCATCGTACAGGGAAGATTCTGCACGGCAAGAAAAAGACTTTTTCCCAGCATTTCTTTCCCTCTTCCGCCCTCCTGGAGCACAACCGGGAACAGATAGCAGAATACCATACTCCACAGGAGAAGGAAAGCCCCTGTTACGACTCCGACAATTTTCCAGAACCCACTGCCGTCAAAGCGGCCGAGAAACAGAATGTCAAATACCAGAATCGCTCCGCAGACCAACAGGAAGATCCACACCGGGATACTGTGTTTCAGCGCGCCCCTCCATGCGGCCCAAAAACTTTTCCACACCGTTTTTCCTTCCTGTATCTCTCGAAGCGTCTGATACAAGGCCGTATAAGACGCTCCGATTGTCACAACCGGGATGGAAAACACGAGAAACAACACATTCACTGCCATAACGTCTCCGATCCTCCCCATAAATTCAAAAAACGGATTTTCTACATTCAGTTTTTTCATCCTGTTCTCCCTTCCCGTCTCTTTGATCGCTCCTGTTTCTCTTCCCTTAGAATCTTCCCGCACACTCGCTGCATGAGTTTTTTTGTATTCTGTACGGACAGAAGCCATTTCCCTTGCTTCCTTTATATTAGTCCTGCATCTTATGACCATACATTGCAAATTTCAAAAATGCGCCGCACAGTTCCTTCTGTTTTGTCTCTGCCGGAAATACCAGCAGTACCGGATCCCAGGGATCCGTTTGCAGCATCTCTTCCAATGCCAATCCTTCCAAATAGATCCCGGTATTTTTTCCGGCATCCTGATAAAACCGTTCCTTCCATTCAGATATTTCGTCTTCCGAAAGCAGCCCCTCCATTTCCAGAAATGCGCCTCCCAATTTCCGACAATACTGATAAAAACTTTCCGGCATCACCACAGCATCCAGAACTCCCGAAGACCAGTTGAAGAAAAATTTTTCATAGGAACTTTCGTTGGCTCCCTCCAGTCTGATATCTTCATAAGAAATCAGATAATCCGAATCTACCGCCAGTTTCTTTTCGTTCTTTCCGGAAAACGAAGCAAACTGTTTCGTCATCTCCCGATCTCTTGCGAAATCCACCTCCTGATTCACCAGCGCGCAGGTAAATTCTTTCCGGCGGTCTCCCCAGCCGATGTGATAGATCAAAAGCAGGAGAAGACCCAGTGCGAGAAAAACTAAAAGGATATGATACCAGTAATACGTCGCCACGTATTCCACCGTCTGCTCCCGACTCATTTCTTTCGTCTTCGTCCGGATATCCTCAATCCACTTTCTTACGACCATCCCCATTCCTCCTGTATCGTCTGTTGTCCACGCGGCCCATCCGAATCTTTCGAAAAGCAGCCGCGCTCTGTGATGTTGTTCCACGTTCTGTTCAGGCATGTTCCAGAGCGTGTTCGAAAATTGCTTTCTGGCAGATGTGCGTCACAGTTTGCTGGAGAAATGAATTTTCAAACACGTTCCAGCAGCTCCATATTTCTGTCAATCAGTTCACAGCGTTGTTTCACGCAGTCTGCCGTCCTGCGTGCATCCTTCGGTGTATGGAACAGATAATCTTCCAATTTTTCCACGGTGGTTGTCGCCACATGCATCCGAGTGTCACAGGACGCATAATAGAGATAAACGTCCCCGTTTTCCCTGGCGATCGCGCCGTTCGTAAACACCACGTTGGACACATCTCCCACCCGTTCTTTTCCCAGAGGAACCAGAAACACGCCGGAAGGCTCCGCAATCACTTTTTCCGGACTTTTCAGATCCGTCCCAAACACGTACAGCACATACCGCAGACCAGCCGCGGTGTTCCGTACTCCATGGGCAATATGAATCCAGCATTTCTTCCCTTTGATCGGCACCGCGCCGGCCCCGTTCTTCGCCTCCGTCAGCGTATGATATACCCGGCGGCTTGTGATTACCTCTTCGTCAATCACCGCGTGTTCAATATCCTCACAGAGTCCGAAGCCGATCCCGCCGCCGCTTCCGGTATCAATAAAACCATCCATGGGACGTGTGTAAAATGCATAGTTCCCGTGTACAAATTCCGGATGGAGCAGCACATTTCGCTGCTGCGGAGAGTGCAGCGTTTTCAGGTTATCCAGTCGTTCCCATGTCTTCAGATCCTTTGTACGTACAATTCCGGCCTGTGCCACGGCCGCCGAAAGATCCGGATTGGACAGATCTTTACTTTCTGAACAGAATACTCCATAGATAAATCCGTCCTCATGCTTCGTCAGGCGCATATCATATGCATTCGTCTCTTCCGGACAGGTATCCGGCAGGCAAACCGGATAATCCCAGAACCGAAAACCGTCGATTCCATTGTCGCTCTCCGCTACGGCAAAAAAAGATTTCCTGTCATTGCCTTCCACTCTGGCGACCAGATAAAACTTTCCGTTCAGTTCTATGGCGCCGGAATTCATCACCGCGTTGATGCCAAGCCGTTCCATAAACCAGGGATTCGTCTCCTCCTCCAGATCATATCTCCAGTGAAGAGGCGCATGTTCTCTTGTCAGAACCGGATTTTCATACCGGTCAAAAATCCCGTTATAAAAATCACTTTTCCGGTTCTTTCTGGAAATGAGTTCCTCATATTTCTTCAATTCCTCATAATATCTGCTATGTATCATTACCGTTCCCCTTCCTTCTCATCCAAACCGCCGGAGGACTTCCATACACATACGCCCGTTATGATAGGGGCACTTCCAGGGCTCTACAATGGGTTTCTCCAACGGATTCCCTTTCGCGTCCACCGCCCAGAACCACTCGGATCCTTCCCGTGGATCAATCAGGTAAGACTGAATATACCCCCATACCGCTTTCGCGGCCTCCCGGTATTTTTCATCTCCATGCTTCTGATATTCATTGAGAAAACCAACGATCGTCTCCGCCTGCACCCACCAGACTCTTGTGGTGTCCGGAATTTTATTTTCCGCTTCATTGAGCAGCGAATTTTCCACAAATGCCCGCTCATAAATATTTTTCGCGATTTCCGCCGTAATCGGCGCGATTTTCTTTGTATAAACTGAATCCTGCAGGATGGAAAGTCCCCGATCCAGAAGCCAGGCCGCCTCAATATCATGCCCGTAGGAATACAGATCCAGCAGGGAATTCCACTGTCTGTCAAAAAACACCTCCTGCCGGCCCAGTTCCCGGTTATAAACTTTCGCTTCCACCGTATCCAGCATCCGGCACAGACATTCTTTTGTCCGCTCATCCGGGCTTACCCGGTACAATTCCGTATACGCTTCAAAAACATGGAGCAGAGTATTCATGGTCTTTTCCGCAAGTACGCCGTTTTCCGATAATTTTTCATTGTCTTCCGGTTCAAATCTCCGGTTAAATGCCTCCAGATACCCCCACGCATCCGTACATTTCTCTTCAATCAGATTCTGCAGCTCATATGCCAACTCTAAAGCGTCCCTGTCCCCGGCCGCGTCATAATATGAAGCCAGCGCATAAATCGCAAACGCCTGATTATACGTATGTTTCGTACTGTCTTTTCTCTGCCCGTCACAGGTCACGGACCAGTATACCCCGCCGTATTCCGGATCCAGGCAATGTTCTCTTAAAAAACAATATGCATGCCTGGCATGTTCCCGCAAATGTTCCTCCCCAAGAAGCAAATACGCATTGGAAAAGAACCACAGAATCCTGCTGTTGAGGATGCATCCCTTTTCATAGGTTTTATCCACGGCAAGATCATACCCCATATATCCGTAATAGCCGCCCTGTTCCTCATCCTTTAGCCCTTCCCAGAACGGGATGATTTTTTCCGTAAGGTGCCTGCCTATTTCTTCCACAAATACCTGCTGCCCCCGCGGGCGGACCGCTACCGCTTCCCGATCTCCGTATCATTCGGCCGGACTACACTATGTTCTTTAATATAAGAAATAATTTCCTCCGCTGTTGTAAAGGCAAGCCCCACATAGGTATCCGCCGCCCCGTAATAGATCGCGATCCTTCCGCTTTCGGCATCATGAAGCGTGGCGCAGGGGAAGGTCACATTGGGAACAAACCCCCGTTCTTCATACCATTCTTCCGGCGTCAGAAGGAAATTCTCACAACGGTATTTTACGATCGATGGATTGTCGATATCCAGAATCGCACCGCCGATGCTGTATACATAACCATTACAGGTTCCGCCGACTCCATGATAGAATAGCAGCCATCCTTCCGTTGTCTCGATGGGAGCCGCGCCGCCTCCGATCTTAAGAGACTCCCACCAGTTTTCACTCTTTCCCATCACGTGACGGTGTTTTCCCCAATAGACCAGATCCGGGCTTTCCGAGAGGAAGATGTCCCCGAACGGCGTGTGCCCGCTGTCGCTGGGCCGGGAAAGCATCATAAAATTCCCGTGGATTTTTCTTGGAAACAGAACCGCGTTCCGATTAAACGGCAGGAACGGATTTTCAACTCTTACAAATGTTTTGAAATCCGTCGTCCTGGCCATGCCGATGGCGGCCCCGTAAAAATCCTGGCACCAGATGATATAATACGTATCTTCTACTTTCACCAGTCTGGGATCATACGCATACCGGGGCATAAACGAATTTCCTTCTTCATCTACAAAGGAAATCTTCTCCTCTTCAAATTCCCAGTGAATGGCATCCTGGCTTCTCCCCAGATAGATATAAGGAACTCCGTTCGTCTGTTCTCCCCGGAACACCCCGATAAACGCATCTTCGTACGGCATCACCGCACTGTTAAAAATCCGCGCCACCTCTTTGGCAGGATTCCGCCCAATAACCGGATTCTCCGTATAACGCCATATGGGCGCGCCGTTTCCTGCTTCTGTCCGTTCCTGCCAGGGCACATTCGCCACGGCCGGCGCAATTATTTTTACTTCACTCATCATGTAACACTCCTTTCCGACAATCTGTTTTTTGCCGTATTACTACAAAAATATAGAAAAATCCAAGTTACAATATCCCCGAAAGCAGATAACGCCTCCAGGGATACTGCAAAAACAATTTATTAACCTTTTACGGCGCCGGCAGCCATACCGCTGTATACCTGTTTCTGGAAGATCAGGAACAGAATAAAGATCGGAATAATCGTAATCAATACGCCCGCGCAGATATAATTATACCGGTTTCCATAAGGCCCTGTAAAGACATACAACGCTGTGGAAATTGTTTTCAGGTTGGAATCCTGCAGGTACAGATTGGACATATAGTACTCATTGTAAACGCTGACCCCTTTCAAAACCAGAGAAGTTACAATGGCCGGTTTTAAAAGCGGGAACAAAATTTTAAAGAACACGCCAAAATACGTACATCCGTCCATGATTGCCGACTCATCCAACGATACCGGAAGATTCTCGAAAAACTGAAGGAAAATGTAGATGGAAATAATATCCGTTCCCATCAGTACAATCATATAACCATACAAATGATTGATCAATCCCAGGGAATACATAATCTGATATACCGTTACCTGCGTAGCGATCCCGGGAATCAAAGCCGCAAAGGTAAACAATTGCTGAATCACGCCGTTGCCTTTGAATTTAAAACGGTTCAGCACATAGGCCAGCATGGAACCGATAAAAATCGACGCGGTCAATACGACAATGAGTACCAGCGCCGTGTTGAAAAATCCACGAAGCATATTGGCCTTCTCGATTGCTACTTTAAAATTTTCAAGATAACCAAATGATTTCGGAAGTGTGAGCACGGAAGTCGCATTATACTCTTCTTCTGTCTTAAATGCCGTGAATACACAGACCAGCACTGGAGCCAGGGCAATCAGGGAGCCTGTAATCAGTACCACATATTTAAAAATCGTAAACAGCACGGTTTTGAATTTTCTTTTTTTCAATGTCATGCCCGAATTCCTCCCTTCTGTGCCGCCGCTTTTCTCGCTTCCTTTTCCGCACGTTTTCTCCGTCTTACCGCTGCCTTGGATTCATCTGAAGTTCCGTCATCAAAGGCATATTTAAAGAACAGATTCTGTGCAATGGTACAAACCACAATGATTGCCAGAAGTACAATTGCCATCGCGCAGGCAAGACCGACTTTTTGATTCTCATGCGCCAGCCGGTTCATGATTACAAAATAGGTTCCGGTTCCCCATGCGCCGTTCGTGATAACATAAGGCGGTTCAAACGCACTCAGAGAACCACTGATGGAAAGAATCAGATTCAGCACCACAATGGATTTGATACTCGGCAGAATGATATAGCGGAACTGATGCCATTTATTCGCACCGTCCAGATCGGACGCCTCATACAAATCCGTGTCCACCGACATCATGGCGCCCAGAAACAGAATCATATTCTGCCCGGTATACCTCCACACGGAAGTTGCCGCCAGGGAAATATTATTGATATTCTCGTCCTCCAGCCAGAGCGGAATGTGGTCCAGATCAATCCCGATCATCTGCAGAAAAGAGTCAAACACGAATCCTCTTGCATAGAAAAACTTGAAGATAAATCCGATGGCAATTCCGCAGATCAGATACGGGAAGAACATTGCCCCCTTTAAAAACGGAACTTCCCTTCGTCTTAAATACCAGCATTGTCGCCAGGAACAACGCAAGCGCAAGCTGTATCACTGCACCTGCCATATAGTAGACGCTGACGAAAAGAGACTGGAAACATTCCTTCCTTGAAAATACATCCGCATAATTTTTCAGGCCCACAAAGGTTCTGGGACCGATATATTTCATTTTATAAAAACTAAACTGTACCATCTTAAAAAACGGCACATAAGTAAATACAAACAGCAACAGCAGCGGAACAAACATGAATACTGCAATGACCAGCCATTTCTGCCCTGCTTTGCTTTTTACATTCTCCATACAATCCTCCTCTTGTCGCCGCCGTCTGCTTCCACCGATTCCGGAATGACCCCCGGCCGCATAGAATCGCTTCTCCTGTCTCTGATTGACTCCATCCGTTTCAGACGGCGGCTTTTCTCATTTCAAAAGAAATTGATATCACATTCCCTTTTTCTGTCATCTTTTGTCCCGACGGCTTTCCTTACTGGGTGATCTCCACTCCAACCGCCTCCTGGCCGCTGGTCCATTTTTCATTCCATTCTGCCATAATCTCATCCAACGTTTTTTCGCCTTTCAGCGCATACTCCAGAATCTGGCAGTCCGGATAATCATCCTTGTTAATTCCGACTTCACTCTCGTCATTGACTTCGTCAAACAGATCGTCTTCTCCTTCCGGCGCCGCATTATTGGAGATAATCTCTGTGTCCGCAAAATCTGCCAGCGCATCCGGAAGCGCCTCTTCCTTCAATGCCGGAATACTGCCTTCATCTGTATAGATCGTAGATTCTTCCAGAAGCCATTTCAGATAAACCATCGCGGCAATCTGATTGTCCTCTGCCGCCTGATTATTGATTCCAAATCCATAGTTTCCGCCGGAACCTGCATACTGCACGCCGTCAACGGTAATCGGGAACGGCATATATCCTACGTCGTCCGGTGTACTTCCCGCTTCCTTACACTGCTCTACTGCCCAGGACCCAAGTACCATCGTCGCAATCTCTCCCTCATTGATTCTTCTCTTGGAAGACTCCCAGTCGGTGCTGGAAGGAGATTCCTCAATCAGACCACGGGCAACACTTTCATACAATGTGTAATACACAGCATAAGGACCTGTCATATCATCCTGCTTCGCGAACGGATCCTTCATATGCGGCATATTATTTCTGAAATCCGAATCTCCCGTTGCGGTCAGATCAATATAGTCGTCCCATGCTCCCATCGTCCAGCCTGCTCCGAAATTGGTGTACAGAGGAATGGCGTCCGTCTTGTCCTGAATGGTCTTCAAATCGTCCAGAAATTCATCCGGCGTGGTCGGCAGTTCTGTAATACCGGCGTCCTCCCAGACTTTCTTGTTGTAAATCACACCCCTTGCCGTACCGCCGTTTGCAATTCCGTAAACCTCTCCCTCAAATGTCTTTTCCTGTACATATTGGTATACGGGATCCAGCGTATCAAAATCACCCAGCTTTGTAAAATACGTGGACAATTCACTTTTACTTACAGACGTGGGAATAAAGCACAGATCTCGCCTGTCGTCAGACGCAGCTTTAAAGTCTCTTCATAATCGGTAATCCCTTCGTATGTAACTTTAATGTTCGGATAAAGTTTCATAAATTCTTCCGCATATCCCTTATACACCGTATCCACAATATCGGTTCGATTAGTCAGAACCTTAATTTCCGCTTCCAGATCCTGATAATCTTCCCCTACCGTGATTGTGTCAATTGTGGGAACATCTGCCGCCGCAGAGCCTCCCCCGCCGTTCCCGCCGCCGCATGCGGCAAGCGACAATGTCATCATTGCTGCCAGGCCCAGACTGAGTAATTTCTTCTTCATTCTTTCACCCTCCATTCATTTTTTAGGTTATTTTATGTAATTTTTAAGTTATTTTTATTTTAGTTCATAAGTCTTTCATTTTCAATCTATTTTTGTTTTTCTATGTAATTTCGTCCATTTATCTTATTTTAAAATGTATTTTTTTGTATATTTTGTTTGTTTTCAAAGAAAATGCAGCTTAATTTTTCAATTAAGCTGCATTAAAAATTAATTTAATTTTGTTTTTACTTTGTAAAATAATCAACACTAATCAAAAACAAATCGAAACAAAAAACAGGAATTGCTTTTATGATAATATTCTGATAAAATCAGGATAGAATAACCGAGTGTGAAAGGAGTCATTAAACATGATACAAATTCGACCTGTTTCTGACCTTAGAAATAAATTTCCGGAAATCGAAACCATTGTAAATAGTGGAAATCCTGTCTTTCTTACAAAGAACGGTTACGGTTCTATGGTAGTTTTAAGTCTGGAGGAATACGCAAATCTGACGGACAGTATTGAAACGAAACTGGATGAAGCGGACAGACTGGCAGCCATGTCAGAAGAAAGATTCTCCCACGAAACTGTCTTCAAAAATGCAAGGAGTGCAATACATGGAAAATAAATCCTACCAACTTTGTTATCTTCCGATCTTTGAACAGGATTTAATCCAAACAGTAGATTACATTACGAATGTTTTAAAAAATGAAGATGCGGCTTCCCACCTGATTAATGATGTGGAAGCCGCAGTTCTTGAAAGACTACATAACCCCCTTGCATTTGAGCCATACCGTTCCGTAAAAAAACGGGATAATTCCTATTATCGAATCTATGTCAACAATTATGTTGTTTATTATGTGGTAATTGGTAACATAATGGAAGTCCGTAGATTGATGTATGGTGCCAGAGATACCGACAGGCACTTATAACACAAATGCTGCCTTTCATCTGATCTTTACACTGTTCTTCCATATAATATGTCCGGATATGATCTCCAGATTCCTTCCCCGTTCCGGGTTCCGCAACTGCTTTAAAACCTTATCCAACGCTACTTTTGCCATTGTTTTGGTACTGATCTCATATGTCGTAATTTTCATATCCGCGAATCCCGGCTGCTGAAAATTATCGAAACCAGTCACGGAAATATCCTCCGGCACGCGGTATCCCTGTTCCTGCAGCCTGGAAATCAGCATGCCCGCCACCAGATCGCAGTTGCATACAAACGCCTGCGGCAGACGGCGGGGCAGTTCAAATCCTACCTGTCCCAATGCATCCCGGTCTTCCACAATCCATTCCGGCGGAACCTCCACCCGATGCTCCATGACAGATTTCATAAACCCGCAATACCGGTCCATAATACTGCTGGTCGCAAAAACAGAGCCGATAAATCCGATCTCCCGCAGGCCCTGCGCAAACAGAAGCTCGGTCATCTGATACATTCCATAGAAATTATCCGCGATGACCGCGTCCTTCGCAATTTCACTGTCATAAAAGTCAAGAAACACCAGTGGAACCGACAGGTCTTTTTTCAGATGCCGGATATATTCTTTTTCGATCTCCCCGATAATAAGCAGACCATCAATACTCTTATTTTTTACGATCTGAGGTAATTCCCGGCTTTTTTTCTCCGCATCCTTTTTCAGGACCTCTATGGTGGTATAACAATGCTTTTCCGTCGCGATCAAAGATAATTCCTGATACATCTTCCAGTAATAAGTGGAGTACTGCGCCAGATAATTCTCCGCGATAATCACACCGATCTTCCAGAACTTCTCTTTCCCGCCGTGCGCATTCTTCGCCGGAACGTCCTGTCTGTACCCCATTTCTTTCGCTGTTTTCACTATTTTTTCCCGCAGACCGTCACTGACGCCCTTCTGTCCGGACAATGCATTATGCACTGTCACGGAACTCACGCCGACTCTGGCCGCAATATCTACGAGACGTACTTTTCCCATGCTTTCCCATCCTATTTCTGTTAATTTTTCTTTTCAGTCTGCGTCTGCAGCGTTCTCACACTGTCCCGCTCTATGATCACACTGTCTACATAACAGATTCCAAACCGCTTCTCTTTTCCGTTTATTTTTCCCTGCAAAAGTTTGACTGCTTTTTCCGCCATCTGCTTCATATCCACATGATATTTGGTCAACTGCTCCGCGAAGGGATGTCCAAACAGATAGTCGTCATACGCCGCAATGGAAACGTCCTTTGGCACCTCGTATCCATGCGCCTTTAAGACATCGTACAGTCTGGCCGCCGCCAGATCACTGTTACACGCAAAAGCCGTAGGCATATCCTCCGGAAATTCCACCTGTACCTCCCCCGTAGCAAGATCCCGGTCTTCCAGCCGCCGGTTTCCCCGGGGAACAATTCCTTTCTCCAAAAGCGCTTTGCAATATCCATAATATCGATCCAGAATATTATCATTATCCTGAACGGAACCGACAAAAGTAATTTCCCGGTGCCCCCGTTCCAGCAGATATCGGGTTACCTTATACATCCCAATATAATTACTGGATAAAACGGCGTCGCATGGAATTCCGGACAACGCAAAGTCCAGCAATACAATGGGAACACCGGAAACCTGTACCAGCTTCTCCACGTAACTTCTCTTCACCCACCCGATAATAAGCAGACCGGCTACGTTCCTTTCCTGTATCATCTGCGGAATGGTACCGCTCTCTTCCTCCCGCGCGTACAGAATTTCAAACATCGTGAGATTCCGGCTCTTTGACGCGGCATATGCGACCTGCTGGTAAAGCGCCCAGTAAAAGGACGCGCCTACCTCCAGATATTTATCGGAGACGATCACGCCGATCCGAATGCCCTCTTTCGCTTTTTCATACTTTTTCAGATCGTATCCCAGTTCCCGTGCCGTTTTAAACACCAGCTCCCGTAATTCCTCACTGACTCCCTTTTTTCCAGAAAGTGCGTTGGATACCGTCACGGTACTGATGTGCAGTGTGTCTGCTATATCTTTTAATTTTACTTTCCCCATAACGGTGTTTCCTCCCTGCTGATTTCCGTGTTTCTATCGCTTTCGAAGCTGTCTTCTCCTTTCGGATGTTTCCGCCGCTGTCGGCACGGTCTGCTCCTTCCGAACATTTCCGCCGTTATCGGCTCCCTCTTCTCCTTCCGGACGTTTTCGCTGTTATCGGCTCCCTCTTCTCCTTCCGGACGTTTTCGCCGCTATCGGCACTGTCCGTTTCTTCCGGATCTTTCTGCCGCCGGATTCTTTCCACCGTATCTCCGCGCACGACTCTTCCCTCTACCACACGCACCCCCATCCCCTTTTTCCGTCCTTCCAGACGTTTCATCAGTGTATGCACGCAAATATAGGCGAGGGCTTTCTCATCATTTTCATAGGTTGTCAGTTTGATCTCCTCCTGTATCCGGGAATATCCATGCCCGAATCCCGTAATGCCTACATCCTCCGGTACCCGGATTCCTTCCCTGGAAAGCAGTTCCATCAATCGCTTCGCGCAGGAATCGCTCTCACAAAGAAATACCTCCGGCAGCTGTTCCGGCAGGCGATCGCGTATTTCTTCGGCCGCCGCCCCTTTTGACGTTTCTTCGGAAGACAGAGAGAATACCTTTTCCAGCCACGGTTTTTTCCCTCTTTTTTCAATTTCTCTACAGTACCCCAGATACCGGTCCATTACATTTCCGGATGCCTCCGGCATTCCCACGAATACCAAATTTTCATATCCGGCCTCCAAAAGCAGTTCCGTTAGCCGCGCCATGCCACCGTAATTATCCGTAATTACATAGTCCGTATCCTGACAGAGATCATAACAATCCACACAAACCAACGGAACCCGGCAATTTTTTCTCAGTGTCCTGATATATTTCCGGTTCATTTCCCCAATTAGAATGATACCGTCCACTTCCGCTCCTGTAAAGATCGCTGAATCATACCACTGTTCTTCCTGCTCCTCGTTCACCACTTCCAGCACCGACATGCCGCCCTGCTTTGTCAGTTCCTGGGCCGCCTGTCTATACACATCCATATAAAAAGACGGAAACGCTTTTACATAGCGCTCCGCGACCACAACCCCGATCAGATATGCTTTCCTTTGTTTTCCTTTCTCTGTCCGATACCCCATTCGCTTTGCCGTCTCACGGATTACGCCGCGCAGTTCTTCGCTGACGCCTTTTTTCCCTTTCAAAGCATTGGATACCGTCACAATACTAACACCGACCTCTTCCGCAATATGCTCCAGCCGGACTTCCTTTCTCCGTTCCATGATATAACCTTCTTCCACGAGCCGTTGTCTTTCCTCGAAAGAAATGGCATGCTAGATATGTCTTTACTTTCCTATACCATTTTACTTTATATTAATCTGTTTTTCAATTTAATATTAAGTAATTTTCGCATAATTTTACCGTGGAATTTTTGGTTATTCCAGCTTTTTTCTTTCTCTTTCCCTCTTTCCAGACTGTCCTCCCTCTTACAAGGGCCGGATTGCTTTTTGAAAGATCGCTTCCAGCCCCGTATTATCTCCTTTACTCATAGACTGAATACTTGCTTCCACCATTTCTTTATGATTTGTATGGCGCAGATCAAATGTATACCCGCATTTCAGGCATAGTTCCCGCGCAAATTCCCGCTGAGCGCGTCCGTTGCCTTCCCGGAAAGGATGCAATGCATTTAAGTCCGCATAATGCCTGGTAAATACAGGGACAAATACTTCCGGCTGATCTTTTACGCGCAGACATTCCTCACTGTATACCGGAAAGATCGACTCCGCATAAGCAGAAAGATGCTGTACCAGACAAAACAGATTTCCTTTTGCAATATTCACAGTGCGTACTTTCCCTGCCCATGGATATAGATCCTGAAAGACCGTATGATGAATGCGGCAGAGATGTTTAAAATCAAAGCTTCCGCGTACAGGCTTTTTCTGCAGCTGCGCAAGGCGAATACAGGCCAGATCCGCTTCTATATGGGACAATGTTCTCTTATCCTGAATATTTTCTTTATTTTTCAATACCCCGGTATCCGGATCACTGTACACATCTGTGGAACCCGTATTTGCGATATCCCGTACAGACGAACGGCCTGTAAGATTCCGGCCCGGCAATCGCCCTTTTATTTCTTCCACTGCCCGCTCTTCCGTCTTTTCCCCGGACAGCACTTCCCGGGCTCTTCCGCAGGCATACAAAGAAGGTTCCAGATCTTCGAGCGCCAGCGTTGCCAGAACCTGCTCCCATTTATATTGTTGTTCCGTTGTCAGCTTTTCCATAGACATTCCCTATTCTGTCTCCTCCATTCTTCAGACTCAGCCAACTCCTCCGCACTTAGCGCCCCCGTGACAGTCGTCAACGGGATATACCAGTATGTCCGTCTGCCTCGTCACTCATGGGAATAAATTCCATAACCGGTTTTGCAATACCCCTTTACCGGGCATTTCTGACAATGCGGCGTTTTGGTACAGACCTTTCCATACCCATCCGCGGAAAAACTCCAGATCAGGTTGTCAATCTCCGTTTTGGAAAGCCCTGTCTCTTCCGACAAAGCGTCCACCTGATCCAAAACTTCACGAATGGTGGCCGGAGAATGCGCGCCACCTCCCATTCGGTCACAGCCGAAAAATCTCCGCAGGTGCGTGTCCGGTTTCGCCCCGTCAATCCCCATATTTCTCAAATATTCCCAGACAAGCGCATCCCCCATCCATTTCAGCTTATACGGCGACTGTTCCCCCGCCAGTTTCGGAACAATCAAGGCTGCCGGCTCCGCAGTGATAAATGCATCCATACTTCCATATTCTGCTGCAATCCTCTCCAACGTTCGTATGTTCTCCGCCAGAGTTTCCATCTGCGCTTCCGTATTCCTGTTCCCACACTTCAAATCAAATAAGCCTTGTGAAAAATAGCGATGCGGCTTACAAAGAATCCGCTCCGGCTCATAATAAAAGAACAATGCGTCAATCTCCGGCAGATGCGGTTCAATCCGGTGCCATTTTGTCTGGTTACTAAGCAGCGCATAGATCATTCCCCGGACATGATCCTGCATAGAATACTTCTTTCCGTTTTTTCTCCGCTGCATCTCTTCCTGCATCACCGGAGCATATGTAAGTCCTTCGGCTTCCAGATAATCGCGGATTACAAAGAGATAGTGCGTCTTGTTCTGCATCTCTGTACCGCTGCCCATCCAGTCAGCACGCATCTGAGGCGCTTCGCACAGGCAGACACTTTGTGTCTCATAAGGTATACCCATTCGGGCATCCCGTATTAAATGCCCTTCGGGCGAGCGGACAGCTACCGCTGTCCGATAAGGTATACCTGCCTGCTTCTGCTGCCCCACTTTATCTGCACCCTTATCCTGTCCCATAGAAACACTCCTCCTCTACTCCATATCCTCTTTCGCCACCGGAATATACACCATCTTCAGCGGAATCATCTTCCGGTATTTTTCGCTGAGCTGTCCATAATATTTTAAAATCAGATCTACCAGATCCGTCCCGTTAATTCCCCGGATAATCGGAGTGCTGTCCAGATACCTCTGTGCATTTTTTGTATAATCGGATAACGTGACAAAGACACCATAGTCCCCTTCCCGCATGGCACCTTTCAGAGATTGAATCGTGGTCTCCCGGATATCACTGTCCTGGCTCTTCACCTGCACCAGAATCCGCGGAGGCAGTTCATCTTTATATGCCGTAATATCAATGCCGCTGTCCCCTCCATGCGGAGAAAGTGTGGTCCGGTAGCCCATTGCCTGCAGCAGATCCGCCACAAATTCTTCCAGATCGTATCCTTTCAACCGACGACTTAATTCTTTTAATATAAAATCCTTCGTACTCTCAATAATATCCTCCGCCGTCGCGCCCACACTCTCATCCTCGGAGTCCTCCGGCAGGTTACTTTTTTCAAAGTTCTTCTCCAGCGCCGCAAAAAATTCATCCGCATAGTTCTTTACCATAAAAAAGGACATAGATGCCGACACTTCGTACAGCGCGCCCTGCGAAAAAGAAGTACGCGGCAGGTGCTTTAACCATCTGACTTTGCGCTGCTGTACGTATTCTGGCTGTGTCTCATCATAGGCATATTCCCCTTCAATCACACCGATATTCACCTGTCGATTACTTTTTGACGGAAAGACGACATAATCTCCGATCTGTACTTCATAACAGAATCGATAAAGCATCCCTGCCGCGGTTGCAATGGCGCCCTTTTTTGCATCCGGATACACGCCTCTGTATTTTTGTTTAAATGCCTCTCTGTTTGCCTCGATCAAAGCCAGATTTCCCATCCTGGCCCAGCCGATCGCAATCACGCTTCTCCCAAAGAAAAGGGAGTCGTCCTGCGTATGGATTCCCCAGATTCTTTTCTCTTCTGTCGTCATTCCTTTTCGTACCTCATTTCTATTTTTTCTGCGTACTCCGATTTATCATTCTTTGTCTGTTCCTCTGCCTATTCCAACAAATATCCTGCTTTATAGGAGCATTCCAAATAACCTGGATTCTGATAATAAACATCTGTCTGGAAGTCAGAAATTTCATCACTGATAAAGGAGGAAAAAATTTTCAGCAACTCATCAACTTCTTTCCCCGGCACTGCGCAGTCCTCAATCATTATGCTATATAGTTTGCCTATGTCCTGGAAACCAGGAATTGAATATTTGCACTCTGTGATAGTATCAAAATCTCCATTTGCAATCCCATATTGTTCAATCACCTCATCACCCACCTGTTCAAAAGGAAGACAATGGTTTGCTTCCGCATCGTATAAGAGCTTTTCAATCCCTTTCACATTCAGCTTTTCTGTAATGGCCCCGCGCCTGTTTTTTGTTTCTCTTGCAATGTACTCAATTAGCGAACATACATAAAAATAGTCATTTCTTTCCTTTTCTGTCATAAAGAATCTCACTCCTATCATAATTCAGACAATTTAAGGCTGACAATGTATGAAAGCTGATCTGATGGGTTGGATGTCTAAATTCCGCCAGTACCCAGAACTGCTTTCGGCTTATTCGCCCTGTAATAAAGTCATTCACATAATTCCACACTGTATCGTTGGCCATTGGCCCTTCTACAATATCATAAGGATGTGTCTCCCCTCTCCTGCACCCTGCGATAAAATCCAACCACTCATCCGTCATTTTATCAAACTTTAAAATGGATAAGCCGGCAGTTGGTTTATAAGTATAATAGTTTATGATAGGATCTCCTTCTCCTCGGTTCGCCCACCGCACTGCCTGTTCCAGGTTATTGGTGCAATAAAATCCCCATGAAAAATCTTTTGTATACTTTGTTTTTCGTACTTCCGGAAATTCAACCACCTTTTTACTTGCATGATAAAGAATCACAATGGATACCAGCCTTTCCTTTTAATACTTCATTTTATAAATATACCCACATATACGTATTATACCTTTCCAAAAGAGTTCCGTCAATTGAGCGGCAGCTTTTCCTATACCTTACCGGCCGCGAATAGTAACAGCTCGGGGCGATATTTAAAGTTTTGCTGCGCAAAAATCGCCCCTCACTGTTGTTCCGATTGAAGTATATTCTCACGGAATGCGCAGTTTGGCGCATTCCTGAGCCGTGAAAAATAACCACAGAGCGTCCGCTGTGCGAAGCACATTCAATGCGGGATACCCGGATGGGTATCCTATGATATTCACAAAAACGGGAACCGGAATAGCCTTTTAAACTATTCTGGTTCCCGTTTCCCACTGTACAAATTTTAAAAGATCCTGTATTTCCGTCCTTCTGCGCTCTGACCGGCCCCCTTACTCACTTCTCATTGACCGCAATCCAGATTTCACAGGTATAATTGGGATCGTCCACTTTATCGGAAGGATACACTTCCAGCTCAATCCCGTTCCCATACTCGAACTTGTCGCTCTGCGGGAAAAATTCAGAAACGATCTTCCGATACGTCTCCACAAACGCTTCCGGCATTTTCCCTTTACACGTAAAGACAGCATACGTGTGCGCAGGGATTTCAACAATCTCAAGACCTTCGGTATCTACCGGTCTGCCGTCGTACTCTACCCCAATCCCATAGGGGAATTTTTCTTCCTGCATCTCCCCCGAAAAGCAGATCCCAAGCAATCCTTTCAGCCGGGGTTCTTTCGGAAAATAGCTCACAATTTTCTGTGTGGAACCATCCGACGCACACGCGCCCCAAAATGAAGAAATATCGGCTGTCGCCGTTTCACTTGCAGGCTTTCCCACCTTTTTACGTTTACAGATCACCGGAAACGCATCCAACTTTTCAATCCTGTAGTCCATCGTACTACCTCCCTCTAAAATCAGTTTTACAGAGAGTCTGGAAAAGGATTTCACATTCGCGCCCCGTCTTGCTTCGGTGGGCGTAACGCCATGGAAACGGACAAAAGCACGGGCAAAACCTTCCGGGGTATCGTAACCATATTTTAAAGCAATCTCCAACACCTTTTTCTCTGTTCGGATCAGTTCTGCCGCTGCCAGAGAGAGACGCCGCATCCGGATATAATCTCCCAGAGAAAACCCGCACATAATGCTGAATGCTCTCTGAAAATGAAACATGGACGAACAGGCCTTCTTCGCCACATTTTCATAGTCTATCTCTTCCGTCAGGTGGTCTTCCACATAATCAATCGCCCGCTGAATCCCTGTGATCCATTCCATACCTTCTTCCTCCTGCTCTGTGATTCCATTCTAGCAGAGGACAGCTTCTATTTCCTGATTTTTTCTGCTTTCTTGTATCAGGTTTCCCTTCACACAAGTGTCTCTTTCCTTATCACTGTTCACTGCTTCTTACTTTTCTTCTTCGGTTCCGGCAGTTCCTGATACATTTCCTGCAAAATCTCTGCCATAAGCTCTGTGTTCTCCACGTCTTCCACCACAATCATCTTTGTTTTGGAACCCTCGTACGGGTAGGCTCTGTCCGCGTCCGGCAGCAAGCGGAGCGCCGACTCTGTGGGCTTCAAAAACAGACAGTTGTCACAGATATCTCCCACCAGTTTTCCCTGATAATAGACCAGATATTCTCCCATCATTTTTCTGACAGAGATATCCCCGGTTTTTTGAAGATGTTCCACAATATACGCACAAAATTCCTTTGAAGTTGCCATATGATCCTCCCTTTTCTTTTAGAGTGTGTTTGAAAATTCATTCCTACAATCTGCCGCCCCACTTTACACCAGAAAACTCCCCTGTATCTCTTTCAATGACTTCATCTTTCGAACGGTAATTTTATCCTCGGAAGTAACACAGCCACACAACAGGGACGAATCCGGGCGATACAATTTCACCGTTTCTTTCACATACGCTTCATTAAAATTCGCATAACAATATTTACAGCCATTCAGACAGGTATGGTAGGCCCCTATCTCCACACTTTCCATACATCCGCATTCTTTTCTCTGGTTTTTGTCCTTCCCTCCAAGCAGCTTAGCGCCTGTAATCTTTTCAATCAACTGTTTATCAATACAACTTCCATGCCGGATACCAAGTTCCTTGAGATCCGTCTGTTCGGCACAGGTCTCTATGATAAGGTGATATTTTGAAGCAATCTCCGCCATACGGCCTGCCAGAGACACGATTTCTTCTTTTGTTAATTCCCGGACGCCCAGTCCCTTCATATTCCGTTGTGTCTTTACATAAAAGTCAAGAAAACTGATCACCACTCTTTCCGTGTAACCTGCAAGACACCCCGCAATCTCCTCAAACGCTTTTAAATGGTATTCCGGCGTATATCTTTTGTTCACCAGAATCGGATCGTATCTCCATACCATTCTTTCTTTTCCTACTTTTGCAGACAATCTCTGAAAGGACGGAATCAGTACCTTTCTTTTATCCGGAAGATGAGGCTCGATCTCCTTCCCATATCCGGTAAGGGTAAATTGAAAATAATATGCATAGTCCCGCAAACATTCCAGTTTTTCTATCATATTGGCCGGATTCTTCGTCCAGAATACGATACAGTCTATCACATCCGGCGACAGGGCAATTTTGCTGATCTGGTGCGCATTCATAGGATTCCGTACATATAAAAATCCTTCTTTCACCCGATGCAGAAACCAGTCCGCATAATAATTCGGTACATCCGTCCTTCTGCTCACACTCAATATCATACAGAACTCCTCCTGCTATACAAGGTTATATTTTTGCAGAAAACCAGTCGGCACATGAACTACGGGATGTCCGGATGGGGGATATCTTATCGGGCAACATAGGTTGCCCACTCGTGCAGAGCACGTTAGATGCAGGATACCCGGACTGGAATGATTTTCAGCATCTCAAAAGCTGAGCAACGCCATACCTTGCCGCATACACACTCAAAATATCCCGCGCAAATGTATCAAATCCCAATGTCGCATATTCAATTGGAAAATGCGGCGAAATGATCCCAGCCGCTTTTAACTCTGCGCTGTCCCGGAATAATCTTGGCTGCTCCGGCCTGAAATCCACAACCAGAAGCGCACATCTTTCGTACATGTAATCCTGGCCACCTGACTGTCTGTTATTGATTGCATGAAAAAAGCTGATATATTTTTCCACATCTGTTTTATTACGTTTAAATACGATCTTATGATCTGACATTGCAGTATCGTCATACTCATATACCGGAATCAGGTACACTTCACCCAACACTATATCGGGATACCTTATATGTAAGTTCAGCGCCTCCGCAAATGTTCTTTCAAACAATGTATCCGCGTTCTTCGCCAGACTACTCATCTGACTGCGGACATTGATGACAAGAACCTGGGTGGAATACTCCATTCCATATGCATCCCTTTTTCTTTGAAATGCCATGGGCCCCCAGTTAATCATACACGGCTGCGGCCGGATTCCCCGCGGAACAACACAGACATCCTGATCTTTCTGTTTTAAAAAACCTGCCAGTTTGATCTCCGGTTTACTCTGTCCAAAAGGAGGATAGATTTGTCCCAAAGCAACTCCCTGCCCATGCAGTTCATATTTTATCGCGTCATGAATCAGGTTAATCAATTGCGAGGAGCGGATCAGATACTCCTTTCCCCTTTTCCCATCGCAAACAACCGCTTCTTCCAACATGTGTTTAAAATTGACAAGCTGATTATCTATATATGCCATATCTTGTCCTTCCTCTTTTGTGACAGTCCAGCCTTCGGCTTCTCTGTTACTTTCTTCTGTATACCATAAAGTGATCTGTATCCATCCGGTCATCCTGTAATTCATACCCTGAACAGGTATACCTTACTGGAACACGTTTTACATTTTTGTCCTGACGGACGATCGCTTTCTGTCCATTAGGTATACCCATTGTAACAAAACTTCTGCCGCATGTATAGATCCCCTTATGATTCTTATCTATTTTACATAACAGTTGTTACAGTTCATTGAAAAATCGCCGAAGGGCAAGGGGGCGGAATACTCTATTCCCTGCTGATGGTATCCACCACAGTCATTCTCCTTATCTGCTTTGCCGGCCCCATCATTGCCAGACATGCAGAGGCCAGCATCATAATTACAATGATCAGCAGTTCCCTTCCCGGAAGGCTCCACGCATCTCCCCACCTGGAAGTCACAAGAGACTGAAACAGGATTTTATTCAAAGGTAATCCAATCAGGCAGCCAAACACCACCCCAAAACCAATATATGTCATCGTCTCTCCCCATATCATCCGGAGCAATTGCCCCACACTCATTCCAATGGCACGCATGGCCCCGTATTCCTTCCGCCGCGCCGCCACGCTCATGGCAATACTGTTTATAATATTGAAAAAACCAATCAGGGCAATCACCGCCAGGAACCCGTATAAAAACAGTGACATGGAATAGCTTGCACCCTTCGCCTCCTGATTGCTGATCCGCCGATCTGAAAATGCAGCGCCCGTTTCACATGCCTGCTCCATCATCCGCCGTATTTCCTGTACCTGTGCATCCGTCGTTCCCCGTTCAAGCTGTACATCCAATACGCTATATTTCTCTTCTCCCGTCAGTTCCCGGAACAACGACTCCGAACAGATGATCCCATCCGCTGTATTTCCCGTATTGTTATCCGGACTGGAATAATACGGAACATCCTTCAGAATGCCGACAACGGAAACTTCCTGTTCCTTTCCGCCGGCCGTAAGGCTGACAGAACTTCCCACGGTCAGCGGACTCCCTTCCCTGTATATGGAAAGTACGCCCTTCCCGTCTGCCGCATCCTGTATACTGCCCGCAAGCAGGGAATCCTCTGCCCATCCAAACTGCCGCTCATCATAGGAAATGACTGCCATGGTTCTTCCGTCCGCCGGTATCGTAACCTCCGCATAACTCCGTCCAAACGCACACTTTACCGCCGGATTATCCTCCAATTCTTCCGCCAGTTCTGACGGAATCTGATTAGACACATCCTCTTTATAGATATAAAGATCCGGCGCTGACGGACGAAGCGGTGTAATTGCATGATGCATGAAATCGATGGCCGTGCCAAATGCCAGAAATAAAATAATACTAAACGCAAAAGAACCTGTTACCAAGAAAAAATTCTTCTTACTTCCGGACGCATGATGGATCCCCAATGCCGTATCCACCTTAAAGAACCGGGTATTCGCCGTCTTTTTTACTGCCTGCACGGTTCCCGCATTCCCGGAAACCGCAGACAACGGAGAAACCTTTGCCGCCCGCTTTGCAGGAGCCCCCGCCGCCAGAAGCACCGTCAGAAGTCCGACAAATACCCCTGCCGCCATTCCCGGCCAACTGACGCCGAATACCGGAAGTCCCTCAAAAAGCCCCGGACTGAAATACCGCAGCATCCCGCACAAAATCCATACTGCAAACACTCCGGCAGCCACTCCGATCGGAATCGCCGTTTTACACCAGTTCAACGCTTCTTTTCGTACAAATCGAATGATCTGTCTCCGGGCAGCGCCCAGACAACGGAGCATCCCGAAAAACTCCGTCCGCCTTGCAATATGACTGTTCATACTGGCTGTAATCATAAGAACCCCCGCGATCACCACCAGCACTGCCAAAACCACCGCCACAAAATAAAACCGCATCATGTAAGAATCCCGGCTCTGGAACAACAGCATCAAAACCTTCACATTCTGCCGCACCTGCTCCGGCGAGAGACCGAATTGTTCCCTGATCTCCTGCATTGCTTTCTGTATATTGCAGAACCGCCGGAATTGGACAAAATAAAGCAGTTCCTGAGCTGCTTCCGTTCCTTCTGCTTGCAGCGCCGAAAATCCCTCTGTGTTCAGGAAGATACAGCTGGCATCCAACCTCGCAGTCAACGCCGTATTTTTTGCGATTCCGGTAATCCGGTACTGCCTCACCTCTCCCTGTGGTGTCGTCATATGCACGATATCCCCGATTTCCAGTCCCAGACGGGTTCTTACATTCTCATTGACCGCGGTCTCCCCGGCCGTCCCGGGGAAGGTTCCCTCCACAATCTCCGCATCCGGCATCATTTCCTGAAATTCCCGATCAAAACCGCAGATTCCCGTTTCCACCCCTTCGATCTGATACCCGTCCTGCAGACGATAATTCAGCGATCCATAGCGGGCGATCCTTTCCACTTCCGGACGCGCTTTTAACAGCATCCCTTGCTCATCCCCTATCACAAACGCCGCATGCCAGCTTCCGTCCGTCTTCACAGCCTGCATCATCTGGGAACGCATCTCCATATCCGCCATACCAAAGATCACCGTAACCAGAAATACGGCCAGTACAATACAAAATCTGGTCATCCGATTTTGCTTCCCGTGTCGTTTGGCCGAAATTTTAACCAAATCGAGATACTGTTTCATTCTGCCGCACCCCCCAGCTCACGAAGTGTTCCGTCCGTAACCTGAAACACCCGGTCCGCCGATGCGGTCAGATTCATATTATGGGTAATCATCAGGACGGTCTGCTGGTAATATCGGGACGCCCTGCACAGCAGATCCATTACGTCCCGACTGCTTTGCGAGTCCAGATTTCCAGTGGGTTCATCCGCAAGAACCAACGCCGGACGCGTGATCAGCGCCCGCCCGATAGCCACTCTCTGCTGCTGTCCGCCGGAGAGCTGTCCCGGCAGATGTTTCCGGCGATCGGCAAGGCCCAGCACCTTCAACATTTCCTCTACCCGTTCCTGATCCGGTTTTTTATAATCTAACAATAAGGGAAATATGATATTCTGCTCCACATCCAGTTCCGGAATCAGATGGAAAGACTGAAAAATAAACCCGATATGCTGTCTTCGAAAAACTGTCCGTTCCTCTTCCCCCATGGCAAACAGGTCTTTCCCGTTCAGAAACACCTTTCCCGCATTTGCTTCATCCAGTCCGCCAATACAATGAAGAAGCGTACTCTTTCCCGAACCAGACGCCCCCACAACCGCGCCGAACTCTCCTCTCTGCATGGAAAAAGAAACCTGCTTTAACGCTTCCACACGAGCCTCTCCTGTTCCATAAACCTTGCTTAAATTTTCCACTTTTAATAGTTCCATTTGCATACCCTGCCTTTCTTTTCGACGTGTACAACCCGCTGCGACACAGAACACCTGCCACTGACGGCTTTTCCGCATGTTTTGGCATGGTGCAAACCGCAATAAGCAACTTCTTGTACCACGAAAAATCGTAGCATCCCCGTCTTACATTCCGATGAATAAGACCTTACAGCTCCGTAAGAAAGGTGATATAAAAGGTGCTTCCCTCCCCAGGGCAGCTATTCACGGACAGATTTCCTCCCTGCCCTTCCACAATGGATTTTGCAAGGGAAAGGCCCAGTCCGCTCCCCTGCCTGTCACCGGGCGTTCTGCTCCTGTAAAACCGCTTAAAAATATGATGAATCTCTTCCTCTGCAATCCCGCATCCGTTATCCTTCACCGACAGACACGAAATAGCCTGACTGCTTTCCCAGGAGATTGAAATGACGCCTCCTGTCCCTGTATGATCCAACGCATTCTTCACCAGATTCCCGATGGCTTCTTTCGTCCACTCCCAATCACAGAACCAGACTGCCTGCTCCGTGCCCTTCGTCCGGATTTCCTTTCCCTCACGTCCTGCACGTTCCAAAAGATCACATAGGGACTGTTCCACTGTCTCCGCTATCCTGCACTGCCGTTTTTCAAACACGATACTTCCCGTATCCAACCGCGCCATGTTAAGCAGCGACTGAATCAACTGTTCCATTCGTTCCAGAGACTGTATGGATTTCCGCGAAAAGTCCCTCGCCACCTCTTCCTTTTCCGGTTCTTCCTGGATAATTTCCATATACATACTACATGCCGCAAGAGGTGTTTTAAGCTGGTGGGAAATATTGGAAATCATCTCTTTTAGAAATTCCTTTGCTTTTTGTTCCGTCTCACTTTTTGTCTGCAGAGACTGTGCAAGTTGTTCAATACTACTGAATAGTTGGTAAATTGTTCCGGTCTTTCCTGTCGGAAGGTGCGTTCCAAACCGGTTCTCCCCATAGCATGTAATCACTTTCTCCGCCTCTTCATACATCCGTTCTCTGCGCCGAAGAAAAAAAGCCGTCCCCGTCAGCAGAATTCCGGCAAAAATAACTCCTGCCGACAACAAGAACAAAAAAAACGGAACAGACGTCTGTTCCAGAAGCAAAAACAGATAACTTTGTGTCCGCTCCGTATGTCCGATCGTCTGAAGCAGTTTTTTCCCCGCTTCCGTCGCCCCGGTATGATTCCAGGCAGAAGCAACCACCGCCGGCGGGACACGCTGCTCCAGCAAATAGGACGCGGCGGCAAGTTCCCGCTCCACGAGGATTTCCCGGACATTCCGCGCCTGGAAAACTCCACAGATCCCCAAAAAACAGATCTGTAATACACAGAAGCCGATAAGAAACAAATAAAATTTTCGCGTCTGTTTTTCATATAAAAACCGCAAGCCATTCACTCCTTCCACTGATAGCCAAATCCCCGTACCGTCAGCAGATGCTCCGGCTTTGACGGATTCTTTTCCAGTTTTTCACGGAGACGGCGCACATAAACCGACAGCGTATTATCATCCACAAAATTCCCGGCACCGTCCCACAGTCTGTCCAGAATTACACTGCGCAAAAGAACACTTCCGCTGTTTTGAAGCAGCAGACATAAAAGTCTGTATTCTGCCCCGGTAAAGTCCACCTGCTCTTCTGCCAGAAATACTTTCCCTTCCGCCAGATTTACTCTGACCTTTCCGGACTGAAGGACTCCTGCGGCCGTATCCCTTTGGTTACTGCGGCGCAATAGCGCCCGGATACGGGAACACAGTTCCCCCAATTTGAAAGGTTTCGTAATATAATCATCCCCTCCGCAGTCCAATCCCCGGATCACGCTGGTCTCCTCATCCGACGCGGTGAGAAAGATAATCGGCGTCTGATCTCCGGCCTTTCGGATCCTCTCACACAAGGCAAATCCATTCCCGTCCGGCAATGTCACGTCAAAAAGAAGGAGGTCGAAACCTGCGTGCTCAACAAGCGCCTTTTCAGCCTCCTTTATCGTTCTCACAACTTCTATATCAAATTCATTTTTCTTTAAAGAATACGTCAGCCCGTCAATCAGACTGAGATCATCCTCCAAAAGTAACAATTTCTGCAAGAAAACGCCGCCTTTCTTTTAATTATTCTTTTTATCCATTATACACGATTTTCCGGAAATGTCTGCTTACAAAAATGTAAGATGTGCCAGTATGAAAAACTATCGTTATTGTTCACACCCAATGTCAGTTAGTTAAGAACCCGAGGTTCACCCGTAAAATACTTATTAAATTAACCAAACTGGTACATACCAGTTCTTTTTGTCCACAGGCAAAAAGTCATTTGCCATGCAAACCACACTTCCAGTTCCAATCTCGACTTTTAAGGAATCTAAGCCCTCGAAAGCCACCTCTCTGGTAACGGGTTCCAATACATTAAAATTCTTAATTGCTGTTTTCCCTGGTGACGCTGATTTTTTGATCTCTATCGGAGAAAGAACACCATTCTGGTAGAGCAACAGATCGATTTCTTTCTGGTCTTTATCCCTGTAATAGAAAATAGGCGGCTCTTTTCCTGCGTTCAGATAACTCTTATAAATTTCCGAAAATACATAGCTCTCAAAGAATGCCCCTGACATGGCACCTCGCTCCAGAGCTTCGGGATTTCCCCATTTCAAGAGGTATGCCGCCAGGCCGGTGTCCAGAAAATGAATCAATGGCATCTTTACCACTCGTTTGAGTGCGTTATTGTGGTACGGCTGCACAAGCGCAATAATATTTCAGCCGGAATATTCGTCCAAACTAAATTGCAATTTTATTATGGTCGGATTTTATGAGATCGTCAATAGCGTTTTCGTCTAAACTAAATTGTTATTTTGTTTTAGACAAATTTAGGGGTGGTGGGTTATTCACACAGGAGAATAAATGGGATAGTCGGGAAATGATAGCTCTACACAGGGGCAGGTGTAGTCCATGCAGACCACATCTGCCCTTGAAATTTATCCATATAAAAAGAAAAAAGACGGCTAACGACAACCATCTTTTCTCCGTTCCATGTTATAATGGAACTATGCTAAAACAAGATTATTATAACGATTTTTTCGAAATTGTTCAACAAAAAATCAACTTCAGTTTTTTCGAGGTTATTGAATTACAAATATTCAATAAGATCTGGCATAAAAAAAGAACTGCTGCTCCGGCGAGTATTCCTCCTGAACCGCTTTTGCAGCAACCCCTTTTTTATTCTTTTTTAAATATCCATTTCATGATCGGGAAAAATACCCAAAATGAAATTGCACAGTTTATCAGCATTGCCACAACATCCGCTGCTGTAGTTCCCGCTGTTTTCTTTTCGTTTTTCGGTGTCTGTTCACGGCTGCTTCCCACGCCGACAAAGCGAGAATAGCAAGCGCGACCGGTAAGTTACATTTCTGGTTCTCTCTCTATTTTCCTCAGAGTAAATTCCTTAAAATCCATTTTTCCCGTTCCACTAAATTTGAAATAGAGCGCCTCTTTTTTTCCCGGCTCCTTATCCTAATGCTATATGATTCCCATCCTCCATCCCGACAATCAACGATAATCTCAGCAAACCGCTTTCTCTCTTTTATACCTCCGCATATCGAAATAATTCCTTTTGCGTCTCCTCTTACAAAAATAGTTATTTCCGAAGTCTGGCTCAGATCAAAATACTTGAATCCCGCCACACTTCCATCCCTCATATTTGCGATATATTGCCTTGCTTCCTGATCTCCGTCTTTTCCATCCTGCGTGAAATAGGGATGATCTGCATATCGCTTTTTGGGATTCCCGCAATCATATCTTCCTGTTCCATCTTTCGACCACAGGTTACAGGCAATACGCGCCTTATATCTTCCTTCTCCTTTCAAGGGATACCCGTTAAGTCCACAGCTCGTCATCTCTGCCTGCTTAAAATTTCCATTTTCATCCGTAGTCATAACATATGCATTGTACGTACTGCCGGGAGTAAGGGACCAGAGCGCTACATTTCCGGTATAGGACTCTTCCCCGGCCCTTATCATCTGACCTTCATTTGCCGGCAATTCCTCTTCTTCTCCGGTCGGCACACTTACAATTGAATAGGTTCCACGGCCTCCCGGTTGTCCGATCCAGAGAACCGCATCCGCACATCCATTTCATTCTCCCCCTTTCTCTGTTTTTGATAATACTAATGTATCATTCTTGCCACCTGATTTGTTCTATTTTGGCGAATTCTGTATTTACCGCGTCATATTCTGCTATTTTTCCCAATTATGTTTTTCATATCTTTCGTTTATTATATATTCTAAACGTTTCCTCGATCTCCAAATGAAAAACCTCTATCCAATTCCTTTTTGTCTGAATTGAATAAAGGTTTTCTTTGTTTATAGCTTTATTTTACTTTCTGTGGAAACATCACCCGCAAATAGAACCAGTTCCCTTCCGTCCCTACCGTCATAGTTCCGCCATATTTTTCGGCCGCGGCGCGGATACTTCTGATCTCAAATCCATGATATTCTTTTTCCCGCTTTGTCGTGAGCGGCAGGCGGATACCATCCTGCTCTTCTGTCTTCAAACTGCCCTCAAAATAATTTTCAAACCGAATGATCACAAACTGATTCTGTGCGTACACTGCCGCCCGTATGATCCGCTTTTCAGGGTCTTTCATCTTCTTACAACTTTCAATTGCATTATCGAGGGCATTTCCAAAGACTGCGCACAGATCCATCACGTTCATAAAATCGAGCAGCTTCCCGTCGGCCACACAGGTAAAATTGATATTTTCCTGCGCGCACTGCATATTTTTTCCGGTCAGGATCGTATCAAGCACTTTATTTCCTGTTTTACTCTGCGCTTCGTACAGCTTAAGTCCCGTCTCTATCTCTTCCAGATAACTTTCCCGCTTGTCTTCATCACTCTCCGCGCGGATTACAGCGATCTGGTGTTTCAGATCATGGTACTTGCGGTTCAGAAGTTCTATATTACTTTTAGAAAGCTGATACTGTTCAAACTGCGTTCCTGCTGGATGGAGAGATAGTGCGTCTCCTTTTTTTGAATCTTCTTTACCGCCTTTTCCATCTCCTGGGTAAATGCAAAATATCGGATCGGCTTCACCACGTAGTCCAACGCCTGCACCTCATATCCCTGTATGGCATACTGTGCCATATTGGTAATAAAGATCAATATGACATCCGCGTCCAGCTTCCGGATCCTGCGGGCCGCTTCCATTCCATTCATGCGGCGCATCTCAATATCCAGAAAAATAATATCATAATTTCCTGCATAATGATCAATAATCTCATCTCCGTCATTGAAAACACGCAGATGAACCTTCTGGCCGCTCTCCGCTTCATATTTCCGAATATACCGTTTCAGTTGTTCCTGATAGGACTTCTCATCTTCCACGATCGCCGCATGAATCATATTTTACCGCCCCTTTTTCAAAATCTGTCCACCCCGAAAAATCCATTTAAAAATTTCCTTTCAGCAATGGATAATATCTTCTGAACTTCTGATATCTCTCCTCGTATTTTTCCACCAGTTCTTCATCCGGCTCTTCTGTGGCAGTCACTTTAACCAGATTCGCCGCCGCTTCCTCAACCGATGAAAATATCCCGCAGCCCACGGCCGCCAGAATCGCCGCGCCATAGCCCGGCCCTTCCTCGCTCTCAATGATATCCACTTTCATATGCATCACATTGGCGATGATTTTACGCCACAAGGGGCTTTTCGCTCCGCCGCCGCAGATCTTCGTCCGCCTGGGGGAAACACCCAGTTTTCTTGCCACTTCCAGGGAATCCCGCAGCCCGAATGCCACACCTTCCAAAACGGCCAGCGTCATCTCCGCCCTTGTCGTATCCATGCTCATTCCCAGAAACGCAGCTCTTGCATCCGGATCATTATGGGGGGAACGCTCCCCCATCAGATACGGAAGATAGAAGACTCTGTTCTCACCAAGCTTCTGTATCTTCTCCTGCTCCCCCGCATAATCCGTGGTCCTTAGAATCTCATCCATCCACCACTTGTTGCAGGAAGCCGCACTGAGCATACATCCCATCAGATGATAATTTCCGTCTGCATGGGCAAAAGAATGCAGCGCATTGTTCTCATCCACACCGAATTTCTGGCTGGAAATAAAAAGCGTACCTGAGGTGCCAAGAGAGAGATTGCAGCCCCCGTCGCCTACGGTGCCCGTACCGACAGCGGCCGCGGCATTGTCCCCGGCGCCCGCAATGATTTTGACATTCTCCGGAAATCCCAGTTCTTTCGCGATCTCCGGCTTCAATGTGCCCACCGCTTCCCAACTCTCGTATAAATGGGGAAGCATCTCCTGTGTGATACCGCAGATCTCGATCATTTCCCGGGACCAGCATTTATGCTCCACATCCAGAAGCAGCATACCGGATGCGTCGGAATAATCCGTGCAGAACGAACCCGACAGTCGGTACGCAAGGTAATCCTTCGGCAGCATGATCTTACGAATTCGCGCAAACTGATCCGGCTCATTTTCTTTCATCCAGAGAATCTTCGGTGCCGTGAATCCTGCGAATGCTATATTAGCGGTATATTGAGACAGCTTTTTCTTTCCTATGACCTGATTCAGATACGCAACCTGTTTTCCGGTGCGCCCGTCATTCCAGAGGATCGCCGGGCGAATTACCTCGTCATGCGCATCCAATGCCACCAGACCGTGCATCTGTCCGCCAAAACCAATCCCGCCGATCTGAGATTTGTCACACCCCTCCGTCAACTCTTTCATCCCCGCGATGCTCTGCGCAAACCAGTCCTTTGGAGACTGTTCCGACCAGCCCGGATGCGGGAAGTACAAAGGATATTCTTTCGAAACGATGCGATGTATCTTCCCCTTCTCATCCATCAACAACAGCTTGACCGCGGATGTACCCAGGTCTATTCCGATAAAATACATCTTCCTTCCTCCGTTTTTATTTGCTTCTTATGCCCATGGATTTTCCGTCGGATACCGCACGCCTCTGGGCTGATTATACCCGATCTCCGTAACCGGAACTCCGATGTATTTGAATACTTCAAAGAGCGCTTTCCCGAAATGTCCGAACGCAACCGCGCCGTGGTGCGGATAATTTTTCTCGATCAGCACGTGACGGTAAAATCTTCCCATCTCCGGAATCGCAAACACACCGATTGAGCCAAATGATTTTGTCGCAACCGGAAGAACCTCGCCCTGCGCTACATATGCGCGCAGTTTGTTGTCGGATGTGCTCTGCAGGCGGTAGAAAGTGATATCGCCCGGTTTGATGTCTCCCTCCAGCGTTCCCTGTGTCACCTCTTCCGGAAGTGTTCTGGCCATAATCATCTGATACTTCATCTCACAGAAAGATAACTTGCCCGCCGCCGTGTTTCCGCAATGGAAGCCCATAAAGGTGTCTTTCTGCGTATAGGAAAACTTTCCTTCTATGCTTTCTTTGTACA
Source organism: Lachnospiraceae bacterium (assembly GCA_910574195.1). Lineage (GTDB taxonomy): Bacteria > Bacillota > Clostridia > Lachnospirales > Lachnospiraceae > Schaedlerella. The sequence continues at coordinate 53,946 of CAJTBF010000006.1, read as the reverse complement.
TGTCTGCCGGTACCGTGTTGTTGATATCAAGAAGCGTTACGGCATCCCCGCTCACCACGGTTCCGATGAACTCGCTCAGCGCGCCGTAGATATCTACTTCACAGGAAACCGGAATGCCCTGCCCGGTGAGACGGCTGTTCACATAGCACGGAACAAAACCGAACTGGGTCTGAAATGCGGGCCAGCATTTTCCTGCAATGGCAACATATTTTCTGTAGCCGCGATGCTCTTCCACCCAGTCTTTCAGCGTGATTTCGTACTGGGCCAGCTTTGTAAGAATCTCCGGTTTCTTGTTGCCTGCCCCAAGTTCTGCTTCCATCTCTTTTACGATCTCCGGAATTCTCTCATCCCCTTCGTGTTTGTTATATGCTTCAAAAAGATCAAGCTCCGAGTTCTCCTCGATCTCAACTCCTAAATTGTAAAGCTGTTGGATCGGCGCGTTGCATGCGAGAAAGTTCAGCGGGCGCGGTCCAAAACTGATGATCTTTAAATCCTGCAAACCGATGACGGCCTTTGCAACCGGCTCGAACTCGTGGATCATGTCGGCGCACTCTTCTGCCGTTCCCACCGGATACTCCGGTATGTAGGCTTTCACATTGCGCAGTTTCAGGTTGTAGCTTGCGTTCAGCATACCGCAGTATGCATCTCCCCGCCCCTGCGTCAGATTGTCCTGTGTCTCTTCCGCCGCCGCAGCAAACATTTTGGGGCCGTCAAAATGCTTCGCAAGCAATGTCTCAGAGATCTCCGGTCCAAAATTTCCCAAATATACCACCAGCGCATTGCATCCCGCTTGTTTGATGTCTTCCAGCGCCTGTACCATATGGATCTCGCTCTCGACGATACAGACCGGACATTCATATACCGTTCCCTTGCCATATTTTTTCGTGTAAGCATCCATCAACGCTTTTCTTCTGTTCACGGACAGACTTTCCGGAAAACAGTCTCTGCTCACCGCAACCACTCCGATTTTTAATTCCGGCATATTCTTCATTCTTTTCTTCCTCTCTTTCTGACTTTTTTCTTTCTGACTCTTTTTCCGCATTTGTTTCCTTTGTTTTATACGCTGCTATTCTCTCCCTTTAGCCCACAGTATGTGCCTTCAATCTGCGCTTCCTCATGGGCGATCATCCATTTATTCACCGCGGTAAGCAGACGATCCTCTCCGCCTTTTGCAGGTTCAAATGTAAGAGGTTCATTCGTGCCCTTCGGCAGCACAACCACACATCGGAAGCCGCCTTTTACTGCCGTGCAGGGAGCATAGTGCAGTGTGGTTGCATAAAGCTCTACCGCTGTCCCTGCGGGAACACGATAGGCTTCTATTTTAGAAGTATCATAGATTCCGTCCTCTTCGATGTCCTGCTGGCTTCCCAGAAGCAAAATCAGATCCGTAACCGCCACATCAATCTCCGAGCTCCTATGATATTCCACTGCATTTAACCTGTGGTTATCCCCGTTGCAATAACCGATCTGCACCGGCAGCCCGCCGAATCCCTTTCTGCACACCTCCGCAGCCTCCGGCAGCGCCTCCAGCGTCTCCACGGATGGTACATAAACAACATCCTTCGGCAACGGGGTGTGTTCCATTTCTTTCAGGATCTTATCAAAAGAAATCCCGTTCACTACTTTCCCGTATCTGCCAAAAGATACGTCTGTCAATTCCTGTATTTTCATATCCCGGCCTCTTCTCCTTTCCACATTCGCAGCCGTTCAGCCTTCGGCCTCACTGTTACGTGAATGTGCTGTTTTTTCTGTTACTTCTGAGGTCATTTTATCAACTCTATGCCGAATTTTCGACCAAATAATTGGCCTTTTTATGTCCATTTTTTGTCCTGTATTATATAATTTACCGGAACACATCTTACATTTTTGCGAAAAAATAGTCAGGGCAGAAATACTTGTGCACCAGAACCTCTCAAAAAACGTCAGCGCTTAACGAGGTTTTTTCGAGTTTAGCGTCTGTTACGTTTTTTGCGAAGCGAAAGCGGGGTGATGTGGACAAGTATTTCTGTCCTGACGGACGACTGCTTTTTGTTCAACAAAGCATACCCATTCGGACATCCCGTATTAAATGCCCTTCGGGCGGGCGGACAGCTACCGCTGTCCGACAAGGTATACATTTAAAGCCATTATGAACAAAAGACTAAATTCTCATGCTTACTTTTCTGCCATCTGTGCCCGATATGCACTGGGCAGCATCCCATACTTCTTCCGAAATGCCCGCGCCAGCGCCTTACTTCCTGAGAATCCGTTTCGCAGCGCAATTTCTGTGATGCTGTATCTTCCATTTTCCAGTTCTTTGATCACGTAACCGAGCCGAATGCTCTGGAGATAATTCTTGAATGTGATCCCGGCATACTTCTGGAACATCCGTGACAGATAGGCCGGTGAGTAGCCGAACACTCCTGCCACTTCCTCCAGACTCAATTCTGACTGATAGTTCTCTTTCATATAGGACGTAATCAGAGAAAGCCGTCCCAGATTTTTATTCTTCCTCACGAACCTTTGATCTACCTCTGTAAGCCTGTAATTTTTCACCAGTTCGTACATGATATAATAAAAAATGCCTCGCATCTTCATATCGTATCCACACTTTTTCTCTTCGTATGTACGGTATAGTTCTTTCAACATTTCCATGAACCGTTCATCCCGTCTCCCCGGCTCATGGGTAAACCACACAAACTGTTCGCCTGTGAAATAGTCCTCGAACATCCTGACCGGAATCTGAAGCACAATGGTTTCATTCGGCAGAGGGGAGTCTATGGAATGCACTTCATTGGAGTTGACGATCATGAACTCGTCCGGCGCCAGGTGCCACAATCTCTCGTCAATATAAAATTCCAGTTCCCCTTCACACACTGCAAAAATCTCAACGGATCTGTGCCAGTGTTTCTCCCTGCGATAATTACCTTTCTTTCCCTCAAAGAGAAACAGTTTGAAAGGAAAGCCCGCTTCCGGAACGATTAGTTCATGTGAAACATTCATAGCATACTCCTGCGCATTTTTTCTTTTTTCGGATTACATTGTTGTATTCGGGGTTACATTGTGATATTCACGGATCACATACCGAAATCCAATCCATATTTTTCCACCAGGAACCCATCCAGTTCTTCCCCGTCCAGTTCCATCATCCGCTTTTTTTCTTCCTCTGAAAATACTGGCAGTGAAAACTTCTCGATATATTTTTTCTGATAGCAGTAGTATCCCCCTTCAATCGCATAACTGGTATTACGCACATAATACTGCATCACCGTTGAATTCAAAATTCTCTGCAAAATATCCAGATCCAGAAAGTCATTTTCAAATACGGCGTATCCGTTACAAAACAACGCCAGTTCATCGGCAACCATGGTAAATCGCGGCTTGCTGGCAAAGGTGGGAAACACCAGCTTTTTTCCGTATTTATTCAGTCCCTGTGTTCTTCCATACGCATACCACGCCACAGGATTGTCTTTCCCTTTATCCCTTTTGTCCAGCTCCGCTTTCCTTGCAAGTAAGTAAGCGTATGTTTTCGGATTCTTCTTTTTCAATTCCTCCTCCGGAATAATTTCAAAACCGTTCTTTCCTTTTTGATAGGGAAAAATAATATACCGGCAGGCAGCGCTTAAATCCTTGCACTGCTTCAAATCCGGAATCTTATAGAGCCGTTTTACCAGATTCTTTTCCACTGCATATCTTGTACCTTCTACATCCTTATAATAGGACTCTCCGTCAAATGCCACCGTATAGATTTCATCCCGCAATGTCGCAATCCCGGTTCTCACAAATTCTTTTATACACTGAGACTGCCCCTCAATCCGCCGGATATTCGCCATAGTCTGCCTGTCCACCAGATTCCAGCCGTTGGGGTCCAATCTCCCGATCTGCATTTGATTCAGCTGGAGACGAAGCAGGCGTTCCGGAATCTGATCCGTCTTCTCCATCACAGCATAAGCAAACTGTTCTTTTTCCATTTTACTGAGCTGGATAATACAGTTATAGGTTCTCACCGGTTTAAATACCATGTTATCGGCAAAGTCTATGATCTTTTCCAGCCATTTTCTGCCCGCCAGGAGCTTCCGCAGATCTGCGGCCGACTTAATGGTTAAAAAGTTATTTGGGACAATATAACTTAATACCCCTGTATCTTTCAGAAATTCCATCCCGTATTCCACAAACGCATAAAAAATATTGTACACGCCCGTTTTGGTTGTCTGAAAGTTCTCCTTTAGAAATTGTGCGGTTTCTTTTGTCATATCATGCGTGTTCACATAGGGGGGATTCCCTGTGATACAATCAAATCCCTCCACCTGAAATACCTCTCTCCAGTCTGTCTTTAAACTGTCTCCGCAAAAGATGTGAGGAGTTAATTTTTCATTACTTTCTCCGCTTAAAACAACAAACAGATGCAGTACAATCTTACACCTTCTTGCATTATCCGCATCCACCTCGATTCCAAAGATACTCTCGTTTACTATTTCCACCAGATTTCGCTTACTTTTTTGCTTTAGTTTTTCTGCTGCCGACACCAGAAAGATACCGCACCCGCATCCAGGGTCCAGAGATTTCACCTGCTCTCCATCCATATCCTTTAATGCGCAGTCATTGATATAATCCGCGATATATCTGGGGGTAAAAACAATCCCGTTCTCTGTGACGTTCTCTTTTTCCAGAAGCGCCTCAAAGAATTCAATGATACATTCCATATCAACCGGAAAATGCATTTCTTCCAACGCAGTCAACAGGTCCGGATTCGCCGCGTTTTCCAACCCGGAAAATGCATTCCGGTAAGAAAATGGCTTTCCGGCCTTTTTACACACATACTCAATCACCGTTGCCTCAATGACATCATTTGTAAAGTCTTTTGCACAGGCAATGGCTTTTGTTATGACCTGCAAATTACGGTCTGTCATTACAAATCGTCCCTTCTCTTTCCTTTCCCTCTGCCGTTTCCTTTCCGAAACGTTTTTTTAATTCCTCCCGCAGATATTCGTACCGCAGCCGTTTCTCTTCCTTTGCAAAATGGACTTCCCGGAACTGTTCCGGATTCCCCTCATAATTCAGCGTTTCCTCCCCGAACTGCTCGCTGGTCAGATCAAACACACAATCCCCCACCACATTATAGCAATGGTAGTTTCCGCCTTCCCTTGCAACCCCGTACACTTTTCCTCCGAAAAGATCCTGCGCAAGAAACGCTGTGATCGAACATTGGCCAAGCGTCCGGTTCTCCACACTCCAGGCTTCCCGCATCCGGGGCGCGCAGGTTTTCCGGCACCAGATCCCCGAAAGTGCGTCATACAAATCCCGCGGCGTTCGAATTCCTTCATATGTATCCGTAAGTATCTGCACATCCGCCTGCTCCCATCCATAAAATTGATAACTCATCTTTTTCACTCTGCCTTTCCTGGAATACTTCCAAAAAATAATTAAAGTATCCCGCTTTTTTAATATATTCCTGATATGTCCAAACATCAAATAGATGTCTGTATCCTTCCTGTCACTGTAAGTCCAGTTTCATAAAAATTGAATGCTCCATTGGACTATTATTGTAACAGGGAATCTCATAAAATCCAAATTTTTTATAGAGATGTACCGCGCTTTTTAAAAAAGGCAGCGTATCTAACAGCATACAGGCGTATCCGATTTCTTTTGCATCATGGATAATCTGTTTTACAAGAACATTTCCGATCTGTCTGCCCCGGAATTCCGATCTTACATAAAGACGTTTCATTTCACAACTCTGTGCATCAATTTTCTTTAATCCGATACATCCTGCCAGTTTTCCTTCACAATATGCCAGATATAAGCGTCCGTCGGGGAAACTATATTTTGTTTCCAGATGTTTCAGTTCTTCCTCATAGTTTTGTATCTCAAGATACTTTTTAAATGTAGGATCTCCCTGTATCAGCATATCTGTATATTCAGAAAACAACTGCCCTGTTTCCTTCGGATAACGATACGCAGGTAATAGTTCTATATTCATCCTGTCTGCCACCTCCCGCGCAAAATATATATTCTATTTTACTGTTACGCACTTTAAATACTGATTCATGCCCTCTTTAAATTATCATAAAACCGGCAAAAAGGGAACCTGCTGCGCAAACAAATTGAATCGAATAGTAACTGCTATGGGTAACTTTTGCAGGTTATTTAAATCTTTTCATTTACTTGTTGAACTGATACAAAAAGCAGCCCTTGTCACCTGTCTTTGCAGACGAATCCAGGTGGCAAGGGCTGTTTTTTCGCTTATAAAAAACAACGGATATCAACGATAAGTTTTTCTTCAAGATTGATCAGCCGTTTTGTAATATCCTTACTCTTCTCATCGGCAGCTTTATACTGGTTCAGATATTTATGAAGGGATTTTACTCCCATATTACAGCCGTCCGTCATTAGATCGGCGATGGTTTCATCCGACTCGTCCATAACCAGTTTCACATTCGTTTTCATCCAGGACATGCTTTTCGCCATCGGATTGGGATTTTTCCCATCGTCATGATATTTCTCTAAAAGTATCTGGATTTCTTCCTTTAACTTCTCGTGTTTCCGCTTACATTCCGTAAGACATTTTCGAAATGTCCCGTCGTGTACATAATCCAGAACATCGCCAATTGACGCAACTCCCATTTTAATACCGGCGTCACATTCCCGCAGCAGCTTTATTGTGTCAGATTCAATCATGTATATTTTCCACTCCTTTTCCTTTTATTATTAGAAAATTATCCCCGGTTTTTGCGGACATTATGCAAGCTCCCCAACGCTGTTTTTTCTCTTTTCCTATTCCGCTTCCACACGAATTCTCTCTACCAGACTTCCACTCTTTTCCAGCTCTTTATAAGCAAGCAGCGGCACTACAATACATACCGTCAATAACACTGCAGCCGCACCTAAAAACGGAACCACCGGGAACCAAAACTTTGCTCCCATGTAATTCATGGACTGATATACGCCATACGTAATTCCAAGTCCGGCAGTCAGTGTCAGGAACACCACACCTGTCGTATACAGCGTTCCTTCCCATATAAGCATTTTTCTGATCTGGCGTTCTGTCATTCCCAGGCTTTCCAGGATGGAAATTTCCCTGCGGCGGTTCTGCATATTGCCGACGGACGTATTTACATAATTCATGAAGCCTATCACCGCCAAGATCAATGCGATTCCCAGACCGACCTCCATCATATGCCCCTGCGCTTTTTTTACATTCTCAGCCTGTTCTATTTTAGAAGTCCACGAATAATCTGTGGCATCCGGGCTGTCCATTAAAATGTCCCGCACTGCGTGTTCCGTTGTTTCATCAAACTCTTCTTCATACCGGATGCCTGCTTTAAATACGATCGGTTCCTTCACAAAATCCGCAACCGCCTGGTCAATCACAATGATCGTAGGCAGATACCCAAGCAATGCCGTATAGTCGTCAATCTCTGTCAGTCCCGCGATTTCAAAGGAACAGGTATGCTCGGGATTCCCATATTCCGCACAGCGGAGTGTCTTTCCCACAATGTCACTGTCCTTTAATCCATACAAACCATTCCGATACAAAATACAGGTCTCTCCATTTAAAAATGCGTTTTCATCTATGGGGTTTTCCAATTCTGCGTTCAGCGCGCGAAAATCGGTCTCCGTAATTCCCACTAACGAGTTTCCAAAATTTTCCGGGTTTTCTTTGTACTCCTCCAGATCCTCTTCATAGGGGATATCCATCCATGTTTCATAAAATTCCCGCATCCACACATCTGTCACTTCCGGTTCCCAGGGCGCCATTGTCAATACACAGCTTACAGGAAGTACCTCCGCCACCCCTTCTGTTTTTTCGATCTGTTCCAGAATTTCCTTACTGAAAACCTGCCGGATTCCCTTTATTTGTTCCTGTCCGCTTTCTTCCTGCTCCACAAAGACATTTTGTATCGTATCATTTCGTACCACCATATCCAGTCCCATATAATGATATACGTACTCTCTTGCCGACTGGGTATGAAGCAGTGTCACCAGACAGACAAACATGGACAGACTGGCCGCCAACGATAACATGGTGATCCACGTTTTTTTCTTATTCCTGGTCAACTGTTCCATTGCCATCCGCCGAACCAGATTTCCCTTTTTCGTTTTATGGCTTTTTTTCCTTCCTGAAATCGGACGATATCCCAACGCCTCTATTGGAGAGCAGGCCGCGGCAATCTGTGTCGGCTTTCTTGCCGCATACCAGACGGTCAGTCCCGTAATCAAAATTGTCAAAAAGAATATGATTGGATGAAACGATACCGGAATCTTTCCTGTCCATCCCTGCCACGTTCCAAGAGACCTTATCACAACCGGAATCAGAAAAAAAGAAACTACGCTTCCGGTCAAAAGCCCCAGTACCATTCCGATCCCTCCAATCCAGATCATCTGCTGTTTCATGAGACGACGGATTTGCTTTCCCGTCATGCCAATCGTCTGCAAAAGCCCGTAATATCTTATATTCCCCGCCACGGATAAATACATCATATTATAAATCAGCAAATAGGCGCTCAGACAAGTCGCAAGCACAATTCCGGCCAGCCCCAGACATATTTCCATGGCGTTTCCATATTCATAAGTATAAAATAAACGCTGTGATTTTTTCAGGTTCATACGATCTATAAACGCCTGCCGCTCTTTCTCTGACATCCATTTTTTGTAAAATGAAATATCGCAGCGGCTGTTGTACAGTTCCTCTATCCCCTCCTTCTCACAGAACTCCTTTGAAACATAGAACTGCGCCGTATCCCCATAGCCGTCCCAGATACCGGAAATCCGAAACGTTTTTTCCTGTTGTTTTTCCTTGATTTCATAGACAAATGCAATTTCATCCCCGATTTTTTTATAAGGGAATCCACACTTTTCCAACGCCTTCTTTGTAACCATAATTTCATTTTCCGCGGCCGGATATTGGCCTTCGGTAACACTCCTCGCCGGCGCCATCATCTCATTCCATAAGACTTCATCCGCATACAGCAGACCGACTCCCGGCGTTTGATCCATAGTGGTTTCTTTCACCGCTCCGGCAAGCGTAAGAACTCCAAACTGTTTTACTTCCTCGCTTTCCTCCAAAATCTCCTTCTGTTCCCCGGTCATTCCATACAGAATCGCATCAAAATCGGCGCCGCTTAAACGGATATTCTGTAACTTCTGCATGTTCATATAGGTTACGCCCACCGTGAAAACACTAAACAATAAAAATGAGGATAACATAACTGCAAACAGCATCGTTATACTGCGTCGGCAGTTTCTCTTTAAATTTCTTTTTGCCATACGGTTTATGACGGCCTGATTGTTATTTTTCAGCATGGAAATCACTTCCTTTCACAATCTTCCCATCCTCAATCCTGACAATCCGGTCCGCCATCTGTGCAATGTCATTGTCATGGGTGATTAAAACAATCGTCTGTCCAAACTGCTTCGCGACAATTTTTAAAAGTCCCATTACATCATGACCGGTCGCGGAATCCAGGTTTCCCGTGGGCTCGTCACACAACAGAATCTGCGGTTTCGCGGCAATTGCGCGTGCAATCGCGACTCGCTGCTGCTGGCCGCCGGAAAGTGTATTCGGCAGTGCTTCCCTTTTTTCTTCCAACTGCAGAAAAACCAGAATTTCCTGAACAAATTCTTTGTCCACACGTTTCCCATCCAGTTCAACAGGCAGAATCACATTCTCATACACATTCAAATCCGGGACAAGATTATAGCTTTGAAAAACAAATCCGATCTTTCTTCTGCGAAACACCGCAAGCTGCTCCTTTGTCAGTCCAGCCAGATGCTTTCCATCCACAATCACCTCTCCCTCCGTAGGGATATCCAGTCCGCCGATCATATGGAGCAACGTACTCTTCCCACTTCCGGATTTTCCTATAATCGTTACAAATTCCCCCCGCATTACTTTAAAATTCACGCCTTCCAGCGCTTTTACGATATTGGTTCCCAATCGATAGTATTTTTTCAGATTCTTTGTTTCCACAATCCAGGATTCCATCATTTATTCTCCTTCTATTCTAAATTCCAAAACAATGGAAGCCATTTGGCCGACTTTTCTATTACAGAATCCCTCTCATTAAACATTTGCCCGCGGCAAAGAAGGCGGATTCCCGGCTTCCATTTTTTTAGTTTCTTGTATCATAACAACAAAAAATCACAATCCTGTCACAATACAACATTGTCACAAAATTGTGATTTTTGCCCCTGCATCGCTGCATCAACTCCGAAGTAAACAGCGTCTGATATTTACCTGATTATTCTTGCAATAATATATTACAGTTATGCTTCATTCGGCAAATACATACAAAACTCGGAACCTTTGCCTTTCTCTGAACGCACTTCAATATACCCGTTCTGTAATTCCAGTATCTTACGGGTTAAATATAAACCGATTCCCACGCCGCTTATATCATGTACTTCCGGTTCCCGGTAAAACCGGGTAAAAATTTCCGCCTGACGTTCCGGGAGAATCCCTTTGCCGGTATCCTGTATACTGATTTTCGTAAAAATCTCCTGCGAAACCACCTTCACATAAATACTTCCGCCCGGCTCTGTATATTTTACCGCATTATCCAATACATTGAAAATAGCTTCCTCCGTCCATTTCCTGTCATACTTCATTCGGAAATCCGCATCACATTCCACATGCAGTTCCAGTTCTTTTTTGGCCGCAGCCGGTACAATCTGACTGACCACCGCGGTTAAGGTCTGCTGCAGCCTGCTCTCTTCTTTTCGAATCTGGATCATTCCATTCTCAAGTCTCGACATTTTTACCATGCTCTGCAGTAAAAAGTCCAGCTTATCTGCCTGTTCTTCCAAGCGCATTAAAAATTCCCGCCCCTTTTCCGACAGATTCTCTTCCTGCAGAAATTCCAGATAGAGCTTCATATTTGCCAGTGGCATCCTGGTCTGATGAGAGATATCCGATATCAGGCTTTTTATCTGCTGTTTATCCCGGAGCGCATCTGCTTCTTTCTGATTCCACACCTGATACAAACGCCAGAACTTTTCTCCGCATTTTCCCCACAGGGTATCTTCCGTCACTTCTTCCGGTTCTTCTAACCGCTTTCCTGACAAGATCATATCCAGCGTCTCTTCCACCTGATCTGCAAACAACTCTACCTCTTTGTTTTTCATCCAACCCATTGATATCCCATCCCGTACACATTCGAAATGTATTTATGTTCTGTGTCTTCTATCTTTCTGCGAAGCCGGTTGATATTTACCGCCAGCGTATGTTTGTCCACAAACTGACCGTCACAGTCCCACAACTGTTCCAGTAAAATATCGTAGGTCAATAATCGTCCTTTATTGTCTATGAGCATTTTCAGAAGACGAAATTCCGTCGGCGTTACCGCACATTCCGCATGTCCGACCATCACTTTTGCCCGTTCCCAGTCAATACACAGATTCCCATCGTCATATGCTTTCTCTTCTTCCGCCTGATTCCTTTTTAAAATAAGGGAAATCTTGCGAAGCAAAATTTTCATAGAAAAAGGCTTGGTAACATAGTCCTCCGCTCCTGCGTCATATCCTTTCAACGCATCCTCTTCCAGGTCTCTCGCCGTCAAAAAAAGTACGGGAATCTGTTCCTGCTTTTTTACCCATTGGCAAAATGCAAATCCCTCTCCGTCCGGAAGATTTACATCCTGGATAATACAATGGATACCGGGATTCTCTTTTGATTGCTCATATTTTGCTTTCGCTTCCGACATGGAAAAAGCCGGTATTGCTTTATACCCCTGCCTTTCCAACGTATAACATAGCGCCTGATTTAGTTCTCTGTCATCTTCGATTACAAGTATTCCTGACATGTGCATACCCCCGCTGTATTTTCTACTTTTGATACTCTATCACAGTGCAATTTTTCTCCGCTATGATTTTTCTCCATATGGTGTTTTTGACTCTGCTGCCATCAACAGCGTTTCCTGTTTGTCAAAATCATACGTAACCGCTTTATGGCCTGGTTATAATCGGGGCAAGGACTTTATAACCGCTCGGCAATTCGTCTGCCGTGCGATAGGTTGCCACACCCAGCGGCTTGGAGTAATCACGGATTGCCAACTCTACAACACTTTTATTTGCTTCACGGCAGAGAAGAATACCAATTGCAGGGTTCTCGCCATTCTTACGTTCTTTCTCGTCCAAAGCTGATAAATAGAAGTTGAGCTGTCCCAGATATACTGGCTTAAACTTACCTTTTTACTCACGAATATAAAAGAACCTTTCATCCAGTTCCTTTGTCTTATGAAGAATTTCCATGTGATGTGTAAAGCTAATTTCAGTAAATGCTTCCAGCGGAAAATCCACGCAGCCCCGGGAGTTCTTCACGCAAACGAGCACTGATCTCGTCAATCACTCCTGTTCCCCATGTCCCTTCTCTCGAATTTCCGGAAACATAACCGCCTATGGCATAGTACAAAGACAGCATTTCCGCATTTGTATATTTAGCTGCCCTGTTCTGACTTTTCAAAATCGCCATTTTTATAGTTCTAACAGCTTCCAAATACCTCTCATCCATTTTACACCTCAATTTCTGCGATGATCTTATCAATCTCATCACGAAGTATTTGTTCACGGGCCACAATTTCTTTAATCTCCGCATTTAGCTTCACAATATCTATTTTTTCTCTGGTATCCTCTGCTTCAACATATGTGGACACAGATAAATTATAACCGTTGCCGGACACTTCCTCATAACTTGCCAGATATGCAAAATACTCGACTTCTTCACGTTTTGCAAACACCTCCACAATACGCTCTATATTTTCTGATGTCAGCTTATTATTGTTCGTATCCTTCACACACTCGCCTGTGGCATCAATGAACAGTGTCTTATTGTCCGCCTTATTCTTTTTCATTACCATGATACAAGTCGCAATTGAAGTACCAAAAAACAGATTGCCCGGTAACTGAATCACGCAATCCACATAGTTATTATCTATCAGATATTTACGGATTTTCTGTTCCGCACCGCCGCGATACATAATACCCGGAAAGCATACGATAGCCGCCGTGCCATTAGACGCAAGCTATGACAAACTGTGCATAATAAATGCCATATCTGCCTTACTCTTCGGCGCCAGTACTCCGGCAGGCACAAAACGAGGATCACTGATCAGCAGCGGATTCTCATCTCCTGCCCATTTGATAGAATATGGCGGATTGGAAACAATCAGTTCAAACGGCTCATCATCCCAGTGCTGCGGACTGATGAGGGTATCCTCACAGGCAGTACCGAATTTATCAAATCCTACATCATGCAGGAACATATTGATACAGCACAGGTTGTAGGTAGTAATATTAATTTCCTGTCCGTAGAAACCATTGCGGATCGCATCTTTACCAAGAATTTTCTCAGCTTTCAAGAGCAAAGAACCACAGGCCGGATCATATACTTTATTGATTTCTGTTTTGCCCACAGTTCCAAGTCTTGTGAGCAGTTCGGACACATCTGCCGGGGTGAAGAACTCACCACCAGACTTCCCGGCATTGGAGGCATACATCGTCATAAGATATTCATATGCATCGCCAAAAGCATCTATGGAATGGTCTTTGACATCTCCAAGATTCATTTCGCCCACACCATTCAGAAGTTTTACGAGTTTCTCATTACGCTTTGCAACAGCAGACCCCACTTTGTTGCTATTGACATCATAATCATCAAACAATCCGGCAAAATCACTCTCGGCCTCACTTCCTTTCGCAGATTCCTCAATGTGACGGAATACACGCTCCAGTGTTTCATTCAGGTTCTCATCATTTGCAGCGTTCGCACGAACATTGCATAACAGTTCACTCGGCAAAACGAAAAAACCTTTTTCCTCCACCAGTCCGTCCCGGGCTTCTTCGGCATCCTCATCTGGCATTTTTGCAAAATCAAAATCAGCATTTCCAGCATCCGCCTCACCACTGTTTATATAATTGCACAGATTTTCAGAAATATAGCGATAGAACATCGTTCCAAGAACATAATTTTTAAAGTCCCATCCATCTACTGCTCCCCGCAGTTCATCTGCGATTGCCCAAATTGCTCGATGCAATTCATCACGCTCTTGCTCCTTTTTGGTATCAACCATTCTTTTTTCCTCCGTTATTCTCCGGGATAAATTCCAGAACATCATCCACACCACAGTTCAAAACACGACAAATGCTTTCCACACTTTCAAGAGAGAGAGCCACCTCGTTTCAATCGTGTAATGATATTTGCAAAAAAGCCAGTTTCTAGCAGCAACTGTGCATTCGTCATATTTATTCTATTAATAAATAGACTTCTTCTCTTTCAAACAAAAGCTCCTCCAAATAAAAATGCATTATATTTTATAATACTACCATCCCGACATGCTCATCGTTGTCTAAACCTGTACTTAAATCAAAGAGAAGGTTTATTTCAACCTTCTCGTATCATACAATCTGCAGCTTCATGCTTAACAATATATGTTTCGTAATCAATTTCATTAGTACTTGTTCCGCATTCCTAAACTTCTTTTCCTCTAAATCCAATTATAACACCTTGTATTTTACTATAATCTTTCCTCTTTTTCCACTTATTTCTTGCCTTTTCTTCAATTCAAGCAGGCTTTTGGGATTCTTCCCAAAAGCCTGCTTGAATTTATCAACATTATTGCCGGTCCATTTGAAGTCATTACAAACTTGTTGCTGCATAAAAGCCGTCTCTGATTGCTTCGCCGATCTTACCCAGACGGTTGCTGTCACCCACCACTCTTGTCTTCGTGTGATATTTTGCTTTGACTGCATCCACAGTTGTCAAATCCGCTTTCATCCCAAATGCGGAAATCACCGTATCCGCCGCAATCTTCTCATTTGTCCCGTCAGCCTTTTCCACCGTCAGCCCATCTTTATCAATAGAAATAACCTTCGTATTTGTCATGAGCTGCACACCGCTTTCCGCCAGCCGTCTGAACAATGTAATCTTATTGATAAAGAATACATCTTTCCCGCATTCCGGAAGCATCTCAACGACAGTCACTTTCCTGCCCAGTTCCGATGCGATTTCCAGCGCACCATCGCAGCCGGATGCACCGCCGCCGCAAACAACAATATTCTCACCTTTAATCAAACTCTGGTCTCTGTGCGCGTCAAGCATCGTTATCACGTTATCTCCGTCAATTCCCGGAATCGGCGGCGTGATTGGTTTTGCACCACACCCTATAATGATATGATCACAAGTTTCAAGAAGCGCTTCCTCTCCGGTAATCTCTGTATTTAAGTGAATCTCAACACCCAGTTTTTCAAGCTGTACCTCATACCATTTTGTCAGCTTTTTGATATTGCGCTTAAATTCCGCCGTGCAGATATCTCCCATAACTCCGCCAAGCTTGCTGTCCTTCTCAAACAGAGTCACCTTATGTCCTTCCAGCGCCGCAACTCTCGCCGCCTCCATTCCGCCGGGACCTCCGCCGATTACGACTACATTTTTCGGCTTCTCTGTTTTCTGAATTGCAAAACGTACTTCTTCCATTGCCTGCGGATTCACGGCGCAGCTGAGTTTCGTATGATAATTCCAGATCCGCCCGATACAATATTCGTTGCAGCGCAGACAGGGCCTGACATCTTCCGGCCGTCCTTCCAGCAGCTTCCTGGGCAGTTCCGGATCCGCGATCAGTGCCCGTCCCATATTGACAAAATCCGCATTACCGGACTCAATCAATGCCAGCGCCGTATCCGGATTATGTGTTCCCGCGTTGATCAGCGGCACACTCACCGCCTTTCTTGCTTCCTCGCACACGTATGCCATACAGGATTCTCCAAGATAAGACGGTGGGAAGATATAGTCCAGCGTCTCATAACATCCTGCATCAATATCAAATGCATCCACGCCCGCTTCTTCCAGAACCTTCAGCAATTTTATGCTGTCTTCCATCGTACGTCCGCCCTCAAAGCGGTGATCCAATGATATACGGAAGATCACCGGCATCCGGTCTCCTACCACACTTTTGATTGCCTGTATGATTTCCCTTGGGAACCTTGCACAGTTCTCCGGACTTCCGCCATATTCATCTGTTCGTTTATTCCATACCGGCGACATAAACTGGTCGATCAGATATCCTGCATGTGCATGAATCTCAATCGCATCATACCCCGCGTCCCTTGCAACGCCTGCCGAGAACTTAAATCCCTCCATCATCTCGGCAATCTCTTCTTTCGTCAATGCATGACACATCATATCCGGATTGAATACCGACGGAATCGCAGAAGCAGAAATCGGCGGATTGCCATATGTATCCGGGAACGCATTCCGCCCGGTTCCCGGGCTGAGCTGACAAACAATTTTTGCTCCATATCTATGTACTCCATCGCATACGGAGGTAAGAGACGGAAGTACCGTAAATGTGTCCAGATACCCTTCCATGGATCCCTGCGCAATCTTCTCATTCAACATCTGGCAGCCCATGTAAATAATACCTGCGCCGCCTTTTGCACGCTCAATAAAATAGTCGATTTCCTGTGCGTCTTTTCTACCGTTTACAAACGCGGAATTGGTTCCCATTGGTGAAATTCCAATCCGGTTTTTTACTTCCATATTTCCGATTTTATATGGGGTAAATAGTTTCTCATATCCCATCGCTGCTTATCCTCCCTCTTCTACAATCTGTATCAGTCCACATTATGATATCTTTCTTCACACGAACTGTTTACAGACATGTATATCCACCGTCAATTGTAAGAATTGCTCCTGTTACATAAGACGCTTCATCACTTGCAAGGAATACGGCTCCCCCGTTTAATTCGCCGCTGACGCCATAACGTCCCAGCGGAACTGTCATACGCATATATGCTTTAAATTCCTCTGTATTCAATGTGTCGGCCGTAAGCTCTGTCTCAAAATAACCGGGACAGATTGCATTACAGGTAATATTATATTTTGCCAGTTCACCGGCAACGGCACGGGTAAAGTTTACAACGCCGCCCTTTGACGTATGATAGGCAACCGACTCAAGCGCATTGTTTCCAACAAGACCGTACATCGACGCAATATTGATAATACGTCCATACTCTTTTTTCTTCATAATATTGGCAAATGCACGTGTTACATAAAATACACTGTTCATATCCGTATCAATCGTAAAATCCCATTCTTCATCTTTCATCGTCAGAACGCCGCCGTTGATTGCGCTGCCGGCACAATTCACCAGCACGTCCACCTTCCCAAACTCTTCTTCTGCTTTTTTCGCCGCCGCATCTACCTCGTTGGATTTCGTAACATCACATTGGATCGGGAGGCAGCGACATCCCATTCCTTTCATTTCTTCTGCCAGTGCTTCCAGTTTTTCCACACGTCTGGCCATGACCACAAGATCCGCCCCCTGCTCCGCGAAACCATGCGCCATCTGCATCCCCAACCCGGAAGATGCTCCGGTGATTACCACTACTCGTCCTGTTAAGTCAAACATGTTTACTTCCTCCTTTTCTATAATTTGATTTTTGTTAATTGTATGTCAATCTGCAATTCTGTTCATCATCAGAATATTAAAAAAAATTTTCCGATTTTTGTGCAACTGCACAATGCTTTTCTTCCCAATAGCATTGATTTTTACCTGCATGTATATTAAGATATTTATAGTTTTGTTCCTTATTTTCAGTCATCAAAATACTCTTATGTCTGGAAGGTTTCCTATGGAAAATTCGATTGATTTTTTACATTTGTACGAAAAAATATACATGGCGCTTCCGTCAGGAAACATTCAAAACCTAATGGAAATCTGCTATGAAATTGTCGGTGTCCCCATTCTGACCGTTGATGTAACATACAATTTATTTGGAATCGCTCCCCAGGAAAAAAAAGGAGATTATTTTTGGGATTATCTTCTTGAAAACAAAATTTACAATACGGAAATGGCAATTCTTCTGTATGAAAACGGGATTATGCAGTCTGTCAATGAGAAGAAGGCACCTTATGTAGTTGACTGGGGAACCTCCAATGAAGATTTCCCCAAAATTCTTGGAGTCATAAAAGTGAACGACATCATAGAAGGATATGTTGTCATGCGATGTACACGAGAACAGATTACTCCGGACAGGATGAAAGCAATGGAGATCATCCAGAATATTCTCACTCTTTTCTTCAAGAATCATGATACCGCGAATACCATGCACTATACTTATCAGAAGGTGTTCATTGAAGAATTACTGAATCATCGGATCCATACCCCAAAACAGCTTCATCTCTGGTTTGATAATATTGGAAATACTTATAAGGAACCTTATCGCATTGCCGCCCTTCGTACAGGCAACAGGCAGGATAAAAATGTTCTGTCCTATATTCGGAAAACCATCCAGCAGTTTTTTCCTTATCACTTTGAGTTAATTCAGCAAAACACTCTGTACATTCTGGAATATAACCTGGATATCAACGACCGTATTGCCAAGAAGCCTTTTGATCTGCTGCTGAATAAATTCAATGCGCATTGCGGAGTCAGTAATTGTTACTACAATCTTCTGGATACATCGGATTACAGAATACAGGCCGAAGACGCTCTCCTTCTTGGGCGCAAATCCTACCATGATTCACGGATATATCATTACAGAAACTACTATCTGCCGGCGATTCTGGCGCCCCGTATGGAACAAATGCCCGCAAGCAATTATCTTTCTCCTCTTATTACAAAAGTAACGGATTATGACCGAAAATATTCTACAAACTTTTTGTCTACTCTGTATGCATATGTAAAACATCTTGGTAATACCGGTGAGACGGCGGAAGTATTGCATATTCATCGTAACACATTATTGTATCGAATTCATAAGATCGAAGAAATTACCAATTCCTCGATCCGGGATTATGAAACCTTCATTCATCTGGCGATCAGCTTTTATATGACAGACTATGATAAATCACAGCAATAATTAAAAAGCGGAATCCACCGCATAATAGTCATTGTTACCGTATAAGCCATCCATAATCCTGCCTGCAATCCACTACCTAATCTGCATAAACAATATCATCTGCAATTTGGAAGATTATCATATACTGTTTTTCAAACAGGACAAACCGATATGCGTTTCTGGGGATATATTCCCCTGTAAGCCAAGGACATCTCTGCGGCACGATTTCCAATGAATTTGCGGTCTTTTCATACTCTGTGGTCAATCGCTCCGCTGCCTCGGAGCCGACCTACGCCAAAAATGCAGCATGGGAAACAAGCATCTGTGTTGCCTGCTCTGACACAATAACATGGTATCTATTCTTCTGTTCCATGATCTACCGCCTTCTTGATTGCATTACGCATCTTTGCAGCTACCTCATTGACAGAATAGCCTTTGCTGCCACGCATCCTGTCTTCTTCAACCGTTAAAAGTTCCTCACGGAGCTTTAGCATCTTTTCCCCGCGGTTATAAGTCCCAATATCCATAACCACCAAATCCCCCTCGCCATTCTTGGTAAGGAAAACCGGCTCTGCGATCTTTCTGCACTGCTCGGCAATCTCATTGTAATTCTGTCTGATTGCTGCTGACGGGCGAATGTTCATAACGGTCAAAATAATTCACATACATCTGCATCTGTCCTAAATCCTAATGCGTGAGTCCATCAATTTTAAAGTTTATAAGGACATAGCATCTTAATAGCCGGTTATATAGAACCAAATCCACATTCCAAAAGAAACTTTTGCATTTTTTCTATTACTGCTGATTCCAAATCACTTTCATGATACGAAACCTTGTCCTCTAATCCCACAAACTCTAATACATATGGCGTATGCAAAATATCCTGCGATTTTTGTGGAACAGCTCCTTCATTTGCCAGCCACATCACATCATTTTTATCTCTGCTTAATGCAAACCTTTCATATAAGCTGGAATGAAATTGTCTTTTTAGAGTATTTACATTCCAATTCGAGCGTATCGCCTCGTTCCCATAAAAATCTCTTTCATTCCTGTCTTCTATACGCATAAGCACCTGATAATGAGCCCAACTGAGTTTAAAAGGGATATTGTTATATGCCATTTCCAATTGTCCAATTCCCAATTGGATAATTGGATCTTCCCTATCTTTATATGCCACATAAAACTACCGCATTCCAGCCACATTGCTTCTTGAAAAGCCTATGCCATATTCTTCTGTCAGATATGCCGACAGAGAATCTACTACTTTTGCTCCATATTTGCTCTCTCAGCGTCTTGTTGTTCCTGTTCAACAATATATCTCCCTAGTAAAAAACTTGTGAGTACCATAATTGCATTTGCCATCTGTCCCATATTCTTTCTGGCACTATCAATCAGCTTTTTTGATTTATCATAAAGCCTGAAATTCTTTATTATCTATCATTTCTATTCTTCACTCTGACACCTCCAAATAGTTTTTTAACACACATAGTTTTCACTATATGACTGCTTTAAACAAGTAACACATTCATTGAAATTATATATTTCTTTTTCAACTAAGCATTTCAAATATATTTCCTTTGCATTCCTACCACACATTCTGTGTGACAGGGGACGGTTTAAAATCAATAAGAATAAGCGGCTCTGTGATATGCCTTAGACATATTCAATTTTCATTCTCTTAACAGGTACGTTTACGACCTTAAATACCAGTTCGTCAACGCAGTCCGTATATCTGCCCTGCTGTATGAGCTGGTTTTTCAGCTCCACAAGGCTAAGTAATATAATGCTCCGTTCTTGGCTGTCCACATATAAATGGTTTTTCTTTTCCCTCATTCATATCACCATCCTTTTTCTTTCATTATATAGACAAATGACAGAATATTTAAAGATGCAAATGGACAAAAAATAAGCGTACCACTATCTCTAATGATACGCCTTTCCTAAGAGCCTGTTGCCCGCTTTTTATCGGCAAGGTGGACACTACATAGACACGTTGATTGCCCAAACCCTTTATTTTCCGTTTGTGTTCCCACACCCGATATCAACTACCACCGAAACGTCAAAGTAGTTTTTGAAGTGCTTATTTCGGATTTTTTCACCCTCCGAAGTGAACATGAAATGTTTCGCAAAGTGCCTAAAATAAAGGATTTCTACGAGGTTTTCTTTTGTATCAACACAACCGTCTCAACGTATAAACTATTGTCCAAACCACATCACATATCTTTTTATTTCTTGTCCGCCTTTTGTTCCAACATTTTTATAGAATTCAAATAATCTTCTTCTACATCACTAATGGTTCTAGCTTTATATTTCTTATATTCATCTGTTGCCTTATTAACAGCCTGCTTATGAGAGATACTTCCATTTCCCTGCAATAACTGCTCTCCTGTCATTGTAAGAATACGATCTAAATGTTCCGCCCAATCTTTCATGGTCATTGCCTGTTCACGTTCTGCCTGACGTTCTGCAAAATCTAAATATCCAGAAACAAGTTGTCCCATAGCACGAAGTTCTTTTTCATTCAGGTAATTTTTCGCAACAACAGCCTCTTTCAATGTTGGCTGATTTCCGACAAATGTTGTAAGACCCATAAACTCCTTTTCAGCATCTGCTCTTGTGTAAATAACCTCTGCAGCCGTTTGACCATGAATAGCATAATGAATTTTATTCTGCACTTTTTTAAAAAAGAGAATGGATATTTCTGCTTTGGGATCATAATCAATGCTAGTAGCGTAAATCTCAAGAATTTGTCTGTAAAACACCTTTTCAGAAGCACGAATGTCTCTGATCCGTTCAAGTAATTCTTTAAAGTAACCACCGCCACCCAGATTTTTTAATCGTTCATCATCCAGTGCAAAACCTTTACGCATATATTCTTTCAGTATATTAGTTGCCCAAATTCTGAACTGCGTACCACGTTTGGATTTCACACGATAGCCCACAGAAATAATGACATCCAAATTATAATAACAAATCTCTCTTGCAACCTGTCTGTCACCTTCCATTTGAACTGTTGCAAAAAATGCAACAGTTCCCTCTCGAACAAGTTCACCCTCTGAATAAATATTTTTTATATGTCTGGAAATCGTCGATTTATCTCTCTGAAATAATTCAGCCATTTGATCAATAGATAACCAGACCGTATCTTCATCAAAGGTTGTTTCAATCTTAGTCAGACCATCTTCTGTAGTGTAAATAATCATGTGTGATTTTTGATTTATATTATTCTGGTTATTCACTTTATTCCTCCCCAAAGTTTCTCGATTTTCCTAATACCAGAAAAATCACTTTATTTGCACTCAATGCTACAAACACGTTTTTTATTTTTCTATGAGCTAAATTGCTTTACAAATTTTTTTACTTCATCATAAACCTCATTATCTAAATCAGGATATGTTTCCAGCACAGTATTTGCCCATTCTGGTCCATGACCTCCTACTTCTTTTACAAAACATTCAAGTTCACCCTCCGAAACCATGTAGATTCCAACAGTTCTTAAAATACCATCCATCTTTTTAAATGAAACCGTAGCATTTCCTGCTGGCAACGATGCACACCCTGCTTTTTTTATATTATCCCACTTTGAAATAGTGGCAATTGCTTCACGAATACTTTTAATTTCGCCTTTTGATAAAACCTTATTTGTGGAACTATCCAACACTCTATTTATGTTTGTCTTGGCATCATTTCTCTTAATTTCTTCTTTAGGACTATGCAAATTAGAAACCACCGTATTATAATCTTTCTGAATAGATGTCCATTCCACACCAAACGCTTCTACTATTCCTTTAAATACTTTCTCATCATTCATTACATCTATATCCGGAACAAGTTTTACATTCACATTCAATGCTTTTAATGCCGTCGCCGTTTTAGCCATTCGGTGTTTTCCTCCGCAATGAATGAACAATGTTTCTGAATATTTTCCTTCTAATTGCTTTATGTAATTTTCAATAATTGAGTAGAACTTACAATCTGAATCGCTTTCACACAATATTACGTTTTTGTGGAATAGGCTCGTCATAATATTCGAATATTTTAAAAGTGGATCATTCCAAACTTCATTAAATTTCTCATTTTCCAAAACCGAAAACTCATTTACATCTTCTTCTCGTGTAATTCTAACAATTTTTACTCTTTCAGGACAAACATCTAATAAGCCTTTAATTATTTCTTCACTATGTGTTGAAATAAATGCTTGTTGATTTTCTCGTAATGTTTTCCCAATTATACGTCCCATGATATTTGCCTGTGGTGGATGCAAAAATGATTCCGGCTCATCGATTAAAAATGTACAATAATAATCCAACATTAAATAAAGTAATATACCCGTAAAACTTTTTATTCCGTCGCCCTGTTCCTGTACTTGTTTGTATGTATCTAAAATTGCTGCATATTCCTCCATTCTTTCTTGTTCATCAATAAAATCTTTATCAAACTTAACAGCATCACCTATACATAATGGAATGTTGGAACCGTTTAATGTATGTGGCATTAATTCTTTGCTAAAAGCCTGCTTAAAATTTTCGCTTAACCATTCTCTGTATGTTCTATCAAATGCCACATAATGAATCGGATTCTTTTTTGCAGCCTTACGTGATATCAAATTGGCTGGATTACTCATTGTCAATCGATTCAAAGTATTTAAATATGCAACAAATAACGAACGTGCACTACCATAATATTTATCCCTTGAATACCCCGATATTGAATGACTCGCAAAACTATATCCTAACCCCTCATAATTTTTATATGTTCCATGATCATTAACTGTAGAAATATTCTCTAAAAACATTTTAATATCCCCTGCATGTTTAACAATCTTAATATCTTTAACAACTATCGAAGGCTTTTTAGTCTCACATATTTCATAAATATCTTTTAAAGCTTGACTTTTTCCCGCATTGTTTGGTCCTACAAATATAACAATATCGTTTTTATTTATATCTATTTCTTTTCCATTATTTAAAAACAGTTTTGAAATATATCCACCATTTTCTACAATTTCTTCTGTATCTATGTTTGTATTCTGCATTCCAAATCTTTCTCCTATCGTTTTCCAACACACCATATATTCGTCCAAATTCCATACTTGAAAGTTTGTTCAAAGCGTAGAATTTGGACACATTTTTCACGTTTAATCATATCATGCAATCTCTTTACTATCAATGCACGAATCCGTAAGATTCTTATCGGAATCATTAACAGTATGATTTTCTGTGATATCGCAACTCGGCGGTTCTGAAAGATTGTCAATATCCAGAACTGCCACATATTTTTAAGTTTGCAAGTAAATCTGTAAATCCATTCCACTCATCATTATGCCAATATGTTATACTACTTAACCTCGTGTAATCAAAATCTTAATGTGCAACAGATTTTATCTTTACACAATCCCAAAATGCTTCAACGCAGCCACAATCGCCTGTTCTTTTTCAGCTGGACACTGTGGCTGTCTGGAATTTTCCGATTTTGGCAGGTTATAATTTGTCCTCTCAATAATCCCACATTTCTGCTTTATCTGTGCAATATACAAGTTGCTGACTTTCAATCCACTTTGCTTTAGAACATAATCCTTGATTACCTCGTAGGTTACTTTACTCTCTGCCGCCGTCAGATCAAGTTCATCCATCTCTAATTCCACATTGATATGCTTCAACTTATTTGATTTAAGCTTAGAAAGCAACACGATACTCTCTGTATGAGCCGTCATCGGAAACTGATCTACTACCCGCCATCTTCGCAATTCATATCCTTCCCCGCACAGGTACTTCAAATCCCTCGCCAGTGTCGCCGAGTCACAACTTACATACACCACCCGTTCCGGCCTCATCTTTACGATCGTCTCTAAAAGCGTTTTCTCGCATCCTTTCCGCGGCGGGTCCACCACGATCACATCGGCATACACCTGTTTTTCCATTTCTCCGCCTTCGCGGCTCCTCCGTGCATAATGCTGCGGCAGTATATCTTCTGCCTTTCCCACATAAAATTCTGCATTCGTAATACCATTGATTTTGGCATTGCGCCTGGCATCTTCCACCGCCTGTGGTATGATCTCCACTCCATATACCTGTTTCGCCTTCTGTGCCAGAAACAGAGAGATGGTTCCGATCCCGCAGTACAGATCCCACACGACTTCCTCCCCCTTCAACCCTACATATTCCAGCGCAACACGATACAATTTTTCCGTCTGCACCGGATTCACCTGGTAGAAAGACAAAGGAGAGATCTGATACTTGATTTTTCCGATATAATCCGTAATAAATGCCTGTCCCCACAGGACTTTATAATCCTTGCCCATAATGACGTTGGTCTGTTTCATATTGGAACTAATCGTAATACTTGTCATCCCCTCTATTTCGGTCAGCCTTTGCACCAGCTTTTCCACATGGGGAATTTGTTTTCCATTGATTACAAGACAGACCATAATTTCTTTGGTCACAAATCCGTATCGAAGCAGTACATGGCGAAGCAACCCTTTTCCGGATGTTTCCTCATAGGGCATAATCCCATATTCTTCCATAAATGCAAGAATCTGTTCCAGGATCTCCTGATTGACCGGTACTCCCAGCACACAATCTGTATTCGCAATAATATGATGCGTCCGTCCCGCATAAAACCCGACAATTGTCTTACCTTCCTTCCCTGTTCCAAAGGGAAACTGCGCTTTGTTCCGGTAGCGAAACGGATGCGTCATCCCAATCATCGGCTCGCAGGCTGCATCCAGAAGTTCTGCTGAAAATCCCCCGATTCGTTCCAGATTTCCGCGCACCTTATCCTGCTTCCACTCCAACTGGCGCGTGTAGGACATTTCCTGAATCTGACAGCCGCCGCACTGTCTGGCAAATGCACATTGCGCCGGAACGCGATCTGCAGACGGTTCCAGAATCCGCACCAGCCTTGCATATCCATAATTCTTTTTCGCCTTCGTTATCTGCGCCTCCACCAGATCCCCGATCACAGCGTCCTTTACAAACAACGTATATCCATTCGCTTTGCCGATTCCTTCCCCATTCACACCTATATCTTCAATCTGCACTGTAACCCGTTGATTCTTCCGCATCTCCATATTTCAAATCCTCTCTTTTCTCTATCATCACCCAGAATTCATAAAGCCTGCCATTGACGGATGACCACATTACATCCAATAAGGTATAGTTTACCAAAATACGCCTTACACCTTTGTAGAAAAATAGCCAGGGCAGAAATACTTGTCCTAAAGAACCTCTCAAAAAACGTCAGCGCTTAGCGAGGTTTTTTCGAGTTTAGCGTCTGTTACGTTTTTTGCGAAGCGAAAGCGAGGTGATGTGGACAAGTATTTCTGCCCTGGCGGACAACTGCTTTTTGTCCAACAAAGTATATCTTATTGAATCACAAATATCTCATAAAATAATAACACATACAAAGGACGTAACATCTTTTCTGTTACGTCCTTCTCCCCTTTCCACGCCCATTCTGTCTCAAATTAAATTTATTCTTGTATTCCAATCAATTACGAACCCGATGTCTTTCGCAGATTCGATTCAAATAACCGATTAAATCCCAACCATTCGACTCCACTCTTATCTTTAAAAATCTCCTTCAATGTCTGCATCTTTGCGTCTGCGTTGTCCGCCAAATTTAACGCCACTGCTTCTGCCAGCGCAGGCTTTTTCGGGGAACCAAACTCCAATTCTCCATGATGCGCAATGATACAATGTTTCCATTCATTTGCCAGTATTACCGGAAAATCGGATATGGCGCGTACTGCCTCCCCGATCATCTCCAGTCCAATCACAATATGACCGATCAACTGTCCCTCATCCGTATAATCATTCTCCGGAAAATCAGAAAGCTCCCTCGTCTTACCGATATCATGACAAATCGCAGAGGCCAGCAGCAGATCCCGGTTCAAAATGGGATACGCCCCCGCAAAATATTCACAAAGCTTCACCACGCTTAATGTATGTTCCACCAGTCCCCCCACAAACCCATGATGCACTGTCTTTGCCGCCGAATGTCGTTTAAAGGACTGTATGAAATCTTCATTCTGCACAAAATAATATTCTACCCCCTGCCGCAAGTATGGGTTGGAAATGCTCTTGATGTAGGACAACAGTTCCTGATACATTCCTTCCACATTCTGTTCCGAAACCGGCATATAATCCGCCGGCTGATACTCTCCTTCCAATGCGACGCGAAGCTGTTTTATATTCAACTGCAGATTCCGATTATAACTGACTACTTCTCCATATACTTCAATGAAATCATTCTCCTCATAATCTGCAATTCCCTGGGAATTTGGATCCCAGACTTTCCCGTTAAGACTCCCCGTCTTATCCTGCAAAACCAGATTATCATACGGCTTTCCATTCCGTGTCTCCGCCGAACGTTTCATCTTACACAAATAAACTGCCCGAATTGTCTCGCCCTCATGTAATTCTTTGATATATTTCATATACTCTGCTATCCTTCCTACTCTATTTCCGCATATAGACCTTCTGCTTTTTCATGCCCATCCAGGCAGCCCGTAATTCATGTCCTTCGGGCGGGCGGACAACTACCACTGTCCGACAAAATCTATTCCTTACTTCCCGGTGTCACATGAAAATCTACATCCACATAACCTCCTGCTCCCCGGCGTTTTCCCTTTATTTTCACAGTTGTCCCCACCTTATATTCCAACAGGGCTTTCTCATAGGAAGTCACGCCTGCTACTTTGTCGTCTCCTACTTCCAAAAGGACATCTCCGTTCTGGATACCCGCCTGCATTGCCGGAGAATCCGCCTGCACATTCGTCACGTAAAGCCCTTTGGGAATCTCCTGCTGTTCTGCAAGTTCTTCGGTCACCGTCACCCCATAAATTCCCGTATAAGGCACACTTTCCCCATTCAGCATCAATTCCATCACAGGTTTCAAATCCGAAATTGCCAACGCACTTGCGGCAGAAACTTCCCGTTCTCCCCAGACTCCGCCTTTCAACAGTCCAATGGCCTGCCCTTTCTGATTAAACAACACTCCGCTTCCCTCTGCAGACGCCGGAATATCCGTTGCAATCATTCCACATTGTCCGTCCGCATAAGTCATATAATGCTCTTTGGAGCTAATGATCCCATAACTCATTCCATTCTCATATCCAAACATCCCGCCCAGTGCAATTACCAGGTCCCCTTTTACAGAAATGCTGGAGTTTCCTAACTCTGCCACCTGAACAGCATTCCATGTACCTGTCTCAACGGAAGCGCGCTCCACGCCAAACACTGCCAGGCCCCGATTGCCGTCCCGTTTGCGAAGCGACGCGTCATACCGGCTGCCGTCTGCAAATGTAACCGCCCAGCGTTCCCCTTCCTTGCAAATCGAATCCTCCGTCAGAACCAGAAGTTCTTTTCCGTTATCGGCAGCAAGCAATCCTGCTGCCGCTTTGTGCTGCTCCGTTCCCTCCAGCCAGTTCTCATCCGCCCTCTGAACAGATACCACACTCTTTTCTGCTTCTCTCGCAATTCCGTACATACTCTGCATTATTTCTCTATAATCATCTGCCGTCAAAGCCGGAAGTACGAGCTCTTCCTTTTTCTCCTGCTCCGTTTCTTCCGCATCCGTCTTCTCTTCCTCCGGCTCTTCTTCCGGAAATGTGACTTCCTGTGCCTCCCCCTGAAATGTCTGCTCCGCCCAGGGGCGCAGGGCATAAAAACCACAGCAGGCAGCCATACCGGCAAGCAGCCCATAAATCATAATGCGGATAAAATTTACCGCAACCTGTTCTCTGCGAATCTCTTTCGGCTTTACTGTTTCCTGCAGAAAGGAAAAGGACTCCTGCCCTTCGCGTCTTTCTTCCCCCTCGGTTTTCTCTGCATACTCTTGTTTCGAACTCCCCTGTTTTTCTGATTCCTGCCCTTTCATACGTTCCTCCGGCATATCACCCTTTTTAGACAGCAAAACGTTATCGTGTATAGTATACCTGATTCCCCCGGATTGTTCAATATTTATCCCCCTTCATTTACCATTCGTTTACATTTCATTCATATTTTTCTTTTTTCCTTTTCATTCCCCTGAAAATAAGGTAAAATAAGACCATATCTTGAGGAGGATCGTATGAATCAGAAAACTTTATATAAATTGGAATTTGATAAAATTATTGCACTTTTGGAAGAACAGGCTTCTTCCTTTCGCGGGAAACAGCTCTGCCGCCGTTTAAAGCCCATGACTGATCTCGAACGGATTGACACGGCCCAGGAACAAACGGCTGCCGCATTCACCCGGATCATAAAAAAAGGACGTGTTTCCTTTGGGGACGCCGCTCCCATTGAAGACTCTATGAAGCGTCTGGAGGTTGGCGCGGCTCTGGGAAGCGGAGAGTTGCTGCGAATCTGCCGTCTCTTACAGAATACAGCCCGGGTAAAATCTTACGGACGGCACGACACACAGGAAGACACTGCCGATTCCCTGGATTTCTTTTTTGAACAATTGGAACCCCTGACACTTTTATCCAATGAGATTGAACGCTGTATCATCAGTGAAGAGGAAATCAGCGATGAGGCCAGTCCCGAATTAAAGCGGATCCGCCGCAGTATCGGTGGAATCAACGGAAAAGTTCACGCCACTCTGACCGGTCTTGTGAACGGTTCTCTGCGTGCCTATCTGCAGGATCCTATCATCACGATGCGCGGAGACCGGTATTGTCTTCCGGTCAAAGCCGAATACCGCAGTCAGGTTCACGGTATGATTCATGACCAGTCTTCCACCGGATCTACATTATTCATAGAACCTATGGCCGTTGTAAAGCTGAACAATGATCTGAAAGAACTCTATGCAAAAGAACAGGAAGAGATTCAGGTCATCCTGGCACGGTTAAGTGAAGATACCGCCGCCTATGTGGAAGAGATTCGAACCAATTACCGGATCTTAACGGATCTGGATTTTATTTTTGCACGGGGACACTTGGCTCTGTCCATGCGTGCAAGCCGTCCCGTCCTGAACCAGGAGGGACGCATCAAAATCCGTGAGGGCCGGCACCCGCTTTTGGACAGCAGAACCGTGGTGCCTGTCACCGTCTCTCTGGGAGAATCCTTTTCTCTCTTGATTATCACGGGCCCCAATACCGGCGGAAAAACCGTTTCTTTAAAAACCGTGGGGCTGTTTACGCTGATGGGCCAAGCCGGACTTCATATCCCTGCCGCCGACCGTTCGGAGCTTGCCGTCTTCCGTCAGGTATACGCAGATATCGGAGATGAACAAAGCATTGAACAAAGCTTAAGCACCTTCTCCTCCCATATGACAAATATTGTTTCCTTTCTCCGGAAAGTAGACGAACATTCCCTTGTTCTTTTTGACGAACTGGGCGCCGGTACAGATCCCACAGAAGGAGCGGCGCTTGCCATATCCATCCTCTCTTATCTGCATGAAAGAGGTATCCGTGCTATGGCCACCACGCATTACAGCGAATTAAAGGTATACGCACTCTCTACTCCCGGTGTGGAGAATGCCTGCTGCGAATTTGATGTGGAAAGTCTAAAACCCACCTACCGCCTTCTGATCGGGATTCCCGGGAAAAGCAATGCTTTCGCCATATCCGGAAAACTGGGGCTGCCCGATTATATTATCGAAGACGCCAAAAAGCGGCTTTCCGAGCAGGATGTTTCTTTTGAAGACCTGTTGACAGACCTGGAAAACAGTAAACGCACCATCGAAAAAGAGCAGGAAGAGATCCAGGCTTATAAACAGGAGATGGAACGCTTAAAAACGCAGGCCCGGATAAAACAGGAGCGAATCGAAGAACAACGGGAACATATTCTGAAAGAAGCCAATGAAAAGGCAAATACCATTCTGCGGGAAGCAAAAGAATTTGCGGATGAGACCATCAAGAATTTCCACAAATTCGGACGGGAAAATATCTCTGCCGCCGACATGGAAAAAGAAAGGGAACGACTGCGGAAAAAAATTAACGAGACTTCCTCTGCATCTTCTTTGAAAGCCAAAAGAACAAAAAAAGAGCATAAACCGTCCGACTTTAAACTGGGAGAATCGGTTCGTGTCCTCAGCATGAATTTGATCGGTACGATTCATTCCCTTCCGGATTCCCGCGGCAATGTCACGGTACAAATGGGAATTTTGAATTCCCAGGTCCATATCTCCGACCTGGAGATTATCGAGGAAAATAACCCCTTTTCCGCACCGGTACGCAAACGCGGCAGCGGTAGTAAAATCAAGGTGGGAAAATCACTCTCCGTCAGCCCGGAAATTAACCTGCTCGGGAAAACGGTTGACGAAGCCATATCCGAATTGGATAAATATCTGGACGATGCCATTTTATCTCATTTAAACAGTGTCCGCGTCGTACATGGCAAAGGAACCGGCGCTCTGCGCAAAGGAATTCATGAATATCTGCGGCGGCAGAAGCATATCAAATCCTACCACCTGGCCGAATACGGGGAAGGAGACGCCGGTGTGACAATCGTAGATTTTAAGTAAAAGGAGTATCTATCTCATGGTAGCAAAACAGAAAATACTAATCGTAGACGACGATGAAAACATTGCAGAATTGATTTCCCTCTATCTGAATAAAGAATGTTTCGACACAAAGATGGTATTCAACGGGGAAGACGCCCTGACAACATTTGATTCCTGGCATCCCAATCTTATTTTACTGGATCTGATGCTGCCCGGCATCGACGGATACCAGGTCTGCCGGGAAATTCGTGCAAAAGCCTCCACACCCATCATTATGCTCTCCGCCAAAGGGGAAGTCTTTGACAAAGTTCTGGGACTGGAATTGGGTGCGGATGATTACATGATGAAACCTTTCGATTCTAAAGAAATGGTTGCACGGGTTCGTGCCGTACTGCGCCGTTACCAGCCGGCAAAATCGGAAGCCCCTGCGGCAGAGAAAACAAAATGCGTAGAATATGAAGGACTTACCGTCAATCTGACCAATTATTCTGTCCTATGCGACGATCATCCGCTGGAAATGCCGCCAAAGGAGCTGGAATTATTATACTTTCTTGCAGCCTCGCCCAACCAGGTATTCACAAGGGAACAGCTCCTGGATCAGATCTGGGGATATGAATACATTGGCGATACCCGTACCGTAGATGTACATATCAAGCGTCTGCGGGAAAAAATCAAAGATCATCCCTCCTGGTCCATCAGTACCGTCTGGGGCATTGGCTATAAATTTGAAACCAAATAGTTTTCAAAATCGGAAAATACGGAGCGGCTCATGAGAAGTACACTTTATCTGAAATTCATTCTTTTATATATTATATTGGGATTCCTGGGGGTTTTCACCACGGCGACTTTGGGACGGCAGCTTCTCCTGAATCAGCTTGTGGCAACTACCTCTGCGTCTCTGTATCGGGAGGCAAGTCTGATTACCTCTAACTACCTGCCCTCATATTTTTCCGGTAATACAACGTCCTGGGCCGTTCATTCCCAGCTTAACGCCATGCGTATCTATCTGGATGCCTCTCTTTGGTTTGTGGAAGCGGACGGTACTTTAATCACTTCCTCAAATCTGGAAAATACCACCGCCCCGGATCAAATCGAAGACTTCGATCCGGCAGAGATCGGAGGGCAGCAGTATGTAACCGGTTCCTATCATGACTATTTTCAGGAAGAAGTCATGACCGTCATGTCTCCGGTCATTCAGGGTTTCTCCACCAGGGGATATCTTCTGCTCCATCAGCCGGTCTCTATTTTGGAAACCCGTTGTTCTCAGATGATGAAGCCGTTCTATATTACGCTGGCTGTGATTTATTTCCTGTCCCTGATTTTTCTGGTCGGTTTTCATTATCTGGTTTATCGGCCGCTGCGACAGATTACGGAAGCCGCGACTCAATATGCGTCCGGCAACCTGGACTACGAGATTCCCGTTTACACACAGGATGAAATGGGATATCTCTCTGCCTCTCTGAATTATATGTCCTCCCAATTAAAAGATATGGAAGACTATCAAAAAAAAATCGTGGCAAACGTTTCCCACGATTTCCGCTCCCCTTTGACTTCCATCAAAGGATATGTGGAAGCGATGACTGACGGCACGATTCCCCCGGAATTACACGAAAAATATTTGAATATCATTTTATTTGAAACGGAACGATTGACAGACCTGACACATGATTTGCTGACTTTAAACGAATTCGACACAAAAGAACTGCTTCTTGACAAAACCGCATTTCCGATTCAGGACATGATAAAGCACACCGCCGCTTCCTTCGAGGGGGTGTGCACAGGAAAAAGAATTTCCATCGAACTTCTTCTCCTTCCCGAAAAAATCATGGTCTACGCAGACAGCCGAAAGATTCAGCAAGTGCTTTACAACCTGATTGACAATGCAATCAAATTCAGTGAATACGAATCCACCGTTACAATTGAGGTCACACAGCGGGGCGGGAAAATATATGTCTCCATAAAAGATACCGGTATCGGAATCCCCAAAAAGGAACTGGGGAAAATCTGGGAGCGATTTTATAAATCCGATCTTTCCCGCGGAAAAGATAAAAAGGGCACCGGACTCGGCCTTGCGATTGTCAAGGAAGCCATTCAGGCTCACGACGAACATATTAATGTCATCAGCACCGAAGGGGTGGGAACAGAGTTCCTCTTTTCCCTTACCCGCGCCTCATAAGATCTGTTCTCATTTGTACAGCATCTTCTGTATGGATTCTTCCTCCATATTCTCTTTGGTCAGCCAGATATATCCTGTTTTTACCTCCGCCTCATTCCCCACTTGCAGAACGGTCCGGGCTGCCGCCACAACAGAAGCATAACCGATTCCAAACGGATTCTGCACAATCAATCCGGCAATCTCTCCATCCTCCAATGCCCTGAGCTGCTCCTCTCCGGCGTCAAATCCCATCAGCACAACGGGCATCTTCTCCTCCGTCTGTTCTTCCTGCTGTTTTTTCTCTTCGCCCTTCTCATCTGCTTCGCTCTGTTCTTCTTTCTCTTCTCCCTTCCTCTCTGCTTCGCTCTGTTCTTTTTTCTCTTCTCCCTTCCCATCTGCTTCATTCTGTTCTTCTGCCCGGGTCTCTTCCTGCTCCCTGGATGGGTCTACAGAATCGGCACGGTCTGTATCCGCCGATTCTTCCGTTGCCGCAGAACCCTCCTTCTCTGACTCTGCGGGGCCTTCTTCCGTTCCGGCCGCATCTTCTGTATCTTCCGGAGCCTTCTTGTTCTCCTTCTCCTGAGATCCTTTTTCTTTCTCTTGTTTCTCTTCCCGTTCTGCCTGCTGGATTGCACGCAGACCTAACTGCGTTGCCGCCGGATTGGTTCCGAATACCCCTTTCAGATCCGGATGTTGTTCCATCACATACTGCACTGCATCCTCGTCCGAAAATTCTTCCGCCGTAATCTCCCGTTCCTCTTCTTCCCGCTGCGCATTCCGTTCTTCTGCCATCTGTTTTTTTAATTCATCCAGTTCATCACAATACACAACTGCCGCCATATGGACATCCGGATAATTTTCTGTAATTTCCTCCTGAAAGCTCTGCACCCTCTCCTTCGCAGTCTCCGACTTCGAATCATGCGCAAGCAGCAGAATCCCTCCCTCCCGGCCGATCTCATCTGCCAGTTTATAGGCGCCGGTCCGGGCTGCATCCTGATTATCCGTCTTTACCGTACACTGAATCCCCTGATACTGATTCCCGGAATCCAGTGCGATAATCGGAATTCCGTTCCATGTCGCCAGATCAAACTGTACCGTACATGCTTCCTCATCCACACTTGCAATCCCTATAACATCCGGGTTCCTGGAAAGCTCCTCATCCAGAATGTTCACTTGTTCATTGAGGTCTTCCTCCCTTGCCGGTCCATTGTACGTCACCTTAATCTTATCATTTCCCGTATATCCCAGCGCTTTATTCAAATCCTCTG
The DNA here is from genome assembly GCA_910574195.1 of Lachnospiraceae bacterium. Taxonomy (GTDB): domain Bacteria; phylum Bacillota; class Clostridia; order Lachnospirales; family Lachnospiraceae; genus Schaedlerella. Next base: position 19,284 of record CAJTBF010000006.1, on the reverse strand, counting down.
CCGCCTGCATCACGCCTTCTTTTATATTTCTCCAATAAGCAGGATCCTCCGCTTTTCCGATAATAGAAATATACGTGCCCGGTTCCAAAGACAAGCCTTCCACCTCGCCGTATGCGGCCGGTGTAATGGCATTCAGATTATCCTGATAAGCCGGTTCCTGGATCGTCCCCCCTGTAAAGGTCTCCCGCTCTTCCTTTGCACACGCACCGGCTGCCAATAATACTGCAAGTACCATTCCTATTACTGCTTTTCCTCTTCGCCTCATATAAAAACAGCTCCCCTTCTCTCCTGCAAACAATTCTTTTTCTGTTCCTGTTCTGATTTACAATCCACAAACCAGAACCTCCTTCTTTGGCATTTTTATTCCAAATAATACTATACACGATTCCTGTGAAAAAAAAAGGAATTTTTTCTTAATTTTTATTTTTTATTTTTGAAGTAAATTCCTTGTATAATTACAACATTTGTATTAAAATGTATTCAGCAATAAACTCTTATTGCTGAATAAGAATAAGGAGGATACATATTATGGCACGTGTAATTAACGATGAATGCGTTAGCTGCGGTACATGCGAAGCAACCTGTCCGGTAGGTGCGATTTCTGAAGGAGAGGACAAGTATGTAATTGATGCTGATACCTGCATCGATTGTGGCGCATGTGAAGGTGCCTGTCCTACAGGCGCAATCTCTGAAGCATAATCCGGCATTCAGAATACATTATCACAGGTAACAGTTCGGCCTACGGCCCCACTGTTACGAAAATCCAGCCCAACTTTGCTTTTGGCAAAGGGCTGGATTTTTTGTATCAATTTGACGAACGCTTTTTTTCATTCCTGTCCCCTCTATGTGATATAATAGATACAGCGAACATTGCTATTTACCGGTATGACGGTAAACAGTAACCATTGAACTGTTTAAGGAGGTATTACATATATGGGTGAAATCAGATACATGATTTCTGAAGCAGCCAGACAGGTTCAGGTAGAATCTCACGTTCTGCGTTACTGGGAGGAAGAACTGGGACTGGAAATCGGCCGCACGGAAATGGGACACCGTTATTACACCAAAGACGATATACAGCTTTTTCTCTGTATCCAGAAACTAAAGAATGAAGGAATGCTTCTGCGTGATTTAAAGCCCCTGATTCCGGAGCTAACCGAAACCCGCAAAAAGCGCAATGCCGCTAAAATGCAGCAGGAAGCCTCCAAAACAGTGGACATGCCGCCCTCCAAGGCCGGAGACAAATCTATCGACGGTACCGTTGCTGAGGCAAAACATTCCCTGTCTTCCAGCGGCACCGCGCAGGCAAAACATACTTCTCCTTCCGACAGCGCTGCGCAGAAAGAGCATACTCTGTCTTCTAACAGTACTGCACAGGCGAAAAAGTATACTCCGTCTTCCGACAGCAATGCGCAGGCGAAAAAGTATACTCCGTCTCCCGGCAGCAATGCTCAGGCGAAAAAGTATACCTCGTCTTCCGGCAGCAATGCTCAGGCGAAAAAGTATACTCCGTCTCCCGGTACTCCTGCTCTAAAAGAATATCCGGACGCTTCCGTCCCCGCATTATCCGAGGCAGAGGTCATCCCCGTAACACAACTGGAACAGGTTCGTTCTCTGATCGGAGATGTCCTTACCGAAGTCGTAACGACAAACAATGACGTTTTAAAAAGAGATATTAGCAAAAAAGTGACCGCTGACGTCATCCGGGAAATGGATTTTCTTTTTCAGGCCAATGAGCGGAGGGAAGAAGAACATTACCGAAAACTGGATTGTCTCATCCGTCAGCAGCAGACCAACCGCCGGGAAGCCGCTCGGAATACTCCCATCGGAAAACTAAAAAAACTTCTCACTTAAATCTCGCAAAAATGAACTTTGATGTTTTTGGATATATAGATCTACAAAAACACTCCCGGGAATCCAATCTGCCTGTTTCCCGGGAGTGTTCTATTGCCGTCGCATGATGTCTGTCGCATTACAGCCGCTATTTTGCAATTCCGCGCATGGTAAGCTGAATCCGCTTCTTCTTTAGATCCACACTCATCACCTTCACATCTACAATATCCCCTACACTGACTGCTTCCAGCGGATGTTTGATAAACTTCTCTGTAATCTGGGAAATATGTACCAGGCCGTCCTGATGCACACCGATATCCACAAACACCCCAAAGTCAATGACATTTCTTACCGTACCTTTCAGGATCATTCCCTCTTTCAGATCTTTCATCTCCAATACATCTGTCCGCAGAATCGGTTTGGGCATCTCTTCTCTGGGATCCCGCGCCGGCTTTTCCAATTCTTTTACAATATCCCGCAGGGTAATTTCCCCAATCTCCAGTTCTTCCGCCAGCTTTTTATAATCCCGGATTGTAAGAGAGAGTCCGACCAATTTTCCTCCGGTAATATCCTCCGGCCGATATCCCTGTCTGGCCAGCAATTTTTCTGCCGCCTCATAGGATTCCGGATGTACGCCCGTGGCATCCAACGGATTCTTTCCACCCTGGATCCGCATAAAGCCGGCGCATTGTTCGAACGCTTTCGGCCCCAGCTTGGCCACCTTCAGCAAGCTTCTGCGATCCGCAAATCTTCCGTTCTCCTCACGGTATGCCACAATATTCCTGGCGATTGTGCTGCTGATTCCGGAAATATACGACAGAAGCGGCGCTGAAGCCGTATTCAGGTCCACTCCTACTTTATTAACACAATCTTCCACCACACCGTTCAGCGACTCACCCAGCTTTTTCTGGTTCATATCATGCTGATACTGTCCCACACCAATGGACTTGGGATCTATCTTCACCAGCTCCGCCAGCGGATCCTGCAGCCGCCTTGCGATCGAAGCCGCGCTTCTTTGTCCCACGTCAAATTTTGGAAATTCTTCCGTTGCAAGTTTGCTTGCAGAATACACCGAAGCCCCCGCTTCATTTACAATGACATACTGTACCTTTTCCGGAATTTCCTTTAGCAGTTCCACAATAAACTGCTCGGACTCCCTGGATGCTGTTCCGTTCCCCAATGAGATTAACGTTACATGATATTTGGGAATAATCTTTTTCAATAAATCTTTGGAAGCTTTGATCTTCGCCGGAGTGGTCGGGGCCGTCGGATAGATCACTGTGGTCCCCAGCACTTTTCCGGTGGCGTCCACCACCGCCAGTTTACAGCCGGTACGAAATGCCGGATCCCATCCCAGAACCACCTGTCCCGTAATGGGCGGCTGCATCAGAAGCTGATGCAGATTCTTTCCAAACACCTCAATGGCGCCGTCCTCCGCCCGCTCCGTCAATTCATTCCGAATCTCCCGTTCAATCGCCGGGGCAATCAGCCGCTTGTAACTATCCTCTGCCACCGCACGAAGCACCGGCGTCGTAACCGGATTATCCCGGCGGATCACCTGTCGTTCCAGATAACGCAAAATTTCTTCTTCCGGCGCTTCCACTTTCACCGTCAGAATCTTCTCCTTCTCCCCCCGATTGAGCGCCAGAATCCGATGTCCCGCGATCTTTGCCGCGGCTTCCTCAAACTCATAGTACATCTCGTACACGGACTCTTCTTCCGGATTCTTCGCTGTGGACACAATCCGGCCTTTGCACATCGTCTCCCTCCGAATCCAGCTTCTATAATCCGCTTCATCGGAAATAGATTCCGCAATGATATCCCGCGCCCCCGCAATGGCATCCTCCACCGTTGTGACTTCTTTTTCCTCCGACAGATAAGCCCTGGCCGTTTCCTCCAGTGGTTCCTTTGTCTGCTGCAGCGTGATCAATGCCGCCAACGGCTCCAGTCCCTTCTCCTTCGCAATGGTCGCCCTCGTCCGGCGCTTTGGACGGTAGGGACGATACAGATCTTCCACAACCACCAAAGTCTCTGATGCAAGAATCTGCGCTTTCAATTCTTCTGTCAGTTTTCCCTGTTCCGCAATCCCGGACAGAACCTGCTCTTTTTTCTCTTCCAGATTCCGCAGATAATTCAACCGCTCATGTAATTTTCGAAGCTGCTCATCATTGAGAGAACCTGTCGCCTCTTTCCGATACCGGGAAATAAACGGAATCGTGTTTCCCTCATCGATCAGACTGACGGCCGCATCCACCTGCCAGCGTTTTACTTCCAGTTCCTCTGTGATTTTCTGACTGATATCCATATCGTTTTATCCCTTTCCTGCTCCGGATCTGCCGGAACCAAAACTTTCCCTGTGCCTTCCTCCTGGAACAACCGGACAAAACGTAACTATTCAGCCTTCGGCTTCATAGTTACGGAATCCGGCCTATTGAAGTTTGCCTTGCAAAGAGTCCGGATTCTATTCCAACTGTTATGCGTTCTTACGGACTTTGCAGCAAGTGCAAAGTCCTAGGCTGAACTGTTACGGCAAAACATCTTCCTGCTTTCCCGACGCATAAAATATCAACGGGAAATTTGCAATAATTTATCCAGGTACACCGATTTGAACTGCTTACTTGCCAACGCCTGTTTCAAAGGCGGCAGCTTGAGAATCGTTCCAAATACAGCCGCCATCGCCCGATGGTTTGCAAATGCCTGATTGTCAAATACCAGGTTCTGCAAAGTTCCTTTCTCAATCGCCTGCAGCACAAAGCGATGTGTACTGTTCACCGGAGTAATCACCTGCACCGGCCGATGCTGCAGTGTAATTGCCTTTGTAGGGCAATTTCTGGCACACACTCCGCAGCCAAGACAGATCTCTGTATCAATCACCGGACGCACCTTTTCTCCTTCCGCTCCCTTTTCCATGGCAATAGCCAGAATCGGACACACCTTCGCGCATTTCCCACAGGAAACGCATTGTTCCAGAGAAACTTCCGGTATATAATTGGTGGTTGCCACCGGCTGCATCGGACTGAATTTCCTTGCCGCCTGCAGCGCCTCACAACAGCAGCCGCAGCAATTACAGATAAAAGCCGGATGCTCCCGGACATTTTCTCCGATCTGCACCAGATTACTTTCGTAGGAACGTTCCAGCGCGTCCATAGCTTCCTCTTTGGAGATGAGCCGTGCATACTCCCCATGCTCTGCCAGAGAACGGGCCACATTATCAAAGGTCAGACACACATCCCAAGGGGCGTCAATCTCACAGGGATGTCCCGCATGATACATTTTATGTCTGCAGTAGCAAGTTCCCAGCCCGATATATTCCGCCTCTTCCACAATATGAGATGCCCGCTCATAATCCAGAATATGATTCATCTTGTCATTGGTCAGTACCGGTTCCTGTACATATACACGTCCCAGCCTCGTCTCTGTGGCAAAGAACAAATCTTTTACAAAATCTTCCTCCACATTCATATATTGATAGTACAATTCACTCAGATATTTCTGATCAATGTCCCCTCTGGTACGCATCAGAGCAAACTCAATAAATCCGGCCATCGGAGGCGGCATCACAAACCGGCGCTGTCCCTGGTAATCGGAATCCACAAGCAGCGCTTTTTCACAAAGATGATCCAACACCTTTTCCGCTTTCGCCTCCGTCGTTCCCCAGACTTTCGCCGCTTTTTTCAAAGTAAACGGCCGTACCGGAAGCAGCGCCACCCATTTTGCCTCTTTCTCCGTATATAAAACCTGTAAAATCTTATATAATGTCTCTGACGGGGGCGCCCCCTGCGTAAACCAGTTGATCCTCTCCTCCAGATTTTTATAAGCATCTCTTGCCGTCAAATGTCCCACTGACTTCACCCTTTCTGTCTGGTATTATAACCCGTCACTGCTCCTGTCCCGGAACCTGTCGAAATAACGTATATTTGAAGATTGTTTCCTGTCCGGTGTATCACGCCCGATATGAGATTTACACCGAATTCGATTATAACACTTCCGACTTTCATATTCAATCCGGGAAATTTGTGAATTTCAAGAGTAAAATATCCTCCGTTACTTTTCACACCCGCGCCGTGCACTCTGCTGCACGGCGGCGGAGGATGCACGTTCCACCATGGAGAATCCGGCTCCTTGCTGTAAGGCAACTTTAGATGAGCCGGATTCGTTGCATTTCACACCAGATCATATGAAATCATTGCGAGTAACTGGCGTGGGTGTGAAATGTAAATATTCTCCTCATATCTTCCGGAAGCGGTGCGATAAACTCCATTCTCTCCCCGGTAATGGGATGTCTAAAACACAGTCGCCAGGAGTGCAGCGCCTGCCGGTCGATATACTCTATATCCGGATTATAAAGATAGTCCCCCACAAGGGGAAATCCCAGATATTTCAGATGAATCCGAATCTGATGGGTACGTCCTGTTTCCAGATGAAGAGAAACCAGGCTATGCCCGTTTCTGCTTCCCAGAACCTGATAATGCGTCACTGCCCTCTCCCCATTCTCCCAGTCAACAATCCGTTCAATAATGGAACCCGGTTTTCGCGCCAGCGGCGCAAGAATTGTTCCGGCGGCCGGTGCAGGAGTTCCGCGAACCACCGCCAAATATTCCCTCTCTATTTCCTGCCGCCGGCCCATCCCGGAAAGAATACTGGAGCTGACCATATGCTTGGCAATCACCGTCAGACCGGAGGTATCCCGGTCCAGACGATTGGTACAGCGGAAAATGAACGGTTTTCCCTGCTGCCGGAAATACCAGGCCAGCGCATTTGCCAGAGAATGGTTATAATTCCTCATAGACGGGTGCATGGGAAGACCGGAAGGTTTATTCACCACCAGCAGATCTTCATCCTCATAACAAATATCCAACGGCAGATTTACCGGAGGAATTTTCCCGGAACTTTCCGTCTCCCGAATGGAAACGATCAGTTCGTCGCCTTCTGTCAGTCCCGCATTCAAATACCGGTTCTGTCCGTTTACCCGAATACTTTCCGGCATCTTTTTCAATTCCGTTAGATTCTGCCGGGAATATCCCTGTCTGCGCAGATACTGCTCGATACGCAATCCATCGTCAAAGTCGGTCATATGATACACCAGTGTCCGATTCATAAAACTCTCCATTCCGCCGTCAGGTGTATCTCTATGCCGGCACATATTCCATTATATAATCATCCATAATAAATCCGCCGCCAATATCAGCTTCCTGTGTGTCAATGGTCTGAAATCCAAGATGCCGATAAACGGCAAGCGAATTTTCATTGTGCTTATTGCAGGTCAGCCAGATGGAGATTAATCCTCGTGCCCTGCACAATTCTTCTAAGAATGCCAGCGCCTGTGTCGCCAGATGCTGCCCTCTGGACTCTTTCTTTATATAAAGTTTACTCAAAAATAATTTTCCGTTTTCCGGATGAATCCCACAGTACCCGCAAAACTCTTCCCGTACAAAAATCTGGTAGTATTCATACCCTTTTGCAACCTGTTCCTTCAGAGCCGAAAACGACTGAAACTTGTCAACCATATATTGTACCTGTTCCATGCCGATAATAGGTGTGAAATGTTCCTGCCAGATCACCTTAGCCAGATCTGCAATCTCCTGAATCTGTCCGTCCGTTTCCGCCAGTTGAAATCTTGCGTGCATTGTTGAAATCCTCCTTTTCCACTGCTGTATCTTTTCAATCTTCTATTTGTAATTCTTATTTCGCTCAAAATCCCATTTCTAATTCGCATGTTTATCTTAACACATGTTTTGAAATGGGTAAATCTTTTCTTACGACAAGAATACCGGACACATCCGTGTAGTATGAACCAAAACGAATGCAGCAAAAAACCGCCTCTCACTGTTGTCACTACATAAGTCTGTTCTCACGGACTTTGCAGCAAGTGCGCAGTTACAGACTGAACTGTTACAAAAGTAACATCTTCCGTACAAAAATGCTTGCAAAACAGTTTGTTTTATGGTATTATTCAAATTGTTGCTGATGCGAATATTTTCGCATTTTGCTTTTCGGCTCCGTGGTCAAGCGGTTAAGACATCGCCCTTTCACGGCGGTAACACGGGTTCGATTCCCGTCGGAGTCATTGGACTGCAGTTCTTTCTATGATTGATCTCTGGCATGGGCTGCCGTCAGGTTTTCAGACGGATACTATTATTTGTATTCCTGTACTGAAAGCGGCCGACACGCCGATGTGGCTCAATTGGCAGAGCAGCTGATTTGTAATCAGCAGGTTATCGGTTCGAGTCCGATCATCGGCTTTGTTCCTGGTAAGGGACATATAATTGGACCTTTAGCTCAGTTGGTTAGAGCAATCGGCTCATAACCGATCGGTCCTGGGTTCGAGTCCCCGAAGGTCCACTATAGATTTAAGATATAGGATCGGGTTTTCCGGTATATATTTTATCTATCTGCACACATGCGTCTGAAAAACGGGCGCTGTGTGTGATAATATATCATTGGACATGAAATGTCCACTCATGCAGAGCACATGAGATATGTGATGCCCTGTGGGTATCCTTATCGGACATGAAGTGTCCGCTTGTGCGTCAGATACGCACAGATGAGTATATTTTATATGGCCCAGTGGCTCAGTTGGTTAGAGCGCCGCCCTGTCACGGCGGAGGTCGAGAGTTCGAGTCTCTTCTGGGTCGTTGTGGGGTCTTAGCTCAGCTGGGAGAGCATCTGCCTTACAAGCAGAGGGTCATAGGTTCGAGCCCTATAGGCCCCATCCGAATATCATATTATTTCTTATGCCGCAGTGGCGGAACTGGCAGACGCCCGGGACTTAAAATCCCGTGGGTAGTAATACCCGTACCGGTTCGATTCCGGTCTGCGGCATTTTAGTGAAGTGCTTCAATTCCTTTTCAAAGATTTGAAGCATTTTTTATTTTCTTTGCCATTGAATTTAGAATTATAAAAAAGAAATGACTTTATAGAGTAGGTATGTTAAAATAAATCTGGGATGAAGAAAAAGTTCATAAGGATCATTTTAAATTTTAATAGGAGGGATTCGATTATCTGTGTATAAGGTAGAGTTGATCTTTGATACAAATCGGTTAAATAAAGAAACCATTGAGCAATTATGCCATCAAACCGATAAGATTTTTAAACAGGAAGATTTAAGCTGTGCAGAACGTCTACATGGAAAAAAAATATACGTTGACAAAGGAAGAAATGACTATGGAACCAACCCCCGCCGGCACGACCGGTCAAAAGATTGCTTCCCTCCAGGGACTGCGCGCAATTGCCCTGAGCGGAATCATTCTCTATCATTATGGAAACCCGAATCTGGATCTGACCGCCGCATGGAGCGTCAGTCTTTTTTTCATGCTCAGCGGATATCTGAACGGTTTGCTCTGGGAAAAGGGAAAGAGGCCTGAAAAAGACCTCAAAAGCAGTATTCTTTATATGATCCGTCACATAAAAAAGTTATACTTCCTCCATATCATAATCACCTTTCTTTCTATCCCCATTTCCGACGCAATTCCTTCCATACAGACGGAAGGGATATCCAAACTCCCTTTCTGGAGCGTCATATTCTTCATGAATCTTACCCTGACCAAATCCCTTTATCCGAAATATTACTGGGGATTTAACGGCGTTTCCTGGTTTTTGTCTTCCTATGCCGTACTCTGTCTTTTGACGCCTCTGCTGCTGCATGGGACTGCTCATATGCTGAAAAAAAAGCGTCCTGGAGCGGCGCTGAAAATAATGCTGCTTCTTCTTGCAGCAACCTTCGCATACTGCCTTTTGATGGGACGTCTCCCCGTCAATCTGGAATATTGGATTTATATTTTCCCGTTGGCACGACTGGGGGAATATCTCACCGGTATCATTGCAGGAATGTACATTTCCAGACTTCCTCAGATTTCTTTTTCCTGGATGGAACCCATTGCAGCGCTTCTTTTGATTGCGTTCATGTTCTGGATTCCCCTGCCCCAGTGGCTATGCAGAAGTGTAATCTGGATGATCCCCAATGTCCTTCTCCTGTGGAGTTTTCACCGGACTCAGGGACCCCTGTCCCGGCTGGCCTCCACAAAACCATTCGTCATACTGGGAGATCTCTCCGGCTACATGTTCCTGATTCATCAGACCGTATATACTTATTTTCTACATTTTGATTTTTTAAACCGCTTCTTTTCAGAGGGAGCCGAAATTGCTATTTTCAGTTATCTTCTTACTGTGGTTCTTGCGGCGGGTTTTTCCTGCTTAGACCGGAAACGCTATTTACTTCGGAATTAATGCAATGATGTACTAGTACATATTTGAATCATCCGAAATACCTGCTCCACGGACAAGGTCATATTTTCTTTTGCACGTTTGGAAGCCATCGCTTCTTCCAGCGTTGTCACTCCCCGCACAATCGGGAAAAATGCATCGATTCCCGCCGTGTTACAAGCTCCTGCATCTCCGGTCACGCTGCCCGCAAATGCAAGCACCCCTACACCATATTTTTTGGCAAGCTGCGCAACTCCCACCGGAACCTTTCCCATGACCGTCTGTCCATCCAGGCATCCCTCGCCGGTAAGAACCAGGTCCGCATCCCTTATCTCCTGCTCCAGACGAACCGCTTCCAGGACGACTTCAATCCCGGGTTTTAATTCTACATTCGGCAGATAGCTCAAGCAGGCAAAGCCAAGTCCGCCCGCTGCTCCCGCCCCTTCCGCCATTCTGTTATCCTTGCCGGTAAACTCCTGCGTCCTGTCTGCAAAATGCTTTAGTTTCCTGTCAAATACCTGCTTTTCTTCTTCCTTTACCCCCTTTTGCGGTCCAAATATATAGACCGCACCGTTTTCTCCGCAAAGAGGATTTTTTACATCACAGGCAATATGGAAACTGCATTCCTTCAACGCCTCCGGCACCTTTTCCGCAGAGATCGACACAATCCGGTCCAAATCCAAAAGCCCTGGCCGTATTGGTTCTCCGTCTGCATCCGCAATCTGATATCCCAATGCCTGCAGCATTCCCGTACCACCTTCGCTGGTCGCACTTCCGCCAATTCCTACAAGAAACTTCCGGCATCCCCGTCCCATCGCATCCAAAATCATTTCTCCTACTCCATAGGTGGTTGCTCTGGAAGGATCCCGTTCCTCTGCTTTTACCAGGAGAATGCCGGAAGCCTCCGCCATTTCCATCACTGCCGTCCTTTCGTCTCCCAGAATCCCATACCTGGCCTGCACCTTTCTTCCCATCGGACCTGTCACCTCAACGGACACATATCTTCCGCCCAGCCCCTCCACCAGCGCCTGTGTCGTCCCTTCCCCTCCATCGGCCAGCGGTTTTACAACAACCTCGGCACCGCAGACTCTTTCAATACCCGCTTTCGCCGCATTTCCTGCCTCCATAGAAGTCATACTTCCTTTAAAGGAATCCATCGCAACCACAACTTTCATACTACTCTCCATTCCGCCGCCAGGCCGGCGGCACAAATAATAATGAAATTTTCATTTTTCATGCTGTTTCTTCCTACCTTTGTATTCTCCCATCAAACCTCTGCCAGTCGAATCCGTTCCACCACGCTCTCTTTACTCAGCTTCTTATGGCAAATCACTGGCACAACTACCACAAGGAGCAACAGAACCGGAATACATGCCAACACCGGCAGAATGGTAAAGCGCCAGGTAAAGAAAAAGAGACCTTCTCCCACCATGCGCACTACGGTCATGTTAAAAAAGACACTCAGCAAAATAGCACAGACACCGGTAAATACCGCATAATATCCTCCTTCAAAACACAGCATCTGCCGGAGTTGTTTTCCTGTCATTCCCACTGCCTCCATCATGGCAAACTCCTGCTTTCTTGATAAGACGGAAGTGACCATTGTATTCACAAAGTTCAAAATTCCAATCATTGCAAGAATCAAAGCCAATAATCCGCCTGCCATAGCGTACATCTTTTTATGACTGTCAAATTCTTCCACAATGGACGCTTTGGACTGAAAAGTAAGATCCGGATTCACATTTTCACAATAATCGGATATCCATTTCTCCATCTTCTCCTCATATGACGATTCTACGTTAAATATCGTCCGCATCGGATTCTGTTCCCCCATAAAATGAAGGTATTCTTCTTCCGGTAATATATAATTACAGTCAAACATCCCAAAATGATGCAGGCCGCAGGAATAAGGCATATCTGCTACTGCCAGCACTTCATATTCCCGGGTTTCCCCCGCTTCGTTGGTCACGGTTACCCTTTCTCCCGGAAGAAAAAAATCAACGCCCTCTTCCTCAACTGTACGAAACCGACTGGCAATTACATAATTTCCACTGGAGAATTTCTCCCAGTCAAGCGTTCCTTCCGGATTTTCCAGTTTCTCCATTACCGCTTCCCCGATTCCATAGACTTTTCCGTCAATATATCTTTCTTCCCGTAAATCTTCGATCCATTCTATCCCCTCTTCTCCCGCCAGATATTCCAGAGTTGTCCGTGTTTCTTCATTTTCAAAAATCTGTTCCTCCAAACGCGTGTATGCTTCGTCTGTAAACGTAGGAAACAGTTCTTTCATATAGATATTCCCGATCTCCTCCACACCTTTCTGTTCCTTTAGATCTTGCAGGAATTCTTCCGTAACTCCATCCGTCACAATCGAATCAAACGTCACGGACAGATTATCCAATGTGGCATCCGCAACCGAAAAATCGCTGACGACCATATTGGATACAAACTTATCCATATCAAATCCCCGCACAAAACTATAAATACTATTGAGAAGCACCAGCGCAAGAGAAAGAGAACTCACGACGATTACCACCTTTTTCCGGTTTCTCCTGATATTTTGCAATGCCATTTCTCCCGGATGTACACGTCTGCTCTTCTTGGTCTTTCTCTTTCCCGACTTTTCACCCTGTCCCTCCGTATACCGGACTGCCTCCACCGGAGACACTCTGGACGCCATCCTGCAGGGTCTGATACTGCCCAAAAGTACCGTCAGAAAGGAAAAGAGCGCCGCTCCCGCAAAAATGCCTCCGTTCAACACCACTTCCGTATCGGTCGTACCTGTAAATGTCAATTCATTCATGATCAGTGGAAGCAGAACTTTCCCAACTGCTATCCCAAGCAAAAGTCCCAAAGGGATCCCGTACAAAGACAACATATATGCCTGACGGCGCACGATTTTTCGAAGCTGCCGCCCGGTGGTTCCCACCGTTTTCAAAAGTCCGTAGTACCGAATATCATGATACACATTGATATAAAAAATATTATAAATAATCAAATAACCGGACACTAAAATTACAAGCAGAAGACTTCCGATCAGCAAAACAGTTTCCAGATCCATCTCGCCCATATAAGCCCAGTTGATCCCCGTATCCACTTCCTCCGGAAATCCACAGCGCTTCGCAAGCTCCGCTGCCTGTTCCTCCAGCCGGAAACTGCTGGCAAAATTAAAATCCGCCATGATTCGCCCCGCATATTCCGAAACATCCAGACTTTTTCCCATTGCCGTAGTTGTCGGCGTGGGCGCCACCTCCGCCGCATATTCCTTTGACACTGCCGCCACCTGGGACTGGGCGACCCGGTCTCCCTGAAAATAGCCGCATAAAGTAAAGGTTTTCTCATAGGTCTTTCCACCCACATTCAGAACCAGCGGTACCTTCACTCCTATCTCGCAGGGAATTCCCAGCGCATCCAACACCAGATCACTGACCACAATTTCGTCTTCTTTTTCCGGCATATGCCCCTCTTCCGGATAGCAGAAACTGAACTTTGCATCCAGGTCTTCATAATAACTCACTTCTGTCTGCAGTTTGTTCAACTCTTTATTCCGGGCGTCCCCCACAACAATCCGGTAAGAGACTTCTTTTAATTTCTTATCGTTCTTTACAATGTCGTATTCCTCCTGCGTCAGATATTTGTACCCTGCATGCGCGCTTCCGCCCACCTGGCGCATGGTGGCCTTCTGCTGCTTCTCAATCATACTTCCGCCTACTGTAAACACGGTGGTGAAAAGAACCGTCGTCATTACAATAGCAAGTATGGCAGCTATATTTCTTTCCTTCCCTGCTTTTCTTGTTTTATCGGCGATCTTTCGAAGCACACGTTGGTTCTTTACTTTACGCATCCTCCTCACCGCCCTTCCCACATTTTTTCCCGCGTATTTTCCCGTCCTCAATGCGGACAATCCGATCTGCCATCTGTGCGATTTCCTCATTGTGTGTAATCATCACAATTGTCTGTCCAAACTGTTCCCCTGTCACTTTCAGAAGCCCCAGCACATCCTGACTTGTCCTGGAATCCAGATTTCCCGTCGGTTCGTCCGCCAGAAGGATCGCCGGTTTTGCCGCCAGAGCCCTTGCGATGGCAACCCTTTGCTGCTGTCCTCCGGAAAGCTGACTGGGAAGATTTAACAGTTTTTCCTTCAATCCCAGTACGGCAACCACCTGGTCCACATATCTGCGGTCCGCTGTATTTCCATCCAGTTCAATGGGAAGTACGATATTCTCATATACATTCAGCACCGGCACCAGATTAAAGCTTTGAAACACAAACCCGATCTTCCGCCTTCGAAAAATGCAGAGCGCATCCTCTTTCAAAGAAAAAATGTCCTTATCGTCCACAAATACTTTTCCCGATGTGGGACGGTCCAGACCTCCCAGCATATGAAGTAATGTGGACTTCCCGCTTCCGCTGGTTCCCACAATCGCCAGAAATTCTCCCCGTTCCACCTCCAGATTTATATCGTCCAGCGCCCGGACCTCCTGTTCTCCGCTTCCATAATACTTTTTCAGACCTGTTGTTCGCAATACTTTCATAGATTTCCTCCTGTGGCTTTGGATTATTTTTTCATTCTCCATTATAACGACATTCCCTTACCACATTCTTTCCCAAATCTAACGGTTCTGAAAGGATTGCGTCGGAAGATAAAGAAGAAATTCCGCGCCTTGTCCCGGTTTCGATTTTACTTTTATATACCCGTTTTCTCTTTTCAGAATTTCTCTCGCCAGATACAGCCCGATTCCTATCCCTTCTTCCTGCCCTACTTCTTCCGCGCGATAAAACCGTCCAAAGATCTTTGCCGTATCTTCCTCTTTGATCCCGATTCCGGAATCTTTTACAGAAACGGCCGCATACATCTCATATTCTATCACAGAAATTTTTATCCGGCTTTTACAGGGAGAATATTTCACCGCATTATCCAATATATTTTCCAGCGCTTCTTTTGTCCACTTCATATCAAAACAGGCCGTGCCGTCCCCTGTGTAGGTATTCCGGAACTCAATCTCTTTTTTCTGCGCCCGCGGACGCAGATCAGCGATAGAATCATGGAGAAGCGGCGACAGATTCTGCCGCCTGGGCTTTAACTCCACCACATGACTTTCCAGACGGGAAAGCTTCGTAAGAGACTGAATCAAAAACTCCAGTTTTTCTGTCTGTTGTTCCACTTTTTCCAACAAATACAGTTTTTTCCCCTTCTCCTGTATCACATCTTCTCCTGCCTTTTCCTGTCCGAACTCTGCCTCGACTGCCATGCATTCTTTCAGGAGATCCGTATACAGGCGGAGATTGGCAATCGGTGTCTTTGTCTGATGGGAAATATCGGACACCAACTCCTGCATATTCTTTTTTTCCTTTTCCAGCGCTTCCCTTGACAGCACGGAACTGCCCAGAAATTGTTTCCACTTGCATTCCACTCTTGAGAGAACGCTCTCATCATAATCGGATTCCCGGAATCTCCCTGCAATGGCGTCATCCAGCATCTGTTCCAGTCGTCCCTCCATTTTTTTCCCAAACATGTCCTCTCCCCTTCTATTACATACAAATCCGCTCTTCACAGTGCGCTTCTATACCGTGTTCCTCCGACAAAATCCAGTCTTTCAGAGTATTTTCTATCCTGCGTTTCTCCGGCAAAATCCAGCCTTTCAGAGTACTTTCTATCCTGCGTTTCTCCGGCAGAATTCAGCCTCTCAGAGTACTTTCTATCGTGCGTTTCTCCGGCAGAATCCAGCCTTTCAGAGTACTTCTATCCTTTCCTTTCGCCTCCATGTATAGCCTTGTCCATATACCGTCTGAATATAAGAAATACCGTCCTTTTTCTCTTCCAGTTTGCTTCGCAGGCGATTCACCGTAACCGACAATGCATTTTCATCCACGAATTCCCCATCGCCGTTCCATAAATAGTCAATCAATCTCTCTCTTGTCAAAACGCTTCCCCTCCCTTCCACCAGGCACTTTAAAAGTCTCTGTTCATTAACGCTCAGCACAATCTCTTTCCCTTTCCGTGTAAAACAAAGCCTTTCAAAGTCAAAACGAAACTCATCTTCCTCATAAAGCCCAAAAGGGCGTCCTCTCCTCAAAAGTGCAATCACTCTGGCCCGAAGAACCGCAAGGCGAAATGGTTTCGTCACATAATCATCCGCCCCCAGCATAAGTCCCGTCACCTCGTCCGTCTCCATATCATTCGCGGTCAGAACCAGTACCGGCACCTGTGCCCGTCCCTTTACCCATCTCAGATAATCATATCCGCTTCCGTCCGGAAGATTAATATCCAATATAATCAATTCCGGCTGTGTCTTTTCAAACGCCTCTCTGGCCGCTTTCAAACTTGCGCTTTGTATCAGTATCGTTCCGGGTTCCTGAAAAGCCAAAACAATTCCCTCACGTAATGCATGATCGTCTTCTACAATCTGAATGATCATTTTCTCTCCTTTCGGCATCTGTCCATGTACACTTTCCACATATGTATCTCTCGACATATGTACGTTTCCTCACAGATAAGCAGAAGTATTTCATCCCTGTGTTCTCCATAGCTCCTTCCAAAATAATACTCCAAAAGCCTGCCGCTGGCAACCTTTCCGATATGTATGGTAACGGCAACATCTACCGTGTTACCATTCACACCTGGCAGATGACAATAAATTACATTTTACTGTCAAATCAGCGAAATATAACGAATTCGGCCTATTAAATTACCGCAGTTAAAAGACCGGAATGTTTGACGGCAATGAGAAATTACTATATAATGAACCCACGGATAAAAAGGATCCCCCTCTGGACATGCGGACAGATATCGCTGTTCAATAAAATATATCAAAATTTAAAAAGAGAGGAAAAACAGGATGAAAAAACAAAAATTTTTTATATCACTTTTTAGTTTCATACTCATTATTAGTATGCTGACGATCGGCTGCTCCAAAGAAGCCGATCCCACAAATTCCCCGGAACAGCCTGTTCAAACCGAAAATGAGGCGGAACCCTCAGCCGGTACGGCCAGTCAACTGGGCAGTTTAAAGTCCTTTTCCGCCACGACTTTGGACGACGGCACATTTACGCAGGATGATCTCGCGGCTAAAGATCTGACAATCATCAACTTCTGGGCCTTGATGTGCGGACCTTGTATAAAAGAAATGCCGGATCTTGCGGCTTTTTCCAAAGCTTTGCCGGACCATGTCCAGATGATCACCGTCTGTCTCGACGGAACATGGGACAAAGAAACTACAAAGAGTGTATTAAATGAGGCAGGTTACGAAGGTATCACTCTGCTCTCTGGGGATGGAGATTTCGAAGATCTCATCCAGCAGATTCAATACACACCTACCACCATTTTAGTAGACAGCCAGGGGAATCTTCGGGGGGATGCCATCATTGGCACTCAGAAGAATTTGTCCGAAACATTTCTGGCCGCAGTGAATGCTGCTTTGAAGGCCGACAAAAAGGAGGAGATCATCCTTGAACACTAAGACAATCACAAGGATAAAGTTTGGCCTGTTGGCAGCAGCGATTCTATTTGTCATCATAGGATTATTAAAGCAGGAACATTTTGAAGTCCTACAAAAGGCGGTGAAAATATGTCTGGAATGCATCGGAATCGGGTAACAAAATACTTTCACAAAAAACAGATTTCCTTCCAGCGGATTGTACAAACCGTATCCGCTGTTCTACTAAATGGTTATGTGATCGGATTTCAAAAAGGAAAAATTTTTACCGGCAGCACAAAAGCGATCTGTGTTCCTGTCCTGAATTGCTATTCCTGCCCCGGTGCGTTGGGCGCCTGCCCGATCGGTTCTCTGCAGACAGCCGTTGGAGGCATGAAACCTCATTTTCCTTTTTACGTTCTGGGACTTCTCATGTTGTTCGGTATCGTTCTGGGACGTATCGTCTGCGGCTTTTTATGCCCGTTTGGACTGGTGCAGGATTTGTTATATCGAATTCCGGTTCGCAAATTTACCATCCCAAAGAAGATTGATCAGCCGGCCCGGTATCTCAAATATATTGTTTTATTGGCCCTGGTAATTCTGCTTCCGTTCTTTTCTATAACACAAACGGGAATGGTATCTCCTTATTTCTGCAAATATCTATGTCCTGTCGGGACACTGGGCGGCAGTGTTCCTCTGATGATTGCAGATCCTGTTTTGCAAACACTAACGGGTTTGCTGACGTACTGGAAGTTCCTGGTACTGGCAATCATTATCATCGCATCCATATTGATTTCACGTCCGTTCTGCCGTTACCTCTGCCCCCTGGGGGCATTTTACTCTTTTTTTTATAAATATAGTTTTTTTCAAATGTATCTGGATAAAGGCAAATGTATTGATTGCAAAAATTGTGAACGTTCCTGTCCTATGGGCGTGGGAGTTACAAAAAATTTAAACTGTCCAGAATGTATCCGCTGTGGTGCCTGCAAATCAGTCTGCCCAACCGGAGCTATTTCTTCTGGTTTTGAGATACAAAAAGAACGGATGCCCAATTAATACAGGAAATTAAGATTATCATTTCTTAACTTTTCATAATAAATTCGATTCGGAGGAATTAAGATTCTCAATATTAAACAAGCGAATTATTTAGGCCCTTTAAGTATGTTGCCATTTATGGCATTCACCTTTTGGATTTACCATAATCTGAATGGATTCAATTTAGAGGGGATTTCTTTGGGACTTGCCGTAGCAGCGTTTTTACTTATCCTATGCCTGACCATTCTGCACGAGTTAATACATGGAATCACTTGGGGACTTTTTGCAAAAAAACATTTTCATTCGATTGATTTTGGAATCATTTGGAGTAGTTTTTCTCCATACTGCACTTGCTCGGAACCATTGAAAAAGTGGAAATATTTGTTAGGGATCGCCATGCCCACATTAATCTTAGGCGATGGGGCTGCGGTGGCTGCAGTAATTACAAATCAATTACTGCTTTCTCCCGTCAAAAAAAGCCACAAGCTATGGCGCCTCTTCTGAAGCCGAATTTTTAAACAAAAAGAACCCGCAAACACTAACGTTTACGGGCTTTTTTAAGCTCCCCGAGTTGGGCTCGAACCAACAACCCCGCGGTTAACAGCCGCGTGCTCTACCATTGAGCTATCGAGGATTATATAATATTTGTGTACCCTCAAAACTGCATACAAAGAAATTACTTTTATCCGTCTCTCTCCTGTCCCCTTCTCTGGTTATGCCCTCGACCGATTAGTAACGGTCAGCTCCATGTGTTGCCACACTTCCACCTCCGCCCTATCTACCTCGTCGTCTTCAAGGG
>CAJTBF010000005.1 GCA_910574195.1 Lachnospiraceae bacterium | reverse complement strand
CGTGAGAAAGAGGACTATAAATTAGAAGACGGCAGGCACCGCTCTACAAAGATGTGGTACTGCCGCCTCTACGGCATCATGATGCTCCAACACCTTGATGCCTGGGAAATGCCCTCTGTCCAGGCATTTCAAGAATCATTATTAGGATTAGCCGCCTAATAATGATATCTTAAGCGATTCCATAAGATTTTTCAAGGCATAGTACCCGCTATGTCTAATGTTTATGTCCATTTTTCTCAAATTTCTTTTCCTGCACAATATTCAGTTGTCAATTTTCAGTTAGAATCTCATTCATTGAGATTCCGAGAAGTTATGATATTTTTCTGCTTCTCCTTTATAATCTAGGTACAGGCTGCAGCGGGCTGAGTACGAAAGAAAGGAGAATACTATGGAAAAAGTTTACGCATGTCTCGTTGGCAATTGGGTCTGCCTGAATGATGACCCTGAATGCGTTATGGGAGGAAATCATGTAAATCCCAGTCAATGGTATGAAGAAAATGCAGTAATATGGTCTCCGATTCATCGTGAAGAAAAGGATACATATTATCAGTTGGATTATGTTAAAATCTTCTATCATGGAAAGACTTACAGGATCAACCCAATATTCATACATCAACCCAATATTCATACAAATAGTTTCAGAATGACTCTTTGTATGAACGAATTATGACTTCGGGGCTTTCCATCTTGATTCTATTTTTCTGCTGGGAAGCCTCATCTTCAAATCTCCGATCAACCACATGTTTTAATTTTTTCCATTCCAAGAATGTAATCCCCTGCATCGCCTCGATAATTGACTTGATTTTCTCATCTGTCATCTGATTCACCTCTATATCACCTCCTGCACAATGCGTAAAATTTTACATGATATAGTAAAATGTTTTCGCACACATACTATATATTGTGTTTTTCTTAGTATTTCTATTGACATGCTACTATTTTTAATGTAATATAAAACATGATTTTGCATTGTTCGTGTGTGTGCCTTTTATAGAAAGGATGATGCTTATGCCAAATAAACCTAAAGTAGAAGTGATTAAGGAATCTGACACTGGACGCAATGAACGTTTTCGCGATACTCGGACGGGACAGGAAATGACACGTCTCCAATTTATTAAAGCGATTGATAAAGGCACTTATGTGAATGACTATTATCACCGCAAAATAAATGGTGTAGAAACTCCTGTTTCCAAGCCAGATGGAAACCCTAAAAACAACCTCGGTTAATCTTCAACAGGCACACACACGACTTTGCAATCCTTTTCAGCAATAACATCTTTGTCTGTTATGCTTGCCAGAAGAAAATTCTCGCTGTCTGTCACAAGGATTTCGGAATATTCCTTTTCACCGATTTTCAACTCAACTTCCCTCCTTTCTTGGAACAAATAAAGCATTAGCGTCAACTCCGAGAGCTTTTCCAAGTCTTTCCACATCAACTATTTTTATTATTTTTCTTCCATTCAACATATCGCTAAGCATCTGTTCAGAATATCCAGCCTTTTCAGCTACGGCTTTTTTCTTCAATCCGCTACGGTCTATTATTCTGATTACATTGCTTGCGACTGGCTGATTATAATTACAAATACTCAAACATTCTCACTCCTTTCTTCGAGTTTCCCGAGTTGATATGTATATCATACTCGACTTTTCTGATCTTGTCAACAGCATTTTAATAAAAATATTCAAGTTATTCGAGTTTTTTATATTGACATTTCAATATTTACTGATACAATAATAGAAAAGGAGGTGATTTCTTGTCATTTGGAGAAAGGCTAAAAAAAGCTAGGACATTAAGAGGGCTTACACAAAAGCAATTAGCCGAAAAGTTAAATATAGGAAGTACAACTGTTACTGGCTACGAAAAAGATAACAGCGAACCTAATATGCTTACTATAAGCAAAATAATGGAAATATTAGAAGTAGATGCTAATTTTCTATTCCAAGACGAAAAAAAGGAACTATATGAAAATGAAGCAAGTCCAGAAGAGTTTGAAAATATAATCAAAAAATATAGGCTCATTGCCGAATATTCGCCGGATGGGGCAAGCGTGGTTGATACGGTACTGGATAGGGAGTATTCCATAGCAGATAAGCTGAGGGAGCAAAAAGAGCAGTTAGAAAAGGTTAAGAAGATGGATATGGAGGTTGCGGAGGAAATCGTTCCGACAAGGCTGTGGGCTTACTATGGAAAGATTGCCTGCGCCGGAACTGGATTCTATTTTGACGATATTCCATCAGACAACATAGAAGCACCATATGCAAACGCAGACTTCATTATAGGTGTAAATGGGGATTCTATGGAGCCGGACTATTCTGATGGCGAAAAGCTGTACGTCAAGAAGACAGAACATATACGCTATGGGGAAGTCGGCATATTCACTATCAATAATGAGTGTTTTCTAAAAGAATATGGTGACAATGGACTTGTTTCCAGAAACAAAAAATATAATAATATTCAAGGGAATGAGGATGTACGCTTAATTGGTAAAGTGGTCGGAAAAGTTGAGGAATGATTAAACCGCTGCGGCGTTTTAATAAAAGTGGCAAAACGATACAGGTAACAAAAGAGAAGGGGGAAAAATCATGGCATTCAAATGTCCAAGCTGCGGGAAAGAGTTGATCCCGAATCCAAAAGACTCAAGCTATTTACTTTGCACAAATTGCAACAAGAATTTTAAGATACCTGGAAACAATACATCCGAGTCTTCAGAGAAAAAGAAAAGCAAAAAAAAGAAAGGGGGCGGAATTTTAAAAATAATTGTTATAGTATTGGTCATCTTTGTTCTAATTGGAATAGTTGGAAGTCTTTTTGCACCGGAAGATAATACCCAAAAGGCTGATAGTTCTTCGAATTCTGAAACTGAAAAAGAAGAAGCTAAAAAAGATGCCGCATTTAATGTTGGAGAAACCGCAGAATATAACAATGTACAGGTAACCGTTATCGGATATGAAGAATCTGCCGGAAATGAATGGGTGCAGCCAGAAGAAGGAAAAATATTTGTACTACCGGAAATCGAAATTTCTAATAATTCTGATGAAGAAGTAAGCGTAAGCAGTATGATAAGTTTTGATTGTTATGTTGGTGATTATAAAGCTGATTTTAGTTCGAATGCTTTTATGTCAATTTCAATGGAGGGCGGAAAGCAACAGCTTGATGGAAGTATTGCCCCCGGAAAAAAGTTAAGGGGATTTTTAGGAATCGAAGCGCCAACTGACTGGTCAACTATTGAAATATATTATAAAGATAATGTGTGGTTAAGTTCTAATTTTAGTTTTCTTATTACCAAATAAACTTATCAAAAGGAACACGCGAATAAGTGCTCATTTTTTCAATGTTATATAGAAAAATAATGCAGATAACTCTAAAGAGGAAAGGGAAATATTATGGCAAGAAAGTGCCCGCATTGCGGAAATGAATTGATCGAGAATCCAGCCAATGAAAATTATCTACTTTGCATGAATTGCAACAAGAATTACAAAAAACCAGGCGGAGGAAATTCTGGAAGTTCCAAAAAATCCAAAAAAAATAGTGGTTTCAACATTTTACTTTTAATATCATTTATTATAGGATGTCTTTACCTCCTTTACAGCCTTGTATACTGGTCTGGCGCCGTCGGAAGTGTTTCCGGCGTCGGAGAACAAATAGGTGCTGGAATTGCCACTGTCCTTGTTATGCCTCATCTTATATGTACAGTCCTTGCCGTTATCTTCAATGCTTTGGGACTATTTATGAACAAAAGAGGCTTTGCTCTGACTGGTGCGATATTATATTCCGTAGCATTAGTTCTTTTCCCGATGTATTTTATGTTCGTAATAATTGAAATGATTCTTTCATACATAGGTTTTGCTCAGATACCCAAGAAATAAAAAACCGCCCGGTGCTACCAACACCGGACGATCCTACATAGATACCCGAAAATGATATCTACAACTCAAAAGAATTGTAACACCTTTAGGAATAACTTGCAAGTAAAGAAACAAAAAAATCGCCCCACAAAATTACTCAACCTATGACGAAACAAGAAATGATCTTATAGGTCAGGGATACTCCCCCTGTGGGCATTGTAATCCATAGAAGACATTATTACACAATATACTTCATCCCTAATCTCGTGGTAATGAAAATAGTATAACTATGCAGACAATTATATGAATTTTTCGAATGTACGTCTGAACAAAAGAGAAAGAGAGGAAATGCACTATGAAAAGAAAAATTACAATGTTAATTTTGACATTATCGCTTGCTATCTCCATGACCGCTTGCGGAGGAGACAATAAGGAAAAAGCTACTGGGCCTGAAAAGAAGGAGGACGCTTCAAAAGAGTCTGATGAAACTACTGACGATCTGGAATCTCTTGGTGATGTAGATGTTGAAAAAGGAATCTTTGATGTAGAACTGACAATCCCAGCGGATTATGTTGGGGAGCAAACACAGGAAGACCTCGATAAGATTGCAGAAGAACACGGCTTTCAATCAATCATTCTGAATTCCGATGGTAGCGCAACATATACTATGACCAAAAAGCAACACAGTGATCTTATGGATGAATACCGGGATCAAATTAATAATAACATCAATGAAATGATTGGATCTGAAGACTATCCGAATTTTACAAAAATAGAGGCAAATGAGAATTTTACTGAATTTACTGTGACCACCAAATCAGTAGAGCTGGATATGAATGAATCATTCTCTACAATGGCATTTTATATGTATGGTGGGTTATATAGTGTATTTAGTGGAGAAAATATCAGCAATGTTTCTGTTACTTTTGTCAATGCAGACAGCGGAAATATAATAAGTACTGCAAATTCTTCTGAAATGGCGGAATAAATCTTCATTCCTGATCTCATGGTGATAATAATAGTCTGATCATGCCAGCAATTGTATAAAATATCTAAGGAGAATCTACGAATGGACCTACTTTTAATTAAACAACTCTGTTCTTCGCATAAACTACGATGGACAAATCACATATTTGTAAGGCTTGCACAGAGAAATATCAGCATGAAAGATGTGCAAAATGCGATCCTCAATGGTGAACTTGTGGAAGACTATCCCGATGACTATCCTTTCCCCAGTTGTCTGATTATGGGATATCGTACATCAAACGATATCATCCACATAGTATGTGCCCCCAATGATAACGGAACAGAACTTTGGTTAATAACTGCATACATACCAACCAAAGACAAATGGATGGACGATTTCAAAACAAGAAGGGTGGAATAGCATATGAACGAATGTATTATGTGCAAAGGAAATTTGGTAGATAAAAAAACAAACTTCATCGCAGACCTAGAGGATTGCATCATCATTGTAAAAGGTGTTCCTTCACAGGTATGCTCACAATGTGGAGAGGTTTCATATAGTCATGAAGTTGCGGCACAATTAGAAAAAATTATAAGCCGTATGAAAAATACAATGACCGAGATTGCAGTTGTGCAGTATAGCAATACTGCCTGCATAGCTTAGATCTTATAATTATATTATGAACCTTTTATGTTAATTGAAAGGATGTGACCACATGCCAATACCACAGGAACACATATACACATCAGAAGATTACTGGAACCTTCCGGAAGGACAGCGTGCGGAACTAATCGACGGGAAGTTATATGCTATGACTCCACCAAGTTTCATACATCAAAAAATTTGCTTCTCTCTTGCCCGTAAGATTGCAGACTATATAGATGCTAATAAAGGAGGATGCGAAGTTGTACCCGCTCCTTTTGCAGTCAATCTGGATGCTAATGATAAAACGTGGGTAGAACCAGATATTTCTGTTATTTGTGATAAAACAAAGATAACTGAAAAGGGATGCAAAGGCGCACCAGATTGGATAATTGAAGTAATCTCACCAAGCACTCAAAGCCAAGATTATCTAAAAAAGTTATGGCTCTATCAAAATACCGGAGTCCATGAATACTGGATTATAAACCCTATCCTGAAAAATGTTCAGGTTTATTCTTTCGGAAATGAGGAAATTTCAAATCAATTCTCTTTTAATGATGAGATTACAAGCCATATGTTTCATAATCTGACCATTAGAATTTCTGATTTACTTTAAATAATAAAAAACCGCCCCTGCGGCAACAGGAACGGTTCATAATACACACTAGCCCCGAAGGATACTAATGTAAAGCCAAAAATATTGTATCATCTTTAGGGGCAGCCCGCAAGTATTTATCTCTCGAAAATCACCGCAAAATCACAGGATATTCACGAGATATTTACAGGCTGTTATTTTTATACCCATTTTTAAGGAGGATGACACCATGCCAAGACGAAAGAAATACCCGAAACTTCCCAACGGCTACGGTTCCATAAAGAAGTTATCCGGAAAGAGGCGGAATCCTTACGGGGTATATCCTCCGGCCGGAGAAATGATTGCCCCCGGACAATACGCACCGGTAAAAGCGATCTGCTATGTGGACGAGTACATGAAGGGCTTCGCGGTCCTGACCGCCTGGCACGCCGGTACATACTATCCGGGATTCGAACAGACGCTGAATGATCTGGACCGAAATACCAGCGACACCTTTGGAAGCATACTGGCGGATTATTTGCAGGCAACACGCGTTGATAAAAACAAAGAAAAAACATACACATTCTCTGAGATCTACGAACGGTTTTACAAAGAAAAATATGAAAATTCAAAGAAATCCTACTCAAAGGCCACGATGGATTCTACCAGGGCAGCATTCAGAAATTGTTCTGCATTACACGACAGGGAATTCTCCGGTTTGAAATACAATGATTTGCAGGATGTCGTGGATCATTGTCCCTTAAAGCATTCGTCTCTGGAACTGATCGTCTCTCTCTTCCACCAGATGTACGCCTATGCGGAAAAATATGAACTCTGCGAAAAAGACTATTCCGCTCATGTGGAAGTAAAAAAACCGGAGGACGATGAACATGGCGTACCTTTCTCAGACGATGAACTTGCAGTACTCTGGAAGCACAAAAAGGATCCTGTTGTGGAATTTATATTGATTATGTGCTACTCCGGATATAGAATAAAAGCATATGAAACGATTGAGGTAAATCTAACGGAAAAATATTTTCAGGGCGGTGTAAAAACGAATACCGGAAAGAATCGCATCGTCCCTATACATTCCGGGATCTATGATCTTGTGAAGCATCGCATCAATACATACAGGAAAATCCTTGACGTAACCCCTTATACATTCCGGAATAAAATGTATGCAGCCCTGGAACATCTCGGCATCCAAAGACATACCCCGCATGATGCGCGGCACACCTTCTCTGCACTTTGCGAAAAATACAAGGTAAATGAAAATGATCGAAAGCGTATGCTTGGTCATGCGTTTCAGGATATCACAAATAAGGTCTATGGTCACCGTTCCCTGGAAGAACTCAGAAATGAGATCGAAAAGATCAAAATTCCATCAGATAACACCCGTTAAATTTGAATACGTTAGCGACAGGTTAGTGACAAATCATTTCAAAAAGCCCCGTAAATACGGGGATTTTTCTTTTTCACATTTAAGGAATCTTTAAGGATTATCTAAAGACATTTAAGAAGAAAAGCACTAAAATCAAATATGTATAAGGAGGAAGTCTTACATGAAAAATATCTTATTAAAAACCAGCCAGTTAAGTAAATCTTTTTCAAGTGGTGGAAGGCTGCAACATGTTTTAAAAAATATTGATCTGGAACTTTACGAAGGAGATTTCACCGTAATCATGGGGGCGAGTGGTGCAGGAAAATCTACGCTTTTATATGCGCTTTCCGGCATGGATACTCCTTCTCTCGGTACTATTGCCTTCAAGGATCAGATAATTTCCACTCTGAATCAGGATCAACTTGCCATATTCCGGCGGCATCATTGCGGATTTGTTTTCCAGCAAATCTATCTGATTGACGGGATGTCCCTTATGGATAACGTCCTGTCGGCAGGTCTGCTCGTAATCAAAGATAAAAAAATACTTTTAGACCGAGCCAGGAACTTATTTACCGCAGTAGATCTTTCGGAAGAAACCTGGAAAAAATTTCCCGCCCAAATATCCGGTGGAGAGGCCCAGCGGGCCGGCATGGTCCGGGCACTGATTAATCACCCGGAAATTCTTTTTGCCGATGAACCTACGGGAGCGCTCAACTTTAAAACCGGACTTGATGTACTCAATACACTGACCGACTTTAACGAACATGGACAAAGTATTGTCATGGTTACACATGATATGCGTTCTGCAAGACGCGGCAACCGAATTTTGTATCTGAAAGACGGGATAATCTTAGGAGAATGTAACTTAGGAAAATATATTCCCCAGGACCCGGCGCGGCACAATACACTCTCTGCTTTTCTTTCGGAAATGGGGTGGTAACTATGAGAAAAAGTTTCCTATTGGCCCGCTCCAATCTACGGAAGTCAAAAGGGCAGACCGCTGCCATTTTTGTTCTGATGCTGTTGGCTGCGTCCATGCTCAATCTTTGGCTTATGCTTTCCACAGACTACAAACAAAATTTTGACCGCTATCATGATAAACTCCATGCAGAACACGTCACCCTTTCCGTGGACCGTCATGACACAGAAATGCAAAATTTTCTTATACGGACTTTGGAAAAGAAAAAACAAACCACAGAATTTTCTCTGACAGATTCTATGCATATGGTGGGTTCTTTTGCATTTCACGGCGGTGAAATCAGCACGGAACTTATTTTTCTGGAAAAGCAGGCCGCCCTTTCCCGGTCTGTCGGAAAGATAGAACTTATAAAAGACAGCAATATACAGAGTGGAATCTATCTCCCCATCCTGTATCAATCGGAGAAGAACGCCATTGGAAAGACAATACAGGTATCCGTCGGAAGTCATAAAATAGAATATACTATATGCGGTTTTTTCAACAGCATTATGGCCGGATCACATAACTGCAGCTTATGCGAAGTACTCTTGACAGAAGACAAATACCGGGAATTGGAACAAAGCGGATATGCACCTGCCTCCACACTCTGTTCCATTCGGCTGAAAGAGAAGTCCAAAAGCCAATCTTATGAAACGCAATTAAAAAATATGGTATCCTCCTATGATCCTTCCGTACGTACCATCAGCAACTCCTATACCCTGGTTTCCCAGTCCCGTTATATTTCTCAAATGATCTGTTCGGGCATTATCAGTGCAATGGCTTTCTTTATCCTTTTAATCGCACTCATTGTCGTTGCATCTAATATTCTCAACTATATACAGGAAAACATGAAAAATCTGGGAACGCTCAAGGCGGTCGGTTACACCGGAAGTCAATTGATCCATGCCCTCCTTCTTCAGTTTCTCGGAATTTCACTGGCTGCTTCCCTCCTGGGAGAAAGCATTTCTTATGGAATGTTTCCTTTTTTAAATACGATGATGATTTCCCAGACCGGAATTCCTTACCGGATTCACTTTTTGCCGTTCCCATTTTTCTTTACCTTGCTGGTTTCAAGCGGAGTTACTGCGCTCGTTGTCTGGCTTTCCTCACGCAGAATCAAAAAAGTGGAACCTATCGTTGCTCTCCGCCAGGGACTTCTCACGCATAATTTCAAGAAAAACTGGATTTCTCTGGAAACTACCGGAATTCCCCTTGACCTCGCACTTGCTTTAAAAACAACCTTCTCCGCAATGAAACAAAACATTACTGTTTGCATCACAATGCTTGTTCTCTCTCTTATTGTAGTTTTTTCCGGACTAATGACCGAAAACGTTATTGTAGATATGACTCCCTTCTCCAATCTGATTGTGGGAGAAACCGCAGACAGTTGTATCAATATTCAAACGGACCTGGAAAAAGCATTCTTACAGAAAATGCAGTCAGATCCACGCGTAGAAAAAATATATCTGTATCATTCCGTTTCTGTACGTCATGTCAACGGTGTAGAGCTTGTGGCGACAATCTGCGATGATTTTGCAAAAGTAAACAATCAGGACGTCGTATTTGAGGGACGGTTTCCCAAATTTGACAATGAAATCGCCATAGCAGCAAAGTATGCAAAAGAACATGATTTGAACATCGGGGATGAAATAACAATCGCCGCCAACGGAATGGAGGCTGCCTACCTGATATCCGGCTATACACAAACAAGCAACCAGCTTGGAAAAGACTGTCTGCTTACCAGAGCCGGTTATATGCGTCTGGGGAAATTATCAAATGCAAGCTACTATCTGAATCTATCAGATCAGACAGACATAGACATCTTTCATGAAGAAATAAAAGAACATTTTCAAAAGGCCGTGAATACAACAATCAATGTAGCCTCTATCTTAGAAGGATCTGCTTCTGTCTATGTTTCACTTATGATGATGATTGTCATTACCGTCCTTGTACTCAGCGTTATCATCATCGCTTTTGTTTTGTATCTGCTGGTGCGAACCATGCTGCGTAATAAAAAACAGGATTATGGAATTCTCAAAGCACTCGGATTTACGACAAAACAACTTATTTTGCAAACAGCATTTTCCTTTTTGCCCGCTGTCATTCTTTCCACCATTGTTGGATCTGCCGTATGCAGCCTGATCATCAATCCTCTGACCGCATTCTTTTTAAACAGCATCGGTATTGTGAAATGTACATTTCGAGTTCCGGCAGATTATATTATCCTTGCAAGTATCATCCTGATTCTGTCTGCTTTCCTTCTAATCTGCCTGTTCGCCTGGAAAATTCGGAAGATTACTCCCCGGTCATTACTTGCAGGAGAATAAGGTCATCCTATATTGCAATCAAACGCCGCAGATGGTACAATCATAATATTCAGACAGAACAAATAATCTGTCAGAATCGCAATTGAAAGGAAACGGTAAGAACTATTCCGAAGATATCTGTCAGAAATGGGGGAACATTTATGGATATTATGACCATGCTGGATGAATTACAGGCAAAGGCACTCCATGATCAGAAGATCAAAAACCGGTTTTTAGATACAAGACATGCAGAAGAACCCATTTCTGCCTTTTGCCAAATCTGCCGGGAATTGGGGTATGAAATTTATGAGATGGAACTGATCTGTGCAGGAGAAACGTTCCACGCAGCGATGAAACGGAGTACCAATGGCGGCGGAGAAAATTCCCCGATGCTGGAAGGCGAGGATGATTTTTATGAATTGTTTCTTGCGGGAATTCAGTAAATATTGGAAACTACGTCTTTCTGTCTATGGAAAAAGGAGGAACATCTATGGATCATATCAATAACGTTTATACATTAAATGACGGTAACAAAATCCCATATCAGGGATACGGTACCTATCAGGTGATTGGACAAGACAATGTACAAATTATAAAAACTGCAATTCAATGCGGCTATCGTTTTTTCGATACTGCATCCTTATACGAAACCGAACGAGCACTTGGACAGGCAATTCGTGAAAGCCGCATTCCACGGAAAGATTTTATAATTGAGACAAAACTCTGGATTCAGGAGCGTGGATACGAAAATACCCGCCGCGCCTTGTACGCTTCTCTGGAGCGCCTGCAGATGGATTATGTGGACCTGTATCTGATCCATTGGCCACGTGAAACCGGAGAACCAGATGAAAATTGGAAGGGGATCAATCTGGACACTTGGCGTGCAATGGAAGAATTGCTTGCCGAGGGGAAAATCAAAAGTATCGGCTGCAGTAATTTTCTGCCCCATCATCTGGACTCCCTTTTAAAAAACTGCCGCATAAAACCTGTCGTAAATCAATTAGAACTTCATCCCGGCTACTCACAGGAAGCCACGGTTCAATATTGCCTGGATCATGACATCCGTCCTATGGCATGGAGTCCGCTGGGACGTGGAAAACAAATGAATGACGCCAATCGTTACATACTGGATACTCTGGCTGAAAAGTACGGAAAAAGCACCGCGCAGATCAGTCTGCGTTTTCTGACGCAAAAAGGAATCATCCCCATTCCAAAGGCTTCCTCAGAAATACATATGAAAAGCAACATGGAAATCTTTGATTTTTCACTTTCCAAAGAAGAACTTTCCATGATCAGCTGTATGCCTCAAACCACATGGCTTGGAGAACATCCGGACTTTCATATTCCAACGAAAAAAATGAATCCCGATCAATAATCCGCTTTCGATCTCGATAAGATTCCGTGATCTGGTGTTCCAGGGCTGCTTTTTCGCAGCCCTTTTTTCGTAGAAAATATCACAGACCACCACGTTCCTTTTCCACTTTTCTTTCCAATACGGTATGCCCATTCGGCATCCCGCAATCCCTGCTCCTGACGGAGCAGGCGAACACTTCGTATCTTAAGGGATATCTTCACCCTTCCAGCAGTTCCAGAAATTCCTCTCTTCTCATTGAACCAAGCCGATTGGGGTCTCCTTGTATGATCTGTTCTGCCAGATCCTTTTTTGTTTCCTGCAACTTTTGGATCTTCTCCTCCACTGTTCCTTTCGCAATCAATCTATACACGGTGACTTTCTGACGCTGTCCAATCCGGTGCGCCCGGTCTGTCGCCTGATTCTGTACGGCAAGATTCCACCACGGATCATAGTGAATCACCACATCGGCCCCGGTCAAATTTAAACCCACACCACCTGCCTTCAAAGAAATCAGAAACACCTGTGTCTCATTTTCATTGAATGCTTTCACCATCTTCAATCGCTTCTCTTTGGGCGTGTCCCCTGTAATTGTGTAAAATGAAATTCCCTGTTCTGTAAACTTTTCCTGTATGTGTTCCAACATAGTTGTAAATTGGGAAAATAACAAAAGTTTATGCCCGCCCGCCACTGCACTTTCCACCAACTGCAGACAAGCCTCCAACTTTGCCGATTCTCCGTCATAATTTTCAAAACACAATGCCGGATCACAGCAGATCTGCCGAATCCGCATTAATTCTGCCAGAATTTGTATTTTGTTTTTCTGAAATGCTTCTCCATTCTGCGCAGAAACCTGCTGACGCATATGTATCACCTGCGCATCATACAATTTCTGCTGACGCTTCTCAAACTGCACGTAATATGTTTTCTCGATTTTATCCGGCAAGTCCTTCAGAACATTTTCTTTTAAACGACGTAAGATAAAAGGTGCCGTCATCTTCTGCAGACGTTTCATTGCTTTTTTGTCTTCGTTTTTTACAATAGGAATTTCCAGTTCCTTTTTGAATATTTCATATTTATAGAGAAATCCCGGCATCAAATAATCAAAAATACTCCACAATTCACTTAATCGATTCTCAATCGGTGTTCCGGTCAGTGCATATCTGGTACGGCTTTGAATAATCTTAACTGCCTTTGCCGCTGCTGTGGTATGATTTTTGATATATTGTGCCTCATCAATAATCTGATAGGAAAACTCCTTCCCTTCGTAAAAAACCGCATCCCGTTTCAGCAGATCATAAGAAGTAATCAGCACATCATATTCCTGATACCGGGATAGTTTCTGCTTCCGCTCTTCCTGAGTTCCCGTAATCAATCCAAATTTCAATCCCGGTGCAAACTTTCGAATCTCTTCTCCCCAATTAAATACCAGAGAGGCCGGTGTAATCACAAGGGAGGGAAGACTATCCATTCTCTCTCTATCGAATCTCTTGTCGTCCCGCTCCTCTGCTGTTTGACTCACAGCCTCCTGTTTCGCCGCCAACAGAACTGCAATAACCTGTAGTGTCTTTCCCAATCCCATATCGTCTGCCAGAATCCCACCGAACTGATAGGTTTCTAATGTCCGCAGCCAGCGATAACCATTCTTCTGATAATTCCGCATGACTTTTGCCAGAGACTCCGGAACATGGAAATCCGAATCCTTGACCGTTTTAAATTCTCTTGCCAGATTTCGAAAACGGCTGTCCCGTTCGCTATACACATTTTCATTTTCTTCCAGCATCTTGTCCAGATACAGCGTACGGTATAGCGGAAGTTTTATCCTGCCTTTGATAAATTCCTTTGGTTTCAGACGCATAGAATCCATCATCTCATCAAGCATCTCTAATGTATGATCCTGTAAATTTACAAAATCTCCATTTCGTAGTTTATGATACGTTTTTTTCCGACGATAACTCTCCAAAATCTCCAGCAGTTCTTCCGGAGAAAGATCTTCTGTGGAAATCTCCAGATTCAGCAGTCCACCAGCGACAGATACACCCACTGACATCTTTAATTTTCTTGTAATATTCAGATTTGTAAAACGTTTCGTACATTGTACATCTCCCAGAGAAAGTAAGGCGTCCACCCCCTTTTCCAAAACCCGGTACATGGCCTCCTCTTCTTTTCCACAGTGCATTTCCTGGTTTTTTCGATCAATATACAGAAACCATTGACGCAATAAAAATAAAATTTCCCTTTCCCTGGCAATTTCCCGAACAGCCGGATCCGGCTCCTCATCAAGTATGGAAAATACAGCTTCTCCGTAATGTACTTCCGGTTTGCAGAAAATATTTCCGTCTTCCGCATCCAGGTAAAACACAAACGCTGCCTCTGGGGGAAGGTAGGCTTCAATTTCCTCCGATTCCTCCTCCACAATCTCTATGGCCCCTCTTATTTTCGGCAATACGGAATAATAAAAATCCGACAATTTATTTCTGCCGATCTGAAATTGTAGTTTGCTTCCCCCGGCATACTCTAACAGCGGCCGAACCTGTTTTAAGAAATCAGCTTCCAGTCTGTAAAAATTTTCTCCTTCAATAAAATATGCCGTTTTCGTCCCATAAAAAAGTCTCGGAAGATCACATTCTACAGAAACGCCATGGAATTGTGCTCTGCTGTCCATTGTATTTTTCCGAATTTTCATTATAATTCTGGGATTTCCCTCCCGGCAAAACAGGTTTTCTTTTTTCTTTCCCTGCCTGTTTTTCTCTTCGTAATAGATCGACTCCTTTCTTCCGATTTCGAAAAACTGATCCAACCGCCAGCCAAATAAATCCAACGCCCCGTTCTTTGAAAGTGCTTTTTTGGAATAAATTCTTGACTCAATTAAACGATATTCGAATTCTTTTTCCTCCTGCACAATATTCCCGATAAAAGAAATCCATTGCTTTCCCTGTTCTGTAAAATTGTCGATATGATGATTCAGACTGGTACTGGTTCCATATATATCTGTCATAGAATTCCTTACATTTTGATAAAACTGAAACAGATCTTTTACCACAAATAATTTTTCCTGACCGACTTTAAATGAAATTGTCAGCTCCCCATCTTTCTGTGTCAAACGCGGCAGCAAACGCAGACTGCTTTTACTTCCCATTACGGAAGAAACAGTCTGATTGACCTGGTATATCTGAAAAGAATGCAGAATCTGACTTCCCCTCCTGTCCGTCGCATCTCCCAGTCTGTTCTGTGATAAATATTCTTCCAGAAGAGATAACATAGCTGCCGTATACCCACATTTACTTCCTCTTTCATAATACCAGCGATACTGTCTCTCACATTCCATACAATGACACTCTGTGTCGATCACCCGATCTCTTGCAAAAACAATCCGGATAGGTATTTCCCTCTTATGATCAATCCCAATGCCTTCCGCAATTCCCAACAATTCTTCTTCCCTGTCCGTATAACCTGTATCAACCTTTTGTAATGTTACCCTTTTTTCCGCAAGGTATTTTTTTCCTCTTTCTTCTTCCCGTTCTGTCAATTTCATAGATTTGTGAATCTTTTTTCCGTTAAAATAGGAATATGTCTCTATATGTTTATCTTTTTGCACTTTTTTTCCCTCATACTTTTTCCTGTTTTCCCTACTGCTTCTGCTATTTTATCACTTCTGCAAATCTTCTGCAAGAAACCCGGCCCCTTCTCATACAGAAAATATAATTAAAAAATATAATTATTCGTTACTTTTCACACCCCGCCAGGTACTGCGCTGCATGGTGACGGAGTATATATGTTCCGTCCGGATAGCCGCCAGCCCCTTGCCAAAAGCAACTTCAAATGGGCCGACGGCTGTTACTGTGCGCGCCCGTAGGGGGGGACAGTAATGATGACATTTTAAAAAAGGTCAGATTTCACCAATTTCCCTGCAAAATCTAACCTTTTTCCGTCTTCAAATTCTAAAAATTCTTTTTATTTATTTTTTTCTCCAATATAAGGAGCCAGTTCATGTGGAAGAAAATATCCCCGGTCATGTTGACAGGAAGGGCAGGACAAAGGTGCAAGTTTTCCTTCAGAAACATACCCGCAGTTTGTACAGATCCATCTTTCCTTCGAATCTCTTTCAAAGTATCTTCCCTGTTCCAGCATTTCCGCCACTTCCGCAAATCTCTCTCCATGACAATGCTCCACCTCTGCAATCAGGAAAAAGGCTGCCGCAGCTTCTGTGAATCCCTCTTCCTCCGCAACTTTTCCAAACTCCTGATATACATGATCCGCCTCTTCTCTTTCATTATGCTCGGCAGCACGCAAAAGCTGCTCCAATGTCTCCGGTTGATCTACCGGATATCCCCCGTCTATAAAAATAGTCTCTCCCGATAATTCCTTTAACAGTTCATAATACCTTTCAGCATGCGCACGCTCCTGATCTGCCGTGTAGGTAAAAATATCCGCAACAGAGTACATCTTCATCTTCCTTGCTTTCTCTGCCGCAATCGTATAGCGGTTTCTTGCCTGACTTTCCCCTGCAAAGGCTCGCATCAGATTTTCTTTTGTCTTGCTTTCTGCAAATTTAACAGCCATGATACCTACTCCTTTTCTTTTTTCTGTACTCTCAAGAATTTTCCGTATCCGGCCGACCAGACCATTTTTCGTCAGTCTTTTTTAATCTCGAAAGTACATTTTCTGTTAGTGTGTACCATAACTGGAAATATATACATGGTCAGATAAAATCTGCCCGACTAATTAAAACCAATCAATCTTCTCGCCACGCTGTAAGCCATCGAGGATACCCGTCTTCCTGACCGCCCCGGAAGGTTCATAGTCTGCCCCAGAATACCATAGCGAATCTTCAAAAATGTTTTTGAGTCCTTTTGTCTCAGGTAAAGCCAAAGTTCCTTCTTTTTGGCCAGATTCTCTGCATTCCTGGAACGAATGCACAGAATAGACGAAACCGTCATCATAATCGCAAGATAATTTATCATATATTTCCGCAGTTTTTTACTCCCGATCAAACGCAGCTCATACATGGAAATCATACTTTTTGTCACATAGATCTGCTGGTCAATCCGGCTGATCATAATTTTCTCATTTACAGATTGATCTTCCCGTCCGATAAAATAGCGGTAAAAATCCACATCCAGATAATAGAGCGTTCGTACATGCGGCAGTGGGTAATACACGTAAATATTATCTACATAAAATGTATGCTTCGGAAGTTCCAGTTGGCAGAGACGCAGCATCTCCGTACGATACATTACGGAATGCATCAAAATATACTGATCCAGATGAAACACCCCGATATCGTCCCATCGGAAAATCTGATTTTGCGGAAGAACATTACGGTAGTGAATCACCTTTTTATGTTCCATCCCCACTTTTTCATACACATAATTTGAAACAATCATATCCACTTCCGAACCTGTATTTACAAAACCTTTCACTGTCTCCACAATCCTGTACAGAGAGTCCTGATCTACCCAATCGTCGCTGTCAACCACTTTAAAGTATTTCCCGGCCGCCTGAGATAACCCCGCATTCACGGCATCCCCATGTCCTCCATTCTCCTTATTGACCAGTCTCACAATAGACGGATACCTCTCGGCATACTTTCTTCCAATCTCTTCTGTTCTATCTGTGGAACCGTCATTTACAACTAAAATCTCGATCTCTTCCCCTGCCGGTAAAATTGAATTGATTGCTTTCTCCATATAATCTTCTGAATTATAACATGGAATCGCAAATGTAATATATTTCATCCTGACTTCCTTTCCTGTAGCTTATTTCCCGGTATCAATATCCGATTTCACCGCCTTTCCAAAGCTACCTTTTATCCTTTCATTCTGCGTTTTCCGGTCATTTTCTCAATCACAAGCTTCATTGCCGTCGTATGCGTCATCCCTTTTCTGTCAAACGAAAAATGTTTTTCGTGATACCGATCTGTTAAAATAATTAATGCTTCTTCTTTTTCTTCTTCCGGCACAATTTCCAGATAACCTGTTCCTATCACGCTCTCAAATTCCATTGTACAATGCCCTGCATCTTCCTCAGATACAAGTCGATGGGAGCAATCCATCTCAAAGGACACTCTGTTATTCCGTGCCAGGAGTTCATACTTCTTCCCCTGTGACGCTCCATGAAAATATAGTACAACTTTCTCCCCCTGCACTGTTATCCCAAAATTCAATGGTAAAATATAAGGAACATCCTTATCGGAAAACGCAAGCCTGCACACGTCACATTTTTTCATGATCTGAACCATTTCCTCAAAATCTTTCACCTCGCGGTCTTTTCTACGCATCTTTTCCCCCATTCTGTCATTCTTATCCCAGTACAACTTTGCGTAATTAGCATCAAAGTCTGTACCATAACATCGGAATCTATTTTCATCACTTCTTTATTCTAAATAGAGTGATATTCCTTCTGCATACTATAAAAAAATACCGGATTCTTTTGTAAACCGAGAACCCAGTATTTCACACTTATTGGACTACTATTGTTCTATAAGGTATACCCGCAACGGACATACCTATTAGACAATTTTTACTGTCCGATCGCTCAGAAGGGTGTTAAAAAAGCGATTCGAAATTCAAACTGCAACACCCTGATCTCACCGCCACTTACTGCGGATAACAGGACTTGAACCTGCACGTCAAAGACACTAGATCCTAAGTCTAGCGCGTCTGCCATTCCGCCATATCCGCCTGAAAAAATGAGTCCCCTTTCACAATTGATAGGACCTGTGTGTTATCATAACAAGGTTCTGTTCTTTTGTCAATTACAATTTTTTGAGTTAATTGCCTTATCATTGATGCATATCTCTCCTGTAACTATTCAGCCTTCGGCTTCATAGTTACGGAATCCGGCCTATTGAAGTTTTCCTTACGGCAAAGAGGCCGGATTCTATTCCAACTGTTATGCGTTCTTACGGACTTTGCAGCAAGTGCAAAGTCCTGGGCTGAACTGTTACTTTCGGGTTATTATCATTGGATTTCCCTCTTGACAATTATAGTGGAGTGGCAAGCCTCCGTTGGTATTTATTTCTGGTCTTTAGCTGTTGCTATTTTGTCTAAAAGCTCAACAATTTCTTCTGTTGTGTATTCCTTCTTTTCCCCTTGCGTAAAAATCAATCTCAACTCATAAAGTGTGGACATTTTCACACTCTGCATTTCTTTTTCTGTCATATCCTGCATTCCCTCCATCTTTCCAGTCTCCTTTCCGTTCACCAGATTTACTTGCCTCATCTGATAATACTATTACATCATTATTGATTACGAATTTTCTCTATGATTATTTTCCCATTATCAAAAAAACTAATACTACTTTATCCTCTTGTGTCACACCCAGTTCTTTTACCATGTCGCCAGAAGACTGATTTTATAGTTGACCAAATTTTTCCCGGCAATTCCCCCGGCCTTTCCCATGATTATATTTCTCTCTGCCATATTTTTCTCCTTTTATTGGTTACCACCAGTTTATCAAAATCAACATATAAATGCAAGAAAATACAAAATACTCCCCATATGCTATAAAAATGCTATAATAAAAACCACTTATAATTGCTATTTCCAGACAAACGAAAAATCCCCGGAAACCCTCTAAAAATAAGGACTTCCGGGGATTTTCACCACCTGAGCGTGCGGGGATTCGAACCCCGGACAACTTGATTAAAAGTCAAGTGCTCTACCACCTGAGCTACACGCCCACAATGCAAAATACACTTTTTCTAACGAATCTCACTGAAATAAACTGGGCTAGCTGGATTCGAACCAGCGAATGCAGGAGTCAAAGTCCTGTGCCTTACCGCTTGGCGATAGCCCATCAAAGACTTATATCGACACACCGCTTCTTGCCAGTGCTTTTCCTTCCAGAAAGAAAGGGTGGGTAGTGGGACTCGAACCCACGATATCCGGAACCACAATCCGACGCGCTAACCAACTGCACCATACCCACCATAACGAGCCTGGGGGGATTCGAACCCTCGACCTACGGCTTAGAAGGCCGTTGCTCTATCCAGCTGAGCTACAGACTCAAAAATTAGTATCCCCTTGTCTTCGGCTCCTCACGGCTTCTCTGCCGTAAGAAAGCGGGTGATGGGAATCGAACCCACGTATCCAGCTTGGAAGGCTGGTGTTCTACCATTGAACTACACCCGCATACAAGTCGGGGTGACAGGATTCGAACCTGCGACCTCCTGGTCCCAAACCAGGCGCTCTAGCCAAGCTGAGCCACACCCCGTAACTCGCATAACCGGTACGCCCAACTTGTGACGCAAGAGTTATTATATAGCATACTCTGTCTAATGTCAACAAAAATTTATATTTTTTTCACCCCCAAAATCTGTCCTCTGGTCTTCCCTGCTATTCAAAAATCCGGCCTTAAGAATCCAGATAACACTGCCGGTATTCTATTTTACCGTCCTCCGCCATTTCCATAATCATATAACTTCCTTTTCTGCCTTCCTGCCTTGGAAATGACAAACTTCCGGGATTCAATACCGTAATGTCCTCGTCCTCATCCAGATAAGGACGATGTGTATGGCCAAACATCACAATATCTACATTTCTTGCTCTTCCCTCCTCTTTAATTTCTCTTGGATCCAAAGAAACATAATAATTATGCCCGTGCGCGATAAATACTTTTTTCGTGCCGATATAAAATTCTTCCTCCCTCGGCAGATCTGTAAAAAAGTCATTATTTCCTCCGATAATGTGCTTTTCACACGTTACGGCAGCATCAATATACTCTTCTCCGCCTTCCACATCCCCGAGATGAATAAACATATCCACATCCCCTGCTAATTCCAACGCCTGATCCAGACTTCTGTGCCGTCCATGTGTATCACTTACTATCAGCACTCTCATTCTTCTACCTTCCCATATTCTGTTTCAATTACTTGACGCATCGCACGCAGCGCATTTCCCCGATGGCTCAATTCATTTTTCTTCTCAGGATCCATCTGCGCCGTGGTACAATTATATTCCGGTACATAAAAGATCGGATCATATCCGAATCCATTTTCCCCTATTATCTCATCTGCAATAATTCCTTCTATCGTTCCACGCGTCGTTTTTACATCTCCGTCCGGAAAAGCCGCAGCAACGGCACAGACAAACCTGGCTGTACGCTGTTCCTTTGGAACCCCTTCCAACTTATCCAACAGAATTCGATTCTTCACATCATAAGATGTTTCTTCTCCTGCAAATCTTGCAGAATAAATCCCCGGTGCTTTATCCAGATAATCAATCTCCAGCCCGGAATCGTCCGCAAGAACAATATCCTCCGGGAGCAGCCTGGAAATCGCCCGGGCTTTAATCTCTGCATTCTCTTCAAAAGAAATACCGTCTTCTACAATATCCACATGAATATTAAGGTCTTTCATCGAACAAATCTCCATTCCCAG
This sequence comes from Lachnospiraceae bacterium, assembly GCA_910574195.1. Taxonomy (GTDB): domain Bacteria; phylum Bacillota; class Clostridia; order Lachnospirales; family Lachnospiraceae; genus Schaedlerella. Next base: position 221,780 of record CAJTBF010000005.1, on the reverse strand, counting down.
ATCTGCCAGAATCATGCGGATCTCCTTCATCTTATTTTCATTCTGCGTCGCAAAAACAATTCTTCTTTCCATCGTATGGTCCTCTTATCTTCTTTTGTATTACTTTTTCGATCTGAAAAATGTAATCGTTATTTTTCACTATATCACAAAATAAATGTACATCAAGATATTATTTCTTTTTTTATTCTTGGCGGCTTTGGTCCTAAAAACTGATAAAAATATGTTTTAATCATCCCATTATAAATCTTTCGATTTCGATCAGCCTTTCTTCCAAAATATCTCTCTGCATCTTCGTAACTGGTAATCATATACGCTGACCAATCTGAAAGTCTTCGAAAACTTTCCCCGAATTCTTCATAAAGTAACGGTAATGCCTCTTTTTCTTCCAACCGTTCCCCATAAGGAGGATTTGTAATAATAAATCCATACCGCTTTGGATGACGAAGTTCCTGAACCGGCCGCTGCTGCAGATGAATCAGATGTTCCACCCCCGCCTCCCGCGCATTCTGTCTGGCAAGGCGAAGTACCTCTCCGTCTATATCATATCCCTGAATATCTGTCTCAATTTGGCGATCTTCCAGTTCTTCTGCCTCATCTATGACCTCATACCAAAGTTTCTTTTTGATGAGATTTGTCCATTTCTCTGCTACAAAGGAACGGTTCATTCCCGGAGCAATACAGGCAGCAATCATCGCGGCCTCTATGGGAAATGTTCCACTTCCACAAAATGGATCTACCAGAATCCGATCCTTTTTCCACGGTGTTAACAGAATCAGGGCAGCCGCCAATGTCTCCGTAATCGGCGCCTTACCGGATAACTGTCGGTATCCGCGCTTATGTAAAGATACCCCGGAGGCATCGATCCCGACCGTCACCATATCTTTCATGAGAAATACACGAATCGGATAGGAAGCTCCTTCTTCCGTAAACCATTCTGTACGATAGCAGGATTTCATTCGCTCCACCATTGCTTTTTTCATAACAGATTGAATATCTGAAGGACTAAACAGCTTGCTCTTCACAGATGCCGCTTTCGTCACCCAAAATTTCCCATCCGCCGGAATATATCTTTCCCAGGGGATCGCCCTCGTCTTTTCAAAAAGTTCGTCAAAGGTGACCGCCCGAAACTCTCCTGCCTTTAACAAAATTCTTTCTGCAGTCCGCAAAAAAACATTTGCCCGACAGATTGCCTCCATATCTCCTTCAAACGTCACCCTTCCATCTTCCACTTTTATAATTTCATATCCCAGATCCAAAATTTCTCTTTTTAAGACAGATTCCAATCCAAAATGGCAGGGTGCAATCAATTCTACCCGTTCCATGAATCCCTCCTACATGTCAAATTCATTTTTATTTTACTATAAATCAAGGGCATAGTAAAGTTTAACTTTACCACACCCCTGATTTATCAATATTATTTTTTGACGAAACTACAAAAACTCTTTTTACGGATGATCCTCTGCCGCAACCTTAGTAATTATTTGTCTCATCGAATGCATTCTTGTTTCGTGCATTAGAACTATTCTTGCTCTGTGCATTGGAGCTGTTTTTGCTCTGCGCATTAGAGCTGTTCTTATTCTGTGCATTCTTTCCACAGTTTTTGTTGCTTTCATCTGCATAAGATGAATAGGAATTACTGTTTGAATTAGTATTATTCTTTGCCATGAGTTTCCCTCCTAAATTTATTTGGTACACTCATATTGTCCCTCTTTTTTGACTTTTTATGCATCCTGATTGATTCTGATTTTCATCGTATTTGTTCTTTTTCTATCATTTACTGAAATTATTGAAAGATTTTGTTAAATATTTTCTATTTTTGCTTGCATTTTCCAATTACATATATTATACTAATACTCGTAGAAACAATGTTTTCTACAACCCCTTATTAATTATTTATACTCCCCTCAAAAGACCGATGGCTCCCCCATCGGTCTTTTACTTTCATAACCATAGTATGCAGGAGACTACATATCGCAGCCTTCCTGCATACCATGACTTTCAAACACCTTTGGACTAATAAATTTTCAAAAGCTTCCTCATCTGTGCCTGTTCCCCCAGACACGTACAAAAACCATAACAACCAGAACCGGCACCAGAATCGGTGCAAAAACCCTCACCAGACCACTGATAATTGCACCGATCAGCATTAAAATCATAAGAACAAACAGGACCAGAAGGAGTTTCTTCCACCAGGGGGTTCCTCCATATCCGGATGCTGCGGACTCTTCCTGTCTGCTGCGCTGTCTTTCCCCCGATGAAGATCGAATTCCTTCTGCTTCGTAAACTGTCTCGCGATCTGTCCCATCGCTGGCATCAGTAATCGTCCGTGCAAGAATCCAGGGATCCCCAAGTACACGCAGTACTTCCTCTTCTGTTTTACCTTTTCCTGTTTCTTCTATAATATAATGCTCATAATACTCCAGATTTTCCTGAACCTGCCTGCTGCTTATTCGATCCTGTAATGCTTCCTGAAGCTGTACAAGAAATTCCCTCTTCGTCATAACATTCTCCGTCCTATCATTCAATGATGCATTTTTTTCCGATTTTTTTCTTTTCTGCTCGATTCGATAATCTGATGTTCCCCTGTACCCACAGAGCATCCCATATTCCATGTGCTTCGCACATGCGGGCATTTTGTTTCCGACAAGATATACATTTCTTGCTTATAATATCATAAACTCCCCGGTATTCCAAGCATACTTCTCTTAAAATTTTCTTACATTTCCCTGTAATTTTTCCAAATATCGACGCGCACATTTAGCAGACACTACTCTTCCCCTTCTCTTTCTTCTCTGCTATTTCTCTTTGCACAATATTCTTATAAAACAGGAAAACCAATTGATATATTTCCACTTTTAAGTTATCTATAATCAAAATATCAGGAAAAATGTGCCGAAAGGAGGGATTCCCGTACTTATCACAAAAAGCAAGGAGATGTAAAACTTATGAGCCTTCCTATGAACCTGTTGTTTTGGATAACAGCAGGAATTCCTATTTTATTTTTACTGGTTGTTATCATGAAATTCGGATGGAGTGTCTCCAAAGCAGCCCCTGTCGGAATGTTCCTCGCCGGGATCACCGCCGTATACGTATATCGCTCTACACTGCCTGCACTCTGCCTGGAAGCCGGAAAAGGTTTTTGGAATGCGGCAACCATACTGCTTGTAATCTGGCCGGCAGTATTTTCATACGAATTGAGCTGTGAATCAAAAGGATTTCAGTCCATCCGCATCGGAATCCAGAATATTTCCAGACATGAATTATTCCAGATTCTGATATTGGGGTGGATCTTTCCCAGCTTTTTACAGGGTATTACAGGCTTCGGCGTTGCGGTAGCTGTAGGCGCGCCTCTTCTTCTGAGTATCGGTGTAACTCCGTTTTACAGTATCGTAATTGTCCTGCTCTGCCATTCCTGGGGCGCAACCTTCGGAACACTTTCCCTGGCCTGGGAAGCATTGGTCTTACAGACAGGAATCTGCGGAGAAGTAGAAGCAAAAGCCGCAATCCTGGCCGCAATTCTGATCTGGGCGTTCCAGATTACGGCAGTATTGCTCTCGTGCTGGTTCTATGGAAAATGGAAAGGAATCAAAGAGGCTGCCCCGGCAATCTGTATCCTTTCTTTAATTATGGGCGGCGGGCAGATGTCCCTTGCAGCCGTACACTCTGTAATTGCCAATTTTTTGCCAACTGCAATGGCTTTGGGCGCCGCCTTTTTTCTAAGCGGAACCAGACGTTACCAAAAAGCATGGTATATCGAAGACAGTCCTGTTATGACACGGAAAACACAGGAAAATTCTAAGGAAAAAGAAATGTCTTTTCATCAGGCATTCCTTCCCTATTATATTCTGACAGGCATTACCATATTCTGTCTTTTGATTCCCCCTGTAAATCGTCTCCTGAGCCGGTGGAGTCTCGGATTTTCCTTTCCGGAAACGGTAACCGGATATGGTTACCTGACCACTGCCGAACCCTTTTTCTCTCCGATAAAACCATTGACTTATGCAGGGACTTTTCTTGCACTCGCCTCTCTGATCAGTTATCTCTATTATAAAAAGCACCATTATATAAGATCGGAAAGTCTGAAAGTCATCTGGAAAAGAACCGTACACAAATGTATGCCCTCTACCGTCGCTATTATCTGCTTCATTATCATGTCAAAATTCATGGGAAGCAGCGGGCAGATTTATATTTTGTCACAGGGAATTGTCTCCGTACTCGGCCGGTTTTACGTTATTGTGGCGCCTGTCTTTGGAATATTGGGAACATTTATTACAAGCAGCAATATGTCTTCCAACATACTGTTCGGGAATTTTCAAAAGGCTGCGGCAGAATTTTTAAAGATCAGTCCGTCCATAACTTTAGCACTGCAGACAGCAGGCGGAGTACTTGGCACTTCTTTTTCCCCGGGATGCGTGATCATGGGAATTACAACTACCGGTTATAAAGGAGAAGAAGGAAAAATTCTACGGCAGATCATTCCCTGCGCAGGAATCTGTGCCGTCATATTTGGATTCTTTGCCTACTTATTTTTATGCTAACTATATCGTGTTTTTATAACTTCAACAGTTCGAAACAGTTCGGTTTATCCCTGAACTGTCACAGAAAACCCATAAAAAGAAACCGGAACACAATTATAAAAAAGGAGCAGCACATGTCAAAACATATGATAGAAACAGAACACAAAAAACAAAAACCTATAAAAATCGTAGAAACTGTTTTGCGCGACGCACATCAGTCCCTTATGGCTACAAGAATGACAACGGAACAGATGCTTCCTGTCATTGATCTTATGGATCAGGTCGGGTATCACGCCGTAGAATGCTGGGGCGGCGCCACTTTCGATACGGCACTGCGATTTTTAAAGGAGGATCCCTGGGTACGTCTCAGAAAACTGCGCGGCGGATTTAAAAAAACAAAATTACAAATGCTTTTGCGAGGACAAAACCTTCTCGGATACAATCATTATGCGGATGATGTGGTAGAATATTTTATTCAAAAATCAGTGGCAAACGGGATCGATATTGTACGCACCATGGATTGCCTGAATGATATTCGGAATCTAAACACCGCCGTACAGGCAGTAAAGAAAGAAAAAGGGCATGCTCTGGTCGCCCTGGTTTATACCCTGGGCGATGCTTATACACTGGATTACTGGCGGGATACCGCAAAACGAATCGAAGATATGGGAGCGGATTCCCTGGGAATCAAGGATATGGCCGGACTTTTGACCCCTTATCGCGCGGAAGAACTGGTACATGCATTAAAAGATGCCACCACCCTTCCTCTGGCAATGCATACCCATTATACTGCCGGAGTGGCTTCCATGACTTATCTGAAGGCAGTCGAGGCAGGCTGTGACAGCATTGACTGCGCAATCTCCCCGCTGGCAATGGGAACCAGCCAGCCTGCAACAGAGGTAATGGCGGAAACGTTTCGTGAGACAATCTATGATCCGCTGTTGAACCAGGAAAAACTATCTGAAATTGCAGATTATTTTATTGGTATTCGTGAGGAAGCATTAAAAAGCGGCCTTTTGGATCCCAAGATGCTTGGCGTAAATATCAAAACATTACAATATCAGATTCCGGGAGGGATGCTTTCCAACATGGTAGCACAACTAAAGGAGGCCGGACAGGAAAACAAATACCGTGAAGTACTGGAAGAGATTCCCAGAGTCCGGAAAGATTTTGGAGAACCGCCCCTGGTCACCCCTTCCTCTCAGATTGTAGGAACTCAGGCTGTACTAAACGTCATTTCCAAAGAGCGATACAAAATGATAATTAACGAATCAAAACGACTCTTATTGGGAGAATTCGGACAAACTGTAAAATCTGCTTCACCGGAAATCAAAAAACTGGTAATCGGCGAACAGGAACCCATTACATGCCGGCCGGCGGATCTGATCGAACCACAGTTAGAAAGATTTGAAAAAGAATGTGCACCATGGAAACAACAGGATGAGGATGTCCTGACCTATGCAATGTTTCCGGCAGTGGCAAAAGAATATTTTCAATACCGGGAGGCGCAGCAGACACAGATTGATCTGACAATTGCGGATACAGAACATGGCTCCTATCCTGTTTAGGCCGCATAAACTCAACGGACATTTTCATACTTTTTTTCTTTTAAATAGTTCCGGGGCGCTGCATCTACATTGCAGCGCCCCGGAATTGTTTCTGCATATATTTTAGATCGTCCGCAATAGTTCAGCAACCAGTGCGGTTCTTTTCGGTATGCAGTCTATATACAGGAATTCGTCAGGCGTATGTAAATTGGCGCCTACCATACCGTAACCGTCCATAACAGGAATGTCTGTTTCTGCCACATAATTCCCATCGCTCCCGCCGCCGACTTCACGGCCTTCCAGTACAAAACCAAGTTCTCTCGCAATCAAATCCGCCTTTTCAAATAGCTTCTGATTCACTTCGGTGAAAGTCAACGGATATTTTAATAATCCCCCGCTCCATTCCAGTCTGCTTCCCGGGAGCACCGCTTTCAATGCTCTCAGTTTTTGATCCAACTGCTTTGCGTCTTCCACTGTCCTGTACCTGGCATCAAAAACCACACTGGCTGTCTCCGGTATCATACAGGCACCTTTCACACCTCCGTCACAATATACCGGTGCAATACTGACACCGTTTTTATAATCATTCATCTCATGAATCTTTTCCAGCTGATACGCCAGTTCCGTAATCGGATTGATTCCTTTATCCGGATGATGTCCTGTATGCGCTGCTTTTCCATAGGCAGTCAACGTATAATATCCTCTGCCTTTCCGTACCGTTTTTACACTGCCAAGTGTATCTACGCCAGGTTCCAGTACCAAAACCGCACAACTCTCTTTGGCAAGACGCAAAAACAACTCCTTCGACGTAAAGCTGCCTGGCTCTTCGTCACTGTTGACACAAACTACAATTTTACGCTGTGGTTCTATATCCAGCTTTTTTAATGCCCGTAAGGCAAAATATGCTGCCACAAGCCCCCCTTTCATATCATAGACACCGGGGCCATACAATTTGTTTCCTTTTTGCTGAAAGGGCATCTTCTGAATCGTTCCCTGCGGGAATACGGTATCATAGTGACACAATACCAGCAGTGGTTTTCCGGTTCCCTTTGTCTCTGCAGTAAAATGATCCCCGACTTCCGTCTGTGGATATACGGTAATCTGCATTCCCAGTTCCCGGAATAATTTCTGGAAATAACATCCGCAGCGATCTGTGATCTCCTTTGCGCCATATGTGGGGGATTCCAGTTCTACCGCATGCTGTAAGACCTTCAAAAATTGTTCTTCATGTTGCTCCATATAGGTTAAAATTTTTTTTACGTTACTCATAGATTTCTCCTTTTCTGTTTTTGAATTACGGATTTTATCGTCGGCCACAACAACATGGCAAGCCCCATCAGCAATAATCCCAAAGCGATCGGACGGCTGGCCAAAGGCAGGATGCTTCCCCTGGATGCAATGATCGCCAGGCTCAGATTCGTCTCAATCGTAGGACCAAGAACATATCCCAAAACCAGCGGTGCAAGCGGAAACTCGCATTTTGTTAAAATATAACTCATAAGACCAACCAGCAGGAGAACCCAACAATCAAAAATCCGGTTATTGGATGTAAACGCGCCGATCATGCACATTACAAGAATGATAGGAAGAAGATAATTCATTGGCACTTTCAGTACCTTTATCAGCACCTTCATTAAGAGAAGCATAATAAAATACATTGCAACACAGGACACAATATAGGAGACAAAAACCGTACCGACAATGTCCCCGCTGGTTGTAAACAAAAGAGGCCCCGGCTGTAATCCATGGATGACCAGGCCGCCAATCAGAATCGCCGTAACCTGATCTCCCGGAATTCCCAGTGTCAGCATCGGGATCAACGCCCCACCGCAACAGGCATTGTTTGCCGATTCAGATGCGATAATACCATCCGGATTCCCTTTTCCAAAAGAATCCGGATCTTTTGAAGTCTGGCGCGCCTGATTGTAAGACAATAGAGAGGCTGTTGCTTGTCCCACACCCGGGAGAATCCCCACAACGGTACCAATTACACTCCCGGACAAAAACTGTCTTAGCTTTCCGGCAACATCCTGTTTTTGAGGTAGCAGCTTCACCTTTCCTACTTCCCTGATTTCCCTGGATTGATGGATTCCGTTTATCTGACTTAATACTTCACTCAATGCAAAGAGTCCCATTAAGGTAGCCAGTTGATCACATCCCGCGTTCAATTGCCAGAATCCAAAAGTAAATCTTGGAATAGCCGAGATCGGATCCAGCCCGATCATTGCAATCAACATTCCTATAATTACTGAAATAAATCCTTTGATCATGTTCTTACTGCTCAAGGCAACTACCACAGACAGGCCCATGATCCCCATGGCAAAATATTCCCACGAACCAAACATCAAAGCAACTTTCGCAAGCTGCGGTGCGATCATACATAAAGCCGCCGCACTGATAATCCCGCCGATCAATGAAGCAAACACCCCCAGCGAAAGTGCCTGCGCTGCGCGCCCCTGCCGTGCCATAGGCGCACCGTCAAAAGTGGTAACTAAAGAGGCGGGAGTTCCCGGAATATTCAACAATACAGAAGCGACCAGTCCACCGGAAATTCCGCCTACATAAATCCCCATCAACATACTGATGCTTTGTCCTGTCGTCATGGAATAGGTAAACGGCAGCATCAGCGTTACTCCCAATGCCGCGGTAAGTCCCGGGATCGCACCGAAAATCACGCCTCCCAACACTCCCATAATCAGGTAAACCAATGTAACCGGCTGAAATACCTGTATCACTCCATGAAATAGATAATCCATACAAAGTTCCTCCTTCAAGATTATAAGCTAATTCAGTGAGTCAAATGTTTCCTTGATCGAAACCGCATTCTCTTCTATTAACTCTTTCAGCTCTTTCCTTCCGAGCCATTCCGCTTCTGCGCCCTGCTCTTTTACAGCTTCTGCGGTCTGATCCAATAAGAACGCTTCATGAAATGCTTCTTCGTAAGCAGCCACAATATGATCCGGTGTTTTCGGTGGGCAGAAAAATGCTCTGTGGAGACCATTCATCACTTCATACCCCAACTCTTTTAAAGTCGGTGTATCCGGAAGAAATGTGGAACGATCTTCTCTCATGACTGCAAGAGGAATCAGATCGCCGGAGGAAATATAGGGAAGGGATTCCGAAATGGCCCCCTGAAGTACATCTGCATTTCCTCCAAACACCGCGGTACGGGACTCCGAAGCATTATCAAACGGAATAAAATTCGCGTCAATCCCGGTTTCAAGACATAGTTGTTCATAACCAAGGCGATTATTGCCGGTCGCGCCGACTGATGCCCATTGAAGCTCCCCAGGATGATCTTTGGAATAGGCGATAATACTTTCCATATCTGTAAAATCTGATTTAGAAGATATACAAATAATACTTGCATCATAAACAACAGAACAAATCGGAACCATTTCTTCATGCAAAGGATCCTGGAAAGACGCATTCAGATAATTCACAATGCAGGTTTCCGGCAGTGCCAGTGTAATCGTATGCCCGTCCGGTTCCGAATTATATGCCTGATACAGTCCGACAGAAGTTCCTCCTCCTTCAATATTCTGGACAACAATATTCTTTCCCATATCCATATTGGCCGTATAAATTCTTGCAAGAATATCACTGCCGCCTCCCGCACCATAAGGAACAATCAAATCGACGTTTTTCGCCGGCCTCCAGGATTCTGCTGTTTCACCGGCAGCTTCGTTTTCCTTTCCTTTTTCCATATCTTTCCCTGCATCCTCTGTATTCCCGCAGGCCGTAAATGCAAATATCATTGATACGCAAAGCAGCAAACTTATTATTTTCTTTTTCATTTTTACATCTCCTTTTTCGTTTTTTGACTCATCGAAGCGTTGGAAGACTGACGCCCAGCACTCCATTAAACAGGCAATAGATTCCGAGCGTCAGTGAAAGTGAAAGCACAATCCAGAACAACATTTTCTGCATCTGTACTTTTGGTTCTGTTTTTTCACCCGGTTTCTTACTCAGGATTAGAATTGTAAGCAACAGAAACGCCGTCGTACTAATTACAAATCCAATTTTGTCCATAACAAACAGGTACCCTGCCACGGCCGCAAGAATGAGCACGGCACTTTTACTGAAAACAGGCTCAACCGTCTCTTTTTCCTTATTCCGCTGCAGAAATGTACGAATAGCCAGTACCAAAGACAATACTCCCAGCAAAATAACCCAGATCTTTAAATATACATCCGCTCTGGCCAGAAACGGAACATTCACATCCGGCTTGATCGTGGCACTGGCATAAAAGTAATTTACAATAGAAAATAAAAGTAATATCAGTGACACACTCAGATTCTTTTTCCATTTCTCCATTTTCTCCCTCCCTTCCCGTAAAATATTTATTTCCACGCTTTATACATCAAATAAATAGTATATGTACCTGTGTCACAGTTCAGTCTTAAGTTACCCTGTTATGGTTACTGTGTGAACCAATGTCATTTGCAATAACGATTTATGATTATGTAATATTGTTCCGAGTACCGTCATGTTGAATTTTACAAATATTTGATGTATAATCATGCTGATATTCAGATTATAATTATTTTTATAGTAAACTGTATATTAATTTCCACTTGACTTTTATCAAAATATTGGGGTAATGATATGATTTCAAAAAATTTTGCACTTACACACGAACGGGAAGAATATGTAAAACCCATATTGCCGGGTTTTCCGCTTTCAATCTATACGATTGACTTTAACTATAAAACCTACAATTGTATAAAGTGGCACTGGCATAAGGCATTTCAACTTTGTCTCGTTTTGGAGGGTACCATTGTATTCCACTTTACCAATAAAAAAGTCACCGTTTCAAAAGGTGACGGACTTTTTATCAATTATCAGCAAATTCATATGGCGTACAGTCAGGAAGAACCTGCTTCCTATTTCTGCGTGCAGATACCTCCCGCATTTTTATGTGCAGATTCCAGAAGCGCTTTTTTTATAAAATATGTCGCTCCTTTTTTTGATAGAGTAAACTTTTGGGGAATCCCTTTATTTGCCGACCGGCCGATAGATCATGAAATTTTAAAAGATATCCGGGAAATCAGGAATCTTTTTTTACACTCGTCTCATCCTGCCAAAGAAATCAGGGCTATGGTAGAAGTAATGAAAATCTGGGAAAATATTATAAAAATGACAGGCTGTACAGATAATGAATATTTTGTCAATCCTCCGGTCAACCAACGGTTACGGCTGGTTGAGCAATATATTCACGAGCACTATACACAAAAGATCACACTGGATATGCTGGCGGCACACATTTCTTTAAGCCGCAGCGAGTGCAGCCGCTTTTTCAATAAAGCAACCGGACAGTCCTTCTCTTCCTATCTTTCCTGTTTCAGAGTGAATAAAAGCACGGATCTTTTAAGCCATACGGATATGAGTATTGCAGAAGTAGCGCATGCCGTAGGATTTGGCAGCCAAAGCTATTATACGGAAACCTTTCGTAAGCTAAAAAATATGACTCCAAAAAAATATCGGGAGCTGACATTTCGGAAGCTGGATTATACCCCTGCTGTCTTCTGACTGCCCTGTCCGCATCCGCCCGCAGAAAGACGCTTCCTGTGCAAAATATCCGGATAAAGATATTTTTATTAAAAAAGTGTGTTAGTATTCCGGATAATTTCAGGAATTATCGTTCACAAATTGTTCATTTATCTTTCAAAAAACCTTCATTTTCTTCTCATGCTTTCTTCATTTCTCTTCCATATACTGAATGTATCAAATAAATCATTATTTGATATCAATAAAGAAACCGTTTCGTTTTATTTGAATAAACTTTTTCATAATACATGCCGGGCATCGCGAAAGCGGTGACCCGGCATCCTCCCTTTTTACGGGGCTTCTATTTTTTCTACTATCCTTTCATTCCTCTGTATACGACGGTATAACAAAAAAATGCAAAACCTTTCGTTCTGCATTTTTTGTTCGCTTAAAGGACTACTCCGTCTTTAAAAATTGAAATTTCTCTGTATCCCTGTTTTTCATTATTGGTCTGTTTTCCGCTTGCTACTTCCAACACATATTCTAAAAGGCGTTTTCCTGCGCTGTCCAGTGTTTCTCCTTCGACCACCGTTCCCGCGTTAAAATCAATCCAATTCTTCTTTTTTTCCGCAATCTGGCTGTTGGTCGCAATCTTCACTGTCGGCACCGGCGCTCCGAACGGAGTACCCCGCCCGGTAGTAAACAAAATGATATGTGCTCCGGCCGCCGTCAGAGCCGTGCTGGAGACCAGATCGTTTCCGGGGCCATAGAGCAGATTCAATCCTTTTGTTTCTACCTGATTTCCATAGTCCATCACGTCCGCGATTGGCGCCGTGCCGCCTTTCTGCACACAGCCGCAGCTTTTATCCTCCAGCGTCGTAATCCCTCCCTGCCGGTTTCCCGGACTTGGATTCTCATACACCACTTCATGATGGGAAATAAAATACCTCTTAAACCCATTGATCATCTCTACCGCTTTGTCAAAAACCTCCCGGCTTGCACAGCGGTTCATTAACATTCCTTCTGCCCCGAACATCTCCGGAACCTCCGTCAGAATGGTACTTCCGCCCTGCGCAATCAAAAGATCACTGAACCGTCCCACTGTCGGATTTGCCGTAATTCCGGACAATCCATCGGAAGCGCCGCATTTCATGCCGATCACAAGTTGGTCTGCGGGTACCGGAACTCTGCCAAACTGCCCTGCATAAGCCGCGCATTCTTCCAGCAGCTTTCTGCCTTCCAGATGTTCGTCTTCCACTTCCTGGCAAACAAGGAATTTTACACGGTCCGCGTCATATTCCCCCAGTTCTTCTTTAAATTGATCCTGTGTCAGATTTTCGCAGCCTAAACTTAAAACCAACACGGCCCCCGCATTGGGATGACGCACAAGAGAAGCCAGCAGTTTTCTTGTCTGTGCGTGATCCGCACCAGTCTGACTGCATCCGAACGGATGAGGGAATGTGTAAAGCCCTTCAATGCTCCCTTTAACCAGATCCTGATTCTCTCTCACCAGTTTTTTTGCAATATCGTTCACACAGCCTACTGTCGGAATAATCCAGATCTCATTGCGGACACCGACCTTTCCGTCCTTCCTCCTGAATCCCTGAAATATTGCGGTGTCGTTGTCTGGGCTGATACTGGCAGACACATTCTCCTCCGGGTGATAGGTATATTCCTGCTCTTTGGAAAGGTTCGTTGCCATGTTATGCGTATGCACCCAGCTTCCCTCCGCAATCTCTTTTGTCGCGTGTCCAATGGGAAAGCCATATTTTATCACCCGGCCTTCCTTTTCGATAGGACAAATCGAAACCTTGTGCCCCTGCGGAATATCTTCCAGCACAGTCACCTGCCGATCCCCCAGCGCAAGCACAGTTCCTTTTTCCACCGGATGAAAAGCCACCGCCACATTATCTTTTTCTGAAATCTGTATCATCTTGTCCATAAACCGCTCCTCTTACAGACAGGAAGCATATGCCGCTTCCGCTCCATTTTCTTTGATATTTACCAGATTCTTTACCGTTTGTTCTTTCAAACCTTCTATCTTCGTCAGATCTTGTCCCCACATTTTTTCATTGGACAGGACTGCCTGCACAAGTTCGTCCGCACTGTCCTCTCTGTGCGTATAATAGAAATCCAGCACCCAGGCGTCATCCTGTACTTTATAGGAGTTCCCCTTTGGTCTTTTGCACAGAAGGCCGTCTGCAGTCCGTTCCTGTATATCACTGCTGTAAAATGCGATATATGCGGCAAGGCTCATGGTCAGACATACCGGCAATTCTTTCTTTTCCTTCACATATTCCAGGAAAGAGGGCATATTTCTCGCTTTCCACTTGGAGGTGGAATTCAGGGAAATACTCATCAATTCATGATTGATAAACGGATTGTTAAAACGATCTTCCACAGCCGCCGCAAACTCCTGAAGTTCTTTTTTGTCCAGCGGCAAGGTCGGAATAATTTCTTCATACAGCATCTTATTCATAAATCCACGAATTGTTTCATTATGCATACAGTCCCGTACAATATCCTGTCCTGACAAATAAGCGCCCAATACGAATCCCGTGTGCGCCCCGTTTAAAATTCTTACTTTTCTTTTCTTGTAAGGTGTTACATCCGGCACAACATGTACATTCAATCCTGCTTTCTTAAACGGAAGCCGTTCTTCCAATTCTGCCGGTCCTTCAATGATCCAGACACCGAAGCACTCTCCTACGTCCGTCAACGGATCCGTGTATCCGTTTTCCTCATCCAGACGTTTTACTTCTTCTGCATCCCGGATACGTCCCGGTACAATCCGGTCTACCAATGTGGAACAGAACAGGTTCTCTTTTTCAATCCATTCTGCAAAATCCTCTCCCAGCTTCCAGTCCGCAATATACTGCTTCACACATTTTTCCAGCTCTTTTCCGTTGTTGTCAATCAATTCACAACTCAGAATAACAAGCCCCTTTTTCCCTGCTTTATATCTTGCATACAAGAGCTTTGTAAGCTTTCCGGGAAAACTGTCTGGCGGACATTGCGCAAACGTACTGTTGGGATCATAGACAATTCCCGCCTCTGTCGTATTCGATACGATATATTCCAGATCGTCGCTGCATGAGAGTTCTTCCACCTTCTGATAATCTTCATAAGGATTGATGCATCTGCTGACCGCGGAAATCACACGTTTTGCATCTACTTTCTGCCCCTTTTCACTTCCTCTGAGATAGAGCGTATAAAGGCCTTCCTGCTCATTAATCAGATCGGTCAAGCCCTGTGCAATCGGCTGCACCAGCACGACTTTTCCATCCCAGTCCGCCTTCTCATTGGCACAGTCAAAGAAATAATCTACAAACGCCCGCAGAAAATTTCCCTCTCCGAACTGCAGTACCTTCTCCGGAGCTTCTTTTTTGATATATCCCTTATAACCGGATGCCTCTAATACCTGATAATTTAATTTTTCCATATTTGACATTTCCTTTCTATTGCCTTTTTACTTACCGGCTATTTTATATTTGTAAAGTCAATCATTACTTTCAGCATATCTGCCCCGTTGTTGCTAAAATCCGCGAACGCATCCGCAACTTTTTCAAACGGATAAATATTCGTAATTATTTTTTCCAGGTCTGCTTTTTTATCCTTTACCAGATCAATTAATTCTACAAAATCCTTTTTCAGGGCGTTCCGGCTTCCATATACATCCAACTCCTTTTTCTGCAGCAGGGTGAAATTGAAATCCAGGTTCTTATTTCCAACACCGATCAATACAACCTTCCCTCCAAATGCCGCCGCATCCACCGCGTTCTGGAAAGTTCCCGGAAGCCCCACTGCCTCAATACATACATCGAAACCATAGGGTGTTCTGGTTCCCTGATTTTCAAAGACACCAGTAATTTCACCAACTCTTTTTTCCAGATTTTCAGGACTGTCATTGAGAACTTTCCCCGCAAATCCAAAGTTTTCCACAGCATAATCCAGTTTTTTCGGCTGTACATCACTTATGTATACTTCTCCGCCCAGCGCTTTTGCCGCATTCGCCGCCAACACTCCGATCGTCCCCGCGCCGATTACCAGCACCTTATCTCCCGGTTTGATTCCGGCTCTCTGCACGCCATGATAGCTGATGCAGAAAGGCTCGATCGCTGCCAGCACCTTGGGGGATAATCCTTTTCCATCATAAATCCGCTCAATGGGCATCGTGATGTACTCGCAAAATGCGCCATCTCTCTGGCATCCCATGGTCTGATTGTTCATACATGCATTCACCACACCACGCTCGCAACTATAACAGTGTCCGCAGTTAAAATATGGATTACAGGTTACAACCATTCCTGGTTTTAATCCCTTCTCGTTCTCATCAATTTCCACAATTTCGGCACTAATCTCATGACCGGGAATCCTTGGATAATCAAAGTATACAAAAGTTCCTCTGTAAGAACCCAGATCACTTCCACAAATCCCCCCATATAAAACTTTCAACAATGCTTCGCCCTGCTTCCTCACCGGCATTTCGATCTCACAGATCTCTACTTCGCCCGGTGCATTGATTCTGACTGCCTTCATTCCTTTTCTTTCCTTTCTTTTTTGATCCGCTTTTTCTTACTCTGTTTTTCTCTTTTTTGTTTCTCTTCCTTTTCCCTCAACAACGTCTTCGTGTGCCTTTTTTCTCCCCGACTTTTTCACCTGACAGAAACTTCTTCCAACTTTACGTTCTTTATACATTTTTTATTTTTTCATCCGGCAATGCCTTCTTCTCCAGGTCTTCCGTCAGAGCTTTCTTTCTCTTTTCAGTTTCTCTACCAGAGATTCCCGTTTTCATCAAAAGGCAGATATTCCGGTTCACTCAATATCTCGATATCGGGATTTTCTTTCACTTCCTCATAGTATACCTCCGACAGCATAATATATTCGATATGAAGACTATTGGGAATCCGCACAATCCGGGGATTGGCTTTATCAATCTCATTACAGGTCCTTACACAGACCTGGATTGCCTCCCTGTCACTCTCCATTACAATGGGGATCCGGACGCCTCCTAATACAGTACAGGTAATTGCATTGGGATACATTGCAGCCAGATTCAACTGCTCAAATACCCGCTTTGTGGTCGCGCTGGAATATCCAAGGCCAATCCCATTTCCATGTGTCTCCGGACTCAGATCCAGTACACACACACGTTGTGATTTGATTCCTCCGGTTGCATAAGGTGTACAGAATGTTCCTGTGATATTGGGATCCATTCCGTCTCCACTGAAATTCTTTCCGATCTGGTCTACTACAAGTACATCACATTCATCCACGAGAATTCTCGGCATTTTATCAAATGCTTCTTTTAAAAGCGGCGGTTCCTTCTCCACAACCTCATCCGCATGCACTGCCACCAGCTTCGCAGTCTCATCATAAGCATTTTCAATAGATGCCACCGCAAAAAGTACCGGTGCATTTTCCAGAATTGCTTTTCCAAACATCGGAACGTACTTCGCCATATGCTTGAATCCCGCTGCATGACACACTTCCGCACCATGCTGCTTTCCAAGACCGATTGTCATCATCTTCATAATTCCGCTCTCATATGATCCCCGAAACGCCGTATGGGGTTTGATCCTGCAGCTCACGATAATTCCGTCTGCTTCCGCTGCATAACGGTCTATGTAGACGTCCATTCCTTCCTCATTTACTCCAATCTTCTTCACTTCCATGGAGGAAAGAATGGGACAACCGATATATTCTTCCACAATCCCGTAGCTTGCAAGAATCTCCCGCTGGCCTTCCGCCGTTGCTCCGCCATGGCTTCCCATTGCAGGAACCACAAATGGATCGGCACCCGCTTTCTTCACAAAATCTGCAATACATTTCGTAATCAGCGCCACATTGGCAACCCCTCTGGAACCCGCTGTAATTGCAATCCGCATTCCCGGTTTCACCTGGGAAATAAATTTTTCCTCCGCCAGAAGCTTTTCTATGACCCCTGGAATGTCCTCCGGAAGAATCCGTTCCCTCGGAAATTTCTGACGGATCCGGAACATTTTAGGAAGTTTCTGATCACTTACCAGTTCTGCCACAAATGGTCGCTCTCGTTTTTTCATAATTTTCTCCTTATTGTATTCCTTATTGTATACATTATATTATACAATGTTTTTTTTTTCAATTCTTTTGGATAAGTTAAATAAATTTTAGATATATGCACTATATTTCTTTTCAAAATTTGGTAAAAATGCTCAAAAAAGGAACTCAAAAATTTTGATGAAAATAATTGTTAAATTAATCGCAAATTGCTTGCAGATACGTGTAAACTTGTTGTATACTATAAATAGTGTGTCATTTGGCACAATAACAAACGAACTCCAATAATATAGAATGCGTCTGAAAATTATGAAATAATTTCCCAGATACATTCCAGAATAGGGTGAATGCGAGATGGCAAAGGAAACACTAAAGCAACGGGCATATCATATTATCAAGAATAAAATTATTTCCTGCGAATATCTACCGAATACACTGTTAAATGAAGAAAAACTAAGGGAAGAGGTACATGCCAGCCGGACTCCGGTCCGTGACGCGCTCAGCAGGCTGGAACAGGAGAATCTGATCCAGATTCTGCCGAAAAAGGGAATCATGGTGGCACCGCTTTCTATCCGGGAGATTAATATGATCCACGAAGCAAGAATGCTGCTGGAGCCATATGCAGTTGAAAATTACGCGAAGAAGATTCCGGAGGAGCGGCTTCAATACTATCATAACATTTTTGGGAAAAAAAGCACTCAAAATAATATGAATCCCTTTTATGAAATCGACAATGAATTCCATCAGGAATTTATGGATGCAACAGGAAACGAATATCTCCTGAACATGTATGAACGGGTTTTTAATCAGGACTGCCGGCTGCGGATTCTCTCAGGCGTAAAAAGCGAGGCGCGTATTGCGCAGACCCAAATTGAGCATTTTGAGATTATTGACGCATGTATCCAAAAAAAATGGGCGGAAGCTGCCGAAGCGATGCGAAAGCATCTGGTCTGCTCCAAACAGGCTGCTCTCGAAGCCATTTTGGAGGAAAGGGATATCCCTCTGTAAAAGAAAGGGGATATCCCTTTTTCGCTGCTGCCGCACAAAATAAACAGTCATACAACTGTACCACTTATTTATTCCTTTTGCCGTTCCAAAGAAGCATTTCCCCCTGACACATAAAATAAAATTTCATATCCGGCGCTTCCAGGCGCATCTCTCTGTCAAAAAGGTATGGTTCTCCCCCATGCCGGATGAATGTCCAGAAATGACTGGGAATTGTGAGTTTTGGTTTTGTCAGATTTACAAGATCCACCGCCTCACAGGCATTCATATTCCCATACTCACCATTAATCGGAACTACCAGAATATCTATATCCTGATCCGCTGCATACTTCATCCGTTCACACTGATAAGAGGTATCTCCGGAAAAATAAAGAAGATGTCCTTCCGTTCTGACCAGCATACCGATCGCATCTGGTGCATGGTCTCCGTGATCTGCGAATACTGCTTCCATTTCATACCCGCCGCAGACCGTTTTCTCTCCTTCATTAAATTCTATAAGCTGCCCTTGATTAATTCCCGCATTCCTGCACATCCGATATACTGTGGAAGGTCCCAGAAGTTTCGTGTCCGGATTCCGTTTCAGGATATCCGGAATCACATCCATATCCAGATGGTCTTCATCATGATGACTGATCAGAACATAGTCCGGATTCAATTCCTCCGGTTCCATCACTGCCATCATCATTCTTTTTAATCCACAAATCCGTTCCACTGCATCCGAAAGATACGGATCAATTGCTAAAATTTCACCTTTGCTGTTCTTCAATAAAAATCCTGCCTGCCCCAACCAAAAGATCCCTATTTCTCCTGGTTCCGGCCGGCAGCATGCCAGCTTATCCATAAATTTCATGGTTCTACCTCCCAATCGCTATTTCATAACTGTATGACAATGATTCAAAACAAAAAATCTATCATTTTCTAAATCCAGGATTTTCTTTTTCCCAACAAAATATCCGATCAGTCCCAGCCCAAGCATTGCCGCCATAAAGTAATATCCTCCCGCAAGCCCGAACTTTCCTCTGATATATCCTGTCAAGATCGGAAATGCCGTCATCCCAACGGCATACACGGACTGGAAAATTCCCATCGCCGTCGAATAAAAATGGTCCGGTACTCCTTTCATACTTTCGCTGGTCAGAGAAGTGAACAGAAATCCCATTGCAGCGGCCGCCAAAACCTGACAGCCATAAATCTCGTACACATTCGACGCAGCCGGCACCAAAATACAATATACCATCTGACAAACAATTCCCGCCGGTATCACCCGATTTGAGCCCGATTTTACAAAAAACGAACTCCCGGATAAAAGAGAAAATGCCACTGCCATCACAATATATACGATGGACGCTATGCCACTCTGTACCGATGTCGCTCCCAATTCCTTTACCGCCTGAATGGTAAAAGACATACAGGTCGCCATCTGAACTCCCTGCTGCAGCATAGCTAATACAGAGAAAAACAACAATCTGCGATATGTAAATATTCCTCTCCATTCCTGCGCTGTAAAGGAGCGTTTTTCTGGCCTTTCCTCCCGGATTCCAAATACCAGCGCGATCCCGATCGCCCCTGCAACGACACTGAAGAGACAGATCATCGTCATCCCCATTCTTTCATATAAAAGGGAACTGGTTACAAAGCCCAGGAATACCCCGGTATTATTGGCCGCCATGATTTTCCCCGTTGCTGCCTGAATGGCGTCTTTTCCAAGCTGCATATAAAAAACCATATAGGAAATCCACGCGGAGGCTCCAAGCCCTGAAAAAAGATTCGCCACAAAAAATCCCTGTGCATCTGGAAGCAGCACCCTAAATAAGGATGCTGCGGATACACAACAAACGCCTGCCATGATCATTTTTTTATGCCCGCTTCCGGTATCCGCCAGTATTCCCGCCGGTATCCGGAAAAAAATCTGCACAAGTCCGTATGCACCGATGATGAGTCCTGTAATTCCGGACGGTACACCGATACTTAACAGATAGGTCGTCTGGTAAGGAATATATACATATTGTCCAAACCAAAACAGGCATACGATCACCAGTAATAAATTCATCTGTCGTTTTCTATTTGACATCAAAAGGATACACCTCTAATGCATTTTTATAAAAAATCTGTTCCAGTTCCGGTTCGGTAAAGAAACCGCTCTGTATAATATAATCTGAAAGCTGTTCATAGGAACTTTTAAAAAGCACGGAAGGAAGATCCGTTCCCCACATCAGCTTTCCGACTCCCACAATCTCCTTTGCAGTACGGATGAAACGAAGTCCTGTGGGGTAAGGATACTCTTCCGGCCATACATTAAACGGTACCGCCGCAAGATCAAAATATACATTGGGAAGCGCAAGCATCTGAAAACTTTTTTTCAGCTCTTCAAACTGTTTCTCTTCCGCATCCTTTCGCGTTGCGGCAAAAAGGTGACAAACTACAATCTTAAGCTCCGGCCAGGTAACCGCCAGCTTTTTCACTGACTCGGGCTGAAAGCTTTCCATTCCCGGACTTCCGATGTCCAGTACAAGAACCTGCCCATTCTGTGCACATTTTGCTGCAATAGGTGAAAAAACTTCGGCAATATCAAAAACAGGATGGTAAGACATGAACCCGCCGCCGCTGCTGGTTTCAAATTTTAAAATCCGGAATCCCAGCTCCTTCGTCAGTCTGTCATAAATCTGATCTGCATATCGTGTAAATGGATCATAAGATCCCGCCCCGATAAACATATCCGGATGATTTTTCACAGCCAACGCTGTATATTCATTGTCGATCCCATAAAAACTTCCCTGAAGAAGAACTGCTTTTTCCACACCTTTCTCCTTCAAAAATCTGTAACAGGTCTCCGTCTCAAATGCTTTATCACCCAGATCCGGAGGAATCATATCCACTGTCTGTCCGTTCGCCCATCTGGCTCTTCCGCCTCCAAGCGGATACAGTTCTCCTTCCCCTCGAAACCCCTTCAGTATCCCAAATACATGTACATGTACATCAATCTTCTTCATCATCTTATGCCTTTTCTTTCTTCCTAAATAGAGAACTGCTCTTTTGCAGACCGCTCTTCTTATATCTTACATGAGCATCCAGTGCCACTGCTGCCACGATTACGATGCATTTCACAATTCCATGATAATCTGAGGCCACTCCTACCAGACGAAGTCCATTGGAGATCACACCTACCAGAAACGCCCCCCATACGGCGCCAAGAATCGAACCTTCTCCACCCATCAGGGACGCTCCGCCGACAACCAGGGCCGTCAATACATAATTATCATATCCCTGTGCCGCCTTGGCAATGGCCTGACGATTCATACTTGCAAGCACAATTCCGGAAAGCGCTGCCGTCAGCCCGGAAGCCACATAGGATAAAATGATGACCATCCGGCTTCTCACACCGGACAAACGGCATGCCTCGGCATTCCCGCCTACGGCATATACGTTCCGTCCAAATACTGTTTTATTCAGGATAATGTAAGACAGGATTGCCATAAAAAACATGATCCAGATGGAAAATGGAATTTCCAACAGTCTTCCTCCTCCTAAAAAAGCAAAAGAAGCCGGCTCCATACACGCGATCACGTTATTTTCTGTCAAAAGCTGTGCAACGCCGTATACAATATTCTGTGTCGCCAGTGTAATCAAAAACGGCGGTACTGCAAAGCGTGTTACAATCACTCCATGAACAACACCAACGATTGCCCCAAGAAGAAGGCCGCCAAGAACACCAACAACTACCGCGCCATTTGTAAAACCATGATCTACAATCCAGGTAACCGTGAATGCACCGGCTGCGGCTGCTACCGCACCAACAGAAAGATCAATTCCTCCCAGAAGAATTGGAAAGATTGTTCCGCAGACCATAATTCCGTACACAGAAATGGACAACAGAATACTCTTCATATTGGCTGCCGTTAAAAATACCCCCGGCTGGAGAACCGTAAGCACAAGCATTACGGCGACCAGAATCCACAGTCTCTGTGATTTACCAAATATTGTTTTTATATCCATTTTCTTATTCATCTGCTTCACCTTCCTTTGTCAGAATTCCCGATTCTGCCATCAGAACGTCTTCCTGTGTAATTCTGCCGGAAGAAAACTCTGTGAAAACCTCTCCTTTTCTCATGACAATAATTCGTTGGGAAACTCGGAGTAATTCTTGAAGATCCGACGAAACCATAATAACGGAAGTCCCGTTTTCCGCCAATTTCTCCAGAATTTTGTAAATCTCATCTTTTGCTCCGATATCAATTCCGGCAGTCGGTTCGTCAATGATCAGGAGCTTTAGATCACGGCTCAGCCATTTTGCAAGAACCGCTTTTTGCTGATTTCCTCCGGAAAGATTGCCTACCGGGATCTGGGAATCCCCCGGTTTGATTGCAAGCCGCTCTACCATATCAACTCCCAGTTTCTTCTCAGCCGCCGCTTTTACAAAGCCATTTTTTGCAAGCGTATCATAGTTTGTTAAAGCCACATTTTTCTCAATAGAAAGAAGAGGAGTAAATCCCTGATTCCGGCGGTCCTCCGGTACAAAACCAAATCCAATCCCGATATTCTTCGTAATTTGTTTCGATAACGGTTTTCCTTCAAATTCCACTGTACCTGCATCGTAGGGATCTGCACCATAAATACAGCGCATCACTTCCGTTCTCCCTGCACCTACCAATCCGGCAAATCCTACAATCTCACCTTCATGGATTTCGAAACCGATATTATGGAACACACCCTTTTTGGTGAGACCATCTACTTTCAACCGGACAGGGGCATCTGATTTTCTAAGACTGTTGGAAGCGGTTGCCTCACTCAGCTCTTTCCCAATCATCAACCGTACCACATCGGCAGGATTAATCTGTTCCTTCGTCAATACCGCTTCTGTCTCTCCGTCCCGAAGTACCGTCAGACGATCGGAAAGACGATATACCTCCTCCAGACGATGGGAAATATAGATGACGCTTACTCCATCTTTCCGAAGCTGCTCAATAATGTCAAACAGCGCGTCGGATTCTTTGGCACTTAAAGATGCCGTAGGCTCATCCATAATGATTAGTTTTGATTCCTCGCTCAGCGCCTTTAAGATCTCGACCGTCTGCCTCTGCGCAATCGTCAGTGTTTCTACCACCTCATCCGCTTTAACGGCAAATCCGTATTTTTCAATCAGTTCTGTCACTTTCTGCTTCATCTTTTTTGCATTGACAAAACCAAGTTTACTCTGCTCTTTTCCCAGCATCACATTCTGCATCACCGTCAATGTCGGAATCAGACTCAATTCCTGATAAATAACTCCGATTCCCAGACTGGCAGCGTCTTTCCGATTGTCCACCGTAACCGGATTCCCATTCCAGTAAATCTGTCCTCCGTCTTTCGGATAGATCCCCGTCAAAATTTTAATCAAAGTAGACTTTCCGGCACCATTTTCTCCCATCAGGGCATGTACCTCTCCCGGTTCTACAGAAAAATCAACTTTTTTCAATACAGGAGAACCATTGAAGCTCTTTTCAATCTCTTTCATTTCCAGCAATGCTGCCATTACGCTTCACCTCCTGCCATCTGTGTATCCTGATTCGACTTCTGCTGTATCCGTTTCTGCATATATTGATTGTATACCGAATCGAACACAATCATAATCACTATGACAACACCTTTAATAATCAATTGAGCCGCTGTCGGCAGATTATATTTCAGAATTCCATTCTGCAGCACCGCCATAAAGATGGCACCTACCGCTGTTCCGAAGATATCTCCACGTCCTCCGGAAAACGCGCATCCTCCGATTACAACCGCAGCAATTACCTCAAACTCCAGCCCGGTTCCTAAATCTGTAGTTGCGCTTCCGATTCGCCCGATCTCAAAAATTGCAGCAATCCCGCACAGAAAACCTGTAATAATAAATACGGTCCACCGTACCTTATCCGTATTAATTCCTGACAAATCCGCCGATTTTCTGTTCGAACCCGTCGCATAAATATATGTTCCAAGTTTTGTCTTTTTCAAAATAAGCTGTCCGACAATCGCAAGAGCAAAAAACGTAATTGTTACCAGATAAATCCCATTGATGCTTCCACCCATAATCAGGATTCCAGGATCTGTTATCTTTTTATTCGTAATTACACCGGACTCCCGAATGGCAAACACAAATACCATGGAACGGAACAAATACTGTGTGGACAATGTAGCAATAAATTCCGGTACACGGAGTTTTGTAACAATGAATCCATTCAATACACCGCACAATGTTCCGGCCAAAATTGAAATGAGCATGATAAGTTCTGCCGGAAGCGCGTAATAATACAAAAAATTCGCGCATAACATGCTGACAAATCCCACCGCGGCACCTGTCGACAAGTCAATTCCAGCAGTAATGATTACAAAAGAAACACCAATTGCAATAATACCTGTAATTGCACATTCACGTAAAATACTCAAAATATTCGTCGCCGTAAAAAAACCACTACTGGTAAAACCAAATACCAACGCCAGAACAACCAGCGATGCAACGGAAATTAATCGACGCATGT
The DNA here is from genome assembly GCA_910574195.1 of Lachnospiraceae bacterium. Lineage (GTDB taxonomy): Bacteria > Bacillota > Clostridia > Lachnospirales > Lachnospiraceae > Schaedlerella. The sequence continues at coordinate 196,685 of CAJTBF010000005.1, read as the reverse complement.
TTTCTTGTCTCATAGTTTTTATCCTCCTAAATATGCGGGGTTTCTTTCTCTTCGGGCACAAACTATTCGTCTTCAAAAAACAGCATACATAACATGCCCGGATATCTCTATATGATGTATGAAACAAAATCCGCCCAAAAAGAATACGATATCAGAAGGGATACCACTCCCTTCTGATATCGCCCTTTTTTCCTATAAAATTACCAGCGCATATCCTCTGTAATTTCAGATAAGTTGTCTTTTGTTACAACGATCGGAGACATTTTTACAATCGGTGTAGCACTCAGATTCTTTGCTGTGATACCGGAACCAATCGCATACATACAAAACTGTGCACATGCCGCTCCCTGCTTCTGGCAGTCTGTATAAATAGTACCTGTACACAAGCCCTGCTCAATGTAATCCAGCATCTTGGATTCTCCGTCAACACCCCAGATCTGCATTTCTCTTCCTGCTGCTTTTACAGCCTCAGCAGCGCCCTCTGCCATCGCATCATTGTGACACAGAACTGCATCGATCTCGGAATACTTTGTAAGGAAATCATTCATAACAGTATTTGCATTCTCTGTCAGCCACTCGCCGGACTGCTCGTCAAGAATCTCAATTCCTGCATATTTCTCTTCCATTACTGCCTTAAATCCCTTATCAATGTTCTCACCTTTTGTAGCTCCTGGTGTGGCAGAGATAATCACCACTTTTCCGGAACCGCCAAGGCTCTCACCGATATATTCTGCGATCTGCTCACCAGCTTCAATATCTACCGCTGCTACCAGACCTGTGTGCGTTGTATCCGCATCCAGATTACATGTAATAACCGGGATTCCGGCTGCTTCTGCTTTATCCGTAGTAGCCGCAAGACCAGCAGCATCCGTAGCCTGGAGAATAATCGCATCATATTTCTCATTGATCATCTGTTCCATAATGGTGTTCTCGGTATCTACAGAAGCCTTTCCGTCAAATACATTGAACGTAACATTTGCAAAATTATTCAGATAACCTTCCATACCTTCTGCCCATGCAGCCGCACAGGAATCCCCGATTACGTTCGGAAGAAAGCCGATCTTAATGTCATCTGCATAAGCGTCTTTTCCCGATGCCGCTTCGGTAGTTGCTGCTTCGCCGTCATCACCTGCCGCTGCCTCGCTGTCCGTTTTTACATTTCCACAGCCAGCCAAAATCGACGCCACCATAGCTCCTGCCAAAAATAACGAAACTAACTTCTTTTTCATTTTTCGCTCTCCTTTTCTTTCTGTTTTCAAAGTTCCCTTTCTTCGTAATACATTTTGTGCACTGTCTTGTATTAACTAATGTATACAATAGCACGTTTTCTTAATTTTGTCACTATTATCCGAAACATATTCTTAATTTTCATGAAATTCAACAATTTTCACCAAAGAATTTTGTGCTATTATACTAAAACAGCTTCGTGATATATTTCTTTTCATAACCCTCGACTTTTTTACCGTATAGAGGTATAATATACAACAATCCTTACCTCATCATTTTAGGACTTCAACGCAGTAACCTCTCGGAGACAGGAAAGGAAATATAAAGAATATGAAATTGGAAACAATACAGAACAATGAAAAACCGTTGGCAGAACAAATAGCCGATCAAATTGCAAACCTGATTGCAGAAAATACCTTTCAAAAAGGCGAACGGCTTCCAAATGAATTTCAACTTGCCAGGGCTGTGGGGGTGGGGCGCGGAACAATTCGGGAAGCCATCAAAATTCTTGTATCCAGAAACATTGTCGAGATACGAAGAGGTCTGGGAACTTTTGTCAGTGAAAAAACAGGACTCACCGACGATCCGCTGGGGCTGAATTTTGTGGAAGATAAAAGTCGTCTGGCGTTGGATCTCATGGAAGTGCGTACGATGATCGAACCGGATATTGCCGCTCTGGCAGCAATGCGTGCTTCCAAAGAGGATGTTAAAAAAATTCGGCAGTCCTGCCTTGCCGTGGAAGAAAAGATCCGCCAGAACCAGGACTTTGTAACAGAAGACATTGCCTTTCATGAAACCATTGCCAGGAGCAGCAAAAATCAGGTGGTTCCCAACGTCATTCCGGTGATTCATTCCGCGATCAGAGAACAAATCAAAGCAACGAATGCAAATCTTACGGAAAAAACCATTGCAACGCATCGGGCCATTACAACCGCTATTGCGGAAAAGAATCCCCACGCCGCAAAAGAAGCGATGCTGGAACACATGAGATACAATCAGGAGCATATTGAAAAGCTAATAAAAGCCAGGTCAAATACTCCGTAGCAGGCATAACTGCCTGGTCCATTGCTTCGCGGCAATAAAATGAAACCTGTTGCCGCTGCGTAAGTCTGTTCTCGCGGAATGCGCAGTTCGGCGCATTCCTGATCCGTGAAAATTAACTGTAACCTTTCTTTCCTGTGGTTGCATTTTATTTTTTCTCTTGACACATCGGACGTCCTATGATACATTTACCACAATACATAAGACGTCCGATGACATTTTATTGTTATTCTGACATTCTATGCACGTTTTCCACATTATTTTTTACTCATTTTAGAAGGAGGCTAAATAAAATGAAAGCAATTCAGGTAATCGAACCTTTTCGGGTTGAAATTGTAGATGTTCCAAAACCGGAGATCACAAATCCGGATGATGTAATTATCCGCGTTACCTCCGGCGGTATCTGCGGCTCAGATATCGGAATTTACAATGGAACGAATTCCCTCGCCACTTATCCGCGCCTGATCGGTCATGAATTCGGCGGCATCGTAGAGTCTATTGGCTCTGCAGTCACAAATACGGCACCCGGCGACCAGGTTGCCGCGGATCCGGTCATCAGTTGCGGGCACTGTTACGCCTGTCGAATCGGCCGCCACAATGTCTGCCGGGATCTTGAGGTGATGGGAGTACACCGTGACGGCGGCTTTGCTGAATATGTCAAAGTACCCGCCGCAAATATACATCTCTATCATAAAAAATTCGACGAATCCCTGCTGGGTCTGGCGGAACCATATACAATCGGTGTAGAGATCAATCAGAGAGCACAGATTCAGGCGGATGACCGGGTTCTCATCATGGGAGCCGGCCCCATCGGTATCTGTGCCATGCAGGTTGCGAAAAGAAACGGGGCGAAGGTCATCATGACGGACCTGGTAAAAGAACGGTTGTACAAAGCAAAAGAGATGGGCGCAGATGAAATTGTATCTGTGTCCGAAGAGAATCTGGAAGAAAGACTTGACCGGTTCACAGAAGGGGAAGGCATTCCGGTGATTGTCGATACTGTCTGCATCCCTTCTTCTTTTGAACAGGCCGTGAAGCTCGCATGTCCCGCCGGACGCATTGTCTGTCTCGGGTTGAAAAATCAACCTTCCAGTATCTGCATGGCGGATATTACTAAAAAGGAACTTACCATTGTTGGTTCCCGTCTGAATAATCATTGCTTTGACGAGGTCATCGCCGGTTTTGAGGACGGAAGCCTTACCCCGCAGAAACTGATGACCAAAGCCTACAATTACAAGGATATTATGGACGCTCTCACAATGATTACCGAGCATCCGAAAGATGTACTGAAACTTGTCCTGAAATTCAACTGAAAATTACTTCCTTTTTCCTAAAACAATAGATCGCTTCAATATAGGAAACAGAACCGCTGCCGGTAAGAGAAGCATTGCAACCCCGGCAGCGGGAATTTCTTTCACTTCCTTTTTCTCATATCCCATTCCGGCGGATTCCTCTGCGCTCGATTCTTCTCTCTGAAATATTTTTTTCACCGGACTCCATATACTCTCTGCCCCTTTTTCCTTTATCTGAAAAGTAAGCTGCCTTTGTTCCTGATTCCCCGCCGGATCTTCCGCCCGCATTCTGATCTTATATTCCCCCGGCTCCTGAAAACTTTTCCGGAACACCTGACATGCTTCCTCCAGATGCATTTCTTCAGAATTGATCTGTATTTCTTTGAGATATTCTCCTTCTCCCTCCACCGACATACTCATCTCCACAGCATCTTCATACGTTTTTCCGTCCTCCACATTATAAATTCGAATATTCGGAGGGGTATGATCAATTTGAAATACAGCTTCGGCCACAGAACGGTTTCCGGCGGCATCCACCGCCGCTACCTGTAACTTTCTGCGCCCTTCCTGTGTTACCCTCTTTCCAGGTGCATAAAATCGATCGTCCAGACGCATCTCATAAGAATATTCCGTAAAATCCCAGAACATTTCCTCCGTCCCGTAATTCCATTGAAAATAGGGAACATATGCTCCCTGCATTTGATTCACATACCGGATAACCGGACTGGTTCCATCCACCGTAATCCGGTATTGCTGTTTTATTTCATGTCCGGACAGATCTCTGACTGTCACAGCAATCTCATATATCCCGTCTTCCACCAGTGAGATCTCCCATTCCTGCCGCTTTGTCGGATCCACACCGCCCTCTGTGCCTTTAGCCCCATTTCCCGGAATCTCAAGATATTCTCTTTTTCCGGAAGGAGACGTTCTCCAAATTTCAATTTTCTCATAGTCCAACCCATTTTCCTCCTGTATCCATATCTTTCCGGATACAGGTTCCGCTGAAATCATCTGGTCATAAATCCCTTCGCTTTGAATCACCGGGGCCGCCGTATCAACTAAAATTGTTCTGGTTTCTGTCCAGGCATTTCCTGCCCAGTCAGTTGCCTCCACGGTCACTGGTATTCCGGCGCCTCCTTCAGAGACAAGATCCACGATAAAATTGTTTTCCAAAGAGAACCTTCCTGCCTGCTCTATATGTTCCTGCCATAAAATCCGGCCGCCGCCATAACACGTTACGCTCCTAATCCCGGTTTCCTCCGGATTCTCCCGGACATTCACCTGCACTGCCACCGGCCCGGTATGCCAAAAATCCGTTCCTCCTTCTACATACATTTGCACCGCCGGCGGCGTATTCTCACAAAAAATTTCACAGGATATGGTCAGTTCCGACCGGTTTCCTGCACAATCCAGGGCGTATGCCTCTACTCTCCCGCGAAATCCAGGCTGTAATAAAACGGTCCCTCCCTCTGCCGGCAGGTTCCCCCAATCTCCATTTTCCGTCCGATAGCAGATTTGTTCCACATCCTCCTCTTCTTCGCCGCTTTTTATCATAATTTCCACAGGCGCATTCGCAAAAATACACTCCCCACTGGGCACAGGATCATACAAAAACAGAACCGGCGCCGGTTTTTGGGTATCCACCAAAAAGGAAACTTCCTGTAAAAACATTGGCTCCTGCGAAGACTCTTCTTTTTCTTCCATCCATACGCGCAGTATATTTTCCCCTTCCGACATACATTTTCCCTCCAGAAGTACCTCACTTGTCTCTCCCTCTTTGCCCTCCAGACTTCCTTCCGTTTTGTTCCCGTCCGCTGACAAAAGTCTATATTTTGTTACGGCTTCCGGTTCTCTGTGCCGGATCCGAATATCCGGAAAGAAAAGATAATATCCCTGCCTTCCGTCCGCCTCCGGGTATTGTATCTCCGGTAAACTTACAGGCTCTTCCGGAAGTATGGTATCTTCCGATTCTTCCGGTATGTCCGGCGCTTCGTCAATCTCCGTCACCACCGTGTCTACTTTTACATTCTCGTCGTATCCAGCCCTACTTTCCCGTGCTCCTGCCACGAAGACACAAAATACCAGCAAAGGCAAAAACAGACTACTGCTCTTGTTCCATTTCTTCTCTTTGTTCTTCGTTTTCTCCTTTATTCTCTCTGTTTCCTTCATCCTCTGTTCCTTTCATCTCTTTCTCCGGTATTTCGTACCGGTTTTTCAGTTCCTGATAATAGACCGTATTCTTCAGATCCGGAAAACGCAGCAGAAGTTGTTCCAGTTTTTCCATTCCCTCTTCTTTTGGGATCTCTTTCTCCCATACTATTTCTATATATTTTTCCGCCAGAGGCATGGAATCCGGAAGTCGTTCCAGCGCTTCGTCCCCTGTCTGCAACACTTCTTCTCTGCCTTGCTCCATTTCCAATGTCATTCTACGGATATATGCCGTTTCGAGCAGCGGTTTTTGTACTTCCAGTGTACATAACTCTTCGTAGGCTTCCAGCGCTTTCTCTGCCCTCTCTTCCCGATCGTAAGCCGCTGACAGATACCGCAATAACTCCCTTCTTAATTCCTCCCCCTGCTCTATGACTTCCTGATTGTCTTTTGCCGTATTTTTCAGCAGATACGTATACAGTCTGTCGGTCGCCTCTGCCAGCTCGTCCATCCCGTCGCGAGGTCCGTTTTTCTCCTCTCCGTCTGCTTCCTCCCAATCCTCCTCTTTCTCTTCCGTTGTACCTGCCTCCTTTGTTTTCCGCTCTTCTCCTGCAAAATCCATCCCCTTTTCTTTCTGCTCTGACTGATTTTGCATATATCGCTCCGTCTGTTCCTGAAGCTGTTGTTTCTCTTTTATCAGCGCCTGATTTTTTAAAAAGGCAAATAGAAGTACGATGAGAAGACCGACAGCCATAATTCCATACTGCTTTTTCTTTTTTTGTTCCTGCACAGCCGCCCCATATCCGGATGGAAGCTCCTTTTGAATCTGTTTGAAATTTTCATATTGTTTCCTGGGGTTTTCACAAAGACATTTCTCAATGATTTTTTCAAAACGGTGCTCTTCCCATTTTGTAAGTGACGGCGTAACATGTGCGTTCGCCAATAGAAATTGGATCGTTTTTGCATATCCATAAAGATCACAGGCAATCTTTGTCTGTTCTCCGGCCAAAGCGGCCGGTCTGATAAAATGATTTCGCATCGCACGTGTCTGCATATTCTTCAGCACAAATGCATTGCTCTCCGCTTCCAGATCCAAAAGCAAAAGCTTCTCTTCCCGGGTTATCAGCACACTATATGGATTTATATAGCGATAACTCTGATCATTTCTGCATCGGTGAAACTGTTCTATCTGATACACGAACCCGCCGATCCATCGAAATAAACAGGCTTTCTCCACCTCCGGACAGCGTTTCAGCCGATATATCAGCAATTCCCCGGGTACACTGTCCATGACAGGCCGGCAGCGGTTTCCATGCTCTATAAATTTTATCACCTCATAACTCGTTATGATAAACGCATCCTCTCCTTTCTGCGCACAGCAAAAAAACATTCTTCTTTCTGTGAGCCGTATAACTAATTCTTTCTGAAAAAATACAATCCGACCGGATTTGAATTCCACACGGATCATCCGCCGCCTTTGCAAGTGTCATACACTGCCGGCCTGATCTCCGCGCCTGAAAATACAAGATAATCATGACTTGTAAATAGAGTATTTGTATCATACTTTATTTTTTTACAAAATGCAAGTACTTTTTTCACAATTATGTTCCTTTTTGATTACTATTCACGACCCGGGAGGCCGCTCATAGTAACGGTTCGGGGCGATATTTTAAGTTTTGCTGCGCAAAAATCGCCCCTCAGGAACAGGAATAATATTTCTTCACATTCTCCTTTAATTCTACAAACAGTGGATAATATACCTGAATAATATCCTGGAATTTTTCCGCCGCAAAAGTTCCGTCATAATCATGTGCCAGTTGATTTCTTACACGAAGCATCTGCATCCATTGATCATCGTCAATAAGCCCGTTCGTAAATGCCTGCTTCAATGTTTCACGCGGCGATCCCACCGCAAACCCGAGAATCTCCAGCCTCTTAACCAGGATATCTTTCATCACCTTCCACGAAATATCAAAAGTAAGATTAAAGTTTAAGACAGTCCCTTCCAGTACAAAATCTGCTTTTGGATCCGCTTTCCGGCTCTTTTCCAAATTTTTCAGACTCCTGCAAAACGTACGATAACGATTAATATATCTGCTTTCCATATTTTCTTATATCCTCCAGTAAAAATTCATTATTGATACTGTCATAATCAAAAATATCGATTTTGCGAAGCGTATCGATCTCTGCCAGAGCCTCCTCAAGCTGCAGCGGATCTTCACATCCATAAACAACAAAATCTATATCACTTGTCGGCGTTGCCGTGCCTGTGGCAAAGGAACCAAACAATTCCAACCGTTTTACGCCGTTTGCTCTGCATATTGCGGCAACTTTATCAACCAATTCTGAAACCGGCATTGTATTCATTGTTCATGATTCCTCCTGCAACTTTATTCTCAACACATTCAAATCTATCTCATTTCATCTCTTACTTGCTCTTTACCAAAACGTTTATCACACAATTTTATCCCGAAAGATATATTATTTTTATTATATCGTCAAATCCCTTTTCTGACAACCTGAAAACAAATACATTTCACCGGGTATTTTAAAGTCTTTTTCATTTTTTCATTTACAAATTCATCATAATGCACTAAACTAGTAATAGTATGTACAAATTTGGAGATCTAAAACGTGCATAAAGCGTAATCGTTCAGAGCGATTACTATAAAACAAAATGGAGGTATTTTACATGAAAGGAAATGTAATCGTCGGACAATCAGGCGGACCGACCGCTGCTATTAATTCCAGTCTTGCCGGTGTATACCGTACCGCAAAAGACCGCGGTGCAAAAAAAGTATATGGAATGCTGCACGGCATCCAGGGACTGCTTGATGAAAGATATATCGATTTATCCGAACATATTACAAATGAATTGGATGCGGAACTTTTAAAGAGAACTCCCGCTGCTTTTCTCGGTTCCTGCCGCTATAAACTGCCGGAAATCCATGAGGACCGCGATGTTTACGACAAAATTTTTGACATCCTCAAAAAACTGGATATTGAAGCATTCATTTATATCGGTGGAAATGATTCCATGGACACGATCAAAAAACTATCGGACTACGCCATCATCACAGGTTTTCCGACACGTTTTATCGGATGCCCGAAAACCATTGATAACGATCTGGCCTTAACAGATCATACACCAGGATACGGCAGCGCCGCAAAATATATCGGAACTTCCGTAAAGGAAATCATTCGGGACAGCTTCTGTCTGGAATATTCCAAAGGATTGGTTTCCATTGTAGAGATTATGGGACGAAATGCCGGATGGCTTACCGGCGCTGCAGCGCTTTCCAAAGGGGAAGACTGTTCTGGTCCGGATCTGATCTATCTGCCGGAGCTTCCTTTTGACATCGAGAAATTCGGCGAAAAGGTACGGGAAGTGCTGAAAACAAAAACCTCTGTCGTGGTTGCCGTATCGGAAGGAATCAGTCTGCCGGACGGACGTTATGTCTGCGAACTGGGACAGAGCATTGATTTCGTAGATGCATTCGGGCACAAGCAGCTCTCCGGTACCGCCAACTATCTTGCAAGCTATATCGCAGGGGATATCGGCTGCAAAACCCGTGCAATCGAATTGAGCACTCTGCAAAGAGCCGCTTCTCACTGCGCTTCCCGTGTAGATATTCTGGAAGCATATCAGGTGGGCGGCGCCGCTGTAAAAGCTGCCGATGAAGGCGACAGCGGAAAGATGGTTGTGCTGCAGCGTCTGTCTGACGATCCCTATCAGAGCGGAACAGAAGTAAAAGATGTGCATAAGATTGCCAACGATGAAAAACTGGTTCCAAGAGAATGGGTAAATGAAGACGGAGACTATGTAACTGAAGAATTTGTCAATTATGTACGTCCTTTGATCCAGGGCGACGTCTCTCCGGTTATGGTAGACGGAATTCCAAGACATCTGTTCCGTCCGATTCTGCACTAAATCAAATACCCCGCGGTAAGCCGCGAATATGAGATTTGGTATGTGGAAATAAAATTCTGTTTCTTTTTTGCCTTCCGGTCATATCCACCGACCGGAAGGCATTTATTTTTTTCATTGGACATGTAAGGAACTTTCGTATTCTTTTTCCTGTACTTTCACAGTAACGTTCCATCTGTTGAACTCCCGTCATAGATTGCTTTCCCAAAATGATATGCATTCTGTAAGTGATTCGTCTTTGTAATCTCCGGTTTCCCATTCGTATCGCCACAACCGCCGGCAAGCAACATTCCTTTGTCATGAAAACCAATATAATTTACCAAAGTAAATTGATAATAGGATGCCGCCTGTTCAAATGTCCAAAAATAATTGTCCGCCGCCGTCATCAAAAATGCGCAGTCCCGGACCGGATATCTCTCATAACGCCCAAACGGCGGATTTTCGTCTTCCTCCGCGATACAGTAAAACCGTTCAATAAAGGCTTTCATTTTCGATGAGATCGTCCAAAAATAGAGCGGAGACGCAAATACCATCAAATCCGCCTTCTTTATCTTTGGAATAAGGGAATGAAAATCATCTTTCTGTACGCATCTTTTTCCATATCTGCAGGCGTTACACCCCAGACATCCATTTACCTGCATCTTGTTCAGCGATACCAGCTCCACATGATGCCCAGCCTCCACCGCCCCCTTCATAAATGCATCTGCCAGTTGTGCGGTATTGCCTTTTGCCCGTCCTCCACTCAGAACAATTAAAATTTCTTTCATACAAATCCTCCCTGTCGTTGTAATCTTCTTTGTTTTATGATAGTCTATACTTGCAGCATCCAACTTACAAGTACGCACTTTTCTGACAGATACTATCCTGAAAGAAAGTATACCCTTCGGGCCTCCCGCGTTACATGTGCTTCGCCCAGGCGGACGACTGCTTTTTGTCCAACAAAGCATACTCTTCCGGCTGATGGGACGCGTACTGGAATAGGAGAATACCTATATGAGTATGCAGGAATTTAAAAAAGGGATCTTCTCTTTAACCGACACCCCTTTTGGCTATACATTATCTATGATTGGCGGGAAATGGCGGTTAGTGATCCTGTATTGGCTTGTCGAATATAAAACGATCCGCTTTAATGAGCTGCACCGGAAAATAGGAACCATCACTTACAAAACATTAAGCACCGAGCTAAAAGCAATGGAATCCGATGGTCTTATTCTTCGCAAAGAATATCCGCAAATCCCTCCCAGGGTGGAATACAGCCTTTCCGAGAAAGGTCGTTCTCTGTTCCCGATTATGGAGGATATGTGTCAGTGGGGACTGGAACACAGTGGAAAATGGGAATCTTAAATCTCTATGCCTGTATTGCTTATCCGGAGACGGAAGACGAATACCTCAACAAAAACAGCGCTGAATTTCACGCTCATCTGGACTTCCTGAAAGTGGGAGAATTTCATAAATGTGGTTATAAATTTGGCCGTTGGTACAATATGATCTGGATGAAAAAGTTGATTGGAAAGCATGTGCCGGAAATCCGCCTCCCATCATAGAATTATTCATGGAGCCCATATCCGTAATTTGAAGAGAGCCGGCGTCAATCTGCGCATCGCTGCTCTGCGTATCAGATGTGGAGCCAATCGTACCATTAAGCTGTCCGCGGATGCTTTCCGCACGAAGGATACAAAATTCTATTCACAAATCTTTCCTTTTTGTACGCTCTTGCTCTTTACAACACATTTCTGCACCTGCCCTGCAAGAAACTCTTTTGCTTTTCTCTCCGCTGTGGAATCCGTACACGAAAGGACAAGAATATACGGATTCCAATAAGATTTCTTATTGACGAACACAAGAAGCACTACGCCGATGATTACACTGCCGATCACGCCGAGAGGAATCATTCCTGCCGCCAGAACGATACCGACTGCAATCGACCAAAAAAGGAAAGCAATATCCAGAGGCTCCTTAATCGCAGTACGAAAACGAACGATGGAAAGAGCCCCGACCATACCAAGCGAAAGAACCACATTCGAAACAACCGCCAAAATGACAAGGGTAGTAATCATTGTAAGTGCTACCAGCGTAACCCCGAAACTGGAGGAATACATCACTCCCTGATATGTCTTTTTATAGATAAGAAAAATAAACAGGCCAATCCCGAACGCCAATGTCAGCGCCAGCGTCATATCAAGAATACTTACGCTTGCAATGTTCTCTAAAAAACTGGATTTAAAAATATCTTGAAACGTCATCTTCTTTTACTCCTTTTTTCTTGTTTTTTATTTAACCATATATGCGGCAGGCGGCATATTTGGAAAAGGATCCGCCCCGGCTGTTCTTAAGCTGTACAGCGTCCCGAATAAGATCCGGTAAGTAATCATCCCATTTCACTTCAAGAATAACCGGAGCATTCCCTGCGGGAACCGTAATACTTTTGGAATTCAAAAAATCGGTATCCAACAGACCTGTCCGGATATTGTAGTCCAGAGTTACCCGTACATTCCCGGGTGCAAAAACAAAAGGCTCTCTTGTATAATCAACGATGGTTTTCGGACGAAGCCCCTGACTCATGATCTTGCTGTAAAGTTCGCAGAGAAGCGGCTCCTTACTTTGTATCATCCAATCAAACCTGCCCTCCACAATAGCCTGTGTCTGTTCCCTGTTCAGCAGTACACTTTCCTTCCGGCAGAACCCTCCCGTTTTACTTTTCTTTTCCAAACGGATCATTGAGGCGTCTCTGTTATAGAAACGAATCCGAAATTTTTCACGGTTATTTACCCCGTCTGTTTTCTCCCGTAAAGCTTTATCGGATATATTGTCAAAATAAAGACTTCGAACTTCATATTTTCCGTCTGTCGTATGCCTGTCATACTTCGCGACTGCCTGAAGCCGTTGTCTTAAAACAAGCAGATCTCCATAACTGATCTCATGCTTCCTTTCCTGTCGGTATTTCATTTTCCTCACTTCCTTTCTCCTTTGTCTCTCTCCACTGTATCGCTTTCTATCCGATTAATATACATATAAAAACCTCCTGTCCGTTGATACGCTCATCGTACAGGAGGAATCTTGAAGTTTTATTGAAGTCACAAAAAATTCATTTTTACCGCTTTATCAAATATATCAGCATCTGGGAATCTGCACTCTGCATTCTATAAAACCATTGTAACAGAGTATTTCCATTTTCCCCTTATGCGCCGAAACAATTGCTTTTGCAATTGCAAGACCCAGACCATAATGTCCGTCATCTCCATCTCGAGCCGCGTCTATGCGATAAAAACGCTCAAATAATTGTTCTCTCTGCTTTTCCGGAATTTCCGTCCCGCTATTGATCACAGAGAGTTCTGCATATCCATGCTCCCTGTGCAGAGTCAGACAAATTTCTCTGCCGTCCATGCTATGACAGATCGCGTTATCCAGCAGTATCGACACAAGCTGTTTTAACTGCACGCTGTTTCCTTCCACAAAAAGATCCTTTTCCACATCACAGCGCAATATAAGATCCTTTTCAAACGCAACACTCTCGAAAGGAAGCGCCTCCCCTTTCACAAGCCGGCTAAAGTGGATCTTTTCCATTTTCGGCAATACATTTTCCGCACGGGTAAGTTCTAACAATTGTTGCACTAAACTGCCCATCCGTTTATTTTCATATTGAATATTCGAAAGCCATGGATTATCCTTGATTTCCCGCAAAAGAAGCTCCGTATTGGCACTGATCACGGAAATCGGCGTTTTTAGTTCGTGACCCGCGTCTGATATGAACCGCCTCTGCTTTTGATAACTTTCTTCCAGAGGCCGCACAATTTTCCTTGCAAGAAATACGGAGAAAAAGAAAAACACACAAATTGCAAGCCCGCCAAACAGAAGCGTATAGCGAAACAACGTCGTCATACTTTCATGAAGAATGGTATTATCCATGAATGCGACAAGTAAATATCCTCCCTTATCCACCATACAGAACACCAGATTCTTTTCTGTTCCCTCTGTATTTCCTTTTTCTACAATCTCAAATGCAAGGTTTTCCAATTCTTGATCGGAATGTACCGTAGGCTTTGCATTATTGACTTCAATCCATTCTCCATCATATGTCATCGCCACCGTATAGAACGTTGACAGTTGAAACGCCGGTAAGTCCATCGGATCCGGCTTTCTGTCCGGTACAGGTTTGCCGGGAGTCTGTCCGTTTATCGGTTGCTGCAAAATAAACAGATCTGCATGCCTCCTAAGCATTTGACGATTCTGTCTGGAAAGTTCCAGATAGCTTGACACATAAATCACACCCAACGTTCCCACCCAGAGCAGCACAAGAGTCGACATAATCACAAGCACAATATTTCTTCTTGACTTTTTAAACATCACCGTACCTCAATTCATAACCAATGCCGCGGATCGCTTTGATTTCGGTTTTTGCTTCCACAAAAGACAGCTTTTTACGTGTGAAAGACATATATACTTCCACCTTATTATATTCCGCCTCATTTTCAAATCCCCAGATTTTCACCGCAAACTGTTCCCGGGTAAGAATTCGTCCCTGATTCACAATCAGATATTCCAGTATGCGATACTCCTTTTCACTTAACCGCACGCTTTGATCGGTAGTCGTACAGGAAAGTGTCAATGTATCTGTATCAAGCACAATATCACCATAGGCTAATGTTCCGTCCGGGGAATTGACACTTCGTCTGCTCAGCGCACGGAGCCTTGCAAGCAGTTCTTTTGTCATAAAGGGCTTGGTAAGATAATCATCCGCTCCACTGTCAAGACCTGTGACCTTATCCTCCAGTTCTGCTTTTGCGGTCAGCATCAGAATGGGGGTATGTATCCCCTCTTTCCGTGCTCTTTTTGCAATTTCGAATCCGTTCATCCCCGGTAACATCACATCCAGTATGATCAGATCGTAAATCAGACTCTCCATCGCTGCCAATCCCTGAAGCCCGTCCGCGCAATAATCCACCTCGTATTTTTCAAGACGCAAAATCTCACAAAGAGCCTGCGCCATTCTCTTCTCGTCTTCTATCAGTAAAAGTCTCATTTTAATACCTCCGCTATATTCTATTATATCGTAAAAGATTGAAACAGGGTTGAAGAAATTGAAATATTGATTTTCAAAAAAACTTGACAACACTTCTGAGATGATATATACTAAGAAGTACTTTGAGTAGAATACTCGAGTGAGTGCGATTAGCTCAGCTGGATAGAGCGTCTGGCTACGGACCAGAAGGTCGGGGGTTCGAATCCTCTATCGCACGTATCAAAAAAGACTATGATTTTTCATAGCCTTTTTTTATTCTGTCTTATATGGAAAAACTGCCAGTGACAAGTCTTCGCTATTTCATTGTATACAAAAAAACCGGCCTGCTGCCGGTTTTTTATTTTTCCCCTTATACTGTA
This sequence comes from Lachnospiraceae bacterium, assembly GCA_910574195.1. Taxonomy (GTDB): domain Bacteria; phylum Bacillota; class Clostridia; order Lachnospirales; family Lachnospiraceae; genus Schaedlerella. The sequence continues at coordinate 181,670 of CAJTBF010000005.1, read as the reverse complement.
TGAAACTTCTCTGCCTGACTGCTGATCAATTCCGTATCGTCAAAATAATTGATCTTCATAGAATCCTTGACATCCCGAAGCGTCTCTGCCGCCACCTGTTCTGCCTTTTCACTGCCTTTCTTCAGCACTTCATATACGTAGGGAATATCTTTCTGGTATTCCTTTCTCCGGTTCCGAATCGGTTCCAGTTCCGCCTGCAAAACGGCATTCAGAAAACGCTTTACCTTCATATCTCCAAGACCGCCCCGCTTATAATGTTCTTTCAATTCATCCAGACCGGCGTACTCCGGTAAAAACTCCGAAAAATATTCGGGCCGGCAAAATGCATCCAGATACGTAAACACCGTATTTCCTTCCAATTTTCCCGGATCTTCAATCCGAATATGCGTGGGATCTGTAAACATACTGAATACTTTTTGTTTGATCTCACCTGGCTCCTCCGACAAATAAATACAATTATTCAAAGATTTACTCATCTTTGCTTTCCCATCCGTCCCCGGCAAACGCATACATGCCTGATTATCCGGAAGTAAAATCTCCGGCTCTACAAGTGTTTCTCCATATAGAGAATTAAACTTTCTCACAATCTCCTTGGTCTGCTCCAACATCGGAAGCTGGTCTTCTCCTACCGGTACTGTCGTCGCTTTAAAGGCGGTAATGTCTGCTGCCTGGCTGATGGGATACGTAAAAAATCCAACCGGAATACTTGCCTCAAAATTGCGCATCTGAATTTCCGACTTCACAGTGGGATTCCTCTGCAGCCGGGATACGGTCACCAGATTCATGTAATAAAAGGACAGTTCGCAAAGTTCCGGCACCTGAGACTGAATAAATAACGTAGACTTTTCCGGATCTAATCCACAAGCCAGATAATCCAACGCCACTTCTATAATATTCTGCCGTACTTTCTCCGGATTATCCGCATTATCCGTCAATGCCTGGGCATCCGCAATCATAATAAAAATATCGTCAAACTCCCCGGAGTTCTGCAGTTCCACTCTCCTGCGCAAAGATCCCACATAATGCCCTACATGCAGTTTCCCGGTAGGCCGGTCCCCTGTCAGCATTACTTTTTTCTTTCCCATTCTCTCTCTTTCCTCCTGTATAACTCTCATATATATGCAATATCTCCAATATCCCGTATAAAGTGAACTACGAATGTCCAATCAGGTATATCCATCCGGACAGGATATACCTACTTGGAAACAAACGCCGTCTTTACAGACCTTCGCCGATACCGCACCCTGTCTGTCGTATAAACAAACTGATACATCATATAGGACATTACAAATGCCGCCGCCACGTCAATAACGGAATGTTGTTTCAAAAACATCGTCGCGAGAATAATCAAACCTGCCAAAATATAAGTCCCTGCACAAACTGCTTTATGCTTCTGAAGTTCTTTGCTCTGATAAACTGCAATGCAGGCCGCCAGCGAATTGTATACATGCAGACTGGGCATCACATTCGTCGGGGTGTCCGCCCGGTACAACATTTTCACCATATCCACAAATATATTATCTCTTTCAAAAACATAAGGTCTGAGATCCTGGCCATTTGGCATCAGCGTTGAAATAATCAAAAAAACTGTCATTCCGGTAAACATCAGCTTCGCCAGTTTATAAAATCCGGCAACATCCGTAAAAAAGAAATATAAAAATACAGCCGCAATAAACACAAACCATAATAAATATGGCACTATAAAAAATTCGACAAATGGAATCACGTCATCCACTGCTGCATGAATCACATGATAATTTCTCGTTACATGCTTTTCCAGATAAAGAAACCACGGAAGATAAATCAAAATATATCCAAATACCCAGGCATGTTTATATTTTCTCCATAGCTTTTCCGTCTTTTCCTTCCATGTCATATCAGACACTCCCTTTTATGAACCATTTACCTATCGCCTGCACAAAACACAGAGGAAAACCCACACAAACACCTAAAAGACAGTCTGCAAAATCCTGTTCCCTATTGCTGGTCGTCAAATTGCAAGCTCTCAGCCGTCTTTGCCCGGATTTTTCTCTCCCCTCTCCCGCAATATCCTTTCTCATACAGCCCATAAATTCTTCTGCCTGATCGGACTTTTGCCTTACCGATTATAGCACGAATTTATTCTGACAACAAGAATGTTCATAAAACATTTACAAATCTTTCGAAATCCTTAACCATCACAGAGCACTGATAACTGTTCTGCCTCCACATTCACCCAAATCTCCTGTTCCACGGCAACCGGTTCTCCATCTGTATGAACCGGACGTACTCTGTCTGTTTTGATAGAAATCTCTTTGCATTGGTAAATAGAGATCCCTTTGTATTTTATATGTTTTCCTTTAAAAGCTGTTGGCAAAAGCAGAAGAATCTTCCATTTTGGCAGCCCGGAAGCGACGATTACATCCAACTTCCCATCATTAATTTTTGCTTCAGGGCAGAAAAAGAAACCGCCTCCTTCATAAGGATGATTCATGACCGCCACAAAATAGGTATCTATAAAATGATGTGTTTCTTTTCCTTCCAGTGTAATCTCCACTCCCGCCGGACGTTCCGCCAAAAGACGGTATAATGCAATGAACAGATACGTCAATTTTCCCAATCCAACCTTATTCAATCGTCGTTTCAGCTTCGATACCGCCGCCACATGACAGACATCCGCATCAAATCCAATCCCCGTGCTGATCGCAAAGCGCCGCTTCTTTCCCGCAAAATGCAGACATCCCACATCCATCTGCACTTTTGTCTTCCCATGAAGGATCTGATGCAGGGCCGCATAAGGTTCCGTCGGTAAATGAAGAACTCTTGTAAAATCATTCCCAGAACCGGTCGGAATATACCCCAAAATTACTTTCGCATAATTCCGAATTCCATCTACCACTTCATTGATGGTACCGTCTCCTCCCACGACCACCAGCAAATGTTCTTTTCCGTCCGCCGTTATCCCCTCGGCAATCTCCGTTGCATGTGCCTCGTACTTCGTGTAGTATACTTCATAATCTATTCTCTGTTTTTTTAATTCCGGTTCTACCATTCTCCAAACCATCTCTCCACGGCCGGAGCGGGATTTCGGATTTACAATAAATGTATAGTGCACCTTTTTCCCTCTATTCTATTGTACTGTCCAGGTATTTTCCAAGAGACCGCCTCATATTCCCCTCAAAGTCTGTTTCTCCATTTCGCAGACACCATTCAAAAACATTTCCAATCACAATCATCCGAATGTCTGTCGTAAATGCCGGAATCTCTATATTCAAATGGATGATTCCTGCTGCCACCGCTTTTTCCACATAAGTCTGCACGGTTACGATCGGATAGGGACGCTCTGTCCGGATCACTGCATTCAATGCCTGATTCCTTGGATTATAGTATCCCGACATAAATTCGACTCCCAAATCCTTACAATACTTCGCGTAATGCAGATATACCTGAATAATGGTCTGCTTGGCTTCCTCGCGATTCACCGGCATCTCCAGCAGGCCCGGATCAATACTCGGCTGTTCTTCTATATAGTAGGAAAGCAGATCATCCTTCGTTTTAAAATGATGGTAAAAACTGCCATTGGACACACCGGCCTCTTCACAGATATTTTTGATGGAAAGCTCCTCGTATCCCTTCTTTTGCAAAATATGTTTTGCCGCCTGAAAAATCCGTTCTTTTGTCTCTTTTGATTTCTGCTGTTGTCTGGATAACTCCACTTTCTCCTCCATGTTCGTTACCCTCCTTCTATCTTTTCCAGTATATCATAACTGCAAATATCCTGCAAATTTCATTCTCTTCTAAGATGAGCCGTTACAGATACGCATCGAATGCGGAAGGAATGGAGTATCGATTTTCCAGATCTTTTTGTCCCGCAAAAATCATTTCCGCATTGCAGCTTTTTTCCAATTCATCCACAATCATTTCGTATCCTCGCATATGCCACTCTACATGACTGAAAATGTGTTTCGCGTCTTTTAGCCTCTTCACGCGAACCGGAAACAGTCCTATGGATTTCCCGTAGGCAATGACTTCATCCTCCGTCAAATGTCCTTCCACATTTGGCAGTTCATACAAACCGGCAAGCAATCCCTTCGCCGGACGTTTTCGAATGGCAATGGTCTGATCATCTTTAAAAACAAGTACCGTCCGTTTTTCGATCCTTCTCTCCTTCGCTTTCTTCTTCACCGGAAGCACCGTCTGCATTCCCTGCTCTCTTGCCATGCACATCGACGCCACCGGACAGTTCCCGCAATCCGGCGCTCCGTTCGGTACACAGATCAACGCCCCCAGTTCAATCAATGCCTGGTTAAAATCAGAGGCTGCATCTTTCGGAATCACCTCTTCCAGCGCACATTCCATCCAGGAACGCACACCGGCTTTCATAATATCTTCCTCACTGGCAAGAAGCCGTGACAACACCCGCAGTACGTTTCCATCTACGGCTGGCTTTGCAATTCCATAAGCAAATGAGCTGACTGCACCTGCTGTATAATTCCCGATTCCGCACAAGGAACGAATTGTATCATATGTATGCGGAAATTCTCCCTGGTATTCATCCACAACCTGCTTTGCTGCTTTCTGCATATTCCGTACCCGATTATAGTATCCCAGCCCTTCCCACAGTTTCATCAAACGATCTTCCGGCGCTTCTGCCAGATCCGAAACCGTAGGAAAGGCCTGCAGAAAACGTTCATAATATGGCTTTACCGCCTCCACCCTGGTTTGCTGCAGCATGATCTCCGATACCCAGATCCGATAGGCGTCTTTTGTTTTTCTCCAGGGAAGGTCCCGCTTATTTTTCCGATACCAGCCCACCAACGGTTCTACAATCTCCCATAACTTCGGACTCTCCAGCACAACGGGAACCGCATCCCCTATCTGAATGCTGTCCCTTGTGATATGACAGTCATAAGCCAAAATATGTACACCTCCCACTTTTGCCTGTTTCAACGCCTTACAAAACGCAGGATGTGTATCCGCATTGGGGGTAAAGTACCGGACTCCTTTCATCTGAATTACAAAAAACACATATGCCTCATACCCGTCCTTTACGGCCTTTTGCAATTCCTCCAGATGCTTCACCGCCCGTTCACTTGGCGCATCAGGAAATCGTACTGCTCCATCCTCTTCCAGAGTGACTCCCTTTACCTCAATAAAAATTTTTCGCCCGGGCGCCTTCACATACAGATCAAACCGGGAATTCCCATAAGTCGTCTCCGGCCTGATGCCGCACACATCCGGCGCCAGATTTCCGGCCTCAATCCATTCCTGTACTACCTGATTGGGAGCCTGGGAATCCAGATTCACCAGCCGTTCCCCCTTCCTTACCGCGATCAGATCCCATTTCGTTTTTCGGGAAGGATTGTCACTCTCCTGTACATAGATGGAAACTCCCGGTTGAAGCAGCTCCGCGCATCTTCCCGTATTCTTTACATGAACCACCTCTTTTTTCCCCGCCAGTTCGGCATATGCCAGAAACCGATTCGGCCGCTCCAGGAAAATTGCCTTTTTTATTCTTTCATATCTCATCTTTCAACTCCTTCCCACCGCCGTGTCCTGACCGGCAGAATCTCCACAACTGTCCTGACGGACAATTGCTTTTTTCCAACAAAGCATAGCATACAAAAGCAGAGCCGGTCTACCTTGCCGGCAGTCCGACTCTGTCTCATCCGCACTCATAAAATTTTCGACAAAAATTCCTGCAGCCTTGGATCTTTCGGATTCTCGAAAAACTCTTCCGGTCTGCCCTGTTCCTTGATCTGACCTTCATCCATAAATAATACTCTGGTGGCAACCTCCTTCGCAAATCCCATTTCATGCGTCACAACCACCATCGTCATCCCGTCATGCGCTAACTTTTTCATTAATTCCAATACTTCTCCGACCATCTCCGGATCCAGCGCAGAGGTAGGTTCATCAAATAGCATCACATCCGGCTCCATCGCCAGAGAACGCACAATCGCAATCCGCTGTTTCTGCCCGCCGGATAACTGTGAAGGATAGGAAGCCGCTTTTTCTTCCAGTCCTACTTGCTTCAAAAGCTGCATCGCCTGCTTTTCTGCTTCTTCCTTACTCTTCTTCAGCAGCTTGATAGGTGCAAGTGTAATATTTTCCAGAATTGTTTTATGCGGAAACAGATTAAAATGCTGAAACACCATGCCCATTTTCTGCCGGTGTTTGTCAATATCCGTCTGTTTTTCGGTAATGTCCACGCCTTCAAAGAAAATCTTACCGGTTGTGGGAACCTCCAGAAGATTCAGAGAACGCAAAAATGTAGATTTTCCGGAACCGGAGGGACCGACAATCACGACCACTTCTCCACGCAAAATTTCTTCCGAAACACCATTCAGGGCATGCAGACTGTCATGGAAAATCTTATGTACTTCTTTTACCTGAATCAGAACATCTCCATTAGTGCTCACTGTTTCTCAGCCTCCTCTCCAGAATATTGACCAATTTTGTAAATACGATTACCATAATCAAATAGATCAATGCCACCGCAAGGAGAGGCATCAGTGCATCATAAGTACGGCTTCGGATAATATCCCCGCCTTTGGTAAGATCCTGCAGTGCAATATAACCGGACACCGAAGTTTCTTTCAGAAGTACAATAAATTCATTTCCCAACGCCGGAAGTACATTTTTAAACGCCTGCGGCATCACAATGTACACCATGGTCTGCGCATAGCTGAATCCCAGACTTCGTCCGGCCTCGAACTGTCCGTTATCAATGGACATAATCCCGGAGCGGAAGATCTCCGCCACGTAAGCGCCGGAATTGATTCCAAACGCCATAATCGCAACCGGAATTTTACTGATATTTACACTGCCGAAAATCACAAAATAAATGATCAGAAGCTGTACGACAACAGGGGTTCCCCGGATGACTGTCAAATAAACATTACAAATCAAATTCAAAACTTTTAACTTGCCCGTCTTATCATAAGTAGATCGTACAACTGCGATCAAAAAACCGATGACAATCCCCAGAAGGACCGCAAAAAGCGTCACCTGCAGTGTCACGCCAAGTCCTTCCCATATATATTTCCATCGGTCGTCTTCTATAAAATTAGTGTAAAACTTTTTCTGAAATGTCTGCAACATATGCCTCTATCCTCATTTTTCGTCTCTTCTACTCTCAAAATCTCCCTGTGAAATTCATCGATCAACAGCCGTTCTAATACCAAGCAATCCCGATGCAGGACAAAAGGGAAAACCCTCCCTTGTCCCACATCGGGATACTACTATTGCTGCCTGTCTTCACAGAATCTCGTCCTGTAACAGAATCACCACTTTGTTACAGTTCTCGTTCTTCCGATTATTCATCCGCTGAGATATACTTTGCAATGATCTCATCCAGTTTTCCGGACTCTTTCAGATCTGCCAGCGCTGTATTTACTTTTTCCAGCAGTTCCTCGTTATCCTTTGCAATCGCCATCGCATATTCTTCTTCCGTAAATGCTTCGTCTAAAATTTTGAGCCCTTCACTCTCTGCCACAAATACCTTCGCCGGTTCGTTATCAATGACCACAGCGTCTATCTTATCCTGCAGCAACGCCTGTACCGCCTCGAATCCCTTATTATACCGCTCCACTGTGACATCCTCAATATCGTCTGCATACACATCTCCGGTCGTTCCAAGCTGCACGCCCACCGTCTTTCCTGTCAGATCATCCGGGCCTACTATTTCACTGTCTTCTTTTACAATGATCACCTGTGTCGCGGTTGCATATGTATCGGAAAAATTGACATTCTCCTCCCGCTTAGGAGTCACGGTCATACCTGCCAGACCAAAGTCTGCTTTTCCGCTTGTCACTGCCGGAATAATGGAATCAAACGCCATATCTTCAATCTTCAATTCCATCCCCAGTTTCTCTGCTACCGCCGCCGCAATATCCGCATCAATCCCGACAATATCATCTCCTTCATGATATTCCCAGGGCTGGAATTCTGCATTGGTCGCCATTACGATCGTCCCTTTTTCCTCTCCTTCCCCTGAATCTGCCGCCGGTTCGTTTTTGGAACCACATGCCGCCATGGATAATACACAAACTGCCGCTGCCATAAGGCCTAACCATTTCTTTTTCATTTTATTTTCCTCCATATTTTCTTTCAGATCATACAGAAAATCTGCCGCCGGCAATCTTTCTGTACACAATAACATGTATAAACATACACATTATCTTTTGTATTTTATCACGTTTTTGTAAAAATTCAACCCTTTTATTCATTTTTATACAAAATGATAAAGCCGTTCAAGGCAGGACTTTACGCTTACTTCAAAGTCCAATAAGAATCTACAAATCAGTCAAAGAATCCAGCCCTTTTCTGAAAGCAAACTTTAAGGCTGGATTTGCGTAACATTGAAACCACAGGCTGAACTGTTACAAATATTATGAATAATTATGCAAGCATCGCTGAAATTCCAAAATATGCAAACACAATCACACCCAATACAATCCGATAATATCCAAATACCTTAAAATCATGGTTTTTAATATACTGCATCAAAAACTTAATTGCAAAAATGGAAACTCCGAAGGATACGCCGCATCCCAACATAAGAAAGAAGAACTCCGACAAGGTAATTCCGCCTCCTTCCAGAAAAAACTTCACAATCTTCAAAAAACTGGCGCCAAACATGACCGGAATTCCCAAAAAGAAGGTAAACTCCGCCGCCACGCTTCTTGCAGTTCCGATCAGCAATGCACCAATGATCGTCGCACCGGAACGGGACGTTCCCGGAATCAGCGCAAGCACCTGGAAAACGCCAATCGTCAGCACCATCGGTATCGTAAGTTTTGAGAGTCTTGTTACTTTCGGCTGCGTATTTTTATGCCAGTTCTCAATCACAATAAACAGAATTCCATAAAAAATCAAAGTCCCCGCCACCACATAAGCATTCATAAAACGTTCTTCAATAAAATCATCAAACAACAAACCGATCACTGCTGCCGGTACAGCGGCAACAATTACTTTTACCCACAGTTGAATCGTCATCAGTTTTTGCTTTTCTGTCTTCTGTGAGGAAAATGGATTCAGCTTGTGGAAATAAATCACTACCACAGCCAGAATCGCCCCTAACTGGATCACCACATTAAACATCTCCACAAAAGCTTCACTTAATTCCAGTTTCACAAATTCTTCCACCAGGATTAAATGTCCGGTGCTGCTGATCGGAAGCCATTCCGTAATCCCCTCTATAATTCCCAGTATAATAATCTTTATTGCCTCTATCATGATTTCCCTCCTGTCACCTTATGCCTTCCCCTGTTTTTCTATTTTATTGCATATACTTTATAATTGCCATTGCTACGCCTTCTTCATCGTTTGTCGCAGTAACGCAATCTGCCGCTTCTTTTACCTGCTCTTCTGCATTCCCCATGGCCACGCCGATACCGACTTCTCTGAGCATATCAATATCGTTATCACCGTCTCCAAATGCCATGATCTCTTCTCTGCAAATCCCGAGCAATTTTCCTAATTCCACAAGCCCGGTACCTTTATTTACTCCTGCGGCATTAATCTCAATATTATATCCAAGAGAACTAACCAGCTGAAGATCCCCGCACCGTTCCAATTCCTCCCATGCCTGCTGACGTTCTTCCATATCGGCAAACAACCCCTGCACCTTATCCATATCTCTTTTTTCCCCGGCAACCAATTCTGAGAGGCTTACAACAGGTTTTCTCGACTTACGGACATATTCCCACATATGCGGATTATGGTGATACCTTTCAATCTGCTCCAGTTTTCCCGCCTCTGCATATCCCTGCCCGTCAAAATACACCTCTTGTAATGTATCATATTTTTGCAGAATTTCCAACGCCTTTTTTGCACTTTCCAGAGGAAGCAATCGCTCAATCAATACTTTCTGCTCCAAAGTGTCCAGAATCCGTGCCCCATTGGAAGTCAATGCATACCGAATCCCCGGAAATGTACGGAATTCTTCCGGAATCCCGGTATACGGCCGGCCCGTAGCGGCCAGCACAATAATCCCCCGTGCAATCGCCTCGGTAAGTACCTGCTTTGTATAAGAGGTAAGCTCCTTTTTCGTTGTCAGTAGTGTTCCGTCCAAATCAACACCGATCATTTTTATCTGATGCATTGTTTTCTCCTTCATCATATGATATAATAAATACTTCGAAGATTCATTCTCGCTTTTTATTTTATTCTAACAAAATTTGATTCATTACGCAATTTATAGTATAATATTTAAGCGAATCTTTAGAGAAAAGATAGACAGAAAGGAATTCAATTTATGAAATTGCATAAAAAATGCAGGATACAGGCAGGGCTTGTGTTGATCTGCGCTTTGTCCATGGTCTTTCCCTTTTTTCCCGTGCAGGCAACGGAAATCTCGGACCTTGAAGGTAAGACCAGCGAACTGCGCAGTCAGTTAAGCGGAATCAATCAGGAGATGCTTGATATCAGCAATCAGATCTCTGCCACAGAGATGCAGGTAGAGATCCTGAACGGCGAGATTCTCCGTACCCAGGATTCCCTCACCGTTGCGGAAGAGAATGAAGCCCGCCAGTACGAAGATATGAAATCACGTATCAAATATATGTACGAATTCGGGAATACTTCCCTATTGGAGATGCTGTTTTCGGCAGAAAATATGTCCGATTTTCTGAATAAGGCGGAATTTATTCAGAATATCAGTGATTATGACCGCAATATGCTGGAGGAATTAAGAGACATCCAGAGAGGCATCGCCGAGCAGAAACAGACTCTGGTGGATCAGCAGACTTCGCTGTCCGATCTGCAGGCAGAACTGGAAAGCCGCCATACAGAACTGCAGGCAACGGCCGAGGCAACTTCCACTGATCTTGCTGCCTTTACGGCACAGTTACAGCAGATGAAGGCGGAAGAAGCACGCCGGGCAGAGGAAGCGCGCCGGGCGGCGGAAGCACAGGCGGCAGCGGAAGCAGCGGCGGCGCAGGAGGCCGCTAACAATAATAATGGTAATACCGACGGAACAACGGCTCCTTCCGGCGGCGGATATGACAGTACCGTGGTCAACGGCGGCGCAACCAGCGTATCCGGCAGCGAACTGGATATTTTTGCAGCGATTCTGGAGTGCGAAGCGCACCAGAATTATGATTCCCTCTTAGCTGTTGCAACCGTAATTATGAATCGTGTCAACAGCCCGCTTTTCCCAAGCTCCATCAGCGGTGTGGTATATGCCAGCGGACAATTTGAACCCGTCTGGACAGGACGTCTGGACTCTGTGATTTCCAGAGGCCCCACTTCTTTATCCTACCAGGTGGCGCAGGACGCTTTGAATGGTGCAAGGCTTGCAGCAGTGGCCGATTGTTATTATTTCCTCTATGCAGGCTCTACCAGCCGCCCGGGAGTGAATGTAGGGAATAACCTGTTTTTCCCCTCATGGTAAAGGTCGCCGGCAGATATTCACAGAAATTAAATTTTTCCCCCGTAGCAAGCTACGGGGGATTTTGTCTACACTCCGTTTCGGTCTTTGCTGAACAAGTACCGCCGGCACTTAGCAGCCCTCGCGGCAATCGCCAAATGTACATACAGGCATGTACAGCTGGTTTGTTGCTTCGCAGAAATAAAATGCAGGATGCAGAAAAAGCCGAAAAGCATAATTCCCATTTCGGGAAAATGCTTTTCGGCGGGTGGACACTTCGTGTCCAACAAAGTATACCCATCCGGGCATCCCGTAATTCATGCCCTTCGGGCGGACGGACATCTACCGCTGTCCGATAAGGTATACAAAACCGTCCTTATTGATAGTCAAACACATTGATCCATTTCATCAGGAAATCCTTTTCCAGCTCATTGTTCTTTGTAAGCTGTGCCGCCGCTACGATTGGAAGCCACTGATTGATATACTGTCTTGCCGTGTCACTCTTTTTACAGAACAGGTTGATATACAGGTCTGCTTTCTTCTGATCCTTCAATGCAAATAACAGATAAGTCATTGCCGCATCTGCACTTGCATTTCCTTGGGTTGCATGTGCCCAGTCTACGATCGTTGCTTTCCCGTCCTCCCCGATAATTACATTGCTCGGGTTAAAATCACCATGGCATACTTTGTTATGCTTCGGCATACTCTCTAAACGGGTAAGCAGCTCATACCTGGCCGTTGCATCCAATTCTTTCAGGCTGTTAATCTGGCGTGTCAGTTTATCTTTCAGTTTATTCAGAAGAGGCGCTTTTTGCGCATGCATCTCCAACTGCAGATCTACAAACTGTTCCATGTACTTCTCCAGATTTGCCTCATCGGAAGTCATCATTTCCTCCAGAGTCTTTCCCTTTTTATACTCAATTACTAGCGCCCATTTCCCATCTATCTGGGCTACTTCCTGTACTGCCGGAATATCCAGACCTGTTTCCTCTACTCTCGCTGTATTCAGCGCTTCATTCAGCACATCTGATTTCGGGTGTGTTTCATTGAACACTTTTATAATATGGTCTTCACATTTGTATACTTCTTTGTATGCGCGCTTTACAATCAATTCTTTCTTCTCTAAATTCATTGCGATACCCTCCTTTTCTACGATTCCTTATTCTTACTTTCCATAGTAACACTTCAGATAAATTTCTTTCATCTCTTTCATCAACGGATATCTCGGGTTTGCGCCTGTACACTGATCGTTGAATGCCTGCTCTACCATGTCATCCAGCGTATCAAGGAAGTATTCTTCATCAATTCCATATTCCTGAATGCTCTTCTTAATACCGATCTTTTCTTTCAGATCTTCCAGTTTTGCAATGAAACTTTCCAGTACTTCCTCGTCCGTATTTCCCTGGCAGCCCGCATAACGTCCCAATTCCGCATATCTCTTTAATGCCTGCGGATACTGATACTGGGAGAAAGTTCCCATCTTTGTCGGAACTTCTACTGCATTATAGCGGATTACTTCTGTTAGGAGCACCGCATTTGCAACACCATGCGGCAAATGATGGAATGCGCCCAGTTTGTGTGCCATGGAGTGGTTCAAACCAAGGAAAGCGTTCGCAAATGCCATACCTGCCAGACAGGAGGCGTTTGCCATCTTTTCTCTGGCGATCGGATCGTTCGCTCCATTTTCATATGCGGACGGAAGATAATCGAATACCGTCTTTACTGCCTGCAGCGCCAATCCGTTCGTGTAATCGGAAGCCATAATGGATACATAAGCCTCGATTGCATGTGTCATGACGTCGATACCGGAAGCGCTCGTCAATCCTTTGGGCTGGCTCATCATGTTATCCACATCCACAATTGCCATGTTCGGCAGAAGCTGATAATCCGCCAGCGGCCATTTTACACCAGTATCTGCATCTGTAATGATCGCAAAAGGCGTCACCTCAGAACCTGTACCGGAAGAGGTTGGAATTGCCACAAAATATGCTTTCTGTCCCATCTCCGGGAAGGTATAAACTCTCTTACGGATATCCATAAAGTCCATTGCCATATCTTCGAAGTTTGCTTCCGGATGCTCGTACATTACCCACATAATCTTTGCCGCATCCATCGCGGAGCCGCCGCCCAGTGCAATGATGGTATCCGGTTCAAACGCACGCATCTGATCTGTTCCAAGACGTGCACACTGCAAAGTCGGGTCCGGAGCCACTTCATAGAAACATGTATGCTGAATTCCCATTTCGTCCAGTTTTGCTTCAATTGGTTTTACATATCCGTTCTTATACAGGAAGGAATCCGTTACGATAAATGCCTTTTTCTTATGCATAATCGTTCCAAGTTCATCCAAGGCAACCGGCATACAGCCTTTCTTAAAGTATACTTTCTCTGGCACTCTGAACCACAGCATGTTCTCTCTCCTCTCAGCAACTGTCTTTACGTTGATCAAATGTTTTACTCCTACATTCTCGGATACAGAGTTTCCGCCCCAGGAACCGCAGCCAAGCGTCAGAGACGGTGCAAGTTTAAAGTTGTAAAGATCTCCGATTCCACCGTGGGAAGACGGGGTATTTACCAGAATACGACAAGTTTTCATTGCCGCTGCATGCTTTGCAATCTTCTCGGTCTGGGACGGATGTACGTACAAAGATGCCGTATGTCCATAGCCGCCGTCTGCAACCAATTGTGCTGCTTTTTCCAGTGCCTCGTCAAATGTTTTTGCCCGATACATGCCAAGTACAGGAGACAGTTTTTCGTGTGCAAATTCTTCTGAAATATCTACGGATTCTACCTCACCGATCAGAATCTTTGTACTCTCCGGCACTTCCACACCGGCAAGCTGGGCAATCTCATAAGCAGACTTTCCTGGAATCTTACTGTTCAGCGCTCCATTAATAATGATGGTCTTGCGGACTTTATCCAATTCCTCTCCCGGTTTCAGGAAGTAGCATCCACGATAAGCAAACTCTTTCTTTACTTCTTCATAAACGCTGTCCAAAACCGTCACGGACTGCTCGGAAGCACAAATCATACCGTTGTCAAATGTCTTAGAATGAATGATCGAATTTACCGCGTTCTTTACATCTGCCGTATCGTCAATGATCACCGGTGTATTTCCGGCACCCACGCCAAGCGCCGGCTTTCCGGAAGAGTAAGCGGCCTTTACCATGCCGGGACCACCGGTCGCAAGAATGATATCCGCACTCTTCATAACCATATTCGTCAATTCCAGGGACGGCACATCAATCCAGCCAATGATTCCTTCCGGTGCTCCTGCTTTTACTGCCGCTTCCAGAACCACTTTGGCCGCTTCAATGGTACATGCCTTTGCTGACGGATGAGGACTGATGATAATGGCGTTTCTTGTCTTCAGGCAAATCAACGTTTTGAAAATTGCCGTGGAAGTCGGGTTTGTCGTCGGGATTACTGCAGCCACTAATCCGATCGGATCCGCTACTTTTTTGATTCCATAAGCCGGATCTTCCTCAATCACCCCGCAGGTTTTTGTACTCTTATATGCGTTGTAGATATACTCTGCCGCGTAGTGATTCTTGATAATCTTGTCTTCTACAATTCCTCTTTTTGTCTCTTCCACTGCCATCTTCGCGAGTGGAATACGCTGCTTGTTGGCTGCCATAGCCGCTTCATAGAAAATCTTGTCAACCTGCTCCTGTGTGAAGGTGGCAAATACTTTCTGTGCTTCGCGCATTGCTTTCATTTTTGCTTCCAGTGTTTCTACACTGTCCACGATTTCCGGAATCAATGTTTCTTTTTCCGCCATTTCCATTTTCCTCCTGTTTTTGAATATTTTTCTGCTGCATTGAATTCCCAAAGAACAGTTCCTGTCTCTGGGAGAGGGACAATTGCCACTGTCCGATAAGGTGTACCTCTTTTTTCTTCTGTATTATAACTCTTTGTTAAAATATTGTCAAGCGTTTTTGTTAAAAATATAACGTTAATTTTTTAACGTTATTTTTGTGTATATTTTTTCTTATTATTCGACTGTCAAATTGCTGGATATTATACCCTCTTAGGCATCCCGTATTAAATGCCCTTCAGGCGAGCGGACAGCTACCGCTGTCCGATAAAGTATACCCATCCGGGCATCCCGTATTAAATGCCTTTCAGGCGAACGGACAGTTACCGCTGTCCGATAAAGTATAGAGACAAACGTGAAAATCAAAAAATAAACTCGCATATTTATAATTCTTTAAATACTCTCGGAAGACTGACATTCTGACAAGAAGGACTGTACAGATAGTCCTGCCGGCATATAATCCGTGGATAATGATATCTCCCCACCAACTGCTCGATTTTCTCAGAGTTCTCCTTCATCACTTCCATATAGTAAGGAAAGGTATAATCCTTTTCAATCCGAATCATTTTTCCTTCTGCATCCAGCCACACATGCAAGTTCTCCGCACTTTGATAATAAATCTCTTTTAACATCTTATATACATCCGGATATTCCTTTTTCAACTTCATAACATGCAGACCGTTCTCACTGAGTGTTTTTCGAAATTCATTGTCGCTCTCGCCGGATGCTTTTCGGGATCGTAACGTATTTTTTATCTGTACAATATACTCTTCCGATTCTTCCAAATACTCCGCTGTCTCTCCCGCCGCTTCCTCTGCTGCTTCCTGCGGAACATTTTCACTCCCCTCTTTTTCTGTATCCTCTATGGGGTTCTCATCCTCCCTGGTCTTTTCTGTCTTTTGATGCCGGATTTTCTCCAGATATTCCTCCGAAGTAAGATAACCGTAAGAGATCCGTTCGCTCAGCCCTTCATACCACTTTACTCCATAGATTTCCCTGCATGAATAATGATACCACTGCTCCTTTTGTACCTTTTTTAAACCTTCTTCCTCCCGTATATATAACGGAGAAACCCCTTTAGAATACACCTGGTCGGACACGAAACGCTGCCCGCCTTCCTTTGCAGCCATATGTATTGCATGCTTTCCCGACAAATATGCTTCTTCTTCCAGTTCAGAAAACTCAATAATTTCCTCTGCATTTTCTCTGTGAATCTGCAGGCGCTTATATTTTTGATCCAGAATAAACTGCATCTTTCCGGAAGAAATCTCGACAGGCTCCTGCCCTTCTTCCTGTACGATATAAAGCGTGGAGTCACATTCGATACGATCGGAGTTCTCCGGATAAAACATCATCTGCCCGCTGATCTGCCGCATTTGCTTTCTGCTCGCACTCCCTTTGAAACGCGTATTTAATACATTAAAATAGGCATAAAACAGACCTGCCGCTAATAAGATTACCGCTAAAATCTTTATATATTTTCGATTGATCCGCTCCATGTCTCTCCTCCCTCTGATTCCGTCAAACGATCTATCCGGGTATCTTGCATTGAATACCCTTGGACAAATGGACGGCTTACGCCGCCCAATAAAGTTTAAAATCCTGAGTTTAAGCATACCATTTTCCGGCCGCCATTTCAAGTATCGTTCCTGTTGAAGGAAACAATCAATATCGTTGCTATGCACGGCCTGGGATGCCGCTCATAGTAACGGTTCGGGTATTTAATGCGGGATGCCCAAAGGGATATGATATAACAAAAAGGATGGAAGCACTGCGTATTCCATCCTTTTCTCTTCTGCTGCTTTATACCAATTCAATCAATACTTCCAGTGCACCGTCGCCTTTCCGCTGGCCGATCTTTACGATTCTTGTGTATCCGCCGTTGCGGTTCTCATACTTTGGTGCAATCTCCGTAAATAACTTTTCTACCAGATCAATCTGCTTTGTATTCTTTTTCCGCCCTGCTGCTGCGGTCGGAACTTCTTTTACCGGATAAAGAACTTTGAGCATCTCTCTTCTTGCATGAAGTCTGCTTGGCAGGTCCTTTTTAATCTTCTTTTCTACTTCATCATATACGGTAACTTTCTTTCCGTCGACAACTTCTTTTACTCTTTTACCGTCTTTGTCTTTCCGGGCAACCTTTGCCTTTACAGTCACCTCTTCATAGTTGTCTCTTTCCTTCACGGCACGGGCAATCAATCCTTCTACCACCTTACGGATTTCTTTTGCCTTTGCCTCTGTGGTAACGATCTTTCCGTTATAGATCAATGCTGTTACCTGATTTCTGATTAATGCTTTTCTCTGGCTGGATGTTCTGCCAAGTTTTCTATACTTTGCCATTGTTTTTTCCTCCATTCATGTAACATTTGATTCTGACTTGTCAGAAATTCTGCGCTTTACACTTTTTCCTCTCGCAGATTTATAAATCAAATGTCCCCGCCATGCTCTTCGGTCTTACTGACAGGATTTTTATTCTCAGCCTCTGCTCTTCAGATACGTTCTGATCCTGGCTTCTGTCATGTACTTACGAATTACTCTTCGCCTGAATTTAATTCCAGATTCAGTTCTTTTAATTTTGCAAGTACTTCCTCCAAAGACTTCCGTCCCAGATTTCTCACCTTCATCATATCTTCCGGTGTCTTGTTCGTAAGTTCCTCCACTGTATTGATTCCTGCCCTCTTCAAACAGTTGTAAGAACGCACGGACAGTTCCAATTCATCAATACTCATCTCCAGAACTTTTTCTTTCTCATCATCCTCTTTCTCAATCATGACCTCCGCCGCCTGCGCAACTTCTGACAGATCGATAAATAATTTCAGATGTTCACTTAGTACCTTTGCGGCCAGACTAACTGCCTCGTCGGGAAGCAGCGTACCCTTTGTCCACACATCCAACGTCAGCTTATCATAATCTGTAATCTGACCGACACGTGTGTTCTCCACTGTCATATTCACACGCTCTACCGGAGTATAAATGGAATCAATCGGGATAACGCCGATCGGCAAATCCTCCGACTTATTCTTGTCAGCACTGACATAACCTCTTCCTTTTACAATGGTAAGTTCCATATATAACTTACTGTCCTTACCGCCGCTTAATGTAGCGATGACCTGTTCCGGGTTCATAATCTCAATATCCGAATCCGCCTGGATATCGGCACCGGTTACAATGCCTTCCCCTTCGTATTCGATATATGCCGTCTTTACTTCCTCTGATTCCGATGTATTTTTAATCGCCAATGATTTCAAATTCATGATAATCTCGGTTACATCTTCTTTTACACCCGGTATGGAACTAAATTCATGCAGAACCCCGTCAATTTTCACAGAACTGATTGCCGCTCCCGGAAGAGAAGAAAGCATGATCCTTCGAAGAGAATTCCCCAACGTAATACCATAACCTCTTTCCAGTGGTTCTACTACGAATCTTCCATATTTCTTATCTTCTGAAATTTCTGTAATTTCAATATTCGGTTTATTAAAATCAAACACTACACAAACCCTCCTTCTGGGTTAAAAAATGTTGAGGGGGTACTTTTGCCAAACAAAGCAAAGACCGGTTGTCTCTGCTTTGCCCTGTGTCGAATTATTCTCCAAAAATTATTTAGAATACAACTCGACGATTAACATCTCATCAACCGGAACATCAATTGCCTCTCTCTTCGGGAGTTCTTTTACTTCTCCTTTCAGATTCTCTGCATCCACTTCCAGCCAATCCACAACGGTACTTCCACCTGTCGCTTCCAAAATATCTTTGTATCTCTGGCTTCCTTTGTGCTTTTCTTTGATCTCAATCACATCTCCGGCTTTTACAAGATAAGAAGGAATATTCACTTGCTTCCCGTTCACCAGAACATGCTTATGATCTACAATCTGTCTTGCTTCTTTTCTGGTTCTCGCAAACCCCATGCGGAACATCACATTATCCAGTCTGGATTCCAAAAGAATCATCAGATTCTCACCGGTCATCCCTTCCTGTTTTTTCGCCTTCTCAAAATAATTGCGGAAGGGCTTTTCCAGAACACCATAGATAAATTTTGCTTTCTGCTTCTCACGCAACTGGAGACCATACTCGCTCATCTTTCTGTTCGCTCTTTTTAACTGTCTGTTTGACTTTTTACTGATCCCCAAATAGATAGGATCCATACCTAATGAACGGCATCTTTTCAAAACCGGTACTCTATTTACAGCCATTTTTATATCCTCCTAATAATATGCGGTAATCTGATTATACTCTTCTACGTTTCGGTGGACGGCATCCGTTATGCGGTACCGGCGTCACATCTTTAATACTGATTACATCAATCCCGCATGCCTGCAATGCTCGAATCGCTGCTTCTCTTCCTGAACCAGGACCTTTTACAAATACATCTACGGTTTTCAAACCATGGACCAATGCTGCTTTTGCAGCCGTCTCAGCTGCCATCTGTGCTGCGTATGGAGTAGATTTCCTTGAACCTCTAAATCCCAGACCGCCCGCGCTTGCCCATGAAAGAGCATTTCCCTGTGCATCTGTTAATGTTACGATCGTATTATTAAAAGATGACTGGATATGAGCCTGTCCTCGTTCAACGTTTTTCTTGACACGTTTTTTTGTCACTTTTTTGGTAACTTTCTTCGCCATTTAAACTAACCTACTTTCTCATTAATCTATTATCCAATAGTCACACCTGTATGAAACTCAAGCTACGTTTTTACTTCTTTTTATTCGCTACGGTTCTCTTGGGACCTTTGCATGTTCTTGCATTGGTCTTTGTCTTCTGGCCACGTACCGGGAGTCCTTTTCTGTGACGGATTCCACGGTAGCATCCGATTTCTTTCAGCCGCTTGATATTCAGCTGAATCTCTCTTCTGAGGTCACCTTCTACCATCTGTGTCTGATCAATTACATCACTGATCTTTTTTACATCTTCACTTGTCAGATCTCTTACACGTGTATTCGGGTCGATTCCCGCCTCAGCTAAAATGCGGTTTGAGCTTGCTCTTCCAATCCCATAAATATACGTCAAACCGATCTCTACACGTTTGTCTCTTGGTAAGTCTACACCTGCAATACGAGCCATGTGTCTTTCCTCCATCTCAAATCATTTTTTCATATTGTCCCTAACTGGGGTGTCCCGCACATTATGTTTCTTTTCTCTGTGCCGATCCACCCAGGTACAGTTCCTGCACCCTTTCCCGACAACGCCTGAAGCTACGCATCGACTTTCTTTCTCCTGACAGGAAGCAGAAAATCACGCCGGGTATTATAAGCAATATACATTTTGTATCAGATACAATAATCTGCATCAAATACAACGATCACCGGCTCCCGGTACCTGTCTCACGGAGCAGATGTATCCTTACTGTATATTAAACAGTTCCACACACACCCTGGTGTGTCATACTGTCAGCCGCCTAAATTATTCCAAACATTCCACAGTTTCAATCAACCCTGTCTCTGTTTGTGCTTCGGATTCTCGCAGATTACCCGGACACTTCCTTTTCTCTTGATAATCTTGCATTTTTCACAAATTGGTTTTACTGATGATCTAACCTTCATGTCAAATCCTCCTTCTATCCTTTGCCAAAAACCTCAGGTTGCCGCCATTTTTGGGCACACCAAACCAAAAACGACCATTTCATAGTATACCACCAAGGTTCCCACAAAGTCAACACCTTTTTACTTATCTCTCCAAACAATTCTTCCTTTGCTGAGATCATACGGAGACATTTCCAGAGTCACCTTATCTCCCGGTAAAATCTTAATGAAGTTCATACGTAATTTCCCGCTGATATGCGCCAATACAATATGCCCATTCTCTAACTC
This sequence comes from Lachnospiraceae bacterium, assembly GCA_910574195.1. Classification (GTDB taxonomy): domain Bacteria; phylum Bacillota; class Clostridia; order Lachnospirales; family Lachnospiraceae; genus Schaedlerella. The sequence continues at coordinate 160,692 of CAJTBF010000005.1, read as the reverse complement.
CACTTTAAACATCGCATTCGGCAGTTTTTCCACTACGATTCCTTCAATCTCGATCACGTCAGCTTTTGACATACTTAATCCTCCCGTGCTCTCTGCACTTTCCTGATTACCATAAACGGACAAACAGCCCGTGAACAACAACCTTTCTTGTTTTCCTTTTTTATTGTGATAACCCCTGTCGGATTATTCGCCTTATTTCCCCATCATCTCTATACGAACTACAGTGCATTTTTTTCATTGGCTGCACATGTTTCCGGTTCTTCCTTTTTGCCTGGCAGACGGTTCTTTTCTCTCCGTCCGCCAGATATACATATTCATCATTGACAGAAATTATAACGTATATACAGTCTTTATCCCGTCCCGCCTTCGATTTCGCGAGCATTCCCGGCTTAAGCACCATACATCAGCCCAGAATCTTTACGATTTCTGCAAATACATCCTGAATATCGATCGTTCCGTCCACTTCTTTCAAAATTCCTGCCGTCGTATAATAATCAATCAGCGGCTGTGTCTGGTCATGATACACACCAAGACGTTTCTTCACTGTCTCCGGTTTGTCGTCTTCTCTCAAAATCAGACTGCCGCCGCATTTATCACAAATATCCTCTACTTTCGTCGGAGCATATACCAGGTGGTAAGTTGCACCGCAGCCTACACAGGCACGCCGTCCGGACATCCGGTTCACAATATTCTCATCCGGCACTTCCACATTAATTGCATAATCCATCTTCTGTCCCATTGCTGCCAGGGCTTTATCCAACGCCTCCGCCTGCGGGATGGTCCGTGGGAAACCATCCAGAACATATCCGCCTGCACAGTCTTCCTGATTGACTCTGTCTACCACCAGATCCACTACCAGTTCATCCGGTACCAGCAGGCCCTGATCCATGTACGTTTTCGCTTTTTTCCCAAGTTCCGTTCCGTTTTTGATATTCGCTCTGAAAATATCACCTGTGGAAATATGTGGGATTGTATATTTTTCTGCAATCTTTTTTGCCTGCGTTCCTTTCCCTGCACCCGGAGCACCCAACATAATAATCTTCATTTTTTATACCTCCATAATAGCACTTTAACCCGTTGTGTTTATCACGGGAATATACAAAAATGGAATACCATTTTCTACAATCTCCCTCGCAGATAAAACACAACGAGCTAAACATACACTTTATCAGACAGCACAAGCTATCCTTCGTCCACCAGGGACACGAATTCCAAGATGTTTTCCGACATCTCTCAGTACCCCATAAAACTATTTGACATCGAATTTCCTTTGTTATTCAAAAATCCTGTATAATTTCGTACCAGCATCTGTGACTCAATCTGCTTGATCGTCTCCAGAACTACTCCGACAATAATGATAAGTGAAGTACCTCCAAAGGAAACATTCGCTCCAAACACACCGTTAAAGAAGAATGGGATCACCTGCACGATTACCAGTCCGCATGCACCAATAAATATTACGTAGTTCAGGATCTTTGTCAAATATTCGATGGTGGGCTTCCCCGGACGTATGCCGGGAATAAATCCGCCGCTCTTCTTCATATTATTCGCTATCTCCATTGGATTAAAGGTAATGGATGTATAGAAATAAGCAAAGAATATCGTAAGTGCGATATATAGGATTAAACCAATCGAATAGATCAGATTTTCCGGATCACACCAGTTATTGGAGTTCAATCCCCGTAGAATCTCACTTCCGATCCCTGTACCATTTCCCTTCTGAAGAAATGATGCAATCACGATCGGAAACTGCATCAGGGAAGATGCAAAAATGACCGGAATCACGCCAGCAGTATTCACCTTTAACGGAATGTGGGTGGACTGTCCGCCATACGTTTTTCTCCCCTGCACTTTCTGAGAGTATTGTACGGCAATTTTTCTTTGTCCTCCCTGAAGAATGATGACAAATATAACAACCACCAACAGTACGGCAAGAATAATCAATCCGGCCAGAATTCCTTTTGCAACCGACTTTCCTTTTACAAACTGTTCATAAAGTCTTACAAAATCATCCGGCACACGGGAAATAATATTAATCAGCAAGACAATCGAAATCCCGTTTCCAACACCCTTCTCCGTAATACGTTCCCCAATCCACATCAGAAACGCAGAGCCGGCTGTCAGCGTACATACTACAATCGTCGCATTTACGAAATTATATTCTACCAAAAGGCCCTGCCGTCCAAAACTGACCGCCATCGCAGTAGATTCAATTAATGCAAGTGCAACCGTTACATAACGTGTGATCGCTGCAATCTTCTTTCTCCCGTCCGCGCCCTCTTTCTGCATCTCTTCCAGCTTGGGAATCGCAATGGTCAAAAGCTGCATAATAATTGAAGATGTGATATAGGGCGTAATGCTAAGAGCAAACACGGACATCTGAGTAAAGGAACCGCCGGTGAATGCATCAAAAAAATTAAATGCATCACCGGTCTGATTCGCAAAAAAGTTCTGAATATAGGTTGGGTCCACCCCCGGAGTGGGCAGCTGGGATCCAAGTCTTACAACGACCAGCATCATGAATGTGTAGAGTATCCTTTTACGGATATCCTCAATACCAAATGCTCTCCGTATTGTCTTCAGCATTAGATCACCTCTGCTTTTCCACCAAGGGCCTCAATTTTTTTTGCAGCGCCTGCGCTGAATGCGTTCGCCTGCACTGTGAGCTTCTTAGTCAACTCTCCATTTCCAAGGATTTTTACACCATCCCGCGGATTCTTTACAATACCGTTTTCGATCAGAGTTTCCACAGACACTGTCGCGCCGTCTTCAAATCTTTCCAGAACATCCAGATTGATTCCTACGATCGTCTTAGAGTTTCTGCATTTAAATCCTCTCTTAGGTAATCTTCTGTACAAAGGCATCTGACCGCCTTCAAAACCTGGTCTTGCTCCTCCGGAACGAGCCTTCTGGCCCTTATGTCCCTTGCCGGCTGTCTTACCATTTCCGGAACCATGTCCACGGCCTCTTCTGAAATTATCACTCTGCTTTGCACCGTCTGCCGGTCTCAAGTTTGATAAGTCCATCATTTTACCTCCTTCTCTTTTTACGCTGTTTCTATGCGTTTATTTTCTGCAATCTGACATATCTCTGCGCTTGCCGCACCTTTTATGCCTATGCCTCTTCTTCCACTTTTACCAAATGTCTTACCTGCTGTACCATTCCTCTGGTTGCCGCATTATCCGGTAATACCACCGTCTTATTCAGCTTCCTTAAGCCCAGGGCTTCTACAGTCTTTTTATGCTTCGGTACAGCACCGATTGTAGACTTTACTAACGTAATTTTCAAATTTGCCATTCTACTTTACCTCCCATCAGCCTACGATCTCTTCTACCGATTTGCCACGAAGTCTTGCAACCTCTTCCGGAGTTTTAATTTCTTTTAATCCTTCGATCGTAGCAAGTACAACGTTCTGCTTGTTGTTCGATCCCAGGGATTTGGTACGAATATTTTTGATCCCTGCCATCTCAATCACGGCACGTGCAGGACCTCCGGCAATCACACCGGTACCGTCCGGAGCCTTCTTCAACAGCACGGAAGCACTTCCGAACTTTCCGATCGTATCATGTGTTACACTGTCGTTTTCATCCAATGCAACCTCAATCAACTTCTTTGCAGCGTCTTCTTTTCCTTTCCGAATTGCTTCCGGAATTTCTGTCGCTTTTCCCAATCCTGCGCCTACATGGCCTTTTCCATCGCCGACAACTACCAAAGCTGTGAATCTCATGTTACGACCACCTTTTACGACCTTGGTAACACGCTTGATTGATACCACTTTTTCTTCTAACTCAAGCTGACCAGCATCAATACGTTCCTGTCTCATATGTGTTCTCCCTTCCTAGAAATTCAACCCAGCTTCTCTTGCTGCGTCTGCTAATGCTTTGATTTTTCCCTGATAGATAAAGCCGCCTCTGTCAAAGACAACATCCACGATGCCTTTTTCCTTTGCCTTCTCGGCAATAACTTTTCCAAGGTATGCTGCAGCATCAACGTTGTTGGTTTTCTCCAAGTTTGCTTTCACATCTTTCTGAAGAGTGGAAGCAGCCACCAGAGTGTGCCCAACCGTATCGTCAATAATCTGTGCATACATATGACTATTACTTCTAAACACAGCCAAACGTGGTCTCTCAGCAGTCCCGCTGAAACGGTTACGTAATTTCATGTGTTTTTTTCTACGAACTTCACTTCTTGATTTCTTACTAACCATTTTCACACCCTCCTTATTTATTTCTTACCAGTCTTACCAACTTTACGCCGGATCACTTCATCCGCATATTTGATTCCCTTACCCTTATATGGTTCCGGTCTTCTCTTATCTCTGATCTCCGCTGCATACTGGCCGACTTTTTCTTTATCGATTCCTTTTACGGTAATCTTATTCTGACCTTCCAGAACCGTCTCGATTCCTTCCGGGTCAATCATCTCAACCGGGTGTGAATATCCCAGACTGAGTGTCAGTTTATTTCCAGACTTCGCTGCTCTGTAACCAACGCCGTTTACTTCCAGAACTTTCTCGTATCCCTGACTGACGCCGACCACCATATTATTGATCAGTGTTCTTGTCAGACCATGGAGAGATTTCATTTTTTTCAAATCATTCGGTCTTGAGACAACGATTTCTTCGCCTTCCTGCTTGATTTCCATTTCAACCGGAAGTTCTTTTACAAGACTTCCTTTCGGACCCTTTACGGTCACTACATTCTTGTCAGCAATCTCTACGGTCACTCCGGCCGGGATTGCAACTGGCAGTCTTCCTATACGTGACATACCTTTCTCCTCCTAACTTAAATTTTCGGAGCAGATGCTGTGTCTGCTCTGTTTTCAGTTGATGATTGATCTGCTTTACTTGTTCTCTTCGGAACAGGTTCCGTGCGCCTAAGCTCATCTCTCGCTTCCACTCGGATTCGCTAACGCTTGGGAACAGCCTTCTCACTAAATTCGCACTTACGTGCTCATTAAGTGTTCAGTGCTCGTGCGCCTAAGCTCATCTCTCGCTTCCACTCGGATTCGCTAACGCTTGGGAACAGCCTTCTCACTAAATTCGCACTTACGTGCTCATTAAGTGTTCAGTGCTCGTGCGCCTAAGCTCATCTCTCGCTTTCGCTTGGATTCGCTAACGCTTGGGAACGACCTTCTCACTAAGCTCGCACTTATGTGCTCGCTAAGTGTTCAGTGTCACCACACAAAGCAGAGTACTTCTCCGCCTACACCGAGTTTTCTTGCTTCTTTATCTGTAATTACACCTTTGTTAGTAGAAACAATAGCAATTCCGAGTCCGCCGAGTACCTTCGGCAGTTCCTCACTGTTTGCATAAACACGAAGTCCCGGTTTTGAAATTCTCTTCAGACCGGAAATTACTTTTTCGTTCTTATCTGCACCATATTTTAATGTGATATGGATGGTCTTGAATGCGCCGTCTTCTACAATGTCATATTTTGCAATATATCCTTCGTTCAGAAGAATGTCAGCAATCGCGGTCTTCATCTTTGATGCAGGTACATCTACTGTATCATGTTTCGCAGTATTTGCATTACGGATTCTTGTAAGCATATCTGCGATTGGATCACTCATAGTCATGTGAAAATATCCTCCTTTTCTTTCTCTAAGGAAACTCTTCCCGTCGGTGATCTGTACACACCTCCGGATTTCAAGAATCCTCCGCATTTGGCTCCTCTTCGCTTACGCCTGATTCACCGGTCTTCCTTTCATCACCAGCTGGCCTTTTTCACCCCTGGGATCTGTCCTTTGTATGCCAGTTCACGGAAGCAAATACGGCAGATTCCATATTTTCTTAAATATGCATGCGGACGGCCACAAATTCTGCAGCGATTGTATTCTCTTGTAGAAAATTTTGGTTTGCGCTGCTGCTTAATTTTCATTGATGTCTTAGCCATGATTTCCCTCCTTTACTTTTTAAACGGCATATTAAATTGTGCCAGTAATTCGCGCGCTTCTTCATCGGTCTTGGCTGTTGTAACAAAAATAACATCCATACCTCTGACTTTGTCAATCTTATCATACTCGATTTCCGGGAAAATCAACTGCTCTTTGATGCCAAGTGCATAATTTCCTCTTCCATCAAATGCGTTTGGATTCACACCTCTGAAGTCACGTACACGAGGGAGTGCAAGGTTAATGAGACGGTCAACGAATTCATACATTCTTTCGCCCCTCAACGTAACCTTACATCCGATTGCCATACCTTCTCTGATTTTAAAGTTGGCTACGGAATTCTTTGCTCTTGTAATCACTGCCTTTTGACCGGAGATTTTCTCAAGATCAGCAATGGCAGATTCCAATACTTTCGCATTGTCTTTTGCTTCGCCTACGCCCATATTAATGACAACTTTGTCGAGCTTCGGCACTTCCATTTTATTTTTATATCCAAATTTCTTGATCATTGCATCAACGATCTCATTCTGATACTGTTCTTTTAATCTACTCAAAGTCCTGGACCTCCTTCCCTGCATTAGTCGTCAATCACTTCGCCTGTTGACTTTGCAACACGCACCTTTTTGTCTCCATCCATCTTAAAACCAATTCTTGTCGCATTCCCTTTGTGCACATACATCACATTGGAAATATCAATTGGTCCTTCCTGATGCACAATACCGCCATTCTGATTTGCCATGCTCGGTTTTGTGTGCTTGGTCAGCATATTGACGCCTTCAACCAGAACTTTTCCTTCTTTTTTATTGACCGCAATTACCTTGCCTTCTTTGTCTTTGTCTTTTCCGGCAATCACCTTTACGGTATCACCCTTTTTAATTTTCATTGTTGCCATTCCTCGCACCTCCCTACAGTACTTCCGGAGCCAGGGAAACGATCTTCATAAAATGTTTCTCTCTCAGCTCTCTGGCTACTGGTCCAAAAATACGTGTTCCACGCGGATTCAAGTCATCTCTTATAATCACAGCAGCATTTTCATCGAATCGGATGTAGGAACCGTCTTTACGACGTGCACCCTTTACAGTACGAACAACTACAGCTTTTACAACGTCACCTTTTTTAACAACGCCGCCTGGTGTTGCATCTTTAACAGTCGCAACGATCACATCTCCGATGTTGGCATATCTTCTCGTAGAACCGCCAAGTACACGGATACAAAGTAATTCTTTCGCACCAGTATTATCTGCGACTCTAAGTCTACTTTCCTGTTGTATCATGCAGGTAAACCTCCTTCAAATTTCTTGCAAAACAGACGATCAAATTATTTCGCCTTTTCCATAACTTCTACAAGTCTCCATCTTTTATCTTTGGAGAGTGGTCTTGTTTCCATGACCTTTACTATATCGCCAACGCTGCATTCATTCTTCTCATCATGAGCTTTCAATTTATAAGTTTTCTTTACAATCTTCTTATAAAGCGGATGCCTAACGTGGTCTTCCACTGCAACAACGATTGTCTTGTCCATTTTATCGCTGACAACCTTGCCGGTACGGGTTTTTCTCAAATTTCTCTCTTCCACAGTTGCTACTCCTTTCAAATGCCCAATCCCTATTTCCCTGCCTCGGTGATCAGAGTCTGGATTCTGGCAATATTTTTTCTCACTTCTTTGATCCTGCTCGTATTATCTAACTGATTCGTCGCATTCTGGAATCTCAAGTTAAAAAGCTCTTTCTTAGCAGCTACTAATTCTTCATTTAATTCCTCTACGGATTTCCCTCTTAATTCGTTTACAAATGTATTAATTTTCACTGTTATCACCGCCTTCTAATTCTGTGCGAGAAACGATTTTGCATTTGCAGGGTAATTTATGCATTGCAAGACGAAGCGCTTCTCTTGCCACTTCTTCAGGAACTCCTGCAATCTCAAACATAACGCGTCCCGGCTTTACAACTGCTACCCAGTACTCCAGCGCGCCTTTTCCGCTACCCATACGGGTCTCAGCAGGCTTTGCCGTTACCGGCTTATCCGGGAAAATCTTGATCCAGACTTTACCGCCACGCTTGATATAACGGGTCATCGCCACACGGGCCGCCTCAATCTGGTTGGACTTGATCCAGCACGGCTCCGTTGCAATGATTCCATATTCTCCATAAGAAATCGTGTTGCCTCTCAGGGCTTTGCCCTTCATGCTGCCACGAAACTGTTTACGACGTTTTACTCTTTTTGGCATTAACATTATTTATCGCTCCCTTCCTTATCACCTTTTGTCGGAAGAATCTCGCCTTTGTAAATCCAAACCTTTACACCGACTTTTCCGTAAGTTGTGTCAGCTTCCGCGAATCCATAATCAATGTCAGCTCTCAGCGTCTGAAGCGGGATCGTCCCCTCGCTGTAGAACTCAGAACGGGCCATATCGGCGCCGCCGAGACGTCCGGCAACGGCTGTCTTTACACCCAGAGCCCCTGCTTTCATGGTTCTGGACATGCAGGACTTCATGGCACGACGGAAGGAAATACGATTTTCCAGCTGCTGCGCAATATTCTCTGCTACAAGCTGTGCATCTTTATCCGGTCTCTTCACTTCTTTGATATCTACGATCAACTTCTTATCTGTGAACTGTGTCAGTTCCTTTTTCACCTTTTCAATCTCTGCGCCGCCCTTGCCGATTACGACACCCGGCTTTGCTGTATATACGATAATTTTTACACGGTCAGAAGCTCTTTCGATCTCAACTCTGGAGATTCCGGCACTGTATAATCTCTTTTTAAGAAATGTTCTGATCTTGTGGTCTTCCACCAGATTGTCTGCAAAATCTTTTTCTGCATACCATTTGGAATCCCAGTCTTTAATAATACCGACTCTTAAGCCGTGAGGATTAACTTTCTGTCCCATTATTTCCCTCCTTATCTCTCATTCAGCACAATCGTAATATGGCTCATTCTCTTTTCAATTCTATAAGCCCTGCCCTGTGCTCTCGGTCTGATTCTCTTCATTGTCGGCCCCTTGTTTGCGTAACATTCTTCGATATAAAGATTTTCTGCACTCATACCGTTATTGTTTTCCGCATTTGCGATTGCTGATTTTAATAATTTTTCTATTACACGTGAAGCATATCTTGGATTATAAGTCAAAATACCAAGTGCTGTCTGTACATCCTTGCCCCGGATGGCATCTAATACGAAACATGCTTTCTGAACAGATACTCTGGCGTAAGAAATCTTTGCTGACGGCCGTGTATCCTTCTGCGCATTTCTTTCTCTCTTGATTTGGGATCTATGTCCTTTTGCCATGGATGAACCCTCCTTTCGAATTGTTTATCTATTATCTAACCTTGGATTTTTTCTCGTCTTTTCCGTGCCCTCTGTATGTTCTGGTTGCAACAAACTCTCCCAGCTTGTGGCCGACCATATCCTCTGTTACATATACAGGCACATGCTTTCTTCCGTCATGTACGGCAAATGTATGGCCGACAAATGACGGGAAGATTGTGGAACGACGTGACCATGTTTTAATAACCGATTTATCACCAGAAGCATTCATAGCATCTACTTTTTTCAGTAAACTTGCATCTGCAAATGGTCCTTTTTTAAGTGAACGAGCCATAAGTTCTAACCTCCTTGCGAACGAATTTATTTGATTCCTCTACCATCTCTTCTTCTTACGATCAACTTGTTTGAAGCTTTGTTCTTCTTACGTGTCTTCAAACCAAGCGCCGGCTTACCCCATGGAGTACACGGTCCCGGACGTCCGATACCGGTCTTACCTTCTCCACCACCATGCGGATGGTCGTTCGGGTTCATAACAGAACCACGCACTGTGGGACGAATTCCCATATGACGTTTCCGTCCTGCTTTTCCAATGTTGATCAGGTTGTGTTCGCCGTTGCCTACGACACCGATAGATGCCCGGCATACAATCGGAACCATTCTCATCTCACCGGAAGGAAGACGAAGTGTCGCGTACTTTCCTTCCTTTGCCATCAACTGTGCACTGTTTCCTGCGGAACGAACAAGCTGTCCGCCTCTTCCCGGATACAATTCAATATTGTGAATCTGCGTACCAACCGGAATCTCGGAAAGCGGCAGGCAGTTTCCTACTCTTACTTCTGCTTCCGGTCCGTTCATTACTTTCATTCCATCCTTCAGCCCCTCCGGAGCAAGGATATATGCCTTCTCACCGTCTGCATAGCAGATCAGTGCGATATTTGCTGTTCTGTTCGGATCATATTCAATTCCAACAACCGTTGCCGGAATCCCGTCTTTCTTTCTCTTAAAATCAATGACTCTATATTTTTTCTTTGCGCCGCCTCCGCGGTGTCTTACTGTAATTTTACCCTGATTATTACGACCAGCCGTTCTGCTCTTGGAAGCCAGAAGGGATTTCTCCGGTGTCTTCTTTGTAATCTCAGAGAAATCAGAACCGGTCATCTGTCTTCTGGAAGGTGTATATGGGTTATAAGTTTTGATTCCCATTACGTTCTCTCCTTTCGTTTACTCTCATTATTTGTTATCACGCTTGTATGCGTATATTTATTTGGCTCTTCGTTTGCCTTCGGCAAGTCTTAAAGGCCCTCGAAAATTTCAATATCTGCGCTGTCCGCTGTCAGCTGAACAATTGCCTTCTTTGTCTTTGCCGTCTTTCCGTAAGTCATACCACGTCTTTTCTTCTTTCCGTCCAGATTCATGGTGTTGACACCTTTTACTTTTGTTCCGGAGAACATCTTTTCAACGGCTTCTTTTACCTGAGACTTTGTGGCGTCCGTATGAACCAGAAATGTGTACTTCTTATCCGCCATCATCTCCATGCTTTTCTCTGTAATTACCGGTTTAAGGATGATATCATAATATTTAAGATCAGCCATTATGCGTACACCTCCTCAATCGCCGCAACAACCGCTTTTGTTGCGATTACTGTATTATATTTCAGAATATCGTATACATTGATTGTATTGGTACGTGCTGTTTTCACATCCGGAAGATTTCTTGCAGACATCGCTGCGTTCTTATTGTTATCCTCCAATACAACCAGCGCTTTATTTACATTCAGATTGTCCAGAACCTTTTTAAAATTCTTTGTCTTAATCTCATCAAAGTTCATCTCATCCAGTACGATAAACTTCTTTTCCTCTACTCTGGAAGAAAGTGCAGACTTCAGAGCTGCTCTTTTTTCTTTCTTATTCATCTTAAAAGAATAGTCTCTCGGAACCGGAGCGAATACAACGCCGCCGCCTGTCCACTGTGGAGCCCTTGTAGAACCCTGTCTTGCATGACCTGTTCCTTTCTGTCTCCATGGTTTTCTCCCGCCGCCGGAAACTTCAGAACGTGTTTTTGCTTTTTGTGTTCCCTGACGCTTATTTGCGAGCTGATTTACAACCGCCATGTGTACAAGATGTTCATTCACTTCAACACCAAATACGGCATCGTTCAAATCGATTGTACCAACTTCTTTACCTTCGATATTGTAAACAGATACTGTTGCCATCTGTGTGTTCCTCCTTTCTATGTTGTCAGATTATTTTGCAGCCTTTACAGTTTCCTTGACCGTTACAAGACACTTCTTCGGTCCCGGCACAGATCCTTTGATCAGAAGCAGATTGTTTTCCACATCTACTCTTACCACTTCCAGATTCTGCACTGTAATCTGCTTATTTCCCATCTGACCAGGCATCTTCTTTCCTTTGAACACCTTACTCGGATCGGATGCCGCACCATTGGAACCTGCATGACGATGGAACTTGGAACCATGTGTCATCGGCCCTCTGCTCTGTCCGTGCCGCTTGATTGCACCCTGGAATCCTTTTCCTTTTGAAATTGCAGTCGCGTCAATCTTATCTCCGACCGCAAAGATGTCTGCCTTAATCTCCTGCGCCGGTGCATATTCCTGTGCATTCTCAAAACGGAATTCTTTTATATACCGTTTTCCGGACACTCCGGCTTTGTCAAAATGTCCTTTTTCTGCTCTTGTTACACCGTTTCTGTGCGCAATCTCCTTTTTTCCACTCTTGTCTTTGCTGACAATCTTCTCTTTCTTATCAACAAACCCAACCTGGATTGCATTGTAGCCGTCATTCTCTTCTGTCTTCACCTGTGTTACCACGCAAGGCCCGGCCTGCAGAACCGTTACCGGGATCAGTGTGCCGTCCTCATTGAAGATCTGAGTCATTCCGACTTTTGTAGCCAAAATCGCTTTCTCCATTATTATTACCTCCTGTGATTTACAGCGGAACGCCTAAGCGCTCATCCTAAATAATAGGAATACTGTTTCCATGTTGTTTTTGGAACCACTTTTTGAAAATCCCTGCGGTATCCTACTTGCTCTTCATCTTGATATCAATATAGACACCCGCCGGCATCTCCAGTCTGGACAATGCGTCTACGGTCTTCTGTGTCGGTGTAATGATATCGATGAGTCTCTTATGTGTTCTCTGTTCGAACTGTTCTCTGGAGTCTTTGTACTTGTGTACCGCTCTCAGAATCGTTACTACTTCCTTCTTGGTCGGAAGTGGCACCGGACCACTCACCTGAGATCCGTTTTTCTTTACCGTTTCGATGATTTTCCTGGCAGATGCATCCACAAGCTGGTGATCATATGCCTTCAATGTGATTCTCATTACTTGACTTGCCATAAAAAAAGTCGCCTCCTTTTCGTACTATTCACTAAGTACGACAAGCGGTGACTGTACACTCTCCCGTGTGTGTCGTGAGAAACATACACGTTGTTTCATACCTCTATCCTGTCAGAAGTAATCAGTTGTGATTCGTACAGTGACTTGTCGCCAGTTTCCTAACTTGACATTCGCTCCACGGAAAACCTGCCATACAGTGTGCAGCTTTCACACCCGGCAGCAACCTCACGCTTCACAGCTATCATGCCACAGCGTTGTTATTATATCGAATCCCAAGCTATAATTCAAGTGGTTTTTTTATTTTTTTGTACTTTTTTCCATACAAAGTGTAGGAAAAGGTATCAAAAAAGCCAGACTCCGCTTCCGACGGGGAACTGGCTTTTCTGTATGCCTTAGTATGCAGAAAAACTGCCGGTGGCTGTTTTTCTGTATTGATACTATATATAAGTTGTTATCCGTGGATTTTTATACTGTCTTTCCTTTTTCTACAAATACCTGGAAGGTGTCGGTTCCTTTGAGTTGTTTTCCTTCTCCGATGATTACGTTTTTATCGGAGATGACGTATTCGATCCGGGCGTCTGCTTTTACTACCGTGTCCTGCATCAGAACACAGTTCTTTACTTTTGCGCCTTTCTCTACTTTTACTCCACGGAACAGGACGCTGTTTTCCACCTCTCCTTCGATGATGCAGCCGTCTGCCGCCATCACGTTCTTTACTTTGGAACCGGTCATATATCGGGTTGGATTGTCATCCCGGATTTTGGTGTAAACCGGACTCCGGAAAAGGGCATCCAGATTCTTGTCTTCCAGCATCTTCATGTTCTCCCGGAAGTAACTGCCCATGTCGCTGATCCGCGCACAGTATCCTTCATATTTATAGGCCCGAACATTCAATGTAACAAGATGCGGGGAAAGGATATCTCTTTCATAAAATACGTATCCGCGAACGGAAGCCTGCCGAATCTGATCGATCAGCACTTCCCTTTCAATGGCATAAATATTCATGGAAAAATTCTGCACGCCGGACGCTTTGGAATTAATTTTAATATTGTTTACACGGTCGTCCTCCAGATCCAGCGTATAATACAAACCCTTATTGTCCGTCTCGGATTTCCGCGCGCTCTCCGGAAGTTCTTCCTCCGTGTAAGCAACCGTTACATCCGCTCCGCTTTTGATGTGCCGCTTCAGGAAGTCGTCAAAATCAAAATTAACCGCAATATTGGTATCCGCCATAATCACGTACTTTTCTTTTTGATACTGCAGGAAATGCAGAATACTTGCCAGCGCTTCCACACGGCCGTTGTAGACTTTTACATTTTTCTGCGCGAACGGAGGCACAATATTCAATCCGCCGTTTTTCCGCGTCAGATCCCACTCCCGGCCGCTCCCGAGATGATCCATCAGAGAATGGTAATTCTTGCGGACCACAATCGATACGTTATCAATCCCACTGTTCACCATGCCGGACAGGATGAAGTCGATCATACGATAACGGCCCGCAAAAGGAATGGATGCCATCAAACGGTCCGCAACCAGCTCCGGCACTAAATCGTCATAGCTATTTGGAAAAATGATGCCCAATGCATCTGCATTTGCGTTTACCACTGCTCTTCCCCCTCCTTTACATTCTGATTGATCATGGCGTTGGGACCTATCTTTGCTCCCTTCCCAATGAACACACCGGAACCTACGGTAGCCACGCCGTTTTCCGCCTCGGATGGCATGGCGCCGACCACAGCGTCTTCTCCTATCACTACATTTTCCGCTACAATACAGTGTTCCACCACCGCGCCGGATTTGATCACACTTCCGCCCATGACGACGGCATCTTTCACTTTTGCCCCCGGCTCTACTTTTACACCCGCAAACAGAATGGAGTGCTTCACTTCGCCCTCAATCCGGCAGCCGTCTGTGATCATAGAATTCTCAATTACGGCATCCGCACCAATCTTATGCCCGGTCATTCCGCTGTTCCGGCTGTAGATCTTCCAGTCGTCATCAAACAGGTTGATTCCGCTGTGCTCCGGATCCAGCACTTCCATATTTGCTTCCCATAAGGAAGATATGGTCCCTACGTCCTTCCAGTAGCCGCTGAAATGATACGCATACATTTTCCGCTCATCCCGCAAAAGATTCGGAATGATGTTATTCCCAAAATCATTCTCTGACTGTGGATCCGCTTCGTCTTCTACCAGATATTTTTTCAGCACGTCCCAATTGAAAATATAAATCCCCATAGATGCCAGATTGGACTTTGGCTGCTTTGGTTTTTCCTGAAATTCAGTGATCTTGTCATTCTCATCCGTCACCATCAATCCAAAGCGAGGCGCTTCCTCCCACGGCACTTCCATAACCGCCACACTGAATTCCGCCTCTTTCTCTTTATGGAACCGCAGGAAATCACTGTAATCCTGCTTACAGATCTGATCTCCCGACAGAATGATCACATATTTTGGATCATACCGCTCGATAAAAGAGATATTCTGATAAATTGCATTCGCTGTCCCTTTGTACCAATCAGACCCGGATGCCTGCTGGTAAGGCGGCAGAACATGTACACCTCCATGAAGACGGTCCAGATCCCAGGGCTGTCCGTTCCCGATATACTCATTCAGTACAAGCGGCTGATACTGTGTCAATATCCCGACCGTATCAATATCGGAATTCACGCAGTTCGACAGCGGAAAATCAATAATCCGGTACTTTCCGCCAAATGGCACCGCCGGTTTTGCCAGATTCTGCGTCAAGGCATACAAACGGGACCCCTGACCTCCGGCAAGAAGCATTGCAATCATTTCTTTTGCCATATCCTATCCCCCATTCTTTTAAAATATCCTTCAGAAAACCTGCTGCCGGCAGTTTTTCCGTATACAATGGCACGCAAAAAACCCGTCACCGATAACAGTTCAGCCTTCGGCCTCACTGTTACGGAATCCGGCCCATATAAAATTTGCTTTCAGCAAAGGGCCGGATTCTTTGGCTGGATTTACACATTCTTACGGACTTTGCAGCAAGTGCAAAGTCCTGGGCTGAACTGTTACCATCACCGGCGGCTTTTCCACATGCTATGGCCTTAAAAAGGGTTGCCGGAAAATGGCAGCATCTCCACAATATCCTATGTGACACCTTGGATATCACAACAATATATTGCATGGAAATGTCATTTACCGACACCCCTTTTTCCTGACACGATATAATTGTAACACACTCTAAAATAAATGGGTAGGACCTTTTTTATTCTTCTGTGAGAAACACAAATTTCACTTCGCCTTCCATCCCTTCACTGATACCGGAAAAGTTCTTATAGTTCCGGGAGTTTTCCAGCATACCGTTCATCTGATCCAGCAAATTTTCCACATCGCCGTCAAAAGCATCCACTAACTTTTGAATTCCTTCCTCATCAAAACGAATCATCCCGCTGTTCAGTTCCGCCGCACCTTCATCCAACCTCTTTACACCGTCGATCAAAGCCACGGAACCGTCCTGCAGAGTATGCAGGCCTGCTCCAAGTGTCCCTGCTCCGCTGCGTAACCGTTCGGTTCCTTCCGTCAACTGTACCGCGCCCGCCGCTGCTGTTTTGGCTCCGGTATCCGCTTCCTTCATCTTTTCGGAAAGCTGACCGGCGCCGGCGTCCACTGCCGCTGCACCGGCAGACAATTGATCCAGCCCTGCCGCCAGACCTTTCTCTCCCTCAATACCTTCCACAAGCCTGGAAGTTCCCGCCCTCAATGCGGTCATTCCGCCGTCAACCTGCGCCATCAATCCTTTCTGAGGATCATTTACCTGCGAATGCAATGTTCCCATTCCGGCCGCTACCTGGTCCACTCCTGTCTTCATTGCTTCCATATTTCCGCTTAACTGTTCCATACCGGTATCAAACTCTGTCATCTTGCCATTCAATGTGCCCAACCCCTGCTGCACCTGTCCCAAAGCAGCCGAAATCTGTTCCGCACCGGAAGCTTTTGTCATCGCACGTAATTCCTCTGCCGCCTGATTCACTGTCGCAGCCTGAGAAGACATCCCCGCCGCGTCATTGACAATGGCGCCGGCTGCATCGGAAATCGCCTGGGCCGCGCCGGCCGCCTCCGCAGCCTGAGCGGCTGCCTGATTTGCCGCATTACTTCTGACCGCATCCTCCGCCTGAATGGCATCCATCGCAGACTGAATCAAATCCGCCGCCTCCGGCGACAATTCTTTCGCCTGGCTCAACAGCCCCAATGCCTGTGCCGTTCCGCCGGTTCCCGAAGCCGCCGCATACGCATTCTGCTCCGCTGCCGCCAAAGTTCCGGAAAGCCCCTGAGCCTGCGCCGAGATTCCCTGGGCGTTCTGTGCGGCCGCCGCGCCCAGATCCTGTACTTCCACGCCGGCTGCCGTCGTAGCAATTCCATTCATCCCATCGAACCTTGTCTTCAGATCTCCCACCTGGGTTTCCAGTTCTCCGATTCCCTGCTGTATCTGTCCCGCAGACGCAGCCAACGACTTTGCGCCGGTATCCAATCCCGCTGCTGCCGCCGTAAGAGCCGGCTGTGTTCCATTTCCGGTATTGAGCGCTGCATGCAGAGCCGCCACACCGTTACAGAGATCCGGAAGCTGCGCCCCCAGCGCCTTCTGCATATTTTCCACTCCGGCATCCAGCTCCTTTGCACCGGGCAGCAGGGTATCCCTGGTCTGTCCGGCGGCTGTCTGCAGGCCGGCCTGCAGTTGTTTCGCTCCGCCGGAAAGTGTTTCACTTCCCGCGAGAAGCAATCCGGTTCCCTCTGCCAATGCTGCATTTCCCTTTGCAAGTGCATGACTCCCGGCCAATAAGCTATCCGTCCCGTTCTGCAGCTCATCTCCGCCGTTTACCAGTTTTCCGATTCCGTCCGTCAATGTCCCCGAAGAGGAAAGAAGCGTATCCACTCCTTCTTTCAATTCGCCGCTTCCACTGACCAATTGGCCGGACGCATCCTGTAATTCCTCCAGCGAACCACTCAGGTCTTCCAGGCTTTCAAACCGATCTGTATCCAGATCACTGAAAATACTGTTCGTCGCAACAGTAATACTTTCCACCGCCTCATAATCCGTCACATCTGCTTCCACCTCAAAATAGTCCGGAATATCCAGATCTTCCACGCCCAGAATCTCTTTCATCGCCGGGAATCCATATCCGACTGCCACCTCCCTTTCTCCATCCGACATCAATTTTCCGTTCTTCACTGTCACATTTTTAAATGTTTCTTCCTTTAAAAGCACCCCTGTTGCCATCAAAAACGGAGTCGCCTCTTTTTCTTTGCTTCCACTTTTATTTTCATAAGTATAGCGAATCACCAGATGTCCGCTTTTTCCTTTCAGATCCTTTGCCTCTATTTTTTTCCCGTCCAACTGATAGGAGATCTGAAAACCTACCGGAAGTTCTTTGGACGTGCTCCCCTGATAGCAGATATCTTCGTCTGCTACATCCCAGATAATCTGATCCCCGGATGCAGAAAATGTTTCATCTCCCTTTACATTCACAATATCAGTCAGGTCTGTCACATCCGCCACAGAAGACGTTCCACTGATATTCTTCAACTGATCCGATACCGTGACACTCTTTACAGAACCGCTTCCGTCCGTCTTGGCATAAACCGTTTCTTCCTTCCTCGGCTTTGCAGCGGAACTTTGTTCCTTTATATCCACACTTTTTGTCACTGTCTCTTTTGTATTTTCTGCCATCACGATCGCCGGGGACTCATTCGCATAAGCAACCA
Source organism: Lachnospiraceae bacterium (assembly GCA_910574195.1). Lineage (GTDB taxonomy): Bacteria > Bacillota > Clostridia > Lachnospirales > Lachnospiraceae > Schaedlerella. Next base: position 142,449 of record CAJTBF010000005.1, on the reverse strand, counting down.
CCTGAGATGCCGGCAAACTCCCTGCTACCAGACTGACAAGCATCATTCCTGCAATCAATACTCTGACTTCTCTATTCTTCATAATATGAAACCTCCTGCTCATTTTCTACTTTTTTCATCCTGCTTTTTCTTCGATATCATCCTGACACTCTATCCATACATATTGCGGCAGAGCTTCTGTCCGGCGATACCCATCCGGATACCCCGTATTGAATACCCTTCGGGCGAACGGACTGCTACCGCTGTCTGATAAGGTATACCCATCCGGGCATCCTCTATCCCCCGCTGATAAAGTATTCTACTCCGCTGCCGCTTCTCTCTGTTTGCTTTGTCTCTTTTCGTGCATTTCTTTGGTTGTCGCACAGACCACTTTATCAAATACCATCATCATAGAGGGCAGAATAAGAATGACAACAAACATACTGATCATTGCACCTCTTGCCATCAATGTACATAGTGCGGAGATCATATCAATATCCGAATAGATTCCCACGCCAAATGTAGCCGCAAAGAATCCAAACGCCGATACGATGACGGAACTGATTGATGTAGACAATGCAATCTGTACTGCCTCCTGTTTACCGACTCCCCTGCATCGTTCCTTTTTATAACGAGTTGTCATCAAAATCGCATAATCCACAGTTGCGCCAAGTTGAATCGTCCCGATCACAATGGATGCAATAAAGGGCATCTTTGTTCCGGTATAATAAGGGATCCCCAGATTAATAAAAATAGCAAACTCGATGACAGATACTAAAATTACCGGCAGGGAGAATGATTTGAACACCATTGCAATGATCACAAAAATAGCTAAAATAGATACCGCACTGACCACCTTAAAGTCCGTATCTGTTATAGTAATCAGATCCTTGGTACAGGGTGCCTCCCCGATTAACATAGCGGAACCATCATATTTTTTGATAATGGAATTTAATTTCTCACACTGTGCATTCACCTCGTCCGTGGCCACTTTATATTCCGACTGTACAAGCATCAACTGCCACTTTCCCTGTTTCAGTGATTCCGTCATCTCTTCCGGAATCATATCTCTTGGAATTGCCGAACCCAGAATTCGATCTATTCCCAGTGCAAATTTTACGCCGTCCACATCCGACATCTCATCCAGCATCGCCTTGGCATCCTTTGCTTCCAAAGAACCGTCCGCCAAAACCATATGCGTCGCATTCATATCAAATTCATCTGCCAGTTTCTCATTGGCCTGAATGCTGGCAAGGTACTTCGGCAGCGTAGCATCCAGATTATAATAAACCCCCGCTTTGGTATATCCTAAGAACGCCGGCACCAGAAGCACCAAAAATACAACGATGAATCCTTTATAATGTTTTGTAATCCACCCCGCCGGCTTTTCCATCCTTGGAATGATCGACCGGTGCGTCGTTTTCCGAATCACCTTATCAAAAATTAACAGCATGGACGGAAGAATCGTCACGCAGCTTAAAACGCCGAATACCACACCTTTCGCCATCACAATTCCTAAATCTCTTCCCAGGGTAAAGCTCATAAAGCACAATGCAATAAACCCGGCCACCGTCGTAATGGAACTTCCCACCACAGAAGAAAATGTATTCGAAATTGCATGAGCCATAGCCCGCTCCTTATCTCCGTCAAATCTCCCCTGGTTTTCCTGATAACTGTGCCATAGGAAGATGGAGTAATCCATCGTGACACCAAGCTGTAACACTGCGCTCAATGCTTTCGTAATATAAGAAATCTCTCCAAGAAAATAATTACTTCCCATGTTATATAAAATCGCCATCCCGATACTTAACATGAAAAATACCGGCAGCATCCAGCAATCCATAAATACGGAAAGGACAATGCAGCTCAAAATCACTGCAATCAATACATAGATCGGTGTCTCTCTCTCCGAAAGATCCTTAATATCCGTCACCACCGCAGACATACTACTTAAATAACACTGCTTATTCGTCAAACTGCGAATCTCATGAATGGCATCCATCGTACTGTCCGCAGAGGTAGAATCTTCAAAGAATATTGCCATCAGCGTGGCATTCTCCGTATTAAAAACCTCACGATATTTCTCCGGAAGCATCTGAATCGGAAGAGACATATCCGCCAGGGAATCGTACCAGATTACATCTGCCACACCCTCCACGCTCTCAATCCTTTCTTTCACATCTGCAACTTCTTTTACCGTCATTCCTTCCACAACTTCCATTGCAAATGCACCTTTTCCGAAATCCTCCATCAAAATATCCTGCCCCTTCATCGTATCAATATGATCCGGCAGATAATACAGGATGTCGTAATTGACACGTGTCTTCAAATACCCCAATACAGAGGGAATCAAAAGCAAAATGCCAAGTATCAGAATTGGAATCCTGTACTTTACGATTTTCTTTCCCGCCTTTACCATATTACCTCCTCCTTCATTTTGTGACTATCAGTCATTTTTTGCTTTTCTGTACTATATAATAAAAATGACTAAAAGTCAATATTTTTCAATAATAAAATTGACTTTTAGTCATTTTTCATATATACTACTATTGTAACATTCCTTTATTTAGCAAAAATACCTTACCAGATAGCATAACCTATCCGCCTGCACCGGATGGGGTATGTATTACGGGATGCCCGGATGGGAATACCGGAATGAACAAAAGGAGATACTTTATCAGACAGAAAACAGCCGCCTCCAGAGGACAGGAAGAAGGGAAGATTCATGGGAAAAGCCGCAGAGAATAAGCAAATAAAACTGGAAGCACTTTTTAAAAGTGCATACGATTTATTTTTATCACAGGGAATCGCAAAAACTTCCATTCATGACATCGTACAGAACGCAGGTGTCGCAAAGGGAACCTTTTACCTCTATTTTAAAGACAAGTATGAAGTCCGCGACCGTCTTGTATCAAAGACAGCCGGAAAACTATTTCTGGCCGCGCACAAAGAACTGCAAAAGACAGAGATCTCTTCTTTTGAAGATAAGATTATTTTTATTGTAGATTATGTGATTGGCAAACTGGAAAACAACAAACCTATCCTGCAATTCATTTACAAAAATCTAAGCTGGGGCGTCTTTCGCCAGGCTGTCACCAGGAACGAGGCTGATTCTGATTTTAATGGTCTGGACTATTTCCAGGAATTGATTCAGGAAAATACTTCTCTTAGGCTTCGTTCTCCGGAAACCATGCTTTTCCTGATTATGGAATTGGCCAGTTCCGCCTGTTACAGTACGATTCTGGAAAATGAACCTGTAAGCTTTCAGGAGTTGAAACCGGATCTTTATAACGCCATCCGTGCCATCATCCGAAATCATGTCATTTCCGATGCAACAACATAAATACCAACAAAACTACAACGGAAACATCTCGGTAAAATAACTTGTATAAGCCCGGATTGCGTTTACAATACGGTCTGTCATCTCTTCCGGAGAACAGGGGAACCCCTGATGGATCCACTGTATGATCAGTGCAATAGAACCCTGGGCAGAAAACAACGCCATATCATGAAGAAGTTGTTCATCCTGAATCCCGTCCTGTTTCTGAAAGCGTTTGATTAACAGAGGAAATAGAACTTCCTCAATGTACCTGAACGAAGCGGCGGATAATTCCTCGCAGAAGAAAAGATGCGCGAGCTGTCGATGCATCCACATGTACTCCAACATGCTCAGGAACAATTGGCGATTCCCCGTCTGAAGCATCGTGAAATCTTTCTTCATAAATTCTGACATATCTCTGGTGTATTCATCCAGATATTCATGGATCACATCATCAATACAGTGATAATGAAGATAAAAGGTGCTTCTGGGAATATCTGCCGCTTCTGCCAGCTCCCGAACGGAAATCGCAGACAATTTTTTCTTTTTACTCAAAGTCAGCAATGCATCTGTAATAGCAGCCTTCGTTTTTCTCACTCGTCGATCCATAGGAACTCCTCCTGACATCACTCTCTCTTTTCCTGAAGACAAACACGGTTATTGTACAATCATTCCAGTTGTGTCCATGAATGGAATATTTTCGGTAATTGGATGCTTGTTAATTTTTCTTTTACCGGTTATTATAAAAGAAAGTTGGACAGTTGTCCAGTAGTGAACGTGAAAGGAGTTTTTTTATGGACAAAAGATTAGAACCGTTATTTACCCCATGGAAAATAGGAAACTGCGAGATCAAAAACCGAATCGTGTTGACCTCCATGGGGGGAACAAACCTGTTAGGCTGGATGGAAAAGAATCATTTTGATAAGGAAGGGGCAAAGTTCATCCTGGAGGTTGCAAAAAACAACACAGGACTTGTGCTTCCGGGATGTCAGCCGGTGTACAACCCCATGTTCGGGCAATGGTTGTATAAAAATGACAAAATGTACCGGGATCTGGCCGCATGGATGCCGGAGTTTCACAAGACAGGCGCAAAACTGTTTGTGCAGTTAACGGCAGGCTTCGGCCGTTCCTTTACTGTCAGTGAGATGATGGAGAAACTATACACGAACAAAGCGCTGCGGGTATTGTCCAAGCCCTTCATGGATCTCGACAAGATCACCGCAACAGCAAGTCCTTCTCCAAACCGCTGGTCGGATAAGATCCCTTCCCGCGAGATGACCGTGGAAGAGATTCGGGAATTTGTGGCGGCCTTTGCCAAATGTGCAAAAAAATTAAAGGATGCAGGCGTAGACGGCATTGAAGTACATGCAGTTCACGAAGGATATCTGCTGGATCAGTTCACCCTGAAATACGTCAACCAAAGAACAGACCGCTACGGCGGATCCTTCGAGAACCGTTACCGGTTCGCAGTAGAAATCGTAAAAGCCATCAAAAAGGTATGCGGCAAAGATTTTCCCGTATCCCTGCGGTACAGCGTGGTATCCAAGACCAAGAATTTCCGGGAAGGGGCGCTTCCGGGAGAAGACTTTTCAGAGGTCGGACGGGATATGGAAGAATCCGAAAGGGCGGCAAAATACCTGCAGGATGCAGGATATGACATGCTGAACTGCGATAACGGAACTTACGACGCATGGTACTGGGCGCACCCACCGATCTATATGCCGGAAAACTGCAATCTGGAGGATGTGGAGCATATCAAAAAATTCGTGGATATCCCGGTTGTCTGCGCAGGAAGAATGGATCCCTGCACAGCGGCAGATTCCATCCGGGAAGGAAAGTTGGACGGCGCCGGATTTGCAAGGAATTTTCTGGCTGACCGGGAATGGGTAACCAAGTTGATGAAGGGGCAGGAAGAATCGATTCGTCCCTGTATCCTCTGTCACAACGGCTGTTTCAATATGTGCCATTACAAAGGCGTTCCCAACGATCAGGAACTCTTCGACAGTCTCCATCTTGCAAGATGTGCAGTAAATGCAGAGACAATGCAGACCGGAAAGCATTACATAAAAAAGACATCTCATCCGAAAAAGGTGGCAATCATCGGCGGCGGTATCGGCGGTATGGAAGCGGCAAGAGTATTGAAACTCCGGGGACATGAGCCGGTAATCTATGAAAAATCGAAAGAACTGGGAGGAACTTTCATTGCCGCCAGCGCTGAGTCCTACAAAGGGAAATTGCGGGAATTGCTGGCCTGGTACAGACATCAGATGGATACGCTCGGGATCAAAATTCACCTGGAGAAAGAAATTCAAGATCTGTCCCGGTTTGGCGACGCAGAAATTATCGTTGCCACAGGTTCTAAGGCAAGAGTTCTGAAAAGTGTCATCGGTCATGAGCGGATGGTCGAGGCCTGCGAATATCTGACCGGAACTCCGGTACAGGGCAAAATTGCAGTGATCGGCGGTGGACTGACCGGAAGCGAAATTGCCTACGAGCTGGCCTTGCAGGGCAGAGAAGTTGTCATCGTGGAAATGAAGGATGATCTGGTATCCCAGAAAGGCGTTTGCCTTGCCAACAGTTCTTATCTGCGGGAATGGTTCGCACTGCATCAGATTCCGGTTTATCTGGAAACAACCCTGAAAGAGGTCCGGGAGAATAAAATCATCTGCCGCACAAAGGAGGGCAAAGAAATCGAAATTGCCTGTGACTCCGTGATCAGTTCGGCCGGATATCTTCCGGCGCCCCTTACAACTGAAAAAAAGCACGTGCACCTGGTAGGAGACTGCCATCAGGTGGGGAACCTGAGAACAGTCATCTGGAGAGCCTACGAAGTAGCAATGAAAATATAGCATAGAAGGAGAAAATTGGAATGAAACTGACACCAGAACAACAACGCATTCTGGAAGGTACGAAAGGGAAGACCATTGCAAAGGTCATGGAGACTCTGGTCCGCTATGGGGAACTGTTCGGAGCGGAATCCATGGTGGAAATTACCAGCAAATACAACCATCTGGTCACTTCCTTCGGTCTGAAAGGCCTGGCCTCTATTTACACACTGTTTGATCAATTGATTGAAGAAGGCGCGGTATCCAAACAACAGTTTTCCGTGGACCCCAGACCGATGGATCCAAATGTACCGAGTTCCCTGCTGCAAAAACTCGTGTTTAAAAAACTCATGTATACAAAGCAGGAGGAATACGAACGGCAACTGGAACAACTGGGAATCCTAAATGATAAAGCATATACCTGTACCTGTTACATGGATGAAGTAGGAAACACGCCAAAACAGGGCGAAATTCTCTCCTGGTCCGAATCCTCAGCGGTGGTCTACGCCAATTCTGTACTGGGCGCAAGATGTAACCGTAATTCAGGCATCATTGATCTGATGGGATCCATCGTAGGTTACGTCCCCAATTTCGGACTGTTGACAGACCAGGGCAGAAAAGCCAAATGGATCATTGAAATCCGCACAAGTAAGAAACCGGAAGCCCAGCTTCTGGGCTCGGCCATCGGGATGAAAGTGATGGAGGATGTCCCTTATATCATAGGACTGGACAAATGGCTTGGCACTTTGGACGATCAAACAAAAACTTATCTCAAAGATTTTGGAGCAGCCACAGCTTCCAACGGCGCGGTAGGACTGTATCACGTGGAAGGGATCACGCCGGAAGCAGCACAGCAGGGAAGAGCCCTGCTTGCAGAAGATGCGAAAACTTATGCAATCGACGATGCGGAATTACAAAGAGTATACGACAGCTACCCGGTGATCTGGAAGAAACAGGATGCAAAACCGAAACTCTGCTTCATGGGATGCCCCCATATGAGTTATGAACAATTAATCACATGGTCCCGGCGTATCCTGAAAGGACTAAAAGAGGCAAAAAGAACTAAAGTGGCCATTCCCACGGTCTTTACCGCAGCGCCTCAGGTAATCGCGCGTTTTAACGAGACGAAATACAGCAAAGCCCTGAAAAAAACGGGCGTAATCGTATCCTATATTTGCCCGCTGATGTATATGAACAATCCACTGTGCGGAAGTATGCCGGTCATCACTTCCAGCAACAAGCTCCGCACCTATACCTCTGCAAGATATTATACAGACGAAGAAATCCTGCAGCAGATTACAACGGGAGGGATAAAAGCATGAAGACATTTAAAGGAAGAGTGGTATCTCCAGGAAAGGTAAAGGCGATTGCCCTGGTATCCCACGGGGGATTAAATACCCTGGCTTCGTTTCAAAAAGCGTTACAGTTCGGAGATAAGAACGCCACCTGCGGCGACCAGAATAATGCAGAACTATATGGAAAACAAATGGCCGGAAAAGCATTGTGCCTTCCCCGCACCATCGGTTCTACCACCGGGGGACTGGTACTATACTGTGCCTGTTCCATGCACAGGCAGCCTGCCTGTATGCTGTTCTCTGAGCCTATTGATTCCCTCGCGGCCGCAGGAGCTATACTGGCCGACGTATGGCTGGAAGACGTAACCATGCCGGTGATTGATTCCCTGGGAGAAGAATTCCTGAATTATGTAAAGGATGGAATGCAGGTTTATGTCGGGGAGGACGGAACGGTCAGGATCGGATAATCCCGGCGATACGGCGGCATCGCTGACCGAAATATTTGCACAAGAGTTCCGGTGCGAGTACCAGGGCATACAAGACGGGCTGGCAGGAAATTCCCTGTCGGCCCGTTGTTCCGTACAAAATCTTGTAAATTACACCCATCCAATAGGTATACTCACATATTTTTTATATCTCAATCTTTTTTCCTTCCAGCCTCTTATATACATCCCCGCGAAACAATGTATAGACTACAGACACCAGAGGAATAAACACCAGCATCCCAACTACACCCATCAGACTCCCGCCAATACTTACGGCTGCAAGCACCCAGATGGAGGGAAGGCCCACAGAATTTCCTACCACCTTTGGATAGATCAGATTGCCTTCGATCTGCTGCAATGCCAGGAACAATCCAACAAAAATCACGGCCTGTACCGGATTGACCATCAAAATCAAAAACGCCCCTACAATACACCCGATGAACGCACCAAAAATCGGAATCAACGCTGTAAACGCGATCAAGACGCCAACCAGCAGCGCATATGGCAGACGCAGCAATCCCATCACCACAAAAAACATACTTCCCAAAATCAACGCTTCCACACACTGTCCGGTCAAAAAACTGGAAAAGGTCTGGTATGTCAGGGAACACACTTCTAAAATCGGCAGAATTCTTTTTTCCGGCAGATAGGCATACAAAATTTTCTTTACCTGTACATGGAGCGATTCCTTCTGCAGTAAAATATAACATGAGAACACGAACGCGATAAAAAACGTCGTCATACTGCTTATAATGCTTCTGGCCGCGGACATGGTGGAATCCAGCACATTTCCCGCACCGTTTTTCAGGAATTCCACCGCACTGTTCAAAAGCTTATCCCAATCCATGTTCACACTTTCCAACGCCGCCATAATCTCTTCATTGTCATGGAACAACTTCTCCATCCACTCCAATGCGTTCGGCATAAAAATCTGAATATTCCTTCCCAGACTGACAAACGTAGCGCCAAGCTGAGGAATCACCACAAACATGACCAATGCAATTACGCCGAATACACAGACGATCGTCAAGGTCAGACTAAGCGGACGTGCCAGCTTCTTTCTCAGACGCCGCTTCCCGGCTCCTTCACTTTGAAAAAGATTCCGTTCCAGAAAACTCATGGGCACATTCAGAACAAACGCAATCGCACCGCCAAGAAGGAACGGGAAACAAATATTGAAAAGAAAGCCCAGAAAATCCACAATCAGTGTATATTTCCAGAGTGCGATCAGAATGACAATCGTAAACACAATCAATTCTCTGACCTTTCGCATATTTTCTTTATTTAAGTCCATAGACATCCTCCTGTTTTTAAAAAATCTACCCTATCGGGTGTCCCTCATAAATACCCTTCGAGTGAGCAGACGATACACGCCGTTCAATAAATATAAAAAGAATAACACGGATAGAAAGAATATGCAAGGATCCGAACTCTTTTTATACGAGCTGAACAGTTACAAAGCGTTGTAATAGCTCAGCCTTCGGCCTCCCTGTTATCATTTCCATAACAAATTTAAAAAAGCCGAAATCCTGCCGGCATCCGCCTATGGCTGTAAGCACACGGCGATACCTGATTTCGGCCAATCATATACGCATCCATTCTTTTTCAATTCAGAAAATTCATTTCATGAAATTTTTCAGTTCATCCATAAATGTATTCACATCTTTGAACTCCCGGTACACGGATGCAAAGCGGACATACGCAACCGGATCTAACTCTTTTAGCCCTTCCATCACAATCTCTCCGATCAGACTGCTTGGAATCTCTTTTTCCTCCCGGTTCACAATCTTCAATTCAATTGCATCCACTATCTTTTGAATCTCTTCTGCGGACACCGGTCGTTTATAACAGGCATTGAGAACACCACTCTCTATTTTTTCCCGTTCATACTGCTCCCGGGTGTTGTCCTTTTTAATTACAATTAACGGAATCGTCTCTACCTTCTCATATGTCGTAAAGCGCTTTCCACATTCATCACAACAACGACGGCGGCGGATCGAACTGTTATCTTCTGCCGGTCTGGAATCAATCACGCGCGTATCAGGGTTACTGCAGTAGGGACATTTCATACTTAGACCTCACCTTTCTCTTTACATTACAAGTATCCACTGGGATCCAACTTTTTACACCATCCTTTTGCATTTATTATACACAAGCCCCATCCATTTTGCAAAAGTTTTTCCTTATTTTTATGAAATATCATATCTTTTTTAAGAATTTTTCTTCCCTGATTTCAACCAGAATAATATCCGGCCCTATTTTTTTTACACAAGCAAAAGGAATCACATATTCACTGTCTGTCCCCAAAAACCCACAAATCTTTCCTGGTCCCGGCACAATCAATGCCTCAATCTGTCCGCTGCATGCGTCAAATTCCAAATCCACCACACATCCCAGCCGCTTACAATCACAACTGTTAATGACTTCCTTCTCCCGAAGCTCACACAAACGCATGTCGATTCCTCCCATTCCCTGCATGCATTCTACACTTGCTTTATTCTATGCAGCTTCGGACGAAATTGTGAACGCAGTCCTTCTTTGTCTTTTCCTTTCCTCCCTGCCGAAAGATTTTCTCTCCATTTTGACAAACAGTCGCTTTATATGGCCATAACTTTCTCACTTTCAAATGCTTTCGCAATCCCAATCACCATTGCGGCACCCAATACCAGCGTCACCCCCAGCGTAAGGATAAACTGCCCCCCGGTTACCTCCTGTGTCAGAATCCCCTGTAAAGCAAGAGACGTATTATAAATCGGAATAATATAATACCATTCTTTCGGGGTACCATTCGTAAACATCGTCGTAATACCCAGCACCAGAACCAGCATATATACCGGTGTAATATAGGAGCCTGCTTCTTTTACTGTCTTCGCAAATACGGAAACCAATACAATAATTGCAGAATACAAAAATGCGATCGCTACAAGTAATGCTGCCAGCATTCCGATCTGGGACGGGCTTAAGACCAGACTAATCCCCAATTCCTCGGAAGAGCCCCCCAGCATCTGCGGCATAAACACAACCATCGCTGCCACATAAATCACAGAAGATATTCCGGAAATAATCATCAGTGCAAATACTTTTCCCAGCACAATGGCGCTGCGAGGAATCGGAGACACTAAAAGACTGGCCATCGTTCCCCGCTCCTTCTCTCCCGCCACCATATCTGTCCCGATTCCCATAGCTCCGGCAAACAAAAGAATTGTCACAAAATAGGGAAGCATCATTCCCATCAACTTTCCGCCGGCCTTTGCGTCGTCCTGTATCATCATCTCCGGATTATCCGAATTGACTGTAAATACGGTTAATCCTGCCATATCATCCACACGCTCTGCCAAAAGTCTCTGTCGGTACAATTCCAGAAAACCGGTAGAAATCGTATTATAGGCTTCTCTGGAATAGTCTTCCGAAGGATTATAGTACGTTTTTATCTGGGGAACTGCATCTCCCTGCCGGTATTCCTGCACCATCTGTGCGAAAGCCTCCGGAAAAGCAATCCACAGGTCCGCCTCTCCCTCCAGCAGCATAGTTTGTACTTCACCCTCATCCGAAAACGGCTTTATCGTATAAGATATCCCGGAGCTTTTTAAAAGTTCTTCAAAACCATCCGGCGCATTTTCCAGGCAAAGCACCGCACGATGAGACTCCACATCTTCCTCCTGCTTCCTGCCCAGTGTATTCACCAACGACATGACCGCAATCATAATCACCACCGGAAGAACGAATACAGAAAACAACATCTTTTTATCATAAAACACGCGTGCTAATTCTTTTCCACATATCTGTCTAATGCCACTCATTCTATTCTTCCCCCTGTGTCTGCCGATAAAGTTCAAAAAATGCATCCTCCAGATCTTCACTGCCCGTCTCCTGAAGAATCTCATCCAGCCTTCCTTCCATCACTTTATGTCCTCCGATCACAATCCCGATCCGGTCACAGATCTTTTCTGCTTCCGACATAATATGAGTAGAAATAATTACCAGTTTTCCTTCTGTACGCAGCTTTTTCAGATAATCCGTCACACTCCTGGCCGTAATGACATCCAGTCCATTGGTGGGCTCGTCAAAAATAATAATATCCGGATCATGTGCCAGGCATACGGCGATCGCCGCCTTCTGCCCCATACCGGTGGATAATTCCTTCATCTTTTTATGTGCAAAATCCTTGATCCCAAAATAAGTAAACAATTCTTCCTTCCGTGCACGCAGTTTTTCTTCCGGTATTTGATGAAGACGTCCAAAAAATTCAAACATATAATCTACGGAAAATTGAGGATCCAACTTGATATCCCCTGTTAAAAAACCAATCTTCTCCCTTACTTTTTCCGGCTCTTTCTGCACCTCATGTCCTGACACATAAATTTCCCCCTGCGTGGGGCGAATAATCGTGGAAATACAGCGCAGCGTCGTTGTCTTTCCCGCTCCATTCGGTCCCAGAAGTCCGTAGATCTCCCCTGGCCTTGCCGTCAGACTCAGATGATCCACCGCCGTCTTCCGCGGATTTGTCGTTCTGGATTCCTTCATCTGCTTCTTATTCAGCTTATAAACTTTCGTCAGATCCCGTATTTCAATCATATCCGTCATCCTCCTCACTGTACAATCCCTCTCAAAACTTGCGTCTGTACTATTGTTATAATACAGTGATGTTACTATGATTTTTCTTATTTGTCAATATAGAGTTTCATTCACATCCGTCTTTCAAGAATTTTGCGGATTACCACAAAACCAACGACATAAAACATAATCAGCCCCCATAAAGTAGTAAGCACTTCCATACTGAAAAAACCGGCGGCAAGAAACAAAGCGTACTTCACAAAAAAGGAAATGGCCCCGATCAGAAAAAACGCTTTCTCATTCAGCGCTCTGTTCCTCTCATCACTTTCCTTCAGCCATTGCTCCCGCAGTTTTTTCGCATCCCGCATCGTTCTATAATTCTTCCACAACAGCAATAGAGAGGCAAAAATAATCCCCACTCCCATCCCACAATATAAACCACTTAAATACTCACTCTGCGGCCCGTCGGCCCGCCCGTTCAAAAAGAAACCGACCGCCAGCGATACCGCCCCTGCCAATAACAGTAGCATAAATCCTTTCTGCCTTCCGGCCAGATCTGCCCGGAACTCTTCCTGTGTTTTTGCACTTTTGTGAAATAATTTCATTAACATATATTTTCTCCCTCCTGATCAAAAATAAAAATCTCCTCAATCTGCATCTCAAAATATTGTGCAATCTTGTGTGCCAAAATCAGCGACGCATTATACTTTCCGTTTTCCAGCGAAATAATTGTCTGCCTTGTCACATCAACGGCTTCCGCCAGTTCACTCTGCGTAACTTTTCTCTTTTTTCTCAGCTCCTGGATTCTATTCCGCAATGAGATCCTCCTTTCTTAAAAAATATAGAGAAGCAAAATGTACTGTTCGCTTTACATTTTTAGTATAGTTTACTTTACATTTTATGTCAAGTATATTTTACATTTTTTATTCTTTTAACTTTTACTCTCTGCCTTTTCAAAAATCCGCTTGACATTCTCTGACTTATGAATTATTGTATTAAGTATGTAATACAGTAGGTACATAGGGAGGGCTTCTATGGAACCATTAATACAAATTAAAAATATACATAAAATTTACAATCCCGGCGAGAACGAAGTCCGCGCACTGGACGGCGTTGATCTGGAGATCGGATACGGAGAATTTGTAGGAATCATCGGACATTCCGGCTCCGGAAAATCCACATTGATGAATATGCTTGGCTGTCTGGATACTCCCACATCGGGCAGATATTATCTCAAAGGGCAGGATGTATCCCAATTGTCAGATAATCAACTCTCCGACATCCGCAACCGGGAGATCGGCTTTATCTTTCAGGGATTCAATCTTATCGCCAACCTGGATGCACTCAGTAATGTAGAATTACCTCTGGTTTACCGGGGAATTCCCAAGAAGGAACGAAAAAGACTGGCTTCACTGGCATTGACAAAGGTTGGTTTGGGCAAACGCATGAATCATAAACCCAATGAACTTTCGGGAGGCCAACAACAGCGTGTCGCTGTGGCTCGTGCCGTTGCCGCACAACCTCCAATCATACTGGCCGATGAACCGACCGGAAATCTGGATACCAAGTCTACACGGGAAATCATGGATATTTTAAAAGGACTGCATAAAAGTGGACGAACCGTCATTATTATTACACATGACGACGACATTGCCCGGGAAGTGGACCGGGTGGTCCGCATTATTGATGGAAAAGTAGAAGCCGATTATCGGCAGAATACAGGAAAACCATCCCCAGCAGTATACCGGAAAGTTCCGGTTCCTTTTTCTATGGAATCCGTATCTGACAAAGAATCATCCTGATTCAAAAATCTGTTTCTTATAGGGCAGAAAAATATACCCTTTCGGGCATCCCGCATTGAATGCCCTTTGGGCGAACGGACACTCTGTGTCCGATAAAGTATACAAATAAAGGAGGACGCATACATGCTTCACCGAAAAAAACACACCCCGTCGAATCCTGTCCACACCGACACGAATCCGATTTTATCTGATGAAGATTTCCTTACAGAAGGCTCCCCGGAAGAATCTTCTTTTACAGAAGAATCGTTCGAAGAACCCGCACCAAAAAGGAAAAAACTTCCGGCCTGGGCCATTCTTCCCGTTATCGCCGTGATTCTTGTCATTGCATTCGGCGCTTCCGCACTTTCCTCAAAAGACGGAAAGTCCGGCAATTCCACTTTACAGGTCGTGGAAGTTACCACGGGAAATATACGGGAAGTCTATAATTCCAGCGGAACCATTGAGAGTGAAAATACAAAAACTTATTATTCCCCTGTAACGGCTCCCATTCAAAATTTGAATGCCGAAGTCGGAAAAGAAGTAAAAAACGGGGATCTGCTTGTCACTTTTGATACCACCAATCTGGAGCGTGATAATCAACAGGCTCAGCTGACACTGCAGTCCAATTTGAATACATCCCAGGCCACACGTCAGAAAAATGCAGAAGCAATCGACGCGGCCAATGCCGCCAGCGCAGAATTGGCCGCACAGGCTAATGCTCTGGCGGATGAGTACAATCGGATTGCCGCACAAACCGACGCAGTAAAAGCAGAATTGGATGCCGATTATGCACAGCGTCAAAGTCAGTTTTCTTCTACCGCCACGCAAAAACGTATTCAGGAACTGAATCAGGAGATTCCTTCTCTAAACAACCAGATTGCAGAATATGAAAATCTACAACAAAAACTTTCTGTCATCTACACCGGAAGCGGTCCGGCTTATGATGCCGCCAAAGCGAAACAGGAGGCGGGCCAGCCTCTGGATGCCACGGAGAGCGAACTGATTAAAAATGTGGAATTATATCAGAAAGTGGTAGACGAACTTCCCGGAATGCGGGAGCGTCTCAGTGCAAATACAACGGAATTGAATAACCTGCAGGCCTTAACCGCTTATGACGACTCCGCTTATCAGGCTCTCTGTACACAGAGGGACGCCGCTTATGCAGCCTGGAAAGCCGCCTATGACAGCGCCACACAGACTCCCGCAAGTTCCGGAATGGCTTCCGCCGAACTGGCCAATCTGGATATCAGCGATAACCTGGCCGAACTGGCCGCGCTGACTCCGGAAGAACTTCTTCAAAAAGGCCGGGAAGGGATGAAGGCAGACATGGACGGGGTGATTGCTTCCATCGGTGTTCTGGAATCCAATTCTGCAATGCAGGGCGCTGCTGTTTTCAGCATTGCCAGTACGGAAAATGTCCGGGTAAAACTGGAAATTTCTCCCGATGATTATGAAAAAATGAAAGTAGGGAACCAGGTTTCTGTCACCATCGGAGATCGTAAATATGAAGGAACGCTTTCCAGCCTGGATAAAATTGCCGTTACAAACGCAAAAGGAAATCCGGTCATCGGTGCAAGGGTACATATCAACAATCCCGATGCCGACATCTGTATCGGCGCGACCGCAAAAGTTTCCATGACTGTTGCCGAATCCAACGATGTACTGGTTGTTCCCACAGAAGCCATCAATGCCTCCACAGACGGTGATTTTGTCTTTGTAATTGAAAAAGGAGTCGTTCGGAAAAAAGTAGTGGAACTGGGAACTGCTTCTACTTCACAGGTCGAAATCAAAAGCGGACTGAAGAAAGGCGACCAGGTCGTAAACGACATGAATGTAGATATTTCCGAAGGAATGAAAGCAACGGCTGCTCCGATCTCCGAGGAAGATTCCGCCGATTCCAAAGAATAAATCTAACCTTGCAGGAGAACGAATATGGAACAATTTTTTGAATATGTAAAAATGGCGTTGGATAATATTATGGCCAACAAAGGACGTTCTTTTCTGACCATGCTTGGCATCATTATCGGCATTACTTCCGTCGTCACCATTGTTTCCATCGGAAACGGACTAAAAGCAGATGTATTAGACGCCGCCAATGATCAGAATAACACCTTTACCATACAAATCAATCCGGAGGAAACTACGGATACGGAGCTGGTAAAAACGGAGGACCTTTCCTTTCTGAAAGATACTCTGGCTGATTCCATTTCCTCCATTTATGTATCTGCATATAGTAATAGCAATTGCAAGGTTTCCACAAGAAAGGGAAGCTATGACTGTGCGCCCGTACTGACCACACAGGACTATGAAAACGCACAGTATACTTCCCCCGTTATTCTTGGGAAGTATTTTACAGAGAACGACGTCCTTTCCGGTATGCCGGTCTGCGTTATCGATGAACTGACTGCCCTCTATCTGTTCGGCAACACGGATGTCATCGGAATGAATTTTGAGATGGCGCTGAACAACAGCATTCAGTATCTCACAATCGTTGGGGTCCGGGAAACCTCAGAAGAATTCCTGGAAGCAGAAAAACAATATCTGGCAATGGGAATGGATGAATCCATCTCTATTGAAATGCCCTATACCCTCTCCCAGGTATTTGGAGAGCCGATCGACGGATTTTCCAGTCTGTCTATCACAGTAAAAGACCAGGAACATGCCGCACGTATTTCTCAGCTTGCAGTCAACATCCTGAATTCCCGCCATCAGAGCCAGGGCGATAATTTGTTCATGAAACAGCGTTCCATTGATTTGACCGATATGTTCGGACCGATTATGGATGGAGTTACCGCATTTGTGGCATTAGTCGCCGCCATTTCCCTTGTAGTGGGTGGAATCGGCGTTATGAATATTATGCTTGTATCCGTCACCGAACGTACACGGGAAATCGGGATCCGTAAAGCATTGGGCGCCCGAACCGGCTCCATCATCACACAATTCTTGTGCGAATCCGCAATTATTACCGGTCTGGGAGGGATCATCGGTATTCTGCTTGGCGCCGGACTGACCGCACTGATCACGGCATTGGGAATCGGAGGAATCAAAGCCTCTCTCTCCCTTCCGGCTGTGATTGTGGCGACACTGTTTTCCTGCAGTGTGGGCATTATTTTTGGAATCTATCCGGCCAAAAAAGCAGCGGCCCTAAGTCCCATCGAAGCATTGCGGAGAATGTAACATACCTTTTACAATTTCTCCCACATCTGGTATAATATAAAAACGTTATCAAAAAGGAGGAGGAAACACATGAAAAAAAGAAGCACTTTATTAAAAGTTGTTGCGATCATTATGGTGGTCGTTGGAGGGATCGGAATTCCTTCCGGTATCTTTACTTTGATCAACAGAGAATCTCTGTCTGCCACCTATGCCATGCTGGGTATGGAGTCGCCGGGAACCAGCTACTATATCTTTACCCTGCTCTCCGCTGTCGTGGAACTGGCAGCCGGTATTGTAGCTTTGATGTACCGCTCAAAGAAATCTGTCCTGATCATGGGATGCATCTGGGTTGCCGTTGTAATCATCGGAATGGGATTCAGTATCAGTATTATGGGAGTATCACCAACTCTTGTACTCTCCCTTTTATTCCCGATCCTTTATCTTTGGGGATGGTATCAGTCTGAGTAAAGGTTTCTTCAATAATTTCATTGCTTTTTACCGATAATAATACTATAATGTTTTTATGAGATCAGAGGGGCAAACTTTTTTGCCCCTCGCGAATTTAATTCTGGAGAAATCGGGGGATTGAACATGAAAAAACGGGCAGTTATCGCACTTGGACACCGCGCTTTGGGCACTACGCTCCCTGAGCAAATGACCGCAGTAAAAAATACCGCAAAATCGATCGCAGATCTTGTAGAAGAAGGCTATCAGATCGCAATTACACACAGCAATGCCCCACAGGTAGGTATGATTCATACCGCCATGAATGAATTTGGAAAAGCACATCCGGATTACACTGCGGCGCCCATGTCCGTATGTTCCGCTATGAGCCAGGGATATATCGGATACGATTTGCAAAACGGAATCCGGGAGGAATTATTGAATCGGGGGATCTACCGTACCGTCAGCACGGTACTGACACAGGTAATCGTCGATCCCTATGACGAGGCATTTTATACGCCTACCAAAGTATTGGGACGGTATATGTCCGTACAGGAAGCCAACGAGGAACGAAAAAAGGGGAATTATGTCATTGAGGAGCCCGGCAAAGGATTTCGTCGCGTCGTCTCTGCACCAAATCCGGTAGAGATCGTAGAACTGGATGCCATTAATGCACTGTTAGACGCCAATCAGATTGTCATTGCCTGCGGCGGCGGCGGAATTCCGGTTCTAAAACAGGATAATCATTTAAGGGGCGCCAGCGCCGTCATTGAAAAAGATCTGATTGCCGGAAAGTTAGCGGAAGGTGTGAATGCCGATATTCTGATCATTCTCACCAGTGTAGATCAGGTCTGTATCAACCTCGGATTGGAAAACGAAGAAAAACTGGGAGAGATCACTGTCGAAGAGGCAAAGAACTACATGGAGGCCGGACAGTTTGGCATCTATAATATGTTTCCCAAGTTCAAAGCTTCTGTGGAATTCATCGAAAAGGGCGAAGGCCGCAGTGCACTGATTACTTCTCTGCAAAAAGTAAAAGAAGGAATGCGCAAAAAAGCAGGAACCATAATCAAATAACCGGTTTTACAATTTTTTTCAAAAAACCACTTGATTTTTTCATATATTCTGTTATAATGATCATGTTGCGTCCGGTAAGGAAGTGACATGTATTGCGGAATGGTGTAATTGGCAGCACAGCAGACTCTGACTCTGTTAGTAGGGGTTCAAGTCCCTTTTCCGTAGTTGGGAATCTGATTGACAGATTCCCTATTTTATCGGAGTGTGGCTCAGCTTGGTAGAGCGCTACGTTCGGGACGTAGAGGCCGCAGGTTCGAATCCTGTCACTCCGATCTGATATAAGCCCTGACTTTCAGCCAAGAAAAGTCAGGGCTTATTTGATGGGTATACCTTTCTTCCGCGCACATATTTTGCCACAAGATCCTGTTCCTGATGCAGATAAATAAAACGTTCCATCCTCTGTTCAATCGAGAGTCCTTCCTGCGCCGGAATCCTGCTGTCATCCAAAACCAGCACATCTAATTCATATCCCGGTTCAAAACTCCCCACTTTTCCAAAAAAGGCGCCTCCTCCCTTGGTCGCCAGATAAAATACCTCGGAAGCCGTCAAAGGCCGCAAGCTGTCCTCCAGAAGCCTCCAGCGCAGTTTGGACGCCTGTATGGCATGCATCATTGCCGTGAAAATCGATTCGGAAGCTCCCCCGGCCACATCACTGCCCAGTCCGGTTCGGATTCCCATTTCCAAAAAACGGCGCACCGGTGCAATTCCGGAAGACAGATTCATATTCGATTCCGGACAATGCGCCAGAAACACTCCGTTCTCTCTTATCCGCTCCAATTCCTGCTCACCCGAATGTACGCAATGTGCCATAACGGTTTTGGCCTGTCTTCCAAACAGCCCAAACCGGTCATATGCATCTCCATAAAACTCCGCCTCCGGACACAACTCTTTCACCCATTGAATCTCTTCTACATTTTCGGAAAGATGGGATTGTACCGGAATCCCATATTCTTCCTGGATCAGCTGCAATTCTTCCAACAATTCATTGCTGCACGCCGGGATAAAACGCGGTGTCAGAATTGGCTGTGTATTGGAATACCGGTTCCGACAGTGCTCCAGCCACTCCCTGGTACTTCCCGCGGATTTCCGGGCGTTTTCTTCCTGATAATATACCGGAGCATTCCGATCCATATTTACTTTTCCGACCATCGTACACAATCCTGACTTTTCTAACAGATCCATCAACACTTCGGTAGCCGGCACATGGATACTCGCAAAGACACACGCTCTTGTGGTCCCGCTGGCAAGCATCCGATTGACAAACCGCCGATACGCCTCTTTCGCATATGTCAAATCCGCGTACTTCGCCTCCGCCGGAAATGTATTTACCTCCAGCCATTTTAACAATTCCAAGTCCATATGCAGTCCCCGGTAAGTATACTGCGGTGCATGCATATGCAAATCCACCAGCCCTGGTATCAGCAGAGCATGTCCATAGTCTGTCACCGGACAGCCGTTCCACCGCTTCGGCAGTTTTGAATAAACTCCTATTATCACTCCATCTTTACATACCAGATACCCCTGCTCTATGGTATCCCATTCTCCCAATACGCTGCTATAACAAAGATCCCCTTTTAAAATTAACACATTTTTTTCCACCGTAATTCACCTCTGGTACCATACTATCACAACTCTATATGTTTCTTCAACAACAGATCCCAAAAGCTCTCTGGTTGAAATGTACACTATTTTTTCTTTTTTTTAGTTATTCCTGCTATTGTTCCTTTCCTTGTTCTTCGATATACTATATCCAGAAACAAACGAAAACAAATATCAAGGAGGCTGTTCAAAATGGCAAGTTTATCATTAAAGGGAATTCAAAAAATTTATCCTAACGGATTTCATGCAGTACAGGACTTTAATCTGGAAATTGAAGATAAAGAATTTATCATCTTCGTAGGACCATCCGGATGTGGAAAATCCACAACACTTCGTATGATCGCTGGTCTGGAAGATATCTCCGGCGGTACTTTTTCCATTGACGGTAAAGTAATGAACGATGTAGAGCCAAAGGACCGTGATATCGCAATGGTATTCCAGAATTATGCTCTGTATCCTCACATGACTGTATATGATAACATGGCTTTTGGTTTGAAACTCCGTAAAGTACCAAAAGATGAAATTGACAAAAAAGTGCGTGAAGCTGCAAGAATTCTTGACCTGGAGAAGTTGCTTGATCGGAAACCGAAGGCTCTTTCCGGTGGACAAAGACAGCGTGTTGCCATGGGACGTGCCATCGTTCGTAATCCGAAGGTATTCCTGATGGATGAGCCTCTTTCCAACCTGGACGCAAAACTGAGAGTACAGATGCGTATTGAGATCTCCAAGCTGCACGAAAACCTGGGCGCTACTATTATCTATGTAACACATGACCAGACAGAGGCCATGACACTTGGTACCAGAATTGTCGTTATGAAAGATGGTATTGTACAGCAGGTAGATACTCCACAGAATCTGTATCATGCACCATGTAATCTGTTTGTAGCCGGATTCATCGGATCTCCGCAGATGAACTTTCTGGATGCAGTTGTGAATGTAGCAGGCAATGACGTTACTTTAAAAATTGGTGACAATGTTATTCCGGTACCGGCTGACAAGGCAAAAGCTCTGATCGACGGAAATTACAATGGAAAGACTGTTGTAATGGGTATTCGTCCGGAAGACGTACATTCTTCCGAAGATTATGCTGCAAATGACGGTGATGCTGTTATCTCTTCCACAATCAAAGTTTATGAGTTGCTCGGTGCAGAAGTATTCCTCTACTTTGATGTAAATGGAACACAGATGACTTCCCGCGTAGGTTCCCGTACACCTCTGAGAACCGGTGATACCGCTGAATTTACACTGGATATGAGCAAAATTCACTTGTTTGACAAAGAAACAGAGTTGACGATTACTCACTAATCGTTTAAAATGAGAATAACAGCCACGCAGAAGCGAGGCAGGAGAAAAGGCTGTACGAAGGTACAGCCTTTTCTGTTATACCTTAATGGACAGTTTCCTGGCCTCTCGTGCAAAACACATCAGATACGGGATGCCCGGATGGGTATGATTGTAAATACAGAAAACCGGAGGATAACCATGGAGCATACGACAGAATTGAAATCTGCTTTGAATGAACTCAGACGGCTTACCGGCATCACAATGGAGACCGCACCAGATACCCCGGAAGAATTAGAGCGCACCGTTACGCAGATCCGTTACCTCTGCACTGCTTACAAAGAGAAGTACAACAAACATCATTTTCTAAAAAGTCTCATGACCGATACCATCTCCTCCATGGAGATTGCCGACCGGGCTCAACGCCTGCATATTGAGCAGGAAGAACGCCGTGTTTTACTTCTTCTGGAGATAAAAGGAACCCTGGAAGATACGATAATTGAGATTTTGAAACATTTATTTCCTTCCCAGACAAAATCCTATCTTATCCCGATTACAGACAACAGCCTGGCAATTCTCAAACCTCTGCGGGATACGGAAAATGAATCGGAGATCTCCTATCTCGCCCATACAATTGTAGCCACTTTAAATACAGAAGCGCTAACCTCTGTACAAATCGCTTACAGCAGGGTAATAAATCATCTGGCGGAACTTGCTGAAGCTTATCGTGAGACAAGTCTTGCCTTAAGCGTAGGAAAGTTATTCTATTCGGAACAGACCGTATTTCCTCATAATCGTCTCGGAATCGGTCAATTGATTTACCGTCTTCCTGTATCGGTTTGTGAACATTTTCTGGCCGAGATTTTTGGCAGTGATATCCCCGACTCTATCGAGGAAGAAACCGCCGCAACCATCAATCGGTTCCTCCAGAACAATCTGAACATCGCCGAAACAGCACGGCAGCTTCACATGCATCGAAATACTCTGATCTATCGTCTGGAACAGATGGAAAAACGCACCGGACTGGATCTGCGAAAATTTGAAGATGCTATGATCTTCAAAATTGCTTCTATGATAATGAATTATTTACAGACAGAAAGGATTTCCTAATATGAATGACGCTTTTTATGAACAATTTGTAGCAAAAAAACAAAAACCAACCGATGTGTTGATTCGAATTTTAATCTACTTTTTTATTCCGGCCGTTTTGATCTTCGGTACGCCTTTCCTTGGACCTTTTGCTTTTCTTCTTGCAGTCCTTCTGGCTTTTGGTGCATATTACCTGATATTTCCAAGACTCAGCGTAGAATACGAATATTCTATTTTAAATCATGATCTGGACATCGCCTCCATCTACAGTAAAGAAAAAAGAAAACACCAACTATCCATTGATCTTCAACAGGCTGAAATCATAGCGCCGAAAGGTTCCCCAAGGCTGCGTTCCTACCACCCCGGAAAAGTCCGCGATTTTACTTCCGGTAATACGGACGCCGGTGTATATGCCATTATGATACCGACAGATGATAAAATCTCCTGTATTCTGGTAGAACCGGATGCTCGAATGCTTGACCATATGAAATCCTGGACAGGTATGAAATTGTACCAGGATTAACGTAGATAAAACTGCAAAAAACAGAGGCTGTTAAGCCTCTGTTTTTATCCCCGGGTATGCGGAAAAGCTGCCCGTGGCAGATTTTTTGTATTGCAAATCTTATGGTTTCATCCTTCCTCTATGCCCGGATTTTTTCAAGAATCTGTCCAATCGGCGCAGAAATGGACAGATCCGCGCGTACTGTACGCCCTGTTTCTGATTTATTAATCACCGCCAGGTATCTTCCCTGGAAATAGTCAATAAATCCGGCCGCCGGATATACGATCAATGAAGTTCCGCCAATCAACAACATATCCGCTTCCCTGATTGCCCGGATTGCACCCTGTATCACCTCGGAATCTAATCCCTCTTCATAAAGTACCACATCCGGTTTGATAATTCCGCCGCATTTCTCACATCTGGGAATCCCCTCTGCCTGTTTCACATAAGAAGCATCATAGAAAGCGTGACAATCCATACAATAATTCCGCAGAATACTCCCATGCAGCTCATACACCGTCTTACTGCCTGCGGCCTGATGCAGTCCATCGATATTCTGTGTTACAACCGCCGACAACTTCTTTTTCTCCTCCAGCTCCGCCAGTTTCAAATGCGCCGGATTTGGTTTTGCATCCAGAATCATCATCTTCGTCTTATAGAAATCATAGAAGGCTTCTGTATGGCGTAGAAAGAAGCTATGACTGACGACCTCTTCCGGTGAATACCGATATGCCTGATGATAGATTCCATCTGCACTCCTGAAGTCCGGAATATTACTTTCCGTGGACACTCCGGCCCCTCCAAAAAACACAATACGATGGCTCTCATCAATCATCTCCTGCAGCCTGGAAACTTCTTTTTCGTACATTTCACACATCCTCTCCTTTCTTCAAAAACATGGAAACACTATTCACCGGCAAGATTATCCCCTTTCAGGCCCCTGCATCCTCTCTCACATGCCCGCGCTCCACATGCTTCTGCACAATCCCTTTCATACATTCCCATATTTGTGCCGATGTCTCTTCGATACGCTCGTTACGTTTGTAAATCTGCTCTTTTTTCACCCCATGTTCCACCCAGCTTTTCCCGTCGGAAGCATCATTTAAAAGCAAAGGCTGAAAATTATCTAACAAATGGGCATACTTTGCTTCTGCAGTCGTATATGCCTCAAACTCTTCCCACAATTCACGAAAATACATTCCCTGATCCGAAGGCAGTAATCCGAAAATACGGTCCGCCGCTTTCCTTTCTCTTTCATCCTTTGTCTTTGCCGCCGCGGCATCATAGGCATATGTATCCCCCGCATCAATCTCCACCAGATCATGGAGCAGCACCATCAACATCACTTTACTGACATCTACCGGTTCTTCTGCATACTCCTGCAGTAGATATGCCATAAGCGCAATATGCCAGGAATGCTCTGCATCATTTTCCTTGCGCCTGGCATCTGCAAGATAGGTCTGCCGGAAAATATGTTTTACTTTATCAATTTCTATAATAAACTGTATCTGTTGTTCCAGTCTTGTCATTCTCTTTCTCTCCTCTTTTTCTCTCAGTATATACCTGCCGTCGGAATAATTGTAACAGTGAAGCCGTAAGCTGAACTATTACACAAAAACCCGTTACTTTTTCACACCCGGCATAAAAAACAGCACTCCTCCTTCCACACCTTTCTGCGGGAAAAATGAATGCTGTCTTTTTCTCTGCTTTTCTTTCCTTATTACAAATCCAGCTTACCGCTGATATCATCGTTCACTACATAATAAGCTGCAGATTCTTCCGGCTTCAGATAAATCTTCACTTCTTTCATCTCACCGACTTTTTTCTTCAGCCCTTTCGTCCAGACCTCTTTTACCTTTTGAAGTAAATCTTTCTCTCCATACTCCTTACCGGAAAACTGAAGAAACATCTCTGTCTTTAACTCTGTCTTGGAAACGGCCTTCTTTGCCGCCGGCTTCTTCGCTGCCACCTTCTTTACTTCCGGTTTCTTCTCTTCTTTTTTCGGCTGGCTTTCTACCATAACTCCCGCTTTGGTCTCAATTGCTTTCGTTGCATCCTTTTTCGTCTCAATGGCAATCTTTGCTGGCTTCTCCGCTTTTTTTGCCACTTTCTCTTCTTCTATCTTTACAGCTTTCTCTTCTTTCTTCAATGCTTTGGTTTCCGCTGCTTTTTCTTCGGTTTGAGTTGCCTTTACTTCTACTACTTTTTCAGCCGCTTTCTTCGTTCCTTTCTTTGCTGCCATCCTGACACCCTCCTACTAAAACACTCAAATAGATCATTTCACCCTTTTCTCTGTTACGAAATGTATTATACCTCATTTTTCTTTAAAGGTCAAAAAAACTTCGAGATTTCTGAAAAAAACATGATTATTTCTATAATCCACTGTTTCCTATACCAAAATCTGGTAACACTTCACAAAACTATTTGGACTCTTTCTCTGTCTCTTCGCTGTCTGACGCTTCTACCTGCACACATTTATCCACCAGATAGTCTGCTACTTTTTCCTGGAGGATCGTCCGCTTAATCACATCTTCGCCATATTGCTCTTTCATTGTTTCTACATCCTCGTAACCAAGCCGCTCTGCATACTCTTTCATCTTTTCCTCATATTCTTTATCGGAAGGATTCAGACGTTTCTTTTCTGCCAGGAGACTGCAGACCACATCCAACTTTACTGCGCTCTCCGCCTGCTGCTTCGCAATCGTCTCAAAGTCTTCTTCTGTCATACCGTTTGCAGTCAGGAAATCAGCGAATTCCATATTCCGCTCTTTGGCAAGCCCCTTGTTATAATCCATCATTGCCTGATATTCTTCCTCAATCTGCTCTTTGGGCAGTTCTTTGATCTCGGTTTCTGCAAGAAGTGCTTCTATGACAGAGCTTCGAAGCGTATTGTCTGTATTCGTCTGATTACTTTCTTCCATCTTTCCGCGAATCTCTTTTTTAAACTCTTCTACATTCTTTGAATCTTCACTGTTCTCTTTCACCCATTCGTCCGTTAGTTCCGGCGTAGTAATTTTATAAATCCCATTCAATACAATCTCAAAATCCGCAACCTGCCCTGCCACTTCCCCAGGATAATCTTCCGGGAACTTCACTTTAATCTGAAATGTCTCTCCCGTCTCATGGCCAATGATCTGTTCCTCGAAACTCTTATAATCCCCCTCGGCCCCGATAAACTGCCCGGACCCCAGTTCCAGCATGACTCCTTCGTCGGCTCCGCCTTCAAATTCCACACCATCAATACTTCCCGTGTAATCTATATTCACGGTATCGCCTTTTTCCGCTTTCCGATCCTTAATCTCCTCCCTCGTCTGAGACATCCCCAAATAACTGCTGATGGTACTTTCCACCGACTCATCCGTGACTTCCTGCGTCTCTACCTTGTTCACTTCCAGCCCTTTATATTTCTTTATCGTAACATACTCATTGGACAGCTCACTACTACATCCCGCAAGTGAAACTGCCAACACTCCGCTTACCATCCATGCAACCCATTTTCTGCTCATATCTACACCTCTTATTTTTCCTTCCTTTGCCACCGCCCATATTCTCCTGAGACCAAACGCAAATAAATGCAGCAGCCGATACATATGTTGACACATCTTATATATTATACTCCATTCCTGCCATGAAAAAAAGTAAATTTTCGGATTTTTTCTGTCTTTGATTTCTGATTGATTTTTCTGCCTGCAATTTTTTCTATCCGGAATATCTTTTCAAAGCAACGGCGACAACAATCTGCTGAACTGTTCTTTCAGGCGGATCACAATTCCCCTCTGATCATATACTTTTCTTGTCACATGCGTACACTTCGTCATATCTTCCTCAAAAATCTGTTCCAGACGCTGTACCGTACGTTCACTGTAAATCACCGCGTTGACCTCAAAATTCAGTTCAAAACTTCGAATGTCCATATTAGCTGTCCCCACGCAGGCTACCATACCGTCCACGCTTAACGTTTTTGCATGCAAAAAACCATTGTTATACACGTAGCATTTCGCCCCGGCCTGTACCAGTTCTCCCAGATAGGAATAAGTCGCCCAATAAACAAATGGATGATCCGGCTTACAGGGCACCATAATCCGCACATCCACACCGGAACGGCTCGCGATCATCAGTGCATCCAATATGGAATCATCCGGAATAAAATACGGCGTCTGTATATAGACATGTTTTTTTGCGCTATGAATCAAACGCAGATAATTGTCATGAATTGCTTTTGTCTGAGAGTCCGGTCCACTGGAAATAATCTGTACCGGATCATGTCCGTTCCTTTTATAGTCCGGCACCTCAAACAGCCTGTCCTCCAGAAACAAATTCTCTTTGGCCGCATAATTCCAGTCCAGCACAAACCGAACCGCAAGAGAAGTCACCGCCGCTCCCTCAATGCACAGGTGCGTATCCCGCCAGTATCCGAATTTTTTATTCCTTCCCAGGTATTCCCTTCCCACATTGAATCCGCCGACAAACCCCACCCGGCCGTCAATGACCACGATCTTTCGATGATTCCGGTAATTCACACGAAACTGAAGCTGCCCCAGAAGCGCCGGGAAAAATTCTGCCACCTGAATTCCCGCGCGTTCCAGACGTACCCAGTCTCTGTTGCGCATCGTACGGCATCCCATACTGTCAAACAGAATCCGTATTTCTACGCCCTGTTTTCTCTTCTGTATCAACACCGGCTCAATCTCTCTCCACAATTCGTCATTCCGAATGATATAATACTGCATATGGATATAATATTTTGCCTGCCGCATCTCGTCAATTAACGCCTGAAACTTTTCTTTTCCGTCGGTATAAATACGTACGTCATTGTTATCGGTTATCACAGCCTGCGCTACTTCCAGATTATACAAAATCAAATTCTCAAATCGTCTCATCTCCGGATTCGCCAGGCGAAGCCGCTTTCTGTAAATCCGCTCTTCCTGTCGGCGAACCGCATATTTCAGTTCTCCATCCACTTCTTTTGCACGGAACATTCTGCTTTTATGGTAGTCCTGTCCGATCAACAAATATAGAAAAAAGCCGGCAATCGGGATAAAATACAGGATCAAAAGCCATGTCCAGACTGTCTGCGGTGATCTTCTCTGAAAGAAAATGATCACCAGGGACAGTAGAATATTGATCACCAACAAATGATCCATAATAAAATGATATGAAGTTACGGTGGTGTTCCAGATGATCTCCGTCATATTGTGTCCTCTGTTCTCTTCCTTTCTTTCTCTAAAGTTAGTATACCCGTTTTCCCCGGAAAACGAAACCCCAAAAACATTTCCCGGCAGAAAACACGTATCTATTCATTACTTTTCACGGCTTAGGAACGCGCTGAACTACGATTCCCGAGCCGTAAAAGTAACAACAGCCGTCACTACTTTTGCATAGTGACGGCTGCAAGAAAATAACCGTTTACATAATCCAATGAAAACGACTTTTCCAAATCCCTGCTTTATTCTTTTGTCAGGCTTCCCTTTTTAGATCTTGTTTTGCTGTACAATACCAAAAGAATGGAACCAATCAAACCTGCCGCTATGGAATTCAAAACTGCCGCCACTGCTCCCTGCGTAAATACCAGATTCACCGGCTCCGCATATACCACAATGTCCAGTACCGGCGCCACAATCACCCAGGAAATCACATTTCCGACCACCTGAAACACATTAAACTTTACAATGTCTTTTGCGCCGAACTCGCCTTCTTCTACCCGCAGTTTCGGATACACCAATCCACAGATAAAGCAGGACACGCCGCTGGCAACTACCCAGCTCCACCATACGGAACCGTACTGTACAGAGTCGGAAAGGGCATGTCCGATAAATGCAACCAGTCCGCCCGTAATAGGTCCGAATAATGCTGCAAAGAACGCTCCCACACCATAGGCTGTCTGAAGCTCCGTCTCCGGAATTCCGGTCGGAACCTTCACATACATAAACAGCAGTGTGAACAATGCCGCGCCCAGACCTGTCGCAACGATTGTTTTGGTCTTAAACTCAAATAATTTTTTCTCCATGTTTCTCATCCTCCTTAGATTTTCTGGTACATGAATCATGAATAGCTGGTTCCTTACTATTCGTTGTACTCGTTCGGCAGTTCAAATCAACCTGCCGATACCGAAAGGTTACTTCGAAATCTGTCATTTGTCAAGTTTTTCCATCTCTTTGCTTCTTATTCTTTTGTAAACGTCACAACCCACTCCGGCCCGTAATTGAGCCCGTATTTTTCACAGAAACTTCCCTGGCTGACGGCCATAGCCACCTTCATCATCTCATTATTATAAATCATAGGATCTCCCTTGTCTGCATACCCAAAACTCTTGTGGAACAGCACTTTCTGATCAAACACAGGCTTTCCTTCACACGTCACAGTCACATGGACATCTTCCCCGTACGCAAACCCGGCTTCCTGGAACTGTTTCAGCGGAATATTCGTCCAGAGATTTCCGAAATTCGGATCGTTAATCTCAAAGATTCCCTGTACCCTGCCCGGTTCTGCCACCGGCTCCAACATCTCATGCTCTATAATCTCTTCCACCGGATATTCCGGCCCTACGCCTTCAAAGTCAATGATGCCGCTTGCAAGACGTGCCGCCGTGTATCCGAACAGGTCTCTTCCGTGGAAAATAGCCACACCTTCCGTGCCTTTCCCGCGCAGCCGGTTCACAGACTCATCAATCTCCCGCACGGCTTCAATTCCGATCAGTCGTTTTACATGTGTCAATGATCCATTGTCCGGAGTTACAACATAATAACCGTCCACGGTCTTAGCCACACAGGCCCGCCGCGCCGTTCCCACACCGGGATCTACCACAGAAACATAAATCGTTCCTTCCGGCCAGAACTGCAGACTCTGATAGAGCCGATAACTTGCACTCCATGTATCGTACTGGGGAAGCTCATGCGTCCCGTCCATAATCTCCAGTTCCCGATCCACACATTTCACCACACCGTACATGGAACTGACAGCTCCTTCCTTATACGTGAAGTCTGTTTGAAATACTAAAATTGGTTTCATTCTTTTCCTCCTTTTTAAACTGATTCCTTCATTCTGCTTATACATAAACGCCAGGCCAGCTGCTCCATATTACACATCTCAGGAACTTTCCTCTTCTATCCTGTCTCAGACAAATGGATTCCAGAATCTGGAGCCATTGATAAAGAACGACAATCCCAGAGATCCTGCCAAAACCAGCGCGCACACCGCCATCGCACACCAGTCCGCATACCGGATGGGTCTGGCCACATACCAGGTCCGCTTTTTATGCTTTCCAAATCCACGCAGATCCATGGCATTACTGATCAACTCGATTCGATCCAGCGTAGAAAAAATCAGAGGCACACAAATATTCACCACATTTCTCGCACGTGTTCCCAACTTTTCTTTCCTGGACAGATCCAGCCCCCGACTCTGCTGTGCCAGTGCGATATCCTGATAGTTCCGGATCATATCCGGAAAATAACGCAATGTCAATGATAAGGCGTAAGCCCCTTTATAGCTGCACCCCACACGATTCAGGGAAGCGGCAAATTCACTGGGATTCGTCGTCAGAAGAAACACCATCCCCATAGGTACCATGGACGCATATTTCATAATCTTTGTCGTCTGATACAGGAGCTGTTCCAATGTCACGGTATACCGGCTGTTTATCCGAAACAGTTCATGACAGGTTCCATAAATCTCCGGTCCATATTGCGGGCTGAACAGATAGGTCAAAAGAAAATTCATGAGAAGAAAAATAATCACGTAGATCAACATCAGTTTGATCTGTTTAAATTCCAACCCGGACATTTTGAAAAAGATGCCCGACAACACCGTCACAAACAGGACGTACCGGATATCATAAGAAAGCATCACAGAACAGGTCAGACAAATGAAACATACCAGCTTTGTCAGTCCGGAAAGATTAAAAATCAAATTATCTCTGTCTATGTAGTCAAATAATTTTGCTTTCATCCGCGATGCGCCTCCCTTTCGTAATCTATGAAATTCTGTACAAATACGGACGGTTCCCTGATGCCTGCCCGAATGGCCAGTTCATACAAAGAAGTGATCTTTAAATTTGCTTTTTCTGCAATCTCTTCATTTGTCAGAATCTCCACCGCCGTGGCATCCCCGATTTTTTCTCCGTCAGAAATTACGATTGCATGAGGCGTATACTCCAACATCAGATGCATATCATGCGTAATCATAATGATTGTTACTCCACGGTCATTCAGATTCTTCAGGAATTCCATAATCTCCGTATAGTGACGATAGTCCTGCCCTGCTGTCGGCTCGTCCAGGATCAGCACCTGCGGTTCCATAACCAGCATGGAAGCAATGGTAACCCGCTTCTTCTGCCCAAAACTTAATGCAGACACCGGCCACTTTTTAAACGGCGCCAACCCGCAGATCTGCAGTGCCTTTTCTACCTTTGGTTCAATCTCTTCTTCGGAGACGCCCCGAATTCGCAGTCCCAGCGCCACTTCATCATAAATCATCGGTTTACAGATCATCTGGTTGGGATTCTGCATCACATAACTCACACGCTGGGCACGTTCTTTGATTGTCTGCCCCTTCATATCTTCTCCATAGTAGAGCAGCTTTCCCTCCTCTTCGGTCACAAATCCGCAGATCACCTTTGCCATTGTACTTTTCCCTGCTCCGTTTGTCCCGACAATGCTGACCATCTCTCCTTCCCGAATCCGGAAATTAATATCTTTCAGGATTTTTCGTTTCTTCGTATATTGGAAACTGATATGCTGCGCCTCCAGAATCACCGGACGTTCCTTCTGCTTCCCCTTTTTCTTCTGCGCCTGGTTCCATCGCTTCAATGGTTCTTTTATCTGCTCCATCTCCAGGGTGTCCAGGCGTCCTGCTTTCAGCTCCGGGAGCACTTTAATTCCGGCATATTTCAGCGCTGTAACATACAACGGTTCCCGGATTCCCAGAGACGGCAGAATATCCGCTGCCATCAACTCATCCGGCGTCATATCCGCCGCAATCCTCCCTTCACTGATCACCACAATCCGGTCCACATCCCGATATAGCACATCCTCCAGACGATGTTCAATGATTATCACCGTCTTTTTTGATTCTCTCCACACCCGGTCAATCAAATCAATGGCAGTCTTTCCCGTCGCAGGATCCAGATTCGCAAGAGGTTCGTCAAACAGCAGAATATCCACATCATCCACCATCACTCCGGCAAAGGAGACGCGCTGCTTCTGTCCTCCCGAAAGTTCAAAGGGAGAAGACTTCAAAAGCTTTCCCATATCCACCACGTCCGCCACCTTTTGTACCGTTTCCTTCATCTGCGGAAGCGAAATACAGTCATTTTCCAATGCAAATGCAATATCTTCTCCTACGGTCAGTCCGATAAACTGCCCATCCGCGTCCTGAAGCACTGTCCCTACTTTTTTGGAAAGTTCAAAAATATTCATCTCCCTGGTTTCTTTTCCGCCGACTTTCAGACTTCCCTTGATCTCTCCCTTATAGGAAAATGGAATCAACCCGTTCAGACAATTTCCAATCGTACTTTTCCCGCTTCCACTGGGACCGACGATCAGCACTTTTTCCCCTTCCTGAATCTTCAGATTGATCCCGTGCAGTGTCGGCTCTGCCTGACTGAAATACTGAAACTGAAAATTTTCGAATTCGATCACCGGGGGCCGCTCCGTCTTCCTTTCCGGCACAGTCTGCATATTCTGCTTCCTGTCTGCATCTGCATTCCTGTTCTCCATCTGTCTCTCTGTTCCTTTCCTGTGAATCCTGTGTTATCATTGTACTCTGACCTTGATATGTTACAGGCGTATCAACACGCCGAATCATGCCCCGTCCCAATATTATATGCCCTTGCAATTTCAGTATAATTCGATTTCCTCCTTCTTGTCAAGAAAGGCTTGTTGAGCAACTAATGTAACAGTGAGGCCGAAGACTGAACTGTTACCAATTAATCCAAAAAAGCATTCCAAACAACTTGCACTTCTTCAAAAACAATGATACAATATGGTGTGCATGATGGTCGAAAAAGGGCGCGCAGAATCGCAGAGGAGATTCCGGAGCCCATGTAAAAGGAAGCAGGAGGTTTTGCCGTGAGTACAGGAATGATTGTAATGCTGGTAATTCTGGTCATCTTGATCGCTGCGCTGGCTGCACTTTATTTCTTCGGAAAAAGAATGGAGAAAAAGCAGGCGGAACAAAAAGAACAGATGGACGCAGTTGCGCAGACGGTCACAATGATGGTCATTGATAAGAAAAAGATGAAACTAAAAGATGCCGGTCTTCCGGCTGTCATTTTGGAGAATACTCCTAAATATCTGCGCAGATCCAAAGTTCCGATTGTAAAAGCAAAAGTCGGTCCGCAAATCGTGACGCTGATGTGCGACGCACAGGTTTTTCCCATCGTTCCGGTCGGAGGAAAACCAATCAAAGCAGTCGTCAGTGGAATTTACATAACCGGAGTAAAAGGAATTCGTGGTTCTCTCGAAAAACCACAGCCTAAGAAAAAATTTTTTGATCGTTTTAAAAAGCAAAAAGATTAAAAAAACCTGCCAATGGCAGGTTTTTTATACCATAATATGCAGAAATAAGTTTTTCCATCAGGAACCTATGGCCGGATCCTCTCCTATATACATAGGGAAAACTCCCCATTACTCCGGGATAAAATATTCATTCGAATCTTACAGTCCGCCAGCGGTTCATAGTTGACATCCAATTCATAATCCACCGAAACATCTATTTTCTGCTCCGACACATTCACTTCCATATCCCTGGTATGGATTCCGACTAACATCTGGCCATAGGGCGTCTGATAATAGGTCTGACTTTTCTTATTTTTCTCAAATATCATATGAGAATTGGCTGCCCCTCTTTTGATAATCTCCAGACTGTTATCCCCGGTAATCTTGATCTCATTTTTGGTCACGCCGGGAATTCCCTCCGTCACCTCATCATAAATCACATAATGTTTCCCGTTCCTCCAGTAATAACTGCCCGGAGACATCACCTCAATGGGCACATTTTCTTCATCAGGCAAATCCTCCATCGCATCCTGGTGCAATCCGGAAATCCGAACGATTACATCTCTTGTCATCCCTGTTTCCTCTCAATACCCTTCTATATTCACCACATTCGTTTCCGGAACATCAAAAGGCATTACCGTATTGGCAAACCGCCGGAACTTTTCCGCCGCATCGCTGACATAAAATTCATACTGACTTTTCCGGCCGGAAACACCGTCATGCGCCATTTGCTGCTTTTCCAGAACAGCCTTTAAATCCATTGCCGTCTCGTACGCCGGATTCACGATCTGGATCTTGTCCCCCAGATAACGCTTAATCCGGGAACGCAACAGCGGATAATGGGTACATCCCAATATCATGGCATCAATATCCGTATCCCGCAAAGATTCCAGATAATATTCGATGACTTCCTGTGTCACCACGTGTTCTTTAAAACCTTCTTCCACCAGTGGAACAAATAAAGGGCAAGCTTTTTCAATGACCTGAATCTGTGGATTCATTTCATGTATGATTTTGGTATACATGCCACTCTGCACCGTAGCTTCTGTTCCCACAACCCCGACCTTTTGATTCAGCGTAGCTTCTACCGCCGCACGGGCGCCGGGAATCACCACACCCATGACGGGAACGTCAAATTCGTCCCGCACAGCGTCCAGTGCAAGCGCACTTGCCGTATTACAGGCAATGACAATCGCTTTTACCTGCTTTGTTTTCAAAAAACGTATAATCTGTTCTGAAAAACGAATGATTGTCTTCTGCGATTTACTGCCGTATGGAACGCGGGCCGTATCTCCAAAATAAACAATATTTTCCTCTGGAAGCTGTCGAATCATCTCGCGTACTACGGTAAGTCCGCCGACTCCGGAATCAAACACACCGATCGGGGCCGTCTTTTTACATTCCATATCCACTTTTCTCCTGCATCTTTATACTCCCCTGTTTTCCTAAATTGCCAGAATCTTGGAAATCTCATACTGATGTTCCGAAATTTCCTTCTTCATGGATAAAGCTTCCTGAATGTCATAGTCAACAAATTTACCGTCCTTATAACCCACCACGCGGTTGTATTTTCCCTGACAGAGCAGTTCCACCGCCATTGCTCCCATCGTAGACGCGTACACCCTGTCTTTACATGTCGGGCTTCCGCCACGCTGCATGTGTCCCAGAATGGTAGCTCTGGTCTCAATTCCGGTTGCCTCCTCGATTCTCTTTGCCATGTTCATGGTATCCCCGACACCCTCTGCATTAATAATAATATAATTCTTCTTCCCGCGCTTTTTATTATCTAGGATATCCTTTACCAGCTCTTCCTCATTATAACTTTTCTCTTCCGGCATCATAATTCTTTCCGCACCATTGGCAATTCCGCACCAGAGGGCAAGATATCCCGCGTCACGTCCCATCACTTCAATGATACTGCAGCGTTCATGGGAAGTGGACGTATCACGCACTTTATCAATCGCTTCCATCGCTGTGTTTACTGCCGTATCAAAACCTATCGTATAATCTGTACATGCAATATCCAAATCAATGGTCCCCGGAAGTCCGATCGTCTTGACTCCAAGGTTCGACAATGCTTTCGCACCTGCAAAAGAACCGTCGCCGCCAATTACCACCAACGCATCAATCCCATATTTTTTACAGATAGCCGCTGCTTTCTGTTGCCCTTCTTCCGTACGCATCGTCTGACAACGTGCTGTCTGCAAAATGGTACCGCCGCGCTGAATCGTATCGGACACATCACGGGCAGACAGGTCAATAATCTCCTCTTTCAGAAGACCATGATACCCCCTGCGGATTCCGCGGACTTTCAGTCCTTTTGACAACGCGGTTCTGACCACTGCACGAATCGCCGCATTCATACCGGGCGCATCACCCCCGCTGGTCAGGACACCTACTGTACGAATGGTGTCTTCGATTTCTTCCAGTACCTGTTTCTTTCCTGTTTGTTCTGCCATGTCTTCCATCCTCCTCTGTTTCAATCATCCTGAACCTTCTTGAAAATATCCTAGTGTGTGTTTGAAAATTCTTTTTGAAAATGTTACTTTTTTCACATTTTCATTCTTATTCTAAACTATTTATATCTTGTTTTCAATAGTCTTTTCAACCACTTTTACACGCTTTTCTCCGTACTGATTCATCAACCTGCTCAACACCTGCCGGTCAATCCAGATATTACGATTCCGTGGCAGGCGCTTTACCGCCCGCTCCGCCTGACAGTAAACCACGACTTCGTCGTCGCCTTCAAACTCTGCCAGATATTCGAGAAATACAGACTCCTGTTCCAGATAGGTCGCCTTATCCGGAAATTGTACCCACAATTCCCTTTTTACCTGCTCAAACGGAATCACCTGTTCGCAAATCAACTTGCTCGGTCTTTCATCTTCCTCGGAAACCCGCCCCCTGATAAATACTTTTTCATCGATTTCCAGCCTGGCCCGGTTCCTCTCATAATCTCTTGGGAACACGACTACTTCCACTGTTCCCAGCAGATCTTCCACTGTTACAAATGCCATCGTCTGATTCGTTTTGGTATTCTTAACTGTTTTCGCCGTGATCATGCCCCCAATGGTTTCTTTCATCCCGTCATGCACTTTTGTCCGGCCGCTGCCTTCCACCAACTGAAAATCCAGGGTAGTAGCCGAAATGTTCTTCTTCCACAATCCCTCATATGTCTCCAGCGGATGCCCGCTGATATAGATTCCCAGGACTTCTTTTTCAAATGCGAGCTGATTCTCACGGGCATACTCTCCTACATCCGGCAGTTTTATTTCAAATTCATGCTTTTGTTCCTCGCCCACCATGTCGAACAACGTCATCTGCCCTGTCATGGCATACTTTTTTTCCTGGTTTACATGATCCACAATCTGCACGTAGATGCTCATAAACTGCTTCCTTGTCCCCGCCAGACAGTCCAGCGCCCCGGCTTTGATCAGATTTTCTATGGTTTTTTTATTCAGTACCCCTTTCACGGAAAGACGTGTAATAAAATCTTCCAGATTTTTAAACTTTCCAAACTCTTCCCGATCTGCCACAATCTCTTTGATCACAGAGATTCCGATACTTTTAATGGCTGCAAGACCATAGCGGATCTTTCCCTCATCCACAGAAAAATCTGCATAACCACGATTGATATCCGGCGGCAAAATGGAAATATCCATCTGGCGGCAGGCATAGATATACTCGGACACCTTTGACGGATTTTCAATCACGGATGTTAAAAGCGCCGCCATATATTCCAATGGATAGTAATATTTTAAAAATGCCGTTCGATAAGTTACGACAGCATATGCCGCCGCGTGGGACTTATTAAATGCATACTCCGCAAAATCCATCATCTCATCAAAAATTTTATTCGCCGTTTTTTCCGGGATCCCATTTTTCACACAGCCCGGCACATGGTCTTCCTCATCTCCGTAGACAAACGTCTGCCGTTCTTTCTGCATGACGTCTGCTTTCTTCTTGGACATGGCACGCCGCACAAGATCGCTGCGCCCCATCGTATACCCCGCCAGATCCCGCACAATCTGCATCACCTGTTCCTGATAAACAATACAGCCATAGGTGGGCGCCAGAATCGGTTCCAACTGCGGGCAATCATAGGTGACGGAAGCCGCGTCATTTTTTCCTTTGATATACTGAGGAATGAAATCCATCGGGCCAGGACGATACAGAGAAATCCCGGCAATGATATCTTCCAGACTATGGGGCTTTAACTCTTTCATAAAGCTTTTCATCCCCGCACTTTCCAACTGAAAAATGCCATCCGTCTTCCCCGTTCCGATATAATTCAGAACCGCCTGATCCTGATAATCAATATTCTCCATATCCAACACAATTTTTCTTTTTTCAACCAGACGAATTGCATTCTGGATCACCGTCAATGTCCGAAGCCCCAGGAAGTCCATCTTCAAAAGCCCCAGTTCTTCCAATATGGGCGCCGCAAACTGTGTCGTAATAGAACCTTCATTCGCCCGGGCCAGAGGCACAAACTCATCTGCAGACTTCTGACTGATCACGACACCCGCCGCATGCATGGAGCTGTGCCTGGGCAGGCCCTCCAGACGTTTTGCCATCTCAATCAGATACTTTACCTGCTCATCCTGTTCATACATCTGACGAAGTTCGGTACTTCTCTTCAGGGCGAGTTCCAGTGTCATATCCTTTTCCCGCGGTATCAGCTTGGCAATGGTATCCACAAATGCATACGGCAGATCCATCACCCTTCCCACGTCCCGAATCGCATTCCGGGCCGCCATTGTCCCGAAAGTTATAATCTGCACTACCCGGTCTTCTCCATATTTACGAACTACATAATCAATCACATCCTGTCTTCGTTCAAAGCAGAAATCTATATCGATATCCGGCATGGAAATCCGCTCCGGGTTCAAAAAGCGCTCGAACAAAAGCTGATAACGCAGCGGATCAATATTGGTAATCTCCAGACAATAAGACACAATACTTCCGGCAGCGGAACCTCTCCCCGGCCCTACCGCAATCCCGTGGTCTTTCGCATATTTGATAAAATCCCATACAATCAGAAAATAATCTACATACCCCATGTTTTGTATGGTATTCAATTCATATTCCAGCCGCTCTTTCAATTCTTGCGCCGTAGCACCGTAACGCTTCTCCAATCCTTGATAGCATAACTTCTTCAGATATTCCCAGGAGGTTATCCCCGCAGGAACATCATATTTGGGAAGTTTTGTCACACCGAATTCAATCTCCACATGACAACGGTCTGCAATCTTTTGGGTATTTTCCAGAGCCTGCAGGGCATAAGGAAACAGTTCCGCCATTTCCTCCGGTGATTTTACAAAATACTGTCCGCCCTCATAGCGCATCCGATTCTCATCTGAGAGTCTTTTCCCTGTCTGAATACAAAGCAGGATATCATGCGCTTTCTCATCCTCTGCATACGTATAATGCACGTCGTTTGTAGCCACCAGATCAATGCCCAGCTCTTCCGACATCTGCAGCAATCTTTGATTTACCAGCGCCTGTTCCGAAATCCCATGATCCTGCAGTTCCAGAAAATAATTCCCCTTGCCGAAAATTTCCTGATACTCCAGCGCTTTTTCCTTTGCCTCCTCGTAAAGACCTTTCGTTAGATAACGCTGTACCTCTCCGGCAAGACAGGCGCTCAGTGCAATAATCCCTTCGTGATATTCTCTTAGAAGCCCTTTATCCACACGGGGACGGTAATAGTATCCGTCAACAAAACCTTTCGATACAATCTTCATCAGGTTTGCATAGCCCTGGTTATTCTCTGCAAGCAGAACCAGATGGTAATACCGGTCTTCCCCCCCTGTGATCTCCCGATCAAACCTGGAATTCGGCGCCACATAGACTTCGCACCCTAATATGGGATTGATACCTGCCTTTTTCGCCGCCTTATAAAAATCAATGACGCCGTACATCACACCATGATCTGTAATCGCCGCGCTGTTCATTCCCAGTTCTTTTACTCTTTCCACATATTCCCTGATCTTATTTGAACCGTCTAAAAGACTATACTCTGTGTGGACATGTAAATGTGCAAACTCCATGCTCCCCTCTTTCCTTTCGTAATATTGTAACATGACACTTTTCTACTGTATGATGCAGATATATGGAAACAGGGCCGTCCTTCTTTAGAGAACCGCCCTGCCTTGTAATCCCTCTTTCTGATCTACTGTCTCTCTTCTCAAAAAACAAAAGATCTCATTGCCCGTTAATCATAAAGCCAATCAGTCTGTCTGTATCTTCCTTCTCATATGCGATGATCTCCAGTTCCGGAATCTCTCCGTTTGAAAAGATGTTCGCCATGGACACATACTGGGAAAGCTTGGATTTCAGATTCAGCCGATCCCCTTCCCCCGTCACTAACTCTACCTTTCCTTTGCATTCATCCACTGCTTTAAAGAAAGCGTCTATATCCGTAATGTTCTGTACTTTCATGTCTTTTGCTCCTTCCTGAAATCTATTCTACCCACATTCATGGGCCTTTTTATTATACATGATTTTTTCGGAAACGCAATGCTTTTTCCATATTTTTTTATATCAGGATGGTCACCATGTTGCTGTGCACACCCACAGGGTATGCACAGTAATGTCGCCATTACTTCTCACCAACTCGGAAAGAACAGATTGTCGCCCACATTGACACCCGGCCTGCCTGTTGCCCCTGCATACAGGAAATAATAACAATCCATTACCGCAGCCAGTCTCGCCCCGTTCAGCGCTTCCTGCGCCACCTGATAGGATAGCTCGCTGGGGCCTCTGGACAGAACTGCATCCAGGCTTCCCAATGTTACCGGTTCAAACTGATTCGATGCATAAACCACATCGCTGATCCGGTCCGGAAAACGCGGATCCTCAATCCGATTCATAATAATCGTAGCGACCGCCATCAGTGACTTATATTCCGGATATGCCTCACACTCCAGAATGGCCGCCAGAATGTCCACTTCCCAGGACTGTGCCTGGTACACCGTCCCTGTCTGTACTACTTCACTGGCAGATCCATCTGTCACACCGGAAGTCAAAGCCTGAAGACTTTGCAGACGTGCCGTCAATGTATCCAAATCCGTGGACGTTGACTCCGCCTGAATCTGCAGCTCTTCTTTCCGGGCCGCCAACTTTGTCTGTAACTCGTCCAACGCTTTTTTCTGCGCCTGCAAAATGTCGTCTTTTTCTGCAATATTTTTGCGCACGTCACAATACTTTTCCAGCATGTCCCTGTCATATTCGCTGATACTCCGGATAAAGTCGGCCTTATTCAAAAGGTCGGACATACTTTCCGCAGAAAACAGAATCTCCAGACCGGAGACATCCCCCGATTCGTATAAATATTTAATTCTGCTCTTCATACTGTCATACTGTTCCTGCTCTGTCGCACGAGCTTCCTCAAGCGCAGTCTCTGTCCGGAGAATCTCCCCCATCATCATCTCCTGCTGCATCTCAATCGATGCGATCTCATCACTCACTGAGAGAATCTCCTGATTGATCCCATCCAGCTCCGACTGTAATTCCGCCGTCTGCTGTTCCAGCACCATCATATCCTCCGCCCGAACAGAAACAGAAAAACAGGTAACCACAACCGTACAGACAAGAACAAACCCAGCCTGCAGTCTGCGTCTCAAACAAAACCTCATCATTATTACTCTCCTCCGGAAAACATTCATCCACCGCTTTTTCTTTATCAAATACAAGCACTCCTTCTTCACATTGTACTATATGTTTCCATTTTGTGCAAGTATCCAATCTTTCATTTTCCGTAACTATTAAAGTCTGGGTTACTGTTCACACCCTACGGGCGCGCACAGTAACAGCCGCCAGCCCATTTAAAGTTGCTTTTCGCAAGGGGCTGGCGGCTATCCGGACAGAACATCTATCCTCCGTGGGGCTGTCGGTTAATACCGATTTTTAGGCTCTAAACCTAAAAATACGAATCTCCCATAGAAATCGGTGTTTTTTACACCAGAGCATCTGTAGGAGATTCGTGTTTTTTCTTTTCTATTTGTATTTTGGGGCGCAAAAACCCCTCAGCTGTATTTTTGTAAACACACCTTTCTAAGCAGTCTTTTTCTCTGTTTTTTCTTCGTATTTTTTGATCTCATCCTGTAGAAAACGATGATATTTATTTATATTTCTTCCAATCACATACAGCATAAATTCCTTATATACTTTTTCGGATGTCCGGTAGTTGAACCGGCGAAAACTATCATTTTCTTTGATATCCCCAAAATGCCCTTCCGTCTGAATGGATCGGATCTGACGGTTTAAGATCCCTTTCTCGCTCTCTATGTTTGCTTGGGATTCCTCTTTCAGTCTTTCCCACTGCTCATTGATCTTCATGACTTTATTTTTCTCTGCATCTTTTTCAGCGTTATATTTATAAAGACATTTAGCTTTGTGTTCGCAGCCACTGCAGTCTGCACATCCATACACCTCAAAAGTTTGTGTATATCCTGCCTGTTCTTTAGTCTCTGTACGTATGTGATGTAATTCTCTTCCGTCATTACAAATATAATACAATTCATCCTCAAACACCTGCGTTTTCATGTTGTAATACTTTCCAATCTCTTCCCTATAAGCGCGTGTTTTCCGTTTTTCATGATCCTGCTGCTTGATGTAACTGGCAATTTTATTTCCCTTCAAATACAAGAGATTCTTCTCACTGCAATAACCACTATCTGCTGTCACTTCTTCCAAAATCTCCCCGAATACGTTTTTATGCTTTTCTATAACCGGGATCAATGTATTATAATCTGTCCTGTCATTACTTACATAAGTATGGACTATAAAATAATTCTCCACTGCAATCTGAACATTATATGCAGCTTTTAACTGCCCATTTTTCATATGGTCATCCTTCATCCGCATAAAGGTGGCTTCCAGATCTGTTTTTGCATAGCTGTTCCGGTCATTTCCCATAATCTCAAAGCACTCTTTATATCCCATAAGACGTTCGCCGCAGGCTTCTAATTCTTCATAAAGCTGCTGGATCTGCGATTTCCTTTTTCCTTTCCCATAAACAAACACAATCTCTTCCCGCTCTGCGATCTGTGTCAGATTTTTCTGGAGTTTCAGGATCTCCAACGGAGAACAGTTATCGATCTCGATGATCGTATTATTTGATAACTTTTTATGTTTTGTTAGTTTTTGTTTCCGCTTCTTTTCAATGACCTCCCTTACCTTGTCCATCCCTTCAATCACAAACATATGGGCATGGGGAATATCATATTTGATGCCATACTCATTTTCATCTATCAACCGGTTATACTCCTGATATAAAGAATCAATCGTATCCAACAGTCCTGCAAGATGATAATTGATGGTCCCTCTCCATACAAACGTATAACGGTTCGCATTGGCTTCTATTTTGGTTCCATCAATAAAAAGTGCCTTTAATGTGATAAATCCTTCTTTTTGCAATCGGCGGAGGAACTGATAGTTCAGTTCGTCCAAAACATCTGCAGTCAGTTTCTTATTTTTTAAGTCATAGAAAGCATCTCTTTTTGGCTTCTCACCTTTGGTGAGCCAGATAAAAGCAAGGTCTCTTTCACATAATTCCACAATACGGTCAACAGCTCTTATCCCACGCATGTTTGCGTAAGTAACTACAGCATACATCATAATTGGATTGTACCCGGTTCTTCCCTTATCTGAACAATTGGCTAATAAGCCAGAAAAATCTAATTCCTCCATTACTTTTTTCAGGGTATAGACAGAATCGTCATCGGGTAAATGCAATTCGAAGAAATTAAAGTTAATTTTCTGTTGCCCTAACTCAAAAAATTCGTTATAATAATCTTGTTTTTGCATAGTTACATTATAACACGTAACGGAGAAGAGATGGTTGTCGTTAGCCATCTTTTTCTCTTTTTGTGGAAAAATTTTAAGGGGCAGGTATGACTCGCACGAGTCATACCTGCCCTGTTTGGAACTATCTATTTCCCGACAGCCCCCGGTGTGAACAGTAACAAGTTTAGTTACTCTTTCACCGGGTTGCAAACGATTACTTTCCCGTTTCCGTCAAAAACGATACTAATCCCCTTTGTAAAAATATTGTGCTCGCCTATATTCTGGTTCAATACAAAACTTGCCCTGCTTCGTTTCAGCACTTCAAAAATATCCGCCAGTCCCTGTCCGGTTCC
Source organism: Lachnospiraceae bacterium (assembly GCA_910574195.1). Taxonomy (GTDB): domain Bacteria; phylum Bacillota; class Clostridia; order Lachnospirales; family Lachnospiraceae; genus Schaedlerella. The sequence goes on along the minus strand of CAJTBF010000005.1, from coordinate 98,422 downwards.
ACCCGTGGTTACTCCCCGTTCTCCCAGATGTTTTATAATATATTCCGGAAACTTTTCCCCGTTATCATAAATAGAAATCTCATAAAAGCCTTCCCGATTATAACCAAAACAGAAAAGGATATTACCGCCCTCCCTTCGTTTCAGTATTGCACGGTATGCATTCCGGTATAAATCGCCCACTAACTGCAAAAGATGATATCTGTCAACCCATTTCCTGGTTAAAATCTCGTTGACCGGAGCACGGACAATCACGTCCAACGTAAATTTATGCTCACAGGCTTCTTCCAGATACCTTTCTAACTGTTCATCCAGCACAATACAGCCTGTGGACGCAAACGTCTTAATGCTCCTGTTTTTTCTCTGCGTCTCTTCCCTGTCCGTTTGATAAATAGAACGAAGTTCCTCCACAATCTGTTCTGATATCTCAGTATATTCCGGTACTTCCTTTAACCGATATAGAACTCTTCCTACAGACGGAATCACCTCCCGCATCCGATGCGCATAAGACGTAATTTCCTGTACTTTCTTTTCCGTATTCCGCTTATCTGCAATCCAAAGCGCCAGGAGAATACACCCAAAAAGAATTCCCGTCAATAAAATCCCGTAACTCTGCATATCTTCTGCATGATACGGTATCGTACGAAACCACAGCATTGCGAATTCTAATTGTACACAGACAAGCACAATTCCGGCTTTCGCAATCCAGGATACCTGTGCGGGAAGTTTCCACGGGTTCCTCCTGAAATAGAAAAGAGCCGCCAGATCAAACAGCAACTGCCCGCAGATAAGCACAATTCCTTCAAAAACTGACTTCTGCTTTATCCCCGTCAACAACACGATCGGATATGCAAAAAGAATCGCTGCCATATAAAGCAAATCCCAAAGTACATATAAGAAAAACGTATGAAAAAATATCCATCCTGTCTTTTTCCGATAATAAATTTTAATATAAAGTAATAATATCCCTAATTCTATCAGAAGTCTCTGGAGAGGCAGCAATTCCCGCCTGCATTTTAACAGCAAAAACATGGTACAGATGATCACACAAGATATCATAAAAGAAATATGCCCCTTTTTTCCTACTCCCCGAAATAAAATCTGAATACAATACAAGAACGTGATTGTCCGTATTCCCTCTAAAATAAATACGTCCATAGTTAATATCAACACTTCCTCCCGATATAAAAAGAATCCTCACAGAAAACCTGCCGCCGGCGACTTTTCTGCATACTTGGCAATAAAATAGGCGACGGCTTTCGCCGTCACCCATTTCAAAGTATACTATCTTTTTATCGCATATAGGAACCACTGCCAAAACCCTTCCCAGCTCATTTCGCTGTCCTCCTTTATTTTTTTGCTTAGTATAACATCCCAACTCGGTAATTTCTTTCGAGTAAAAAGAGAACGTTCTTCGATTCCTTCCTTTTATTGTCGATAAACGTCCAGATTTCATGATTTTCTGCTGTATTTCCTTCAGACCGCTGTCGATTATTGTCGAATTATTTTTTGAACCATATTATGTATAAATTCCGCATTGGTCGGCCTGCCGGATTTCTCATTCCATTCACAAGGATACATCTCCCTCAGATCCCGGATGTCCTGCTCCGTCCATACTTTCTCAATTGCAATCCGGATATCTTTTTCCACATTTTTGATATTCGTCTGATGTTTCGAGGCAATATAAGGATACAGGTCTTTCGTCATGCTGATCTCCGTCTTCTCCGACATTGCAAAATACAGAATTCCTTCCTGACAGTACCTGGTTCCCAACATTTTCGCCGGAAATCCCATTCGAAAAAGCTCCCGTTCTACGCTTCTGCGATAGAGATCCCTTCGGGTATGCGTATTCAGTTTCCTCGACATGCTCCCCGCTGATTCCCTTCTCTGCCGATACGGTGCACTGATCTCAATAATGGAAAGCGGTACCTCCAATGAAAAATCTGCATTTCCTTTTGTACAGATATAATCCACGCCCATCCTTCGGATTGTGTCATAAACCACTTTGGAGACAACATTTGTTACTACCGCAATAAACGGTTTCTCCACCGGCATCATCTCAAGCTTCTCCAACAGTAGAATCCCGCTTCCCTGCGGCAGTTCCAGATCCAGGATCAGAGCGTCTATGGGGATACTTTCCAGCAGTTTCAACGCATCCTCCTGCCTGTCTGTCTCTGCGACAAGCTGCAGCATGTTTCTTCTCTCAATTAGCATGCGGTATTCCTCACGTACCTCTGGTTCATCCTCCACCACCATAATTCTTATATTCGTCTGACTCATTTCCTAAACCTTCACTTTCTATTTCCACACAGCAAATTCACATCTGTTTTTTCAAAAACAATGTATTCCATAACAAATTTTAAAATAAAAACAAAAGAAAGGATACCTTGACGGCTCCTTTCTCCTTTCCGGTCATTCTGCTTTTCGCATCTCTTCTGCCAGTATATTTATTGATATCGCCTTTCCTAAAAAGGATATCATTTCAGCCGTATTTCTTCGCCTTTGATCTCCAATTTTTTCTGCTTTAGTAATCTGCCCAGCGCACGCTTAAAGGCCGCTTTACTCATACCAAATTCCTGCCGGATTCTATCCGGGTCTGCTTTATCCGTAAAAGGAAGGATCCCTCCATATTCCCGAATCACCTCCAGAATGACTTCCGCATCTTTATCCATCTGCTCCGGAATTTTCTCCCTCACACTCAAATCCAGCTTTCCATCCTCCTTTACATCCGTCACACGCGCATGTATCATCTCGCCCACATGCAGTGTCCCAAACACCTCCTTCTTTGGGATGCGCGCGGAATACCGATTATCCACCGCAACAAAGAGTCCGAAATTATCACTGGTATCATAAATCATTCCCGTCACTTTGTCATCTTTTTTATACGGAGAATCCGTCTGTAACAACGGATAAACCTTCATAGTTGCACACAGACGCTCACTTTTATCAATATAAAGTGACACAAGACACTGGTCTCCTTTTCGCACTTTCACTGTCTGTTCCCGAAATGGCAGAAATAAGTCCTTCTCCAGTCCCCAGTTCAGAAATGCACCCATGTTATTGGTATCCGCCACTTCCAGCACTGCCAGTTTCCCCAGAACCAGTCTGGGTTCCTTCGTCGTGGCAATCCAACGGTCGTCCGAATCTTTATACAAAAAAACTTCGATCGGATCTCCCACCTCAATATCCGGCGGCGCCTGCTTTTCCGGCAGCAGGACATGCTGCCGGTCGTCGCCCAGATACACGCCGAACTTTACTTTCTTCACAACCGTAAGCATCTGCTTCTCTCCCAATTTCATCTGTTTTCCCTCTCTCTTTCCATTTTATCTGTACCCGTTCGGGCATCCCGTATCGGATGTGCTTTCGCACCAACGAACATTCCTCGTCCGACAATGTCTGCCTTTCCAGGCATCTCGTATCAAGCCTGCTCTGTCTCCTGATGATAAGATTTTGCAATATGCCGCGCCACATGAACACCGCTTGCGGAAGCGTGAGAAAGAGAATGTGTCACACCGCTACCATCCCCGATGACATAGAGCCCTTTGTAAATCGTTTCCAGATTCTCGTCAATGCTTACTTCCATATTGTAGAATTTCACTTCCACTCCATACAACAGGGTATCGTCATTGGCTGTTCCGGGCGCAATTTTGTCCAATGCATAGATCATTTCTATAATTCCGTCCAGTATCCGCTTGGGAAGTACCAGACTCAGATCTCCCGGTGTCGCCGCCAGTGTCGGGCGAACCAGACCTTCGTCGATCCGTTTTTGGTTGCTTCTGCGTCCACGGATCAGATCGCCGAAACGCTGCACAATCACACCGCCGCCCAGCATATTGGACAACCTTGCAATACTTTCTCCATAGCCGTTGCTGTCCTTAAACGGTTCTGAAAAATGCTTTGCTACCAGAAGAGCAAAATTCGTATTTTCCGTCTGCTTCTCCGGATCCTCATAACTATGTCCGTTTACCGTAACAATTCCTTTTGTATTTTCATTTACTACAATCCCATAAGGATTCATACAGAATGTACGTACATTGTCCTCAAACTTTTCCGTCCGATATACGATTTTACTTTCATACAGCTCGTCCGTCAAATGCGAAAAGATTTCTGCCGGAATCTCCACCCGCACACCCAAATCTACTCTGTTCGAACTGGTGGGAATTTCTAATTCCCGGCAAACCTGTTCCATCCACTTACTTCCGCTTCTTCCCACGGAAACAATACATTTCTCACAGTCATCCGCCTGTTCCCCACAGAATACTCTGTACGTTCCGTCCAAAATCTCCAGATGATCCACCTGATAATGAAAGCGAAATTCCACCTGATCTTTCAGCTCCGCGTATAAATTCTCCAACACCACATAATTGATATCGGTGCCCAGATGACGAACCGAAGCATTCAGCAAATTCAACTTATTCTGCATACAAAGCTTCCGGAATTTTGTGCCGGCCGTAGAGTACATCTTTGTGCCTTCCCCGCCATGGGATACGTTGATCTCATCCACATATTTCATCAGATCAATGGCCTGTGTTTTTCCGATATGCTCATACAATGTACCGCCAAAATCATTGGTAATATTGTATTTTCCGTCCGAAAATGCACCTGCTCCCCCAAACCCGCTCATGATGGCGCAGGTTTTACAATTAATACAACTTTTTACTTTCTCTCCGTCGATGGGACAATGCCGTTTTTCCAGAGGATTTCCCGACTCGAATACCGCTATCTGCAAATCTGCGTTCCTTTTTTTTAATTCATATGCCGAAAAAATCCCTCCCGGTCCGGCACCAATAATGATCACGTCGTATTTCATCACGCCTTACTCCTTTTTGTATATTTTCTATCGCTCTTTTCCGCTCTTCTCTTTCCTTCGTTCACTTCTTCACTTCTAATACCGCATACACCGCTCCATCTTCTGCACACAACTCTATCACTGTTCTGTCTGTTTCTTTCGCAATCCTGGGAACAATCACATCCCCCAATACCGCTGATTTTTTATAATCTACCCGGAGTTGGCGAACCGGGGCCGACTCTGGCAGAATGTCTGCTGCCATCTGAATATACTGGCAATTATTCACATGTCCGTTGGTGTCAATATGGCTTCGCTTCACCGAAAAAGCCGGATACTCCTGCGTACTGGCAGGAACCCGGATCTTTCGCCCTTCATACGCCATATCCAGAGGCTGTTCCGTTCCATACGGTGCAATATCCTCTTCCCCCGGACGCACGGGACGCCTCTTTTCCAGATCCATAAAAACCCAGATGGAGTTTGCCTGAAGTACCCGTTTTCTCTGCGCATCCTCAATAAAAAAGTTCCGTTCCCCATAGATTCCTTTGAATTTTGTAGCCATGGTACCTGTCGTAACTTTTTCTCCCAGTTTCGGATAACATGTGATCACTGCCTGCCAATAGCTTAAAATCCATGCCCGTTTCTTCTTTTTCAAAACATCCAGTCCCAGACCGATATCCTCCGACTGAAACGTGCTGCAGTCCTGCAGCCGGTTCATCATTGCCGGAAGTGTCATCCTGCCCTGTGAATCCAATTCACTGTAACGTACTCTGCTGTCAAATGTATAAATCATTTTTTCTCGTTTTCCTCTTTCCAACGTTCCAGAAAGTACCATTTTATCTGGAACTCTGTCTCTGCCGTAATCTGCGCATATTCTTCTTCTGTCAATACATTCTGGAGTTTTTGCTTTCCCTCTTCCGGGACCACCGCATTCGCCGCATCTAAAAAGCAAAGGTTCGGGTACAATACACACCACCAGTTTCTTCCCTGTGCCGCTCCGATTTCAATCCGCAGCGCTTCATAGTTTCCGGCCGGAAATGTTACATCCCCATAGCTCTTCTCCGGAAACCAGCAGGTAGTCACCGCTGCCGTAACCGGATCGTCGCTCCCTTCCCGCTCCAGGATCTTCTGACTGACCTCTTCCAGATCCCGGACATGCCGGCGCATCCAGAGTTTTGTCTCTTCCACATTCTGGTCCTTTGGCATCTCCGTCTCCAAATACGATAAAACTTCTTCCTTTACCTGCATTTTCAGAGCCTGATCTTCTTCACTGTCGCTGTTCGCCAGCACATGAAAACGCAGAACCTCCTGCGCCAGATGCCGCTGCATTTCCGTTTGTTCCACTGCTTCCTGGCTCCACAAAAATAAACCGGTAAACCATGCGGCAAAGAGCAGCGCAGGCAAAACCATAATATACTTTATATACCTGTCCAATGTCAGACGCAACGTACCATTTTTCTGATATTCTCTTTCCATATGTAACTTCCTCCATCTCTTTCTGATATCGGAAGTATTGCCGGTTTTTCACCGGATATGCAGTATCCTTCTTTTTATTCTTGTTTCCGCAGAAGATCCGTGACCTCTTTCACCTGATTGTCAATATGCTGGCACGTAATCCTTGCCGCTTCCTGTGTCTTCCCGTGTTCAATCGCATATACGATATCCCGATGCTCCGCCAGAAGCTGTGGATGGCATTCTTTCCGTTTCAGATATTCCACCCGATAACGATACATCTGTTCCCTGAAATTATTCAAAAGCTGAATCAACCGCTGGTTATCCGTGGCCATATAGATAATTCCATGAAATGCCACGTCTGCCTCAGCTACCACTGTAATATCCTCATTCCCCAAAACTGCTTCAAACGCTTCTTCTGCTTCTTTCAATTCCTTCAGCCCCTGTGCATCCATACGTTCACAGGCAAGACAAACGGCCAGTTCTTCCAGAGAGCGGCGGACTTCCAACACATCCCGTAAACTTTTTTCCGTGATCTGCGCCACCTCGGCTCCTTTTCTGGGAATCATCAGAACCAGACCTTCCAGTTCCAGCTTCCGGATCGCCTCCCGAATCGGAGTACGGCTCACTCCCAATTTATTGGCAAGCTGGATCTCCATAAGACGTTCACCGGGTTTCAGCTCCCCCCGCAGAATCGCCTGCCGAAGATTCTGAAACACCACATCCCGAAGCGGCAGATATTCATTCATCTTCACTTCAAATTTCGGTTCCATCCGTCAGTTCCTCCTTGCGCTGTGTATATTCGTAATATAGACCTGTCTTGCCAGCGCTTTTTCCCGAATCTGTTTCTGTGCACTTTTCGCCGCCAGTTTATTTTCAAACAGACCAAATACCGTAGGACCGCTCCCACTCATCATCGCATTCAGCGCACCTGCACGCAGCATCTCCTGCCGGATCTCTTCAATCACCGGATAAAGAGGAATGGTTACTTCCTCCAGAACATTTCCCATACATGCCGCCACCCGTACAAGGTTTCCCTCTTCCAGTCCCCGGATCATTCCGTCAATATCCGGATGATGTACAATCTTTTTTGTATCCAACGCTTCATAAACCACCTTTGTAGACACGCTAATCGGAGGTTTTGCAATCAAAACCGTACATTTCGGCATCGGAGGGAGCGCCGTCAATTTTTCTCCGATTCCTTCTGCCAGCACCGTGCCGCGCATAACACAGTACGGTACATCCGCTCCCAGCTTCACGCCCTGTTCCATCAATTCCTGTTGTGTAAGCCCCAATGCAAACAAACGATTCATACCAAACAACACTGCCGCCGCATTGGAACTTCCCCCCGCCATACCGGCTGCCACTGGGATATGTTTATCCAGCGTAATCCTTACGCCCCCCTGCAGCTCAAACTCCTCCATCAGAAGCTGCGCCGCCCTGTATGCAATATTTCCTGCATCCTGCGGAAGGTAATATAGATTTGACGTCAAAGAAATACCTGGCTCCTCTGTTCGCTCCATTCGTACATTATCATATAAATAAATGGACTGCATGACCATCCGCACATCATGATATCCGTTTTCTCTCTTTCCGAGAACATCCAGCCCCAGATTAATCTTAGCCAATGCTTTTAAGTCCGTCTGCCACATCTTTTGTTCTCCTTTGTCTGCACTTCTTTGACGCGATAGTTCGTAACAGTTCAGCCTTCGGCTGAACTGTTACGATGATTCCCGTTTATTACTGTATCCTGTATACATTACGCTTACAGTATACTCATGTTCTCCTTAAAAATCAACAATTTATCACCAGCTTTTATTTTTTCAGAATCCAGTCCGTTCATCTGACGAATACTCTCTTCCGTGGTCATATACCTCTTTGCAAGATCCCATAACTGATCCCCGTCCTTCACAATATATCCCACAATTCCCGGACGCTTTTCCAATTCGTCCAGGGAAAGCGGTTCCAGTTCTACCCCCGTGAGCACCTGCATAAATACCGGCCTGCGCATGAAGGTGTCAAATGCCAGAACCGCTTTTACCTCCACCGCCTCGCTCCCGGCCAGATTTACCGAAAGCTGCTCTACGTGATATTCCATGTTATAGCGTGCATCTTCCGTAATTCCGGGGCATTCCAGAAGCCAGCTAAACGGGACCATCCCCTGCCAGCTCCCAAAAGGTACGTCATCATCTGCACGCAGATATAAAAAGGAGAGATGTAAAATCCCTTCCATCTGAATTCCCTCTTTTGTCCATTCCTGATGTTCCAGCTGTACCGTCCCCTCACTATGGCAGATCTGCAGCACATCGTCCTTTAACTCCGGCAGGGAAAGTCTCTCTGCAATCTTACACTTGGAATGGTTTTGGATGAGAAGTTCTTCATATACGGCTTCTCTCGTCTCAAACCGGCAATTCTGTTCCAGAGAATACAGATCCTCCAGCAGTTCCAGTTCTTCCTCCTGATAAATATTCATCTGCAAGGTCAATGTTCCTTCAATTCCCAGCACACGCATTTCTCCGTCTTCGTCCAGACGAATATCCACCAGAGTGTCGTCCAGCGTATTCCGCACATGGTAGTACATTTCTTCGGATACCCCATTGCACTCTATCCGCCCCTCATAAGGCACGCCGGTTTCCAACCAGTCTGTCTTTCCGTCCTCTGACAGATACATACAGAACACCTGCAATTCCCCCGTCAGGCGCATTTCATCCCGGCCCATACGGATCTCCAGTTTTCGGCTGCTGATATTCGTCAGTAAGAGCTGGCCAATGCTCTCTTTTGTTCCGGGAAGTGTGATTTCTTCCTTGATGCGATATGTATCCTTCTTCGTCGTATGAAGCTCCAGCAAGTTTACACGGCGCTTTTTCTCATAGATCGGAATCGGCGCCTCCACGTCAATCACAGTTGCCTCATCTTCCAGCTTTTCTCTTCCGATCTCCATCTCCACCATCGCACGCACGCTGATCTTTCTGGAATTTACCAGAGTAGAGGCAAACTCTACGCGGACATTCTGCACAAAATATTCCGAGGACTCTCCCCCATCCATATATACCATCTCTTCCAGGGGAAGTTTTCCTTCCAGAGCCGAAGGCTGCGGCTGCGCCGTATCTGTTACATAAAGGATCTGATAGTACAATTTCCCGGAAATTCGAAGATAATTCTCTGACAGTCGAATATCCTCAATCTTGACGGTTCCGGTCCCCTGTATAATTTGTTTTACGTCTTCTTTCGTGTCTGGAACATTGAGATCTTCATCCAGATAAAACTGATCGAATGTCCGCTTTCCTTCCTGTGTATAATGTACCTGCTTCTGAATCAGCTCCATATGACTCTCCTTCCTTCTTTTAATCAAACACGACTGTCTTGTCTATTTCATCCAGCACGACCACCACATAAGGAAATGTGGTGATTTCTTTTGTCTCTTCTCCTTTTTCCGGCCCCAGCAGACTGGAATGAAAATAAATTGCATTCTCCGTCTCGTAAAGTCCATTCACCTCCACACTGTATCCCGTCTTTAACTGTGCGCCATAACCTTCCGCAATATAAAGTTTTCCCTGATCTGTATAGGTCAGGCGAAAAGGCTGATCCTGGTTCGCCGTAATCGCTTCTTTTAATTCCTCCGGTATTTCTTCCTTATTCATTACCATAAATTCCAGATCCCGCAGTTTTTCTGTCTTCTGCGGTCTGGTCACGCAGCCTGCCAGTAGAATACACACTAACAAGACACCCGACAGGCGGTGGATCCACCGTCCCATATACTCCCCCCATGCCGTTCCTCTCTATAAACATATTGGAAAGGAATGACGATTATTCTTCTCTCTTGTTATTTTCCTTCTATTTTAGTATAATTCTATGCGAGAAAACAAAACTTCACAGAAAAGAGGGCGTTCCCATGATTCGTTTTATTTGTCTTGTTATTTTTCTTATTTCCTACCTGATTCTTTCTATTCCGGTGTTCTTCTTTGAATGGCTCCTTGGAATATGCAATAAAAAAGCGCGGGATTACAGTTCCCTGCGCATTGTCCAATGGGGATTCAAAGTAATTCTTCGAATCACCGGCGTGGAGGTCACCGTCATCGGGGAAGAGAATATCCCCGATGAACCGGTTCTGTTTATTCCGAACCATCGAAGCTTTTTTGATATTCTGCTGACCTATTCCCGCTGTCAGAGACTGACCGGGTATATTGCCAAAAAGGAGATGGAACATATTCCTCTGCTTTCCACCTGGATGCACTTTGTATACTGTCTGTTTCTTGACAGGGAGAATCCCAGAGAAGGTTTGAAAACCATTCTGAAGGCAATCGACTATATAAAAGAAGGGATCTCCATCTGCATCTTTCCGGAAGGTACCCGCAACAAGGGAGAGGAACTCAGCATGCTCCCCTTTAAAGACGGCGCATTCAAGATCGCCACACGGACAAACTGCGCCATCATCCCCATCTCCCTGAATAACACCAGCGCTATTTTTGAAAATCAGATGCCGCGGATCAAAAAAGCGCATGTGATCATGGAATACGGAACGCCCATTTATCCAAACGATCTGGATAAGGAGGATAAAAAGCGTATCGGCGCCTACGTACAAAATATCATACAGACCACCATTGAAAAAAACGCGGCCTTGCTCGAACCTTAAAAGGTAAGATAATGATAGCGGGAACGGTTCTTCATGAAAAAGGCGCCCGTTACAAACAACGCCATCCCTTCTGCCGCTCCAATTGCCAGCCAGATTCCATTGACTCCGAAAAACAACGGCAACAGCAGCAGCATACAAGTCTGGAATACCAGCGTCCGCAGGAAAGAAATCACCGCGGAGATTACACCGTTTCCCAACGCTGTAAAAAATGCAGATCCAAAGATATTGAATCCTGAAAGCAAAAAAGACAATGCATATCTCCGGAATCCGCCGCTGGTTAGTTCCCATAGTTCCGGATCATATCCCACAAAAATTTTTGTAAGGGGGGATGCCACCGCCTGAGAAACGAGCAGAAGCGTCACCCCGAACAGCCCTATGAACTTCATACTTTTCCGGAACAGATTCTGCAGTTCTTCGTGATTGGACGCGCCGTGATGATATGCGATAATCGGAGCGCAGCCCACCGAATACCCCAGAAAGATTGCCGAAAAGATAAAGTTCACATACATGATCACTCCGTATGCCGCCACCCCGTCTTCTCCTGCAATCCGCATCAACTGAAAATTATACAACATACTGACCAGGGAAATAGACACATTCGTCATCAACTCCGAAGAGCCATTCGTACATGCCTTCTGTACAATCCGGGGCAGAATCCTGGTTTTCCGGAGTCTGAGCAGACTCTGATTTTTTCCTGCAAAATAGAAAAGCGGCGTCAGTCCCCCCACGACTTCACTGGCCGCTGTCGCCAGAGCCGCGCCCGCAACTCCCCAGTGGAATACGGCGATAAACAGATAGTCCAGTACCATATTGGTCAAACCTGCTCCCACCGTAATCCTTAATCCCATCTGCGGTCTTTCCGCCGTCACAAGAAAGCTCTGGAATACATTCTGCAGCATAAACAAGGTCAATGTCAGCATACTGATCCGGCCATAAATTACACACTGTTCCAGCATCTCTCCTCCGGCGCCTAACGCCCGCGCGATCTGGGGCATCAGGACAGCGCCTGTGATGCTGAAAAGAATCCCTCCCAGGATCGTAAAATATACACACATAGAAAAATATTCCTGCGCTTTTTCCTTTTTTCCTTCTCCCAGCGTCATCGCCACAATGGCGCTCCCGCCGGTTCCGACCATAAACCCTAAAGCCCCCAGAATCATAATAAACGGCATAATCAGGTTCACTGCCGCAAAAGAGGTCTTTCCGACATAATTGGACACAAATAAGCCGTCTACCACTCCATAGATGGAAGTAAAAATCATCATCGCAATCGATTGAAAAACAAACCGCAGTAACTTTTTATATGTGAAATGTTCCGATAATTGAATTCGCATTTTACTTCCCTTTCTTTGCATCCTTATAGATTATTCCTTTTCTATTTCTATTTGAAATTCTTTTACCTTTTTTCTGAGATAAGATACATATTTTTCTGTCAGTCGGAGAAGTTCTCTGCTTTCTTCCTGCGTCATCTCTTCCGACACCGCATTCTCCATCCTCACAATCGGCTCAATTCTCTCCTCCACAATCCTGCGGCCTGCCTTAGTCAAAAAAATCTGCATCTCTCTCCCTTTTCCTGGTTTCAGGTAAAGGGCTCCTTCCTTTTCCAGTTTCCGAATTGCAGAACCGACCGTCTGTTTTTTGATAAATGAAATCTGACAGATATCTCTTTGCAGACAACCGTCCCCCAGTTCCAGAATGTCATACAAAATCTCCCATGCACTGTCTGACATGCGAATCTTCATTGCAACTTCATGGTATAAATCTTCCGTTTCTTTATGCAAACGATTAAACTGTTTTAAAAATTCTCCCTGCTTTGTTTCCACTTTGTCCACCGCCCTCTCAAAATTCAAGTCCGATTTCATACTCAAATGCTATTATAGTACGAAATCAGACTCGTGTCAAGAAAAATTATCTATATTTACTTTTATCCAACTTATGTTATAATTTCTAATAGCACAGAACCCGTTGCGATAAAATGGAGGTTACCATGAGAACACAAAATCTTACCTTACTGACAGACCTATATGAATTGACCATGATGCAGGGATACTTTGAAACACAGGAAAACGATACGGTTGTTTTCGATGTGTTTTTCCGCTCTAATCCCAATCAGGGCGGATACTCCGTTATGGCCGGACTGGAACAGGTCATCGAATATATAAAAAATTTGAACTTTTCTTACGAAGACGTAGATTATCTGCGCGGTCTTGGAATCTTCAGTGAAGACTTCCTGCATTACTTAAGCGGTTTCCATTTCAGTGGAAGTATTTATGCTATCCAGGAGGGAACCGTAATCTTTCCAAAAGAACCCCTTTTGAAAGTCATTGCTCCCATCATGGAAGCACAATTAGTAGAGACAGCGATTCTTAATATCATCAATCACCAGTCCCTGATTGCAACCAAAGCTTCCCGTGTCGTTTATGCGGCTCAGGGAGACGGAATCATGGAATTCGGTCTGCGCCGGGCACAGGGGCCGGATGCGGGACTATACGGCGCCCGTGCCGCCGTCATCGGCGGATGCGTCGGCACTTCCAACGTGCTGGCCGGACAGATGTTTGATGTTCCCATTATGGGAACGCACGCACATAGCTGGATTATGAGCTTCCGGGATGAATATACTGCATTCAAAGAGTATGCAAAGCTCTATCCCAACGCCTGCACCCTGTTGGTAGATACCTATGATACCTTAAAATCCGGAGTTCCAAACGCCATCCGTGTATTCCGGGAAATGCAGGAAGAAGGGATTCATCCCAGATCTTACGGAATCCGGCTGGACAGCGGAGACCTGGCTTACCTGTCAAAACAGGCAAGAAAAATGTTGGACGACGCCGGATTTCTGGATGCGGTCATCGCTGCTTCCAATGATCTGGACGAAATGCTCATCCATGACCTGAAAATGCAGGGCGCGAAAATTACTTCCTGGGGAGTGGGAACCAATCTGATTACCTCCAAAGACTGCCCTTCCTTCGGAGGCGTATACAAACTGGCCGCCATCCAGAATGAGCAGGGGGAATTTATTCCTAAAATTAAAATCTCTGAAAACACAGAAAAAATCACAAATCCCGGCAACAAAACAATCTTTCGCGTATATGATAAAGAGACCGGAAAGATTCGGGCCGATCTGATCTGTTTTGCCGATGAAACTTTTGACACCTCAGAAGATCTGCTGTTGTTCGATCCCAATGCAACCTGGAAAAAAACCCGCCTTCCGGGCGGAAGTTATGAAATGACGGAAATTTTAAAACCTATTTTTATCAACGGAGAATGCATTTACCAGTCTCCCTCCGTCATGGAGATCGCCGCATACTGCCGGCAGGAAAAAGAAACACTCTGGGATGAAACCAAGCGTCTGTTCTTCCCGCACCGGGTATATGTGGATCTTTCACAGAAACTGTATGATACAAAAGCTGCTTTATTGGATGCAATGAGCAAGGGAAAATAAAAGATAAGGAGACATAAATGAGAATTATTGTACTGGCCGGCGGCCTCAGCACCGAACGCGATGTGTCTCTCTCCTCCAGTGCCGGGATCTGCCGCACTTTGTTGGAAAAAGGACACGATGCTTTCTTACTGGATGTATTTTTAGGACTACCCTATGACGGCGGGAAGTTAGAAGAGGTATTTACCCTTCCCGACCATGGACTGGATATTGTGGATACCATTCACACCGAAGAACCTGACCTGGACGCCATCCGGGCATCCCGCACAGATCAATCTGCCTGTTTCCTGGGACCCAATGTAATTGAGCTCTGCCGTATGGCCGACATCACGTTTCTCGGTCTGCACGGTGGGGAAGGAGAAAATGGAAAGCTTCAGGCCGCCTTTGATCTGCTTGGCATCCGCTATACAGGAGCCGATTCCCTCGGCTGTGCCATCGCCATGGATAAAGGAATCACCAAGCAGATTTTTCTGCAGTCCGGCGTGGATACCCCAAAAGGCGTCTGTATCCACAAAAAGGAAAAGGAAAAAACACTGGAAGTACTGGGACTCTCTCTGCCCGTCATTGTAAAACCCTGCTGCGGCGGTTCCAGTATCGGCGTATATATCGCACATACACAGGAAGAATACGAAACGGCATTGACGCAGGCTTTCCGATATGAAGAGGAAGTTGTAATTGAAGAATATATCAAAGGACGGGAATTCGCCTGCGGAGTCATCGACGGCCAAGCCCTGCCTCCCATTGAGATTGTGCCGAAGACCGGCTTTTTTGACTACGCCAACAAATACCAGGAAGGCGCCACCGACGAGATCTGCCCGGCCCACATCAGCGAAGAAATCTCTTTGCGTATTCAGAAATTGACAGTACAAGCGTTTCATGCCCTGAAACTCAGCGTATACAGCCGCGCGGATTTTCTGCTGGATGAAAACGACAATCTTTACTGTCTGGAAGTCAATACTCTGCCCGGCATGACTTCCGCCAGCCTGCTTCCCAAAGAGGCGGCTGTGGCCGGAATCGCATACGGTGATCTTTGTGAACTCATCATCAAAAAATCACTGGAAGCACGCTATGAAACGAAATAAGAGCATAGTCTAAAAAGTGAAGATTCGTGTGAAAAAGGAAGATTTCACTACGATTTGTGCCGCCGGCCCGGCGGTGGAATGGAGATTTTTATGAAACATATGACATTAAAAGAAATCACTTCTGCCTGTGATGGAACTTATCACGGCAGTCCTCTTTTTCTCGAAAAAGAAATTTCCGGCGTCGTCATTGACAGTCGGAAGGTGGAACAGGACAGTTTATTTGTAGCCCTTCGGGGGGCACGAACCGACGGTCATGTTTTCATCCCGCAAACCATAGAAAACGGCGCCTTATGTGTTCTCTCCGAGGAAAATCTCGGGGACGTTTCCCATCCTTATATTCTTGTGAATTCCTGTCGGCAGGCCCTGAAAGATCTTGCAGAGTATTACCGCTGTTCCCTGCATGTCAAAGTTGTGGGAATCTCCGGAAGCGTCGGAAAGACAAGTACAAAAGAAATGATCGCATCCGTCCTGTCGCAGAAATATACCGTTTTAAAAACAGAAGGAAATTTTAACAATGAAATCGGACTTCCGCTGACCGTATTCCAAATTCGGGAAGAGCATGAAATCGCGGTACTGGAAATGGGCATCAGTGATTTTGGTGAAATGACGCGGCTTGCAAAAATAGCAAGGCCGGATATCTGTGTGATTACAAATATTGGCTGCGCACATCTGGAACAACTAAAATCCAGAGACGGCATTTTGAAAGCAAAAACCGAAATGCTGGCTTATATGAATCCTCATGGCAGTATCCTATTCAACGGGGATGATGATAAACTGGCTGGTTTCATGCCGGAAAACGGTGTGATTCCCCTTTATTTCGGTCTCCAGGAGAACAATGCTTTCCGTGCAGAGCACATCGAAAGCCTGGGACTGGACGGAACCAACGCCACATTCCTTACCCCGGATTCCCAATTCAGCGCCCATATCCCGATTCCAGGAGATCACATGGTCTACAATGCACTGGCCGGAACGGCTGTGGGGCAGATTCTCGGACTGACCACTGCACAGATCCGCGCCGGCATTGAATCGCTGGTTCCTCTTGCCGGACGAAATCATCGGATTCACACTGCACATTTTACAGTTCTCGATGACTGCTACAATGCAAACCCGGCATCTATGAAATCTTCATTAGACGTACTTTCCCGCTCAGAAAGCCGAACCGTAGCGATACTGGGAGATATGTTTGAGCTCGGAGATACGGAAAAAGAATTGCATTATGAAGTGGGCGCTTATGCAGCGAAGACTGACATCCAGGTACTGGTCTGTATCGGCGCCTTATCCAGAGAAATGGAACGGGGCGCCAAAGCCAGGCATGGAGATATGGAAATACATCCGTATGATACAAAAGAAGCATTCTTTGCCGATATGGAGCAGATCCTGAAAACCGGAGACACGATTCTTGTCAAGGCATCCCACGGGATGGATTTTGCAAAAATCGTATCCCGACTGGAACAATTCTGAAAGTACATCCACCCCTTCTTGTCCCGATTTCCGGGATAAGAAGGAGCGTCAGGAAGTCTCCTCTTTCACTTTCTTTTCCGGAAGCTGCGCCAGAATAATTGCCACAAATACCAATACACATCCCAGTAATTCTCTCAGAGAAAGTCTCTCATGCAGCACCACCCACCCGGAAAGTACCGCGAACACCGACTCCAGGCTCATAAGCATGGAAGCCACCGTAGGTTTCAAATGTTTCTGTGTAATAATCTGCAATGTATAAGCCACGCCGCTGGACAAAAGACCGGCATATACGATCGGAAGCCATGCCCGCAGAATCAGATTTAACTGCGGTTTCTCAAATAAAAACATGGGAAACGCACTCAGCATTCCGCACACAAAAAACTGCATGCAGGATAATTTCACTCCATCCACCTTCGGCGAAAAATAGTCTACCACCAAAATATGCATCGCAAAACCGCAGGCGCATAAAAATACAAAAAAATCTCCACGGGAAATGGAAAATCCCTCTTTGATACACAAAAGGTACATGCCCGTCATTGCCAGAATCACCCCAAACCAAGTTTTGATTCCTACTTTTTTCCCAAGAAACCATCCGATCACCGGTACAATCAGAATATACAATGCGGTAAGGAATCCTGCTTTTCCTGCTGTCGTATGTACAATTCCGGCTTGCTGCAGCGACATGGACAACGTCAGAACCAGCCCGCAGCATACGCCGCCGGTTAAAAGTGTTTTCCACTCCTGTTTCTTTTGCTCTTTTCCCCCATCCTCTTTATCCGGTTCCTCTTCTTTCTTTCCGTTCTGTTTCTCCATCATCCAGATCACCGGGAGCAGCACAACACTTCCCATCAAACTTCGTATGGAATTAAAAGTAAAAGGCCCTATAAAATCCATTCCCACACTCTGGGCCACAAAGGCGCTTCCCCATATAAACGCCGCAAGCATTAACAGTAAATTATATTTTAATTTGCTATGCACTTCCCATTCCTCCTGCTTTTTCAGTAATCATATTCAGCAAATGCAGAATTCCCCGCACAAAACAACTCTTTTTTTGCCAACAAAATCTATTCTACCGAAAAATAGTATATCCTGCAAGAAAAAATTCAGAAAGCCGTATGAAATATAACAGATCATGGCTAATTAGAGGGTATCAAAAGAGGAAAGGAAAAGCACAATCCAGACGGAACCGGCGATACTGTCAAGAAATATTTGTGAGTTAGCAAGAATCCTGATATAATGGGTGCAAACGCTCAGCCGTGGCAGAAAAGCAGGGCGAAAAATGCACATCAGCATGGACACACTTATGGAACGGCGAGCAATGTGCCGTTATCCCGCTTTATTTTTCAGATTGGATAATTCAAGGTTGATGAAGCCCTTTGCTGAAAGCAAACTTTAAATGGGCCGGATTCCCTGACAGTGAGGCCGAAGACTGAACTGTTACTATGACATAAAAAGGGTTACTGCAAAATGCAGCCATTTTGCAGTAACCTTTTTTCTCTTCTGTTCTTCCCTATACGGTACGTTCCTCCACTTTCCTGCCCGTCACCAGCAGCCCGCTTTTCAAAAGAACCGGACGAAGCGCATTGTATACCACCGCTACCAGAAGCGTAGACACCACCGCATTGACAAACGTCGTCGCCGCGCTCCATTTTGCCAGTATCTCGGCCATCTGCTGCGGCTGTCCCAGAATATACTGTTTGTAAAAATAACCGACCACCGGATCCGCAATCACATTGAATCCCAGACCGGCAACGGACGCAATCACACTCCAGCGGAAAATATATTTTTTATCACTGCTCTCATTAATCTTTGCCACTCTATGGGCCACAAGACCGACGATCAATCCGATACACATCTTCAAAACTAATGTCTTCGGCGCACCGACAATATACACCGGATCTAAAATATCCGCAATCGACATACCGACGGCCCCCGCAATTCCTCCATAAACTCCGCCGAGTAAGAGCGCCGCCAAAACACAGAATGCATTCCCAATATGAAGAGAAGTAGCATCTCCGCCCGGCATCGGAATCTTAATCTGCAAAAACGTAAAAGATACAAAACACAGCGCCGCCAATAATGCGGTCTGCGCCAGCTTCCTCACTGTCTGACTTCTTGTTTCCATCTTCCTATATCCCCTTTCTTCTCAAAATTCCTGATTGAAATTCTTTTTGCTTCTTCTATATCATACGCACATAGTGGATACATGGAAACATCCAGTTTTATTGTTTTTATACAGGCCAGTTTGGTTGCTGTTCATACCAGGCACTGCGCTGCCCAGTACAACTTTGTGTAATTAACAATGAATTCTGCACCGGCTATTTCCGCCAGTACTAATGACGGAGGATATCTGTTCTTTATTTTGCAGGAATAAACCGGCCAATTTCTCCTGCCACATTCGAAATCGGCATGGTCTGCAGCCAGATATGCCCCGGGCCTGTAATCATTGTATTAAAAATGCCCTCTCCGCCAAAGACCATATTCTTCACACCGGGAACCGACTTAATATCAATACTGCATGTCGACTCCATGGCCGCCAGATATCCGGTATCCACCAAAATCTGCTGCCCGGGCGCCAGATCATACTCTACAATATGTCCGTCAAATTCCAAAAATACGATTCCCCGCCCCGACAGGCGCTGCATAATAAAGCCTTCCCCGCCGAAAAGACCGGCGCCAAATTTTTTCTGGAAAAATACCGACAGCTCCACTCCCCGTTCCGAAGCCAGAAAACCGGATTTCTGTACGACCAGTTCTTTACCTGGCGCAATCTCATAAGGTACAATCTTTCCCGGAAAACTGGAGGCAAACGCAATCATACCCTCTCCGCCCTCTGCCGTATAAATATTCTGGAACAGAGATTCCCCTGCGAACATCCTTCCGATCGCTTTTCCGAATCCCCCGTTGGACGTGGTCTCCATCTTCATATTCGGAGACATCCAGCTCATGGATCCTTTTTCTGTAATCATTTTCTCTCCACTATCCAAATAGCAAAGAACTACCGGCAGTGTCTCGCCTTTTACTTCGTAACGCATACACATTCCCTCCCACTTTTTCTCATTTTCAACAAGCAATCTCTCTTCGAGTGCTTCTATTCTTATTGTGTGCAATTTTTTCCTATATGTCAAGAAAAATATAGTGGGTTACGTTCCAAATAGTAACTATTTGGCCTATGGATAAATAGTTACGGAATCCGGCCTGTTGAAGTTTGCCTTACGGCAAAGAGGCCGGATTCTATTCAACTGTTATGCGCATCCTCTTCCCGCCTGGGAAGCCAGATGCTGACCTTGAACAGATCCGCATCCGTTGAAATCACAAGCGCGCCTCCCTGCAGCTCCGTGAAACTTTTTGCGATGGCCAGCCCCAGTCCGGAACCTTCGGTATTTCTTGCCGTATCTCCCCGCACAAACCGGTCGGTAATTTCTTCTGTATTAAAATTCAATTCTGCAGCCGATACATTTTTCATGGAAATGAGCACCTGGCCGCCCTCATCGAGCAGATCTACGTAAACTCTTGTATGAGGCATTGCATATTTCGTAATATTTACGATCAAATTTTCAAAAATACGGTATGTCTTCTGGATATCCAAAAGCATCACTACCTTTTCTCCCGGCAGATTCCACCGGAAATCCAGATTTGCTTCCTCGATTTTTCCCTTATTTTCCAGACTGACCTGCTTTAATAGTTCCACGATATCTGCTCTCATATAATTCATCGTTACATTCCGGCTGGTTGCCTTGCTGATCTCAAACAGATCCTCAATCAACACTTTCAGACGCAGTGATTTCCGTTCAAGAACCCCCAGATATTCCTCCTGCTTCTTTGGATCTTTCTCCTGCTTCAACAGATCGATATACGTGATAATGGCTGTCAGTGGTGTTTTCAGATCATGGGATACATTGGTAATCAGCTCGGTTTTCATCCGCTCGCTTTTCACTTCCTCTTCCACTGCGCGTTTAAATCCCCTCTGAATCTTCTGAATCTCCAGCTTCAACGGATTAAAAATCCCCATATCACCTTCGATCTGCACATCCAGATTTCCCTGCGCCAATCCATTAGTCGCAGCAAGAAGCAGCTTATATTTTTTCTGCGTATCCCGGAAGAATTTCCGCAGAAACAGGAACAATATGAGAGAATACAACGCCAGCACGGTGAACCTGTGATACCAGAAAATGGTAATGAAAAACAGGACGACAAAGTTAGTTCCCACAATCCGCAAAATTGTCTGATTTGTCCGATCCCGGAAATCCAGATGCATCACCCAGTCATAGACCTGCTTCATGACTGCACAGACGCTTTTCCAGATCTTCTTCAACAGACCGGTGGCATCCCCGGCACTCTGTTTCACCTGTTCTCCAAGTGGTTCCTTCCTGTTCCTTGCCCAATAAAATACACGCCCACACAATGTCCGCTCTTTCCAGTATGCCTTCTTCATGGTAAACATGGCTCTTATACAGGTTGCTCCCCAATATACCAGAGCAAAAATACAGAACCACATGGCAACATTTCCTGCCTTCTCTATGTTAATTCCCATAGAGGACGGCACTTCCATTGTACGCACTACCACGAAAGACCATCTCTGTTCCTCGCTTACCAGGTATCCCAAAACCAATATTACGATTTCCAGCGGAGCATGAAAAATTTTCTGCTCTCCAATATTCCAGTTTTTGTTGCATGGAATCAGACAGGCCATTCCCAATACAAACAGGCAGAGCACCCATTCAAAGACCAGATAGACTTCATCGTTGGACAACGTCTCCGCCTTCCTCCATTCCTGTCCACTCCAATCAAATTCTTTTATATATTTCTCCAGATTCTCCTCTGTAAATGCGTACACTATTTTTACGCTCCTGGGAGCATCCATAGGATAATAAAATTCGGCTTCCTGTTGATAAAGGAAATTCTCCACCCCATAACATTCTTCTTCACTCAGCGCACTTCCGTCTACTTCCACACGAAGAGCGCCCTCGTCGTCATAAAGAAATGCAATGCGGAACGCATAGTCGGTTTCCTTTTGCAGCAACTTCTCCAAAACAGTCTTCGAATTTTTCTCCCGAAGCGCATTTCCCTCAAAATCAAACGCTTCATAATCCAGATATTTCACCAGAAGAAAATAGCGGTCCTCCCCATAATTCTGCATAATATCACTCTGCTTTGTTTCATCCGCCACTTCACTGTACAGGAAGGAATTTCCCTGCAAAAGATGATTTCCAATATCTGTCAACGCATCCAAAGAAGCTTTGCTCTGCGCCGTCGTATCAACAACTCCCTGAAACATTGGATAGAACGCTACCATAATACAGGCGCTGCCAAGCAAAACTGCCAGAATCAGGCCTACTGCAAACTTACGGCTGTTTTTCAATTTTGTAACCAACACCCCACACCACCTTTAAATATTTTGGATTTTTCGGGTTCACTTCAATTTTTTCACGAATATTGCGGACATGTACCATAATCGTATCTGTATTAATGGCACGTTCCTGCCACACCCGTTCATAAATTTCTTCTGCGGAAAACACATGTCCGGGATTTTTCGCCAGGAGCAGAAGAATCTTATATTCAATCGGTGTCATCTTTACCGGATTTCCGTCCACTGATACCTCTACCGTATCTTCGTTGATTTCCAGTCCCCCGATCACATGGACGTTTTCTCTCGGTTCCAGCTTTTCCAGAAACTTTCGATACCGCCGGAGCTGGGAATTCACTCTCGCCATCAATTCCATCGGTGTAAACGGTTTTGTCACATAATCATCCGCCCCCAGATTCAACCCCATCACTTTATCCACTTCTTCGGACTTTGCGGAAAGCATAATAACCGGAAAATCATATTTTTCCCGTAATTTCATTGTCATATGGATTCCGTCCATCCGCGGCATCATAATATCCACAATGGCAAGATGAATTTCCTCTTTTTCCAGAACCTTTAACCCTTCCACTCCATCCGCGGCTTCAAATACCTGATACCCCTGGCTCTGCAGATAAATCTGTACTCCTTCCCGTATTTCTTTATCATCCTCTACCACCAGTACATGATTGATCTCCATTTCTTTTGTCTTCCTCCCTCTGCTGCCTGTTTTTCTGTAAAAAATACTTCCTTCCGACCGGTTTTTCATACCGTACTTTTCCGGATGAACTACCCTAACCTTTCTGTCCGATTCAGTATATCACATTTCATTCCTCTTTTTCTCGTTTTGTTTCTATTCTCTTTCTGTTTCCAGCAGAAAAAGTCCCTGTTCATTTCTCCGGATTACCATGTTACTCCGGGAACCATATCCATCGGAACATTTTTCCCCTGCTTTTAGAATGGGGTTAAAAATTGCTCTCCGGAAGACATCTTTTCCAAAACTGAAACCGTAGACTGCACCAAAGGACTTTTCATCCCGGCTGTTACCGGAAGTTCCGGAATCTGCCGCTTACTTACCTCCCCGTAATCCCGGAGTTCCACTGTTACTCTTGTAAACGGAAGCGGAATCACATAATGATCCCACCGCCAAAACAGCCGCAGACAGGAAGAATACGCCACGGTAATTCCCACAAAGTCTTCCTTTCGTTGCTCCGATAAATAAAATGCCAGCTTTTTCGGCTCATGACGGGGACCCAGAGGACCATCCAGCGAAATTGCCAGTGATCTTGCCTCTTCATAAGAACGCTTCATCAGTTTTTTCACGGCCCCAACACAGGCCAGACCATCCGGTACCCGCAGGGCATGACCGCCACAATGTGCAATCATCGTTTCAATATAGTCCCCTCGTACATCCGCCGTCACAATGACATCTACCGGCGCCGTCTGATCCGCCAGTTTTTTTAATACCAGATTCATAAAAAAACTGTCCTCGTGCCAGAATCCAAAAATCTGGCTGCTTCCGCACAGGCGATCCTCTCTCCACTGAATGGAGACTGTCTTTTCCAGAAATTTTAAATAGCATAGAAACAATCTCTGTAAGATTCTTCTTCCCAGTTTTTTCATATGATCTATTCTGTCCCTTCTCTATTTTTTATATTAATTGGACTACTAATGTCCAATTAGGTATACCTTATCGGACAGCGGTAGCTATCCGTCCGCCCGAAGGGCATGAATTACGGGATGCCCGGATGGGTGTACTTTATCGGACAGCCAGGAGTATGAATTACCGGATACCCTGACAGGAATATCCCTTACGTGGATCCCCCGCCAGAATACACTGCTCATACAATAATTCTTCATATTGCGCCAGCCGATCTGCCCGGTAGCTGTCCGCAGTCTGTTTTGCCTGTCTTCTCATCTCCTGGCGGTCGCTTTTCTCCGCCGTCTCCTGTACTTTTTCCGCCCAGGCAAACACATCTTCTTCTGTCATAAATCCGTTCACGCCATTTTTTACAATATCTTCCACACCGGACGCCTGCACTGCCACCACGGGACATCCGGACGCCATTGCCTCTGCCAGTACAATCCCCTGCGTCTCGGACTTTGATGCAAACAGAAATACATCACTGGCCTGCAGATATTGATTTAGTTCCATATTGGGCACATTTCCCAAAAAGCATATCTCCTTCTGAATTTTTAACTGCTTTGCCCTTTCTCTCAGTTCCTCCTGCATACTCCCTGTTCCGATTACCAGTACCCGAAATGTCTGATACATCTTCTCTTTCAATTGTTGGATTCCTCGAAATAGAAATTCCGGATTTTTCTCTTTCTCCAGCCTGCCGGTCGTACAAAAAAGAACTCCCCCTTCCGGAAGAAAACGCCGCCGGATTTCTTTGGCTTCCTTCGCAAAGTCCCGGTAAAACCCTTCTTCCAGTCCGGTAGGAAACACGGCTATGGGAACTTTTGTCCCCTGCTCCCGTATCTGTTTTTGTATTCCCGCCGACGGCGCCAGCACCAGATTACACTGATTGGTAAACCACCGCATATATCCGGGAACGAGTTTCTCTTTTGCCGCACGGTATATATTCTCACGGAAAATACCGTTTTTCTGCCCCTGAAACAGCGGCAGATAATGTAGGTAGTCTTCGTATCTGGTATGATAGGTATATACAACCGGAAGATCATATTTCTT
This sequence comes from Lachnospiraceae bacterium, assembly GCA_910574195.1. Taxonomy (GTDB): domain Bacteria; phylum Bacillota; class Clostridia; order Lachnospirales; family Lachnospiraceae; genus Schaedlerella. The sequence continues at coordinate 73,536 of CAJTBF010000005.1, read as the reverse complement.
TCCCAGATACAGAGCCATCGGCCCCACAAACATAGGATGGTGCGTATGAATCAGATCGAACCATTCCTCCTCAAATACCGGAAGGATTTCCCGCGGCGCAAGCTTGGGTATGGCCATTCCGTTCTCCAGACATTGTTTTCCGGTGGAAAATCTTACAACGTGCAGTCTTCCTCTGCATTCCTCCTCATGAAGTTGTTCCTTTGCGGCATCCTTTGTTTCCTCATACGCGGGGGCAAAAACAGTTACATCATTTCCTCGTTTCGCCAATCCTACCGCCTGCCGTTCCACGGAAATCGGCACTCCCCCTACAAAGGGCCTGTAATTATTGGTCAGCATTGCAATTTTCACAATTCTTCTCCTCCTTCTTCCCTGCCGTTTCTGCCGGACATAAGCGATTTCTTCTGTGCCCTTATGCCAGAACCTGCATCGCCGCCTCACCGAAAAAATATCCGGCTCCGACAAAGACCGTATTCCAAAGAAAGATTCCCAATACAGAACTCACCGTATATTTTACAAAATCCATCCGGACCATACCGGCCGGAATGGAAATAATGGTACGCACCATGGGCAGCAGCTTGCTCACAAATACACCGATTCCGCCCTTTTCCCGAAGCATCTCCATCTTTTCTTCAATCAAAGGCTGCTGTTTCGGAAATTTTTTAAAATAAAATCCAATCAGTTTTTGTCCGCCCAGCCGGCCCAGAAAATACAGGATCCAGCTCCCGGTCAGTCCCGCTCCAACCGAGATTAAAATTACCATCGGAAAACTGATCTCTCCTTTTGCCGCCCATATCCCTGCAAGAGGCATAATAACGCCCGCCGGGAATCCGGGAAGATTCATATATTCTAATAATACAATGAGGAAAATAAAAAACGCGCCGTATTCCAGAAAATACTGTGTCAATGTTTGAATGTTCATTCCGGCAGCCCCCTTTCATGATCCTTATGATAAAGAACAGATCTAAATTTGACTGCCAGAACAAACAAAAGAATTTCTTAAGAAATGTGAAGAAAAAGTGAATGCAAAAAAGCAGTAAAATGAATGGTTCCAATAAAACAAAAAAGCAATGAATTGTTTTCTAGTGCAAAAACAATTTCACTGCTTTACTGCTTGTGCTATTAAGCAAGTCTCATATTCAGTCCATAAAAAGGGAGTATTTTTCCATGTTCTCAAATAAGAATTGGTATCAGGGAAGTTCCCAGAAAATCTCCTGCCCGTCACTATATGCAGTAACTGTGCCCAGTTCATCCGTCCGGTACACCTGTATATCGGCATCCTGTAATTCCGCAAGAACTTCCACATGAGGATGCCCATAAGAATTATCCCGTCCACAGCTGATTACCGCCCAGGTCGGATTCACCTTCTGCAAAAAAGAAGCGGAATTAGACGTACTGCTCCCATGGTGTCCACATTTCAGTACATCGGACTCCAGAGCGTCTCCAAAAGTGTGTACCATATTCTGTTCACTCCCCGCCTCTGCATCTCCGCACATGACAAAAGAATTGACACCATGTACCAATTTGATTCCGACAGAAGAACCATTGAGATCTTCCTCACTGACTTCCTCCGGCCGCGGACACAACACCGTAAATCCTGCATCCCCCAGCAGATATCTGTCTCCCACTTCCGGAAAATCCACCGGAATCTCTTGTGCTTCAATCAAATCCATTACTTCTTCATATGTTACAGTGTCATTGGCCACATCCGGCATAATTACCCGTTCTACATCCACTGTACGCAGAATATTGTCCGCTCCGCCGATATGATCTGCATCAGGATGTGTCAAAATCAAATAATCCAGTCTTGTAATTCCCTGTGCTTCCAGCCAGTCTGCCACGGTTTCCCCCTGGTGATTATTCCCTGCATCAATGACCATATTCTGTTCTTCTGTCTGGACAATTGTACAATCTCCCTGCGCCACATCCAGAAACGTGACCCGCATCTCTCCCGACGCTTCCGTAAATTCCAGCAGTTCCATCTGCGGAGTCAGAAAAGATTCCGCAAATAACGGAAAAAGTTCGTATACCCCGCCTCCGGTCAGAATAATCGCAAGAGCGCCGATCAAAAAATGCCGGATTCTTTTTTGTGTTCCAAACTGCCTTTTCTCATTTTCCGGCGAACGATTTTGGTCATGTTTTCGCTTCTGATTCCTTTTATTTCTCTGCTTTGATGAATGTTCCTCCATATTCTCTCTCCCTTACTTCCACCATTCAGGTTGCATTTATTTTATTACTATTCACGGTCTGGAAGGCCGCTCATAGTAATTGCCCGGGGCAATATTTAAAGTTTACTGCACAAAAATCGCCCCTCACTGTTGTCGCTGCGTAAGTCTGTTTTCACGGAATGCGCTAGATTGCGCATTCCCGAGCCGTGAAAAGTAATTTCATTTTACTTTTTTCGATACTTTTTTTCAATCCTCTCTTTCATTTTTTTTAAACATATGCTATAATCATAGAATCGAGATCTGATTTGTCGGCATACAAGAAGACGGCGACAGCAGATGATACAATACGGGGGGTATTAGCGCAGTTGGGAGCGCGCAACATTCGCATTGTTGAGGCCACGGGTTCGAATCCCGTATACTCCATCAAAGAGATCTTACTCCGACTCGGGCAGAGAACACGAAATAGCGGCGGAGTATTGACGATAAGAAGTCCGTGAGCAGATGTTCATGGGCTTTCTCGCTTTCTAACTCCAATTATAGGAGAGAACCATATGGGAATATTTTTTAAAAAGAAAAATGCATTTATAAAAAATGAAAAAATATATGTAGGAAGAGAAAGTGTTTGTATGGGCGATGATGTAACTGCCCCGAATATGTTGTCTTTTATACTCACAGATGATTCCGGGATATTCATGAATCATATTAGCAAATGTCTTCCCTATATAGCAGCAGACAGGACTTTTACTTGGAAGGGGTATAAAGGCCGTTTTGAAACAGGATCTGATAAGCGCAGGTATCCTGACGGTATCTGTGTATTGGAGAATAAAAGCTCTGCACAATTATTTTCTATAACCGTAGACAGAAATCATAATATACTTGATTTTCAAATGAATGATAATTGGTATGAAATAATGAAAGAATGGCCATATTTATATCTGAAACGGTGATATGAGGTAAAATGATGATTTTTAAAAAGAAAAAAGAAGACATAAAGAAACTGATTGATTATAAAGGAAATGACGGCTGCATGGCAACAAATATGATTACAGTAGAGGGCTGGAAAGTCGGATATATGTACAGAGAGGAACCCAGTGCCCTTTTCCCGGATAGCGGGTGGAGGTTTTTCAAAGGCGATGAAGATGAAAATTACAGCAACAACCCGGACAATTATAAAATTTACAAATTGAATACTATCTGTAATTATGACGAATCCATTATTCCATATTTAAATATGCCGTTTGGAACATATCTTATAAAAACAAAGGATCGTAAATTTATTATAGACGATGGGAAACAGGAAATATTTATTACGAAATGAACTCACAGTTTAGAAGTGTGAGGATATGACAGTATACGGAAAACCTGCTGTCGGCAGTCTTTCCGCATGGTATACTGAAAATCCATCATCAACATTCCGTATACTACAACATTAGAAAAAGTGCAAAGTCTTTCATCATTCTATAAAAACTTTGCACCTTCGTGTTTCTATACTTATTGGGTTATTACTCTTTGATCCGGTCAATCTCTGTCAAATTAATACCGGAAGAAGTAAGAATAATTTTCAATTCAATATATCTTAATTTCATCATTTAGAATGTAATTCCCCTTCCACTGCAGTCATTGAGATAAGACACCACCTCTTCCAGCTTCTTTACGGCCGCCTGCATCTCTTCCCATTCTTCCCCGCGCAGTTCCTTTGAAACCAATATACTTTTCACTGCTTTTAACTGTTTTACCATTTCTGAATTCTTTCCCATATTTTTCCTCCTGATGTATATCAATGTAAGATTTTCGCCGATCCTCTTTGCTGTTACTGCTCCCGGAATTCGATTCTGCCGGTTTTGGCATCCATGGCTTCCACAATTGCCAGAGATTCCAATTGAAATCCCAGATTCCGGATCATTCTTCCGCCTGCCTGAAATCCCTTTTCAATGGCAATTCCGATTCCCTCTACGGTTGCCCCGGCGGACTGTACAATCTGAATCAGCCCCTGCAGCGCGCAGCCATTTGCCAGAAAATCATCAATAATCAACACATGATCCGCCGGTGTTAAGAACTTCTGCGCGACAATCACACGATTCTTACACTTATGAGTAAAAGATTCCACCTCCGCTACATACATCTCCCCATCCAGATTGATACTTTTTGCCTTTTTCGCAAACACAACCGGAACATGAAAATGCTGCGCCGCAACACAGGCAATCCCGATTCCGGATGCCTCAATCGTCAAGATCTTATTGATCGGCTTGTCTGCGAAACGTCTTTTGAATTCTTCCCCCATCTCATCAAACAGTTCAATATCCATCTGATGATTCAGAAAACTGTCTACTTTTAAAACATTTCCTTCTTTTACAACGCCGTCCTTTAAAATCCGTTCCTCCAAACAATTCATCTTTCGTTCCTCCTGTGACAGTAAAATTCCAACATCCTTTCTATTGACACTCTCATCCTTTTTGTTCCTCCCGGTCCAGTTACTGCTGTGAACGGGATCTTCTGATTTCCAGTATATCACAAATACAGAACCAATGGACAAAAAAATACCGGAATTCCTAAAAACAGAAATTCCGGTACTCTTACCCGAAGCGGGTGATGGGAATCGAACCCACGTATCCAGCTTGGAAGGCTGGTGTTCTACCATTGAACTACACCCGCAGTATCTTTGACACATCTGATATCCTATCACATTTCTTTCTAAAAATCAATACCTTCTTTGCTCAATTTTTATATTTATTCCTCATGCGTGATCTTCTTGCATTCCTGTTTGAGTTCCTTTCTATCTCACGCATCTTTTTTTCTGTTTCTGAAAAATGCAGACAAACTATCTAAGGTTTTTAAGAGCACCGGAATCTCTTCTTCCTCCAGGCTTTCAATTACGGCGTTCGTCATCTGCCTGTGGAATTCTTCATGATGCCGGTATGCTTTTCTCCCTTTTTCCGTCAAACTAATGTAAACTACCCGCCGATCCTGCTCGCTCCGGCGGCGAACCACATACCTTTTTTTCACCAGACTGTTCATAGAAGTCGTCAAAGAGCCCGCCGTAATTCCCAGCTTTTTCGCAATAACGGACATGGTACTGTCCTCTCCCAGCCCAATCGCTTCTATAATATGCATATCATTGTTACTGATATCCCGGAACTCTTCTGTAATAATTGCTTCTTCCTCGGATTCCCAGATTTCATGGAACAAGTGTACCAGAATATCATTGATCGTTTTATATGCATCCATCTGCCGCTGTTTCCCTTTCTTCCTCTTTCTTTGTTACCACCTGCATCTTTCATATGAAAGCTTTACCTTAACTTTTTCAGCATAACATGTTTTTCAGAAGGATGCAAGACGACACGCTTTCAAAATTTGTCTCAAAATTACATCCTCCGGAAACGCTCATATCGTCTTTCTGCTAACTCCCCGGGGGACAGCACTTCCTGCTTTTTCAGGAATTCGTCTATCTTCAAATCCAATATTTTACAGACTTCCCCCATTGTATCTGCTGTAAATTCCTCCGGTTCCGGAATGATCTGCTCAATCATCCCCAATTCTTTCAGGTCAAACGCTGTCAGTTTCATCACTTCCGCCGCTTCTTCGGCCCGCTTACTGTCTTTCCATAAGATACTGGCAAAACCTTCTGGCGAAAGAATGGAGTAGATTGCATTCTCCAGCATCCACACTTCGTCCGCCAGCGCCATTGCCAGAGCGCCGCCGCTTCCGCCCTCCCCGATCACAACGGAAAGAACCGGTGTTTTTAAAGAGGAAAGTTCAAACAGATTTCTGGCAATCGCCTCTCCCTGCCCTCGCTCTTCCGCCTCCAATCCACAGAATGCTCCCGGTGTATCCACAAAGCAAAGAACCGGGCGATGAAACTTCTCCGCCTGTTTCATGAGACGCAGCGCTTTTCGGTACCCCCCGGGGGAAGGCATCCCAAAATGCCGCTTTACATTCTCCCTGGTTGATTTTCCTTTTGCCTGTGCAATGACTGTCACCGGCTTCCCATGAAAGACAGCCAGCCCCCCAATCACCGCCGCGTCGTCCTCAAACACACGGTCCCCATGGAGTTCCAGAAAATCGGGAAACAAGCCAGTAAGATAGTCGCTGCCTGCGGGGCGATCCTTCTTTCGGGAAATACATACCCGATTCCAGGCGTTTCCTGCTCCTTGTTCCATCGAATCTTCCCTGCGATTGCCGACACACTTTTGTTTTTCCTTCTTTTGAATCTTCTGAGTCTTCTGGGTTTTCTGGTTTTTCTGAATCCCCCGCATCTCCTCCATTTCAAAAGGCTCCGTTTTTTCCTGTATCTCTTTTCCATCCTGCAATGGCGAACGATGCATTTGTAAAATCTGTCCCAGAACTGTTTTCATTTCCTTACGTTCTACAATCCGGTCCACAAATCCATGCTCCAGTAAGAATTCTGCCCGCTGGAAACCTTTGGGAAGTTTCTCACCGATGGTCTGCTCGATGACACGGGGGCCTGCAAATCCGATTCGCGCCCCCGGTTCCGCCAGAATCAAATCTCCCAGCATGGCAAAACTGGCCGTCACACCTCCCATTGTCGGATCCGTCAATACAGAAATATAGAGCAGTCCCGCGTCGCTATGGCGTTTCAATGCGGCCGATGTTTTCGCCATCTGCATCAGAGATACAATTCCCTCCTGCATTCTGGCGCCACCGGAGCAGGCAAAAAGAACTATCGGAAGTTTTTCCTCTGTTGCACGTTCTACGGCGCGGGTAATCTTTTCTCCGGCCACCTTGCCCATACTGGCCATCAAAAAACGTCCGTCGCATACGCCCACTACTGCGGAATGTCCCTGAATGGTACCCTTTCCGGTAACCACCGCCTCTTCCAGTCCTGTTTTTTCCCGCAGAGAACACAACTTTTCCTCATATCCTTTAAAATGCAATGGATTGCAGACCGTCATACCGCGGTCCCACTCTTCAAAACTTCCCGCATCCAGAATACTTTCCAACCGTTTCCCGGAAGGCATCCGAAAATATCCCTGACACTGCGGACAGATATACCCGCCATTCTCCACATCCTCCGTCATAATGACAGCGTTGCATTTATTACATTTTCGAAGCAGTCCTTCCGGAACTTCCGGATGCGAATGATTCGAAACGTGCCGATTCCTTTTTCTGGTCTTTTTAAACATATTCTGGAGCTTCATTTTCCCATTCCTTCTCTGAAATTTTATTTCAAGCCGAATCTTAAATAATCTGTCATCCTTTGTAACTATTTGGTCCAGAACTTTGCACTTGCTGCAAAGTCCGTAAGAACGCATCACTGTTGGAATGGAATTCGGCCTCTTTGTCGTAAGCCAGACTTCAACAGGCCGGATTCCGTTCCAGTTTCTCTATGAACGTGATATCAAAATCTCCTGACAAAAAATCAGGATGGTTCAGAATTTCATACTGGTAATCCACATTGGTATCCACGCCCTCTATAATAATTTCACCCAGCGCGCTGCACATCTTTCGAATGGCTTCCTTTCGGTTCTTCGCATGGACAATCAATTTTGCCAGCATGGAATCATAATAAGGAGGCACCGTATATCCGGAATAGATTGCGGAATCAATACGCACTCCTTTTCCGCCGGGCAGATAGATATCCGTAATCGTTCCCGGGGAAGGCCGAAAATTTTCAGCCGGATTTTCCGCGTTAATCCGGCATTCCAGAGCGTGCCCGGTGATCTGTACATCCTCCTGTGTATAACGAAGCGGCCGGCCGGCCGCAATCCGAATCTGCTCTTTGATCAGATCAATCCCCGTCACCCATTCTGTCACCGGGTGCTCCACCTGGATCCGGGTGTTCATTTCCATAAAATAGAATTGCTGATTCTTTTCCAGTAAAAATTCTACGGTGCCGGCATTGGTATACTGCGCTGCTTTCGCCGCCCTTACCGCCGCATCCCCCATCTTCCGGCGCAATTCCTCAGACAGCGCCGCGCAGGGAGCTTCCTCTATCATTTTCTGGTGGTTGCGTTGAACGGAACAATCTCTTTCTCCCAGATGAATGACATTTCCATATTGATCCGCCAAAATCTGGAACTCAATATGCCGCGGATGTACAATATAATGCTCCAGATACATGGTTCCGTCTCCAAAAGCCGTCTGCGCCTCTTTCTGCGCCATACAAAAACTGTTTTCAAATTCCTGCGGCGTCTCCGCCACGCGCATTCCCTTTCCGCCGCCTCCCAGAGCTGCTTTTACAATCACCGGATACCCGATCTCCTGCGCCATTTTCGCGCCGCTCTCTGCATCCCACACAGGCGCCGTACTTCCGGGGATCACCGGCACTTTTGCCGCCAGCATGGTGTTTCTGGCTTCCTGTTTATTTCCCATTTTTTGAATTACTTCCGCTTTCGGGCCGATAAACGTAATATGGCACTGCTCGCACAGTTCCGCAAATTTACTGTTTTCTGAAAGAAATCCAAATCCCGGATGAATTGCGTCCGCTCCGGAAGTCACCGTGGCGCTGATGATCTGTTCCATGCAGAGATAACTTTTCGAAGAAGGGGCCGGGCCGATACAGATGGCTTCATCTGCAAGCTGGGTATGCAGCGCGTCCCGATCCGCCTCCGAATACACCGCGACCGTTTCAATTCCCATTTCCCGGCACGCACGGATAATACGTACTGCGATTTCTCCCCGGTTGGCAATCAACACTTTTTCTATCATCTTTTCGCTCTCCTTATCCCACCATAAAAGACAATTCTGCACGGGCAACCACAGTCCCCTCCACAGAAGCGACCGCTTCACCCACACCATAGGGACCTTTCTGCCTGCTGATTCTGGTCTCCAGTTTCAAATAATCTCCCGGCCGCACCATCCCTTTAAAACGGCATTTTTCAATTCCGCCAAAGAACGCGATCTTCCCTTTATGCTCCGGCATACTTAAGATCGCCACCGCGCCGACCTGCGCCAATGCCTCCACAATCAGCACCCCCGGCATCACCGGTTCTCCCGGGAAATGTCCGGCAAAAAAATCTTCCCGGTATGTCACGCACTTATATCCAACCGCATACTTCCCCGGTTCATAATCTTCAATCTTATCCACAAGCAGAAACGGATGCCTGTGCGGCAGAATCTCCATAATCTGTTTCGTATTCAGACTGTTCTTCTCTTCCATCCTTTTCCCCTTTCTTCTTTCTTTCCTTTTCAGAAAAAGAAGTTACCGGATCAAAAATAAAGGCTGCCCATACTCTACGGCTTCCCCGTTTTCCACCAGAATCTCTTCTACTTTTCCGCTAAAATCACTCTCGATCTCATTCATCAGCTTCATGGCTTCTATAATTGCCAGCACCTGCCCCTTTTCCACGGTATCGCCCACACGTACAAAAGGATCCGCTCCTTCCGCAGGCGCCGCATAGAAGGTTCCTACCAACGGGGACGTCACGGTCTGTCCGTCCGCTTTCTCCACATCAGAACCCGAAAATTCTTCTTTTCCGGGAAGGGGGAGGGCTTCTGTATCCGGCAGTTTTTCCTCCGTCTCCTTTGATATCCCATGAAAAACATTTCCGGCAGAAGGAAAAACGTCCTTCCCCTCTGTCTCTTTCCTCATGGAGATCTTCACACTTCCCTCTTCATAACTAAATTCCGTCAGCGCCGAAGCGGAGATCACTTCTGCCAATCGTAACACATGTTCAAACTTCATTTTCCGCACCTCGTCTGCTTCTTAAGACAACTCATATTTTTTTAACAGCAATGTGGCGTTATGACCGCCAAACCCCAGGGAATTGGTCAGGCAATACCGTACTTCCTTTTCCACCGGAGCGCCAATGGCGTAATTGAGGTCACATTCGCCGTCTGTTTCTCTTGTTCCCACTGTCTGATGAATGAAATGCTCCTGTATCGTCTTGACACAGGTGACAAATTCTACACCGCCGGCCGCGCCAAGCAGGTGGCCGATCATCGACTTGGTGGAATTCATTACCACCTGACCGGCCGCGGAACCCAACGCGTATTTCACAGCCCGTGTTTCATAAAGATCGTTATAAAAGGTACTGGTTCCGTGCGCATTGATATAGTCGATCTCCTCCGGCGCCACGCCGCCTTCCTTCATGGCCAGTTTCATGGCCATACCGGCCCCTTCTCCGTTTTCCGCCGGGGAAGTAATATGGTAAGCATCCCCGGTACAGCCGTACCCGACCAGTTCCGCATAGATATGCGCGTCGCGGCGTTTCGCATGTTCCAGTTCTTCCAGAACCACAATGCCGGCCCCTTCTCCCAGAACAAAACCGTCCCGTTCCTTATCAAAGGGAATGGAGGCACGCAACGGATCTTTTGACTTTGACAACGCGGTTAAACCGGTGAATCCCGCCACTCCGGTGGGGGAAATGCAGCTCTCTGTACCGCCCGCCAGCATCACGTCCGCATCATCATACTGAATCGCACGAAAAGCATCTCCGATGCAGTTAGTACCGGTGGCACAGGCCGTTACCACATTGGTACATTTCCCTTTCAGCCCCAGTTGAATGGACACATTCCCGGCAGCCATATTGGAAATCATCAGCGGCACCATCAAAGGATTCACCCGGGACGGCCCTTTTTCCAAAATCCGCAGATAACTGTCTTCCGTTGTCTTCAGACTTCCCACTCCGGATCCCACAATCACACCCGCACGGTATGGATCTTCTTTTTCCATCTGAATTCCCGCGTCTTCAAACGCTTCTTTCGCTGCCGCAACTGCATATTGTGAAAATGCTTCCATCCGTTTTGCCGATTTAAAATCCATCCGCTCTTTTGCCACAAAATCTTTTACCTCCGCGGCAATCCGCACCTCATATCCGGATGTATCAAACTTCGTAATCGGCCCGATTCCTACTTTTCCTTCCCGGATTCCTTTCCAAAACGTCTCTACTGTATTTCCAATTGGAGTGACTGCACCCAACCCGGTTACTACTACTCTTCTTTTTCCCGCCATATTTGTCTCCTGCCCTTCTACATTGCCATGCCGCCGTCTATATGCAGCACCTGACCCGTCATATATCCCGCGCGATCCGATACCAGAAACGCGGCCGCTTCCGCTACTTCTTCGGCTTCTCCAAATCTTCCCAGCGGAATCTGCGCCACCGCGTTTTCCCTCACCTTTTCCGGCAGCGCTTTCGTCATCTCCGTATGAATGAACCCCGGCGCAATGGCATTGACCGTAATCCCTCTGCCCGCAAATTCTCTTGCCGCGGACTTTGTCAGACCGATCACCCCTGCCTTGGAAGCCGCGTAATTCGCCTGTCCCGCATTTCCCAATACGCCGGAGACAGAAGAAATATTCAGAATCCTTCCGCTTCTCTGTTTGATCATCTGCCGGGCCGCAAACCGGATGCAGTGAAACGTCCCTTTCAGGTTTGTATTTAAGACGGCGTCATAGTCTTCCTCACTCATACGCATCAGCAGGCCGTCCCGGGTAATTCCCGCATTATTCACCAAAATATCCAATCGGCCAAGCAAACCGATGGCTTCTTTCATAAATGCTTCGCAGGCCGCAAAGTCCGCTACATCACAGGGGAGCAGATAAGCCGTTCCTCCCTCTGCCTCAATCCGGGCCTTCACTTCCTCCGCCCGTTCCCCGGATCCTTTATAATTCAATACGACCGACGCGCCCTCCGTCGCCAGTTTACAGGCAATCGCCCTCCCGATTCCACGGGAAGCTCCGGTGACCACGGCGGTCTTCCCGGATAAATCCCTTTCTATTTGTTTGTTTTCCTTCTGCATCTTTCTATCCCCTTGCTCTGTCCGAAATCTGTCCGTCCCGCCGGATTCTGAAATCCCATTGCTACATCATTTTTTCCACGTCTTTCCACACAGACACGTGGAGAACCTTCACACTTTTATCCATCTTCCGTAAAAATCCGGCCAGCGTTTTTCCTGGTCCGATTTCCACAAAAGTAGTCACCCCGTCTGCAATCATCCGCTCCATACTCTGCTCCCAGCATACCGGAGAGGAAACTTGTCTGGAAAGCAGGGATCTGGCCTGACAGATCTCCGTCACATATTCTGCGGTCACATTTGTCACATAGGGAACTTCTAACGGTTTCCATGTCACTTTTTCCAATACACTTTCCAGTTCCGCGCCTGCCTCTTCCAACAGCGGAGAATGGAACGGCCCGCTTACATTTAACGGTAATACGCGTTTTGCACCGGCTTGCGTCAAACGTTTTGACGCTTCCTCCACCGCGCCGGTATATCCGGTAATGACGATCTGACCGGGGCAATTATAATTCGCAATACTCACCCCGTCCTCTTCTGAAAGGATCTGCTCGATTTTCTCTTTGTCAAGTCCCAGTACCGCCGCCATGCCTCCCTGTCCGGACGGCACCGCGTTCTGCATCAGTATCCCGCGCTTTCTCACAGCCAGAACGGCATCCAACGGAGACATCCCCTGTGCGGCTGCAATGGCGCAATATTCTCCCAGACTCAATCCGGCCGTCATATCCGGCGCCAGACCACGATCACGCAATACTTCGGTCATAGCCAGACAGACCGTCACAAGCGCAGCCTGTGTATATTCTGTCTGATCCAGTTTTTCATTTTCCTCAAAGCACAACGCTTTCATATCAAGATTTAATAATTGAGAAGCCTGTTCAAACAGTTCCTTTGCCAGAGCGCTCTGCTCATAAAAATCTTTTCCCATCCCGCATTTTTGCACACCCTGACCGGGAAAAATCCACGCTGTCTTTCCTGTATGATTCTCCATCATCTTTCTCCACTCAACCGTTTCTCTGTCTCTCTCATCAACTTTTCCAGCAGTTCTTTACAACTGCATTCTTCTTTTACCAGCCCTGCAATCTGCCCGGACATCACGCTGCCGTAGACTACGTCTCCTTCTACCACCGCTTTCCGCAGTCCGCCCAGCGTCAATTGCTCCAGTTCTTCAAAAGAAGCGCCTTCCTGTTCTCTTCTCAGATACTCTTTTGTCATCTGATTGCGGATCGCCCGTACCGGATGTCCCGTGGTGCGCCCGGTCACTCTGGTATCAATATCTCTTGCTTTCAGAATACATTTTTTATAATTTTCATGAACCTGAGACTCTTTTGTCACAATAAAGCAGGTTCCCAACTGCACGCCCTGCGCGCCCAGCATCAATGCGGCTGCAATCCCCCGGCCGTCCGCCATTCCCCCGGCCGCAATAACCGGAACCGTTACGGCATCCGCAACCTGTGGAACCAGTGTCATCGTCGTACTTTCCCCGATATGTCCGCCGGATTCCATTCCTTCCGCCACAACCGCGTCCGCGCCGCAGCGTTCCATCCGTCGTGCCAATGCAACGGAAGCGACTACGGGAATGACCTTCACTTTCGCTTCCTTCCACATACTCATATATTTTTCCGGAGACCCCGCGCCGGTCGTCACCACTGGTACTTTTTCCTCCGCAACAATTTTTGCCACGTCTCCGGCATAGGGACTCATCAGCATGATGTTTACTCCAAACGGACGGGATGTCTGTTCCCGGACCTTTCGGATCTGTTCCCTCACCCATTCTCCGGGAGCGCTCGCCGCTCCAATCAGTCCCAGTCCGCCCGCCTCTGATACGGCGGCCGCCAGGTGATGCTCTGCTACCCAGGCCATTCCTCCCTGTATAATCGGATACCGGATTCCCAGCAACTCTGTGATCTCTGTTTTCATATCCTGCCTCTTTCTATTGATGCTCTTCGATATATTTCCGTACATCTCCGATGGTCTTGATCTGTTCCAGATCTTCTGTCGGGATCTTCACCTCAAACTTATCTTCCAGCTCCATTACCATCTCAAACAAATCCAGGGAATCCGCTCCCAGATCTTCTGTGAATGAGGTTTCCTCTGTCAGTTCTTCCACGTCTGCTCCAAGGGATTCCGCTACTAATTCTTTCAATTCTTCTAACATTGCACTCTTCCTTTCTCTTCTCTGTTATAACAATCCTGTTTCTCATATCACATTTGTAATAAACCGGATTGTCACAATCTATTTTTCATTTTTTATTTGTAATCCGGAAATTTTCCGGGGATTACCAGGTGAATACGGCTGCGCCCCAGGACAGTCCCGCGCCGAATCCGGCAAGCAAAATCGTCTGGCCCGGCTTTACGTTTCCGCTCCGGTTCCATTCATCCAACAAAAGCGGAATACTCGCAGAAGAAGTATTTCCATACTCCTGCAGGTTCATTGGAAATTTTTCTATCCCTATCCCCAAATGTCTGGCGGCCGATTCCACAATCCTGCGGTTCGCCTGATGGAGTATAAAATAATCAATCTCTTCCAGGGTCATTTTATTTTTCTCCAGCACTTCCCGAATTACCTCCGGTACTTTTTTCACTGCGAACCCAAACACGGCTCTCCCATCCATCCGGATATAGTCCTTTTCGCTCTCCACCCAATCTTTCCGATGCCGGCTGTACATGGTAAGCGCGTCTCCCGCATTTCCATCGGAATGCATCACGGCAATTTGCGGAGTACCGGGCTGTGCCCGAAGCACCGCCGCTCCCGCGCCGTCCCCAAACAAAATACAGGTTCCACGGTCCTGCCAGTTCACCATATTCGATAAACTTTCCGAACCGATTAACAATACAGTCTTGCATATACCGGCTGCAATATAGGCCTGCGCCGTATGATACGCAAACAAAAACCCTGTACAGGCCGCATTCAAATCGAAACAGGCTGCATGTACGGCTCCCAACTCTTTTTGTACTTCACAGGCAGCGCAGGGAAGCAGAATTTCCGATGTAAAGGTAGAAACAATCAACAAATCCACTTCCTCCGGCAGAACTCCCCCATCTTCCAATGCCCGTCGTCCTGCCTCCGCCGCCATGGAAACCGTCGTCTCCTTCTCAATGATATGGCGTCTGACCACACCGGTTCGTTCCCGGATCCAGGCATCATTCGTATCTACCATTCCGGATAGAGCTTCGTTATCCAGAATGTGTTCCGGTACACAGGAACCTGTTCCACATATCTTCCCTACCATTTCTTTTCTCCTGTTATACACCTTTTTATTTCAAATTGTTTTAATCTAAAATCTTTTGACTACCAAAGTATATGCGTTTCTTTTTCATTTGTCAATACCAAATTTTGAGTTTCCTCATTTTTTCAAGTTGCTCTTTTGCTAAGCTGAATCTGTTTGAGTACTTTAAATATAGAGGATACCTGGAAATTTATATTTTAAAAATTGGGAAATACATAGATATTATATTACAGTCTCTGAAGAAAGAATTGATGAATCTTTGTTATGCCTTTTAAAGGCAGCAACATTTGTTACAATGTTGCTGCCTGTCGTCCTTAGTATTCATAAAAAAATCAGGAAAGTAACCGTTCAGCTTAGGAAATGTTTGTTCTTCTCTGTGTATTACGATTTTTTGCAGCTAAACGAAACGCTTTTTCCATTGCAGGAGTAAGTTCAGGAGAATCTTCATCAAATACAATTTCTCTTTTTGCCGCTTCCTCTATTTGCCTGATTTGTTCCTTGGTGGGTTTCTGATTTCTATCCAAAGTAACTGTCCGTATCATAATAAATGCTCCTTTCTGTTTTAGTGGCAAGTCTTGCCGATATTAGACGTATATTTTCTTTCCGTTCTGTATAAACGACAAATAAAATATCATTTACCATTCCGATCGTATTATAACGGTCTTCATTAATACTGTGTTCCATATCATAAATTTCAATGCGTTGTAAATCGTTAAAAACTAACATCGCTGTTTCAAAATCAATTCCGTGTTTCTTTAAATTCAGTTGATTTTTATCCTCATCCCATTCAAACTTCAACGTAAAACCTCCTGTTCGTATTGAAAAGGTACTTATATTATATACTATTTTGAACAGAAATAAAAGAATGTTCGTTACTTTTCACGGCTCAGGAATCGCTGGTGTTACTATGAACGGCCGCCCAGACCGTGAATAGCAACGAATATTCATTTTGAAATGAAAAAGTTATGTAGGAATACATTGTGCATCTAATCTAAAGATAGTATAATAAAGCGGTGATGACAGGACAGACGACCATCACGATAATAAAAATTCGGCTGAATCACTTTATTTATGGAGGAAATCGAAATGAACAGCGAAATCAGAGATATTCACCTGGCAGAATCCGGAGAACGTAAAATTGAATGGGTAAAACGGAATTGTGACCTGCTCCGCACCCTGGAATCCGAATTCAGCCAGACCAGACCTTTTGAGGGAAAGAAAATTGCACTATCTGTTCATCTGGAAGCCAAGACTGCTTATCTTTGCCTTGTATTAAAGGCCGGCGGAGCGCAGATGTTCGTCACCGGCTCCAATCCCCTGTCCACACAGGACGATGTAGCCGCCGCACTGGTGAAAGCCGGACTGGAGGTTCATGCATGGTACGACTGTACACCGGAAGAATACAATACCCATATCCGACACGTGTTGGAAGCCGGTCCTAACATTATCATTGATGACGGCGGAGATCTGGTCAACATGGTTCACACGCAGATGCCGGAACTGATTCCGCATATCATCGGAGGCTGCGAGGAGACTACCACCGGTATCATCCGTCTGGAAGCCATGAATCACGCCGGTGAATTGAAATTCCCCATGGTCCGTGTAAACAACGCAGACTGCAAACATTTATTTGACAACCGTTACGGCACCGGACAATCCGTATGGGACGGCATCAACCGTACCACCAATCTGATTGTAGCCGGAAAAATTGTCGTAGTGGCAGGGTATGGCTGGTGCGGAAAAGGAACCGCCATGAGAGCAAAAGGACTGGGGGCGCGTGTCATCGTCACAGAGATTGACCCCATCAAAGCCATTGAAGCCGTGATGGACGGATTTGACGTGATGCCCATGCAGGAAGCAGCCAAAGTCGGCGATTTCTTCGTCACGGTAACCGGTTGTGAGAAAGTCATTGACGAAGAAGATTTCCAGGTCATGAAAAATGGGGCAATCCTCTGTAATGCCGGACATTTTGACTGTGAAATCGACATGGCAAGACTGCGGGAAATCGCGGTAGAGACCAGAGAACAGCGGAAAAATATCATGGGATACAAATTACCGACTGGCCAGTGGATCTTTGTCCTGGCAGAAGGCCGGCTTGTGAATCTGGCTGCCGGAGACGGACATCCTGCGGAAATTATGGATATGAGTTTCGCCATTCAGGCGCTATCCGCAAAATATCTGGTAGAGCACGGGAACGAATTAAGTGAAAAACTGATTGACGTACCGAGGGAAGTGGATCTGGATGTAGCCAGAAGAAAGCTGTCTTTCCTTGGAAAGAATATTGATGTTCTTACTCCGGAACAGGAAAAATATCTGCATAGTTATACCTTATAAGACAGCGATCGCGGTCTTCCCGCCTGAAGGGCATCAAATGAAAATCATCAAACAAAAAAAGCAGGAAAACCTGCTTTTTTTGTTGAATGATTCAAATACTTTCCTTGTTAATTCTATTTGGCAGCGTGAAATCCAGAATATAAAATATTATTAAAGCCGACTGTGTACCGTATTTCTTAATTGGCAAAATTCCTGTAATATAAGCAAGCTTTAAAAATGCTCCCGATGGAGTCCCTTTAAATAAACCTCGCAATAGATTAATGTATTCTTTTTGAAGGTTCTCATTATTTTTGTCCTCCCGAAGCAGGCAATCCCACTCATCAATAATAATAATAAACTGTTCTTTTGTCCTGTCATTAATTTTAGCTAATACAGAAGACAATGAAATGTCAGTATCCAGAACACATTCCGGATATTCCTTTCTTAGCTCGGATATCACCTGCCCCTGAATATAACTCACTACTTTAACAGAAGAATTTCTCTTCATTTCCTCAAGCGCATTTCCGTACATCCACTGAATATCCAAAAAGATTACGTTATACTTATTCAAATGTACTTTAAAAAATTCGTTTTGGCTTATTTTAAATCCTGCAAACAACTTCTCGGAATAACATCCTTTACTGTAATAAGCTGATAGCATAGTAACCGCCATTGTTTTCCCGAATCTTCTCGGCCTGCTGGAGCAAATCAACGGCCTGTCTTTCCCGATACGGCTATTCGTATAACACTGTGCAGATTGCAGAGAATCCCCTTCACATCTTTTCGTATGAATTAATTATAGAAGTGCGTCGAATAATATGTTATGATTTTTTTCAATATGCTTTTTTCAATTTTGGGGTTTACAAAACGGAAAGATTGTGTTAAAATATTTTTTGTCGAGCGGAAGTGGCGGAATGGCAGACGCGCTAGATTCAGGTTCTAGTGGGAGTTTATCCTGTGAGAGTTCAAGTCTCTTCTTCCGCATTAAAAAGACGCGAAATCAAACTGGTAACGGTTGAGTTTCGCGTCTTTTTGTGTTTTCCTACATCAGCGACGCCATAGCAAACGCATCCATGCCGCCGGCATTGTCATCGGAAGTACGTGGTACTTCGCTCATACGTGCCTTGGCTCTGGCAATCAGCGCCTCCACTTTTGCAACCTCGGCCTCATCGCACCAGCCTTTTTCCAGGCCTTCCTTACAATCCGCAAGATCACCTTGCAGTAACATCAATACCTGCTGCACCTGTCCCTGGTCTGCGGCTGCCGCAATCTGCCGCAGTCGTTTTCCTTCGTTGACCGCTACCTTACCGCCTTGTTGCTCCGAAGTTTTTTCTTCGTCCTTTTCAGGAGTAATCCGGCTCTGTAACGCCTGCTCCGCCGCCAGACGGCCTTCGGCAGAAATCTCGATACTGTCTGTCTTTTGAACCGGTGCCGGCGCTTCCCTTTCCAGAATCGACGTGATACGCTCATCTGCAAATATCTCGTCTAAAGTCTCTTTGGGGATGGGCTTTCCTGCGCTCCATCCGGGAATTTTTTCCCGCACGGCATCCGCGACCGCAGAACTGATCTCCAGATGCAATTGTCCCAAAGTCCAACATGCAGACAATCGGTCTTCCTTGTTCAGTGTCTTGTAATATTCGTTATTCCTGCGATAGTAGGCGTCCCATTCCGCCTCATTGTCCCCGGACATTCCGTTATACTTATAATATCCTCGTTTGACATCATCAAGAACATGCTGTTTCATTTCATCCGGTACCGGGACTATTTTTTTATAGTCGTTCCGACCCGTAACACACATCCCCTCTACACCATACGAATTTTTATAATGACCGGTTCTTAAGTCCTCCAATGTGTTGGGGCCTCCCTGTTTTTTTCCATAAAACATCTGCCCTTTCTGAATCTGCATTCTACATTCCTCCTTCCTGTTATACCACATTTCATTGGCCCGCTCATACGATCCGCCTTCCCCGCCCGACGGCTGCGTCACAAAAATTCCCGTTCCACCGCCAGGCCAACGTCAAAAATCGGAATGAAATATTCCTTGTTCACACGATGTTCCTTATTTTTTATTTCCCCTGCAGCAGAACTGTTGCGTAAAACATCTGCTGTGAAGTCCTGATTTCCAATTCCCCCCGATACTTTTCTGCTTCCCGCCGCACATTGGACAATCCGATCCCATGCAAAGGAATCTCCCGCTTTTTTGTTGTAACCGGCAGGCCGTCCTGGCCAAATTTTATCTCGCCCGCATAGGAGTTCGTGGTTTCAATCAAAAAGAAACGCCCTCTCCGTTTTCCTTTTAACGTAATCATCCGTTGTCCATCCGCCAATCCTTCGCAGGCTTCCACCGCATTTTGCAGCAGGTTCTGGAGAATGATCCCCAGATCAAACACATCGAAAGCATGAGGATCCGGATAGTGAAAGTCCAAATGAAACAGAATCTCCAGACGCTGGCATTGCTGCCGGATATCATTGACAATGACATCGGTAACCGGATTCCCTGTTTGAAGCGTCAAATCAAAATCACGAATACTTTTGTCCATCCGGAGAATATAACTTTCCAGACCGGCA
This sequence comes from Lachnospiraceae bacterium, assembly GCA_910574195.1. Classification (GTDB taxonomy): domain Bacteria; phylum Bacillota; class Clostridia; order Lachnospirales; family Lachnospiraceae; genus Schaedlerella. The sequence continues at coordinate 53,570 of CAJTBF010000005.1, read as the reverse complement.
TACTCGCCGCTGTGCACCAGTCCTTTCATGTTGGTCAAATGCCCTCTCAGTTCATGCTTCATTCCACGGATATCTGCATAAAAACGCTCTGCCTCACTCACCCGTTCCCGGATTGCCTGCACCTGCTGTTCCTTCACAAAGTGAAGCGCCTGTTCCTCCCGAAGAACCTCCATATGTTTCTGAAACAACACCGTACAGTAGATTCCGCCATAAAAGAGAAACGCCATGAACGGCACCAGAATAAAAAATACCGGATGCCGCTGGTAAAGCTGCAGATACACGCCGTCTTTCACCTCAAAAAGCAGACTGGCAATGATCCGTCCAAAAAGAAAATTGAGAACCGGAAGCAGGCTCAAATAGCACAACGTCTGCCAGGAAAGCGGTCCGTGCAATTCAAGCAGACGCTTCCGTAATCCATACAGCAGCGCCGTCAGCAATATCCCGTTTACCATCAGCGCAAGCGTCACCACCCCGGTAGAACGCAGATAAATTTGCTCAAATCCCGGTTCCGGAAGCCATCTGTCAAACGCCAACTGCAGACTGCCGATCATAAGTCCGGAAGACATTTTCACCCCATAATATAAAACGGCCGTCAAAAACGTCCCGGCAGGTTTCATCTCCAGAAAGGATGAAACCGCCAGCAAAATTCCCATTGTCAGCAGTACGGACGCACCCGGAATGATCGTACCGTCACACAGAAAATAAGGAACCAGATAAGCCAATACGACAAGGAGCGCTTTTCTTACCCTTTTCCCTGTCAAAAAAGGCCAGAAGAAAAAGAGCAGACAGAAGGCAGAAAGTACGCCTGCCAGCATATTGATCACGGCCTGAAACAGAAAAAACATCTCTTCACTCATCAGGCCTCACCTCGTTTCAGAAATCGAAGATACGCCTTTACAAACTCCTGATAACGATATTTTGAGATCAACAGCCGGACTTTGTTGGTCAAAGTAAGCTCAGCCCTTGTGTAGGATTCCACATGAGCCAGATTCACCAGATATCCCTTGTGTACCCGGTAAAACTGTTCCTGCAGTTCCACCTCCAGATCCCGGAGCTTCGCATAATATACCAGTTCACTGTCCCGCAAATGCAGGATCACTTTGTGATCACTGCTCTCTATATAGTAGACGTTTCTTAACGGCACCGTTCTGCAGGTATTGGCAAATTGAAGCGTCAGCGCGCGCGGCGTTTGCGGAAGCCCTCTTTGTATATTGATCTGCTCCACTGCCCGTGCAAAAACCCGGGCAAACTTCTCTTCCTCAACGGGTTTCAGCAAATACTGGAACGCTCCCACATCGAAAGCGTCAAACACATATTGATCATAACCTGTCACAAAAACAATCACTGGCCGAACTCCGTCCCGCTCCCTGTACTCTCGCGCCAGTTCCATTCCATTGATACAATCAGAAGGAAACTCTATATCCAGAAACAACAGCTCCACGTCACACCCATCCAAAAGACATTCCCCGGTACAAGAGTACTCCACAATCTCACAGGGATAGTTCTGCGCCTCAATCAACGCCAGAAGATATTTGCGGGTTTCTTCCTCATCATCACAGATCCCAATTTTTATCATACTAACAGCCCTCTATTTATCTATTCGTTCAAATTGATATAAAAGTTAGACTACGCTACGCAACTGGACGGATCCGCACCGTAACCGGACGTTATGTGCATCCTCTCGTCAAAATACAGAAGACCATTTTCCTGCCGCTTCTCTACTTACTGTGTTTATGACGTTACTAACATCCGATAAGACGCGACATATAAAAAACATTCCTGTCCGCTTTTCACATACAATGGTATCGTAAAAGGGGCCGCCGGAAATCATGGACAGTATTCCCGCAATATCACGTGTAATTAACTGAAAATCACAACGATCTATTGTGTGCAACTGTCATTTACCGACAACCCCATGTTTTAAAATCCTGTTTACAAACCGTACAAACTTACTTTTTCCGTACTACCGCCCCCAAAAGCACAAACCCAAGAAACAATACCGCAATGGTCATCCACACGGTAAACAGCAATGTTCCCTGTCCCGCAAATTTGTCATAATATCCTTTCAGATAAATTACAATAATGATCAACGGAAGAATGTAAGATATATAACCTTTCAGCCATTCCGGAAAACGGATTCCATCTCCTGTATTCGCTTCCGCCAGAAAATGCGCCCAACCCCAGCCATTTTTTCTGGTACAGAACAACACATAACCCAGACTGCCCAGCGGCAGTAAATTGTTGGACACAATAAAGTCTTCCAGATCCATGATATTGGTTCCCGCCCCAAGCGGTGCAAAATCTGCCAGAAGATTGAAACCAAGAACACAGGGCATACTGAGCAGACTGATCAAAATCAGACTCACCAGAACACTTTTATTTCTGGACCAGCCAAAAAGATCTATATCAAAGGAAATAATATTTTCAAAAACGGCTACCACAGTTGTAAAGGCCGCAAAAGTCAAAAAGAGGAAGAATAAAGCGCCCCAGAAACGACCGCCCTGCATTTGTGCAAATATATTGGGAATTGTAATAAAAATCAGGCTGGGACCGGCGCCCGGCTCAATCCCGAATGCAAAGCAGGAGGGAATGATGATAAACCCGGCCATCAATGCAACAAACGTATCCAGCGCCGTGATATGCACCGCCTCCCCGGTCAGACTACGCTCCTTCCCGATATAACTTCCAAAGATCATCATGGCTCCAATCCCGATGGAGAGCGTAAAGAATGCCTGACTCATCGCTCCGAAAATTACATTGCCCATCCCGATCTCTGCCATCTTTTTGAAATCCGGCACCAGATAAAAACGCACGCCTTCCCCGGCTCCTTCCAAAAATACGGAATGGATGGCAAGCACCAGCATAATCAACAAAAGCGCAGACATCATGAATTTCGATACCCGTTCAATCCCCCGCCGAATCCCGGACTGACAGACCGCAAACCCCAGTACACAGATCAATACCGTCCAGAACACCATAACCGACGGACTTCCAAGCATCTCTGAAAATCCGGCCGACACGGTATCGGGTGAAGCGCCCACAAACTCTCCCCGAATGCTCCGGTAACAATAATACATCATCCAGCCGCCCACCGTTGTATAGAACATCATCAGCAAATAGCTTCCCACAATTCCGATCCATTTTGTCACATGCCAGTACGTGCCTTTGGGTTCCAGTTTTTCAAATCCAGCCGCAATGCTGTAACCACTGCCCCTGCCAATCGCAAACTCGCAGGTCAGAACCGGAATTCCCAAAATCAAAAGAAACATCAGATAAATCATGATAAACGCTGCTCCGCCAAATTCCCCGCACATATAAGGAAACTTCCACACATTTCCAATTCCGATGGCGCATCCGGCGGACACCAGAATAAAGCCCATCCGCGACGCAAACTTTTCTCTTTTCATACCGATACCCTCTCTCCTTTTTTCTTTTCTCTTTTTTTTCTATTCTTTTTTATTCTGAAAATAAATTTTCCCTTGTAATATTATGTAACCATTTTCCGCTTTTATAATGTCCCAATACCCAGGGCCATTTCACAAATTCATCCGTACAGAGCAGAAAATACACCCACATCACCGGCAACTTCAGTACGAACGCCGCAAGCAGCCCCAGCGGAACGGCATAACACCACATATCAATGACATCGCAGATAAATCCAAAACGACTGTCTCCCCCTGCCCGGAAGATCCCGGCGATCAACGTCGTATTTACCGCAACCCCCATCACATAATACACATTAATCAACATCATATATTTCAGATAATGCATGGCCTGCCTGGATAATGCCGCATGTTTCAATACAAACGGCATGGATACCAAAATAAGACCGCCGCCGATTGCTCCGGCAATTACCGTCAGCTTCATCACTTTTTTCGCCCCCCCTTTTGCTTCCCCCATCTTGTTCTCCCCGATAATATTTCCCAACAGAATGCTGCCTGCGTTGGCCATACCAAAACACAGGACCGTCCCGAAATTGCGTACCACGGTCACAAAAGAATTGGCCGCCACCGCATCGCTTCCCAGATGCCCCAGTATTACGGAATACATGGAAAATGCAAGCGCCCAGCTCAGATCATTGCCCAATGCCGGCAAGGACAATCTGACAAAATCAGAGAACAATGCCTTACTTCTCACAAACATATACCGAAGATCTAACTTCACATCCTTACTGAAAAATGAAACTGCAAAGCATCCCAAAAGCTGTACCATTCTGGACGCGGAAGTTGCAATTGCCACACCTGCCGCTTCCAGCCTCGGCGCGCCGAAAAGCCCGAATATACACACCGCGTTCAGAAAGATATTCAGGGAAAATGCAAGAACATTAAGCGTGGTACTGATTACCACTCTTCCCATACTGCGCAGAACAGAAAGATATACTTCCGAGATTCCCCAGCAGAGATAACAGACACTTAAAAAGCGTAAGTAAGAGGCCCCTATGGCAATCAGTTCCCCGTCATTTGTAAATATACGCATCATCCATTCCGGAATCAACAATGTCATCCCGGAAAATACCAGGGAGCTTCCCACGGAAAAACGCAGAGAAATTCCTTCCACTGCCTGGATGGCCCGCAGATCCCCTTTTCCGTAATACTGCGCACAGAGCATTCCTGCCCCGGTTCCGATGCCGTAAAATATCATAAAAAGAAGATTGGTATACTGGGACGCCAACGATACCGCTGAGATCGACGACTGCCCCACATAATTCAGCATCACCACATCCGCGGAACCAACAGCCGCACTCAGCAAATTTTGAATTACGATCGGCAGTACCAGTTTAAAGATCCTCTGATAAAATGTTTTTTCTTTTGTCCCCTGCATTCTTATTTCCTGCATTCCTTTTCTACTCCTGCTTTTATCCTTTCGTCTTCACACGGAAAACCTTCCGCGGCTTTTCCGCATATTGTACGTATTGAACTATTCATGTTCAATGGGATATGACATCGAAACAACTTTTTCTTTTTTGCACAGAAGCATTCCCACCAAAAGCAGACATGGAAAAATAACAGCCGCCAGAATTCCCTTCTTCAAATTCTCTCCAAAACTGCTGGAAACCATTCCCACCACCGTAGGACCGCCGGAACACCCCACATCCCCTGCCAGTGCGAGCAACGCAAACAATACCGTTCCTCCCCTGGGAAGTCTGGATGCCGCTTTACTGAACGTCCCCGGCCACAAAATCCCCACGGAAAGGCCGCAGATCGCACATCCTGCCAGATTCCACACCGGATGAGGTAAAAATACGATGGCCAGATAAGAAACAATACACAGAAGGCAGCTCCCTATCATAAAATGATCCAGATTGATTTTCTCCCCATATTTTCCATAAAATGTTCTGGATGTCCCCATCAGTATAGCAAATGCCATAGGTCCTGCCAGATCCCCCCACATTTTGGAGACTCCCAGCCCTTTCTCCGCAAAGATCGACGCCCACTGGCTTACCGCCTGTTCACTGGCTCCGGCGCAAAGCATCATCAACAAAAATACCCAGAAAATTTTTTGTTTTACCAGTTCTTTGATTCCAAGGCTCTGTTCTCCTTCTTCCATCAGCGACGCCATGGGAACTCTGGTAAATACGAGGGCATTCCCCAATGGGAGTAACGCCCAGATACAGGCCATTACTTTCCAATGATCAATTCCAAAAAGCTGAAAATACAAGGTGGACACCAATACCACGCCCACATGTCCCCAGCAATAAAAAGAATGCAGAAGACTCATGGTCTGTTCCTTATGCTCCGACGGGCACGCCTCCACAACCGGACTGACCAGCACTTCCAAAAGACCGCCGCCCACAGCGTAGACAGCCACCGCCAAAAGAATTCCCGGATAAGGATCGGAAAACAGTTCCGGCAGAATTGTCAGAAAAAGCAGACCGGCCGCACTGAGAAGATGCGCTCCCACCATGGAAATGCGATAGCCAATCCGATCCACAAAACCGACCGAAACCAGATCCACAAGCAATTGAATTCCAAAATTCATGGTCACCAGCAGTGTAATCCGGGAAAGCGGGATTCCATAGGTGTCCCGAAATGTCAGAAACAACAACGGGATAAAATTATTTACAATCGCCTGCACAATATAACCCACAAAGCAGGCATAAATGGTCTTTTGATATGGATTCTTCCCGGCCATCATTCTTTTCCCCCTAAAATCTCATTTTACCAATTTTCCATTTCTGCGCCCATCCGGACATCTCGCATTTATTGTGCTTTGCACGAGTGGGCAGCTTACGCTGTCCAACAAGGTATATAAGAACATTTCTTTTTCCACTTGTCAAGTGTTTTTTAGTTAAACTTTCGGGAAGACAGTAACTATTCAGCCATAGGCTAAATAGTTAAGGAATCCGGCCTGTTGAAGTTTGCCTTACGGCAAAGAGGCCGGATTCTATTCCGACTGTTATGCGTTCCTACGGACTTTGCAGCAAGTGCAAAGTCCTGAGCTGAATAGTTACAGAGAACAGACGGTTTTCCGGCCCTATGACGGCGCTGCCGGCGGCGGAACTGTGAGCAGCGATTTTTTGAGCGCTTTAATGTAACACTCTCCCATTTGGCTTAGAAGCATATTTTTCCTTGTCACATATCCAATCTCCATGGTACTGTTTGGATTCTGCTCGTCCGCTAAAAACGGAACCGCCCGAAACCGTTCCCCGTTCAATTCTTCACAGATGATACCGGAACACAGGGTGTAGCCATTCAACCCTACCATCAGATTCAGCATTGTCGCCCTGTCGTTGACTTTGATCATTTGCGGGTATTCATTGGTTGACAAAATCTCTTCCGCCATATAAAGGGTGCTGTTGTCTCCCTGTTCAAAGGAGAGACAGGGGAATGGTTTTAACTGTTCAAAGGAGATGGCTTCCTGCCATGCAAGCGGATGTTCCTTCCAGAGATACACAAAAGCCTGACAGTCGATCAGATGATGGAATTCCAGATTTGCGTTTTTCAGAAATTTCTCCATCGGCTTTCGATTAAACTCACTGAGATAGAGTACGCCGATCTCACTTTTCAGCGTACTAACATCCTGTATGACCTCTGCTGTTTTCGTTTCCCGCAGTGCAAACTCATACCGGGACATATCAAACTCTTTCACCATCTCCACGAACGCTTTTACCGCGAAGGAGTAATGCTGCGTCGATACCCCAAACTTTTTCTTATAGTTCCCGCCCTCTGTATATTTTTCCAATACATTTTCGTACTGGCCGTAAATCTGCTTCGCATGTAACAAAAACTCCGCGCCGTCATTGGTCAGAGTAACACCCCTTCCACTCCGATAAAACAGAGAAATTCCCAATTCCTTTTCCAGCTCCTTGACCGCGCTGGTCAGAGACGGCTGCGATACATATAGAAGTTCCGCCGCCCGGTTCATAGACTTTGTCTCTGCAATTGTAATCACATAATGCAGCTGTGTGAATGTCATAGGTCTCTCCTGCCTTCTGTATGTGTACTTTCTCTTTTCAAATATTTCATCAGATCTTCTACCCGATAAAAGACATGCCCCGGATTCTCTTTTTCCAGAACCGCATGATCCGCTCCGTCCTGCCATGCTGCTGTCAGACACGTGATCCCCACTCTGCGGCAGACCTCTATGTCCGAAATTGCATCCCCGACATAACAAAATTCTTTTCTGGAAAGTGTATATTTTTCCAGCAGATTTTTCATGTGTTCTTCCTTGTTCGGTGCAATTTCGGAACCACACAATACTTCATCAAACAGAGAAGATATCCCTAATTTTTCCAAAGAAATCTCACAGCTTCTTTCCCCTTTTCCCGTAATCAGCGCAATTTTTACTTTTTCCTGCTTTAGAAACAAAAGCAGGTCCAAAATTCCCGGAAAGGGATCTCTTCGTTCTTCGTGAAGCAGTTCATACTCCCGGTAAAATGTCTGTGCAGCCTGCTCCCAGTTCTGCGGCGTCAGCGCCTTTATCATTCCAATATCATTCAATCCAAACGTCCGCCGAATTTCCGTCTCACTAAGTGCATGGCCGGTATAAGGGGAGACCCCCTTTTGAAATGCCCGGATACAAATGGGAATGGTATCCGCTATCGTGCCGTCCATATCGAAACCAATCATCTGAAACATTGTATCATCCTCCGCTTTTTCTTTGCTTTTCCAATTATAGGATAAAAGAAAACCTGCCACAACGCAAGTAGCAGGTTCTTTTTTATGGTATTATATGTTTTTCACCGCTGCAAAAGCAGTTTCCAGCACCGCAATCAAATCTTCTACTTTTTCAATCCCTATGGAAAGACGGATTGTGTTCGGCTTAATCCCCTGCTCTAACAGTTCTTCCTCCGTACTCTGGCTGTGTGTGGTTGTCGCCGGATGAATCACCAGAGATTTCACATCAGCCACGTTTGCCAATAGAGAAAAGATAGCAAGATTGTCAATAAAGGTCTGTGCTGTCTTCGCATCGCCCTTAATCTCAAACGTAAAAATCGAGCCGCCTCCATTGGGGAGATATTTCTTATACAATTCATGACTTGGTTCACTTTCCAGCGAAGGATGATGCACGGCCTCCACCTGCGGATGGTTCGCAAGATATTCTACAATCTTCAATGCATTGCTCACATGACGTTCTACACGCAAAGACAATGTCTCCAGTCCCTGCAGGAACAGAAATGCATGGAACGGGGAAAGCGTCGCGCCGGTATCCCGAAGGATCACCGCACGGATATACGTTACAAATGCAGCTGCCCCTGCCGCTTCCGAGAAGGATACCCCATGGTAGCTCGGATTTGCCTCTGAGATCCACGGATATCTTTCGGACGCCTTCCAGTCAAAATTGCCGCTGTCAACGATCACACCGCCAATCGCCGTCCCATGCCCTCCGATAAACTTCGTCGCGGAATGGACTACAATATCGGCGCCATATTCGATCGGACGGATCAGATACGGCGTTGCAAAGGTAGAATCCACAACCAGCGGTATCCCGTGCTTATGCGCCAGCTTCGCAAGTTCCTCCAGATCAACCAGATTGGAAGTGGGATTTCCCAGTGTCTCCACAAAAATCGCCTTCGTGTTCTCCTGAATCGCCGCCTCAAAAGCGCCTTCTTCTTCCGGATTTACAAAAGTCGTCGTAACACCGTTGGTCAGCGGGAATGTGTGCGCCAGCAGATTATAAGTCCCGCCGTAAATCGTCTTCGCCGCCACGATATGCTCCCCCGACTTTGCCAACGCCTGAAACGCATAACTGATCGCCGCGGCACCGGACGCCACCGCAAGCGCCGCTACGCCGCCTTCCAGAGACGCGATACGCTGTTCAAAGATATCCTCCGTCGGATTCGTCAGCCTTCCATAGATGTTGCCGGCATCCCGTAATCCGAAACGATCCGCCGCATGCTGTGAGTCGTGGAACACATACGATGTCGTCGCGTAGATCGGAACCGCCCTCGCGTCGGTAACCGGATCCGCCTGCTCCTGCCCGATATGTAATTGTCTTGTTTCAAATCCCCAGTTTTTTGAATCTTTTATATTTGCCATTTTTTCTTCCTCCTCGTCACTTTTCAGTAATTACGGGCCATACCCCGGAATGCAGTTCAAAAATGGATTCCAAATCTGTTCCTGTGCGTAACCAGTAATTCTATAATCATACTAACATAGTAGGTTTTTATTGTCTAATATAAAAAACAAATACCTGGTTCTTTATTTATTCTATATCTTGTCATTTTAACTTCGCCAATGTTAAAGGCCAGAATTCTGGGTTATTTTGAATTTATATTTTCCTTTTCCGTAACCGGACACTGGTTCGATAATATCTGCCTGTACCAGATTTAAAAGAAGTTTGGAAGCACCTGAGCTTTTCAACTCAAGAAGTTCCATAACCGCACTTCTGCCGAATACTTCATCAAAGCCAAACTTATCAAACATTCTATGGATATGGACAGTCGTTTTTACGGAAAAATCTCCACCTTTTTCAGAAAGTGCACTTTCAATATCCACTTTTATTTTTACAATGTCCACTTTTTTGTCACTTGAAAATCCACTTACGTGCAGATTTCAATTATGAAGATTGTTTCTCTCGTTCAAAACCAAATTTCTCAGGAACGCCTCAAGATATTCTGTTGTTTCACTGTTCTTCCTTCATAGTAGCTATCGATAAGGCCTTGTGCTTCCTTCATCGTAATTTTGCCTTCAATATTTTGAATGGCAGTATCAATCAAATATTTCGATGGTTTAAGTCCGTCCGCCGCCTGAAGTCCGATTGCCGTACTCCAGGCATAGCCTTTTATGATCTCTTGTATTGCATTTACATTTCCGTTTATTTTACAAAATAGGCAATCCCCATCTGGATTGCCCATTCGTTTATATTACAAGTCGAAACCATACATCATTATATCATCTTAATACAACTTCGCCCCCGCCGGAATCCGGTCGTCCACCATCAGCAGGTTCAGTCCTTCGCGGCCGTTCTCCTCATGCACTGCGGAGATCAACATTCCCTCGGAACCAATTCCCATCATCTTACGTGTCGGCAGGTTGACAATCGCAATGGCCGTCTTACCAACCAGTTCTTCCGGCTCGTAATACTCGTGAATCCCACTTAAAATCACACGATCTTTGCGGACGCCGTCGTCTAAAACGAATTTCAGAAGTTTCTCCGACTTTGGAACTGCCTCGCATTCCAGAATCTTAACGGCACGGTAATCCGATTTTGCAAATGTCTCAAAGTCTACCATCTCTTCAAATATCGGCTCGATCTTCACATTGGAAAAATCAACCTGTCCCGCTGCCTGATCTGCCGGAATGATTTTCTTTGCCTTTTCTTCTTTCTTCGAAGTATCTGCTCCGCCGATGGTCTTCATCGTCGGGATTTGCCACAGAGTTAATGTATTACTCCATACGATCCATTATTATTAGGTTTTTATGTCAATCCTCTAAAGTATTATCACATATTATACCTTATTTGAAATTATAAATTGTTGTACTTTTGTTGTACTGCTACTTCAAAGGTATTTTTCAAAATATATGTAGATTACGTGATAAATTTTCAATGGATTGTGCCTTTTTCATATCAGTAACTTCCGCATATATATCCAATGTAGTCTGGATATTAGCATGCCCCATTACCGACTGAATTACTTTTACATTCGTTTCGTTTTCACAAAACCTTGTACAGAATGTATGTCTTAAATGATGGCAAGAAAAATGGGGAATTAAAACAGGCTCCCGCCCCTCTCTCTTTGCCGCTAAAACTTCTTGAGAGTTATAGGTTTCCGTTATCCTTCGTATTACTCGATTAAGTGCAGCCGGATTATGAAGCATTCCAAAACGATTACAGAAGATAAATCCTGACATGCCATCTACTTCCATATGGTTAAACAGATCTTCCTCTTTCTGTCTTGCTTTTTCCCTGAGAAATGCCTCATAAACCTCATCCATCATAGGAACATTCCTGATTCCAGCCTCCGTTTTGGGAAGCGACACTCTGTAATCGCACTTATATGAGTTTTCTATTCGTGGATAATATGATACACTGTGGTTAATATGAATCATTCGATTCTTGAGGTCGATATCTTTCCACCTAAGACCAATGACTTCTCCCACTCGGCATCCGGTCCCTAGTAATACAGTAAATAAAGGCTCCCACCGATAAAAAACCGGATGATCTTTTATATATCCCATAAACGCTCTCTGCTGTTCAATCGTCAAAGCATGCCTTATACCTTTATTACGTTCATTCTTCTTTTTCATCTGTGCCATTGCTCCTTCACACGGATTCACTCTGATAATGTTATCCCTGACCGCCATTTTAAATGTAGGATTCAAAACAGTATGAATCGTTTCCAGCGTATTAATCTTTAATCTCATTTCTTTTACAAGATATATATAGAAATGTACAATATCAGAATACTTTATATCCTTGATCAGCTTATTTCCTAAAGAATTCCTGACATAGTGATTATACATATATGTATAATTTGTCCGTGTGGATGACCGCAGCTCCGTTTTAGTGGAAATGTAACGATCAAACAGATAATTCAACGTTGCACTTCCAGCCGCATAGATATCCAGACCATCCAATTGATCACGCTGCAGTTCCTTTTCTTTTTCTCTTAATGTCAACAGATCTTTTGAATAAACATATTTACGTTTATGGGTAAATGGATCCGTATATGTATAGATATACATCAAATCCGTTTTTCTCTGTGTTTCGCCTTTTTTTAAAGCCCTCCCTTTACAATCTTTTCTCGCTGGTGCCATTTTTCAGCTCCTCTCTCATGAAAAAGAGCCTTTTATATTGATGTTTCAAGTATAATATCGACACCGTGTTCTAATACTTTACTAACAGTTAGGTTGTGAGATTGTGCATATTCCTTTAATTTTTCATATTTGTCTCGGGTCAGACGCACTGTTATAATCTTTTCTTTTTTTACTTCAACTTTCGGCCGTCCCGTTCTGCTCACTTATGCACCACCTCATTTCCATCTCTATTATACTTTTTGTATTACAATTATTCAAGTATTTTTCAGCTCTTTTGTATATTAGTTATTCAATACGAAATGTCTCTAAATACTTTTCGAACAGCTCACAATTTACGAGCACCAGTTTATTTACCTTGTATATCGCTTTGGCATCTTTTGCAAGTTGTTCAAATTTACTTTGGCACATGCTGTACATTTCTGCACCTTCCTTGTATCTGACAAAACGCTTTTTATTATTTTTCATCATTAGCCGCTCCACGTAATCTTAAAATATAATTCCTTAGTTTTATAATGAAAGTTTTATATCTTCCACTGATTTTTGCGCCACATTTTTTCCGGTTTTCCCAAGAGATTCTTTCATTTCATGCGCTGCTTCTTTCTCAATTTTCTCTGGTTTTTCAGGAAGCAGCGTTTTACTTTGAGCATCATAAAACTGGACTTTATCGGATAAATAATCCTCTGGTGAGACTTGCGACTCATTCACATTTTTGACGATGGCTTCCAGCTCTTTTTGTGAAAAACGGTCATCATCCGGAACCAGTATCAACTCATGCCTGGATGATGGCAAAACATAATAATCAACGCCAAACAACTCCCCGATTTTTCCCATTACCTCGTTGTTTAATATCGCAGCTGCTCCAAATTCTTTTTCTGAATTAGTAAGAACAAACATGGGATATTCACTTCCCCTGATCTTACTTTCCGCCGAATCTGACAACAGCAGGTTTTCCGCTTTTTCAGAGAAAGGAGCAAAGCTTTCCATTAATAACTCATTCATATCATACAGGCAGATTCCCCTGCTGTTCATTGCGTTAAGCGCATCTTCGTGAAGCCGATCTGCATCAATTCCCCATATTCCAAGGTGGGAATTCGTAATCACCATACTCGCTGTCATTTCTTCATCTTTGCTGATTCCCACACGATAAACTGCTGTTAATGCTCCACATGACTTATGCACATGATCCTGAAGGAATAATTCATTCTTTTCTGGATCAAACATCTGCACGAACAAGTTATCTTTCACAGACTCATAGTCTGACAGATCCGGCACATCAGGTAATGGCATATCTTCGAAATGGGTACGGAAATCAGCAATTTCTCTTAATATTGTTGATAAACTTTCTCCCTGATAATATCTTTTCGAATACTCGTCCAGATAAATCATCGGTGACACCACTTCGCCTTCTTTTTGGATCACAATGGATTCCAAGACCTGATCGTTTCCCTTTACGTTATTCTGGCACTGTATCAGTGCATTTTCATAAGTTTCCGGCAGATACTGACGTATGTTTTTTTCTACTTCTTTTGCAAAACCAGAAAGCATGTTATTTTACACCTCCCTGCCTCTTTAGCTGTTTTTTCCGCAATGCTGTAATATAATTTTTATAACTCTGCAGGCGTTTCCTAAGTTTTTCTTCATTTTCTATCCTGTTCTTTCTGCTGTACTCCATTCCGTACCTCCATTCTTTTCTACTTTGCGACAACATGTCGCAAAGTTACAATCCATGCATTATTTACTTACACTAAAAACAAGCTCTGCAGCTATCTGCCGGGACAGCAGATCACATTGGAATTGCACCATCCTCTTCGGACCGGTATATTACCGGAAGTATCATTATCAGTAGATTGGAGTCATCGCTATAAATTTCCCGTCCATTACTTGCAGCATAAATCTTCTCGCTCAAATTTTCCTTCATATTTTCTATATATTATCCATTGGAACTTTAGGTTTGAGATAGCTTATTTTTGAAACGAAAATCGTCATGGCGTGTCTGCTGCTTAGCTCTTCCATCTCATACGTACTGCAGAACTTCCAATATTCAGTTTTCAAGGTACATATTTCAGATTTCCGAAAGGGATACAATATCTCTATTTTGTCTAAACCGTAATTACCCTTTCATATATATAAGTCATTTTCAGAGCAAAAAAATAGAAAACTACAAAACTTTTTAAATTTTACTTTATGACAATGTGTCGTAAAGTTATATCTACTCCAAATCCTAATTACTATTTATGGATTTTATTATGCTGATTGGTGTGCTTATATACACTTTGTTTCTGGCCGGAAAGGGAATTACGGCCAGAATCCATCATTACAAAACAATCTTAAATCTCAATATACTTTCAATCAGATAAGTCTGCAGCTGCACCTTCATCATTTCATCCAGTTGGTATTTTTCTTTTCCACATTCCATGACTGTCTTTCTTCTACAAAGAAAATTTATGTAGCCGTCATAATGTCGAAGCACCTGATTGATCGAGAATGGATTGCCGTTTACCGCCTCTTGGATTGTTTCGTAAGGAATCAATTTTTTCATTTTGTTCATCTTGATTCTCCAGTATCTTTCTCAGCAGCTGCAAAGATTTCTTTTTGTGATAATGAATTGTACTTTGCATAAGATTCAAGCATTCACCAATCTCATTTTCTGTCATATCCAGAAAATATGCCATCAGAATCACGGTTCGCTGTTTCTCTGTTAATTTTAATATTGCTTCAAAAATTTGCATGCTTTCAATTTCAATTTCTTCACCCTGAACTTTTAGAAATGTGCTGTCTCCGTAGTATTTATCCATACTATAAAGTTTATCAAGCTGTCCATCTTTAAGCTCCGAAAACATAATCTCTTTTTCTTTTCTCCTGTTTTGCTCCCGGAAATAATGTCTTGCCTCACCTTTCAAGCTCCGCTTACAGTAACTGTCAAACTTAGTCTGAACAATTTCTTTTTGTTTCAAAGTCAGACCGATAAAAATCATCTCCCTTCTTCATAGTATCGTTTCGATAAACACCACAACGTCCCTTTCATTTATTAAATCCATTCAAGAGATTAAATTATTGAGGAATTTTAAAAATTTATATCTTTTTTATTTTATTTTTCCGATTATAGAAACAGATTACTTTCACTAGAAACCACTATACGTCTAACATTAGCCACAACCTCTGATAATTGTCTTCTAGTACTCTTCGCCTCATTGCGAAGTCCTACAAAAACGCAGCTAATTGCCAAGATACACGATTATTTACTCTTAAAAAGGCCTATTAACCGAGCTTTGACGAACTTCAATGACGAGGTAACAGACAACGCAGCACTGAGCAGTAATGATCCAATCGAGGAACCAACCTCTAAGAACAAGTACAGTTGTTGACTAACTATCATCTAAGTTACATGTTATGAATATTTATCATTTCCAGTTACAAGCACATCCCATACATAAAGAAAAATTCCCAGTGGATTTTTCTCAATCCATCGGGAATTTTTACGATCTAGTGCAACTCTTGCAATTTATATACAGACAGAATTTCAGTCATTTTTAATCTGATTTAGTTGCCGTTCAATTTCATTTATTCTTATTTCACTCATATTTTCGAAAATAGGAGCTTGTCTAAATGCTACTCGCGGAAGCATGTTTTCCAATTGTTCCATATTAAATACCATATGCGAATTCTTTTCATTATCCTCGGCAATTTGTGCAACCACCATTTCAATAACGTGTCGCGATTTCCTATTACATAGAAGACGTTTCAGTGTGCAATCAAGAGAAAGATACTCTCTTTCATCTGCATTAATACGCGGTTGGCACAGGGGATCAGTCATCGTCCCATTTCCAAACGTTCCAAACATATCCCTAAGCCATTCAATACTATCCTTTACCCAATGTGGAACTCTACTACACATTACTGTACCCGGCTTTAATACACTGTCACCTGCCGTCGAGAGTCCATGCGGTCCGCATCCATAAATATGTGTTTCAAAGGAAACAGCGTTTTTCTCTAATGCTGATATAAACTGTATTGTATTTTCAACAGGCACAACTCCATCTGTACGTGTAGCAAACACAAAACACGGACATGTATTTTCATCTACGGATTGTAGCACGTCTGGAGCTGTTTTTTCACATGTTCTAACTGTCTTTCCATTTATAACCGGATATCCTAAAATTGCTGCATTTGGGCGGTTTTGTGCCATTGTTGCAGCACATGCGGCAAGATGTCCTCCTGCCGAAAAACCGACAACAGCAATCTTGTCCTCATAAATATTCCATTCTTGCGCTCTATCCCGAATCAGTTGCATTGCTTTTTCATAGTCATTAAGCGGATTGGGCCATGTAGCGTTCTTTCCCACCGAATACTTTAAAACAAATGCCTGATATCCTTCCTTCAAATATTCAAGAGCTATCAGTTCTGCTTCTCGTGCAGAACAAAACTTATATCCCCCTCCTGGTAGGACAAGCACCGCTGGACGTTTAGTTATATTATTAAACTCCCCACCTACATTCTGAATATAAGCTGTTAATTCCACATTACGTTCTTCATTAAGAACAATCTTTTCCATTTTCATTTTTGCTCTCCTCGTTTATCCATCATTTATAGCAAACATTTTTCCGACAGTAATTTCATCACTATATCCGCCATGATCTCTCCCCCTGCCTCGTTAGGATGCAAGCCATCTCCCATATGATATTCTTTTTTCATATAACTAGAATGTTTCTCATCTGTGAGTACCTCATCATAATCAGCATATCCGTCATACCCAAAACCTTCCCTAATCCGCTTATTAACCGAACACCGGATGCCTTCAAATTCTTTCATCCATTCAGATGGATATTCTTTATTAGCACAGGGCATAATCGTTCCACCTAATATTTTTGCCTGATGTTGACGTGCAATTTTTATATAACATTCATATCCTTTTTCCAGCTCTACGGCTGTAATCTTTTCATCAGGATGCCCAAACTGACAGGGATGCATTATATCATTGATACCTTCAAGTACCAGCACAATATCTGTCTGCTCTTCACCAAACACATCCTGCTCAAACCGTCTGATACCCGCATTTCCAAAACAGCTCCCACCGCCTGGTATAAAACTCACACTGCTTGCATCATGCAAAACCCGATTGCCTCCTATTCCCCTGTTTAATAAAGTAACCTTGCCTGAATATTCTGAATAAAGTCGCCGGCAAAGCGCATTTGTCATATATGACATATGTGTAATAGAATCGCCAAATGCAGTTATCGTTTTTACGTAATCCTCTGTCAGAATCTGAAAACCTGTAAACCCATAAAAAACAATTCCTTTATTAGCATCTTCTCTGACAAAAGAATAGATATCTTCCATTGTTCGGCTCTTAAACTCACTGCCATCAACATAATTCCCCGTTTCACTGACGCTTACACTTGCACCACTCTTTGACCAAAAGACACATACACTGCCAATTTTCTGTTCTTCTTTTACATAAATAGAAACTGCGATTTTATCCCCTGCTGAAACAACATATTCCAGTTCATCACTCCAGCATTCTTCTCCGGGTTTTAATTCTATCTGCATACTTCCTCCGCGGGATATCATCCGAACATTCTGTAGTTTTCCTTCCCTGACAAGTCCTACAGAAACATTCTCCAATTTAAGAGATTTTGATGAATATCTATTGGATAAGCGTAGACGTATTCTGCTTCCATTCAAATTATTGTCAAAGATGACACGTTGTGTCTGATCTTTCATCTGCGCCAATGTAACTCCATAATTAATCGGTAAATAACTAAATGCGCTCACCCATTTCATGGCGTCTTCTCTCTCCTTGTATTTAATTAGCTTCCGTTCTCTGTAAACTAAAAACTATTTCACCCTGGGGATTTATTCCCTCTACCCGAAATTCACATGTGCAGAAATCAGCCTTAAGTTTCGCCACATATCCTTCATTTTCCCAGGTAAAATAGATAACACTATCAATGGTTTCAATATCAATGTTATCCATTCTACCAAATGCAGGAAAAGTTTTTCGGAATCTGAGCAATTCCAACTGTGCGACAACTACATCTTTTTTTAGTGCAGTTTCTATATCTTCCATTGTAAGGTTTGTTCTGTTTATTTCTTTGTGACCACCGGCTCCGGCCCTTTTTACTGCTTCATAATCATTCTTCCCTGCAAACAGATCAAGATACCATATCTGTGGTTTCCCCGGCATAAAAAGCTGAACCGCCCTTGAAATTAACATTTTTCTGTCATCTTCCCCCAATGCACTGTAGTACGTAGCATTAACCTGATAATATATGTTTTTCTGTCCATGAAGATTTTTGACAAAGCCACCTCTGCCGACAACCGTATCAATCAGCCTTTGTATCTGTTCGTCAGATATCAGACCTTTTAAATCCAGTAGCGGTATTCCATCATGACAGCCAAGCATATTTACTACATTAATTTTTTTATCCAGAATTTCTCTTGCCCACTTTTCAAGTACTTGTCCATCCTGCTCTTCAAATGCATCTATCAGTAACCCCGGAAGGAAGAAATCGTATGTCATATATCCTTTTTCAGCAAGAATCTCATATGTCTTTTCTTCATAACTAGAATGAATTTCCGGAAGCAGCGTTAATCCATACTTATCTGCCAGTTCCTGAATCTTTTCCAAAAGCTCCCATGTCCCAGGTTCATTTAGAAAATTCTTTTCTCCCGGCTCTTTCGGTGCATATGCAAACGCATCCAAGCGCACGATTTTTGCACCATACCCACCCAGCTTTCTAAGTGTATCATCATAATATTCCCAAACAAGAGGCGACTTGATATTCAGATCCATCTGACCAAGATATTTTCTGTGTGATTCCATATATTCTGTCACGACATTTTTATATTTATCGAATTTTCCAAGCTCAATTTCTGTTGGTTTTTTCCCTTCATCCAGCTGCATGTTTACAAGCTTTGTGATCTCCAAAGCTGTCAGATATTGCAGGTGCAGGGACCGCATCAACTCCTGCTCCTGCACTTTGTCGTAACTTATTTCCTGATAAAAGGTATTCCAGTATGGAACATTCTCTCCATCCGGCATTCTCACCATCAAAATCGGAAGTCCTGGTTTTCTAAAAAACATTTTCTGGATTAATTCTGGATACGGTTGAATATACCCCGCTTCTGTCATTTCTCCTTTTCCTTCCCAAAACTTGTTCCAGTTGATAAAGAAATCTTTATATTTAGATTCCTGGCCATTCCTGATAATATCCTGAAACTGTTTCAATAAAACAGAAGCATGATTGAGAACAAAGTCAAATTTTAAATTAATTCCCAGCTCTTTCAGTTTTTCCAAATCTCCATCTGTTGCATAAATTTCATTAAGACAATAATCTATGATTGAAAATCCCCTGTCAAGATCCGTGTTAAACACACTGGGCAAAATATAAAAACTGCCTATAATATTTTGTGTTTCTTTTCTTTGTAAAAAGTTAAGCATTCCTTCTAGATTTTTTCCCACACTATCCGGATAAGCATTTAGCATTGGAGTAATATCAATTTCACTAGTTTTCATGGCAATTCTCCTCTTTATCCATCAATTTTGTATATTCTTCATATGTCAGTATTTCTCCATTCTTCGAAAGGATAATCTGAGCTTTATGTGCATCCCGCCTTAATAACTTCTGTTCTAACTCAAGAACTAATGTAGTAAATGGACTGTCCACCGCTCCATCCCGGTTTCTGCTCCTTCTGTGAGCCAATGTTTCTTCCGGTGTACTATTCAATAATATAGGAATATCAACTCCAATATAGTTTTTACTGTTTCCATGTGTCCACTCAATGATCAGGATATCTGTTTTTGAAAAATCCACCTGTTCATACCAGAGTTCTGTATCTTCACGTCCCATTCTTTTGAGCCATATTTTTTCCGCTCCGTTTTTAAAATCCTTTACAATATTCTGAATCTCAAGGAAATCAATTTCCTTCTCCGTCCCCAAATATTCCTGCAATCCCTTGGCCCCATTTCTTAGATAACTTTCATACCATGGATATTCGATTATATTTTGTGAATCGGCATCTTTGCTTTGCAGTTGATACTGGTGGATAATGTTAAATCTTTCAATGTTATATTCTCCATCTGCAATCATACCCTTAATCGCACTTTTTCTAAATATTCTCAACCTTTCTGCATCGTTATACAAAGGGATTCTATGTGGATAATTATCCCCTGATAATGTATAACACCCTATTCCCATATTCTCAAAATAGTATGTAAGTAATGATGCGATCTCTGATTTTCCAACACCTGAGCCCCCACAAACAGCTATTACAACTTTTGAATTTGTTTTTGCACATTCTTTTACCTTTTTAATCAGCTCAGGAAAAATTATCTTTGCTTTTAATATGTGAGATTCTTCAATATTTACTTTATCCCCTGGCATATCGCCATGAGGAATATGTAAAACATCTTCACATTCTCCTATGAAACAATCCACATTCAATTCCATTAATTTTTTATTCATTTCACTTTCTCCTCTCTGCAATCATAATATTGTTATTTACGTTTCTCGCAACATTCATACCAATTTTTCGCAATTTAGATATTGGCATAATTTTTGCGTAAATTTTTATATCAATATAGACAAATATACGGGGAGATAGTAAAATGTACCTAAAAGAAATCGAAAAAGAATTTTCAGATGATTTAATTTTGAAACAATCGTTTCAAGATATTATTCCTGTTGAAAACGGTCTGGTGATTTTATTACCTTTTTCAATTATATCAAAACAGTATATTTATATTTGCGATTACCCACACTTTTCACAGCGCCTGGCTCATAACGCCATCCCTGATGACTGCATTTTTTTTATAGTAAATTGTGATAATTCCTGCAGAAGTCTTCAGCTTCCACCAACATCCACGTGTCTTTTTTTTAGAGTTAGTATGGAAAATTTTTATATGAGATTCAACCAGATAGCAATAAATAACGAAAAAAATCTCAAAGATGACCAGTTAATAAAAATGTGTGCCGCATGGAATTTACTTTTGAAAGGTCAAGACATAGATTTTACTAAATCGTTTTATCCTTTCAAAACCTATATCTCTTGTATTCTTATAGAACCCGAAA
Source organism: Lachnospiraceae bacterium (assembly GCA_910574195.1). Taxonomy (GTDB): domain Bacteria; phylum Bacillota; class Clostridia; order Lachnospirales; family Lachnospiraceae; genus Schaedlerella. Next base: position 32,299 of record CAJTBF010000005.1, on the reverse strand, counting down.
ACCTCCGAACCGGCTTATCCGCATATTCACATTTACTCGAGATATTTTCTGATTTTTTTCATGATCCAAACATTTTTATATATAAAGAGAAACTCATTGTTTTATATTCTCAGGATATACGGCCAGATTCGGAATTAGATTTTTCATACAGCAGGCTAAATGAATTACTTGAAAAATACAGATTAAAAGCAGCTATAAGCAACGCCTGCAGATATGAAAAGATGTATGCCACACTTTACAGGATTGCTTCCTCTGCTCTGCGCCTTTCTAAATTTTTAACTCCTGCCGTTCAGAAATATACACGAATAATTCAGTATAGTGAATTTAGCATGTATTATATTATCGATTTATGTGTCAAAGAATTTATCAGGATACACAACCATAAAGATATTATATACTTAATCTCCCCTTCGGTAATCGAATTATACCGTTATGACAAAAAGCACAACAGCGATTTACTCGATACACTCTTTCACTATCTGCTTTGTGGAAGAAATGTAAGTGATACAGCTAATGTTTTATATATGCACAGAAATACCGTTTTGAATAAAATTCATAAAATCAGTTCGATCATCCATGCTCCACTGGATAACGGAAATGTTCAATTTACACTTTTGATGTCCTGTTTCATCATAAATTATTACGAAAACTATTTAGAGGAAAAACTATAGAGGTATACGAAATGTCAGAATTAATATTAACTGTAGAACAAAAACAATGTTTATCTCAGAAGACAATACAGAATATTGAGATACTGCAAATGAACGCACAGGAATTAGATGCTTTTCTGAATAAATTAGCATTAGAAAATCCAGCTATCGAATGGGAATCAGACTCACTTTCGAAAGAAGATGTTCAAATGGATGTCGAGTATTCTACCGAAGACTACTATATTCCTTCCAGAAAGCAACATAGTACACACGAAACTCAGAATAATGCACTCGAACAGATGCTAGCTGATCCGGTCAATTCTCTGTCAGAACATATTATGTTCCAGTTAATCCCACATTTTCACAATGCAAAAGACAAATCTGTCCTTTACTATCTTGTGGAATCTCTTGATGGCAATGGTTTTTTGACTGTAACTACTTCTACACTCTGCGATGTATTCAATATTTCAGAAGATTCTGCAAAACATTATATTGCCCTCCTGCAGTCTGTTGAACCAGCCGGTATTGGAGCTACCAATCTGACGGAATGTCTTCTTCTCCAAATAAGACGTTCTCAACAATGTGATACCGAACTAGCTGAAGAGATTATTTCACATCATTTGGATAAACTCGCTAATAATCAACTAAAACAGCTGGCAAAATTTCTGAATGTAAGCATCCAGGATGTTACTTCTGTCCTTAAAATTATTAAAACACTCAACCCCCGTCCTGCAAACGGTTTTTGCTGCAACGAACTTGCCTCATATATACAGCCCGATGTAATCATCCTACAAAAACATAATCACTTTCAAATAACAATAAACGGAACTCTCGCCCCAGGATTTAAAATTAACAATAACTATCGATCACTTTTAAACCATCCAGATCAGGAAGTAAGAGAATATCTTTATCAGAAATTTCAGCAGGCAGACTGGATTAATAAATGTCTTGAGCAGAGAAATTCGACACTGTTGAGAGTTACTCGTCAAATTTTGCTTAATCAGAAGGCTTTTTTTCTTAAAGGCCCTGATTATCTTAAACCACTTAGCCAGGCATCCATTAGTAAACAATTAGAACTGCATGATTCAACAATCAGCCGCGCAATTCATGACAAGTATCTGGAATGTTTCTGGGGAGTCTTCCCATTCAAATACTTTTTCTCAAAAGGAGTTATGAACATTGACAATGAGATGACCGTTGAAAATTTAAAAAAACTTATAAAATCTTTGATTGATGCAGAAGATAAAGCACATCCTCTAAGTGATCAGAAATTAGTTAATCTCCTGAACGCTCGCGGAATAACGGTTGCTAGAAGAACTGTAGCCAAATATAGAAACGAAATGATGATCCCCGATACTTCAAGAAGACGGAAAATGTAATCCCGTCTTCTTATCCGTTGAATTTTTTTAAAATTTTTCCGAGATATTGTATTCTTTCATTTTTCTCCATAGGGTAGATTTACTGATGCCTAACAGCTTGGATGCTTTTTCACGATTTCCTTTTGTTTCCTTTAATGCATTACATATACTAATCCGCTCAGCTTCTTTAATATTATTAACATTTTCAGATATTTCTTCTATATCTTGAATATTTTGATATTTGTCCTGATTGTCATATGATGCCATTCCCATAACAGCTAGTTGTTCTTTAATATCGCTTCCTGTTATTTCCATAGCATCTGCAACAATTACAAGCCTTTCGCAGAAATTTCTCAGTTGCCTAACATTTCCTTCCCAAGAATAATTACGTAACTGGTCTTTTGCCCCTTCACTTAAGACAATGTATTTGCTATACTGTTCTCCATATTTTTTTATGTATGCATCAGCAATCAATATAATATCCTCGCCCCGTTCTCTTAATGGCGGCACATTCAATGTCAACACATTCAGACGATAATACAAATCTTCTCTAAACTTTCCTTCTCTCACTAATTTAAGAAGATTTTTATTCGAAGCTGCAATCACCCTTACATCAATCGGAATCAACTTGTCGTCCCCTATTCTCATAACGCATCTTTCTTCAAGGACACGAAGCAATCTTGTCTGGCCTTGTGAATCCATTTCAGATATCTCATCCAAAAAAATAGTCCCCTTGTGCGCAATTTCAAATAAACCTTTTCTACCTTTTTTCAAGGCTCCTGTAAATGCACCCTCAACATAACCAAAAAGTTCACTTTCCAGAAGGTTTGATGGCAGAGATCCGCAATTAACAGCCACAAATGGCTGGTTCGCACGAAGACTTGAATTATGGATGCTTTGTGCAAACAATTCTTTTCCACAGCCGCTTTCCCCGTAGAGAAGAATATTAGAATTATACTTTGAAAAGCGTTCTGCAAGTTTTTTCCCTTTTTGCATGATCTCCGAATCCCCGAGAATATCTACAAACTTATATTTAGCATAATGGCCTTTTTTGTAAACTTCACTCTTGACCTGCGTTTCCATTTTTTCAATCTGCTGTATCGTGGTAAAATGAACAACAGCGCCATTGGTACCTTTTTCCTGGTGATTGGGAGTTATGTTGAGCATTCCGACATAGTTGTTCGTACTAATAATCCTGCTGTAAAATGATTTACCAGTTTTTAGCACCTCGTTTATCTCATCTTTGGAAACAGCTGGAACCAGCTCATAAAAATACTGTCCGGCATACTCTCCGCTGTTGTTTGCTCCGAACATCTGCTCTGTTTTTTCATTGTAAACTGTAACCCTTCCTTCATTGTCAAGAATACAGATTGCCTCAAATGAATAATTGAGCATATTTTTCAATTCTTCCAGTGTTTTCTGAAGCTGGTTACCTGTCGCGACCTGCTGGATCACCTGCTTAATATCCTGGGAAAAGTCAATATATTCATTTACCCGCACATCATGAAACGGATACATTCCGCTATTTCGCACCTTTTCTGCAAATTGGGGCGAACATACCACCACCTGATATCCTTCTTTGGCATAGGAATCAAAATAACTCTGACTCAGTTCATCATCCCACGGGGGATTAACCAGTTCCAGATCAAACATTTCTTCCAGTATATCCAGCCGTACATTGATCGGAAGGTATGTTCCCAGGATTACTTTTCTATAATGCTCCAGCCCCTTTTGCTTCAGATGTTTTTTGAGAGTATGCAGTATAACACTTGTATCATATGCAGTAATACGAACGGGATATACAGGTATAAGTGGCTTATAGGACATGATCCGTTCATAATCTTCCCATGAACATATAACAGCATCCATTTTTTCCCGCTCCGTCCATCGGATCTGATTTTCCATCTCCTCAGGATTTTTTGTATTGACGCCAAGATACATTTTAAAATCTATTAATTTTTCCAGATTTCTCGTCTGTTCTATCATTACTTCATTAAACAAATTCAGAAAATAAATTTTAAACATACAATCTTTTCTCCTGTATATTTTCCCTAACCGCCGGACAAAAACACTCTTTGGTTAATTCAGCAGTTCTTTGATAAGATATGCCATATTCTGAGATAATTCCGCATAGTGATCCGTGATATATATTACCCCTTCACATTCTGTAAAGAAGCAGTTCATCACTTCTCCAGCAAACCACTCACATGAGATATACAGCATTTCATTATGCCGGACAGCTTCTATCGTCATCGCTTTAATGGAGTTATCAATAACACACGCTATGTTTCCCTGTGCAAATTCTATTTCACGACCATCCTGCAGCTGAATCCACATTTCTTTCTGATCCTCATCCTTTATGATTTCTGCATGGAAAAATCTGCACAGATCATTCACTGATACCATAAGTGACTTTCCTCTGGCTATTCGGTTGCCGTTTTGACCGTGAAACATATATTTTGTCCAGTAAAACGGTTCTGAAACGAGTTTTTCTTTTTTCCCTTCCGCAAAAGCCATTCCGCATCCTTCTGCAAAAGCAACAGACATTTCGTCTCCGATACGCAGACTTTCATCTTCTATTTTACTGGTATGAGACCAAAAATTCCAGACTTTTTCCGCTTCATCTATTGTCTGTCCGTGATCTCTGTTTTTTACTTCCCTAAATATATAATCTGCCTTTCCACTGTAATATGCAATATTATTCTGTCCCCTAACTGAAATCCGGGGAACCGGGTTACATTCATTGATCCGAAGCCAGTATTTTCTGTTTTTGGCAATCACTTCCGCAACAGGTACCCCCGCTCCTGGATTCATCTGGTCCAATTCCATATGGCTTTGGCAGACCGGTATTTTTCCTCCTTTATTTATAAGACTGCCGTCCTTTTCATAAAGAAGCAGCGGGCTTGCCAGCGCACCGGAAAACGCAGCCCCGGCAAAAATATTGCCGAAATATCTGGCCATCATCGATGCCATCAGAGCTCCCATTGACATTCCGTGTATATACACCCTGTTCTGGCTGATCTCATATTTTTTCAGTACGTGTTCGATTAATGCCAACAGCATTTTTACATCTTCGTTTTCGTTTATATCCCGGGGATTTTTATTCAAATATACTCCGCTTTCATTTTCAGCTGTCAGTATATCTTCCATTGACCTGTCATAATCTATCATCCACATTTTACGGATTCCGGCATCGGGAAATACTGCAATACAGCCTTCTCTTTCAGCAATCTTGGTCCATGTAGAATACACAGCCTGTCCCCATCCTTCCATGAGGCCTCCGTGAAGTGAAATCACAAGCGCTCTCTTTTCAGGCGGTGCGATCTGAGCCGGAACGTATTCATACCACGTGGAAATCCTGTTCCCGTTCAGGAATTCTCGACATTTTTTCAGTTTATGAGGATATGCGATAGAATTATTTCCATTCTCATTAATTATAATTCCTTTGTCAATCATATCCCGGGGCAGATATTCAAAATTTTCATAATCCGGTTCCGCAGCCGATATAACAATTTTTCTCTTTTCTTTATTTTTCATTTTCAATCTTCTCTCCGCAATAAAATACAATCATGGCAATAACAAGCAGCACCACACAAACATAAAATACGGACGCATATCCGAACATCCCCGCGACAACGCCTCCAATAATCGGCCCTAACCCCTGTCCGATATCACCGCCCAGATAAAACGTGCTTGCAGCTACCCCGCTTCTTTCAATTCCTGCTTTTTTTACGCATTCAGCCTGCAGTACAGGCTGTGCCGCACCCTGTCCGACAGCACGCAGCGCACCGGAAAGAATAATGACCGGAAGAGAATCAGCATTCGCCAGAATAATCATAGAAACGGCAGCCAGTGCCGTACCTGCATAAACAATATATCCAATATATATCTGATCTGCTATTTTCCCGATCAACGGTCTGACCGCAAGCATGAATAATGCACTGACAGTAAAATAAATGCTGACCCCCGCGATCCCTTTTTCTAATGCATACAAAACAATAAAAGAAGCAATCGCACCGTTTCCGAATGAATAAATCCCGCCGACAAAAGCATTTCGAAGCGCTTCTGTACAGACAATATCAGAAAAAGTAATTTTAAAACTCTTTCTTTCAATCCGGACCTTGTACTCAAATATTAGCATAAACAACGTTGCCAGAAAAGAAAACAACGCAGCGGCAAAAAAAGAATATTTCATTCCATATTGCTGCATAATCCACGTTCCGACTCCCGGTCCCACTGCCGATGCAATAATCAGTCCGAGTCCCAGATATCCAATACCTTCGCTGATGCGCGTCTTAGGCATCTGTTCACTGGCAATTGACACAATAGCTGTACTCAACAGCGCAAAAAACAGTCCATGCATAATCCTCAACAGTGTAATCACAACAAAACTGGAAGTACTCACATACCCTATAATTGCTATACCATTTATCACTGTACTTACAATAAGGATATTTTTCTTATTCCAATTATCAGAAATATATCCAGTAACCGGCCTGACTGCCAGCGCTGTGATCGAAAACAATCCTACTATGATTCCTGCTTTCGACAGGCTACTCCCAAGTTCCACCAGATGAGAAGAAAGAATTGTCGTAATCATATAAAAGCTAAAGCTTGAAAAAGTATTGACCACGATTAAAAAGATATATTTTTTATTCCATAGTTTTTCATTCATATACTGCCGCTCCATAGCAGGATTGGGCGGAATTCCTCCGCCCAATCCGCAAAAACTTTATTCAAATTTCAGGTCCTTTACCATTACTCCGTCACGGTTCCATACCTGGAAATTCAGATTGTCTTTAAACGCATAGATATTTGACAGCTGAACCATAGTATATACCGGCACCTCTTCTTCTACTAACTTAACCGCCTCAATCTCAAGTTCTGTATATTCTTCTTCTGACTCAGATCCGATTGCCTGCTCGTAAAGAGATACAAACTCATCGAATTCCGGACCGCTCCACTGACTCCAGTTCAGAAATCCTAAAAATGCTTTCAGTTTATCCAGACCATAACCACTTGGTGATGCTCCCATATTAAGAATCAGATCCCAATCTGCAGGATTCTCTGCCACATCCCAGATAGTAGCACTATCATAGTTGTTAATCTCCGCTGTAAATCCAAGATCTATCAAAGCACTCTGAACAATTTCTGCTATTGCGGTTTCCTGACTTGATCCATCTGTTGCAATTTTTACATTTCCTTCTGTTATTCCTGACTGTTTAACAAGTTCTTTGGCTTTATCCATATCTACAGTTGTATACATTTCACTGTCAAGTTCCGGCACATAATCTGTCATCTCTGTAGAGAAAGGACACACTGCCGCAGATGCCAGACCGTCATATGCAACAGTGTTAATTGCATCATTATCAATTGCATAACATAATGCCTGTCTTAATTCTTTACTGTTGAATACAGAATCTTCTGACATATTAAAAAACATCATCATAGCCTGAACACTGGGATCAATCAATGTCGTAAGTCCGTCGATTCCGTCGATATATTCTGCATCACTTGCCTGTAATTTCATAACCAGATCAGCTTCTCCTGTCTCCAAGGCAGTAGTCGCCTGAGAAGGCTCGGAAATAACATTGAATCTTGCTGTTTTAATCGTCGGGTCTCCATCCCAGTAATCATCTCTAGCCTCTACCTCAGCATAAGATCCACTTACAAAATCGGATAACACATATGGGCCAGTACCAACGGGATCTGTAACCATTTTGTCATCACTTGCTTCCCACGCTGCCTGTGTAAACATTTTCAGTGTCGACAGATTCATGAATGTATACATATTAGGCTGCAGGAAATATAAATCAAGTGTATAATCATCAGTTGCAACCGTTTTTTCAAGATCAATGTTTTCCACATAACCCGAATTTTGTGCATCCTTACTGTACTCATTTAAAACGTATACAGCATCATTTGCTGTAAATGTATTTCCTGCTGAATCTTTTACGCCTTCCCTGATTTTTAATGTATAATGTGTAGCGTCAATCTGTTCCCAGCTTTCTGCCAGTCCCGGTGTAATTTCCATATTATAACCAGCATTAAACAGAGGCTCATAAATCTGATATGTAACTGTAACCGCCGAACCACTTGTTGTAAAAGGGCTGAAATCACCAAAGTCACTTCCTACTGCTACTACAATACTGTCCTTGGCCTCTCCTGTTGATATTTTCGTTTCTTTGCCGGAACCTCCGCATCCCGTTATACCGGTTACCGTTAAAGCTGCCGCTAATGATACTCCTAAAATTTTTCTGATCTTTTTACTCATAATCTCTGATTCCTTTCTATGTTTACTTATTAATAGAATTTAGTCTTCCGCATGCCACAAAATGTTCTTCGCTCGCCTGATAAATCTCTTGGGGTTTCATGCATTCCTCAGTCGCATAGATACATCTGGAAGCAAATCTGCAGCCCGGCTTCGGATCGATCGGTGAAGTGATTTCTCCTTTCAGCAGTATCCTCTGCTGGTTTGCATGAACATCCGGTATCGGTATCGCCGAGAGAAGGGCTTTCGTATACGGATGCTGCGGATTATCAAACAGTTCTTCTGCCGGAGCTTTTTCCACCATCTGTCCCAGATACATAACCATAATTTCATCGGAAATATATTTTACAACTGACAGATCATGCGTCACAAAAATATATGTAAGTTTCCTCTCCTCCTGCAGATCCTGCATCAGGTTAAGGATCTGCGCCTGAATAGACACATCAAGAGCCGACACCGGTTCATCACAAAGAATAAATTTGGGATTCAGGGCAAGTGCTCTTGCAATGCCGATTCTCTGTCTTCGTCCTCCGTCCAGCTCATGTGGATAAGAATTTGCAAGTCTCTTTGCAAGTCCGACTGTATCCATTAATTTTTCTGTTTCTTTTTCTATCTCTTGCTTTGAAAGCTTGTTCTGTATAATGAGCGGTTCCATGATTGTCTGTCTCACACTCATTCTCGGATTCAGAGATGCAAACGGATCCTGAAAGATCATCTGCATATTTTCACGTACTTCCCTGAGTTCTTTCTTATTTACATTGGTTATATCCTTTCCATTGAAAATAATCTGCCCGGAAGTGCTCTCCAGAAGATGCAGTATCGTTCTCCCCAGTGTTGACTTACCGCATCCTGATTCCCCGACTACCCCCAGTGTTTTTCCTTCTTCCAGTTTAAAACTGATATCATCCACGGCATGCAGTGTTCCCTTGGGAGTGTTAAAATATTTTTTTAAATTTTTTACTTCTAATATCGGTGCCATAATTATATCTCTCCAATCCTGCTGCAAAGAGCATAATGCCCATTCTTCAGTTCCATCAGCTTAGGGGCTCTCTTTTTGCATTCTTCTGTCGCATAAGGACATCTCTCACTGAATTTACAACCTTCCGGGAGTTCTGTAGGATCCGGCATCATACCCTTGATCGGTTTCAATCTTGTTTCCTTGGAATCAAGTTTCGGCAGAGACTGGAACAGCCCTTTTGTATAAGGATGCGCCGTATTATCAAACACGTCTTCTGCCGCACCGTATTCTACGACTTCACCTGCATAAATAACTGCAACTTTTTCGCACATTTCAGCTACGACTCCAAGATCATGCGTAATCAACAGCACAGATGTATCCAGTTCCTTTTTCAGTTCGTTCATCATCTCAAGCACCTGCGCCTGAATGGTCACATCCAGTGCAGTTGTTGGTTCGTCTGCCAACAGCAGTTTAGGTTTGCACGCAAGTGCCATTGCAATAATTACCCTCTGCTTCATACCACCGGAGAACTGATGCGGATATTCACTGTATCTTTCCCCGGGGATTCCAACCATTTCAAGCATTTTAACAGCTTCCGTTTGTGCTTCTGCTTTAGATATCTTATTATGCAAACGGATAGTTTCTGCAATCTGTTTTCCGACTGTCATGATAGGATTAAGAGCTGTCATCGGATCCTGAAAAATCATAGAAATCTCATTTCCTTTGATATGACTCATTTTCCTGTCAGATAGTTTCAGAAGGTCTTCACCCTCAAACCAGATTTCTCCGCCCTTTACTTTAGCCGGAGGATCCGGAAGGATTCTAAGAATTGCTTTTGCGATAGTCGTCTTTCCTGCACCTGTCTCGCCCACAAGCCCAAGGGTTTCTCCTTTATTAAGGCTTAAAGATACTCCGTTTACAGCCTGTACAATTTTCTTATTTGCAGCGTATTCTACTACAAGATCATTAATTTTCAACAACGTATGCTTTTCCATTTCCCATGCCTCCCTTAATTCTTCAAACGTGGATCAAGCGCGTCCCGAAGGCCGTCTCCAAGCATGTTAAATGACAATACGCTCGCCATAATGCAGATACCCGGATAAATTACTAGATATCCATAATCTCTCATAAAGTTTCTGCCTTCTGAAAGCATTGCTCCCCATTCCGGTGACGGCGGCTGTGCACCAAGTCCGATAAAGCTCAGCGTTGCTGCCATTAATATAGAATTTCCGATATTCATTGTAATTTCTACAATGAGAGGTGCAAACGAGTTTGGAAGCACATGTTTTGTAATAATTCTAAAATCACTTGCATTGATTGCCGTAGCAGCTTCGATATATTCCTTATCTCTAACCGTCATGATGGAAGCTCTGATAATTCTTGAGTAAACCGGTATTGTGGAAATACCTACTGCAAGTATTGCATTGTTTACTCCAGGCCCCAGTGATGCAGCTAACGCGATCGAGAGCAGCATACCAGGAATTGACTGATAAATATCAAGAAATCTCATGATGATATTATCAACTTTTCCACCATAAAAACCTGCAATGGAGCCCAAAATAGTTCCTAAAATGGCCCCGATTGCTACGGAGAAAACACCGATACGGAGAGACTGCCTTGCACCGAAGATCAATCTGCTCAAGATATCCCGTCCAAGTTTATCCGTTCCGAGCAGATGCTCTTTGCAGGGCGATAAGTATACAGCACTCATATCCTGCTGTGCATAATCATAAGGGGCGATGAATGGAGCAAATATTGCAGCCAAAGTCATCAAAATAATAATGATCAATCCCAGCATGGCAAGTTTGTTTTTCGCCAGCCGCTCCAGAATTTCCACCAGCTGAGATTTTGGTTTTCCGGTTTTCACTTTCTTGAACATCTGCTATGCTTCCTTTCTTTTTACTTTGTTTTTTGCGCTTTTATACTGTGAGCGAATCCTCGGATCCACAAAAGCAAAGACTAAATCCACCAACAGCATACAAAGGCAGAAGCATAATGCTATGAAAATAACTCCCCCCTGGACAACAGGATAATCTCTCTGAGAAATACCATTCATAAGGTAAACTCCCATACCCGGAATAGAAAAGATTGTTTCGGCAATCAGCGCTCCTCCCAGTGAACCGCCGAACATGTTTCCGACAGTCTGGATAATAGGAATAAGAGCATTTTTCAAAGCATGTCCGTAAATGACTTTACTCTCTTTCTGACCCTTTGCTCTGGCAGTAGTTATGTAATCCTGACGGATTACCTCAAGCATACTGGATCTTGTCTGTCTTGCGATTGACGCCGCACCGCCGATCGCACAAGAAACCACCGGCAGAATATAACACTTCCACGATGAAATACCTGATGACGGCAGCCATCCAAGCTTCTGACAGAAGATCATAACCAGAATGAGCGCAAACCAGAAATTCGGCATCGAAACACAGAATAAAGAACCAAACATCGATAGATTGTCTTTCCAGGAGTATTGGTGTGTTGCTGCAATTACTCCGACCGGAATTCCTACGATCGTTGCAAGAATCACACTAAACAAAGCAATCCTGAATGTGTAAGGAAATCTTGCAACAATCTGATCTGTTACACTCTGACTCGTCTGATAAGATTCTCCAAAATCAAAATGAAGGAACACATCTTCGCAATAATTTCCGAACCTTACGAAAAACGGATCATCAAGTCCTAGTTCTTCTGTTTTCTGTTCGATCTGTTCTTCTGTGGCATTTGCTCCCAGCATAATCTTTACCGGGTCACCAGGTGTGAAATACATGATAGTAAATACGAAAAATGTCACCCCCAGAATTACCGGCACTAACCACAAAATTCTTTTTCCTACAAACTTTAACATTTTTCTCTCCTTTCTTTTGTTTGTTGCCTTACTTTACGCAATACATGTGCCAATTACAAAGATCATTCCTTTTCTTCCTATATAATATTATTTATTGCGAAAAACACACCTCAAAAGTCATTCTTATGAATATCGCAGCCCTTATTTCATTTCATTTTCAAATACCTATTTCATTTTAAAACATATCACATATGAATTCTCTTATTTTCCCGCTTTCTAACGCCATATTGTTTTGGCATATTATTTGCGGAAGAATATTCATCATTATAAAAAGGAGGTAAAAACATGATAACTATTGATAAAAAAGCTATTTCGCCTTTTTCATACAATCCGGAACAGGAATATGTATATCCTGATATTTCTGCATATTCTCTATATATCCAGAGTTTCGACGGAACTCTTCTGGCAGTAAATGTCACTCTTCCTGTCGATCCCTCAAATACTGTGCAGAAAAAATTTCCTGTCATACTGATTGCGAACAGACGCAGCCGAAAAGGCCCTGATGATCCGGAACAAGCTTTAGGTGAAAGTCTTGTAAAATTTGGTTATGTATTTGTATCTTTCGAATTGCGTGGTTGCGGCGTTTCATTCGGTATCAATGACAGCTTCGGAAGTCCGGAACATTGCCAGGATGTGATTGCTGTAACTGAATGGATCAGCAGACAGAACTGGTATAACGGAAAAATCGGAATGCTCGGCTGTTCAAACCGTGCATATATTCAGCTGTGCACAGCAGCCTATAATCCTCAGAAAATAAACGCAGTCACTCCTGTTGTGGCAGTCACAGATTTTTATTATCAAAACTACCCCAATGGAGTGTCCGCTGCACCAAACTGGAGATATAAAAAATATGATCATATGATTTCAAAAGAAGAATTTTTGAAAAATGTTCTTCCAGTCGATTCCGATCCTGAGGGTGATATGGCTTATCAGGCTTTCACGGGATTTCATTTTGAAAACAATAAAGACTTTTTTGAAACGCTGATCATTCCCAATTTACAGCGGGACTCTAAACATCCTAATTACAAAGGCGAGCAGGTATTTCTAACTCTTCCTCCTTTTGGAAAAGTCGATACCTTTTTTTCCAGAGAAGATGTGAAACAACACCAGTTTATCGGACAGCTAGAATCCGGAACTCTCGGACAGCTTGCTCATTTTATTGATTTCGGGGGAAGTGCATCACTTGGTCCGTGGACACACTTCGGTGCCTGCGTATGCCAGTCTGATTTTCCAAATGGTTCTATTAATGTAGTCGAAGCATATCATAAATGGTATGACAGTGCATTGAAAAATATTTCCAATGGTTTTTGTGAAACCCCAGCAATTTCCTATTATATGTTCCATGCAGATCCCGGAAAAGAATGGCGTTTTTCCGAAAGCTGGCCGCCTGAAAATGAAGTTCGGACAAGACTTTATTTTGACAATAAACCTTCCGGAACCTGTGCTTCCTGTAATGACGGTTCCCTCGTTCCTGAAAAACCGGTAACTTCCGAAACAGTTACTTACCAGGTTCGTGATGATATCTGTGTATTTAAAGACAGCAATGGTGAAAGCAGATATGACCGTTCAAATCTTTTCTGGGATGGTGATATGACAGAAGATGTAGATAATAAAGGCTTGACTTTTACTTCTGCCCCTCTGTTCCGCATGTACAATAATGAAATGGCTGGATGTATTTCCGTTGAATTATGGATCTCCTGTTCTGCAAATGATGTTGATCTTATCATCTATGCCGAAGAAGTACGACCAGACGGGACCTCACATTATATTAAGGATGGGGTCATGAGAGCATCGCACCGCACATCCGCACCAAATGCTGCGTGGGAAAAAATGGGCGCCACATGGCATACCAGCATGACAGAAGATGTAGAAAAATGCCTGAGTGAAGGACTCAACCAACCTACTTTGTTGAAATTTGCCGTTGATCCTATTGCCTATCATTTCCAACCAGAAAGCCGTCTGCGTATCACAGTTACCTGTGCAAACAACGCAGCCTTCCAGCACTATATGTATCAGAATGGATTTCCTGTACTCACCATATACACCGGTGGCGAATATGCTTCTAATATAAGCGTTCCTTTTCTGGAACCAGAATACAATACATACAAAGGCACTCTTGGAAAAAACGGTGAACCTGCCACTTTATATGTCTTCGACAAGTACTGCTATCTGCACAGCAAAATAAACTGGGAGAAATTCCCAAATAATAATCAGTTTATCACAAAAGGTGGAAGTGTGTTCCTAGGCGACTCTGAAATTGAATTTACACCATGCGGGCTTCCAGAGGGAATTCCGCATCTACCGGAACCCCCTTCACTATCTGACACGGAGCATCCGTTCCCCGCATTTCGGCGGGAATTTGTAGCAACGGTAAACATTTCATCACGCAAGTACGCCCTGTTCGTTCCGGGTGCAAAAAACCTTTATCTTGATATTTTCAAAGATGCTGGGAAAAAGAACCAGCCATGCATCATTTATATCCACGGCTATGGCTCCCCTTACTGCGCTCTGCCCGAACAGCTGAAACTGCTACACAAAAACGGTTACGCGATTGCAGCCATTGATGTTCGAAACTATCCTCCGAACAAATTTCCGGATTATATTCAGGACGCAAAAGGCGCGATTCGTTATCTACGTGCTAATGCAGGAAAATACGGTCTGGATCCAAATCGTTTTGCAACATATGGTTTTTCACTAGGCGGAAATACTTCCCTCATGCTTGGACTGACCGGTGATGATCCAAAACTTGAAGGTACTGTGGGCGGAAATACCGAATTTTCCAGCCGTGTGCAAGCCTGTGCTGCCGGATTCGCATGGTCAAGCCTGATCGATATGGGAACAGATATTGCAGAAGAATTCAAAGACAAACCGGATATCCTGAACGCCCGCGTGGAAATGACTGACGGTGCATATTCCCCAAGTTCAGAAGTGATTGCTTTTGCTGGTGAGGGAAAAGGACTTGGAGTTCTTCGTGAATATCTCAATAATGGATGCACACCTGAAAATGCTCTGTATAACAAAAAGCTCCGTGAAGCTTATGATGTTTCGCCTGTCAATGCAGTAAATCCTTCCGTTCCTCCTATTGCACTGTTCGGTGGTCATGGAATGGACTGCATCAACATCGCTTTCAAACAATCCCTAAGAACCTTTGAAGCACTGAACAATGTTGATGCCTTAGTATTTCTTTATGGTAACACCCAGGGAGAATACGGAGAAAAACCAGAAACGTTGCTTGCGATTAAAGCTTTTTATGACAGACATCTTTTGGAGAAGCCCTCACAACACGTTATTTCAATAACCGGAGGTAATTCTTCTGTCGTGTATGACTATGTCTCATATTGCCTCGACGAAGCAACAATACTGGAGCCTGATGGTTTCTGGATCAACGAAAAGGATTTCACACAGTATTTGCCGCAAGAAAAGAATTATGAAGCTGATGCTAAGGACGGGAAAATAAACCTTTTCAGTCTTTCAGGCAACAATATTGAAAAAAAATATTATGAAAAATATCACACAATAATTATTAAAGTACGGGAGGATTGCAGATGAAGTACAAAAATCTATTCACGCCAATTTCTATTGGATCGCTTAAACTGAAAAATCGTTTTGCAATGGCCCCGATGGGCCCGCTTGGCCTGTCTGATGCAGAGGGCGGTTTTAATCAACGCGGTATCGACTACTATACAGAAAGGGCAAAAGGCGGCACCGGCCTGATCATCACAGGAGTCACATTTTCCGATTGTAAAGTAGAAACCCAGAGCATGCCCAATTGTCCAAACTCAACATATAATCCGGTCCATTTTATCCGCACAAGCAAAGAAATGACGGAACGAGTGCACGCATACGGCAGCAAGATCTTTCTCATGATGTCAGCCGGCTTCGGCCGAGTTACAATCCCGACTAATCTAGGTGAATTTCCTCCGGTTGCTCCATCCGCCATTCCGCATCGCTGGTTGGACAAAATCTGCCGTCCACTGGAAAAAGAAGAAATAAGAAGTATTGTCAAGTCATTTGGTGACGGAGCATACAATGCAAAACGCGGCGGTTTTGACGGCGTTGAGATCCATGCAGTTCATGAGGGATATCTTATGGATCAGTTCGCAATATCAATGTTTAATCAGCGTGAGGATGAATACGGCGGTTCTCTGGAGAACAGACTCCGCTTCGCAAAAGAAGTTGTAGAAGAAATCAAATCGCGCTGTGGCAGCGATTTCCCAGTAGTATTAAGATTCAGTGTGAAAAGTATGATCAAAGACTGGCGTGTCGGTGCACTTCCGGGTGAAGAATTTGAGGAAATGGGCAGAGATATTGATGAAGGACTTGAAGCTGCAAAGCTTCTGGTTTCCTACGGCTACGATGCCCTCGACACAGATGTCGGAACATACGATGCCTGGTGGTGGAATCATCCACCGATGTATCAGGAAAAAGGACTGTACCGCCCTTACTGCCGAATGGTAAAAGAAGTAGTGGATGTTCCGGTCCTCTGCGCTGGCCGTATGGATAATCCCGATACGGCTTCCAGGGCGATTGATAACGGAGACTGCGATATTATCAGCCTTGGCCGTCCACTTCTTGCAGACCCTGATTATGTAAATAAGCTGCGTTGCGGATGCACGGAAGACATACGTCCATGCATCTCCTGTCAGGAAGGCTGCATGGGAAGGATCCAGGAATACTCCATGATCAACTGCGCCGTCAATCCTCAGGCAGCCAGGGAACGCGTAACTGCTTATGAGCCTATACTGAAAAAGAAAAAGATTCTGATTGTTGGAGGCGGTGTTGCAGGATGCGAGGCAGCAAGAGTGCTTTCCATCCGCGGCCATGAACCGGTTCTTTATGAAAAGTCAGATCGACTAGGCGGAAACTTGATCCCCGGTGGCATTCCTGATTTCAAAGAAGACGACCATGCACTGGCAGACTGGTACACCAGACAGCTCAGAAAACTGAATGTAGAAGTACATCTGAATACTGAAGTTACAAAGACAGATATTCTTTCATCCGAATATGATGCTGTTATTATTGCCACCGGATCACAGCCAAAAGTATTCTCTCTTGGTGATGACACACATGTCTACACAGCCGCAGATGTTCTGAATGGAGATAAAGACTGCGGTCAAACTGCTGTTGTCATCGGGGGCGGCCTTGTAGGCTGCGAAACAGCATTATGGCTTGCTCAGCAGGGAAAAACTGTTACAATTGTAGAAGCAATGGATAAACTGTTGGCAGTCAATGGCCCCATCTGTCATGCAAATAAAGAAATGCTTGAGCGCCTTATCCCATATAACGGTATCCGGATACTTACAGGTTCCCAGGCAAAGCAGTATTGCAATGGTCTTCTCTCCGTCCAGACAGAAGACGTAACTACCGAAATTTCCTGCGACAGTGTAATTCTTTCTGTAGGATACAGAGAAGAAAACGCTCTTTATCATGAACTTGAATTTGATGTACCGGAGCTTTATCTGCTTGGAGATGCAAAAAAAGTTTCCAATATTATGTATGCAATCTGGGATGCTTTCGAAGTAGCAAACCACATATAAAACAAACTGGTCTGCCAGTCTTTGCCATGTGGCTGCAGCCTCCTGAAATATAGAAACGGACACGCCGATGCAAAGAGTTAACAGATGCATCGGATGTCCGGCGGTGTGAAACTTTTTCTGTAAATATGTAACTGAAAGGTTCTTCTATGATAAAATCTAATTCATGGGAGGGCCTTTTATTATGGCAAAACAGAAGAAACCTGTACATCGGGTATAAATGACAGAAGGAAAACGTAATATTATCCATCAGCTTCTGGAAGAATACGATATTCAGACAGCCGAAGATATTCAGGATGCTCTGAAGGATCTTCTGGGTGGAACAATCAAAGAAATGATGGAAGCAGAAATGGATGATCATCTTGGATATGAAAAGTCTGAGAGATCCGATAACGATGACTATCGGAATGGTTACAAGCGCAAACGTGTAAACAGCAGCTATGGGGCTATGGAAATCGAGGTGCCTCAGGATCGGAAATCCACATTCCAGCCTCAGATCGTAAAAAAACGTCAGAAAGACATTTCGGATATCGATCAGAAAATCATTTCCATGTATGCCAAGGGGATGACCACCAGACAGATTTCTGAAACGATCGAAGATATTTACGGTTTTGAAACTTCGGAAGGATTTATTTCTGATGTGACGGATAAGATTCTTCCCCAGATTGAAGATTGGCAGAATCGTCCATTAGATGAAGTATATCCGATTCTTTTTATTGATGCGATCCACTATTCCGTTCGGGATAATGGAGTAATCCGGAAACTGGCGGCCTATGTAATTTTAGGAATCAATACGGAAGGTAAGAAAGAAGTTCTTACCATTCAGGTCGGCGATAACGAAAGTTCGAAATACTGGCTGTCTGTTCTGAATGAGCTAAAAAATCGGGGTGTAAAAGATATCGTGATCCTTTGTGCTGATGGTCTGTCTGGGATCAAAGAAGCCATTACGGCAGCCTTTCCGAAAACAGAATATCAACGCTGTATTGTCCACCAGGTAAGAAACACTCTGAAGTATGTTCCTGATAAGGACAGGAAAGCCTTCGCAACGGATCTGAAGACCATCTATCAGGCACCAGATGAAAAGAAATCTCTGGCCGCACTTGACCGGGTAACTGAAAAATGGTCTCCCAAATATCCGAATTCCATGAAACGCTGGAAAGATAACTGGGATGCGATTTCTCCGATTTTCAAATTTTCGGCAACCGTCCGGAAGGTCATATACACGACCAATGCCATAGAATCCTTGAATTCCACCTATCGGAGATTAAATCAGCAAAGGAGCGTATTTCCAAGTGATACAGCGCTACTGAAAGCCCTGTATCTGGCTACATTTGAAGCCACTAAAAGATGGACTACCACCATCCGGAACTGGGGCCAGGTCTACGGCGAACTGAGCATTATGTATGAGGGACGGCTTCCAGAATAAAAGAACAGTTTGGTTAAAACAGGCGGAAAATCCGCCTGTTATTGACATGCCATCCTGCGGATGGTATATATAAAACAAAGGTGGAATGCCCAATTTTTCAGCATTCCACCCAGTCTTATCATAGAAGAATCCTATTTACAGACTTTTCTTCATATCCTCGCATGTCCGTTATAATATGGATTATTATCCTCCAATTTTCACTTTTAACTGATATGATCTGAAAATATCTGCTATTTCATTCATTTTATCATCAGAAGGCGCATTTAATGTCAGGATATCATTTTCTCCTAGTGCTTTCCTCTTTGCATTCCCCAGATTATGATATGGCAGTATATCAACCCTTGCACCTTTGCCGGCTTCATTCTGTACAAACTGTGCAGTAGATCTGATATTATTTAGGTCATCATTATAACCCGGTATGATAGGACAACGTATAATCACCGGCTTCTTCAAATTCCTGATGATGTGCCGGATGTTGAACAGGATCTGTTCATTGGATACGCCGGTATATTTCTTATGCAACACCGGATCCATATGTTTTATATCAATCATAGCAAGATCTAAGAAACGGAAAACAGATTCCACTGTCTGCCGTGATGCAAAACAGCTTGTTTCAATTGCTGTATGAATTCCTGCTTCTCTGGCTTTTTTACACAAAGCTTCTGTAAACTCATGGTGAAAGAGTGCTTCTCCTCCGCTGATAGTAACACCGCCACCAGACTCGATAAGAAATATTTTTTCTGACAGTACCTTGGCAAATACTTCATCAACACTCATCTCCTTTCCTGATATTTCACGCGCATCATGAGGACAGATATCCGCACATGCTCCGCAGCCAGTACATTTTACCGGATTTGTCACTATTTTTCCTTCTTCCATGCTGATTGCATTATTGGGACATACCGGCACACACATACCGCAGCCTGTGCACTTTGTTTCATAATACATCAGTTGGGGCTTTACAATAAATGATTCCGGATTTTGACACCACCTACACCGAAGAGGACATCCCTTGACGAACACTGTTGTCCTAATTCCCGGACCGTCGTGAATACAATAAGACTGAATATTAAATATCGGTGCTTTAATTAAACTTGTTTGAGTCTGCATATGTCATTCTCCTCTGATTTATCCTTTTCTATCTAAAAGTGTACTCTTTTACAGAAACAAATCAACTCCCCTGCCAAAATATGTGCACCTGAAACAATGGCCTGTGCATACAAAACAGAAATCTAGAATATCTCAAATTTTCATTGCATTACAATCTCTGGTCCCTATAATTGATAATGAAAATGAGCTGTCAAAAATTTGCAAAAAAATAAGAAAAGGAGAACAAAAATGAACGATCGCGTTAAGAAAATGAAAGAATCTCTCCGCATCAGTAAATATCCACTGTGCATCGAACAGTTCCGCTTGGCAAACGAGTCTCTTGAACAGACTGCCGGCGAACCAATGATCCTGCGGCGTGCAAAGCTACATGCGCACGTTCTTGATAACATTTCTATCTTCATTGAAGAAGATGACTTGCTCTGCGGTTCAGGTGCCAGCAAACCTTTCGGACTGGAAATGCAGTATGAGTACGGTGTATGGACAAAAGATGAAGTGGAATCATTAAAGAGTGAAATCTACACCATTTCACCGGAAGATGAAGCCGAACTCTATAAACTGAATGAAAAATTCAGCAATAACTCCCTGAACAGCAATCTGGTAGAAACCATGGGAAAATCTCTCGGGGAAAATGACCGCCTCTGGCCGTTCATGAAGTCAGGATGTATACTACCACCATGGAAAGATAAAAAAGGAGGCTCCGGTGGCGGATTCGCAATGTCCGGTTACGGACTCGGTCCAGGATTTGCTCTTGTGTGTATAGATTACAGTATAATCCTCCAGAAAGGCGCAAAATCAATTATCGAAGAAGCAAAAGAATGTCTCCGCAATCTGCGCTACGATTCAAGCGACAGTATCGATAAAAGAAACTTCTGGGAAGGTGTTATCATTGTTTTTGAAGCATGGGTAAGATTCGCCAGAAGGTATTCCGATCTTGCAGCCAAACTTGCCTCTACAGAAACTAATCCCCAAAGAAAAGAAGAACTTCTGGAAATGTCAAGGATCTGCCGTAAAGTGCCTTATGAGCCGGCTGACACTTTTTATGAGGCACTTCAGTCTTTCTGGTTTACATTTTTGCTCGTCTGTCCTTCACCTACTTCTACCGCCGGACGGTTCGACCAATATATGTACCCATTTTATAAAAAAGATATCGAAAACCATATCATTGATGACGAAAAAGTTCTGGAATTGCTGGAAATTATGCGGTGTAAGGTTATGAAGATTAACCGTGTATCTGGGAAGGCAAACCGAGCTAAAAACTCTGGAATGGCAAAATGGTATAACTGGACGATCGGCGGAGTAAAAGCTGATGGAAGCGATGCAACAAATGAACTCACATATCTCCTGCTGGAAGCCGCCAAAGACACCCACCTCCCGCATCACACACTGACACTGCGTGTTCATAAAAACACACCGGAAAAACTGATGATTAAAGCTCTCGACTGTGTGCGCAGCGGTATCGGAATGCCTGCATTTCTCGGCGATGAAAGTTTTATCAATTTTTTCACATCGCAGAGCGAAACTAATAGACTGCCCGTGGAAATTGCCAGAGACTACTGCCCAACAGGCTGTGTAGACGGAAATATTCCCGGGATCACCCGTACCCAGGTTGCAACGTTTTTCATCATCCCGCAAGCCATGGACATCTGTATGCATCAGGGATTCTGCCGTTATACAAAAGAAATGGTCGGAGTTTCCTTTGGAGATGTGACTGAAATGGCCACCTTTAACGAATTTAAAACAGCCGTTTTTAAAGAAATAAAATATCTGATGGAAATGGCAAACGAGCGTATCAACGTAGAACTGATCGCCGAACGCGAACTTTTCCCTGACGTATTTCGGTCTGCACTGATGAAAGACGGAGTAAAAACTGGAAAAGATATGTACTCCAGAAGATTTGAATTTGAAAACGGTGCTGTTCTCGGCGCTGTAGGCGGTGTAAACACCGGAAATGCCCTCTACGCGATTAAAAAATTAATCTATGATGAGCAAAAATATACAATGAAACAGCTTGTTACTGCACTTGACGCTGACTGGGAAGGATATGAAGAAATGCGGGCAGAATTCAAAAACGCCGCAAAATATGGAAATAATATTCCAGAAGTGGACGCGCTTGTTGCTGAGGTTTATAAATTCCACGCGGATACCTGTCTAAGCCTGCCATGCGCATACGGCGACACCCTAAAACCAAATGCAATCTCCATATCAGCGCATCAGCCGGGCGGCGCCTGCACAGGAGCTACAGCTGACGGCCGCAAAGGCGGTGAAATCCTCGCCGATGCTTCCCTTTCCCCAGTTCAGGGAACAGATAAAAACGGTCCTCTCGCTGTATTCATGAGCGCAATGAAAATTCCTCAAGATGCATACCAGGGCACTCTGATGAACATGAAAATAACTCCAGATACAATGAAAACTGACGAAGATCTCAAGAAACTTGGATCTATGATTAAAACATATCTTACACATGGGGGAAAACACATCCAGTTCAATATCATTGACCAGAAAGAAATGAAAGACGCCAAAGTTCATCCCGAGGAACATCCTGAACTTGTCGTTCGTGTAGCAGGCTACAGTGCATATTTCACACGACTTACAAATGAAATTCAAGATGAAGTAATAGAACGTACTGCACAAAACATGTAAACCATCCGTAATATTATCTTTTACATACCTCCTATGGAAAAAATCTCAATAACTATTTATCCCATTGATTATTGTCTGGTAAGTTATCTACTAAACTTGCCAGACATCCATAATAAATTTTCCAAACGTCATAAAACTCCTCACAATAATTGAACAAGATGCTTCAGCTACTATCAGCAAATTAAACATTATTCATAGAATCCTATGATCTTAATTAGCTCCTCTAAAAGAAAAGCAGAGGAGCTTGCTACGCTTGCAAAACAAGGGGAAATAAGTACAAATAATTTAGGACTTACTGCCGATGAACTTATAAAGTTCGGCAATGTATTGCAAAAATCATTTTAGACTGGTTTCACTGCAACTGCTATATCCGTAATTCTCAAAGTAGCGCCAGAAACATATGAAGCTCTTTCATATCTGATAAAACATATATACCTTTCTATATTTCCGCATTTCTTCTTCCGAAAGCTGAAAATAACTCTTTACTTCATTTTCACTCAATCCCTCTTCCAATCCCAAAATAATCTCATCCAACTGCTCGTCTGTCAGTTCGAAAGAATATCGTTTGATACAATCAAAAATACTTCCCGACAGATCCCACTCTTTCGATTGATCAGTATTCTTTGATTCTCTTTCTGGTATCTTTTTCTGTACTACATCATCGGGAGGTTCCATCATTTTTCCCTGCCTTAATTGCTCTTTCTCTTTTCTTGCCTGCTGAAAAATTTCCACTATTTCCTCTTCCGTCACCATCGGCTGTTTTCTCCAATTCAGGTAAAGAAACTCTTCCTGATCCAGCTCAAACACTTTAATACTCTCATCCTGTTCTGCAGCCTGTTCATAAAACTTTACATCTGATTTATCGAGAAACTGGATCTGACTTTCTGTCGTAATCGTACGGTAAGATAATGTTTCCGGATTGTACACAACACGTACCGGATGCCGGTAGCCATTTGGAAGTGCAAGCGCCTGTGATTCCAGCCACGCTTTTGTTTTAAAAGGAAGGGCTTTCCGGTCATAAATCGGATACTGTCCCTCCAGAAAGATGATACAGTCTTTTCTCGGCATACGTTTTACTTCCGCCGGCGTCATCAGTACCCTTCCAAGCCGCCGGTTCTGCAAACTTGCATTGCTATGAACACCCGTAGTCTGGCTGTCTTCTCTGGTATCGATCGTCATTTCCCCTAATAAATCTGAAATATATTTGTGAGTACTGTATGATGCCGGTCCGGATCCAAGATAGATCACAGTTGCACAGTTATCCATAAATATTTCCCATTTTTCCTGCGGAAAAACTGCTTTTATCTGGGCGATGGACTGCAGGACCGGTACAATGGAAATATTCCTGCTTCGGATCGTTCCCATCAGTACTTCGGTATCCTTTGGTTTTGGTCCTGCATAAAATTCATCCGCCCATAAGCGTACATGAATCGGAAGCGATCCACCGCACTCAAAATCTGCAGTTCGTGTTAGAATATCAAACATCTGCGTATAAAACATGGAGATTAGAAAATTAAAAGACGGATCATTATCCGGCATTACAAGAAACAACGCTGTTTTTTTCTCCGGATTCCCATCCACACCCAGCCCAAGGCTTTTAATATCCATGTCATCGTCTTCAAAAATTCGCTTTAAAGATGCTGTCTCACAGAGACGCAGCATCGCATTGACCATGATAATGATGCTTCGTACAGTTTCCGCTGCTCCCTCTTTTAACTTGCGATAATCTCGAACCGGTGGATAGCTGTCACCTTTTATCTTCGCCAGACGGTCCATTTCTGCCTGCAGCTGTGTTGTTCCATCATCATCAATCTTAATACTTTCCATATTAACAAGACGCAGAATGTTATTCATGGTACCCTTCCGGTTTTCTTCCTTTGACTGCAGCCATTCATGATAAAACATTGCCTGCAGATAAAGTGCAACGCCATCATCCCAGAACGGATCCCCTTTCGCGGCATCCGAAGGCTTGACTGCAGCCTGAATATTTGTGATCAATTTGATCAGATCCGTTTCTTTCTCAATATACCGGAACGGATTGTACTGGTCCGATTCCTCCGGATTGATGAGATTTAGCACACGGATTTTCACTCCATGCTTTTTCAGATAGTTCCCGTGTTTTCTTAACAGATCCCCTTTTATATCCAAAATCACATTGCTTCCTGTCGCCCGCAGAAGATTAGGGGTCACAACGGAAGTGGTTTTATAGCTTCCGCTTCCTCCGATGATCAGCATATTTCGATTGGAAAGTAAGGTGTCTGATACTGCTATATTCTGACTTAGATATATATTTTTATTTTCATCCTTATCCCGAAGCGTTTTACTTAGTTTGCGGATATCGCCCCACTGCTCTGTTCCATTCTCGGCTCCAAGATGGGTATTTCTGTAATAATTGGTATACCACGCAACAACCATGATCCATATGACAAATACAACCCCGAATGCAATCGGTGTTTTCTGCGTCCACCAGTTTTGCAGCGGGTGTGTAACTATATAGAGCAGTTTTGCCTGATAATTCGTCAATGTAACACCGGGTATTTTAAGCAGGCCGCACAGAAGATAAGCCACGGCACACATACCTGCCAGCAGAATACCGAACATCCCCCATGGTATCTTTCTTCGTTCTATCATCACTGTCACCTCACCTTGTTTTTACAGGATTAGCGGGAAAACGGTCCTCCATTGCTTTTCCCGTTTGCTTCTTTACTCGTCTTTCAGCTTTTTCCAGCGGTTCCAGATGTCTGACTTTTCTATCAGCCGGAGCATAATGCTTTCTATATAACTCCATTCCTTTTTCACGGCTATTCCGTGGTATCGGTTTTCCATTCGCACCAAGAATCAATGGTCTTTCATCCTTTTTCAAAAATGCCAGATATGTTTTCCCATCATCCAGCTTAAAAACTTGATCTGACGGTAATACCAGCGTTTTTTCTCCTTTCCCCCATGTTCCGGGAATCCTGCTGGCAAACAAGCCGTACTTTTCACTTGCTAATGTGCCGGCATACGTGGACTTTTCAACAAGCGTTTCCCGATTAATTGTGATTTCCACATAAGATGGATCCGAATGAAGACGCTGATAGCCTTCATCCGTTGCAAGATGTATCCGCTGTTCCCGCTTCCTGACACTTTGTTCAATTTCACCGGGTTTTCGTCCTTCATATTTTTCCATTTTCTTTTTCAGTTCCAGACTGGCTGTATCTACATACTGTTCTTCCGTCATCTCGGCGGTTTTCGCATACTGTTCCATGCTTACAGGACTCAGATCCTTCACATCTTTTCCTCTGGACAGCTGCTGTTCCTGATATAACTGATACCAATGCTCTACTTTGGGCATATCCGCATTCGCCACCATGATCTGAATCTCCCCATCTCCAACCCGTAAATCCGGCAGGACAGCATAATTGATTCCTAATTTATCAAAATCGCTCTGAATCAGTCGTTTATTCTTTTCAAACGGAACACTGATAATACTTGTGTTCCCGCCAGTCAGATTGATCAGATCCTGTTTCTGATGCTTTCCCCCCTGCATCCGGCTCATGAGATACCGAGTAAACCACGCCTGAAACTTTTCTTTGTCATCCCCATAAATTGCCAATTGTATAAAACCGTCATCCGGATTTAAATCCGGCATGACCGTTCCACGTATTCCCAGCTTTTGAAGCTGTTCCATTTTAAATCCTTCCGGAGCCGGTAAATTTTCAATTGTAAAATTACCGTCCGTTGCCCGCACAAATTGCTGAAAATTTTTGAACTCCCCTTTATTCAGTATTCCCTCTTTCCGCATCCTCGCAAAATAAGTGATCAGAAGGATCGTGCCTGTCACTCCAAGTTTAAAAAAAGGATCCATCAGAAGCGTTGCCTTTTGGACGCTTAATATCACCTTTTCTGTTTCTCTGTTCTGCTCCATAATTTCCTCCTATTCCATTGGTCTACCTGTTTAACAATGTTCGTGTCTTTTGCTCCGGTCTTAAATTACTCATTTTTGCTTTTTGTACTGTTTCTGGTATTCCGCCCGCTTCTTTAAAAAACTCTGTGTCCTTCCTTATTTCCTGTATCCCATCACGGATCTGGTTGACAGCTATTGCTTTCTCTATAAAATCCGACCCACAGAGCTCCCTGACTATTTCTGTCTGAAACTCATGAAATTCCAATACCTTATTTCCGGCTTCCCGGATTGACAGATCCGGATTATCCCATCGCCCTCCATTCAATTCCCGCAGATCCTGATCGTAAAACGTATAATCGTAGCCATTTTCCGAGGTCTGAATATAAAGATACAGCTGATTATCTAATTCGTATGCCACTTCCTGAAGACTGAGTGCTGAAACCGGTTCCGGCGATAATATCTGAGCATCTGATACTTCCATAGAACTTGCCATTGTTTTTAAAAACTCAGGTTCCGGGATCAGTTCTGCTTTATACTCCATATATTCAGCCGCCTGTTCTGCCTGCTGAACTGCCTTGACTAACAGCTCCGGTTCTTCCTTAATACTCTGAATCCATCCCTGCACATAGGCTTTATGATTCTGAATGTGAAACTCATCCTGCTTTATCTGCAGGTTTGCAGACATAAAACAGGAGCTGATTTCTGCGATCAGCTCCTCAAAGGCATAATCTTTACTACCAAATTTCCCTCCCAAATTCCGGTGCAGCCGGTGAGCCGCCCCCGTTGCATGTGTCAGTTCATGCAGCGCAGTCGATGCATAACCGTAATCTGTAAAAAAAGTTTCTGGTTTCGGTAAATGGATCCGGTCTTCCCGGGGACTGTAAAACGCATGGTTTCCACCGTCATGCAGTATTTTTACTTCCATATTGCGGGAAAGTGTTCCAATCAATCGATCCGGATGTATTTCCCATGATTCCTGCTGCGGAAGAGGTTCAATCCCTACGATATGCTCCGCATTAAAAACAGTATAATAATTGGCACGTAATAAGAACCGATCCCCGAATTCTTCCCCATAAGAACGGAATGTCTCCCAGCTGATTACTTTCTTCTGCTCCCGGTCAAAAGGATACCAGTATTCCACCTTAACCCCCTTTCCTTTGGCGTCTTTAAGGTACCA
Organism: Lachnospiraceae bacterium; assembly: GCA_910574195.1. Lineage (GTDB taxonomy): Bacteria > Bacillota > Clostridia > Lachnospirales > Lachnospiraceae > Schaedlerella. The sequence continues at coordinate 4,444 of CAJTBF010000005.1, read as the reverse complement.
CCCCTTTTCCTGAATCTGATTCCATGTGCCCCATCTATAATCCTGATACCCCTGCGTGAATGCCACAAGCGTCAGATAAAACCAGTTAATCCCTTTATAACATTTCCCGCTTTTAATATTAACCGGTCTCTGCATTGCTGTGCTGCTCCAGTCTTTTTTCCAGTCCAGCTGTTTTTCCGACAGGATAGTCAGAAAGGTCTCTGCAAGCTGTTCCCTATATTCTTTCGTCTTCATCAGCAACCTCCGATTTCTCCAAATCTACGGTATCCTCATCGATAAATATAATGATTTTCATCCATTTCCTCCCTGATAGTATTCCAAAACCTTCTGGTTGATCTGATCACGCACTGCTTTTGTCATGCCATAGACCAGATCCCTGTAATTTCCGGAATCCCCCTTGTTATACCGGGGCATATTGCAAAACAGTCCCTGCTTTCCACGCATCACTGTAATCCCTTTGATCTGCAAGCCGCATATCTGTACAGTCGCAATGGCAAGAATCGAATGAATTCCTGTTTCCGTTTTCTCAAGTCTGGTAAGGCTGATGACCTCCATTGGAATCGGATAAAGATCCTTACTGATCTCTTCCTGAATCTCAGCCATTACAGTCTTTTTTATCTGCTCCTCGAGTTCCGAGTCAGGTACGACAACATTTTCCCATTTCCCCCTGAACTGTCTTCGCGGATAGGCGAAAATGTAGGTCTCATCACCCGTTTGCCTCCTGATGTTTTTTACCTGTATAGAAAATCGAACGACCCGGTCAATCGTCACAAGCCCATATGCCCACACATTGGTCCTTTCCTTGGATAACAAATGCATTTCTGCCTGTACTAAATGCATCTGCTCACCTCCTTCCCTTTAGTTTACGGATCCGTTCCATCTGAGCAACCGATAGTCCGGGGACCGCATACTTCTCCATTTCGGATACGCTTTCGCCTGCTTCAAAACACGATAGAAGATATTCCTTCTGCTCCTCTGACAGCTGATCTCCCTGCAGATAGCTTTCAATAAATTTTTTAATCTCACCCTTTCTTTTTTTTCGGGCAAAAAAATTCCGGATTCCTTGTTTTTCGGATTTCGGATTGAATGTACCTTCAGTTCCTGCACTTTCTGTTTCCTTTAATTCCCCATCGGTCTTATCCCTTAATGAAACCAGTTCTTTCCTGGCTTCCTGCAGCTGTTTCTTCATGTCTAAAATAGTTTTCCGCTGTTCGGACATCAGATGTTCCTGTGCTTCAAGTTTTTGTTCATACTCTTTCTCCTGTTTTTCTCTTTCCTGAATAAGCTTTTTTTCAATCACTGCGCGCACACTTTTATTTTCCTGACACGCGGTCCTTACCTCTTCTTCCAATGCGTGCAGACCAGTTACCAGCTGATTATCCGTAAGTCTTTTTCTCCTTATTTCCCTGATATCTGCTACAGTTACGGATTTCTCTGCAAGCTGTCTGATCTGTTCATAATCCATTCCGTCCACCGCGCATATATATAGCCATTCCCGGATCTCCCACTTGCCAACCTTCTGCAAAATCTGCAGGATCTCCGGTTTTACCTTCATCGCTTCTGCAATGGCGATCTGATGTTGCATTACACGTTCTTCCTGACTCAAATCCACTCCTTCACTCCTTCCCTATCGATATCATTTCTGTATCCCAACAGATTCCTCGACTTCCAAACCCAGTTGCCGGATTTTTTTCAGATTCTCCCTGTCCTTTTGCCATTCTTGATCCATCTTCCGGATATGACGGATAATCCGCTTTTCCTGCCGGATACGTTCCCACTGTTCAGTTAAGTCTCCCTCCGCTGCACCAAGCGGAAGTTTTTTTGATAATTCACAGTTTCTTCTATAGCTTGAAAAAAGCTCTCTTAACTGTGTTTCTCGCTCATTCAGTTCATCCCTGCTCCGAATATTTTCACGGATCAGATAAGCGCAGTCGCGCCGCAGTTGCTCAATCCGGATCCAATTCTTTCTTACCTGTCCAGCTTTCACTGCATAAGGATTTTTCCGCATATAGAGAACAGAAACCTGATAGATTTTTCTTACAAACAGAAACTGAAACTTTGACAGACTGCTTTTTCTTATAAGTAATCCGTGACCGCGGCATTTTTGCATCCGCGGCGGTCTGATATAATTCGGATGCAGGTTCTGTGATGTCTTTCGTATCCGTTCTTTGATTGCCTCCAGTGTGTACATGTCTCCCAGTGTATGCTTTTTTGTCCTCCATGCACGGTTCTGTCCCGGTGATTTCAGCGACAGCATTTCGCCCGCTTCCCCTTTCATATGCGAAATACCAATTTTAATCTCATAGCCCATTTTTCTCAGATTCTGCAGAAATTCTCCGTAATTAGAAGCCTGCGAGATTGCGTAATCAATATCCGCGCGGATAATCTTTTTCCACGTCACTTTCTCGCCCTGATTCCATTCAGCATAAGATATTCCCACCGGTTCTTCCTGCTCATACTCAAGGTGAGAAAGGTAATACCGCTCACAGATCCGGTCTGTCACCGGTTGGATTTTCTTTTCCCAGTCGCCTTTTTCATACCGGTATTTATAGCCGGTGACCCTGTTTACGGAATTAAATACAACGTGTCCATGCATATGATCCCTGTCATTGTGCACAGCAAATACATAATCATACCCGTCTCCCAGATATTCCTCACAAAACTCCTTTATCATCCTATAGGCGGTCTGAGCATCCGTTTCCCCCGGTTTCCAGCTTAGAATAAAATGATACCCCTGCCGTCCTTCCGGCTTTTCCCAATCTGTTTTTGTCTGTTTCATGATGTGATAAACTTCCTGCGGTTCATTGCCGGAATTTCCACCAACAAACACTCCATTCTCTGTTTTTTCCGGATTCATAACATAGGCAATGGCTGCAAACAGGTTTGACTTCGCCTTGATATGCAGAAGTTTCGTGATCGCCATGATTCTCCACCTCCTTCAAAACAAATAAAATCTCTGTTGATATTTTTTAACACCTTGCATATAATGTAAGTGAGCAGAAGTGCTCATCGGTCATGACGGTAAGAATATCATGAACGTGTATGTTTCACTTCCGTAAGTGACGGGGTGCTTTCAGGCGTAGAATATCACTTACTTGTATAGGGCCTGCTTTTTGGCAGGCCCTTTTTTGGAGGTTATTTTATATGAAGCTTGTTTCGGTACACCCATCACTTCTTGATAAATACGAAAAAGATCCGGAAGTATTAAAAAAGGCGAAACGCCCTTATGTACTTGTGATCCGGCTAAAATACAAAGAGAAAAGATATGATTTTGCAGTCCCGATTCGTTCCAATATTCCAGCTGCAGCACCCAAGGATCAATACTTTGCCCTTCCACCGCGTCCGACCACACGTCCCAGAAACAGACATGGTCTGCATTATATAAAAATGTTTCCTGTCACAAAGGAATATCTGATCAGATACCGTACAGAAGGAAATGAATTTGCTACACTTATTCAGAATATCATCGATAAAAATAAAAGAACCATCATTACCGAATGCCAAACTTATCTGGATACATACGCAAAAGGAATTCGGCCTTCCTATTCAACAGACATTGATTTTCTTCTTTCTTTGTTATTTCCCAATGATGATTAATACTCCTGTCTATCAGGACAACAAATAGACGGCGTGTTATTTCCGCCGTCTATTTGCTGAAACCTTTCCTTCGTTTTTTCAAACTGCCTCCCGATTTCTTTCATAAGCTCCATTAATTCCTTTACCGCATACTGCGATTGATATCCACTGTTCAGCTGCCTTACTGTCTGGTTGATATTCACCCCTATCTTACGGACCTGATAGGTCAGGTCCCTTAATTCTTTTCTGTAAACTTCTTCCTTCCAGCCCTCACCCCCGCGAAAAATACACTTTCGCAAGTATGCAGATAAATTGATTTCTCCATTTCTGTATCGGCTTTCCGGATCCCTTTCGGCCTCATGATAAATCTCTTCGTATTCTTCTTCGCTCACTCTGATCCTGATCACCATGATGCGTTTTGACATAACATATCCGCTCCTCCCCATATAATCATTACAGTCTTGGAAGGGGATAATCTTCCTCTGATTTTTTATCAACAACTAATTGTCTCAATTCACGAAGTTCCTGCCGGATCTCACACAACAGTTCCTCTGAGTTCTGTTTTTGGCCGTCTGCTGCAAGAATCCCAGCTTCTATAAGATCTACTTCATGCGGGTATTTCAATCTGTCACGCTGCTCCAGCATTTGAACCGCCTGCTCAGACAGTCTGAAATACTTCCCTGTTTTCGCCATAGCTTCTGTTGCCTCCTATACATAAATTGATAACTTCTCGGAATCTTCAGCCCTTATTTCATGGGGCTTTCAGAACCTATTTTTCAAAAATCACCCACTTTTTTCTCAAAAACACTTGACAAACCAGTCAAAAAATGCGGCGCTTCGCGCCCTTGATCAAAAAGTACATTTTTTG
>CAJTBF010000004.1 GCA_910574195.1 Lachnospiraceae bacterium | reverse complement strand
CAAAAAATGTACTTTTTGATCAAGGGCGCGAAGCGCCGCATTTTTTGACTGGTTTGTCAAGTGTTTTTGAGAAAAAAGTGGGTGATTTTTGAAAAATAGGTTCTGAAAGCCCCATGAAATAAGGGCTGAAGATTCCGAGAAGTTATGCCATAGGACAGGAGGAATCGGCGTGTTAAATTACGAAGAAGAATTAAGAAAGTTTACACCCAGTCTGGAAGTAGAGGGGATAGAGGAAGCAGTTTACCAGGAGGAACTGCCGGAACAGCGGCAGGAAGGAAGAAAACAGGCGGCAGATCGAAAAAAGTAAATACTTCGCAGGAAAGAGCAATCAGGGCATGCGGAAGAGAAAAGAGCGTGACTGCCTGCACTTAGGAAAGAAAATGGTGGGATGGAATGGATTATACGGAGAAAGTCATCAGACAGTCGAATGTTTGGTATAACGATGGTCTGAAGAAAGCACAGATGCGGGATATGTCCGGCGCGATTCTCTCACTTCGGCAAAGCTTACAATATAACGGGGAAAATATTGCGGCAAGGAACCTTTTGGGATTGGTTTATTATGGCCAGGGAGAGGTAGCGGAAGCGTTGGTGGAATGGATTATCAGCAAAAATCTGCAGCCGAGGGAAAATCTTGCCAACGGTTTCATAAGAAGGATACAGAACTCCGCCAAGGAACTGGATAAGATCAATCAGGCTGTAAAAAAGTATAATCAGTGCCTGATCTATTGTGAACGGAGGAATGAAAAGCTGGCGCTTACCGATTTAAAACAGGTGGTGGCGGCGCATCCGTCCTTTTTGAAGGCGCATCAGTTATTGGCGCTGCTTTATATGCATACGGAGGAGTATAAAAAGGCAAAGAAGCAGCTGCAGCGTGCGCGGAAGCTGGATACAACGAATGAGATCACCCTTCGATATCTTCATGAATTATCCAAATTCCAGGGAAAGCAGGGGAAGACGCCGAAGAAAAGGAGAAAAAAGAAAGAAGCCATTGAGTATCATGTAGGCAACGATACCATCATACAGCCGGCGCAGCGCATGGCAAAAGAACTGGCGGGAAAGTTTACTGTGATGAATATCGTTCTGGGAATTGGAATCGGAGCGGCAGTCGTCTGGTTTTTGATTGTTCCGGCAGTGGAGGAATCCAGAACCGATGAGAGGAATCGGCAGATGATCGAGTATAGTGAGCGGATCAATGCCATGGAAGCACAGATCAGCGCACAGACAAGAGCGTTGGACGGGTACCGTTCCGACAGCGCCGATTCAGAGGCCGCAGTGCAGAATGCGGCGGGCACGGCGGATAGTTATGAAAATTTGATGCTGGCGTCGGAGCAGTATAGTTCCGGGAATTATTCAGAAGATCTGATTGCGGATACACTTTTGAATGTCAACAGAGAGTCTTTGGGAGAAGGAGGAAAAGCGAGATATGACGAACTGACTTCCAGTGTTTTCCCGGAGGCGTGCAGTATGTTGTATGAATCGGGAAATGCATCTTACGAAGTGGCGAATTACGAGACTGCGATCAATAATTTATCCAGGGTAGTACGGATGGATGAATCCTATGATAACGGCGGGGCGCTGCTGCATCTGGGACTTGCCTATATGTACAGCGGGGACGCACAATCTGCGACTGCATATCTGAAGCGGATCAATGAGCTGCTTCCGGACAGTGACAATGCAGCGGAAGCAAAGACGAATCTGGCTGCAATTGCCGAGGCGGCTGCCGGAAGTGCGGAAGAGTAGAATGGGAAATACAGAAGAATAAAACAGAAGAATTACGAAAGAGGAAGGATATGTAGAACATGCATATCCTTTTTCTTTTTCCCTCCGCAGAGGATTCCCGGGTGCTTCTGTGGGGGTCGGCCGGAGCCTGCCATCTGAGAGGGGAAATGGAAGATATTGTTGGGTACAGGTTTCGAAAGAAAGGCAGTCCGTATTTCAGTCCGGCAATAGAACGAAAAAATTCCGGGAGTAAATGGAGATTAACAGGAGGAGTATAAATGAAGTTTCAGGTACAGGAGAATTGTCTCACGATTTTTCTGCCCAGAGAGGTAGACCATCATCATGCAGAACAAATACGAAAGGATGCGGACGTGCTCATTGAACGCAGCCATATCCGTTATGTCATTTTTGATTTTAAGGAGACGGAATTTATGGATAGTTCCGGGATTGGCGCGGTAATGGGGAGATATCGTCTGATCCATTTGATTGGCGGAGAAGTATGGGGAGTACACGCCAATGCAAGGATAAAAAAAATTCTGACTATGTCAGGAGTCACAAAAATAATGCAGATATATGAGGAGGATCAAAAATGAGAAACACAAATGAAATGGAAGTAACCTTTGACAGTTATTCAGCGAATGAGAGATTTGCAAGAGTTGCGGTTGCAGCGTTTATGACACAGTTAAATCCTACGGTGGAAGAGGTGGCTGATGTGAAAACGGCAGTTTCGGAAGCGGTGACCAATTCGATTATCCATGGGTATGAACAGGAAGTACATAAGATTTCTGTAAACTGTCAGATTACCGAAAACGTATTTATTGTGACGGTAAAAGATACCGGAAAAGGAATTGAAGATATTGAACAGGCGATGCTTCCGATGTATACCACGAAGCCGGAACTGGATCGCTCCGGTATGGGGTTTGCATTTATGGAAGCCTTTATGGATAAAGTGGAGGTAAAGTCAGCTGTGGGAGAGGGAACTACGGTCAGAATGGAGAAAACAATCGGTAAAGGAAGAAGTCTATGGACCACACAATCGCTTTGATACAACAGTCTCACGAAGGGGATAAAAAGGCGAGAGAGCAGTTGGTCCAGGAAAATGTAGGGCTGATCTGGTGTGTGGTAAAGCGTTTTTACGGCAGAGGCGCGGAGCCGGAAGACCTGTTTCAGATTGGAAGCATCGGACTTCTGAAAGCAATTGACAAATTTGATTTGTCTTTTGATGTAAAGTTTTCCACCTACGCGGTCCCGATGATTTCCGGAGAGATCAAACGTTTTCTTCGGGACGACGGGATGATCAAAGTCAGCCGGACTCTAAAGGAGCTGTCTGTCCGGATTCTGAGAGCCAGGGAGGAGCTTACGGCGTCTATGGAGAGAGAGCCGACCATAGAGGAACTTTCACAGTATCTGCATGTAGAAAAAGAAGAAATCGTACAGGCAATGGAGGCAGGCGGGGAAGTAGAATCCATTTACAAGCCGATTCATCAGAAAGAAGGCAGCGAGATCCGCCTGATGGACAAGCTGGAGGAAGAGGAACGCCAGGAAGAAAAAATTTTGGACCATATGCTGCTGCAGCAGCTTCTGAAAACATTAAATAAAGAAGAAAGACAATTGATCTATATGCGCTACTTTCAGGATAAAACACAATCTGCGGTGGGAAAAGTTATGGGGATTTCCCAGGTGCAGGTTTCCCGGATGGAGAAACGGATTATGGAGAATCTGCGGCAGATGGGAGGCGCCTAGAGTGTGTTTGAAAATTCATTATTAAAGGAAACAGCAAAATGATGTACCAACCGTATACTATGACATAAAAATGAGGGATCCCTTTTGGGATCCCCCTACCATCGTTGGAATAAATAAAGTCCTGCGCCGAATCCGCGCCCCAGTGCCATGCTGATAATAAAGGCTGCCGTATAGCGCACAATCTTTAATCTGCGGATGAAAATCGGAAATACATTCAATACTTCCGCCAGAGCCATAGCCCAACAGCCTACGAACATCCCGGCCAGTAATCCAAAAACCGGCAGAAGGAACGCCGGTAAACCTGCCTGAGGGTGAAATACCGAGAGAATATTTCCCGCAATTCCCCCCAATGCCGCACAGTCTTCATACAGCAAAATCCTGTCCGCTGTATGCGTTCGGTCCGCGAAATCCGCAATTACTCCCAGCTCTACAATCAATGCGAAAAGGCCCCCCGCGATGACGATTCCTGAACTAAGCCCCAGAACGCCCAGAAGAATTTGTTTTGCCCACATCCATTTCTTCCTCCTTTCTTGAGGCATTTTCAATTAAGGTGGTCTGAATATCATTTTCATAAACCCGCATCTGTACTTCCAAAGGTGTGGGATCCACCGTAAAACGTTTCTTTCCAAAATGATTGAAAAATACCAGGATTCCAACGGTAATTCCTACCGAGTAGCTGATTTCCAGCATTGTAAATCCATCTGCCTTTGTTCCCATCACAAATTGATAAATCTGGGAAAACAATTTGGAGACGGAAGCATCGTTATTAAAAGCCATGATCGCAAAGGTAGATCCGGAAAAGGTCAGTAATGCGACAAGCGCCGTTTTCACCAGGTGCAGGAATGCTCCTGATGTATTTTGATCTTCATATGTTACAATGATATCGCTTTCCCCCAGGTTCTGAATATCCAGTCCCGGATATTTTTCATGAATGCAGGCGATGATTTTCAGGATCGATACGACATACCGCTGCTTTCCGTTTTCGGGAATCTTCAGGATTTTCAGAGTTTTTACCTTGGGAATAACCGTCTTATTGCTGCATTCAAATGTCAGCAAATCTCCCAGCGTCACGTCCCGTTTTGAGACTTCTACATCCCGGTCCCCCTTCAGATAAAGCGTATCCTTTTCAGCAGCCATAATCCCCCTCCACAGAATGGAAAATTAAAGTCCCCTCACTACCCGGCACTTCCGTCCTTCCGTCAAAATAATAGTAGCATATCCCGACGACTGCCGCTGCCAGAACAATACTAAACAGACAGACACGAATCTTTCTTCTTGCTTCTTCCATCAGGCATCTCTCCTTTCTCTTTTCGATAGTATCTGATATTCCGTAAAAAATATACGGACAGCGTTAAGCTGTTTGCCCTTCGCTTCCGGTTCACATCATGGTCCATAGCCAATATAAAAATCCAAGTACCCATGTGGTAAAGACACCATACAGAATGACCGGACCTGCAATGGTGAAAATCTTACATCCGATTCCGAATACCTGCCCTTCTTTTTTATACTCAATGGCCGGCGCCGCTACGGAATTGGCGAATCCGGTAATGGGAACCAGTGCGCCCGCTCCGCCCCACTTCGCAATTTTCGGGTAGAGATTCATACCGGTTAGTATGATACTGAACAAAATCAGCAGCATGGAAGTCCAGCCGCTGCATTCCTCCTGGGAGAGTCCTTTTACTTTACAGTAATTAAATAGAAGCTGTCCCAGAGTGCAGATGATTCCGCCGGTAAGAAAAGCCTTGCACATATTGATCCAGACATTGTGGACCGGTGTTTTTTTCTTGACGAAATTTTCATATTGTTTTTCTTTCTTCTTTTTTTCTACTTGATCCATTTTGTTACCTCACAATTTTGTGTATTTTGTTCTTATGAATCCGTTTCTGTTTTTAGTATGAAAAAAAAGGCAGATCCTATACATTCCATTCATTGGTTTCTTGTATATTTTTTCAAATTATATTTATACTAAGTCCTAGAGCGTGTTTGAAAATTCATTCCTGTAATCTGCCGCCCCACTTCACACCAGATTTTACGCTGGATTTGATCAATGTAGCCCGCTACACCTCCCAAATCCAGCGTAAAATCTGATGCAAATTGGGACAACATCTTGCAAAAAGCAATTTTCAAACACGCTCTAAAAAACTTGGAAATGGGGAATTTAGGTGTATAAAGAACAAGAAAATGAAAAAAGCCAGTTAAAGGGCGCGCAGAGTATTTGTTTTCGGGAGTCTCCTTATCTGATCAGCAGCGGTTCGGTGGCCGGAAGTAAGGAGGCGGAAGGGCCTCTTGGAAAGTTATTTGATATGACCAGCCAGGACGATCTGTTCGGGGCAAAGACGTGGGAAGAAGCGGAGAGCAATATGCAGAAGGAAGCCTGTGTTCTGACGTTAGGGAAAGCACATGTAAAGCCGGAGGAGGTGCGGTTTTTATTCGGGGGCGATTTACTCCGTCAGGGGATTGCCACTTCCATGGGGATTGAATCGTTTCAGATTCCCATGTTCGGGCTGTACGGCGCCTGTTCCACATCAGGGGAAGCGCTGGCATTGGGATCCATGTGTGTGGCGGCCGGATATGGAGATTATATGCTTGCCGTGACATCCAGTCATTTCGGAAGTGCGGAAAAAGAATTTCGATTTCCGTTGGGGTATGCCAGTCAGCGTCCGCCGTCTGCACATTGGACCGTGACCGGGAGCGGCGCGTTTCTGGTAGGAACGGAAAAAAGTCATGTGCGGATTACCGGCGTGACGGTGGGAAAGATTGTGGATTATGGATTAAAAGATTCCCAGAATATGGGCGCCTGTATGGCGCCGGCCGCTATGGATACGATCATGCAGAATTTCAGGGATTTTGGCCGGGATGCCGAAGAGTACGATCGGATTATCACGGGAGATCTGGGATATGTGGGACAGGATATTCTTTTTGATCTGTTGCGGGAGAAAGGGTATGATATCCGCACAAAGCATATGGATTGTGGAATCACGATTTTTGACCAGAAGACGCAGGATACCCACGCAGGGGGAAGCGGATGCGGCTGTGCTGCGGTCACATTATCTTCTTATATTCTGCCCAAGCTGCGAAAAGGGGAGTGGAAACGGGTATTATTTGTGCCCACAGGCGCACTGATGTCCACAGTTAGTTTTAACGAGGGGGCAAGTGTGCCGGGAATTGCACATGGAATTGTGCTGGAACACGTAAATTAGACAGGGAGGAAATGATATGGATTATATGAAGGCGTTTTTAATCGGAGGTCTGATCTGTGCATTGGTACAGATTCTGCTGGATCGGACGAAGCTGATGCCGGGAAGGGTGATGGTGCTGTTGGTATGCGGCGGCGCCATACTGGGATTTTGTAATATTTATAAACCTTTTCAGGAGTTTGCCGGCGCCGGAGCAAGCGTACCGCTTCTCGGTTTTGGAAACACACTGTGGCAGGGCGTAAAAGAGGCCGTGGATAAAGGGGGATTCCTGGGGATTTTTCAGGGCGGTTTTCAGGCAAGCGCGGCCGGGATCTGCGCGGCGCTTGTGTTCGGATATCTGGCGTCCCTGATTTTCGAACCGCGGATGAAAAAATAAGATTGTATTTTGTCGAAAATAATGATATCGTAATTCTGGACGTTATTTGGAAAAATATATCAGTGTACAGTGTTATCATAGGAGGAAGTGATGGATTACGTAAGCATTATTATCCCGTTTATCGGGGGGCTTGGGATGTTTATTTATGGCATGCAGATTATGGCACAGGGGTTGGAGAATGCGGCCGGTAGCAGGATGAAGACGATGCTGGAGGCATTGACCAGAAACAAGTTTATGGGAGTGCTTCTGGGCGCGATGATTACGGCGGTAATTCAGAGCTCTTCCGCGACCACAGTCATGGTGGTCGGGTTTGTCAACGCCGGGATTATGAATCTGAGCCAGGCCATGGGTGTGATCATGGGAGCCAACGTGGGAACGACGGTGACCGGATGGCTGGTTTCCAGTGTGGAATGGGCGAAGTTTTTAAGTCCGGGGAATCTGGCGCCCATTGCGATTATGGCAGGTGTGATTGTGATGCTGACGGGAACACGGCGTTCCACAAAGGATATTTCCAGTATTATTATCGGGTTTGGTTTGCTGTTTGTGGGTATTACGACCATGTCTGCGGCGGTTTCCCCTCTGCAGGAGTCCGAGGGGTTCCGGAGTCTGTTTGTTGTATTGGGACATAATCCGCTTCTGGGGATTATAGCCGGGGCTGTGGTTACGGCGGTGATTCAGAGTTCCTCCGCATCGGTGGGAATTCTTCAGAGTCTTGCGGCTGCCGGGCTGGTACCGTTTAATGCGGCAATCTATATCATCATGGGACAGAATATCGGAACCTGTGTGACGGCTATTTTATCCGGTATCGGTGCCAAGAAAGCGGCGAAGACGGCGGGAATCATGCATCTGCTGTTTAATGTGATTGGAACTTTGATTTTCAGTATTGTCGCCATTGTACTGTTCAAGGTGGTATTTCCGGGAGCAGGTATGGGGATGATCACGCAGACACAGATCAGTACGGTGCATACGGTATTTAATATCGGAACGACGGTGCTTTTATTCCCGGTGTCCGATCTGATTATTAAGCTGGCGCGCAAGCTGGAGCGGGAAGACGAGCAGGAGACAGATGAGAGCAGAGTTTTGTTGGATGAACGTATTCTGGAAACACCGGGAATCGCTTTGCAGTCTGCGGTCAGTGAAATTGTCCGAATGGGAAATATCGTTGTGCGTACGATGGATAAGTCCCGGGACGTGATTTTCACGATGGATCCGGAAAAGATCCGGCAGATTCGGGAAGAGGAAAGTATTGTGGACAGACTATGTCGTGGAATTACCGATTATGTGGTAAAGTTAAGCGCCCTGTCTCTGAATGAGAAAGAGCATCAGCATGTGGCGAGCCTGCTTCAGGTCCTGTCGGATATGGAGCGTATCAGCGACTACTGTGAAAATATTTCCGAGTTTGCAGAGACTATGGCAGAACGCAAAGCCTCGTTCAGTGAGATAGGCACAAGGGAGATGAAGGAGATGATCGCGGTATGCTCCGATAGTTTTACGTATGCGGTGGAGGCATTCGCGGGGTATGACAAAGAGAAAGCCATGAAGGTCATCGAGAAAGAAAGTCAGGCGGATGATCTGGAGATCCGGCTGCGCAGCGGGCATATGAAACGTCTGGCCAGCGGGGAGTGCAATACAGACGCGGGAATTGTATATCTGGACGCACTGGTATGTCTGGAGAGGATTTCGGACCACTCGCGCAATATTGCAGAAGAGGTGCTGACTGTGTAGGAGAAGAACGCCGGAAGAATTTTAACGCGGAAGACTATAAAATAAATATGTAATTTATAGTAACAGTTCAGCCCAGGACTTTGCACTTGCTGCAAAGTCCGTGAGAACGCGTAGATTGTGCCAGGAGAGAATTTGCCCCTCGCCGTAGGCGACTTGGAATGGGCAAATTCCGTAACAGTGAGGCTGAAGGCTGAACTGTTACAATTTATAAAAAAAGTATAAAATAGATCATTGCAAAACCACTTTCAGAGAGATATACTCAGAAAGTGGTTTTGTTTTGTACGAGAGAGGTGAGATGTGTGGAAAAGGCACAAAAACTTTTGGAAAAACTACTGGTTTCTTACCGGCAGGCATTTGACGTTACCCGTCCCTTTGAAAGTAACGGGGTGTTCTATGATGCTTATGCGGCGTTTCGTGTAACCAGTGCGAAGTACGTTTTTGTGAAAAAGGCAGAATTATGGCGGGCGAATTGTTTCGAGCATGTGTTTTTTTCATGCAGGAATACCTGTACGGAGGAGGTGGTGCAGAGTTTCCGGCATGAGATTGCGACTCATCTGGAACCACAGTTTGTACGTGGGGGAAAGAATTGCACGGAAAAGGATCATATGTATACATATCTTACAGGGATTTTTTTGTGTGAGAATGGTGTGTCAAAGGAAGTGAAAAAAGAAATCGCCCGATTTCATTTTTTTAAAAATTATCGTTTCGGTATCCGGGGATATTCTGAAGGAAGGTTGCTGGTCCTTGACTTGAAGAATCAGAGGATTTTGGGGAACCGGGCGGCAAGGGAACTGATCAGAGGCTATCAAAAGCAGTTTGAACAGAAAAAGCCGGCAAAAGCAAAGTTTAAAGAAGAAAGATAGAAAAAGAAGGAGTGTGGATTATGAATGCAGTATTCATTTTATTAGCGGGGATTCTCATTTTGGCCATTGCGTATCTTGTATATGGCAAATGGCTGGCAGAACAATGGGGCATTGATCCGGCCAGAAAGACGCCGTCGCATGAATTGCAGGACGGGGTGGATTATTGTCCGGCAAAAACGCCTGTACTTATGGGGCACCATTTTTCCTCTATTGCAGGCGCCGGTCCGATCAACGGGCCGATTCAGGCGGCAGTATTTGGATGGGTGCCGGTGCTGCTGTGGGTGTTGATAGGAGGAATCTTTTTTGGCGCTGTCCATGATTTCGGCGCATTGTTTGCATCCATTCGAAACCGGGGGCAGTCCATCGGGGAAGTAATCTCCGAAGCAATGGGAAAAAAGGCGAAGAAGATCTTTCTTACCTTTTCTTATCTGACGTTGATTCTGGTCGTTGCGGCTTTTGCCTCTATTGTAGCAAATACATTTATGGCGACGTTTACTGAGGCGGGAGAGATTGATTATACTGCATCGGCTGCCAACGCCTCTACGGCCATGATTTCGCTGCTGTTCATTGTAATTTCGATTATATTTGGCCTGCTGGTATACCGGCGGAATGCGCCTCTTGGTGTTTCCACGATCATTGGGGTAGCGGCCATTGTAATCTGTATGGTGATCGGACTGAACTGGCATCCGTTGTATCTGACGAATAAGACATGGATGATCATTGTGGGAATTTATATTTTGGTCGCCTCGGTAACTCCGGTCTGGATTTTGCTGCAGCCTCGTGATTATCTGAGTTCGTTTTTACTGTATTTTATGATGGGAGTTGCGGTGATCGGAGTGCTTGGCGCCGGTATTACAGGCAACGCTTCTTTGACGATCCCGGCATTTACCGGTTTTACGGATACGCTGGCGCCCACAGGGGCTTCTCTGGGGAATCTGTTTCCGGCATTATTCATTACCATTGCCTGCGGGGCGATCTCCGGCTTTCATTCTCTGGTGGGCTCGGGTACTACGGCAAAGCAGTTGGACAATGAGAAAGATGCCCGGCCTATTGCATATGGCGGTATGCTGATTGAATGTGCGCTGGCTTTGATTTCTTTGTGCGCGGTAGGGTATGTGTGGCAGCGTTATGCAGGAGGGGAACTGGTGGTTCCGACGAATGTGTTTGCAACGGGGATTTCCGAGATGTGTGCCACAATCCCGTTTTTGCAAGGGGCGCAAAATGTGATTTTTTCCATGTTGGTACTGGCAGTGTCTGCATTTTGTCTGACATCTCTGGATACGGCGACTCGTCTTGCACGCTATATGTTCCAGGAATTCTGGCTGGAACCGGGACAGGATCCAAAAGATGCGACAGGATATAAAAAGATTTTGACGAACCCGTATGTGGCGACGGGAATTACCGTGGTACTTGGGATTGCGCTTGGAATGACGGGTTATGCCAATGTATGGCCGCTCTTTGGGGCCGCCAATCAGTTACTGGCAGCGTTAGGATTAATGGCGGTAGCGACCTGGCTGGGGAAGATGGGGAAGAACAATAAGATGTTCTTTCTTCCAATGGCGTTTATGTTGATTGTAACGCTTACGTCCCTTTGCCAGACCATTATGAAAAATTTTGGAAATGTAACGGCGGGTACGGATCCGGTATGGAGTGTGATTCGATTGGTGATCAGCGTATTGCTGGTGGTGTTGGCGGTAGTGATTGCATTTGACAGTGTGAAGACGCTGGCAGGGCAGAAACAAAAGCAGGCGTGATCACAGGAACTTCTATTTTTTCAGATTCCTGGGAGTCTCTTTGAATTCGGATTTATAGGCGCGTGAAAATGTAGAGTAATCTTTGAAGCCTGCTGCAAAGCAGGCTTCTGTAATTGGCATTCCTTTCAGAATGTGTTCCCGCGCCAGAAGCAGGCGGCGGTAAGTGATATAACCGCCGATGGTATAACCGGTTTCTGCTTTGAAGAGACGCATCAGGTAGTATTTGCTGGTGAAGAAGGAAGCAGCCAGTTTGTCAATGTTCAGTGTTTCCGTCAGATGCGCATTGATGAAATGCATCAGACGCAGCACTTTTGCATTGTAGAGATCAGTATCCAGGAATTCAATTCTTTTTTTCAGTGCGGCGCGGTTCAGATGAATCATGAATTCCAGAAACAGAATCTGACGATACAGACTGTTGGCATACTCTTTGTCCTCAAAAGACTTTTCCAGCCGGTTTGTGATCTGAAACAAAGAGCTTTTTTCCAGGGAAGGGATCCGGAGCACATAGGACTCCTCCTGGCGGGCTTTCTGGAAACAAAAACGCAGGTCATATTCTTCGTTGTGGTAAGATTCCATAAATCCCGGTGAGATATAGACAATGATCCGTTCATAGGGAACAGAACTATCCACCTGGATTCGATGGAGGTCATTGCGTTCCACCAGTACAATATCATAGGGTTCCAGTTTGTAAGTTTTTCCTTCAATAAAATATTGGACATTTCCCTGAATAAAAATGGTGATTTTGTGGAATTCATGGTAGTGAAATTCATATTCTTTTGCGGTTTGATCCGTTAGGTGAAAAATGCGGAAGTCACTGTTTAAATAGCCTTTTTTTTCGTATTTTGTATTTTTTTTCATTGGATTCTCCTGTCCTGACATTTTATCGTACTTTCGATGTCATACCCATCTGGGCCGTACGGTATACTGCCTGGTCTTGTTTTTAGTATATAGCATTATATGCAATGTTTAAAGCATTTATTGCGTATTATTTCAAAAAAATGCCGTGTATAATAAAAAGTAAGAGGAAATGTGCGTAACAGAGAAGCCGAAGGCTGAACTGTTATAAATGTGCGGAAAGTGCAGAAGGGGAACAGGCAGTAAGCGATTCTGCGTGAGAATGGAAAAGGATTTGGAGGTATAGCGATGAAAGCAGTAGTAGAACGATATCATGCTCTTGGGAATGATTATCTGGTATTTGATCCGAATAAAAATGAACTGAAATTAAATCCCGGAAATGTCACGATGCTTTGTCACCGTAATATGGGACTGGGATCCGACGGAATTCTGGAAGGACCTTTTATCGGGGAAAAGCAGATGTCTTTGAAGATTTGGAACCCGGATGGCAGTATTGCGAAAAAGAGTGGGAACGGCGTTCGTATTTTTGCAAGGTATCTCAAGGATGCCGGTTATGTACAGAAGAAAAAATATCATTTACAGACGGACGGCGGCATGGTAGAGATTGCATATCTGAATGAGGATGGAAGCCGGTTGCGTATTTCTATGGGGAAACTTTCCTTCTGGAGTGATGAAATTCCGATGACGGGAGAGCGAAGAGAAGTCATCAATGAAGATATGGTGTTTGGAAATACATTGTATCCGGCCACATGTGTGTCTGTGGGAAATCCACATTGTGTGATTCCGATGCATGAGATTTCCGGGGAATTGGTGCAAAAGATCGGAAGCTTTTCTGAAAATGCAAGATATTTTCCGGAGCGCGTGAATACGGAGATTATGAAAGTGATCGATCACAGTCATATTGCAATTGAAACATTCGAACGGGGCGCGGGTTATACTATGGCCACCGGAACCGGCGCCTGCGCGGCGGCAGGTGTTGCTTATAAACTGGGGCTGACCGGGAATAAGGTGATTGTTCAGATGCCGGGAGGAGAATTGCAGGTGGAGATCGGAGAAGACTGGGAAAGTTATATGATCGGGGACGTGTCCTATGTGGCGAAAATCAGTCTGAGCAGTGACTTTACTCAAAAGCTCAGGGCAATGTGAGAAAAGAAGAATCTAAAAGAAGGATGCAAAAGAAAAATACAAAGGAGCTGGCGGCTGATGAGAGAACTCACGGATCCGTCGGCTTTTTTTGCGGCAATAAGGTCTTGCAGAGTTTTCGGCTTTGTGCTAATATGACTATCACAAAGTTTGACAACAAAAAAAGCATATGAGATCTGATACGGGAAAAGTACGCAGGATTTGATACAGGGAGAGCGGCAGATGCTGATCGAGATTGATTTTAATAGTGATGAGGCAATCTATATACAATTACGAAACCAGATTATCCTGGGAATTGCCACAGCCACGGTCAGGGAGGGGGATTCCCTTCCTTCCGTCCGCCAGTTGGCAGAGACCATCGGGATTAATATGCATACGGTAAATAAAGCATACAGCGTATTAAAGCAGGAAGGGTTTATCAGTCTGGATAAAAGGCGGGGGGCGGTAATCGCTCTTGATGTGGATAAAATGAAAGCGCTGGAAGAGATGCGGGAACAATTGCAGCTCATACTCGCGAAGGGATGCTGCAGAAATATTACAAGAGAAGAGGTCCATGAACTGGTAGACGATTTGTTTGATACCTATTCTTTTATGTAATCGTGGTGTTTATCCCGTATTTGAATAACAGGCAGGAGGAATTTATGCGGAATTTATATACAAAACAGGCGGAAAATGTAATTCGTTATGCGGCTGCGGCTGCAAAGGAGCAGAAGCATCCTTATATTGGAACGGAACATCTGCTTTTGGGACTTTGTAAAGAATATACCGGGGTGGCAGGGCAGATCTTGTCCCGGCATGGTGTGGACGAGGAAAAAATTCTGCAACTGATGGATGAGCTGATTGCACCGGCCGGGGACAATCAGGTGGCACATCGTCCCGGACAGAGTCCGCGTCTGAAATACATTTTAGAAGACAGCAGGAAGGAAGCCGGTCATTTTCATATGAAGGAAGTAGGAACAGAGCATCTGCTTCTGGCGGTGATTCATGATGGCGACTGTGTGGCGGCACGGATTTTGAACACATTGAACGTGAATTTTCAAAAGATGGTGCAGGATATTTTGATTGCCGCAGGGATGGATCCCAGGGAGTATCAGGATGAACTGCAGGAAGAGGCGCGGGGAAGGAACGGTGCCATTGAACAGTTTTGCAAGGATCTGACCGGGGAGGCCGAAGAAGGAAAGCTGGATCCTGTCATTGGCAGAGAAGAAGAGATTTTTCGTCTGATGCAGGTTCTCAGCAGACGGACAAAGAACAATCCCTGTCTGGTAGGAGAACCGGGAGTAGGGAAAACAGCAGTCCTGGAAGGATTGGCGCAGCGTCTGGCATCCGGGATTGTGCCGGAAAATATGAAGGGAAAGCGGATCTATACCCTGGATCTTCCGGGATTGATTGCAGGTTCCAAGTACCGGGGGGAGTTCGAAGAGCGGATGAAAGCCCTGATTTCGGAGGTGGAATCGGATCCGAATGTGATTTTGTTCATGGACGAGCTTCATACAATGATCGGAGCCGGCGGTGCAGAAGGCGCGATGGATGCTTCCAATATTTTGAAACCCGCTCTTGCCAGAGGGGAACTGCGTATGATCGGCGCTACGACACGGGCAGAATATCGAAAGTATATTGAAAAAGATGCGGCATTGGAACGGCGTTTTCAGCCGGTTTCCGTGGAGGAACCAACAAAGGCGCACTGTATGGAAATCCTGGAAGGATTAAAAGAAAAATATGAAGGTCATCATCGGGTGACAATTCAGACGGAGGCTATGGATGCCGCCGTCCAGATGTCCCGGCGTTATATTACAGACAGAAATCTTCCGGATAAAGCCATCGACGTGCTGGATGAGGCCTGTTCCCGCGTCAGTCTGAAGGGATATGAGGTGCCGGAACATCTGCTGAAGCTGGAGGATACATTAAAGGCGCTGCTCCGACAGAAGGAGGAACGTATCAAAGCGGGAGATTTTGCTGGGGCTTCTCTGGTGAAAAAGGAGCAGCAGGCAGTAGAGAAAAAGCGGGATGCATTGCGGAAACGTTTTGAAAAGAAAATGGGATCCCATCATCCGGAAGTGACAGAGCAGGATATTGCGGAGGTGGTGTCGGCCTGGACGAAAATTCCGGTACAGAAGCTGGAGGAAAGTGATACGCAGCGGTTGAATAAACTGGAAAAGGAGCTGCACCGGCGCGTGATTGGTCAGGAAGAGGCGGTCAGTGCGGTGGCCAGAGCAGTAAAACGCGGGCGGATCGGTCTGAAAGATCCCAGACGACCGATCGGATCTTTTCTGTTCCTTGGCCCCACGGGGGTAGGGAAGACAGAACTGTCCAAAGCTCTTGCGGAGGCGTTGTTTGGCAGAGAAGATGCCATGATCCGTGTAGATATGTCGGAGTATATGGAAAAGCATTCCGTGGCAAAGATGATCGGTTCTCCTCCGGGGTATGTGGGGCACGAAGAGGGCGGACAGCTCAGCGATCAGGTGCGGACACATCCTTATTCCGTGGTATTGTTTGACGAGGTGGAAAAGGCACATCCGGATGTATTCAATATTCTGCTGCAGGTATTGGACGACGGGCATATTACGGATTCCCAGGGGAGAAAGGTGGACTTTAGTAATACGGTTCTTATTATGACGTCAAATGCCGGGGCCAAGGCAATTATGGATCCGAAAAAGCTTGGTTTTGCCGTGAAAGAAGATCCCAAAGGGGATTACGAACGGATGAAGCAGAATGTGATGGACGAGGTAAAGTTAATTTTCCGGCCGGAATTCCTGAATCGAATCGATGAGATTCTGGTATTCCATCCGCTGAATAAAGGGCATATGAAACAGATTGTGACATTGCTTGTGAAAGAGTTTACGAAGCGGTTAAAAGAGCAGATGAACATTACGCTGACATTGCGGGAATCTGCGAAAGCATATATCGTAGAGAAAGGGACCGACGCCAAATATGGTGCGCGTCCCCTGCGGCGGGCGATGCAGACGGAACTGGAGGACCGGTTGGCAGAAGCAATTTTGTGCGGCGAGGTGAAGGCGGGAGATCAGGTTGAGGCGGGAGTTTCCAGGAAAAAGATCAGGTTTTACCTCAAAAAAAACGACAGAGAGGGAATAGAGAAATAAAAGAATTTAGTAGAAAAGAAAAAGAGATTGGTATATAATAATCTTAGCGGCAAGATAGATTACAACGTGAAAAGGACGCAGGATACAACATAGCAGGAATGGTATCCTGCAAAGTACTCAGGAGGGCATGAAAATGACAGTTGTAAAAGAATTATTACGGGCAGAGGAAGACGGAACGCTCAGTTTTGGAGATTATACCCTGGCTTCCAAGACCAAGAAAGATCATTTTGAATTTGAAGGGGATCTTTATAAGATTAAGACTTTTGCAGGCATTACAAAATTAGAAAAAAACGGCATGTTTGTATACGAATCCGTTCCGGGAAGTACAGTGCAGAAGTTTAGGGTAACAGATACCGAGGCGGCGTTTACAGTGTCCGCGTTGGAAGATGTACAGTTTACATTGGAACTGGAGCCGGAGAGTGCTTATGAAGTGTGGATTGACGGAGTTTCCGCCGGAAAGATGTCAACCAATCTGAGTGGAAAGTTAAGCGTCAGCGTGGAACTAAGTGCGGAAAAGAGCGCGGAGGTAAAAGTCGTGAAGAGCTGCTGATATCATGCCGGTAAATAATGGGGATGGTAAGTTACTGTAACAGTTCAGCCTGAAACTGCGCACTTGCTGCGCAGTTGACAGCCGGTAGTGACATACAGCCATGAATCCGCCCCATTGTCGTAGGCAAACTTTTCATGGGGCGGATTTGTGTAACAGAGAAGCCGAAGGCTGAACTGTTACAAGTTACTTGTAAAACGCCATATGAGAGAATGTATGAAATTACTTTTCCGGATATTGCGGCCTGAAAAAGAAATCCCGGGAAACTGTGTATACAGGACAGTTCCCGGGATTGTTTTGTATATTTTGCCTGTCCGATAGGGATGTCCGGACGGGGAAACCTTATCGGACGGCGTTCGCTGTCCGTTCGTGCGGAGCACATATGATACGGGATGCCCGGATGGGTATGGTATTCGGAAAGAAAGACAAATTTTTGATGTTTGGGATATGCAGGAAAAGGGGAAGTGAAACATGGCAAAAGGAAAGAAAGTAGTATATTTCTGCCAGAATTGCGGGCATGAGGAGAGTAAATGGCTGGGGCAATGCCCGGCATGCAGAGAATGGAATACCTTTGCGGAAGAAAGGGTAAGTACCGGAAAGACTTCTGTCGCAAAAATAAAAGGGGAGGCGAAGATCGTTTCTCTGTCGGAAGTAGAGACCGACGAACATGCAAGGATACATACGGAACTCAAAGAACTGGACCGGGTACTGGGAGGCGGGATCGTACCAGGCTCCCTGATTCTGGTAGGAGGGGATCCGGGAATTGGAAAGTCTACCTTGCTGCTGCAGGTCTGCCAGCGGATTGCTGTGGAGAAGATGGTTCTTTACATTTCCGGAGAGGAATCCCTGGCACAGATCAAGCTGCGTGCCAATCGAATGGGAGAATTCCGTGAGAATCTAAAACTTCTCTGTGAGACGAACCTGGACCGGATTCGGGAGGTGATCGAGAGCAGAAGACCGGGCCTGGTGGTGATTGATTCGATTCAGACCATGTATAATGAAGAAGTATCTTCAGCGCCGGGGAGCGTATCGCAGGTGCGTGAGTCTACAAATGTGTTGATGCAGCTTGCAAAAGGTTTGGGGATTCCCATTTTTATTGTAGGGCATGTGACGAAGGAAGGCACGGTGGCCGGACCGAGAGTTCTGGAACATATGGTGGATACCGTGCTCTATTTTGAAGGGGACCGTCATGCTTCCTATCGTATTTTGCGGGGGGTGAAGAACCGGTTTGGTTCCACCAATGAGATTGGTGTGTTTGAGATGCGGCAAAAAGGGTTGATCGAAGTGGAAAATCCGTCGGAATATATGCTCAGTGGGCGGCCGGAGCATGCCACGGGTTCCGTGGTGGCCTGTTCTATGGAGGGCACCCGGCCTCTTCTGCTTGAGATTCAGGCGCTGGTTTGTGAGAGTAATTTTGGAATGCCCAGGAGAACGGCCACAGGGACAGATTACAACCGGGTGAATCTGTTGATGGCGGTACTGGAAAAAAGGGTGGGACTGCATATGTCCAATTGTGATGCCTATGTGAATATTGCGGGAGGAATTCGTATGAATGAGCCGGCCATTGATCTGGGGATTGTGATGGCTTTGGTTTCCAGTTACAGAAACCGCCCGGTAGATGAGAAGATGCTTGTGTTTGGAGAAGTGGGACTCAGCGGCGAGGTCCGTGCTGTCAGTATGCCGGAGCAGCGGGTGGCGGAGGCAAAAAAACTGGGATTTGAGGTTTGCATGATTCCGGAAGTTTCCATGGGTATGGTAAAAGAGATAAAAGGAATTCGTGTGATTGGAGTGAAATCCGTAAGTGACGCAATTCAATTGATATAATGTGAAAACGTTACAGTCCGTTCTTTGATGAGTGTATGACCGAAAATGGAACTTTTTTCGAAAAGCAAGAGGGAAAAGTTAATTGTAAACTTTAAATAAAAATGGGTTGACAATTTAAAGTTCTGCCTCTATACTATGTTCAGGACATTTGTATTTCTGTTATACATATCGCAAAAAGAGGGAGGATTTTATGATGCAGGAGAAAAAAATTTCAATTCAGGATATATGCAGTATTGGGATTATGACGGCTGTGACGGCTGTGATGGCACAGATTTCCATTCCGATGCCGCTGGGTGTGCCGATGACCATGCAGACGTTTGCAGTCACGCTGGCCGGGGTGATCCTTGGGGCAAAGCGGGGTGCCATTTCCATGGCGGTCTATGTGCTTCTGGGAGCGGTGGGGGTTCCGGTACTGGCCAATTTCAGCGGAGGATTCCAGCATCTGATCGGGCCGACAGGAGGCTTTCTGCTTTCGTTTCCGATTATGGCATATTTGATCGGAATGGGAACGGAATTTCGGAAACGGAAAGGGATGTTTTTGTTGTTTTTGATTCTCGGAACCGTAGTGAACTATGTGGTGGGCGTTGTGATGTTCTGTCTGTTGATGCAAAGTTCTCTCTGGACGGGAATCAGCGCCTGTGTGCTGCCGTTTCTGCCGACGGCGGTGATTAAAGCGGCTGCAGCCTCTGTTTTGGGACTGCAGGTGCGGGAAAGACTGGGGGCGACGCTGCAATGGACTTAAGGCCGCATCATCTGTTGTGTACACAGGGATACAGTGGAAAAGGGTATAGTGAAGAGTTTGTGGACAATATGAATCGATTGACGGCGCAACTTCGTGGAGAAGAGCCGGTTAGAATCCAACTTTGTTTTTCCACAGATGATCTTTGTACCTGCTGTCCCAATAAGCAGGGAGAAAACCAGTGTAGTACCAATGAGAAGGTATTACGTTTTGACCGAAAAACGGTAGAATATTTTCAATTAGAAGAGAGAGAATATATCTATCAGGAATTGATTGCACAAATACAAAAGAAGGTGACGCCGGAGATGCTTGCGGACATCTGCAGTGATTGTGCATGGTATCCGGTCAGCGCATGCAAAGAAAAAATTTTAAAAAGATATCACGAGAACCGGTCATAGCGACCGGTTTTTGTTTCTGTATAGTAGTAACAGTTCAGACTGTAACTGCGCAGTTAGCAGCCAGTAATGAAAAACGTATGGTAAAGATAAAATTCCTCCCGGACTTTACTTTATATTTGATTCCCGGTATAATAAGAAAAAGTTGGGCCGAAGTGTAAAAAGGCTTATTGCGCAAAAATGAGTTTGATAGGAGAATCTATATGGCGATTCCAAATACGGCGAGAAAGATATTGAAAGCGTTGTCCTTTGACGGCATTGAGGTGGAAGCATCCCGGCATCTTGCAGACTTGAAAAAGCTGGATCCGATGAAGATTTTTTACCGGAAGATAGATGAGAAAATTTATAATGGGGACCACGAAGTCCCGGTGCGGATTTTTTTCCCGGATGAAAAGGCCTATGAAGGGCAGGAACCGGGAAAGCGGAAGGTGCTCTTGTTTTTGCATGGGGGAGGCTGGGTAACGGAGAGTATTGACAATTATGAGCGGGTATGCGCCCGGATGGCGGATGCCACGAATCATTTTGTGGTGGCGGTGGAGTACCGTCTTGCACCGGAATATCCGTTTCCAGCCGGACTGGAAGACTGCTATGCGGCGGCAAAAGCAATTTTTACAAATCGCTTTTTACTGAATGTGGAACCGGAAAATATTACGTTGATCGGGGACAGCGCCGGCGGAAATCTGGCGGCGGCCCTGTCTTTGATGGCAAGAGACCGGGGAGAATTTTTGCCGAAACGGCAGATTCTGATTTATCCGGCCACGTATAATGATTATTCGGAGAACTCCCCGTTTGCTTCGGTGCGGGAGAACGGAACGGATTATCTGCTGACAAAAGGGAAGATGCAGGACTATCTTTCTCTTTATGCAGGAGATCCGTCAGACAGGCAGAACCCTTATTTCGCCCCCTATCTGGCAGAGAATTTAGAAAACCAGCCGGACACATTGATTCTGACCGCAGAGTATGATCCGCTTAGAGACGAGGGAGAAGCCTACGGCAGACGGCTTTTGGAAGCCGGGAACCGGGTGTGGATTCACCGTTTGAAAGAAGCGCTGCACGGCTATTTTGCATTGGGAATCAAGCATGGACATGTGCAGGAAAGTTTTGAATTGATCAACGCATTTTTAAGGGGGGAATCACAGTGAAGCAAAAATGGGCGCACTGGCGGAGGCTGGACAATGCTGCAAAGTTGTTTTCAGCGGCGAGTAACAAGCAGAATACCAGAGTTTTTCGATTTTACTGTGAATTAAAGGAGGAAGTGCAGCCGGATCTGCTGCAGCAGGCGCTGGATGCGTCTCTGGAGACCTATCCTTTGTTTTTGTCGGTGCTTCGGAAAGGATTATTCTGGCAGTACCTGGAGAAAAGCGAGCTGCATCCGGTGGTGAGAAAGGAATACCGGGAGCCCTGCGGCTGCTTATATTTTCGGGACAGACTGGCGCTGCTCTTCGAGGTAACCTACTATAAAAAGCGGATTAATTTTGAGGTATTTCATGTATTGACGGATGGCACGGGCGCCACTGCTTTTTTAAAAGAACTGGTGAAGAATTATCTGTATCTGGCACATCGGGAGGAGGGACTTGAGGCGGTTTCCCTGCTGCCGGAAGATCTGACGGTGCAGGATCAGGAGATGGACAGTTTTTCCAAATATTATTCCAAAGCGTCCAGACATCCCAAAAGGAAAAAGCCGCGTGCCTATCAGTTAAAAAAGCAGCACAAAGAAAACGGGCGGCTCAGAGTCCACGAAAAGGTGCTCTCGGTGCGGGAGGTATTGGGGCGTTCCCGGGAATTGGGCGTGTCCATGACCGTATTTTTGACGGCGGCGCTGCTGTGTGCGATTCATGAAGAGATGTCCAGGCAGCAGGAAAATCGCCCGGTGGTGTTGATGGTTCCGGTAAATTTACGAAAGTTTTTTCCTTCCGAATCCATGCTGAATTTTTTTCACTGGATTGAACCCGGTTATCATTTTCAGACAGGAGTCGGCACTTTTGCGGATGTGCTGGAGCAGGTCCGGCAGTATTTTACGCAGGAACTGACAAAAGAGAAGATGGAAGCCCACATGAGCGAATTGATTGATCTGGAAGTGAATCCGCTGCTTCGGCTGGCGCCGTTGGAATTGAAAAATCTATGTATCCATGCGGGCGCAAAAATTGCGGAAAAGAATGTGACGGCTGTCTTTTCGAATATGAGTGCGGTGGTTTTACCGGAAGATTATGCGGCATATATTGAACGGTTTGGGATCTATACGAGTACCCCGAAGATGGAGCTTTGTATCTGCTCCTTTGAGGACAAGCTGTCGTTGGGATTTACGTCCCGGTTTGATACGGAAAATATTCAGCGGAATTTTTACCGGATTCTAAAGGAACAGGGGGTGCATGCGGAGCAGATTGTACCGGATTTTCCGGAGCCGGAAGTACCGGGAGAAGTGGAGATGAAAGTGTACAAAGGATTTACGATGCTGTGTCTGGCGCTTGTGGTGGTGATGTTTGCACTGGACCATAACCATCGTCCGGAGGTTCCCTGGACCTTGTTTACGGCCGGCGGAATTTTCAGTATGTGGCTGGCGTCCACAATCGGATTTTTTAAACGGAGGAATCTGTTGAAGAATGCGGTCTGGCAGATGTTCATTGTAACTGTCGGGTGCATTATATGGGATGTGCTGACCGGCTGGCATGGCTGGTCCGTGGATCTGGTTTTGCCGGTGATCTGCACGGCCATCTGTCTGTCCCTGGTAGTGATATCCCGGATACAGCATTACCGTGCAGGGGAATATCTGATTTATTTTGTGATCGCGGCGGGATATGGATGCCTGCTGCCGGTGATTTTGGTAATCGCCGGCGCCGTTACCTGGGAACTGCCAAGCCTTTTGGGAGCCGGGTTCTGCTTTTTGTTTCTGGTAGGACTGGTACTGTTTAAAGGAAGGGAATTTCAGGAGGAAATGCGGAAAAAATTTCATATATGAGGAGGATTTCTACATGATTAACAAATTGGTAAAAAAGATTAAGAAGACAAAGGCGCCTATTGTAGTGGGACTGGACCCCATGCTGTCCTATATTCCGGAGCAGGTACAGACAAAGGCTTTTTTGGAATATGGGGAGACATTGGAAGGAGCGGCGGAAGCAATCTGGCAGTTTAATAAAGAGATCGTAGATAAAATTTATGACCTGGTCCCGGCGGTGAAACCGCAGATTGCCATGTATGAGCAATTTGGCATTCCGGGCCTGGCTGCTTTCAAGAAAACCGTGGATTATTGTAAGTCCAAAGATCTGGTAGTGATCGGGGATATCAAGCGCGGAGATATCGGTTCCACATCCGCAGCATATGCGGTGGGACATCTGGGAAAGGTAAAGGTAGGAAGCCGGGAATTCCGGCCCTTTGACGAAGATTTTGCTACCGTGAACCCTTATCTTGGCTCGGATGGAGTACAGCCTTTCATAAAAGTGTGTCAGGAGGAAAAGAAAGGGCTGTTTATTCTTGTAAAAACCTCCAATCCGTCCAGCGGAGAATTCCAGGATCGTCTCATTGACGGACGGCCCTTGTATGAGCATGTGGGAGAAAAGGTGGCTCAGTGGGGAGAAGCATGTATGGGAGAAGACTACAGTTATATTGGCGCCGTGGTAGGCGCAACTTATCCGGAGATGGGGAAAATCCTGCGTAAGGTTATGCCGAAAGCCTATATTCTTGTACCGGGTTACGGCGCGCAGGGCGGACAGGGAAAGGATCTGGTACCGTTCTTTGATCAGGACGGGCTGGGCGCCATTGTGAATTCCTCCCGTGGGATCATTGCGGCCTACAAACAGGAAGCATATGCGAAGTTCGGTGCGGAACATTTTGGAGATGCGGCCCGGGCGGCGGTGGAATTTATGCGGGAAGATATTCAAAGTGCGCTGGAAGGAAAGGCAGTTTGACCGGAGGATCCGGACAGATTGGAGACGCAGAGCGATAAGGTATGTTGCGGTGTGTCGGATTTGGAAAGTATCTGGATAAAAAGTGACACAAGTAGAGGAAAAAGGGAACGGAAGGAGAACAGGCATGTCGTGTAAACGAATGGAACAGGCGGTGGTAATATCCCAGGATCGCATTGCGCCGGATATTTTCAGTATGTGGCTGCAGACGGAGGAGATTGCCTCTTTGGCAGTGCCGGGACAATTTCTTTCTCTGTATACAGAGGATAAAAGTAAGTTGCTGCCCAGGCCCATTAGTCTGTGTGAGATTGACGAAGAGAAGGGACGGCTTCGGGTAGTATACCGGGTAACCGGAGCAAATACGGGTACAGAGCAGTTTTCCCGGAAGGTTGCCGGTGAAAAGATAAAAGTGCTGGGGCCGCTGGGAAACGGCTTTCCCCTGGATGTCGGAAGGGGAAAGAAGGTGTGCCTGATCGGCGGTGGAATCGGTGTGCCGCCTTTATTGGAACTGGCCAGGCAGTTGGAGGCGGATTTGCAGATTGTGATGGGATACCGGGATCGGACCTTTCTGGCAGAGGAATTTCAGAAGTACGGGACACTTTTTGTTGCAACGGAGGACGGCAGTGCCGGTACAAAAGGAACCGTGCTGGATGCAATACGGGAGCAGGCCGTGTCTGCGGAACTCATCTATGCCTGCGGTCCGGCGCCCATGCTGCGCGCGGTAAAGCAATATGCAGAAACAGAGAATATCGTATGCTATGTATCGATGGAAGAACGTATGGCCTGTGGAATCGGAGCCTGTCTTGCCTGTATCTGCCAGTCGAAAGAGGTGGACGAACACAGTAATGTACACAACAAACGGGTGTGTAAGGACGGACCGGTATTCCTGAGTACGGAGGTGGAAATCTGATGGGTGCAGCAGAAAGAGACAGAGCAGGGGATGTGGCAGAGAAAAAGGAAAGTGTATGGAACCTGGCGGTAAATATCGCAGGGGTGGAATTGAAAAATCCGGTGATGACTGCTTCGGGTACGTTTGGCTCCGGCGGAGAATATCGTGAATTTGTAGATCTGAATTGTCTGGGCGCCGTGGTAACCAAGGGAGTGGCCAATGTGCCCTGGCCCGGGAATCCGGCTCCCAGGATTGCAGAGACCTATGGCGGGATGATGAATGCCATCGGCTTGCAGAATCCAGGAATGGATGTATTCTGCAAGCGGGATCTTCCTTCTTTGCAAAAGTGGCTTCACAGGGACTTTTGTGAGCAGAATTCTCCGGACGGAGGCGAGAGCGGACATGCCCTGGATACAACGCGGATTGTTGTGAATGTGTGTGGCCGGTCCGTGGAAGATTACTGTGAGGTTGTGGAACGTCTGACGGAAGAACCGGTGGATCTTCTGGAGATCAATATCTCTTGTCCGAATGTGAAAGAAGGCGGGATTGCATTCGGACAGGATCCGCGGGCGGCGGAACAGATCACCCGGGCGGTGAAGAAGTATGCAAAACAGCCTGTCATCATGAAGTTAAGTCCCAATGTGACGGATATTGCGGAGATGGCAAAAGCAGTGGAAGCCGGGGGAGCGGATGGTGTTTCTTTGATCAATACTTTAACCGGAATGAAGATCGACATCCATCGGCAGACATTCGCCGTGGCGAATAAGACCGGCGGACTGTCCGGACCGGCCATCAAACCGATTGCAGTCCGAATGGTATATGAGGTGGCACAGGCTGTATCCCTTCCGGTAATTGGGATGGGAGGCATTGCGACGGCGGAGGATGCGTTGGAGTTTATTTTGGCCGGCGCCACTGCGGTATCGGTTGGCACCGCGAATTTCTATTCCCCCACCGCTACCGCAGAGGTGGTGGATGGAATCCGGGATTATATGGTACGGCATAAGGTGAAGGATATCAAAGAATTGGTCGGGATGGTAAAATAGAAGCCGTGACAGCCAAAGAGGGAAAAAAGAAAGCATATCCACGAGTTTGAGGGTATGCGGGAGAGAGACAGGAATGACAACGATTGGATTATTTGTATTGGGATTGATTTTAATTTGCGTAGGCGGGGACCGCCTGGTGGATGCTGCGGTGGCCATCGCAAGAAAACTTGGAATTCCGCAGATTGTGGTGGGGGCAACCATCGTCAGTCTGGGAACCACCCTGCCGGAGATTCTGGTTTCGACTACCGCTGCTTTTGACGGCTCCGCCGCCATTGCTGCAGGAAATGCGTTTGGTTCTATTATCTGCAATACGGCGCTCATTGCCGGGCTGACGCAGACGGTTCGCCCGGCGGAAAAAGTAGGAACGGCTT
This sequence comes from Lachnospiraceae bacterium, assembly GCA_910574195.1. GTDB lineage: Bacteria > Bacillota > Clostridia > Lachnospirales > Lachnospiraceae > Schaedlerella. The sequence continues at coordinate 251,371 of CAJTBF010000004.1, read as the reverse complement.
CCATTGCCTGGAGAAGTATTTTTTTCTTCGTGGTTATGATTTTACTGGAAGGGTATGGAATTCTTGTGGGAGCGTTTCAACGTTTTTCCGGTATGTTTCTGCTGGCAGCGTTCGTGCTGTATGCCTGTCTGAATGTTCGATACGCCGCCGGAGAGGAAGAGGAAGATACAGTGGAGGGAGTCTCAATCCCAAAACAGTTGCTGATTCTTGCAGGCTGCGCATTTCTGCTTTATCTGGGAGCGAATCTTCTGGTGGATAACGGAATTCTGATTGCGCAGGCACTGGGGGTTCCGGAACGGGTGATTGCGGTGACATTTATTGCATTGGGGACGTCTCTGCCGGAGTTGGTGACCTCTTTGATGTCTCTGGCAAAAGGGTATGGGAATGTAGGCCTTGGAAATATCATCGGAGCCAATACCCTGAATATGTTACTGGTGATTGGAATTCCGGCAACCGTAGCGGGAATCCCGCTGGAGCGGCAGACACTGGCGGTAGATATTCCGCTGGGAATCCTGGTTATGGCGATTCTGTTTGTGCCCATTCTGGTTCGAAAAAGATCTTCCCGTATACAGGGAATCCTTCTGCTGGGAATCTATGCCACATATTGCATGATGTCTTTTGTATGATAGTATGATACAGTGTGGCTCCGTGCCTGCCATATGGTATTGAGAAAAATCAAAATGTGGCTATTTCGTACTTTTTATATCAGTCAATGCATCAAATATTTTATGGAATATCATCTGGTTTGGATAATAGCGATAATCAGCAAATACAGAGATACCGTTGTGATAAAAATGCTCCAATATAGCGGCGGCACAGGCGGCGCTTCTGCTTTGGCCATATTCGCACTGGCAGATGATATCCAATCCTTCCTCGTAAGCGCGATAAATAAATTTTGCCAGATCCTCTGCTTCCGGCAGATAGGTGTCGTAGGTCAGGCCATATTTGGGAAGGACTTCCAGATCAATATCGTGTACTGCAATGGAAAAGACACGACGGGCAACGTGGGAATAATCGACCGGTGTTCCTTTTTTACCCGTTCTCGGATTGACAGGATCATAAAAACGGATGACGGCTGCATTTTTCGGGAAATCGCCTGCTAATAATTCGATGATAGATTTTCTGGAATGAATATGAACTCTCATAGGAACCTCCATTATTTTTCCATATTTCTTACGACATTAGTATAAAAGAAAAAAGGAATGGAAGCAAATCAGTTAATAGTTTTGTAATAACTGATATCCCGTTCGCCGGTCTGTTGAGAAGAAATTACTTCTATGAGTTGTCTCCACGTCATATGTATGTTAAAATAAAGACAGAGTGGGAACCGGGAAGAGTTGTATGTTACGGTTTTCAGCGGATACCGGAAAATCCTGCATATTACAGAAGAAAGGAAGTGTCGTATGTTACATGAGAATAATACCATTGGAGAAGTAAAAGATGAAGTGCTCTATCAGGTTGCAAAGGCGGCCTTTGAGGGGAATCTGGATAAGATTGAGGCGACTCTGCCTTATGAGATTTTGCCTGGAAGCAGACCGAAATTCCGGTGCTGTGTGTATAAAGAACGTGAGATTGTCCGGGAAAGGATTATGCTTGCCAAGAATATCAACCCGGCGAACGGGGAACCCTGTCATAATACAGTAAAGATTATTCCGGCTGCCTGCGAGAACTGTCCGATTACTCGTTTCACGGTGACAGATAACTGCCAGAAGTGTATGAGTAAGAAATGTATGCAGGCATGTCATTTCGGCGCGATTTCCATGGCTCGTGATAAAGCCTATATCAATCCGGAAAAGTGTAAAGAGTGCGGACAATGTTATGATGCCTGCCCCTATAATGCGATTGTGGATATTATGCGTCCATGCCGCCGTGCCTGCCCGGTGGATGCCATTCAGGCGGGGGAGGACGGAAGAGTCCGGATTGACGATGAGAAGTGCATCCGTTGTGGTTCCTGTATCAGAGGATGTCCGTTCGGTGCGATTTCTGATAGTTCCCGTATGTTGGAAGTGATTGATTATTTAAAGAGTGACCGTCCGGTTTATGCTTTGGTGGCTCCGGCGGCAGAGGGGCAGTTTGGAGTGGATATTACCATGGAATCCATCCGTAACGGCGCAAAAAAGATGGGCTTTAAAGATATGGTTGACGTGGCTGTCGGAGCGGATTTTGTATCGGATTCCGAGGCAAAAGAATGGACGGAAGCTTATCAGGAGGGGAAGAAGATGACCACTTCCTGCTGCCCGGCTTTTGTACATCTGATTCGTCGGCATTTTCCGGCATTGACAGAACATATTTCTACGACGGTTTCTCCGATGGCGGCAACGGCAAGGCTTGTGAAGGCAATGCATCCGGACGCGGTATGTATCTTTATCGGACCGTGTATTGCGAAGAAGAGCGAGGCGGGACAGGATCAGGACCGTTCCGGAGAGAATGCAGATCTGGTACTCACCTTTGAAGAATTTCAGGCCATGCTGCGTGCAAAGGGCATCCGATTGGAACCCTGTGTGCTGGAGGAAGATCAAAACGGCAGTATCCATGCAAAAGGTTTTTCCAATTCCGGCGGTGTTACCAGGGCGGTGAAACAGGCTCTGATGGAACAGGGCGTGAATGCGGGAGTCAATGTGCGGCAGTGTAATGGGGCCGCAGAGTGCCGGAAGGCATTGATGTTGCTGAAAGCCGGAAAGCTTCCGGAAGATTTCATTGAAGGGATGGCCTGCGAGGGCGGATGTGTGGCCGGACCTGGTAATATTCAGGAGGAACGTGCATTTAAGAGAGAGCGGGAGAAGCAGTTAAGGCGGGCGGATGATCGTCTGGTTACAGATACTGTGGCATCTTACAGTACATATGATTTTTCCATGCATCGCCGCAGTGGAACAGAATAAAGTGTGCAGGATAGAAAAAAGAGGACCGTATGGTCCTCTTTTTTCTATCCTGCGTATCCTTTGCAGGTATCTCGCAGGGGATATGATATTTAGTGGCTTCCATGTCCACTGCATCCGTGTTTTTCAGCGTGGCAATGCCCTTCCTGGTGTGCATGTCCGTGGTGGTCACAATGGACATTCGGATTGTAGGAAAGCCGTCCGTCCAAAAAGGCTTTTACGGCTTCATCGGCATTTCCGCTCACGCCTCCGTAAAGTTGAATTCCGGCCTCTGCCAGTGCGGTTTGTGCACCGCTGCCGATGCCGCCGCAGAGCAGAGTATCCACGTTCATATCGGTTAAAAATCCGGCAAGAGCACCGTGTCCGCTGCCATTGGTATCAATGATCTGTTCTTTTACGATTTGTTTGTCTGTAATGTCATACAGTTTAAATTGTTCCGTATGCCCAAAGTGTTGGAATACATTTCCATTTTCAAAAGTAACTGCAATTCTCATATCATGATTCGCTCCTTCCGTCTGTATTGTCTGTTTTAGAATTTTTCCGTTTGCTTTTTTACAGTTTTTTTGACAGTAACAAACGGCGGAACCGTCACAAAACCGATAATGGCCGCCTGAAATCCGTAATGGTTTTCCATGTACAAGGCTGTCCGCAAGTTTTTGTCTTGCCGTTTCATAGATTTCCGTTACGGTAGTCCTGGAGATATCCATTTGTCTGGCACATTGTTCGTGTGAAAATTTTTCCAGATCAATGAGACGAATTACTTCGTACTCATCCACAGTCAGAGTGACTTCTGCCCGGTTGGAACTTCCTTCCGGGTAAAAATGAATGTAATCAGGTTCTGTGCAGATGCGTCTGCATCGACGTGGTCTTGGCATAAAAAGGCTCCTATTCTTTTCCGACATATGACGGATATATTGTAACATAAATAAAGATGAAAAACAAGAAAGAAGTTTGAGGGGGCTGTACTGGCGTGCCCATAGGGGATGAACAATACTAAATAAGAAGAGAAATAGAAAGTTCAATTATAAAATGAACTTTAAAAGTAAACAAACGCAATAAAATGAACTTGTGAAAAATGTATTGAACTTTCTGGCAGACTGTGATATCATAAAATGAACTTGTGGAAAGTAAGGGAGAATCGGATATGGATCATCGAATATTTGCGGAACGATTGCATATGGCAATGCGGGAACAGAATGTGAAACAGGTCGATCTGCTTCGGGCGGCAGAGAAAGCCGGAGTGAAGCTGGGAAAAAGTCAGGTGAGTCAATATGTCAGCGGAAAAGCAGTACCCAGAAAAAATATAGCGGCATTTCTGGCGGAGGCTTTGCAGGTCAGTCCGGAATGGTTTTTTGAGGAAGGGCCTTTGGAGAACGAACAGGCAGGAGCGATGGAGCGGGCAGGAGGAACAAAACAGGCGGGACCAATGGAGCACACAGGAGGAATAGAACAGGCAGACAGGAATGTACAGGGAGAAGGAGAGAAGCATATGAGAGAATTTAAAAAATCATCAAAGTTGGAAAACGTATTATATGATGTCCGGGGGCCGGTTGTAGAAGAGGCGACGAGAATGGAGGAAAACGGTACCCATGTTCTGAAACTGAATATTGGAAATCCGGCGCCGTTTGGTTTTCGTACTCCGGATGAGGTGGTATACGATATGCAGCGGCAATTGACGGAGTGTGAGGGGTATTCGGCTGCGAAAGGACTGTTTTCCGCCCGAAAGGCGATTATGCAGTATGCACAGATCAAGCAGATTCCGCATCTCTCCATCGAGGATATCTATACGGGAAACGGAGTAAGTGAGTTGATTAATCTGAGCATGTCTGCTTTGCTGGATAACGGGGACGAGGTATTGGTTCCCGCGCCGGACTACCCGTTATGGACGGCCTGTGTGACTCTGGCCGGAGGGAAGGCGGTGCATTATCTTTGCGACGAACAGGCGGAGTGGTACCCGGATCTGGACGATATGAAAAAAAAGATTACAGAGCGGACCAAAGCCGTAGTGATCATCAATCCCAATAATCCGACCGGAGCGGTATATTCGCGGGAAGTATTGGAAGAGATTGTGAAAATGGCCAGAGAGCATCAATTGATGATTTTCTCCGATGAAATCTATGATCGTCTGGTTATGGATGGGGAAGAGCATGTGTCGATCGCTTCTTTGGCGCCGGATTTGTTTTGTGTGACATTCAGCGGGCTGTCCAAATCTCATATGATTGCCGGCTACCGGATTGGCTGGATGATATTAAGCGGGAATAAGCGGATTGCCAGAGATTACATCGAGGGATTGAATATGCTGTCCAATATGCGGTTGTGTTCCAATGTACCGGCACAGTCTATTGTGCAGACCGCGCTGGGCGGCCACCAAAGTGTAAAAAGCTATATTGTCCCCGGCGGAAGAATTTATGAGCAGAGAGAATTTATTTATAAAGCCTTAAATGACATTCCGGGAATCAGTGCGGTGAAACCGAAATCGGCGTTTTATATTTTCCCCAAACTGGATACAAAGAAAATTCCGATTCTGAACGATGAGAAATTTGCACTGGATTTGTTAAGAGAGAAGAGGATTCTGGTGGTCCATGGAGGAGGATTTAACTGGCATCAGCCGGATCATTTCCGGATCGTATATCTGCCGCGTATCGAGGTGCTGAAGGATGCGGTAAATCATCTGGGGGACTTTCTTTCGTATTACAGGCAGTAAGAGGATTTCTATTTGCACTGTAAAGGTTATAATGGTACAATGTATAGAGACACCAGAGTATGTTTTGAGAATTGCTTTTTGTCAGATGCGATTTCTGTTTGTCAGAATCTGTTTTCAGCGATACTCCAGGGAGAAGGAAATGATTTTTGAATTACAACAGACAGAAGAAGCGACGCCTCTGTTTGCGGGATGGCAGGAGACGATGATCTGGTCCTGCCTGCAGGGGGTGATGGGAAGGATCTACGTGAATTCTCTGAAAAACCCGTCCTCTGCTATGGCTTTATTGGGGGATTTCTGTTTTTTGGCCGGAAAGCCGGACCGGGAGCTTGCGGTATATGAGCCGGGACCGGATCGGGAGAATTTCAGAATTCTGGTTCCCAGGAGCAGGGGGTGGGAGGAACTCATAGAAGCATGCTATGGGAAAAAAGCGGAAAAAGTTGTTCGGTATGCTATGAAAAAAGAGGCGGATGTCTTCGACCGGAAGGAACTGCGAACGATTGCAGACAGGGTTCCGGATGGATATTGTCTGCAGAGAATGGATGAAATATTATTTTGGCGCTGTAGGAAAATAGCATGGTGCAGGGACTGGGTGCGGCAGTATGACGATTATGCCGCATATCAAAAGTACGGCCTGGGAATGGTGATGTTAAAAGAGGGGGAGCCGGTTTCGGGGGCTTCTTCCTATTCCGGTTATCGCGGTGGTATCGAGATTGAGATTGATACCAGAGAGGACTTCCGAAGGAGAGGATTTGCACGTATATGCGGTGCAGAGCTGATTTTGGAATGTCTGGAACGTGGATGGTATCCGAGCTGGGATGCGGAGAATACATGGTCCGTTGCCTTAGCGGAAGGGCTGGGCTATCATTTTGACCATGTATATACGGCATATAAAATCATGCGGGAAAGGTCGGTTTTGTGAAAAATAGGATCGTTTGGCGGACAAAAGAAAACAAGGAGGCTCTTGATGATAGATTTTATGAATAACATGTCCCGATTATATGACAGTTTTACAAATTCGCAGAAAACCATAGCAGCTTATATGCAGGATAATCTGGATTATATTGCATTTGCAACTCTGGAAGATCTGGCGCAGAAAGTGGGGTTCAGTACGACGACCATCATACGGTTTGCAAGAGCGCTGGGGTATGACGGATATTCGGAGATGCAGAAGGCGGTACAGGAAAATATAAGGAATAAGGTGTCTTTACCGGAACGCTTTGAAACGGAAGGGCAGATTCCGGACGATGAATTGTTGAAACGTTCTCTTACGAATGATATTCACAATATTGAGGAGACGTTTTCCAATATATCGGAAGAGGCGCTGCAGGAAACGGTTCGGACAATCTCAGAGGCTGATACAGTGTATGTGCTTGGAATGCGGAGTTCTTTTGCGCTTGCCCATTATATGTTTTCACGGATCGCTCAGATCCGGAAAAATGTACATCTGCTTCAGTCTACGGGTATGTTTTTCCCGGAAGAAATGAGCAGTGCAAAAGCGGGCGATGTTTGTATTGCATATCTGTTTCCCAGATATTCAAAAACGACGACAAATGTCATTTCCTGGTTTCGAAAATATGGAATAAAGATTATCCTTTTTACCAGTATCAATCATACACCGGTCAGTATGTACGGGGATATTTTGCTGCCCTGCAGTGTGTTGGGAATCTCTTATAAGAATTCTTTTGCCGCGCCTCTTTGCCTTACGAATTACATTGCTGCCGCATTGGCATCCTGCAATTATGGAAAAACCAAAGAGACTCTGCAGCGTACAGAGGAAATTTTAAGCCAGGGATATTATCTCGGCCTGTGATTGTCTGTTGGAATCGTACAGCAAATGTGGCTACCCTTTACGAAAGCATGCACGAAAAAAATCCAGTCTGCTCGAAAGATGTTTTCGGTGGAGGCTGGATTCTTTTGTTTTTTATACATGCTATCATTTCCGGCAGAGTATTCCGGAAGGAAATCTTCAGCGTCAGATTGATTGGATACGGGAGAATGATGGTGTCCGTGCAAAGGATTACGGATTGGACTGCGGGGAAGAACTTGATTCTTCCGGGGGAATGTTTAATATAGCCCGCAGATTTAACACTGTCATCTGCCAGTTATTGAGCATCATTTGCTGTGCCATAAATTCATCTTTTACTTCGAAAGCCTGGATGATCTTTTGATGGTCCATGACTGACTGTATGATTTTTCCACCGGTTTTGAAATGTTTATATTCCAGACGTTGAATATGAATCATCAGCGTATTGCAAAAATCAATGATGTATTCGTTACCTGCCACTTTCAGGATATATTCATGAAATTCTTTGTCATATTCAAAACTGTCCAGATGTCGGTTTTTTTCCAGCGCGATACGAAAGTTTTCATTGATTTCATTCAGATGCAGGATGTGCTCCGGCGTCATTCTGGATGCGGCGATCTTGGTGGCCAGCTGCTGAAGTACGGACATCGGCTGATACCACTGTTCGATATTATTTGTCTCGATCTCTGAAACAATGGTTGATTTTCCGGGCTTCATTACAATTAGCTTCTGGGCCTCGAGACGCTTGAGCGCTTCCCGCACCGGAGTACGGCTTACGTGGAATACTTTTGCGATTTCAAGATCCGAGATTTTTTCTGCGGGTTCCAACTTTCCTTCTACGATCCATTGTTTTAACAGATTATATATACAATCTTTTTCTTTTAAATGTTCCTCTGTAATTTCCTCCAGCATAATTGGCATGGCTTTCCCTCCTTCATTCCCGCGAAGCAACGAGCCAAGTAGCTATGCCCGCATAGATATTTGGCGACTGCCGCAAGGGTCAGATACCCCGCGGCCTACTGCGCTGGAATTTTGATGTCCCGTCAGCTTGCTGCGGGGTATTTGACTTGTAAGAAAGTCTCAGTCAGAATACGGAGATTTCCTGAAAGTCTTTTTTACATATAGACTTATTTTACATCCCTTTTGTCAGGAAAGCAAGACAGAGTCACAGAATTCTCCTTTTTCTAAAAAAATTATAAGGGTGCACCCGATAACGGCATGGCGCCTGAGATGAGGGACGATACGTATTGACGATGAGAATACAGTATAGTAATATGAATGTATTAAATAGAACATTTGTGAACAATCTCTACGAAATCGGATGGAAGATTTCAGAATAGCGGAGGATTTTGAAGTGGTGTAATATATTGCAGATGCTGATATGTTGCATATGGGAAAGATCTGAGCGAACCGGAAAAACATTTATAATAAGGTAGGAGCGCCTGCAAAAGTGCAGGAAAGTAAAAAAGGAGGGAATCATTATGAAAATTGTATTTCTTGACAGAAAAACCATCGGGGACGATCTGGATTATTCTTTGTTTTCTGAAATGGGGGAGGTAGAATCCTATGATTTCAGTATGCCGGAAGAAATTCCGGAGCGGGTGAAAGATGCGGATGTGATTGTGATCAATATGGTTCCGGTCAACGAGTACACGATTCATACGGCGAAAAATTTGAAACTGGTCTGCGTTGCGGCAACGGGAACCGACAATCTGGATAAGGAGTATCTGGAACGGAAGAAAATTGCCTGGCGGAATGTGGCCGGATATTCTTCGGATTCTGTGGCGCAGCATACATTCGCTATGCTGCTGTATCTGATGGAACATTTACGCTTTTATGATGATTATGTAAGAGAAGGGCATTATATCGGAGACTACACGTTTGATCATATGTCCACAGGATTTCACAGGATTGCGGGCGCAACCTGGGGAATTATCGGACTGGGCGCCATCGGAAGAAGGGTGGCGGACATTGCGCGTGCATTTGGGGCAGACGTGATCTATTGTTCCGTGTCCGGCGCTGCTCCCCAGGAAGGATATCGGCAGGTGGATTTTGCTGCCTTGCTGGAGGAGTCGGATATTATCTCGGTCCATGTTCCGCTGAATACATACTCTGCCGGGCTGCTGAATGCAGAAGCATTCGGACGAATGAAACCGGGGGCGGTATTTTTAAATCTCAGCCGCGGGGCTGTGGTGGTGGAAGAAGCGCTGGTGGATGCGTTGAATACCGGCAGGATTGCCGCTGCAGGGCTGGATGTCATCGTGGAGGAACCTATGTCCGCTTTTAGTCCTCTGCTCGGTGTAAAAGATAAGAACAGACTTTTGATTACCCCGCATATTGCATGGGCCAGTGTGGAGACCAGGACGGATCTGATCCATATGGTAGCCGGACAGATCCGGGAATTCTATGCGTCGCTGGCATGTCAGTGAACGAAAAATTCCTGAAGAAGAGATATCCAATGCGCGGTTTCCTATTTCGGTGCAAATGTATTTGGGCGGGAGAGGGGCATGATTAAGAAAGGTTATATATTGCGTATTGGTAAAAATGCCGAAAACAGGAACTAAAATTGCGGAGAAAATGGATAAAAATAGCTATAATGATGAAAATGGAAGTTCCAATTGACATTTGCAATATATTGCAATACAATAAAAGTATCTTTTAATACATTTTCTTTCATTATGTTTCAAAATCAGATGTCCGAACGGACATCTTCTGCAAGGCATTATTAAGATTGGAGGATTATATGAAAAAAATCAAAAATTATGATGCTCTGACGTCTCATGGTGATGTAAAATCCAGAAAGATCGTGCTGGATATTACAGAGAAGACGCTGCAGCGATTGGATGCCTACGAACGTATCAAAAGCATCATGCATCTTGAGGGAGACATCCTGCATATCGGAACGAAGACATGGGATTTGTCAAAGAAAAAACATGTATATCTGCTGGGTGCCGGGAAAGCCTGCAATCATATGGCAATGGCGGTGGACGAGGTTCTCGGCGACAAACTGACAAAAGGAATTGCAATTGTAAAGATTTCAGAGGAATCGGATCATTTTCAAAATACAGACGTTTATGTGGGAGGGCATCCGCTCCCCAATCAGGCGGGCTATGAGGCATGTCTGAAAATTCTGGACCTGGTGGACCAGGCCGGACCGGACGATCTTTTCATTGTGGTAATCAGCGGCGGAAGTTCCGCGCTTATGAGCTGCCCGATTGAAGGGATTACACTGGAAGATGAGATTAAAACCACGGATGTTATGCTGAAATCCGGTGCAGGCATTTATGAAGTGAATGCAATCCGGCGGCATATTTCTGCCATGAACGGCGGAATGCTGGCGAAGCGGATTCAGTCTGTCGGTGCGGAGCTGATCGGATTTGGAATCAGTGACGCGGTAGGTAATCCGGCAACGGGTGATATCGGGATCCCTTATGCAAAATATGCCAGCACGCCGATGGGGCCGGACAAGACCACATTGGAAGATGCACGCAGAGTCATCAAAGATTACAATGTGGCGGACCGTCTTCCGAAGAGCGTGGTAGATTATTTGATGAATGTAGGGCCGGAAGGCGAGACGCCGAAGGCATTTCCGGATAATACCTACTTCTTGCTGAACACGCTTCCGGATTCCTGCATCTATGCAAAAGAGATTGCAGAAGAGATGGGAATTCCGGCAATTATTCTTTCTTCCTTCCTGGAAGGGGAAAGTAAGGACGCAGGTTCCTTCTTTGCTTCGATTGCAAGAGAAGTACAGGCATACGGCAATCCGATCAAGCCGCCATGTGTGATCTTAAGTTCCGGAGAGACAACGACGCAGATTCTGGACAACAGCCTGATTACGGGACATGGCGGACCGGGACAGGAACTGACATTGAGCTTTTCAATTCTTGCAGCAAAGACAAAAGGTGCCTGCATGCTTTCCATTGATTCAGAGGGAACGGACGGCACGACACCGGTGGCAGGCGGAATCTGTGATTCCACAAGTTACAAAACCGCGCTGGGAAAAGGGGTAGATGTATTCGGCTCTCTCCGCGGCCATGCGTGTTATGAAGCATTGGATGCAATGGAGGATGCAGTTTTCACAGGAAATACAGGTACGAATTTGTGTGACTTTAATGTGTTGTATATTCCGGAAGTGGAGGGCAAATAAGAATGAGTTCTAAGATTAAATCAGTTCATGCACGACAGATTGTGGATTGCAAATGCAGACCCATGGTAGAAGTAGATGTGGTTACAGAGGACGGATATCTGGGAAGAGGCTGTGCGCCCACCGGCTCTTCTGTCGGAAAGTTTGAGTCCTGCGTGCTACGTGACAATGACCCTTCCGAGTATCATGGCCTGAGCGTACATAAGGCAGTGGACAATGTGAACAACATCATTGCGCCGGCGCTGATCGGGATGGATGTGGCAGATCAGAAAGCCATTGACCGGAAAATGATTGAATTGGACGGGACACCGGAGAAGAAGGTGCTGGGCGGCAATGCGATTTACTCCGTATCTATTGCAACATTCCGCGCGGCGGCGGAAGCAGCGCATCAGACTTTGTATGACTATATCGCGGGCGGCTCGATCAAAACGGTTCCGGTTCCCAGTTTCAACGTGGTAAACGGCGGGCATTACGCGACGTTGACGCAGCCGTTTAACGAGTTTATCATCATGCCTTACGGAGCAGATTCTATTTATGATTCCGTGGAGATGGGCATCAATACATTCCAGGAACTGGAAAAGGTGATTACAAAATATCTGGGAAGAAAACCGGAAGTGGCGCCTTCCTACGGATATGCCGCTCCGTCCGAAGATCCGGAAGTGATTCTGAATCTGATCTCCGAGGCCATTGAGAACTGTGGATATACCGGAAAGATCGGTTTTGCATTTGACTGTGCATCCAGCGAGATGTATGATCGGGAGAGCAGCACGTATCTGCTGAAAGGAAAGCGTGTTTCGGCGGAGGAATTGATCGCATATACGAAGATGCTGACCGAGAAATTCAACTTTGTATTTATTGAAGACCTTCTGGATGAAGAAGACTGGGAGAATTACCCGAAGGCGAATAAAGAAATTACGAGAACCAATATCATCGGGGATGATTTTATTGTGACGAACCGGGCGCGTCTGGAGCGTGCTTATGAGTTGAACGCGCTGGACGGTTTCATTCTGAAACCAAATCAGGTAGGAACGATTACCGAAGCGCTGGAGACTTATGAATATGCACAGGCACACGATATGCTGGCAATTACTTCCGGTCGGGCCGGCGGTGTAATCGGAGATGTGGTAATGGATCTGGCAGTGGGACTCCAGGTTGGATTTATCAAAAACGGAGCGCCGCGTTCAGGAGAACGAATTGATAAATTGAATTTCCTGATGCGTGCCTGCGATCTGGCTCCAGGGTGTAAACTGGCGGATATTAGCTCGATTTTGAAATTTTGATTTGTCGTCTTATCGGTAGCGTCCTGCCGGACGTTGGGGGTCCGGCAGGATAGAAAAAACACAAGAAATGGAGTTTGGGGAAAATGTCATATGTAGATAGAGTGATTGCAGAAACAGAAGCGAAGAATCCGGATCAGCCGGAGTTTCTGCAGACGGTAAGAGAGGTTTTAAATTCTTTGCGTCCGATTGTGGATGAGGATGACAGATATGAAAAAGCGGGGATTCTGGAACGTCTGGTGGAACCGGAAAAAGCGGTAATCTTCCGGGTTCCCTGGGTGGACGATCAGGGAAAAGTACAGGTGAACCGGGGATTCCGTGTACAGTTTTCCAGCAGTATCGGGCCCTATAAAGGAGGACTTCGTTTTCAGCCTTCCGTGAATATGAGTGTAGTCAAGTTTCTGGGATTTGAGCAGATTTTTAAGAACTCTTTGACCGGTTTGCCCATCGGCGGAGGAAAAGGCGGTTCCGATTTTGATCCGAAAGGGAAATCCGACGGAGAAGTGATGCGGTTCTGCCAGTCCTTTATGACGGAGCTGTACCGTTACATCGGGCCGGATACAGACTGTCCGGCGGGAGACATCGGAGTGGGTGCAAGAGAGATCGGTTATCTGTACGGACAATATAAGAGAATCTGCGGTTCCTATAAAGCAGGAGCACTTTCCGGAAAAGGCCTGGCTTACGGCGGATCTCTGGGACGTACGGAAGCAACAGGCTATGGAGCGGTATATTTTACGGAAGAATATTTTAAGAGCATTGGAAAAGAGATCGCAGGTACGACCTTTGCACTTTCCGGATTCGGAAATGTTTCCTGGGGCGTATGTAAGAAGATCAATGAACTTGGCGGAAAAGTGGTGAGCCTTTCCGGCCCGGACGGTTATATTTATGACAAAGACGGCGTAACCGGAGAAAAGGTAGAGTATCTGTTGGAGATGCGGGCTTCCTGCCGGGATATGGTAAAAGATTATGCGGATAAATTCCACGTGGAATACCATGCGGGAGAAAAACCGTGGGGAAGAGTAAATGCGGATATTTATATGCCATGCGCAACGCAGAACGAAATTCACGAAGAAGATGCGCGTAGAATTTTAGAAGAAGGAGCAAGCAAGATCCTGATTGAAGTATCCAATATGCCGACTACTCAGGAGGCAATGGATCTGCTGATGCGAAACGGCATTGCGGTTCTTCCGTCGAAGGCGGTGAATGCAGGAGGCGTGGCGGTATCGTCTCTGGAGATGTCCCAGAATGCAGAACACCTTTCCTGGACAGCAGAAGAGGTGGATGAGCAGTTGAGAAGAATTATGAAGGATATCTTCCAAAGTATCCATAATGCGGCGGAAAGCTATGGATGTTCTGGAAATTATGTAGTGGGAGCGAATCTTGCCGGTTTCCGGAAGGTTGCGGAAGCGATGCTTGCACAAGGTGTTTGCTGATAACAAGTTGCACTGTTTATCAAAGGAAAAGCCGGAAAAGGCCTGTCTGTGATTTTTTTGCAGGGGAGGATTCCGGCTTTTCCCTTTTGTATATATCCCAATATCCAAAAGGGCTGTGGACCAATATCCAAAAGGGCTGTGGACCAATATCCAAAAAGGTTGTAGACCAATATGCAAAAAGATTATGGACTAATATCCAAAAAGGGTGCGGACCAATATGCGAAGAGGCTGTGCACAGATAGAGTTTCAGATGTCTTTCATGGGATGGGAGACCGGGGAGGAGGCGACAGATGGAAACGTATTTCATGGAAAAAGAAAAAGAAAGGATCATTGCAGAGTGTTCGGTGCCGTTTCGGGAAGTGAGCTGCCGGGAGGTGCTGGAAAAGTGTCTTCCGATTATGAATCATTTCTGTCGGGACTCTGAAGATACTGCGGTTTGGATGCGGGATTTATATCAGTCGTTTATCGAGATTTATTTTCCGGGGTATGGCGAATGGACGCCGCGGGAAGGATTGGAACCTGCAAGAAAATTTTATCTGGAAGTTCTGGAAACATTACTGGAACAGGAGAAACAGCAGATGGCATTCGACCGCTGCCGGGATTTTGCCGACGTGTCGGAGGAAGAAGTAGAGGAGAGCGGGGTCAAAGAGGAATATCTGCAGTATCTGCAAACCTTCCGGGAATTGGAAGTGTACGCGTTTCTGCGAATCGCCAGGGAGGCGACGCCCTTCAATACATTGGGCCATATTGCCGGGGTACATTTTGTTGCGATGCATATTGCACGTCAATTGAAAGAGACGCCGGTGCAGATTGATATGGCGCTGATCTCTTCGGCGGCTATGATTCATGATATCGGGAAGTTTGGATGCCGTTCCAGGGAAGCGCGGAGAGTTCCGTATCTACATTATTATTATACGGCGCAGTTTTCCAAACGGTTTCATTTTGAAACGATCGGGCATATTGCGGCCAATCATTCCACATGGGATCTGGAACTGGAAAATCTTTCAATTGAAAGTCTGTTATTGATCTATGCCGATTTCCGTGTAAAAAGCGTGCCGGACAAAAAAGGCGGCGAGATCATTCGGTTCTGGACTCTGGATGAGTCTTATGACGTAATCTTAAGTAAGCTTGACAATGTGGATGAGAAAAAGCGAAACCGTTACCGGAAGGTGTTTCAGAAGCTGAAAGATTTTGAAGAATTTCTGAAAAGTTTCGGGGTATCGCCGGATTTGGAGAAAGGTTTCCAGGGTGCGCCCAAACAGAAAAGTGCCTCTCTTCTAGAACAGCAGGGAATTGTGGACCGCATGAAATACAAGGCCATACAGTCCAATATTGTGGTGATGCACAATATGATACAGGAAAGCCGGTTTGTAAGTCTTCTGGAAGAGGCAAAGAGTGAAAAGGACTGGAGAAATGTGCGCTCCTATTTGAATATTCTGGAGGAATATTCTACGTATATGACCTATTCCCAGAAGGATGCTTCCATGAAATTTCTCTACGAAATGATGATGCACCGCGACGGAGATATCCGCAGGCAGGCGGCGCGGATTATCGGGAAATTTGTGTCGGATTATGAGATTCACTACCAGAAGGAAGTGCCGGAAGGTTTTCTGGAGCTGGACCGCGGCGCGTCCGTGACGGATAAATGGGAAGAAGTACTCCGGCTTGTCCTGATTCCGGATCATAAGATTTCAGAACAACATAAACGGTGGCTTGGCTATGCCATGAAGACGGTGTTTTCGACGGTAATCCAGCGGGTGCCCGAGGAGAAGAAGCCGGATATCCTGAAAGGATTTTTGAAATATTATACGAAAAAGGACTGGGACGACCTGGTGATATTTGTTCTGATGGACTGTGCCGGTGATTTTTCTTTCTGCATGTTTGGAAAGGAACAGAGGAAGGTACTTTTTTCTTTTGCAAGGACGGCGTTGGAGCGTAACAATCCGGAATTGTATACAACAGCGCTTCGATTTTTGAAATTATGGACGGAACAGGGCTGGAGACCGGATGAGGATGAAAGGAACATGCTGGAAACATGCAGGATTCCGGCGGAGGAGCTGCCGGTGTGCTGCCAGTATCTGATCGGAAAAATCAACCGGAATCTGGGGGAGACAAAGAAAACGGCTCTGTTCTTTCAGATGAAAAAACAGACGGTATCCAGGTTGTTTTTGGAGAATCAGCAGATTGACGCCCCCTGGATTTTTAAGTTGGTGAATCTGGAAATTTTAAAAGAATATTGTCTGAGGGATAAGAAAGAAATTTTTCAGTTATGCGCGCATCTGGTGAATATGCTTCAGAACAGCGATCGTATCGTAATTAAACATCATGCGGGGAATGAATTGACTTATCTGATTCAGTATCTGTCCGATACGGAAAAATATGAGATTGCAATGGAGCTGGTACGGGGATTGGAAATCGGGGAATATTCTATCTCAAAATACATTCCGGAATATTTAGGGAAGATTTTTTTCTGCCTTTCCGGCGATGCGCAGCGGGAACTGCTGGAGCTGTTCCGCAAAATGATTGACAGTACCAATCCCAAATCGGCGATCGTGACGTTGGAGACCATCGGGATGCTTCTGCAGCATTTCTTTGCCTACGGGCATCGCTCCCCTGAAAGAAAACGGTTCTATGCGTGGTGCCGGGAGATTTCCGAAGGTCTGCTTTTCCGGGGGATGGCGCATTACCGGGGAGAAGTCAGCCGGGAAGCATTCTATATTATCGGGCATAATATTTTTGGAAGTGATCGGCTGGATCTGGAGCAAAAGTGCAGTTACTTTCGGTCCACCGGGCGGAAAATTTTGACCTTACTGGGCAAGGAACAGAACAATGTGCATTTATATCACAATGCGGCCGCGTTGAATCATATTTATCGGTTTTTGTCGGATTACCTGTTCCTGTACGAAAAAATTAGTTCCGTACATGCCGAAAAGATCGCGTTTTTTCCTGGGACATTCGATCCGTTTTCTCTGGGGCATAAAGAGATTGTAAGGGAAATTCAGAAACGAGGATTTCGGGTGTACCTTGCATTGGATGAATTTTCCTGGTCGAAAAAGACGCAACCCTTTCAGATTCGGAAAAAGATTGTAAAGATGTCGGTGGCGGATCTGCCGGACGTGTATCTTTTCCCGGAGGAGATTCCGGTGAATATTGCAAATCCATCGGATTTGAAATGCTTGCGGGAATGTTTTCCGCAAAGAGAAGTATATCTGGTGGTGGGAAGTGATGTGGTGGAACATGCTTCCGCATATAAAAATCCTGTGGAAGAATCCTCGGTGCATCAGTTTCCACATATCATTTTCATGCGGAAGAATCCATGGAAGGGAACGACTTCTTCCTGGAAGGATATTTCGGAAGAGGATCGGGAGCAAAAGGAATTCTATGTGGAGAACAGGCAGACGATTCGTGGAGATGTTTTCATTTTGACTCTGCCGAAGGCATATGAGGAGATCAGTTCCACAAAGATTCGGGAGCATATTGACCGAAACCGGGATATTTCCAATCTGGTAGATCAGAATGTGCAGAATTATATTTACGATATGGGGCTGTATACCAGGGAACCTATGTTCAAGTTTATGACGGCAAGCGTGCCGGTGGATGTCTACTATGAAGAACAGATCGATGCAGGAATGAAAAAAGAGCTGATGATGGGGATTCTGAAAACATACTGGGATTATGGACGGAATCCTGCTGCCGCACATCTGGAGAAGGAAGAAGCAGTTCTGATCCGGGACGGACAGCAATATCGGCAGATTATAGGGATCGTATTGTTTCACCGCCTGTCGCTTCGTCATCTTTATGAAGAATTTCGGGATTTGGAGACGGCAGAGTATTTACGGAAACATGCTTCGGGAAAAATTGCTGTGATATCCGGTATTTTTGGAAAAAAAGCCGAAGATGTGGCGGACAGCCGGCAGGCTGTTTTGACGGAAATGCTGCTTCGCTGTGCGGAATTAGAATATACCTATGCGTTTTGCAGAGGCGGTACAGAGAACAGGGAGCTTCTTCTGACACAGGGATTTGTACGTCTTCCTCTGGAAGAAGAGTGTTATCTCGTAGATCTGCGCAATCCCATCGTATTGTTTGGGGATGCCTGTATGTCATTGAAAGAACCGTTTCGCAGCAGCCGGATTATGAAAGAGAAAATATGGGAGCAGAGGCGGCGGCTGCAGCAGGCATTTACACGGCTGTATCCGGGAAATCTGGTCTTGTGTATCGACGCGGGGGTTCTGAATCATCGTCTGATTCAAAAGATTACCCAGGAGAACCAGGTGCCGATGGTGCAGGCTGTGAAGAGGGTTCTGGGAAAAAAGATGTGCGTACCTTTTGGGAGAATCCTAAGGGGAATGCTGGTGCCCAATTGTGTGACAAAGGAACTGGATGCGGAGAAAATCTATTTTCCGGATATGGAACGATTTGAGATCAAAGGATATCCGAACGGGGCCAATCTTGCCATTCAGATCCGCACCGTGAAGTCATTTCAAAGGCCGGTGATTCTTGTGGATGACCTGTACCACAAAGGATATCGAATGAAAGGAATTGATCCGCTGCTGGAAAAAGAGGGAATTGAAGTAAGTAAAATTATTGTGGGCGTTCTGTCCGGAAGAGGGAAAGACCTGGCCGATCAACAGGGAAAAAAGATTGACAGTGTGTATTTTCTGCCCAGTATGCGGGCGTGGTTTATGGAATCCGGCATGTATCCTTTTATCGGCGGGGATAGTATCATGAAGGAAAATCAGGGAAAAATACAGACAATGATCCTTCCCTCGGTCAATTCGATCCTGCCTTACCAGGTGCCGCATTATCTGGCAGGGATTTCCGCGGAGGGGTACTACCAGTTGTCGGAACTCTGTCTGGAAAATGCGCAGGCCCTTCTGTCGCTTCTGGAAAAAGAATATCAGAAACTGACCGGGCGGAAATTAACGGTACGCCGTCTGGGAGAGGTTATGGCGGAACCCCGGTGCCCGGATCTTGGCATGGAGGTATTGGAAACATCCTATGAAACTCCATCCTCTTATCTGGAATATGAAAAAAAGAGATTAAAGAGACTCCGCAATATTTCCTGCCTATATACCTTGTCGGATGCGAAGCGTCCGCTCGTGCGAAGCACATAAAATGCGGGATACCTCTTTTTATAAGAAACGGGGAGGAAGAGATTGTAAAAGATGCGGATAGAACTGTCGTAGGAGGAAGAAGCTATGTGTAACAGAACAGAAGCGGTGTTATCTCTGCAGAATTTGAAACGGCAGCGGGAGGCGGGGAGGAGATTTTGTCCTTCCTGGCTGTGCAGGATGCCAGAGGAGCGGAAGAAAATACATCTGGCAGGTCTTGGCGATGTGGGAAGAACCACCTTGACGGGACTGGCGATGTTGGGAGGCGATGTGATTGATGCGCTGGGAATCTATGATCTGCAGGAAGCGCAGGTACGGCGGCTGGAACTGGAACTGAATCAGATCTATGATCCCTTTGGGGGAAGACGGATCCCGCCGGTGTACGGTGTGAAAGAAGAGGATCTATTTGACTGTGATGTGTTCGTATTTTGTGTGGCAAAACAGGTTCCCGCCATTGGAAAAGAGCAGGAGGACGTCCGGATGGCGCAATTTGAGGCGAACAGAAAGATTGTCTCCTGGTATGCACAGAAAGCCGGTGAAGCGGGGTATCAGGGCCTATTCCTGGTGATGTCGGATCCCGTAGAATTATTGTGTAAGGAAGTGCTTTTGTCTTCCCGGCGGGGGAGGAATGGATTGATGCCGGAGCAGGTTCAGGGGTGCGGACTGGGTGTGATGAATGCGAGGGCGGTTTATTTCGCACGCAGGGAAGAGCGGTTTCAGGATTTTCTGACGGAAGGAAGAGTGTTTGGTTCCCATGGCAGGGAACTGGTAGTGGCAAACAGTATTTTAACAGAGCATTACGACGAAGAACGTTCGGTTTCTCTCACAGAACAGGTGATCCGGGCGAATCTGCTGGTGCGTGACGTTGGTTTTAAACCTTATATTGCGCCTGCTGTTTCCTCCGGGGCGTTGACGATTCTGCGAGTGCTGAAGGGAGAGTGGAATTACAGTTCCAATTATCTGGGTGGGATCTATTTTGGCGGCAAAAATCGGACCACGGAATGCGGAGTGGAATGGGAGGAGTTTCCGCTTCCTCCGGCTTTGTTTCACAGACTGCAGGAGTCCTACCGGAAACTGGAGAATCTGCTATGAAGTTGGTCGTTTTGAAACCGGAATGTGAAACGGAATCGGTCGCCCAAAGGTTGGACGATCTTCTGGCAGAATGTCTGAAAAAAAAGGAATCGGAAGTTTTCTGGATTCGCCGGGCATCGGAACTGGAACAAAGCATGCTGCTTCCGGGACAGCTACAAGGAAAAAGCATTCTGTTTGCCGTTGCAATTGGAAGTACCGGAATCAATCTGGAACTGTATGCTATGCTGCAATGTATCCGCAGGAATCCGCATGGTATGGAAGGTAGTACGGCAGGACTCCTGATAGATGGAGACTCGGAACTGGATACCAAGTCCGTAGCCAGAGAGGTGGTGTTTTCCGCCAATATGTCCGGATGTCTTTTTATCGGACAGCCTTTGGTGGAAGGGACAAAAAGTCTTCAGAATTTTCGGATTACGGCGGCAAATCTGCATCTGGATCTGCCGGGAGCTTATCTGGAATCCGCAAGGCGGATGCTGCAAAGGCTGCTGGCATTTCAGAAACCGTATAAAAAAAATCCGCGGCTGTTGTGTCTTCATGCCAGTAATTATGAGACGTCCAATACCCTTTCTTTGTGGCGGATGGTTCGGATGCACCTGGAGAATGTCTGCCGGATTCAGGAGATCGCGCTGCACAACGGAAAGATTTATGACTGTCAGGGGTGTCCGTACCAGATGTGTTTTCATTACGGCCAGAGATCGGAATGCTACTATGGCGGGGTGATCGTCGAAGAAGTGTATCCTGCCGTAGAAACCTGTGACGCACTGCTTTTGCTCTGTCCCAATTATAATGATGCTTTGGGGGCCAATCTGACCGCGTTTATCAACCGGTTGACGGCGCTGTTCCGAAAACGGCAGTTCTATGAAAAATATTTGTTTTCCATCATTGTCTCGGGATATAGCGGCGGTGATCTTGTGGCCCGTCAGTTAATCAGCGGCCTGAATATGAATAAGACGTTTATTCTTCCGGGGAATTTTGCACTGATTGAAACGGCAAATGATCCGGGCAGCATTTTACAGGTGGAACAGATTGCACAAAAGGCGGCACGATTTGCGGAACATATTTGGGAAGTTTTTCGGCAGGAAAAAGAATGCACGGTTCGGCGATAAAAAACGTGGATTAGTCGGAAAAAAGGATCGAAAATAAGTGAAAAGCAGAGAATGAAATATATTGCAACATGGAATGAAAATGCGATATAGGCAAAAACATACAAAAAATAGGGTTCACACATATAGATAATATACAAAGTGTTAAATACTTGTTGACACTTGCAATATATTAGTGTAGAATAAATGTATCAAACGAAACATTCTGAAAGAAAAGGGAAAATGTAAAAAGTGTGAAAAAGTTTTGAACCTGAAAGGAGAAAAGAAAATGGCACACAAAACAGAATTTTTGTATTTATCAGAGCAGGATACAATCAAAGCAGGCGTATTGGATGCGGAGAAGTGTATTGACAATGCAGAAGAAGTATTTACCCTGTTGAGTAAGGGTGATTATCTGATGGGAGGAAGCAATCACAACAGCCATGGACTTGGACTGGTATTCCCGAAGGAGACACCGTTCCCGAACATGCCGGTGGCAGGACCGGACAGACGTTTTGTAGCGATGCCGGCTTACCTGGGCGGAAGATTTGACGTATGCGGGAATAAATGGTACGGCTCCAATGCGGCGAATCCGAAGAAGGGACTTCCCAGATCTGTCCTCACCGTTACTCTGAACGATAAGGATACCGGAGAACCGCTTGCATTTATGTCAGCGAACCTGCTGAGTGCGGCAAGAACCGGTGCGGTACCTGGTGTGGCGGCAAGACATCTTGCAAGAAAAGATTCCGAAGTGGTTACGGTTCTGGGATGTGGTCAGATTAACCGTTCCTGTCTGCGTTCTATCCTGACACAGCTTCCGAATGCGAAGAAGATCATGTGCTACGATATTTTCGAAGAAGCATCTGCGAAGTTCTTAAGCTGGGCAAAAGAGGAATTGAAGATTGACGGAGAGGCAACGACCGACCTGGAAGCAGCCGTAAAAGCAGGCGATGTGATCACCGTAGCGGCATCCAGATTAAAACCGTTGTACATAAAAGATGAGTGGCTGAAAGAGGGTGTAACCCTTCTGATTACCGGTCCGATGCAGACAGATGATTCTTTCTGGATGAGCACGAACCTGGTATATGATAATGTGGGACTGCATCAGGCATACGTACAGGATGCCATTGAGTCCGGAGACAAAGCAGAATATTACAGAGGCGTAATCGGCGGCCCGATTTACACCCTGATTGATGAAGGAAAGATGCCGAAACTGGAAGACTCTACCAGCATCGGAGACGTGATTCTTGGCAAGAAGCCGGGACGTACCAGCGATAAGGACAGAGTAAGTTTCGTGGCATGTGGAATGGCAACATTCGACGTAGGCCTGGGATATGATCTGTATCAGACCGCATTGAAAGAAGGAATCGGACAGAAACTGGTTCTGTGGGATGATCCGTATCAGAAATAACAGGAATGAAAGAAAAGGGAAAGAATACAGGGGCACCCCGGGAGACATTCCGGGGGATACCCTGAATAAAACAGGAGGTGAAAGAGAGTGTCACTATCTTTAGGTGCAATGATATTATGCTTTATCATACTGATGGTAATCGGTCTGCCGATCGCATACAACCTGATTGTTACGACACTGGTGTATGTACTGGTTGCCGGATTTGATCCGGTCCAGATGGTAATCAAGATGTATGGTGGAATGAACAGTTTTTCTTTCCTGGCGGTACCGTTTTTCGTAATGACCGGTCAGTTGATGCTGCGGGGAGGACTTCTGGAATCTCTGATCAAGTTTGTGAATGTTTGGTTCGGAAGATTTAAAGGCGCCATCGCCATCGTAACCATCGGCGCGTCTCTGCTGATGGGATCCATCGTAGGACTTGCGGTAGCTTCCGCTGCTTCCCTCGGCGTATTTTTGATCCCGATGATGAAGAAGGAAGGATATTCCGCACCGTTTGCGGCAGCCGTCATGTCGTCGGCTTCCCTGCTGGGGCCGATCATGCCCCCCAGTGTGTTGATGATCCTTTATTGTACGGCAGTAGGAAAGACTTCCATCAGTGGAATCTTTATGGCGGCAGTTACGCCGGCCATCCTGATTGCGCTTCTGCAGTGTCTTGTTGCACATCGGATTTCCGCAAAGCGGGATTATCCGTCTTACGGAAAGGCATCCTGGTCTGAGAAAATTTCCGCGACCGTACATGCCATCCCTGCGATGTTACTGCCGGTAATTATTCTGGGCGGTATTTTCAGCGGTATTTTCTCTATCACAGAGGCATCCGGTGTTGCGGTTGTGTACAGTGCGTTCCTTGCATTTGTGGTAAATAGAAGCGTGAAGCTGAAAGATATTCCGGATATGATCATTGAGGCGGCATCCACATCCGGTCTGGTTTTGATTCTTGCAGGCGCAGGTACCGCGATGGCATGGGGGATCGCCAACGAGCGAGTGATGGATATGCTGATCCGGCCGATGTCTTCCCTTCCGCCCTGGGTATTCCTGCTGATCGTGAATATCGTGATGCTGATCTGCGGTATGTTCATGGATGACTATGCATCGACGGTTATTCTGGCTCCGATCATTGCCCCGATCGCATGGGCGCTGGGAATCAACCCGCTGCATATCGGCGCGGTATTCTGTATCAACCTGGTAGTTGGTCTTGCAACACCGCCGTTTGGCGTAACACTGTTCGTTACCAGTCCGGTGGCCGGTGTCCGCATTGAAGAGACCGCCAGGGAGGCATTGCCGTTCTTGGTTGTAACGATCGGCGTATTGTTGTTGATCACTTTTGTCCCCCAGGTATGTATGTGGCTCCCGACGCTGATGGGTTACGCATAAAAAGTGAATGGAAATTAGGAACCATATAAAAAAGAAAAAGGAGAAAAAGGTATGAAAATGAAGAAAATGAAACTGTTGGTGGCAGGACTTTTGACACTTTGCATGATCGGCGCTTCCGTAGGCTGCGCAAGAAGCAACAGCGGCGGCGGTGGAAATGCCGGCGGCGATGCAGGAGACGAAGAGGTAAGCGGAAGCTACACCATTCGTATTGCATTGGAGAATTCCGAGACTTATCCGGCTACGCTGGGATTAAAAGTTATGAAGGATTATGTGGAAAAAGAGACAGACGGTAATGTAAAGGTTGAGATTTATGCAAGCGGACAGCTTGGCGGCGAGGAAGAGACATTGGAGCAGGTATCTCAGGGATCTCTGGAGATGGCAGTGGCTTCTTTCGCACCGGTTGTATCCTATGACAATGAATTTGAAGTAATGGATATTCCGTTCGTATACAATACGTATCAGGAAGCATGGATGGTATTGGACAGCGCTGTGGGAACAGATATGTTGAATTCCCTGAAAGATTACGGTATGATCGGTATGGCATTCATGGAGAATGGATTCCGTCAAATTACCAGTAATGCGGCGCCGGTGCAGAGTATGGCAGACCTTTCCAAGGTAAAGATCCGTACCATGCAGAATAACAACCATATGGAATCTTTCTCCGCATTGGGCGCAAATCCGACGCCGGTTGCATTCTCAGAACTCTACATGGCTCTTTCTCAGAATACAGTAGACGCACAGGAGAATCCGATTGCAAATGTAACCGATAAGAAGCTCTACGAAGTACAGAAGTATCTTTCTCTGAGCAATCACATCTATGACGCAATGCCGTTGGTATGTAACCTGGATTTCTTTGAGAGTCTTCCTGGAAAATATCAGGGCATCGTAAAAACAGGCGCTACGCTTGGTATGGAATACAGCCGCTTCTGTAACGCAGAACGTGAAGCATTGATTCTGGAAGAACTGAAAGGCTATGGAATGGAGATCAACGAAGTATCCGAAGAAGCACATGAAGAGATGAAGAATGTGGCACAGCCTGCAGTTATCAAGATGGTAAGTGAAGATATCGGACAGGATAAAGTGGACGCATATCTTGCAGATGTAGAAAAAGTACTGGGAGAGATCAGTGACTATTAATTTGGAGGAAGGAATATGATTGAAGCATTAGATAAACTTTTAACAGTTTCATTTAAAGTGCTGAAGGCTGTTCTGTGTGCAATACTAATAGGGATGGTTGCGATCCTGATGGCGCATGTCATTTTCCGCTATGTATTGAACAATTCCTTATCCTGGTCAGAAGAATTATTGAAGATTCTGCTGGTATGGTTTGGTATGCTGAGTGTATCCGTACTGGCGGCTCGCAGGGAGCATGTGGCAATTGTCATTTTTAAAGAGCGCGTATTTAAGAAAGCGGCAAGCACGTTGACAAAGGTAACGCAGATTCTTACGGTAGTGGTTTGTGTGGTTGTTGTAATCGTAGGAATACAGTATGTTCTGTCTGCCGGTTTCCGTCCGACACCGGCGCTGCGTCTTCCTTATGGCTATGCCTATGCGGCAGTTCCGGTATCCTTCGTATTTGTAACACTTTATGAATTCCGGAACCTGTTAGTGGAACTCACAGGAAAAGGAAATCCGGCGTTGATCGAGAAGCCGGAAGAAGATCTGACCGGTGGAAAGACGCTGGAATTGGATTAACAATGGATTTGCCTGACGAGGCATGTAAAAGATCACCGGGGTGTATGCACCGGTGGTCTTTTTGTATCAGGGGTTAGCCGGAGGGGTATACCTAATTGGACAGAAAGCGGTCATCCGTCAGGACAAAAATACTTGTCCACATCACCCCGCTTTCGCTTCGCAAAAAACGTAACAGACGCTAAACTCGAAAAAACCTCGTTAAGCGCTGACGTTTTTTGAGAGGTTCTTTAGGACAAGTATTTTTGTCCTGACTGCTTTTCTGCAAAAATGTAAGGCGTGTTCCAGTAGACTATACCTTATCGGATGTAAGTGTTCGCCCGCTCCGGTGGGAATATAGATCACAGGATGTTTTGAAGGAATTATAAGATGCTTGCGTAAACAGAATGCGCGGGAAGAGAGGAGAAATAATGTATCAACTAAGAGAAAAAAACGGGCATTTAGAATATCAGGATCAAAACCTGGGAATGACATTCCCTGTTCCGGCGGAATGTAAGGCGGATTTGTTATTTACGCCGGATGTGGAGGCAATTCGGTCGGAAGCGGACGTAGAGGATGCGGTGAAACATCCGCAGTATGGAGAGCCGCTGAAAAAAATCGTGGAGGAAAAGCAGGCGAAAACCGCCTGTATTCTGGTTTCGGATGCGACGCGCGCAGTTCCCACAGCACGTCTTGTAAAGTATGTGATTCAGGAACTGGCGGAGGCCGGGATATCTTATGAGAATATCCATGCATTCGTAGCGATTGGGGTGCACCGGGACGCCACAGAAAAAGAGATGCAGGATTTCCTGGGAGAGTTCTACGGGAAGATTCAGATTGAAAACCATATGCCCTATGATAAGGAGAAGTTAGTCTATCTGGGAGAGACTTCCCGGCATACCCCGGTATGGGTGAACAAAAAGGCCTATGAGTGTGACGTCCACATTCAGATCGGAAAAGTAGAACCCCATGAGTTTGCCGGATTTTCCGGAGGAAGAAAATCCGTACTTCCCGGAATTTCGGCGGAGGATACTATTGTCATCAACCATCGTCCGGAAATGATTCTCCAGGAGAAAGCGACGATCGGAGTGCTGGAAGGTAATCCGGTGCATGAGGATATGGAGGAAGCGGCAGAAAAATTCCGAATGGATTTCGGAGTAAACTGTATTCTGAATAATCAGTTGGAATTGTCCGCCGTGTTCGCAGGAGAAATGAAAAAAAGTCATCAGGCAGCCATTTCCTGGGTAAAAGAGAGCTTGGGTGTTTCCTTACAGAGACCGGACGTCATCGTAACGACTCCGGGGAATCCGCTGGATATTGACTTTTATCAGACGGTAAAAGCGTTGATTGCGTTGACGGAGGTGGTAAACGAGAATACTGTTGTGGTATTGTACTGCGGATGTCCGGAAGGCGTGAACTCTCCCGATATGCTGCGGGCATTCCAAAGCAGCAGAGATTTGGAAGAAGTGGTTTCTTATACAACAGAGAACTATAAGATTCAGATGGATCATGTACTGTTATTGTCCAAAATATTGAAAAAGCATGTGAAGATTATCGTACATTGTCCAAATATCTCAGATCAGGAGATCACCGGTATGTTCATGTATCCGGCTCATACTCCGCAGGAGGCGATAGAGCAGGCAATACAGGCGTGCGGGAAGAAAGATGCAGAGATTTTGTTCTATCCCCGTCCTCAGACCGGACTTCCGATTGTTCGGTAAGGAAAGTATGATAGAAGGGGTGCTGCAAAATGGTAATGATTCGGCTGCAGGCTGAATCGTTACGCAAAATGACAGATTTCTGTAATATATAGTATCGTATTATACTGATTGTGGCCATATATGACGGAAGAATTGCATTTTGCAGCACCCTTGTTTTTATTTCTTAAAAAGATCTTTTCGTTGTTTCTTACTTATTTCTGCAGAATTGAGGATGGCTTCTTTGGCGGCAGGCTTCTTTCCAGATAAGGATGTGATAAAAGTGATAAAAATATGGTAAGTATCAGATATAGAATAAACTGGATTTGTCTAATATCTGAAATATTCGAATAGATAGAAATTGTGCAAACATTCCGTCGGACAAAGAAACCATGATGAGACCGGCACAAATCAGTGTAATCCACCAGCGCAGATCTCCTGGCAGGTCAGAGAGACCTATCAGGAATGCCAATGCGAAAGTGATATATAGGAATGGCCGGCAAAAGGGAAACATAACATATGATTTTCTCTGTAATTCTATCGCTTTATTTTTTGTAAATTCAAAACGTTCCGCAAGTAAGATACCGAGGAAAAAGTTCAGATAACCTTCTCCGCAGATCCGGTACTGAAATGGAATATTCCAATTCATCACTTCCAAAACAACACCCCAAAGACAAAGTGCGAGACATAAAAACGGATAAGCGGCAGGAAATTTCGATGAGATTTTTCCAACCAGATAGTAAAGAATATAACAAATCATCAGGATGCAGAGGAACCAGGCAGGGAAATTGTAAGGAGTATCTCCGCCATAAAACCAGCCGCTTGCGATCATCAGGAAGGTGGTACAGGTTCGTTTGCATGTAACAAGAACACTTCCTGAGAGTATCATGGCAAAGTTAGAGAGCGCATAAATGGAGTATAGCCTGCCGAGACGTTTCCAAATAAAAAGGTGGAACGGACAGGTTCCATCAAGCAGACGATTCTTATATCGCAGGGAGATCAGCAAACCGCTTATCATAAAAAATATATAATTTCCAAAATATCCGCCATATTCATATATGGCTGAGAGAAATAGGGAAAATGCGGAATCAAATAAAGAATTTACGTGATAAATCACAATTCCGATGCCGAAAATTGCACGTAAACCGTCTAAGGAGGCGATTCGTTCGTCTTTTGTCATAAAATTCTATCTCCAATAATTTAGAGAATACCTTATCGGATAGCGTAATTATACCATAAAGTCTATTATTTATCAATTTTAGGTGAAATGTGGCAGAGATATGGTATAATTAAAATGCTTGCCGAACAATGGCTTTGAAAAAGCAGACTATGAAAAATGAAGTGCGGATGTGATACGGTTCCGATTGGGGACAGGGAGTAAAGTGGAAATGTGGAACCGGAGAGATGTTGGGGGAGTAGAGAATAGAAAGACAGGGATGAAATGGAGGTGGTCTGTATGGCAACATATGTTATTTCAGATATTCATGGTGAATACGATATGTTCCTGGAATTGCTTGCTAAAATCAGATTAAAGGAAACCGATACATTGTATATTCTGGGAGATATTCTTGACAGAGGACCGCATCCTATACAAGTATTATTAAAACTTATGGAAATGCCGAATGCAATTCCTTTGGTGGGCAATCATGAACTTATGGCGTTGGAATGTCTGGAATTTCTCTGTAAAGAGATTACGGAGCAGTCCATTGCAGAAATGGATTCCCGGATGGCAGGAAATTTGTTTAGCTGGCAGAGAAACGGAAGCAGAACAACGATAGAGGAATTTCGTAAGTTGGATCGGGAAATGCAGCAGGAAGTGCTGGAATATGTCAAAGAATTTCTATTATATGAGGAACTGACTGTGAGTGGAAAATCATTTTTGCTGGTGCACGCAGGCCTGGGGAATTATGCTCCGGAAAAAGAGATTGGGGACTACTCACTAAGAGAATTGGTCTGGAACAGAGCGGATTATGAAACACAATATTTTGAAGATGTATTTGTTGTGACAGGACATACTCCGACACGGGCAATCACAGGAAATCCGAAGCCGGGATATATTTATCGAAAAAATCTCCACATAGCAATTGACTGCGGCGCTTGCTTTCCGGGGGGAAGACTTGCAGCAATCTGTCTGGATACCGGAGAAGAATTCTATTCTACGGCGAATAATCGAAAGTGACAGAAGGCAAACTGCCAATTACTCCATATTCGCTGTACCAGGCAGCGCAGTGCCTGATGCGTGAAAATTTCATGTTCGTAAATTTTGATATGCTGTATTAATGAAGCAGATCAATGAAGGGAGGCGGAACAATGATCTGTAAAATAAGAAAATGGGAGTTGTCAGATGCGGCAGATTTGGCAGCGGCCCTTTCCAATAAAAAGGTGCAGGATAATCTCAGGGACGGACTGCCGTATCCTTATACGGAACAGGACGGAGCTGACTATATTTCTGCCATGCTGTCTGCGGATGAAAAGGAAACGTTTGCTTTTGCCATAACGGTAAATGGCCGGGTGGTCGGGAGTATCGGCGTTTTCCGTCAGGGAAATATCCATCGACGGACGGCCGAGCTTGGATATTATATTGCGGAAGAATACTGGGGAAAAGGAATCATGACCGAGGCGGTAAGACAGACTTGCGAATTTGTATTTGATACAAGCGATATGATCCGTATTTACGCAGAACCGTTTGCGTATAATAAGGCATCCTGCCGTGTACTGGAAAAAGCGGGATTTCAATACGAAGGGACATTAAGAAGCAACGCGGTAAAAAATGGGAAAATCGTTGATATGAAAATGTATTCCTTGCTGAAAGAGGAAATATAAAAAACATCATAAAAAGAAAAATGTAAAAGGTAAAATATAGAAGGAAAAACAAGGAGAGGGACAATGGATATCTGGGAAAAGCTGCAAAAAAAAGAAGTTTTGGATGCCGGGGAAAGAAAAGCAGTCTGTAATGGCCTGATGACGACAGAAGCCAGAATGGAAGCATTGATTCTGAAGTATTTTACGGAGGAAGACTTCCGGGAGGTATTTCAAAGAAGAATCGGAACCGGACTGATCGGGGGAAAGGCATGCGGCGTTCTGGTGGCGAGAAAAATGATTGCGGAAAAGCTGCCGGAATATGTGCCGGTATTGTTGGATCATCATTCTTGGTTTATCGGCTCCGATGTGTTTTACCAATATTTACAGGAGAATGATTGTCTGGGGCTGCGGGAACGGCACCGTCAGGAAAAAGAAAAGTTCAGGGACACGGAGATTCTGAAAGAACGCCTGCGTACCGGACATTTTTCGGAGGAACTGGAAAATTCCCTGCGTCAGATGCTTCCATATTATGAGGGCAGTCCGATGATCGTAAGGTCCAGCAGTTTTCTGGAAGATGGGTTCGGAAAAGCGTTTTCCGGAAAATACGAATCGGTGTTCTGCATGAATCAAGGGACGCCGGAGGAACGGCTGGAAGAATTAAAAGAAGCAGTCCGCCGAGTCTATGCAAGTACGATGGATGAGTCCGCCTTAAAATACCGCAGGAAATGGAATCTGTTGGATGCAGACGAGCAGATGGCGCTGCTGATTCAACAGGTGGAAGGGGAACACCTGGGCACTTGTTATTTTCCGGTTGCCTCCGGGATGGGCTGTTCCTATAATCCGTACAAATGGATGGAGCATATGAATCCGGATGCCGGTATGCTGCGTCTGGTGGTAGGGCTTGGTACCCGTGCGGTGGAACGCACTCCCGGGGATTATCCGAAGCTGGTCTCTTTGGATCATGCGCAGGCCAATATACATACGACAATCGCCGAACGGCACAAATACTCCCAGCGGCAGATTGACGTGCTGGATCTTTCTGAGGGCGGTGTAAAACCCCGGCGGCTGGATCAGTTGATTCCGCTTCTGTCGGAGGAACAAAAGCGGCTGGTATTGAGCCGGGACAGCGATGCGGAATCCATGCTCTATCAGCGGGGAAAGTATCAAAGGGTCTTTTTTGCGGACTGCGGCGGTCTGGTGGGACGGACCGAATTCATGCAGATGATGAGAAATATCTTAAAGATGCTGGAAAAAGAGTATGAACGTCCGGTAGATATTGAATTTGCCATCCGGTTGGATGAGGAGCAGCGGGTGCGGATAAATCTCTATCAATGCCGTCCGCTTCAGGCCGGGATTTCCGAGCAGATCCAGATTCCGGAAGGGGTGGATCAGGAGTTGTTGTTTGATATCCGGTGTACTTCCATGCGGCGTTCCAAGAAAGAGCGGGTAGATGTGATTGTCTGGGTGGATCCCCAGAACTATTATGATTGTCCTTATGCCAGAAAAGCGGAAGTGGGACGGGTAATCGGGCAGATCAATCAATATTATGAGGAACAGGATAAAAAACTGATGCTGCTTGTCCCTGGACGGGTCGGCACGTCTTCCCCAGAGTTGGGGGTTCCGGTTTCTTACGCGGACATCAGTCAGTTTTCCTCGATTTGCGAGGTGGCTTACAGTGAAGCCGGGTATCGGCCTGATCTCTCCTATGGAAGTCATATGTTTCAGGATCTGGTGGAGGCGGACGTCTACTATGGCGCCATCAATGAGAACAGTAAAACGAGATTGTATCAGCCGGAACTTCTGAAGAAGCTGCCGGAGATTTTTTCAAAGATCTGTCAGGCGTATCCGGATCAGGGAGAAATTGTCAAAGTGTATGATCTGTCGGAGTACGACGCGCAGCTTTTACTGGATGCAAAAGACGGAAGGGCGGTCTGCTGGCTGCGGATGTAATGCAATAGGTCAAAAAAGGAAAGAGATTCCGCGGGCGTAATGCAGAATCTCTTTCTTTATTTGTATATAATAACAAAAAGCGAAAAAACATAAAAAGCGACAAGGAGGGATTATGTGCTGTATGATTTTCTGATAACGTAAGATTCCTTATAATTAAATGATACATTGTGCACATTCGTTATTTTGCAACAGCCCTGGCTGAAGAATATTTATACGAGGCTGCCCGGATCGTTATGACGCTTTTGCATCAGAACGGTCCCTCCATGGCCCTGAGCGGTAAAAGAGAAGGGACAATACCGTGGCAATGGACCAGCCCACGGGCCATGCGCACCAGATT
The DNA here is from genome assembly GCA_910574195.1 of Lachnospiraceae bacterium. Taxonomy (GTDB): domain Bacteria; phylum Bacillota; class Clostridia; order Lachnospirales; family Lachnospiraceae; genus Schaedlerella. The sequence continues at coordinate 218,606 of CAJTBF010000004.1, read as the reverse complement.
CCGGTAGATTCCAGGGGTGTTCGTGCCAGAATCACAGCCAGTACGACACGGAGAATCAAATCTACAAAAGTTGCAATCATAAACTGCTTCATCAGCCCGGCGCCCCTTAAGATTCCATCGGCGGTCAGCTTCATGGATACGATAAAATAGAAGGGGGACAGAATACGCAGATAAAGGATTCCGGTCTGTATGGCAGAAGCGGAAGGTTGGTCCATAAACAGATGTAAAACCAATTTTCCGGCGAAAAAATACAGCAGGAAAAAGGGCAGACTCAGCATCCAGACAAGTTTGACGCCGGCACGGAAGCCCGCCCTGACGCGGGAAAGTTTGTTAGCCCCGATATTCTGCGCCGTATAATTGGAGATACCATTTCCCAGTGTGGTGAAAGAGGTGATCACCAGATTATTCAGCTTCACTGCAGCGGAATATCCGGCCATAACAGCGGGACCAAATCCATTGATGACACTTTGGATCACAATATTTCCGATGGAGATAAAACTCTGCTGTAACGTACTGGGAATGGCGATGATCATAATTTTTTTCAGCAGCATCCAGTCAAAAAGCGGCGCTTTTCCCTCCGTCGGTATTTTTTTCAGCCGTCGCCATACGACGGAGAAAGCAAGAATACAGCTTACGCCCTGACAAAGGAAGGTGGCCCAGGCCACGCCTGCCACCCCCATGTCGAATGTCGTAACGAACCAGATATCGACGGCAATGTTGGAGGTGGAAGATACGGCAAGAAAATAGAAAGGAGTCTTGGAATCTCCCAGCGCGGAAAAGATTCCAGTGGCAATATTATAGAAAAATACGAAAGGGAGTCCCAGAACATAGATGTCCAGATAGAGTCCGGAATCCGCAAAAACTTCCGCCGGTGTTTTGATCAGCAGCAGGAGTTCCCTGCATCCCAAAATGCCGATTCCCATCAGAAGCACACAGAGAATTCCACTGAAGATACAGGATGTAGTGACGGCGGTTTTCATCTGTGTGTATTTTCGTGCCCCGAATAACTGGGAAACAATGACGGAACATCCCATATTGCACCCAAAGGCAAATGCGAGAAAGATCAAGGTTACTTCATAGCTGTTTCCCACAGCGGCCAAAGCATTTTCCCCGATAAATTTCCCTGCAACAAAGCTGTCGGCAATATTATAAAGCTGCTGAAAAATAATACTGCCGAATAAAGGAAGGCAAAAACTCCATAAGACGCGTTCCGGCTTTCCTGTTGTCAGATCTTTATTCATCTGATTCCCCCCCTTATCATGAATAACTGTAAAATCCAAATAAACTGCATAGAATCCTGTTTAGAGTGCGTTTGATCATTGTTCGCTTATTAATACAATGATGTATTAATATAACGAATAATTGTGATTCATTATATTTAGTATAAATCGAATCGGGTTGTAGAGAAAATGGAATATTTTCACGAACAAAAAGAAAAGAAAGATATCATCTGTCAGCATCTTGACGATATGGAGTACATATTATATAATGAAATATAGATATTTTGAAAAAAAGTATACAGTTTGCACAAGGAGTTACACGAATGTTTTTGCAGCAGGGGGCAGTTTTTTGAGGGAAGAATCGTTTCATTTTACAGAGTCGGAAGAGAAGATTTTGCAGGCAGCCTTACAGGTGGTTTCTGAAAAGACAATCAGCGGCACCCGGATGCATTTGATTGCGGAGCATGCGGGAATGGTGCAGTCCAATGTACATTATTACTATAAGACAAAGCAGGAATTGCTGTTGGGGTTACAGGAGCGGGTACTGGAAGAGTTTTATAGTATTCGGCGTATGGACAGACAGAGAAGCGGGGATACGCTGGAGGAACAGATCCATATTTTCTTTCGGCAGAAGAAGCATATGATTCTGGAAAAAGAAGCATATGATTTTGCAGAATTGAATTTTCTGGTACACTCTAAGATGGATGAAAAGATCCGGGAACGTTTCCGGCAGTCCTATGCAGAATGGCGGGAGGATATCCGGGAGGTTCTTTCCAGATTTTGTCCGGACATGGACAGAGGGGAGAAAGAACAGATTCCCTATCTGACTGTATCTTTGCTGGAAGGCGCGTCGATACAATTTCTTGTGGAGGGCAGAGAGTTTGACGCGGACAGGTATTTTACAGCGGCGGAAGAGATGATTTTGCAGCAGATCCGCAAAGCGGAAAAAAGTAAAATGACGTAACAACAGAATCTTTCAAATGAATTATGAAAAGAAGTGTAAATGCACTGTTTTGATTGATTAATCAATCAAAACAGAATTGATATTTTGCCAGGAAAAGCGGAAACCTGACAGGATGTTATGATCGAACATATTCGCAGCGTGTGAGATTACAGCGTGGAAGTAAAAAGATTCTGGAAGTACAGAGAAAACAGGAGGATAGGTTTATGTATAAGTTCTATGTGAACGATCAGTTCTATCAGGTGGAAGGGAACGGGAAGTTACTCCCTTTTTTGCGGGATGTGTGCAAATGTAAATCCGTAAAGGACGGCTGCAGCGAGGGCGCCTGCGGTACCTGTCATGTGTTGGTGGACAAAACGGCCGTAAAGGCATGTATCCCCACATTGTCCATGATGGATGGGCGGAGAATTCTGACCATAGAAGGATTTTCGAAGGAAGATCGGGAGTTGTATGCGTACGCATTTGCGGAGGCAGGGGCGGTGCAGTGTGGATTTTGTATTCCGGGAATGGTGATCTGTGCAAAAGGGCTGCTGGATGTCAATGGGAATCCAACCCGGGAAGAGATCGCCTATGCGCTGCGCAATAATATTTGTCGTTGTACCGGTTATAAAAAGATCATTGACGCGGTAGAGCTGGCGGCAATGCTGAAGCGGGAAGGAGGCAAAATCCCACAGAAAGAATTTACCTGGCGTCTGGGGGAGCGGGTGCATCGGGTGGATGCCCGGGAAAAAACACTTGGATACGGCGAGTATGTGGACGATATGGAAGCGGACGGTATGATTTATGCCGGCGCGGTCCGCTCCCAATATCCCAGGGCCAGAGTACTCTCCATTGACACGGAGGCGGCGAAAAATCTAGCGGGAGTCATTGCTGTCTACACAGCGAAAGATATTCCGGGCAGTGTGAAAGTGGGACATCTGGTGCACGATTGGGATACCATGATTCCGGAAGGAGAATGTACCCGCTATCTGGGAGACGCCATTGCAATTGTGGCTGCCGAGACGCCGGAGATTTTGGAAAAGGCAAAAAAACTGGTGCGCGTCTCCTATGAAGAACTGCCTTTCGTCAGCAGTCCCTACGAGGCTATGAAGGAAGACGCTCCTCTGGTGCATGAAAAGGGGAATCTGCTGGCACATAAGCACGTGGCAAGAGGGAATGCCAAAGAAGCCATTGCCAATGCGGAGTATGTATACACGGAAAAGTTCCATACCCCTTATACGGAACATGCGTTTCTGGAGCCGGAGTGCGCCATTGGTATGCCTTATGAGGATGGTGTGCTGGTATACTCCACAGATCAGGGGACCTATGATACTCAGAAAGAATGTGCCATGATGCTGGGCCTGCCAAAAGAGAAGGTACGTGTGGTGAATAAGCTGGTGGGCGGCGGTTTCGGCGGCAAAGAAGATGTGACGGTGCAGCACCAGGCGGCGCTGGTGGCATGGCTGAGTAAAAAACCTGTAAAGGTGAAGTTGTCCAGACAGGAAAGTATTCTGGTACATCCCAAACGCCATCCCATGGATATGGAATTTACCGTGGGATGCGATAAAGACGGGCGGATTCAGGGGGTTATGGCAACCGTCATTGCAGATACGGGGGCCTATGCTTCTCTGGGCGGGCCAGTGTTGGAACGTGCCTGTACCCATGCGGCCGGCCCCTACAACTATCAGAATTTTGAGATCGACGGAAAGGCATATTATACCAACAATCCTCCGGCGGGAGCGTTCCGGGGGTTTGGCGTGACACAGACCTGTTTCTGTATGGAGATGATGTTGACGAAACTGGCGGAGATGGTGGGGATCAGCCCCTGGGAGATCCGCTACCGCAACGCCATCCGTCCCGGTCAGGAACTGCCCAACGGACAGATTGTAGATGCGTCCACCGGTCTGGCGGAGACATTGGAAGCAGTAAAAGAGATCTTTGAGCGTCATCCCTATGCGGGGATTGCCTGTGCCATGAAGAATGCAGGTGTGGGCGTGGGAATTCCCGATTTCGGAAGAGCGATTCTGGCCGTGGTGGACGGAAAACTCCACATTCGTTCCGGCGCGTCCTGTATCGGTCAGGGACTGGGAACCGTACTGGTGCAGATGGTGGTGGAGACCACCGGATTAAAAAGGGAGCAGATCGTCTATGAGGGAGCCAATACAATCAACGCGCCGGATTCCGGTACGACTTCCGGTTCCCGGCAGACTTTGATTACCGGAGAGGCGGTACGGCGTGCCGGCATGCTTTTCAATCAGGACAGAGCACAGCATACACTGGAAGAACTGGAAGGAAAGGAATACTACGGGGAATATCTGGCGAAGACGGATCCGTTGGGGGCGGATGTGCCCAATCCGGTGTCCCATGTGGCGTATGGATATGCCACACAAGTCTGTATTCTGGATGAAGAGGGGAGGATCGAGAAAATCGTGGCGGCTCACGACGTGGGCCGGGCTGTGAATCCGTTATCCGTGGAAGGACAGATTGAGGGCGGCGTTGTGATGTCTATGGGGTACGCGCTGACGGAGGAATATGCATTGAAGGACTGCAAACCGCTGTCAAAATTCGGTACATTGGGACTGTTCCGGGCCCATCAGGTACCGGATGTGGAAAGTATCATTGTGGAGAAGCCCGGGCTGTCTGTGGCGGGCGGCGCCATTGGAATCGGGGAGATCACGTCCATTCCGACGGCACCGGCCATTGCGGGAGCGTATTATCGTTATGACGGGAAATACCGCACCAGTCTGCCGCTTGCAGATACCCCGTATTCCAGAAAGAAAAGGGAGGCGTAAGAATGGGAAAGCAAAATAATCAAAGAAAACAATGCGCCTATGTTGCCTGTGCCGGCGGAGAGAGGGATCATACCTGCCGGTATGGATGTACCGGGTGTGCATCCTGTGTGGAGGTATGTAAAAAGCAGGCCATAAAGATCAATACATACGGTGTGGCCGAAGTAGATCCGGGGAAATGTGTGGGCTGTCGTTTGTGCGAAAAAGCCTGCCCGCAGGGAATCATTCATATGCGGTCAGCGGCGGAAGTCTTTTTTGTGCGCTGTTCCAACCGGGAAAAGGGTGCAGAGGCGAGGAAAGCCTGTGAAGCAAGTTGTATCGCCTGTGGATTGTGCGAAAAAAACTGCCCCAGTGAGGCGGCGCGGGTGGAAGACGGATGTGCCCGGATTTGGGAAGAGACCTGTCTCTCCTGCGGAAACTGTGTGGTAAGTTGTCCGCGGGGCGTCATTTACGACGCACGGGGAATCATTCGGAAGGAGACGCGATGATTATTGTACGTGGGGGCGGGGATCTTGCAACAGGGACGATTTATAAACTGCATCAGTGCGGATATGACGTGCTGATTCTGGAGACGGACCGCCCTACGGCAATCCGCAGAAAAGTGGCGTTCTGTGAAGCGGTGTATGACAGCGCCGCCGCGGTGGAGGATGTGGTCTGCCGTAGAGTGGATACCATGGAACAGTGCCGGGCGGCGTGGAAAAAAGGGGAGATTCCGCTGATGGTGGATCCTGCCGGGGAGTGGATTGAAAAGTGGCGCCCGGATGCGGTCATTGATGCCATTCTTGCCAAAAAGAATCTGGGAACACATCGGGGAATGGCTCCGCTCACGATCGCGCTTGGCCCCGGATTTTGTGCCGGAACAGATGTGGATTATGTGGTGGAAACCAAGCGGGGACATCGATTGGGGCGGATTCTGGAGCAAGGCTGTGCGCTTCCCAATACCGGAATACCGGGAGTGATTGAGGGATATGGGGCGGAGCGGGTGATTCATGCGCCGGCCGACGGCCGGATCCAGGTTTTTGTGCAGATCGGGGATATCGTGGAAAAAGGACAGGCTCTGGCAAAAATCGGGGAAGCGGAAGTGACAGCGACCTTAAGCGGGGTTCTCCGGGGGATGATCCGGGATGGATTTCCGGTCTTGAAAGGACTCAAGATCGCGGATATTGATCCCCGGACTGAGCAGAAGAAAAACTGCGATACGATTTCAGACAAGGCGCGCTGTATTGCCGGCGGCGTGCTGGAAATTCTGGTACGGTGTAATGTGGGCCGGAGAGGTTGATACTGTCGTATACCGTATACTTTGTTGGACAAAAAGCAATCGTCCGCTCGTGCCAAGCACATGAAATACGGGGTTCCCGGAAGGGGATACAAAAAGAGAAGTTCGTTGAGAGAAAGACAGGAATCATAAACAGATTGTAGCAGACAGGGGAAAAGAGAGAGTATGGATGCGATTCTGCTTGCGGCAGGAAACAGTGTGAGATTTGGGGAAAATAAATTATTATACCGCTGGAAGGGAAAACCGGTATACCGATACATTCTGGAACGACTGTACCGGAAAAAGAAAGAAGGACTGTTTTCTCATCTGCTTGTAGTCAGCCAGTATGAAGAAATGTTCCGGCAGATCGAGACGGATTTCCCGGAAGTGGAAGTAGTCTGTAATCCGCATCCGGAGGAAGGAATCTCTGGTTCTATCCGGCGTGGGCTTTTGCGGTTGGAGACATTGGATGCCGCATCGGAAGCCTGTCTGTTTACCGTGGCGGATCAACCGTGTCTGTCGGAAAAGTCGTTGGAGCGTCTGATTCGATCCTGGCAGGAAGAGAAATTTGGGATTGTGGCGGCGTCCGGAGTGGGGAGTCATGTAGAAAAGGAGCGGGGTGTAAACGAAGGGGAGCAGGTGGGAAGAGCATTGTGCTATTCCGGAGAGAAAAATCAGCCTCTTGGAAATCCGGTGATTTTTTCTTCGCGCTATTATGGCGAATTGAAAAATCTAACGGGAGATCAGGGGGGAAAACAGGTTCTGTACAGACACCGGGAGGATGTAGGATGCTGTGGATTGCCGGCGTGGGAACTGAAAGATATGGATACCAGAGAGGATATGAAGACAATGTGCGTCGGATGCTCTAAGCCGGGTGTAGAGAACACAGGTGTCATCACACAGGTAGAGGCGTTGCCCTGGTCTTTTCTGAAGGAGAGCGGCCTTGTGATTTCTCTGGTCGGCGCAGGCGGGAAGACGACACTGCTGTATGCATTGGCGGCATACTATGGGGCGCAGGGGAAAAAGGTGATTGTCACCACTACCACACATATACGGCGGCCGCAGGAACTGCCGGTGGCGGGAGACGAAGCAGAGCTACGGGAACTTTTGAGAGAACATGGGGTGGCGGCGGCAGGCAGGGACGCGCCGGAAGAGAAGCTTACAGCATCGGAGAAAATGACGGTTTCCCGGTATCAAAGTCTGGCGGATGTGGTACTGGTGGAGGCAGACGGCGCGAAACGGCTTCCCTGTAAAGTACCAAAGGAGTGGGAACCGGTCCTGCCCGAAGAAAGTGAAATTGTGATTGGCGTGATGGGGCTGCATGCATTGGGGCGCCCTTTGGAAGAGGTGTGTTTTCGTAAAGAGAAAGCGGAAGAGCTGCTGCATGTGGATGGAAAGCATCTTATGACGGAGCGGGATCTGGTGCAAATTCTATTGTCGGAGCAAGGAACCCGAAAAGATGTAGGAAAACGTCGGTATTATATTGCTTTGAGCCAGTGTGATACCGCGGGGTACAGGCAGCAGGGCGGCAGGATCCGCGGATTGCTTCGGCAGGCGGGATTCGAACAGGCAGAGTGTATCTCGTTGAGCAAGTGGAGAAAGTGTGAGAAAGATGAGTGAGAAGATTGTATTTTGCAAGGGCGGGGGTTGTACGGCAAAATTGGGCGCGGGTGTATTGAGCCACATTTTGGAGCGGCTTCCGAAAGGGCCGCCGGATGAAAAGCTTTTGATTGGATATGACAGTAAAGACGATGCGGCGGTGTACCAGGTGGCGGAAGATCTGGCGATTGTACAGACGTTGGATTTTTTCCCGCCGATGGTGGAAGATCCCTATCTGTTCGGAAAGATTGCGGCGGCCAATGCGTTAAGCGACGTCTATGCCATGGGTGGGGAAGTAAAGACGGCGTTGAATATTGTCTGTTTTCCCGAAGATATGGATTTGAATATACTGGGAGAGATTATGCGGGGCGGTTCGGAGATGGTGCAGGCGGCAGGCGGGATTCTGGCCGGAGGACATTCCATTGCGGATAATAGTGTGAAGTATGGTCTGTCTGTGACAGGGGTGGTGCATCCGAAGAAGATGTATCCCAATAATCAGGGAACTCCGGGGGATGTACTGATTCTGACCAAAAAGTTGGGCGTGGGAATTATCTGCACGGCGGCCCGGATTCAGGAGGCGTCAAAGGAAGCACTGCAGGAGGCTATTGCTTCCATGACAACTTTAAATAAACGGGCTTCCGAGATCAGCAGAAGTTATAGAGTGCATGCCTGTACCGATGTGACTGGTTTTGGTTTTCTGGGACATCTTCATGAAATGATGGGAGGCAGGTGTTCCTGTCGGATTGAGGCCAGGGAGGTTCCTGTTATGAAAGAAGCGCTGCATTATGCAGATGAATTTTTCCTTACCGCGGCCGGGCAGAAGAATCGAAATCATCTGAAAGACTTTGTACGGTTCAAAGAAGTATCCTTTGCGATGGAAGAAGTCTTGTTTGATCCGCAGACTTCCGGGGGACTTCTTTTTGCCGTACACCCGGATGATGTCGAAAACCTGCAGAAGGAACTGCAGGCCGAGGGACTTCCGGCAAAGATTGTGGGCCGTATCACCGAAAAAGAAGAGGCGGAGATTCAGGTAGGGTAACTGCTTTTTCAGGCAGGGAAATGCAGGAGTGTGCAGGATGAGAAAAAAAGAAAAAAAACTGGTGGTAACCTTTCACACGACGGCGGATGCCATGGCCATGGAGCAGGTTTGCCAGGAACAGAATGTACCGGGCCGATTGATTCCGGTGCCGCGGGCAATCTCCGCCGGGTGCGGGCTTGCCTGGTGCACGGATCTGACATGTGAGGCGGTATTGAAAAAGGCGCTGGAATGTGCGGGGGTTAAGGAACAGGCGATGCAGGAATGCATGGTCTGAGAGATTTGACAATATTTTCATAACTTATTTGTGCTTTGGAAAGGAATGGAAAAAACATGATTTATCTGGATCATGCGGCAACCACGATGCAAAAGCCTCCGCAGGTGGCAGAAGCCGTGGCGAAAGCATTGTGTTCCATGGGAAATGCAGGGCGGGGAACACATGAGGCTACCCTGGACGCTTCCCGGATCATTTTCGATACGAGAAAAAAGCTGGCGGAGTTATTCCATGTAAAAAATCCCCGGCAGATTGCATTTACCGCGAATTCAACGGAAAGTCTGAATCTTGCGATCAAGGGTGTATTAAGAACCGGGGATCATGTAATTACAACGGAGCTGGAACATAATTCTGTACTCCGGCCGCTTTATGAAATGGAAAAGCAGGGTGTGGAACTTACCATCCTCAAAAGTGACCAAAAAGGGCGGATTGTTTTACAGGATTTTGAACGGGAAATCCGTGGAAATACCAAATTGATCGTCTGTACCCATGGTTCCAACCTGACCGGAAATCTGATGGATATTGCAGAGGTGGGAGAAATCGCCGCACGGCATCAGATTCTGTTCTGTGTGGATGCATCGCAGACAGCGGGGGTATTTCCCATAGATGTACAGGCGATGCAAATTGACCTGCTTTGCTTTACCGGGCATAAAAGCCTGCTTGGCCCGCAGGGAACCGGAGGGCTTTATGTCAGGGAAGGTGTTGTGGTACGGCCTTTGAAAACCGGGGGAAGCGGTGTACTGACGTACAGCAGGGAACATCCGCCTCAGATGCCCACGGCGTTGGAAGCCGGCACGCTGAACGGACATGGACTGGCCGGGCTGCATGCGGCGGTATCCTATCTTTTGGAGACCGGAATAGATGAGATCAGAAAAAGAGAGCAGTTCCTGATGAGACGGTTTTACGCGGGAGTCTGTGACATTCCCGGTATCCGGATTTATGGGGACTTTGAGCCTGAGGAACGCTGTCCGATTGTTTCATTGAATCTGGGAACAGAGGACTCTTCGGAGGTGAGTGATCTTCTGTATCAGGAGTATGGGATCGCCACCCGGCCGGGGGCGCACTGCGCGCCGCTGATGCATCAGGCATTGGGAACGGTGGAGCAGGGAGCGGTACGATTTAGTTTTTCTCATTATACTACGGAAGAAGAAGTGGATACGGCAGTGGCGGCATTAAAAGAACTGGCGGCGGAAATGTAATACAAAAACGAAAAGAGGAGGAGACGAATATGGAGACAAAGATCGTAGATGCAAGAGGACTGGCCTGTCCTCTTCCGGTAGTAAACGCGAAAAAGGCAGTCGGAGAATTTCAGGAGGATGGCGTATTGACCGTATTGGTGGATAATGAAATCGCCGTGCAGAATCTGCAGAAATTTGCAGCACAAAGAGGCTTGTCGGCGGCAGGAGAAAAGAAAGCCGACAAAGAGTATGAGGTGAAGATTCAGGTGGTTCCGGGAAAAGCTTCAGCTTCGCAAAAGAAGGAAGAAGCACAGGTAGGCGGAGAAGTGAAAGACGACGCGGAGGAAGCAATCTCATGTAGTCCGGACTCCAGAAAGAAAGGGATGGTGGTTGTTCTTTCCGCGAATACGATGGGATACGGAGAAGAAAAACTGGGGAAAGCCCTGATGAAAGCCTTTGTGTTTGCACTGACGAAACAGGATGTTTTGCCGGAAACTGTAATGTGCTATAATTCCGGGGCATATCTGACTTGTGAGGGTTCCGGATCTTTAGAAGACTTCAAGGCATTGGAGGCCGAAGGAGTGCAGATTCTGACCTGCGGAACCTGCCTTGATTTTTATGAAATCAAAGAGAAACTGGCGGTAGGCAGTGTTACGAACATGTACGAGATCGTAGAAACGATGGAGCGGGCAAAGATAATTGTACGGCCATGATGTTTGTATGAGAGTGGAAAAGAGACAAAAAATGCGGAAATAAAAGATCTGTAACAAGGCGGACGATTGAAAATGTGACAGAAACAGGGAGAAACAAAATGAACTATATTGGAATTGATATCGGCTCTACCTGCGCGAAACTGGCGGTATTGGATGAGGAGGGACGTACGGTTTTGCAATCGGTGCAACCGACGGGATGGAGCAGTGTGGATGTGGCAAAGTCCATAAAAGAGAAACTACTTTCTGCCGGGATCTGTATAGAAAAATCTCGTTGTGTTGCCACCGGATACGGCCGGATTTCCGTTCCCTACGCGGAAAAAACAGTTACGGAAATTACCTGTCATGCCCGCGGGGCCGTCTGGATTCATGAGATGAGAGACGGCGCTGTTATTGATATCGGCGGGCAGGATACCAAAATTATCCGGCTGGAGGATGGCAGGGTAAAAGATTTTCTGATGAATGATAAGTGTTCCGCCGGAACCGGCCGTTTTCTGGAAGTCATGGCGGCGACGATGGGGCTTGGGCCGGACGAAATCTGCGAGCTGGCGCGGCAGGGGGGAGATACAACGATCAGTTCCATGTGTACTGTGTTTGCGGAGTCCGAGGTGATCAGTCTGATTGGCCGTGGGGAGAAAAAAGAAAATATCGCCTTTGCCGTGGTAGAATCCATTGTAGATAAGGTAGTTTCCCAGAGCAGCAGACTACATGTAGAAGACGAGGAAGTCTGTCTGACGGGCGGCCTGTGCGAGTGCGCTTATTTAAAAGAGACGTTATCGAAAAAACTGCGCTGTCAGGTAAAAGCCGATTCAAACGGCAGATTTGCCGGAGCAATCGGGGCGGCGTTGATGGGAATGAAAGGAAGATAGGGGAAAGAAATGGAGATTATTAAGGAATTACCGGAAGTATTCGAAGAATTTGCGGAGCAGAGGAAAAATTCTTTTTTGGCGGTGAAGAAGTTAAAGGATCAGGGGGTTCCGGTCGTAGGCGCTTACTGTACCTACTTTCCGCAGGAGATCGCCATGGCGGCAGGCGCGGCAACGGTGGGCCTTTGTTCCACTTCGGATGAGACGATCCCGGTGGCAGAGAAGGATCTGCCCAAGAATCTCTGTCCGCTGATCAAGTCCAGTTATGGATTTGCAAAGACAGATAAGTGCCCGTTTTTCTATTTTTCAGACGTGGTAGTGGGCGAGACAACCTGTGACGGTAAGAAAAAGATGTATGAATATATGGCGGAGTTCAAGGACGTATTTATTATGGAACTGCCCAATACGCAGAGCGAAGAGGCGTTGAAACTCTGGAAGAGCGAGATCCTCCGGTTCAAGGAATATCTGGAAGAAAAATTCCAGGTGGAGATTACAGATGAAAAACTGAAGGAAGCGGTAAAATTGCAGAACGCATACCGGACTTCCCTAAAAGGCCTGTATGAAGTGATGAAACATGATCCGGCTCCGATTACCGGATATGATCTGTTTAAAGTTCTGTACGGCAGTACGTTCAAGTTTGACAAAGGGGCAATTCCCGGAGAGATAGACGCATTGGTTGAAAAGATCAAAAAAGAGTATGCGCAGGGAAAGATGCAGGAGAAAAAGCCCAGGATTCTTCTCACAGGATGTCCGGTAGGCGGCGCAACGGAGAAGGTCATCCGTGCCGTGGAAGAGAACGGTGGGATCGTGGTGGCTTTTGAGAATTGTACGGGAGCAAAATCCATTGACCGGCTGGTGGAAGAAGAGGCGGCGGATCTCTATGATGCCATTGCAAGGAGATATCTGCAGATCGGTTGTTCGGTTATGACGCCGGATGCAAGCCGCCTGGAACTTCTGGGAAGGCTTTTGGAAGAATACCAGGCGGACGGGGTAGTTGAGATGACATTGCAGGCTTGTCATACCTACAATGTGGAGTCTTTGTCTATCCGCAGGTTTGTGAACGGGAAAAAGAAGATTCCCTATATCAGCGTAGAGACCGATTATTCCCAGCAGGATATCGGGCAGTTGAATACGAGAATCGCAGCGTTTATTGAAATGCTTTGATGGAGATATACCAGAGCCGGAGTTCTCGTTCGCGAGTCTCCGGCGATTGCATGCGTTGCTTCTGTACTTCTCATAAATTCTTCCGGTTTTATCAAACTTTCGGCTAATGCTGATTTTGCGGCCGTCAGCCGGGTGATAGTCCCCCGTGATCTTGAAGAAATCTATTGCGGTGTTAATCTGTTAGGGTACAAAATATGCTGTTTTGAGGATGAAAAAGTTACCAGAATAACGTTGTACATATGAGTAAAGATAAATAGAAACAGCTTGAGGCTTGTGGGCACGGCAAACGCATGAATGAATAAATTATGAACAAGGCATCCATTTTTTGGTATAATCAAAGAAAAAAGGAAGAAACAAGCAGCGTATAATTTGAATATCATAAGGAAACTATCGTTGAATATATTAAAGCTGATAGAAGAAGGAAGCAAGCCTTTAAGCCTGAAAAAGAAGCGTTATGCAATCGGCACGAATCCAGAAAAGCATCTGGAGCAGATTATAAATTTATAAAAATTTACTAATTGTACGGGCTTGGTTGTGAAACACATTCATGCGTTTGTAGTGGGCTTGTGGGTAAATTTTCTTGACATATACGGTATATTGAACTAAAATAGAATCAATTTTAGGTTACCGAAAAGGTGAGTATTTTATTGAAGATTTATATGGTGTAGAAAGAAAAGTTTTATAGACATACTGTTACAATGAGGAAGAGAAATAGGATGTTTTATAAAATTTGGAAAATTCGTTTGCCTAAGAGGAGAACGGCTAAATTTTCTGAAATTTTGCCAAGAGGTTCTATGATTGCGGCACACCATAGATTTTCATATCCTGAAAAAACGAATAAGCAAGAATTATTTATCTCAAATTTGAAGAAGCTTGTGCCGCTTATAGCAAATTGGATGGATACATACAAGAGCATCTGGTTGATGTACAACGGATTAAATTGAAAAGTAATGGAAAGAAAGTAATTGCTTTTTTGGCGTGGCTTATTACAACGATTTTAAGTGCAGTATTGGCGAATAACAACCAAAGTATAATTGAGTGGATTAAAAGTATGTTTATGGCAGTGGGGTAAAGTCGTAGGATTTTTGGCATTTGCAGGTGAAAGTATTGAAGAATGGCTTAAAATTAAGGGATTTTGAGGTTTGATAGGGGTCATTGCGGTGGGTGATGGATCCCTTTTTTTAGGTTTTGATGCCGTTTATAAGGGACGACTGGTCGTGTTTTATATTATTACGTAAAACTGTTTCTTTTTATCAGATAATCCTCACGGGTTCCCGTTTCATTGTATTGGCTATGTGTCGTGATATATTTTGTGCGGATACATCAAGGTCCCCTCATCAACATAAGGTAGATCGGAAAACTCAGTAGCTATTGTACACAGCTTATATCCTGTATTGGAAACCTGCGGTTTGTTAGAAAAGGACATCATTCATTTTAGCAGGACAATACGCAGTGCCATGCACGGATTTGTTACGTTGGAGGAGGCGGGATTTTTTGGAACTGTGGTAGATGCTGACGAAAGTTGTTCCTACATGGTAAAAGCATTGATCCAGTCATTGAGGATAAAATCTGGAGATGGGGGAGGAGAAGTGATGGAGATAATGAATAATGCTGTTTTGGAATTTGAGTGCATTGGCATGGACAATGGAAGTAAATTTCCCATCGAATATACTGGGCGGGGACAGGATATATCGCCGGAATTTGTGATTAAGAATCTATCACCAAACGCAAAGACCCTGGCTGTCACATTGGAAGATTTATCACATCCGATTAAGGATTTTACGCATTGGATTATCTGGAATATTCCCGCCGCTGACAGAATAAAGGGAAACATTCCGGCCGGCAGGATTGTGCCAGCGTTGGGGAATGCCTGTCAAGGCATGGGGTACGGGGTTCATCGTTATGCGGGTCCGAAGCCACCAAAAGGGAAAAAGCATACTTACCGTTTCACAGTCTATTCCTTAGACTGTGAAATGAACATAAGTGCTGATTCCATGAAAGGAAGTTTTCTGAAAAAGGCCGAAAAGCATATCATACAAAAAGGCAGTATTGTTGGTAATTTTGAATAAGAAATAAATTCCAACAGACGCATATCCCTAATAAGCCACAGCCTGTGCTTAGAACTCCACATCCTAGAGCGTGTTTGAAAATTGCGTAAGGAGGTTTGTGTACGATACGGCTAAAGCACAGTACGATGAGGTTGCCAGAGCCAATACGGAAAAGGAAGCAAAAAATAAGCGGCTGGTAGGCTTCATCAAAATTTTGAAAGCGCAGGATGGCATTATTACTGAATTTGACGAAAGGCTTTGGAGTGGCATGGTGGATTTCGTGACGGTTGGTAGGAATAAGGAAATAGCGGTGACTTTCGGGGACGGTACGGAGATAACAGCATAGAGTTACATCCAAAACATCTCGCTTCGGCGGGGTGTTTTTGATGTATGAAATCTTGGGCGTTAAGGTATTGTGTTTTGAAACCAAACGGTTTATATTATTTATAACGAAGTATGCTTTCAGAACGGAGCGAAGAGATGAAAACGTCTGATATGATATGGGAATTGTGTAACAGAAAAGGGATAAGCGCGTCAGAACTGGCTCGGCGCATTGGCCAGTCACCTCAAAATTTTGGGAAAAAGCTGAGAAGGGATACTGTCACGCTGGATGAGATGATAGAAATTGCAAAAGCTGTTGGAGTCACCTATGAGCAGGCTTTTGTTTTGGACAATGATGAAAAAATTGAAATAAAAAGCATGAAGCAGAAAAATCTTACGATTTGACAGAGGAGGAAACGGCAATGCCATTACTTGGAAAAAGCATTCATTTATATCTTATGGATGGTACTGCTGCAGGCCGATGGCAGGCTGCGCTTTCAAACTGGAATGGCATTGCCTATAAGATTCCGAGAGGGATGCTGAAAGAATGTTTTGCCGACCTGGCAGAACTTAACACGCCGGGGGTTTATTTTCTCTTTGGGAGGGATGATTCCACCTGGCGGCAGTTCATCTATATCGGCGAAGGTGACGATGTCCTAAAACGCCTTACCCAGCCGCACACGTTTGAAAAGGACGGCAGTTATTGGACAGAAGCAATTATTTTTATTACGCCTGACGGCACGTTAGAAAAAGGGCGGATTAAGTATCTGGAAAACCGCTTTTATACCATAGCAAAAAGTGCGGACAGATACCTTGTCAAAAATGGGAATACCCCTCCGCAATCGCCAATGCCAAAGCAGATACGGGACTTGCTGGAGGAGTTTATCATCAATGCCATGCTTGTGGTTCCGGCGCTTGGATATATGGCATTTGAGCCGTTGAAGCCTTCTGAATCCGAAAAAAGCGATGAAGGGGATGGACTGTTGTATTTTTCCCGAAGTCATGGCAAGGGTGGAAATGCAACAGGGAAGCTGGGCTCTGATGGTTTTTGGGTGCTGAAAGGCAGCTTTATTTATCCAAAAGTTGCGGATTACGCCCCACAGCGGATTAAAAAATTAAGAGATCAGTACGCCGCATCTATTGATCCAGATGGAATTTTACAGGAAGATGTGCTGTTTGGCAGTCCTTCTTATGCGGCCACTTTTGTTTGCGGTAAAAATTCGAATGGCCTTGCAGAATGGAAGGACAAAAATGGTATTCCACTGAAAGACATAGATGTGTCACAGCAGGCATCCCCTGACTCATCAGATGAAAAAAACAGTGAAACGGTTTCAATATCGCCGCAGACATCCGATGGTGAGGTATTTCATATTGCAGGGAAAAAAGTTGCCGCCGCAGGCAGGATATCAGGTAATGGATTTACTGTTTGCAAAGGTTCCGGGTTTTGTCCGGTTGAAACCAAGTCCTGCGATAAATATATCAAAACTATGCGGATGCGCCTTATAGCAGAAGGCAAGGTCAAAGATGGTGTATTTGTGGAAGATGTCTATTTTAACAGCACGTCGACTGCGGCCGCCTGCATCATTGGCGGGAGTGCAAATGGGAATATTATGTGGATAAGCCCTGATGGAAAAACGATAAAAGAGTTGAAACAATTTGGCCTATAAGGCGGGAGGGATGTTTTTATGAAATCTATTATTATTTATGAATCTACCCACCATGAGAATACAAAAAAGCTTGTGGATGCGATTGTCAAAAAGCATAATGTGGAAACTGCCAGTATTGAAAACGCAGAGTCCATAGACCTGCCAGGATATGATACAATAGGTCTTGCTGCTGGGATTGCTTTTGGAAAGTTCTACAAACGTATGGAGGAGTTTGCCGCAAAAATTCCGTCAGGAAGCCGGGTGTTCCTTCTCTATACCTGCGGGAATCCAAGCGGTGGGTATGTAAAGAGCATTACCAGGACGCTTGAGTCAAATGACGTAAAGGTAATGGGAACTTATGGCTGCAGAGGTTATGATACCTATGGCCCGTTCAAACTTGTTGGAGGTATTGCCAAAGGGCATCCGACCGAAGAAGAGATCTATGGTGCTGTATCGTTTTATGATAAAATAAGTAGGGGAGAATAATTCCTGGAAGTAAAGAAGAAAAGTAGGAGGTGCAATATGGATCACTCCTGTCCTTATATCGCGTCTTTAACCAGAGAGCCGTTTCTTTTCTATGAAATGCGTATCACTGCAAAATTGATGTGCAGCGATCTGAACGAGGATGAAATCAGAAAGCAGATCGTGCAGCAGAACCTTTTCCAGTATCCGACAGAAAAATCCGTTTCCAGAATCGCCAGGGCCTGTATAAAAAGGCTTTATGGTCTGCAAGATGAAGGGTTGGTTTACGGTATTGCCTCCCAGCCAACGGATGTGGCAAAACAAATTTGTCTGTATGCAATGATGAGACGGAGCAGACTTGTGCGGGAATTTATGGTGACGGTGATCGGGGAAAAGTACAGGTTGAAGGATTATACATTTGGAAAGATTGATTTGAACACATTTTTTATGCGCCTGCAGGAACAGGAGGATACCGTAGCTTCCTGGAGTGACAGCACCATCACAAAGTTAAAACAGATCATTACCAGAGTGCTTGTTGAGACAGAGTATCTTGACAATATCAGGGCGGATCATCTGAATCTGGTATGGCTGCATCCGATTCTGGAGAATGCCATAAAAAGGAATGGCGATGCGGCGGTATTGCCGGCGTTTCATTGCTTTTCACAGGTAGAAATGTACAAGTAAGATAGAGGTAAACCTGATGAGTGAATTTGAAGAGCGTCTGGACAAAGTCCGTGCTTTGGTTCAGGATCCGGAATTTTTGGAAGGAAAAGGACTTAGCAACGAGGTCAATATCAGGATCTTTTGTTATGAACCGGAAAATGAAATGGTAGTGCCGCATTTTTCGGATATTCCGATTTTAATGATGTATTCAAAAGATGTTTGCGGACACCATTGCACGTATCCGTACCGATTATGTGTATGAACAGCAGGCACGTTATCGTACTGCACTTGCCGATTTGGAACAGCGTATTGCGAGTGCTTCTACCAGTGAGCGTGTGAAGCTGAACAAAAAATTGACCATGCTCAAGGCAAAGGATACAGAAGTCAGAACCTGCGAGGAAAAGATTCATCATCTGGCAGATCAGATGATCTCCATTGATCTGGATGACGGTGTGAAGAAAAATTATGCAATTTTCCAGGATGCTCTGGCAAAAATAAAGTAAGCGCAGCGAAAGCTGTAATAGAGAGCGAGGTGTTACCATGACCGTGGAAGAAATTCTTGAAGGAGAATCCACAAATGTGGAGTTTAAGGAAAGACTGCCGGAAAAGGGTATGAAGTATATGAAATCTGTGGTTGCTTTTGCCAATGGAACCGGCGGTAAAATTATCTTTGGAATTACCGATAAGACAAGAGAAGTAGTTGGTTTCGGCAAGGAAGATGTTTTCAGGACCATGGATACGATTGCCAATGCAGTATCAGATAGTTGTGAGCCGGCGATTATTCCGGATATAACTTTGCAGACGATAGATGATAAGACGGTCATTGTGGTAGAAGTTTCCGGAGGAAGACAGCGTCCTTATTATATCAAAGCATTGGGCAGAGAGGGCGGCGTGTATGTTCGAGTTGCCGGAACGACTCGCCTTGCGGGCAGGATGTTTATGAAATCCCACCGGATGCGATTCGTGAGTTAATTATCAATGCAGCGGTACATCGCAGTTATCTGGATCACAGTAACATACAGGTTGCGGTTTACGATGACAGACTGGAAATCACTTCTCCGGGGAAGATACCGATGGGACAGACATTGGAGCGTATGAAAAAGGGCTATTCACAGATTCGAAATGAAGCTCTTGCCTATGCCTTTTCTTATATGAATTTGATTGAGCATTGGGGCAGCGGTATTCCGAGGATCATGAGCAAAGTAAAAGCTGCCGGATTGCAGGAACCGGAATTCATTGGCGGCGAGGTTGATCTGCGCATTAACATCTATCGGAAAAAAATTGGTAGTACGAATGAGTTCGATCATGACGTTCGATATCGTATGGATGCGCTCAATGCTGCCGATAAAGTGCGGGAGGACTGCCGGCAAACTGCCGTTAAATGAACAGGAACAACAAGTATACAGGTTTACGTTGGAAAATGGTGCAGTTACAACGACACAGGCAATGGAATTGCTTGGAGTGAAACAGCGTAGAGCCAGAGATATTCTGGTTAAGATGCTCGAATTGTTGAAATGGCAGAGATACGAACGGGCATCCCTGGCGGTACAGAAAGAAAACTACGCTGTGAAGATGTATAAAGATGCAGGCTTTAAGATAGTCGATGAAAATGCCGAAGAATATATTATGATATGTGAATTATGAGAGATGAGCTGATTGAAAACATGAATAAACTCCACACGGCAGAAAGGAGAATACCGATATGTCCGAAAAAGATGATGCATGAGAAACGAGCGGGTCATGTAGATGCCATGACCTAAAGAAGAATGGCTTGAAAGCCAATAAAATAAAGACTTGAGGTGTCTGATAATTTATGGATATTCATCATTTTTACATAGAAAAAGGTCAAGGTATTCCTGTTATCCTACTTCATGGAAACGGGGAAAACTGCAGCTATTTTCAAGCGCAGATAGATGCGTTCTCAGAGTTTTATCATGTCTATGCGATAGATACCAGAGGACATGGGAAGACTCCACGTGGGAATATGCCTTTTACAATACGACAATTTGCAGATGACTTGCGGGGATTTATGGATGAACATCAGATTAAAAAAGCGCATCTGCTCGGCTTTTCGGATGGTG
Source organism: Lachnospiraceae bacterium (assembly GCA_910574195.1). Lineage (GTDB taxonomy): Bacteria > Bacillota > Clostridia > Lachnospirales > Lachnospiraceae > Schaedlerella. The sequence goes on along the minus strand of CAJTBF010000004.1, from coordinate 198,354 downwards.
GAAATATTGCGATGGTTTTTGCGATCCAATTTCCGGACCGTGTAAACTGCTTGATATTAAATGGTGCAAATTTGAATACGGATGGTGTAAAACGAACCATACAAATCCCTATCGAAATCGGATATAAAATCGCGAAGAAATTCTCAGATAAAAATAACTCCGCAAGACTCAATGCAGAGATGCTTGGACTGATGGTCAACGAACCGAATGTAGCACCGGAGGAACTTGCAGGAATACAGGCGAAAACACTGGTCATTGCCGGAAAGAGGGACATGATTAAGGAAGAACACACGAGACTGATTGCGGCAAGTATTCCAGATGCTACCCTCCAATTCATCAGGGGAAATCATTTTATTGCAAGTAAGCAGCCAGAGGAATTTAATCGGGCAGTTTTGAATTTTTTGCAGAATGAAATATAAGAGAACGAAATGTACATGCCGGCAGCATTAAAACTGAATCCCTTACGTCATAATGGTACATACGCATCGTTGTGAGGGGTGTGCAAAAATGCACAAGTTTTCTGAAATTTGTCCCCTAAAAAGATGAAAAAATTGTCTAATCCGCCATATTTTCAGAAAATCCCCAGAAAAGGACATTTGTCCTTTTCTTTTTTTCATGGCATTTTATATAATATAAGAAAAGGAGGAAGCGCCGGTGGAAATCTTTCAGGAATTGCCGACAGAAAAGCGGCTGTACATGGATTATCTGTTTCAAAACTGTACGGAAGAAGTGCAATTCTATATGGCACTGGCCGAAGTAGAGGCGGATCGGACGCTGATTGAAGCAGGAGAGCCATGTACCAGCATTTATATGATTTTGTCCGGGAAAGTGACCGGAATCGAATGGCCCATGGAGGGAAAAGCATACTCCTTCAAGGATTTCGGACCAGGCGATTTTTTCGGGGAGATTGAGTGTTTTGCGGACCTGGCCAGTTACCGGATCAGTGTGGTGACAGTGACGCCCTGCCGTGTGTTGATTATTCCTGCCGTCTACTATATGGAATGGCTGCAGAAGGACGTGACGGCATTATACCTGCGGACGAAAGAGAATATGCACAGACTGATCACACAGACGGCGGAGGCGCGAAAATATCTGTTTATAGAAAGCAGGGAACGTCTGATGATGTACCTGATCCGGAAGTATGAGCAGAAGCAGCTTTCGGGGAAGGAATTGGAGATTCGGCAGAATCGGAATCAGATTTCAGAAGAGATCGGATTTTCGGTAAAAACTTTGAACCGCAGTATTAAGAAATTAGAGGAAATGCAGTTGATTCAGGTGCGAAAAGGAAAGATGCTGGTGTCCGGGGAAGGCTACATGCAGATGAAGATGCATATGGAACAGTATAGAAAAGAAGAGAAGAAAAACACTGGAAGGAAAAGCAAAAGTAAGAGATAAAGGAGGCCAAAAAGAATGTATGTAGGAAAAAAGGTAACCCGTGTGGATGCCTACGATAAAGTGATCGGACGTACTAGATATACCGATGATTTGTGCGATAAAAGCGCATATATTGTCAAGATCCTGCGTTCCGCCATTGCCCATGGCAAGGTGGTGTCCATGGATACATCCGAGGCGGAAAAGATTCCGGGTGTGGTGAGAGTTTTCACCTGTTTTGATGTAAAGGAAAAGCACTATTTTCCCACAGCGGGGCATCCTTGGTCCACAGATCCGTCCCACCAGGACGTGGCGGACCGTCTGGTGCTGACAGAGGAGGTTCGCTTTTATGGGGATGATATCGCGGCGGTGGTAGCGGAGGACGAGGTGTCGGCGGCACAGGCGCTGCGCGCAATCCAGGTGGAATACGAGGAGTATCCCTTTGTGCTGGATGTACAGGAGGCCATGAAGGAGGGCGCGCCGCAGATACATAAAGATTACCCTCATAACATCCTGAAACATACGACAATCCGAAAAGGAAATTATGAGGAAGCGATCAAAGAACCGGGTCTGCGCAAAGTAGAAGGATGGTACGAGACGCCTACGGTGCAGCACTGCCATATTGAGAATTTTATTTGTTATGCCGAGATGGAGGGAGATCGGATTACGGTGGTGTCTTCTACCCAGATTCCGCATATTGTCCGGAGGGTAGTCGGGCAGGCGCTGGGGGTGGAATGGGGGAGGATTCGTGTGATCAAGCCCTATATCGGCGGCGGATTTGGGAATAAGCAGGATGTATTGTACGAACCGCTCTGTGCATGGCTTTGTATGCAGCTTGGCGGACATCTGGTGAAAATTGATATTCCCAGGGAGGATACGTTTGCTTCCACACGGGTGCGTCATGCCATCCGCAGCCATATCATTTCCTGGGTGCGTCCGGATGGGACTTATGCGGCGCGGAAACTGGAAGCCTATTCCGACCAGGGGGCGTATGCTTCTCACGGGCACAGTATTGTGGCGAAAGGGGCGGGAGCATTTCCCCAGCTATATCCCTGTGAAAATGTAGAAGTAGATGCGTATACCGTTTTCACAAATAAATCTGTGGCTGGCGCCATGCGGGGATACGGAATTCCGCAGGCCATGTGGGCGGTGGAGTGTCATACCGAGGATGTGGCGGCGGCGCTGGGGATGGATCCGGTGGCATTTCGGCGGCAGAATCTGATGCCGGTAGGGTATACGGATCCGTTTTCGAAGAATGAACTGTACTACGATACGTTCAATCAATGTCTGGATCAGGCCATGGAGGCCATTGATTATAAACGGAAGTTTCGGGAATATCAGAACCAGACCGGCGAAATCCGGCGGGGGATCGGTCTGGCAATGTTCTGGTATAATACCGCGGTCTGGCCCATTTCCCTGGAGACGTCCTCCTGCCGTATGGTGTTGAATCAGGATGGTTCTCTGCAGGTGCAGCTGGGGGAGACAGAGATCGGGCAGGGGGCGGATACGGCCTATACCCAGATGACGGCGGATGTGCTGGGCGTTCCGTTGGAGTATGTACATGTGGTTTCCTGTCAGGATACGGATGTAACGCCTTTCGGAACCGGCGCATACGCATCCAGACAGACTTATACAGCCGGATTTGCCATTCGGCAGACGGCGCTGCTTCTGAAAGAACGGATTTTAAAATATGCGCAGGAGTTGACGCGGATGCCGCCCTATAATCTGGACATTGTGGACGGAAAGATTGTCCGTATCACAGATGGAAGGATTTTGATGACGCTGGGAGAATTGGCGGCGGAAGCGTTGTACAGTCTGAATCACAGTCAGCATCTGTCTGCGGAAAGTACTTCACAGATCAAGTCAAACGCCTATTCTTTTGGATGTACTATTGCGGAAGTGGAAGTGGATATTCCCATGTGTAAAGTGAAGCTGCTGGATATCGTCAATGCACATGACGCCGGAAAACTGATCAATCCGGCGTTGGCGGAGGCACAGGTACACGGCGGGATGAGTATGGGAATCGGATTCGGATTGTCCGAACGACTGCTATTTGATGAAAAGAGCGGGCGGGCGTTGAATCCAAACCTGCTGGATTATAAACTGTCCACGTTTATGGATCATCCGCGCCTGAAAGCCGTGTTTGTGGAAAATCCGGAACCCACCAGCGCGTTCGGGACAAAGGCATTGGGAGAGCCGCCGGCCTGTTCCGTGGCGCCTGCCATTCGAAATGCCGTCTGTCAGGCGACAGGGGTGGCGGTCAATGAGGCGCCGGTCAATCCACATACGCTCTTCCGTCGTTTTACGGAGGAAGGATTATTATAATGAAAAGAGATTCCGGCGTGCGGAGCATTTGACAATTGCCAGATGTCAGCACACCGGGAGTATATCGGATAAAGAAGGAGGTTTGGTTTATGTATGATATCAAGGCGCTTTACGAGGCGGAAAGCGTGGAACATGCCGTCCGGCTTCTGACGGAACATCCGGAAGCGCAGATTATTGCGGGCGGCAGTGACGTTCTGGTGCAGATGCGGGAAGGAAAACGGGCGGGAAAGGAACTGGTCAGCATCTATATGATTGACGAAATGCGCGGCGTAAGCTATGAGGAAGATGAAACCATCCGGATCGGTTCCCTTACCAGTTTTTCCCATATCACAAAGGATCCAATCATTCAGAAGCATATCCGGGTGCTGGGAGAAGCGGTGGATATGGTGGGAGGTCCCCAGATTCGCAACATCGGGACCATCGGCGGGAACACCTGCAACGGGGTGACTTCGGCGGACTCCGCTTCCACCTTATTTGCATGGGACGCGCAGGTGGAATTGACCGGACCGGAAGGTGTAAGGCGGCTTCCAATTCAGGAATTTTATATCAAAGCAGGCGTGGTGGATTTGCGGCCGGGAGAACTGCAGACGGCCATTCTTATTCCGAAAAAGTGCTATGAAGGATATGCGGGACATTATATCAAATATGCCATGCGGGAGGCCATGGATATTGCCACGACGGGCTGTTCGGTAAATGTGAAGCTGTCGGAAGATAAGAAGATGGTGGAGGATGTCCGGATTGCTTACGGGGTAGCCGGTCCGGTTCCCATGCGGGCGTCGCTGGCGGAGGAAACACTGAGAGGAAAACCGGTATCCCCTGCGGCGGTGAAGGAGTTTGCAGAAACCGTGTTGGAGGATATCCGTCCCCGGGACAGCTGGAGAGCGTCCAAAGCATTCCGGCAGCATATTGCGGTGGTATTGGCGGAGCGGGCCTGTAAGGAATCCATCCGCCGTGCAGGAGGTGAGATCAATGCGTAAACAATATAAACTGGTTTCCTGTACCATCAATGGAAAACAGGTGGAAAAGATGGTGGATGTCCGGGCGTCGCTGACGGATATGCTCCGGGACGATTATCGTCTGACAAGTGTAAAAAAAGGCTGCGAGGTGGGGGAATGCGGCGCCTGTAATGTTCTGATCAATGGGGAATGCTTTAACTCCTGTATTTATCTTGCGGTCTGGGCGCAGGGGAAAGAGATTCTTACACTGGAGGGGCTTTCCGGACCAAACGGAGAACTTTCCGATATCCAGCAGGCGTTTATTGACGAGGCGGCGGTACAGTGCGGTTTTTGCAGCCCTGGTTTTATTATGAGCGCCGCGGAAATATTGGAGGCAGGAAGAGAATTTTCGGACGACGAAATCCGGAAACTGATGTCCGGTCATCTGTGCCGGTGCACCGGGTATGAAAATATTTTCCGGGCGGTAAAAAAGACGATGCTGCGAAGACTGGGAAAAGAAAAAGAGGCGGAGGAAGTGTAGAGGCAGATTGCGGGACACATACCTGAGAAAACCGGAGAAATCCGGTTTTCCTGCATTTTGGGCGGAAATATATTTGGCGGCTATCCGGACGGAACATGTATCTCCTGTCATCAGGCAGCGCAGTGTCTGGCGCGGTATGAACAATAACTGTGAAAGATCTGTCAGCAACAAATTTTCCAAACAGTATTGACAAAATGATATTAAAATGATATCATAAAAACATCAATAAGAAAGGAGCATAAAGAGATGAAGGAGAGGGTACTTACAAACAGGAAAAACGGAATGCTGATGCTGTTCTTGTTTCTGTTGCTATATGTGACGGCGATTGCCGGATGTGTGACGGGAGGGATTCTGGTCAGCCGGGGAGAAGCTCCGGTTCTGCTGATCGTCAGTTGCGTCTGGCTTGGACTGGGATGGATTCCGTTTTGCGGACTGCGGATTCTGAAACCGCAGGAAGCGCTGGTATTGACACTGTTCGGAAATTACGTGGGAACGCTGAAGGAAGCAGGATTCTACTTTGTAAATCCATTCTGCAGCAGCGTAAATCCGGCGGCGAAAACCAAGTTGAATCAGAGCGGCGACGTGGACAGCGGACATCGGAAGTTGTTTTCCATATCGGAAGGTTCCGCGACAGCGAATCTGGAAGCGGCAGAATTGGCAAGCAAGAAGATTTCTCTGAAGATTATGACACTGAATAACAGCCGGCAGAAGATCAACGACTGTCTGGGGAATCCGGTGGAGATCGGGATCGCCGTCATGTGGCGGGTGACGGATACGGCGAAGGCGGTGTTCAATGTGGATAATTACAAAGAATATCTTTCCCTGCAGTGCGACAGCGCCCTTCGCAATATTGTCCGGCTCTATCCTTATGACGTGGCTCCCAATGTGGATACCACAGGGGACGGCGTGGCGGATGAGGGAAGCCTTCGAGGTTCCAGTGAAGTAGTGGCGTCCCGGATCCGGGACGAGATTCAGCAGAAGGTGGCGGAAGCCGGGCTGGAAGTCATCGAGGCCAGAATTACCTATCTTGCATACGCACCGGAGATCGCGGCGGTGATGCTGCAAAGACAGCAGGCTTCCGCAGTGGTAGATGCGAGAAAGATGATCGTGGACGGCGCCATGGGTATGGTAGAGATGGCATTGGAACGTTTGAACGAGACGCAGGTTGTGGAGCTGGACGAGGAAAGAAAGGCGGCCATGGTTTCTAATCTGCTGGTGGTACTTTGCGGCAACCATGATGCACAGCCCATTGTGAATGCCGGCAGTTTATATTAAGGGTGAATCTTATGAAGAAAAAGCAGGTTCCGCTCAGATTGTCTGAAAAACTATATAATGACATTGCCGCATGGGCGGAGGATGATTTCCGCTCCGTCAATGGACAGATTGAATATCTGCTGACAGAATGCGTGAAGCAGAGAAAGAAAGACGGAAAATATGTTTCGGAACATCTGGATGAACCACCGAAGCTGGATATTTGATAAGTTTCGCGTCCTTTATGTCTGACCGCTATATGGCATAGAAGGAGCAGACAAAAGCAAAACAGGAAAAAGGAAATAAAAAAGCATCTTTACGGAGATCTGTATTTTATAGAATTCAGACAGTTCCGATGGAAGGTGCTTTTTTGATGTCATAGATTATTTTTTGGGACATATTCTGCGCCAAACTATCCAAATTAGCGGAATCTGGCTCTGTATTCCAGAGGAGTGGAATTGTGCCTGCGCCGAAACATATTGTAAAAACGTGATTTGTTTTCAAATCCAAGAACAGTTATGATCTCTGAAATACTGGTGTCTGTATTTTTTAATAAGTTCTCTGCTTTCTGCAGATTGATATCCCAGACAAAGTCTACAAAGTTCTTCCCACTGTATTTTTTTATAATTCGATTAATATGATCTCCACTGTAATGAAAATATTCGGACACGGGAAAAGGCGCCGGAGAGCAGTTATGAGGAACTGGTTGTACTGGCAAAGAAGGAACGCGATTTTGCAAGCTGCCTGGATTTAGGAAGATTGACATCGGTGACGGCATCGAATGTGGCGGAGGCAATAAAAACGGAGTGCCGGGAGTCTGAGCAGGCGGTTCCTCAGAACCTGGGACAGCTTTTACAGACGGTATTTTACAGCATGGCAAAAGGATTTCAGGCGGCGATCGAAGAATTGCAGCAGATCTTAAAAAGAAAAATCACAAAGATTCATGTAGTGGGCGGGGGGAGCCAGAATACATATTTGTGTGATCTGACTGCACAGATAACCGGACTTCCGGTTAGCGCAGGACCAAAAGAAGCGGCAGTAATCGGGAATGTACTGTGTCAGATGCAGGCAGTCGGTGAAATAAAAAATATCGAAGAGGCACAGAAGCTGGTTTCAGAGAGCTTTGCATTTCAAACATATAATGCCTAGATGAGAAAATGCTTCTCTTATCTAAAACATACAGGGAAACTTTATATTTTGCGGGAAGGACACGAAAGGAGCGGAATTATGAGTTATATGACAGAACAGGAGGCCGGACGGGCTATTATAGATTATGGAAAGCGCGTTTATCAGCGTGGATATGTGGCGGCAAACGACGGGAACATTACAGTTAAAATTTCAGATCATGAAATTCTGGCAACTCCTACCGGAGTAAGCAAAGGATATATGAAGGAAGACATGCTGGTGAAACTGGATCTGGACGGAACGGTTTTGAGCCAGGGAAAATATCGCCCTTCATCGGAAATCAAAATGCATCTTCGGGTTTATCAGGAAAATGAAAGAGTAAATGCAGTAATTCATGCACATCCCATTGCTGCCACCTGTATGGCAATTATCGGAGAGCCGATCATTCCCAATATGCTGGCGGAACCTTTGATGATGCTGGGAGAAATTCCGGTGGCAAAATTTGCACTGCCAAGTACCGAAGAAGTACCGGAATCCATCGCACCATATTGTCGGACTCATCAATGTGCGTTGTTGGCAAATCATGGTGCAGTTGCCTGGGGGATGGACATACAACATGCATTTTTTAATTTCGAATCCATGGAACACTTTTGCCGGATTTATTTGTGCACCCGCTATATTGCGCAGGGTGGAAAGCCGATTCCGGAGGATAAAGTTTTTATTATGTTGAAAATGGTGGAATTGATCGATTCTTCCGATCGGACCGGAAATGACAGAAATATTTTATGATCTGCTGGATCATCCGATTCCCAGGGAGCACCTTAATTTTGCATATGCAGAAAATTTAAAAACCTATCCGGAAAAACTGGGGGCAATCCAGAAAAACGGCGGGGAAGTGATGTTGGTTCAGGGAATTGGAAGGCCGCAGCATGTGGCGTTCTGGGATCCCCATTATCGGAATTTTTTTGACAGCGACCAGGAATATCTGGATGCAGGATATCTGATTTCTGCAAAATTATCCCCCCTGACGATAGAACAGAACGCGTGTCTGGTACACCAGGGAAATTTCACGAAATTGACAACGCGCGGAAATACAATCAGTATCGGATTGATGATGAAGAGTGATTATACAACAGGTGGAATCAATGCGGATCATATTTTCCCCAAATTTAACTGGCAGGGAATCGGGATCTGGACGGCGCTGCGTTATGGCCCCAATCCGTATATGCCGGATTCTTATCTTCCAATAAAACCAGGAAAATTTTTCTTTGTGAAAAAGCTTGCAGAAGTAAAAGGACCTTTCAAATTGAGACCGTAAGAATCTGGTACAGAGTTCAGTTCATTTGGAGACGTTATACCAGAAAAGGGCGGCATACATCTTGTATGTCGCCCTTTCCTGTTTGAAAGTGAGATAAGAAATACGTAAAGGAGAAGGGGAAGGATCTCTTAGTTGCGCAGTAAAAAAGCATTTTTACGACTGGGGATCAGATAAGAAAGATGTGCAAAGGCATCTGAGGGAGCAGTTATATTTTTAGGATGAAAGCAGGCTTTTTGAATATCCTGTATGGTGTAAGTGTCATCTGTCTGTTCTTCTATCTGCTTTATGAAAGTATCTCTGTAATGATCGGGAATTGTTTCTCTTTTTGTGACAGGCATAGATTTCCAGATATTTCATTTTAAAGTGGCCAATTGATCCCTTAGAAGATCGGTTAATTCCTGTTTGCGGGACAAATCCCAGCGGGAACCGTCAATGTTTTTTCCGATGCAAAGCAGGAAGTTATTTTCATATTGGTCAATGGCAATAGGAACAATTTCGGCGCCGGTTCGGATCGCCATTTCTGCAGTGCCTGGAAATAAGGGTAAAACAGGAAGATTTTCTGTAATATTCCAGGCACCTTCCGGAAAAATCTGAAGATTCCCACCCTGACGGAGCAGTTTGATACAGGTTTCTTTTCCGATTTTCCGGTCGCTTTTTACTGCGGTATCACAGCAAATGACGCCTTTTAGATATAGGAAAAAACCAGGAAGCCTACGATAGTTTTCACGCGGGTCTCCCCAAAACAGAAAAGAATGCTTTCGCACGGCAGTGGAAATGACTTCAATATCGTCATGTCCGATGTGCGTGCAGGCATAGATAAGAGGTCGATTTGTCGGGATATACTGGTCTTTCAGAATGAGGATGGTCTGTTTGTTGAGTTTATGAAGAATACGGAGCAATCCCTTCAACGCAGGATGGAGTCTCTTTCGCCAGACAATCCCGTGAACGGGTTCCTTATGTTCAAAATGCAGTTTTCGTTGTTCCCGATAATAAATTCCCAGCTCTTCCAACGGCATAGAGAAACGTTGAAAAATATTTTTCTTATAGTGTTGTTTCATAGTGTGTTCTCCATTCTTAAGAAATAGTCTCCTATAGTATAGAATTTTCACACATTTTTTCAGTGACGAAATTAGAGGCAAATAGTCTGAAAGTGATAAAATCAGACAGGAAAACCAATATGACAGGTTCAGCTGTCTGCATAAGGAGAACGGAGTATTCATAGATTTCCTGCAAACAGGTTTTCTATATAATCAGTGGATCCCGCCCCTCAAAATTCCTCAATTGAAATTATGAAACAGATATGATAGAATTGAAAGAAATTTAGTAATTTTTTCCGGAATACCCATCAAGGGGACAGATCAGGCAGCCCTGTATATAGGACAGGTGCTTTTTCTGAAAAGTTACGCATAAATACAGGAGGTTTAGACCATATGGAACAGTACAAACAGGAATTTATTGAATTTATGGTAGAGAGCGACGTACTCAAATTTGGCGAATTTACGTTAAAAAGCGGAAGAAAATCGCCGTTTTTCATGAATGCGGGCGCATATGTGACAGGAACGCAGCTTCGGAAGCTGGGAGAGTATTATGCAAAAGCGATTCAGGAACATTATGGTCTGGATTTTGACGTATTGTTCGGGCCGGCATACAAAGGGATTCCTCTGACCGTGGCGACGACGATGGCGATCAGTGAATTATACGGAAAAGACATCCGCTATTGTTCCAACCGGAAGGAAGTCAAGGACCATGGGGATACCGGAATCCTTTTGGGGAGTAAGCTCCGGGACGGAGACCGTGTCGTCATCATTGAGGATGTGACGACTTCGGGAAAATCCATCGAGGAGACCTTCCCGATTCTGAAAGAGCAGGCGGAAGTGGAAGTGAAAGGACTGATTGTTTCACTGAACCGCATGGAAGTCGGGAAAGGCGGGGAAAAGTGTGCCCTGGATGAGATCCGTGATCTGTATGGATTTGACACGGCGGCCATCGTCACCATGGCGGAGGTAGTAGAACGTCTGTATCAGAAAGAATGCAATGGGAAAATCGTCATTGACGACAGATTAAAAGAAGCCATTGACGCATATTATAAGACATACGGGGTATAGGGAAAACCAGGACAGATATCCGGAAGCCGGGTTCCGGTCGGGCGCGGTGAAAAAGAAAGCAGAGAACAGAAGAGAAGCAGCCGGGGCCGGCAGAAAAAAGAGAAAAGAAGCGGAAGACCAAACAGAGAGGATGGAGGCATGTATTATGGAGAGAGCATATAAGACCATGACGTCAGCAGGCGGAGGGAATATTGCACTGGGGATTATTATGGTAGTGACGGGAATTACAGCCGGTGTGATTACGATTGTGAATGGGGCGCGTCTTTTAAGGCATCGAAAGGAAATTACATTTTAAGCAGAAAAGATGTCAAAAGGATGAATAAGGAGTTGCAATTTGAGTCAGAATCAAATCAAGAAGTATCGTACGTTCGGGAAAGTGATGTTTGTATTTTATATTGCGTTCCTGGTTTATTTTCTGTGCTTTGCGGAGTGGTATGGCCGAACGGAGGTTCCGCAGGGATATCGGTATAATCTGGTGCTTTTCAAAGAGATTAACCGTTTTATTGTGTACAGGGAAGAACTGGGGGCTTTTGCGGTGTTCGCCAATTTATTCGGGAATATTTTGATCTTTGTACCGTATGGTTTCTTTATATCTATGGCCAGTACTTTCCGGGGATTTTTCAAGACACTTTTTTATAGTGCGGGCTTAAGTCTTGGTGTGGAGACGTTTCAATTGTTTACACGGGTAGGCAGTTTTGATGTGGATGATCTGCTGTTGAATACCGTTGGCGGGATTCTCGGATATGTACTATTTTTGATCTGCAACATCATAAGGAGAAAACACGATGGCAGGAAAAAGAAACAGAGCAAAAGAGCAGGGGCGTAAAAAGCAGCGCGGCAGGCAGGAAACCAGGAAGTATGGGCAGACCGTGCTGAAGCATTCCCATATGGGCGCGCATTCCTGTGAGTATGCGGCCGGTGCGTTGCTTCTCTTTTTCCTGGCGCTGGCGGCCGCGTTTCAGGAGCATGGAAAGGCCGCCGGATTTATTGGGGGATTGGGAATCTGCTCCATGATGCTGTCGGTTTTTGGAATTCGCGCCGGCGTGAAAGGGCTGCAGGAGCGGGAAAAGAAGTACATTCTTTGCAGATTGGGAATTGCGGTGAATATATTGCTGCTGCTTTGTCTGCTCACCATTTTTATAGGAGGTCTGACATAATATGAAGGAAAGAGTCGAGGAATATGCAGAAAGACATTTGTTGTCTGTTGCACGTCTGGATCGGATTGTAGGGGAGAAAACGGTGGCAGAGCCGTTTCGCTCCTACTTTTATTGTCTTACCGTATTTGCGCTGGAATTGGAAACCATCCGGAAAAAGATAGAGGATGGTTCTTGGGGAATGCAGAGCCTTGCAGAGATGCAGGAGCAGAATCAAATGTTGTATTCGGATATTCTGCCGGAGAACTATGAAAAAAGTTATGCGAATCCCACATACGCAGGGCAGGTGCTGGGGGCGGAGTACGGTCCGCTGCTGAGCCTTTTATATACCGAACTGCGGGGTGGGATTTCTTATGCGTTTGAAAACCGGACGGATTATCTTACAATCTTAAATGAACTGCTGATTGAAGTATATAACAGTTTTGAGGAAGAAGTTCCGGAGTATCAGAATGTAAAGGATAAGATTTACTGGTATGCCAGCGATTACTGCGATGTATTTCTTGCGGACCGGATTGAGGAACAATTGGATCCTTCCTGTTCTTTTGCCGCGGATCTGATCTGTCAGGCCGATCTGGACGACGAGCGTTATCTGTACCGGTTTGGAGAATACATTACGGAGAATGAGAGAGGAACGGCGCGTCATCTAAGGGAGCTTTCCGCGGAAAAGCTGCAGAAAATGGCGGACGTCTATACGGAAGGATATCGGATGGGATTCGTGAATACGGGAAAAGATCTTTCCCGTAAGTCGGTGGTAAATATCCGGTATTGTCTCGGATTTGAACGGGTGATACGGCTTGCCATGGAAAATTTCAGAAAGATGGGATTGTCCCCGGTGATTTACCGTGCGGCGTCCAGCGTCATTACAAAGCGGGAGCAGATCAAAGTCGGGTATCATGGAGCCATTGCCAATAAACAGTATGAGTATGATCACCGGGCGGATCAGGCGTTGTTCCTGGATAAACGTTATGTGGAGCGCAAACTGGATGTATTGAAGCATGTATATGAGAAAAACAAAAAGCAGGCGGCGCAGTTTGCAGGACCGGCTGTGATAGAGGTGTTTGGGGAGAAGCCGTTCTCTCCGGAAGTAAAAAAGGAAGCGCCGGCTTTATCGGAGGCGCAGCGTGCGCTGGTTTTGGACTATGACAGCAGATCCGGCCAGATTACGAATCAATACATCAAAGGGGAGGAAAGAAGTTTTACGATTGTTTCTTATCCGGTTCCGGAGATCGGCGAAAGATATCCGGAGATTTTTGACGATGTCATCCGGATTAACACACTGGATGCCGGATTATATGAGAAGGTGCAGCAGACAATGATTGACGCCTTAGACCAGGGGGAATATGTGCATATTCTTGGAAAAGGAAAGAATGAGACGGATATGAAGGTACAGCTTTTTAACCTTACAGATCCGGGGAAAGAGACGATTTTTGAAAATTGTGTGGCGGACGTCAACATTCCGGTGGGCGAGGTGTTTACGTCGCCGGTTCTGGAAGGAACCGAGGGGGTTCTGCATGTGAGCAGCGTCTATTTGAATGAGCTGCAGTATCTGGATTTGAAGCTACATTTTCGGGATGGAAAGATTACGGATTACCATTGTGGGAATTTTGCCAGGGAAGAGGATGGAAGAAAGTATATTGCGGAGAATGTACTGCACAATCACGAGACGCTGCCGCTGGGGGAATTTGCCATCGGGACCAATACAACGGCATATGTGGCAGGCAGAAAATATCAGATAGAAGACAAGATGCCCATTTTGATTGCCGAGAAAACGGGGCCGCATTTTGCAGTCGGCGATACCTGTTATAGTTGGAGCGAGGATATCCGGGTGTATAATCCCAATGGAAAAGAAATCGTGGCAAAAGACAATTCCATTTCTATTCTGCGGAAAGAGGATGTAAGAAAGGCGTATTTCCAATGTCATACGGATATTACAGTCCCGTATGAAGAATTGGAGGAAATAAGTGTAGTGACAAAAGAGGGAAAAAGAATTATACTGTTACAGGACGGGCGGTTTGTACTTCCGGGGACGGAGGTTTTGAATCGGTCGTTGGATGAAGAGGAATCACCGGTATAACGTTTTTCGGGCAATAGGGGAATGATTTGCAGGGCGCTATATCAGATATCTGTTGTATGTCGTATGAGAAAACGAGGGAAGATACAAAAAGAAAGGTGGATACGGATATGCCAAAAGTGGGAATCGTGATGGGCAGTGACTCAGACCTAAAAGTGATGAGCAAAGCAGCAAAGCAGTTGGAAAAGTTTGGAATTGCGTATGAGATGACGATCATTTCCGCGCACCGGGAGCCGGATGTGTTTTTTGAATGGGCGAAGGCGGCGGAAGGAAAGGGAATCAAAGTGATCATTGCGGGGGCCGGTATGGCCGCGCATCTTCCGGGAATGTGTGCGGCGCTGTTTCCTATGCCCGTGATCGGGGTGCCCATGTCAGGAAAGAATCTGGCCGGGGAAGACGCTCTTTTTTCCATCGTACAGATGCCGCCGGGGATTCCGGTTGCCACGGTTGCCATTGACGGTGGAATGAACGCGGCGATTCTTGCGGCAAAGATGCTGGCCATGTCGGACGCGGAATTACTGGAAAAGTTAAAAGCATATACAAAAGAGATGAAAGAAACCGTGCAGGCGAAAGCAGCGAAGCTGGACGAGATCGGATATGAGGCATATATGGCACAATAGCCGCCGTCATGACGCAAAGGGGCGGCGCCTGTATGACAGGAGGGGGCTTTTGCCGTAGATTGTCCCGGAAGGTCATGGATTTGTTGTGGAAAAGAAAATAGTGTATTGATAGGAACAGCAGGATAAGAGGAGAAAAGGAGACAGGCGATGGCAATGGATTACAAGAATGCCGGTGTGGATATCGAGGCCGGCTATCGATCAGTAGAGTTGATGAAAAAGCATGTACAGGCAACCATGCGTCCGGAAGTTTTGACGAATCTGGGCGGCTTTTCAGGAGCATTTTCCATGGAAAAGTTTAAGGACATGGAAAAGCCTACTCTCGTTTCCGGAACCGACGGCGTAGGGACAAAATTGAAACTGGCGTTTCTTCTGGACAGGCATGACACGGTCGGAATAGACTGTGTAGCAATGTGCGTCAACGACATTGCGTGCGCAGGCGGGGAGCCGTTATTTTTCCTGGACTATATTGCGTGTGGAAAGAATGAGCCGGAAAAGATTGCGGCCATCGTCAGTGGAGTTGCAGAAGGCTGTAAACAGTCGGGGGCAGCGCTGATCGGCGGCGAGACGGCGGAGATGCCGGGATTTTATCCGGAAGAGGAATATGACCTTGCCGGATTTGCGGTGGGGGTTGTGGATGAAAAGGATTTGATTACGGGCAAAGATCTGAAAGCCGGCGACGTGCTGATCGGAATGGCATCTTCCGGGGTACACAGCAACGGATTTTCCCTTGTACGGAAGGTTTTTGCAATGACAAAAGAATCTTTGAATACGTATTATGACAAGTTGGGATGTACATTGGGAGAAGCTTTGCTTGCGCCCACAAAGATTTATGTAAAGGCATTGAGAGAGATCAGGGAAGCCGGTGTTACGGTGAAAGCGTGCAGCCATATTACCGGCGGTGGTTTTTACGAGAATATTCCACGGATGTTAAAGGAAGGCACCCGCGCGATGATAGAAAAGGAAAGTTATCCGGTCCCGCCGATTTTTTCGATGCTGGCCCAGACCGGCGGTATAGAAGAACAGATGATGTATAATACTTATAATATGGGGCTGGGAATGATTCTGGCGGTAGATGCGGCGGATGTGGAGCAGGCCATGGAAGCAATCCGGAAAGCAGGCGAGACGCCTTACGTGGTGGGACGGATTGAGGCCGGAGAAAAAGGAGTGACCTTATGTTAAGAGTGGTCGTGCTGGTATCCGGCGGCGGCACCAACCTGCAGGCAATTGTGGACGCCGTGGAAAAGGGGGAGATCACGCACACAGAGATTGTGGGAGTGATCAGTAATAATAAGAACGCGTATGCGCTTGAGCGGGCAAAAAAGCATGGGATTCCGGCGAGATGCGTTTCGCCGAAAGAGTTTGAAAGCCGGGCGCAGTTTAATAAGGCGCTTTTGGAGGCAGTGGATGGTTACACGCCGGATCTGGTGGTGCTGGCCGGATTTTTGGTTGTGATCCCGCCGGAGATGATTGAAAAATATCAAAATCGTATGATCAATATTCACCCGTCTTTGATTCCGTCTTTTTGCGGAACCGGGTATTATGGCCTGAAAGTGCATGAGGCGGCGCTGGAACGGGGGGTAAAGGTGACGGGCGCCACCGTGCATTTTGTGGATGAAGGTACGGATACCGGGCCCATTCTTTTGCAGAAAGCAGTGGAGATACGACAGGGGGATACTCCGGAAGTGCTGCAGCGCAGAGTGATGGAGCAGGCGGAGTGGCAGATTCTGCCCCGGGCCATCGATCTGATTGCCAACGGAAAGGTGACGGTGTCCGGTGGAAAAACAAAAATGACAGAATAGAGAAGAGAGCCGGACGAATCCCTTTTTGTTTGTTTACGGGCGGGCAGTATGAGGATCCCCCAGGGTGCGAATGAGAACTGGTCAAGGACATAACGGAGGAAAAAGAGATGAAAGTGTTGATTGTAGGAAGCGGCGGAAGAGAACATGCAATTGCGGCCAGCGCTGCGAAAAGTTCTAAAGTGGAGAAGATGTATTGTGCACCGGGAAATGCCGGAATTGCAGAATATGCGGAATGTGTGCCGATCGGCGCCATGGAGTTTGAAAAGCTGACGGCATTTGCAAAAGAGACAGGGATTGATCTGGTCATTGTGGGGATGGATGATCCGCTGGTGGGCGGTCTTGTGGATGAGCTGGAAGCGGCAGGAATCCGGACGTTTGGCCCCAGGAAAAATGCGGCCATTCTGGAAGGATCCAAAGCATTTTCCAAAGATTTGATGAAGAAATACCGGATTCCCACTGCCGCCTATGAGAATTTCACAGACCCGAACGCCGCGCTGGCTTATCTGGAGACGGCGAAGTTTCCGATTGTGCTGAAAGCAGACGGTCTGGCGCTGGGAAAGGGCGTATTGATCTGTCAGAATCTGGAGGAGGCAAGGGAAGGAGTCCGGACGATTATGCTGGACAAAAAGTTCGGTTCTGCCGGGAATGAGATGGTGATAGAGGAATTTATGACCGGACGGGAAGTTTCTGTACTTTCTTTTGTGGACGGGAAGACGATTAAGACCATGACTTCCGCCCAGGATCACAAACGGGCCGGCGACGGGGATACCGGGCTGAATACCGGCGGTATGGGAACATTTTCGCCCAGCCCGTTTTACACGGAAGAGGTGGAAAAATTCTGCGAGGAACATATATACCAGGCCACCGTGGACGCTATGGCGGCGGAAGGACGGCCGTTCAAGGGTGTGATTTTCTTTGGATTAATGCTGACGGAAGACGGTCCCAAAGTTCTGGAATACAACGCAAGGTTCGGAGATCCGGAGGCACAGGTAGTACTGCCGAGAATGAAAAATGATCTGATCGAAGTGGTGGAGGCCTGTATTGATGGAACATTGGACCAGGTGGATCTTCAATTTGAAGATAATGCGGCCGTCTGCGTCGTGTTGGCATCCGATGGCTATCCGGTGGACTATGATAAAGGATTTGCGATCAGCGGTTTGGAACGTTTCCGGGAACATGAAGGGTATTACTGCTTCCATGCCGGAACGAAGTTTCAGGGGGATAAGGTAGTGACGAACGGAGGCCGTGTTTTGGGCGTTACTGCAAAGGGCAGGAATTTGCAGGAGGCGCGGGCCAACGCATATGCGGCCACGGACTGGGTAGAGTTTGGAAACAAATATATGCGGCATGATATTGGAAAAGCGATTGACGAAGCATAAGAGAAAAGGACGCGGCGGAAATTCTGTCTGCGTCTTGCCTTCTATATGTCATAGGATGCAGAAAGCGGGTGAAATAGATGAAAACAGGACTGGTATTGGAAGGCGGCGCTATGCGGGGGATTTATACGGCAGGCGTGCTGGATATATTTATGGAACATGGAATTCATTTTGACGGTGTGATCGGCGTTTCGGCGGGAGCCATTCATGGTTCTTCGTTTGTCGCCGGGCAGCGGGGAAGAAGTATCCGTTATTATAAAAAATATTGTGGGGACAAACGTTTCCTGAGTATGTGGAACCTGTTGAGAACGGGGGATGTGGTGGACGAGCAGTTTTGCTATCATGAACTTCCGGAAAAGCTGGACCGTTTTGACTATGAAGCCTTTCAGAAAGCGGATACAGAGTTTTATGTGACATGCAGCAATGTGGAGACCGGAAGGGCGGAGTATCTCCGAATCCGGGATATGAAAAAAGAAGTGGATCTGTTACGTGCATCTGCGTCCCTCCCCTATGCGTCCAGAATTGTTACCTATGAGAAGAAAAAATTGTTGGATGGGGGATGCTGTGACAGTATTCCCGTCAAAGCATTCCAGAGAATGGGATTTGAAAAAAATGTGGTGGTACTGACGCAGCATCAGGGGTATACCAAAAAACCGGAGCGAAGGGGACTGGCCCGGATGATCTACCGGAAATATCCGAGATTTGCACAGGCGGTGGAGGAACGGTATCATATGTATAACCGGGAAGTGCAGGAAGCGGAACGATTGGAGCGGGAAGGAGAGATCTTTCTGATCCGTCCCAGCGAGGCGCTGGAAATCGACCGGATGGAACATCGGCCCGAAGAACTGCAAAGAGTCTACGATATCGGGAAGAAAGATGCCATGGAGCGGATAGAAGCATTGAAACAGTGGCTATAAAATCTGTAAAATCTCTTGTAAAGCGAAAGAAAATGGATATAATAAAAATAGCAGAAGAAGTGTCCGGAGGCGATTTCTCGTGGGACAGTGTCCGCTGGTAAGTTTATGCAGCGCGTACCGGACAGAAGATACCCGGACAAGGAGATGTTACGGGAAGAGGAGGAAAAGAATATGGCAGTATTAAAGATTACTACAGAAAATTTTGAACAGGAAGTATTGCAGTGTGAGAAACCCGTGCTGGTAGATTTTTATGCGGACTGGTGCGGGCCTTGTAAAATGATGGCGCCGATCATCGAGGAGATTGCAGGGGAAGTGACAGATGTAAAAGTCGGGAAGCTGAATATTGATGAAAATATGGAGATTGCACAAAAATACGGCGTAATGAGCATTCCAACATTTATTGTGTTTAAAAACGGGGAAGTGTCCAAAAAAGATTTGGGGGCAAAGCCTAAAAGCGCAGTGCTGGAATTATTAAAATAACGGGTTTTATTCGTTATTTTTCACGGTTCAGGAATGCGCTGAACGTTTACAGGTTACCGGGCCGTAATTTTATCTTGCAACATCCGACAGATTTTGCTAATATAATATCTGAGAAAAATTAGCTGCAGTTTAGCCTTTTGTATCCGCTTCGCTGTATCTTATTTTGGCTGGACTGCGATCAGAATTACATCCGAAGTGGGTGAACACAATCACTACATTTAGGAGGTAAGGGGGGAAAGCACGAATGTCAGAACTGATGAAAAAGATAGAGTTTCTATGGGGAACCCCGATTTTTTTCACCAGGGGCAGGGAGCAAAAGCTGCAGAGTTTCGGTACATTTTCGGAGGAAGAGAGTCCTTTTTTACATGCCCCGTTTTTGAATCGAAAGTTGATGGAACAATGTGCACGGCAAAGTTTGCCGGTTATTTACAAAGATGAATACCAGATGTACTTTATCTGTGTAAAAGCCAGGGAAGGATTTTATCTGATTGGTCCGGTCTGCACAGGAGAGCTGGATTATGTACAGCTGCATCGGTTTCAGAAAGCGTATCATATACCCGAAGGAGAAGAAAATTGTCCTATGCGGACAACGCTTCTTCGGATGCTGACTTTTGCAGGATTTCTATATGAATTGGAATTCGAAACGGCCGTAGATATCGCTGCACTTTTTGAGATAAATGCACTTGGAAACAGAAGCAACGGACTGGAAGAGGAACAGATTCAGGAGATTCATCCGTTTGAAGAGGAACATTATCATCATACTTACCAGGAGGAATGTTTCGTGATGGAATGTGTGCGCGGCGGAAGGGCGTCCGAGGCACAGCAGCGGATGAGTATGATAATGGATGGCACAGGCAGTCATACCAAAAAGCAAACGGCATATTATAAGAATGTGGCAATTGCTTTTGTGGCGTTATCTGCCAGGGAGGCAATCGCAGGCGGGGCCTCCCCTGTTCGGGTTCTGCGCATGAGTGATGTATACATGGGCAGGATTGACAGAGCGGGAAGTCCGGAAGGACTGACGGAGTGGAGCTGTAAAGCCGTGTATGAGTTTGCCAGAGTTGTTGCAGGGATGAAGAGTGGGCGTATTTCCACAAGTTACACGGAACAGTGTAAAGAATATATTCATAGGAATTATCAACGAAAAATTCATCTGGAAGATGTGGCTGAAGCAATCGGAATCAGTCAGGGACACCTGTCCAGGGTGTTTCACCAGGATATGGGAATGAGTGTGCAGGATTACATACAGAAGTTCCGTGTGGAACGTGCAGCGAATCTTCTGCGTTACTCACAGGCAAGTCTGTCGGAAATCAGCAATCTGATGTGTTTCCATTCCCAGAGCCATTTTGGCAGTGTCTTCAAGCGGTATATGAATATGACCCCAAAGCAGTATCGGGACAGATATAAAGAAAGCGGCTTTATGTCAAGGAATGAAGCGTAAAGCGTTCTTATGATTCCATGCACGTTGCTGCCTGGCGATGAAAGATACATGCCGCATTGGGAATTACAGGATGTCCTTTGTGGAGATGCAGAGTGCACGGCGCGGGTATGAAAAGTAACGACTGTCATGCTGCGGAGACTGCGGCAGGAAAATAAAAGGGCGATTTGCAGGAGATCATGTTTGAATTTTGATATAAATATCATGAAATTGGTAGCAGAAAATTTTGTTTTGCGTTATACTGAACTCAATTTATAAAAAGGGATATTCCAGATTGGGAGACGCGGGTTCCCATTGTTTTACATTGATTTTATACCGGATAGAGGAAGCTTACGGAATGATGTCTGGGAGAGGTTCACACGATGTTAGGTCAGTCGTATCCGAGCACTACTTTTTGCATGATGTTGCCCTCACAATATCAATTTGCGGAATGAACAATACGAACTGGCGCTTTGCGTGGCGTCCGAAATCCGGTATAAAATATAAAGCGAAAACCGGGAAAAGTATAAGATCAGAAAAACAGAATAAAAAGGAAAGAGATCATACATCGTATGAAGCAGCGCCTGCAGTGTTTCTGCAGGAATTTTTTTGTTTTTTGTACAAAAAAGGTCAAAGGAGTAAATACTTATGTATACATGGAATGATATCGAACAACATATTGCCGCCTGTTCTCATTGCCCTTTAAGTCAGACAAGACATCTGCCCGTCATGGGCCGGGGGGATCATAATGCGGATATCATGCTGATTGCGGAAGCGCCGGGGGAACAGGAGGATTTGAAGGGACTTCCGTTTGTCGGACGCTCCGGGCGAATACTGGATGAACTTTTGGAAGATTGTTCCCTGAGAAGGGAAGAGATTTATATTACCAATATTTTGAAATGTCATCCGCCGGGAAACCGGAATCCAAAAGAAGAGGAAAAAGAATCTTGTTTCCCCTATTTGAAATATGAAACATTTCTGCTAAAACCAAAGATTATCGTTTGTCTGGGACGCGTTGCCGCACAGCGGATTATTTCTCCGGATTTCAAAATCACCCGGCAGCATGGCACCTGGACGTATCAAAAGGATTGTGCGATGACTGCCGTCTATCATCCGTCGGCGATCTTGCGGGATCCGTCCAAGCTGGAGATTACAAAAAGAGATTTTCGTGAGATTGTACGAAAACGGGAGGAATTAGCAGTTGAGTATTAGCATCCGGAAAGGAGACGTAATATGCGGAAGTTATTGAAATATCTGGGAATGTATTGGAGGACCGTGCTTGCGGTGTTTGTGGTACTGATGGTGCAGGCATATTGCGATCTTTCTCTGCCGGCTTATACCTCGGATATTGTGAATGTGGGAATTCAGCAGGGCGGGATTCAGGAGACAATCCCAAAGGTACTTTCCGTGGAGGGGATGGAGCGGATCCTGCTTTTTGTTCCGGATCCCGAAGAGAGGCAGAAAGTGTTGGATGCTTATGAAAAAGAAACGGAACAGTATGAGAGAGAAGTTTATGCTCTCAAAGAGAGCGTGGAGGAAGAAACAGAGGGGTATGAGGAATTATGTGATATCCTGGAACTGCCCATGATGCTGGTGCAGGGATTTGCCTCGGACAGTGAAGAGACGCAGCAGATCAGGGAACAGCTTTTTCATAGTGCCTCTGCAGAAATGCTGCCGGAGGGCGCGGACGTTTTTGAAATGCTGCGGCTGCTTCCCAGGGAACAGATGGAGGGGATGCTGGAGTCCATACGCGGACAGATGGTGGAACTTCCCGAAATGATTCTGGAACAGGCGGCCGTATCTTATGTAAAAACGGCGTATCAGGAACTGGGAATGGATATGGACCGTCTGCAGTTTCGCTATCTGCTTTCCACAGGCGGCACCATGATTGCACTGGCCTTTCTGGGAATGGCGGCAAGCGTTCTGGTAGGACTTCTGGCATCCAGAGTAGGAGCAGCGGCAGGGCGGGATCTTCGTGGAAAGGTATTCCGTAAAGTAGTAGGGTTTTCCAACCATGAATTCGACCGTTTTTCCACGGCTTCTTTGATTACCCGAAGCACAAATGATATCCAGCAGATTCAGATGTTGATGGTGATGCTGCTTCGCATGGTACTTTATGCGCCGATTCTGGCGGCGGGTGGTATCTATCAGGTTTTTCAGACAAATGTATCCATGTCCTGGATCATTGCACTGGCGGTGGTTTTAATTGGTCTGGTCATTTTGCTGCTCTTTGTGGTGGCTATGCCCAAATTTAAGAAAATGCAGAAATTGGTGGATCGGCTGAATCTGGTATCCAGGGAAATCTTAACCGGACTTTCCGTCATTCGTGCATTCAGTACCCAAAAGCACGAGGAAAAACGGTTTGATCTGGCAAATCAGGATCTGACCAGAACCAATTTATTTGTCAATCGTGCCATGACCTTTATGATGCCGGTGATGATGGTGATTATGAACGGTATTTCCGTATTGATTGTCTGGGTAGGAGCTCATGGGGTTCAGGAGGGACAGATGCAGGTAGGGGATATGATGGCATTTATCCAGTATACCATGCAGATTATTATGGGCTTTCTGATGCTGTGTATGATTTCAATTATGCTGCCCCGTGCAGCGGTGTCGGCGGACCGTGTGGATGAGATTTTGACCAGTGAAACACAGATTCACGATCCCCGGGAGCCGGAGACACTTTCAGGGAAAGCGAACGGAATGCTTGTATTTGACCATGTATCTTTCCGCTATCCGGGCGCGGAGGAAGAGGTACTGCATGATATCTCATTTACGCTTTGTCCGGGGGAGACGACGGCGATCATAGGAAGCACCGGGAGCGGAAAATCTACCCTGCTTAATCTGATTCCCCGCTTTTACGACGTGACGGAAGGGAGAATTACACTGGATGGTGTCGATATCCGCAATCTCCGGCAAAAAGACCTGAGGGAGCGCCTGGGGTATGTGCCTCAAAAAGGCGTTCTGTTTTCCGGGACCATCGCATCGAATATTTTGTTTGGAAATTCCAAAGGAAGTAAAGAAACCATGGAAAGGGCGGCGGAAATTGCCCAGGCAGCGGAGTTTATTGAGACGAAGCGGGAGAAGTACGACAGTGCCATCTCTCAGGGTGGCGCGAATGTATCCGGAGGCCAGAAGCAGCGTTTGTCTATTGCACGGGCCATTGCGAAGCACCCGGATATCTTCTTGTTTGACGATAGTTTTTCGGCGTTGGATTATAAGACGGATGTGGCATTGCGCCGGGCGCTGAAAGAACAGACAGAAAACAGCGTGGTATTGATTGTGGCGCAGCGAATCAGCACGATTCTGCATGCGGAACAGATTCTGGTACTGGATGAAGGCAGGATTGCCGGTATGGGGACGCACCGTCAGCTGCTGCAGGAATGCGAGGTTTACCGGCAGATTGCAGAATCCCAGTTGTCGGAGGAAGAACTGCGTTTTGACTGCAGCGCCGGGGAAAAAGAAAAGAAGAGTGTGCCCGGGAAGAAACAGAATCTGCCGGAAAGGGCGGAGGAAGGAAAGGAGGAAACGAGCGATGGCAGGAGAAAGTAGAAGAAGAGGCCATATGGGAAGAGGACACGGCATACAGCCCGGGGAAAAGGCAAAAGATTTTAAAGGCACCATCCGAAAATTGATGCATCATCTGAGTTTTTATAAAATACAGATGGTGTTTGTCGTGATCTTTGCGGTGGGAAGCACGGTGTTTCACATTGTAGGGCCGAAGATTCTGGGGAAAGCTACCACGGAGATTTTCAATGGTCTGGTGAATCGGGTGTCCGGAAATGGCGGCATGAATTTTGAACGAATCGGACAGATTCTTTTGCTGACACTTGTACTTTATGTGATCAGCGCGCTGTTTTCCTTTGTGCAGGGATATCTGATGACCGGGATTTCCCAGAAAACAACCTATCATTTTCGAAAAGAAATTTCCGAGAAGATCCATCGGCTTCCCATGGCCTATTTTGATAAAACGACCTACGGGGAAGTATTGTCCCGCGTGACGAACGATGTGGATACATTGGGACAGAGTCTGAATCAAAGTGCGACGCAGATGATCACTTCTGTGACGCAGATGATCGGCGTACTGGTGATGATGTTGTCCATCAGTCCTCTGTTGACGGTGGTTGCCCTGCTGATGCTGCCGGTTTCGGTTTCCATGATTTCTCTGATTATGGGCAAGTCACAGAAGTATTTCCGCGGACAGCAGGAATTCCTTGGAAATGTAAACGGACAAGTGGAAGAGGTCTATGCCGGACATAATATTGTAAAGGCATTCGGCAAAGAAGAAGAAATGATCCGGGTTTTTGAGGAAACAAACCAGAAATTATATGATTCGGCATGGAAGTCGCAGTTCCTTTCCGGTATGATGATGCCGATTATGCAGTTTGTGGGAAATCTGGGCTATGTGGGAGTGGCGGTGCTGGGAGGGTATCTGGCCATGAAGCGTGTGATTGAGGTGGGAGATATTCAGTCCTTTACCCAGTATGTGCGGAATTTTACCCAGCCGATTCAGCAGATTGCACAGGTGGCCAATATGCTGCAGTCCACGGCGGCGGCATCGGAGCGGGTGTTTGAATTCCTGGAGGAGGAAGAAGAGGATCAGACGGCGGCGGATACGGCGTCTGTGAAAGATCTGAAGGGAAATGTATCTTTTGCGCATGTACAATTCGGATATCGTCCGGATCGGATGATCATTCATGATTTTTCTGCCAAAGTAGAAGAAGGGCAGAAGATTGCCATTGTGGGTCCCACCGGAGCCGGAAAGACGACCATGGTAAAGCTGCTGATGCGGTTTTATGATGTGAATGCCGGTGCGATTCTAATTGACGGGTATGATATCAAAGAATTTCACCGAAATGAAATTCGGCAGATGTTCGGGATGGTTCTGCAGGATACCTGGCTGTTCCATGGTACGATCCGCGATAATATCCGCTATGGAAAACTGGACGCCACGGAGGAAGAAATCATTGCGGCGGCCAAAGCGGCCAGAGTGCATCGGTTTGTGCAGACACTTCCGGGAGGATATGATATGGAACTGAATGAGGAGGCCACCAATGTGTCCCAGGGACAGAAGCAGCTTCTGACCATTGCCAGGGCCATTCTTGCGGATCCCAGAATTCTGATTCTGGATGAGGCGACCAGTTCCGTAGATACCCGGACAGAGATCCAGATACAGAAAGCCATGGATACGCTGATGAAAGGAAGAACCAGCTTTGTGATTGCGCACCGGTTGTCCACAATCCGGGATGCAGACCTTATTCTGGTGATGAAAGAGGGCGATATTGTAGAACAGGGAACCCATGAGGAATTGCTGGAAAAAGGCGGATTCTATGCGGAGTTGTATCAGGCGCAGTTTGAGAAGACGACCAACTGTGCGTAAGTTGGTTTTCATATAGTTTTGCACAGCGTCCGGGGCGTGGCGTCCGGTGTTTCAGACCGGGCGTTAAGGCAGTAGTAGGAACGTCAGGGCGTGTTTGAAAATTCATTCCCGTCATCGGCATGCCCTGGCATAACTCTGGAAAAACGTCCATATAATGTGGTGATAAATATTTTCCGGGTGCAGGTATGTCTGTAATTTCTTCGGCAGTACAGTCCCTGCAGGAGTATCTGTGGAGTTTTCCGATGCTGGTGCTCCTGCTGGGGACGCATATTTATTTTACATTTCATCTTCATTTTATCCAGAGAAAAATCTTTCAGGGGATCCGTCTGAGTTTTTCGAAGGAGTCCAGGGGAAGCGGGACGGCCTCTCCTTTTGCGGCTCTCTCCACGGCGCTGGCGGCGACGATTGGGACGGGGAATATCATTGGAATCTCCACGGCTATTGCAATCGGAGGCCCCGGCGCGGTATTTTGGTGCTGGCTTACCGGACTTCTGGGGATTGCAACCTGCTATGCAGAATGCTATCTGTCCGCCCGATTTCGGGTACGGCAGAAAGACGGTTCTTATCGGGGTGGTCCCATGTATGTGATGGAACATGTGCTGCAGCAAAAAAGTGCCGCTCTTCTTTTTGCAGTATCCGTCATTCTGGTTTCCCTGGGAATGGGAAGCAGTGTCCAGTCCCATTCGATCGCGGCGGCGATGACAGAGCAGGTTCGTATCTCTCCCAGGCTGGTGGGAGTGCTGACTGCCGTTCTGGTGGGAGTGGTGATATGGGGCGGCGCCAGACAGATTATGAAAATCTGTACCTGGCTGGTCCCCTTTATGAGTATATTCTATCTGGGCGGCTGTGTGCTTTTGCTCTGGATGAATCGAAGCGTCCTGCCGGAGACACTGCGCGTGATTGTCTGCTCTGCGTTTACCTCCCGTTCGGTGGTTGGAGGTATCGCCGGAACGGCAGTTGCTCTGGGAATGCGCGCAGGAATTTCCCGTGGACTGTTTACCAACGAGGCCGGTTTGGGTTCCGTTCCTATGGCGGCCGCGGCGGCGCATACCCTGCCGCCGGAACAGCAGGGGCTGGTTTCCATGACCGGAACCTTCTGGGATACGGTAGTGATGTGTGCGGTGACCGGAATTGCCATTGTCAGCAGCATGCTGCGCCAGCCGGAAGTGTTTTTGGATGCATCGGCAGACCGGCTTTGTTTTCTTGCTTTTTCCGCAATGAAGGCCGGGGACGGAGAAGCTTGGTGGAGCCCTTTTTTAAACGGAAGTTTTCTTCTCTCGGCGGCCTTGATTTTGTTTGCTTTTGCAACGATTATCGGGTGGAGCTATTATGGGGAATGTGCGGTTCACTATCTCTGGAAGGGCCGCGGCATGGTCTGGTATCGGGGGCTGTATGTCCTGGCAGTGTATTTTGGTGCCGTCTGGTCTCTGGATATGGTGTGGAATTTGTCGGATCTGTTTAATGCATGTATGGCAATTCCTAATTTGCTCTGTCTGTGGATGCTGCGGAAAGTGATAAAAGTGTAAGGGAAAAATCAGAATGACTTTTTCCAGGATGTATGATATGATGGGGACGGACAAAGGAAAACGGCAGGCGAAGGAGTACGGGATGGAACTGACGCATTTTGATGAGAACGGAAAAGCGGTTATGGTGGATGTGACGGAAAAACAGGATTCTGTCCGTGAGGCCACCGCCGCAGGGAAGATTCTGGTAAACCGGCAGGTCTATGAGGCGATTCAGGCCGGCGCTGTGGGAAAAGGAGACGTGCTTGGGGTTGCCGCTACGGCCGGGATTATGGGAGCAAAACGGACTGCAGAATTGATTCCGATGTGTCATATTCTGCCGCTTACGAATTGCAGGATTCATTTTGAGATGGTGCCGGAAGAGTGTGCCATCTATTGCCGTTGTACGGTGAAAGTGACCGGGAAGACCGGTGTGGAGATGGAAGCGCTGACCGGTGTAAGCGTGGCGCTTCTTACCGTGTATGATATGTGTAAGGCGCTGGATACTTCCATGGAGATCGGAGAGATTTATCTGTGCCGGAAAAAGGGTGGAAAAAGCGGCGAGATTCAGAATCAAAAGCGGGGGGAACAGCCGGAAAAAGACAGGGAACTTCATTTGTTGTAAGAAAAAGCGGCCGTATAAAGGAACGAAGAGACAGGGAGAGAAGAAACATATGAGATGGAATCGATTTCGTCTGAAGACGACGACAGAGGCGGAAGATCTTGTAAGCAGTATGTTGATGGACCTGGGAATTCAGGGCGTGGAGATTGAAGACAACGTTCCGTTGACACAAGCGGACAGGGAGCAGATGTTTGTAGATATTCTTCCGGAGACAAAACCGGATGACGGTGTGGCATATCTTAGTTTTTATCTGAGCGAGGAAGAGACGACGGAATCCTTGTTAGAACAGGTACGCACCGAACTTTTAGAGATGGCGTCCTATGTGGATGTGGGAGCCGGGACGATCGAAGAGTCGCAGACGGAAGATCTGGATTGGGTGAATAACTGGAAGCAATATTTTCACCAATTCTGCATTGACGATATTCTGATTATTCCGTCCTGGGAGGACGTGAAACCGGAGGATGACGGAAAATTAGTGATTCATATTGACCCGGGAACTGCATTTGGAACCGGGATGCATGAGACGACACAGCTCTGTATCCGTCAGATTCGCAAGTACGTGACAGGACAGAGCCGGATTCTGGATGTGGGGTGCGGAAGCGGAATTCTGGGGATGCTGGCTTTAAAATTCGGCGCGGCATATGCAGTAGGAACGGATCTGGATCCCTGTGCCATAGAAGCAACACATGAGAATATGGAAGTCAACGGGATTCGGGGAGAGCAGTATGAAGTCCTGATTGGAAATCTGATCACAGATCCAAAGATCCGGGAACAGGTGGGATTTGGGAAGTATGATCTCGTGGTGGCCAATATTCTGGCGGATGTGCTGGTGGAATTGACACCGGTGATTGTAGAACAGATGAAGGATGGCGGGATTTATATTACCAGCGGAATCATTGACACAAAGGAACAGACAGTGGTGGAGGCGGTGGAAAAGGCCGGCCTGAAAGTGCTGGAAGTTACTTGTCAGGGGGAATGGGTATCTGTGACGGCACAGAAGTAAGAGGACAGAAGATGTATCATTTTTTTGTGGAACCTTCTCAGAGACAGACGGAGCAGATTACGGTTCTGGGAAGCGATGTATGGCATATCAGGAATGTACTTCGCATGAAGCCGGGGGAACAGGTGGAGATCAGCGATGGGACAGGCATGCGTTATTTTTGTGTATTGGAGGAAGTCAAAAGTGATTGTGTGATCTTCCGGGTGCAGGATACATGGGCGGAAGACCGGGAACTTCCGGTCCGTATTGTTCTTTTCCAGGGGATTCCCAAAGGGGACAAGATGGAACTGATTCTCCAAAAAGCGGTGGAACTGGGAGTCTACGAGATTGTGCCGGTGGTAACCCGGCGTACAATTGTGAAACTGGACGACAGGAAAGCAGAGAAAAAGCGGGAACGCTGGAATGCGATTTCGAAGGCGGCAGCCAAGCAGTCCGGACGGAGCCTGGTTCCAAATGTGCATGAGATGTTATCTTTTTCGGAAGCGCTGGACTATGCAGGAAATCTGGACAGGATTCTGATCCCCTATGAAAAAGCCGGGAACATGCAGGAGAGTGCCCGGCGGATCGAAGAGGGATTGGAAGGGAAGTCGGTAGGAATTTTCATCGGGCCGGAAGGGGGATTCGAGGAGGAGGAGGTTGCGCTGGCGCAGGAAGCGGGAGCGGCGGCGATTACGCTGGGGAGAAGGATTTTACGTACGGAGACGGCGGGGCTTGCTATTTTATCTGTTTTGATGTATCATTTAGAATTAAAAAGCGGATGATGGCGTTTTCCGGAATGCATTGAAAAAACACCTTTTGCTTTTCATGTCATATTTATATAGTAAAAGAAAAAAGGAAAGGTATTTATGGAAATATATTTAGATAATTCAGCCACAACCCGGTGTTATCCGGAAGTCGGCGATCTGGTTTATAAAGTCATGTGCCGGGATTATGGGAATCCCTCTTCCATGCATCGAAAAGGGCTGGAAGCGGAGCATTATGTAAAGGAATCCAAAGAGACGCTGGCGAAGATTTTGAAAGTGAATGCAAAAGAGATCTTCTTTACCTCTGGCGGAACAGAGAGTGATAATCTGGCGCTGATGGGAAGCGCAAGGGCCAACAGAAGAGCCGGGAACCATTTGATCACTTCGGCCATTGAACATCCGGCGATTCTCAACACGATGCGGCATCTGGAAGAGGAAGGGTTTCGTATCACATATCTTCCCGTGGACGGGGCCGGGCGAATCAAACTGGATGCATTAAAAGAGGCGCTTTGCGAGGACACCATTCTGGTTTCTGTGATGTATGTGAATAATGAAGTGGGCTCCGTGCAGCCGATTGAGGAAGCGGCAAAGATTGTAAAGGAATACAATCCGGGAATTTTGTTTCATTCGGATGCCGTACAGGGATTTGGAAAATACCGGATTTATCCGAAAAGGCTGGGAGTGGATCTGCTCTCGGTCAGCGGACATAAGATTCATGGCCCTAAAGGAGTCGGTTTTCTTTACATCAATGAAAAAGTAAAGATTGTGCCGATTGTGTACGGCGGGGAGCAGCAGAAAAATATCCGCTCCGGTACGGAAAATGTACCGGGAATCGCCGGGATTGGGCTGGCAGCAAAGATGATCTACCGTGATCTGGATGTAAAGGTGGCGCTGATGCGGGAATTAAAAGAACAGTTTCTGCAGGGGGTTGCACAGATAGAGAACACGACCATTCACGGATTAACAGGGGCGGAAAGCGCTCCCCATATTATCAGTGTGGGGTTTGCCGGGATCCGCAGTGAAGTTCTGCTTCACGCGCTGGAAGAGCGGGGAATCTATGTATCTTCCGGTTCTGCCTGCTCGTCCAATCATCCGGCGGTCAGCGGTGTGTTAAAAGGGATCGGCGCGTCACGGGAATATCTGGATGCGACGCTGCGGTTCAGTATGTCGGAGTTTACCACAAAAGAGGAGATTGACGAGACTTTGGAAGCATTGTATCAATGTGTACCGATGCTCCGGAGGTATACGCGGCGTTAAGTGGAAAGCGGTATGGATGGATAAAGGAGAATGTGATGGAATTTCATTCATTTTTAATTAAGTACGGAGAAATTGGAATCAAGGGAAAGAACCGTTATTTGTTCGAAGATGCTCTGATGCATCAGATCCGATTTGCCTTGCAGGAGGTGGAGGGGTCTTTTCGGGTGCATAAATCACACGGCAGAGTGTACGTGGACTGTGAGGGAAGTTACGACTATGAAGAGGCGACAGGGGCATTAAGCCGTGTGTTCGGTATTGTCGGGATCTGTCCCGTGGTCCGTCTGGAGTCCAAAGGGCCGGAACCGTTAAAACAGGATGTTGTGGCCTACATGGAAGAACGGTACCCGGATAAAAAGAAGACATTTAAAGTGGAGTCCCGCAGAAGTGATAAGCGTTATCCCCTGACTTCCATGGAATTAAACTGTGTATTGGGGGAGGTAATTCTGGAGGCATTTCCAGAGATGAAGGTAGATGTGCATCATCCGGATATTCTGCTTCATGTGGAAGTCCGGGAAGAGATCTATCTGTATTCCGAGATTATTCCGGGACCGGGCGGGATGCCGGTGGGAACCAACGGAAGCGCAATGCTTCTGCTTTCCGGCGGTATTGACAGTCCGGTTGCCGGGTATATGATTGCAAAACGTGGCGTTGCGCTGGAAGCAGTTTATTTCCATGCGCCGCCCTATACCAGTGAGCGTGCGAAGGAAAAAGTGGTGGATCTGGCCGGGCTGGTGGGGAGATATGCAGGTCCCATCAGATTGTATGTGGTGAATTTCACAGAGATCCAGCTCTCCATTTATGAAAACTGCCCTCATGAAGAACTGACCATCATTATGCGGCGCTATATGATGAAGATTGCAGAGTATTTTGCAAAAAAGGATGGGTGTCTGGGACTGATTACGGGGGAAAGCATCGGACAGGTTGCGAGTCAGACCATGCAGAGTCTGGCGGCGACAAACGCGGTGTGTACTTTACCGGTGTATCGGCCGTTGATTGGATTTGATAAGCGGGATATCGTGAAGATTTCCGAAAAGATCCAGACGTATGAAACGTCGATTCAGCCCTTTGAAGATTGCTGTACGATCTTTGTAGCAAAACATCCGGTTACAAAGCCGGATCTGGAGCGAATCGAAAAGTCGGAGATGAAATTAGTCGGAAAGATCGAAGAATTGGTACAGACTGCACTGGAAAGTGTGGAAATAATACAGATCCGGTCTTAGAAGGTGGCGATCGGATTATGAAGTTCCATAAGATATGGCATAAAAAAGCTGTTCGATGAAGAACAGCTTTGTGAATGCAGAAAATCTGCCGCAGGGAGATGTAATTATTTGATAATGTA
This sequence comes from Lachnospiraceae bacterium, assembly GCA_910574195.1. Lineage (GTDB taxonomy): Bacteria > Bacillota > Clostridia > Lachnospirales > Lachnospiraceae > Schaedlerella. The sequence goes on along the minus strand of CAJTBF010000004.1, from coordinate 165,706 downwards.
AGAATCCAATGATGCCAGAATATCTTCCAGTTCGCCGTCAGCGTGGATGTTGAGGTCAATTGGCTTGGAAAGATCCAGGCTGAAAATGCCCATGATTGACTTGGCATCTATCACATATCTTCCGGATACTAAATCAAAGTCATTATCATACTTTGTGATCTCGTTTACGAATGACTTTACTTTGTCGATTGAGTTCAAAGAAATCTGTACTGTTTTCATCATGCGATATCCCTCCTTTAACAGTCATTATAAAAAGGGGTGCCTCCCCTATACCATACATTCTACGAGATGGGATAGTAAAAGTCAAGAAACTAACTGGAAAAATTCAGGAGAATGTTACTATTCACGGCCTGAGAGGCCGCTCATAGTAACGGTTCGGGGCGATATTTAAAGTTTTGCTGCGCAAAAACCGCCCCTCACTATTGTCGCTACGTAAGTCTGTTCTCACGGAATGCGCAGGCCAGCGCATTCCTGAGCCGTGAAAAGTAACAGGAGATTGCTATTATGAAAAAAGCAGCGCTGCACAATCTGGGATGCAAGGTAAATGCATATGAGATGGATGCCATGCAGGAAATGCTGGAAAAAGCCGGATATGAAATCGTACCTTTTCAGGAAGGGGCGGATCTTTATGTGATCAATACATGCACGGTTACTAATATTGCGGATCGCAAATCCAGACAGATGCTGCACCGGGCCAGGAGGATGAATCCGGAAGCGGTGGTGGTAGCGGCCGGATGCTATGTACAGGCACAGGAACAATATCCGGCAGATTCGTGCGTCGATATTCTGATCGGGAATAACCGGAAAAGAGATCTGCTGCAGATATTGGAGGCATATGAGAAGGAAAAATCCGGGGCGGGAAAAGAAAAAACCAAGGTAAAATATGTAACCGACCTTCCTGCGGAAACAGAATATGAAGAATTATCTCTGACGCGGGCGGGAGAGCATACAAGAGCATATATTAAGGTACAGGACGGGTGCAATCAGTTTTGCTCCTACTGTATTATTCCATATGCAAGAGGAAGAGTGCGCAGCCGGCAAAAGGAAAAGGTGGTGGAGGAAGTCCAAAGCCTGGCAGAAAACGGATACCGGGAGATTGTACTCACCGGGATTCATCTCAGTTCCTATGGGATGGATTTTCACAGGCAGCCGGCAGAGGGCGGGGAAGACCGGTTTTACGGTGTGGAGCTCTTGGAGTTGATTCGTGTTGTTCATGAAGTGGAAGGAATCGAAAGGATCCGTCTGGGTTCACTGGAACCGCGTATTATCACGGAAGAGTTTGTTCGCGGGGTCTTTGCTCTTCCCAAAGTCTGTCCTCATTTTCATTTGTCCCTGCAAAGCGGATGCGATGCGACACTGCGGCGGATGAACCGTCATTATACCAGTGCGCAGTATTACGAAAAGTGTGAGTTGCTGCGGAAGTATTTTACAAATCCGGCACTGACGACGGATATTATTGTAGGATTTCCGGGAGAGACAGAGGAGGAATTCGAACAATCTTATGCATTTGTGGAGCAGGTGGATTTTTATGAAACGCATATTTTTAAGTATTCGAGACGGAAAGGGACCAGGGCAGCGGAAATGGAACAGCAGGTGCCGGAAGAAGTAAAAACAAAAAGAAGCAGCAAAATGATTGCCCTGGGAGAGCGGAAGAGGGCGCTTTATGAGAAGAGCTTTCTGGGAAAAGAAGTGGAAGTGCTTGTGGAGGAAAGGACAGAGAAAAACGAAAAAAATTGTTTTGTGGGGCACACAAGAGAATATTTGAAAATCATGCTGGATGAAGAAAACATGGCGCAGAATTCCATTCAAAAGGTGCGGATTCGGAAGGATTCACAAATTATCCATTGAATTTTGCAGGGGTTTATATTAGAATGAGAAGTATGGTATGGTCATGGCAAATCGGGCCTGGAGCTGAAGAGAACTTAAGAACAGAAGATAGAAGTAAAATGGAGGAAAGAACATGAGCGATTTAAGTAATACACAATTTTTTCAGGTAGAGCCGGGACCGCAGATCTCGGCAAGGGACATTTTGGAGATTGTATTTAAAGCATTAAAAGAAAAAGGATATAACCCGGTCAATCAGATTGTGGGTTATATTATGTCCGGCGATCCGACTTACATTACAAGCTACAATGGCGCGAGAAGCCTTGTGATGAAGGTGGAGCGGGACGAGCTGGTGGAAGAATTATTAAAGTCGTATATCGAGAACAATTCCTGGGCATAATAGAAGATGAGAATGATGGGGTTGGACTATGGGACGAAGACGGTGGGCGTGGCGATCAGCGATGCCTTGCTTTTGACTGCCCAGGGGATAGAGACAATTACGCGGAAAGAAGAGAATAAGCTTCGCCGTACCTGTGCACGAATCGAGGAATTGATTCGGGAGTATGAGGTGGGGAAGATTGTACTTGGCTTTCCCAAACATATGAACAACGATATTGGAGAACGTGCAGAAAAGGCATTGGAGTTTCAGGAGATGCTCCGGCGGCGGACGAATCTGGAAGTTGTCATGTGGGACGAGCGTCTGACCACGGTAGCCGCAGAGCAGACATTGATGGAAAGTGGTGTCAGACGGGAAAACCGAAAAAAATATGTGGATAAGATTGCTGCAGTGTTTATTCTGCAGGGATATTTGGACTCTCTGTCTATGAGGGAAAGGGAACATGGAAAAGATTAAATTTACGTTTGATGATACAGGGGAAAGTGTTGATTTTTATGTTTTAGAGCAGACAAAGCTTGGTGGCTCTACATATATACTTGTCACAGACTCAAGAGACGAGGACGCAGAATGCCTGATTTTAAAAGATGTGGCGCCTCAGGCAGACGTAGAGAGCATTTATGAGATCGTAGAAGACGATACAGAACTGGCGGCGGTTTCCAAAGTGTTTGAGGAATTGCTGGAAGATGTGGAGATTGAGTTGGAGTAAGGGAAACAGGAATCGGCATAGAGGAAGTTATAAGACAGGAAGCAGAGTGAAACAGAATGAAATTGTGCATTACCTGCTGTGAGAAGAACGGGAGTTCTGTTTCGTGCCGGCAGATCACATAACAAGACACAGGGATATCCGGTGATATAGCCGATAGAATATATCAATCCGAAGAATCGAATCCCACGTATGCTTTCCGGGAGCGGATATTCGAATCAGAATGCAGGAAAGTATAGTGGCGGCCAACAGAACCTGCGAAGGTCCCTTTTTCCCAAAAGAATTCTGAGGGAAAAGCGGACAAGAGCGGGCGGGGGATTAGACATGCAGAATGACAGATTGATATTTCCCTTAGGGCATCCCCTATTCGATGCTCTTACAGGAGCAGATGGATACTTTGTGTCCGGTAAGGTATAATGTGAACAGTAACTCAGATTGCACGCAGGCGGGAAAAAGAATACATAAAAAATGGAGGTGCAATGATTATTGAAAAAAGAGAATAATGGAAAACTGCGTATCATTCCTCTTGGGGGATTGGAGCAGATCGGAATGAATATTACTGCCTTTGAATATGAAGACAGTATTATTGTGGTGGATTGCGGTCTGGCGTTTCCTGAGGATGATATGCTGGGAATTGATTTGGTGATACCGGATGTTTCTTATCTGAAGGATCACATAGAAAAAGTGAAAGGGTTTGTCATCACCCACGGACATGAAGATCATATTGGAGCGCTGCCGTATGTTTTGAAGGACATGAATCTGCCGATTTATACGACAAAGCTGACGATGGGAATTATAGAAAACAAGTTAAAGGAGCACAATCTGCTTCGCACCACACGGAGAAAAGTGGTTCGCCACGGACAATCCATCAATCTGGGACAGTTTCGGATTGAATTTATCAAAACCAATCACAGTATTCAGGATGCGTCTGCGCTTGCCATCTATTCTCCGGCAGGGATTGTAGTCCACACGGGAGACTTTAAGGTGGATTACACACCGGTATTCGGAGATGCCATTGATTTGCAGCGTTTTGCAGAGATCGGGAAAAAAGGGGTGCTGGCCCTGATGTCGGACAGTACCAATGCAGAACGGAAAGGGTTTACACAGTCGGAACGGACGGTAGGCATTACATTTGATCATATCTTTGCGGAACATCAGAATACCCGGATTATTATTGCCACGTTTGCGTCTAATGTGGACCGGGTGCAGCAGATTATTAATTCTGCCTACAAATATGGGCGGAAAGTAGTTGTAGAAGGCCGAAGTATGGTCAATATTATTTCGACGGCGTCGGAATTGGGATATTTGAATGTGCCGGAGCATACCCTGATTGAGATTGACGCTATGCGCAATTATCCTCCGGAGAAGATGGTGCTGATTACGACGGGAAGCCAGGGGGAATCCATGGCGGCGCTTTCCCGCATGGCGGCGGATGTGCACAGAAAAGTGACGATTCAGCCGGATGATACGATTATCTTCAGTTCCAATCCGATTCCGGGGAATGAAAAGTCTGTTTCCCGCGTGATCAATGAACTGTCTGCAAAGGGGGCGAAGGTGATATTTCAGGATGCGCATGTGTCCGGACATGCCTGCCAGGAAGAATTAAAATTAATTTATTCCCTGGTAAAACCCCAGTATGCCATCCCGGTACATGGGGAATACCGCCATTTACGGGCGAATTCAGAGATTGCCATGTCTTTGGGAATCCCTGGAGAGAATGTATTTATTATCCAGAGCGGAGATGTGCTGGAGCTGGGCAGGGATTCTGCAAAAGTGGTAGATAAGGTGCATACAGGCGGCATTCTGGTGGATGGTCTGGGAGTAGGAGACGTGGGGAATATTGTGCTTCGTGACAGGCAGCATCTGGCGGAAGACGGTATTATTATTGTGGTACTCACTCTGGAGCGCGGGAATAACCGATTGCTGGCAGGGCCGGATATTGTGTCCCGTGGTTTTGTCTATGTGAGAGAATCGGAAGGACTGATGGAGGAAGCCAGACAGGCTGTGTCTGACAGTCTGGAAAAATGTTTGGTGAGCCGCAGAGCAGACTGGAACAAAATCAAGCTGACGATTCGCGATGCGATGAATGATTTTATCTGGAAAAAGACAAAGAGACGTCCGATGATTATTCCAATTATTATGGATGTGTAAGCAGGCACAGACCGGGAGGAGATTGCTTGAGAACAGGAGAATCTTTCCCGGTCTTTTTTTGCCTGAAAGCGGGGCGTGCACACGACGGGAATGAATTTTCAAACACGCTCTGGTACAGCGAAAATGAGGTAATATTGGCTGTACCGGGAAAAAAGAAAGAGGAAAACAGCGGAAGTATAAAGTAAATGAGACAGTTCGGGAGGAAGAAGCATGATTGTGGAGGAAAGAGTGATCGGTTATCTTCATTCGTTGGAGACAGAAAACGGAGAACTTTTGGAAACCATTGAAGCGGAAGCGTTGGAAGAAGGGGTGCCTATCATACGAAAAGAAACGCAAAGCTTTCTTAAAGTGCTTTTAAGCATACAAAAACCAAAGAGAATTTTGGAGGCAGGAACCGCGGTAGGATTTTCCGCCCTTTTGATGAGTGAGTTTGTATCGGAAAGATGCAGGATTGAGACCATAGAGAATTATGGAAAGCGGATTGCGGCGGCGAAAGAGAATTTCAGGCGGGCGGGAAAAGAGCATCAGATTACACTTTTGGAAGGAGATGTTATGGAGGTACTGAAAACGCTGGAAGGGCCTTATGATTTTATTTTTATGGATGCGGCGAAAGGACAGTATATTCATTATCTGCCGGAAGTACTGCGGATTTTGGAGGAGGGCGGAGTGCTGGTTTCCGATAATGTGATGCAGGACGGGGCGGTTCTGGAATCACGGTTCGCCGTGGAGCGCAGAGACCGGACGATTCATGCGCGGATGCGGGAGTATTTATATCGATTGAAACATGAAGAACAGCTTCTTACCTCGATCGTGCCTTTGGGAGACGGGGTGGCGGTCAGCGTGAAATGTAAGAGAACGGGAAAAAGGGGGGAAAAGTGATGGCAGGATATCCGGAACTTTTAATTCCGGCCAGCAGCCTGGAGGTGCTGAAAACGGCGGTGATCTTTGGGGCGGATGCGGTATATATCGGCGGGGAAGCGTTTGGATTGCGGGCAAAAGCGAAGAACTTTTCCATGCAGGATATGAAAGAAGGAATTGCATTTGCTCATGCCCATGGAGTGAAAGTCTATGTAACGGCCAATATTCTGGCCCATAACCGGGATCTGCAAGGGGTGAGAGCGTATTTTCGGGAATTAAAGGAAATTCGTCCGGACGCCTTAATTATTGCGGATCCGGGGGTATTTGAAATCGCAAAAGAGATCTGCCCCGAGATTGACCGGCATATCAGTACGCAGGCAAATAACACAAATTATGAGACCTACCGTTTCTGGCAGAAGCAGGGAGCGCGCCGGGTAGTATCGGCCAGGGAACTTTCTCTGGAGGAATTGAAAGAATTGCGGGCGCATATTCCGCTGGAGCTGGAGATCGAAACGTTTGTACACGGGGCCATGTGTATATCCTATTCCGGCCGGTGTCTGCTGAGCAATTACTTTACCGGGAGAGATGCCAATCAGGGTGCCTGTACTCATCCCTGTCGCTGGAAATATGCCGTGGTGGAGGAGACACGCCCGGGAGAGTATATGCCGGTTTATGAAAATGAACGGGGAACCTATCTTTTTAATTCAAAAGATTTGTGTATGATTGAGCATATCCCGGAATTGCTGGATGCGGGAATTGACAGTCTGAAAGTGGAGGGGCGGATGAAAACAGCGCTTTACGTGGCGACAGTGGCCAGAACCTACCGAAAGGCGCTGGACGACTATCAGGAGAGTCCGCAGAAATACAGGGAGAATATGCCCTGGTATCTGGATCAGATCTCGAATTGTACGTACCGGCAGTTTACGACGGGGTTCTTTTTTGGAAAACCCGATACACATACCCAGATTTATGATCAGAATACGTATACAAAAGAATATACTTATCTGGGAATCATCGGAGAGGAAAAGGACGGGCTGTACCGGATCGAACAGCGGAATAAATTTTCCGTGGGCGAACAGATTGAGATTATGAAACCGGACGGACGGAATGTGGAAGTTCGGGTGAAACGGATTCTGAACGAAGAAGGGAACGAACAGGAAAGTGCGCCCCATTCAAAACAAATCCTGTATGTGGATCTGCAGGGAAAAGCGGAAAAGTATGATCTGCTGCGAAGAGCGGAACCGCAGGAATGCGCAGTTTAGCGCATTCCTGCGCCGTGAAAAGTCCCCCGGGCTGTCGTTATGATTTCTCCCGTTTGCCGTGTTTTTATACCTTGCATTCCCCTCTTTTTTTCGATATAATATGAAACAGAATGAAGAAAAGGAGAGAGGAAATGAACAATCAAAATGAATTTAAGCCTTATATTCCTGCGGAGAAGGTGACTCCGGAGTTTACGGTGACTTCGATCGTCATGGGAATTATTCTTTCAGTGGTATTCGGCGCGGCCAATGCATATCTGGGACTGCGGGTCGGTATGACCGTTTCGGCATCCATTCCGGCGGCCGTAATTGCAATGGGAGTAATCCGTGTGATTATGCGTAAGAATTCCATTCTGGAGAGTAATATGGTGCAGACAGTCGGATCGGCAGGAGAATCCCTGGCGGCCGGCGCCATTTTTACGATGCCGGCACTTTTTTTGTGGGCGGCAGAAGGAAGAATGGAGAAGCCGGGTGTGCTGTCTATTACATTGATTGCACTGATCGGTGGTCTGCTGGGTGTTCTGTTTATGGTTCCGCTTCGGAATGCATTGATCGTGAATGAGCACGGTGTGCTTCCCTATCCGGAAGGACAGGCCTGTGCCGAGGTACTTCTGGCGGGAGAGGAAGGCGGAGCGAATGCGTCTACCGTATTTGCAGGTCTGGGAATTGCAGCCGCATTTAAGTTTCTGATTGACGGATTAAAAGTCGTTCCCAGTGAGGTGTCTTTCCGGGTAAAAGGATATGCGGGAGAGATTGGAACCCAGATTTATCCGGCCGTGATGAGTGTGGGATATATCTGTGGTCCGCGGATTTCTTCCTATATGTTTGCCGGCGGTGTGTTAAGCTGGCTGGTACTGATTCCGGCGATTGTGTTGTTTGGTGCGGATCTGACGCTCTATCCGGGAAACGTTCCGATTGGAGAGATGTTCGCAGAGGGGGGAGCAAGTAATATCTGGGGGAGTTATATCCGCTATATCGGTGCGGGAGCGCTGGCAGCCGGAGGAATTCTCAGTTTGATTAAATCCCTTCCACTGATTATCCGGACATTCCGCGATGCATTGAAGAGCATGAAGAATTCGGTGGGCGGCGGTTCAGAGCGGACTTCTCAGGATTTGAATATGAAGTTTCTTCTGATTGGAATCGCGGTTTTGACTTTGCTGATCTGGCTGCTGCCGGTGATCCCGGTTACACTCCCGGGTGCTGTGATTGTTGTGATCTTTGGGTTCTTTTTTGCCACGGTTTCTTCCCGGATGGTAGGTCTGGTGGGAAGCAGTAACAATCCGGTGTCGGGTATGGCCATTGCAACGCTTCTGTTTGCAACGATTATTCTGAAACTGACAGGAGACGACGGTGTACACGGAATGCAGGGGGCCATTGCCATCGGATCCATTATCTGTATCGTAGCTGCTATGGCGGGCGACACGTCCCAGGATCTGAAGACCGGATTTCTGTTAGGCGCTACGCCGAAAAAGCAGCAGATTGGAGAACTGCTTGGCGCCATTGCAGCAGCGTTCGCCATTGGCGGCGTGTTATATCTTCTGGACGCGGCATGGGGATTTGGTTCGGAACAACTGGGCGCTCCGCAGGCAACGTTGATGAAGATGATTATAGAAGGCGTTATGGAGAATAATCTGCCCTGGGCGCTCGTATTTATGGGAGTATTTATTGCAATCGTAGTGGAAGTTGTAGGAATTCCGGTGCTTCCGTTTGCAATCGGTGTGTATCTGCCGGTACAGCTGAACGCATGTATTATGGTGGGTGGTTTAATCCGTCTTGCATTTGACAGAATGAATAAAGAAGAAAAAGAGAAGGAAGCGATCATCAGCGACGGAGTTCTGTATTGTTCCGGTATGATTGCAGGGGAAGGTCTGGTAGGAATTCTTCTGGCAGTTCTGGCAGTGGCAGGCGTAGATCAGGCGTTAGACTTGTCCGGCATGCTGAATCTTTCCGTTCCGGTGGCGAATATTGCAAGTCTCGTCGTATTTGCGCTGGTGATACTGAGTGTGTTAAAATTCTCCATTTGGAAAAAGAGAAAATAAATGAGAAAAAAAGAAAAACCGATTTCGAAGAATTACCTGGAACAGAAGCCAGGGCGTCCTGCCGGGATTTTGTGGTCCACGGATGAAAAAGGGATGGTAACACTGGATATTGAAAATACCGGCCTTTTTAACCGGATTGCACAGCGTTTGTTTCATAAGCCGAAAGTGACGCATGTTCATCTGGACGAGATGGGGAGTTTCATCTGGTCACGTATAGACGGGGAAAAAGACTTGATTGCCCTTGGAAAAGAAGTAGAAGAGGAATTCCGGGAAAAGGCGTCTCCGCTTTATGAACGTCTGGCAAAGTATTTTCAGATTTTAGACAGCTATCATTTTGTGGTCTGGGAGAAAGGTCCGGAAAAATAAAAAAGAGCCGAAGCAGGCTAGGCGGGATGTGAAGGAAAAAAAGTTCCGGAAGTCGGAAAGAAACGTTACAGACAAAAAAGAATTATGTAACAGAGAGGACTGTACAGTACCATTTTGGCTGCTATACAGTCTTTTTTGTATGTCCTTTTACCTCAGGAAAAGCCGATAACGGAAGGCGTAATGATCGGTTTTCTGTCAGCAGACGATACAAAATCTCTGGGAAAAGGGTTAGAAAAAGGTTCTTAATTTTTCTACCGCACTCTTTTCGATACGGGAAACATAGGAACGGGAGATGCCGAGCTGCCGTGCAATTTCCCGCTGTGTATATTCCTCACTGTTGTATAATCCGTATCGCATTTTCAGGACCAGTTTTTCCCTTTGGGAAAGTGCGCTTTCTACCTTCTCATAGAGCTTTTGTATATTTTCTTTTAGATAGAGCTTTTCAGGAACATCTTCCTCTTCTGTCTCAATAATATCGTAAAGTTGGATTTCATTCCCCTCCCGGTCCGTACCGATGGGCTCGTAAAGAGAGACTTCTTTGTTGATTTTTTTCCGGGACCGCAGATGCATGAGAATTTCATTATCAATACATTTTGAAGCATAAGCGGCCAGACGGTTTCCTTTTTCCGCATCAAATGTTACCACGGCTTTGATCAGTCCGATGGTTCCGATGGAAATCAGATCTTCGGAATCTTCTTCCAGGTACTGATATTTTTTTATGACATGTGCAACAAGCCGCAAATTCCGTTCAATCAGAATGTGTTTTGCCTGCAGGTCTCCTTCGGTATATTTCTGAATGTAAAATTTTTCTTCCGAAGGCGTCAGAGGATTAGGAAAAGATTTCAAGACGGCACCTCTTGGCACATTTGATATAGTGTATGTGAGGGGGACAGTTTTTGTGCTTTTCCCAAAAAAGAATTGACAATTATCCCCAAAATAGGATAAGATGTCTCATACATAGAATCAAAAGATTCCGTGTATCACTGTCCGGCAGTGCATTCTGCACTGGCGCAATCCGGCCGTTTCGGCCAAGATTCATCCATAAAAAGAGAATACAAAAGAAAGGAAGTGTGTGAATGAGTTTCAGCACGGTATTGTCCGCGTCCATTTTTGGATTGAGAGTAGAGTTTGTCCATGTGGAGGCAGATGTAAGTAACGGACTTCCGGCGTTCCATATGGTGGGATATTTGTCGTCGGAAGTAAAGGAGGCGGCGGAACGGGTGCGCACGGCAATCCGGAATTCCAATCTGGAATTTCCGGCAAAAAAGACCGTCATCAATCTGGCGCCGGCAACGATGAAAAAGCGGGGAGCGGCATTTGATCTGCCCATCGCGGTAGCAATTCTGGTTTCTCTGGGGAAACTAAGCAGACAGCAGGTAGATCCGTTTTTGATCATCGGAGAATTGAGTCTGGACGGAAAGGTGCAGAAAGTTTCCGGAGTGCTTCCCATCGTTTTGGAAGCAAAAAAGGCCGGGATAGAGGCTTGTATGGTACCAAAAGCGAATGCGGCAGAAGGTGCACTGGTGGAAGGGATCCGTATCATTGGTGTGAACAGCCTGGAAGAAGCCTGCGGATTTCTGACGGGGGACATCCCTATCCGGCCGGAACCTTATCCCGTGCAGGAGCAGGAGCAGGAGACGGGAGAATTGGATTATGCAGAGATCTGCGGGCAGGCTGCGGTAAAACGGGCGGCGGAAATTGCGGCGGCGGGAGGACACAATCTGCTGCTGATCGGTCCGCCGGGAAGCGGTAAGTCGATGACCGCGAAACGGATCGCGACAATCTTTCCGCCCATGACACTGGACGAGAGTATGGAGATTACAAAGATATACAGTATTCTTGGGATGCTGGACGCAGAACATCCTCTGATTCGCAGACGGCCTTTCCGCAGTGTACATCATACGGCGACAAGAGCGGCGCTGGCAGGGGGCGGCGCGATTCCCGTGCCGGGAGAGATCAGTCTGGCCCATGAAGGAGTCTTATTTTTGGATGAATTGCCGGAATTTCAAAAGAATGTCCTGGAAGTGCTGCGGCAGCCCCTGGAAGATCAGCAGATCCGGATTACCCGGACACAGGGAACCTATTTGTTTCCGGCTGATTTTATGCTGGTTGGCGCCATGAATCCCTGTCCATGCGGATGCTATCCTGATATGAACCGCTGTACCTGTACGCCGGGGCAGATTCAGCACTATCTGGGAAAGATCAGTCAGCCGTTTCTGGACCGGATGGATCTTTGTGTGGAGACTCCGAAAGTGGAGTACGAGGCATTGCAGGAAAGCAACAGAAAAAAGGAGGAAAGCTCTGCCGTCATCCGGGAACGGGTGTGCCGGGCAAGGGAAGTTCAGAATGAACGATATCAGGGAAGCAGAATTTTGACGAACGCAAGGTTGGGGGTAAAAGAGCTGGAGCGATTCTGTCGTCTGGGAGAAACAGAGGAAAAGCTGATGCGGCAGGCATTTTCCAGACTGGGACTGACAGCAAGGACCTATCATAAGATTTTGAAGGTGGCACGCACCATCGCGGATCTGGACGGAGAGGAACGGATTCTGGAGAAACATTTAAAGGAAGCCATCGGGTATCGGACATTCGATAAAAAGTATTGGGGGAGATGAGCGATGACAATAGAAAACAAAACGGCGACGCAGGAGATAAAAAGGAACGAAAGGACAGGAGAAGCGGGGCAGGGAGACAGAGAATACGCGTATTGGCTGGCGGCGATGGAAGGGTTGACAGATCGAAAAAAAATTCTGCTTCATACATACATGAAATCGGCAAAAGCCGTTTATTATATAGAAGAAATGCAATTACGACAATATCAGTTCTTAAATGAAAAGGATCGTAATACAATAATGCAGGCAAAGAAAAACCGGGATCTGCAAAAAGAGTACGTCTTACTCGAAAAAAAACAGATTCGAATGTATACCTGTTTTGACGCGGGCTATCCCCAAAGGCTGACCGAGATCGGGGACAAACCCTATGCACTTTATATCAAAGGAGATCTGCCGGACGAGATTTGTTCCAGCGTAGCTATTGTGGGAGCAAGGAAATGTAGTCCTTACGGAGAAAAATATGCATATGATTTTGCAAAGGTGCTTTCTGAAAGTGGAATTCAAATTATCAGCGGACTTGCCCGTGGAATTGACGGAATTGGTCAACGGGGGGCGCTGTCCGGGAGAGGGAAGACATTTGCCGTACTGGGGAACGGAGTGGATATCTGCTATCCGGGAGAACATATCGGATTGTATCACGATATTCTGGAGCAGGGGGGCGGTATCCTTTCCGAATTTCCGCCGGGAACCAGGCCGCTGCCCTATCATTTTCCGCGAAGGAACCGGATCATCAGTGGGTTGTCCGATCTGGTACTGGTGATGGAGGCGGAGGAGCGAAGCGGCTCCCTGATTACTGCAGATCTGGCATTGGAACAAGGGAAGGATGTTTATGCGCTGCCAGGAACCATTGACAGCAGGCTCAGCCGTGGGTGCAATCAGTTGATCCGGCAGGGAGCGGGAATTCTCTTATCCCCTGAAATGTTATTGGAGGAACTTGGAATTTCAGGGCCTGCTTTTTGTGAAAAAAGAGTGGATGTGAAAAAAATGCTTGAAAGAACGGAAGAATTGGTGTATAGTTCAGTTGTTCTTTCTCCAAAGAATGTGGACAGGATTCTGGAAGAGACAGGGATGCTCCCGCAGCAGGTGATGGAGATTCTGACTTCTTTGGAGATGAAGGGATTGATTCGAGAAGTATTTCAAAATTATTATATACGGGTATAACTCGCTTGTCTGAATATCGGGAACGCCTTTTCCGAATTTAGACGAATATGTATGGAATCTCATTTGTTGCAGAAAAGATTCCGGGGGGATTTGGAAGCGAAGTGGAGGGAAAAAACGAAAATGGCACATTATCTTGTGATTGTGGAGTCGCCTGCGAAAGTAAAAACCATTAAAAAATTTTTGGGCAGTAATTATACGGTTGCCGCATCCAACGGACATGTACGGGATTTGCCCAAAAGTCAGATGGGGATTGATGTAGAGCATGATTATGAACCGAAATATATTACCATTCGCGGAAAAGGCGATATTCTGGCGAACTTGCGGAAAGAAGTAAAAAAGGCGGACCGTGTATATCTGGCAACCGACCCGGACCGTGAGGGGGAGGCCATCTCCTGGCATTTATCCGCAGCGCTGAAGCTGGATGAGAAGAAAATGCGTCGGATTACGTTCAATGAGATTACAAAAAATGCGGTGAAGGCGTCTCTGAAAGAGCCAAGAGAGATCGATATGGATTTGGTGGATGCACAGCAGGCGCGCCGCGCCCTGGACCGCATGGTAGGATACCGGATCAGTCCGCTTCTCTGGGCAAAAGTAAAGAGGGGATTGAGCGCGGGAAGAGTACAGTCTGTGGCGCTTCGAATGATTGCAGACCGGGAGGAAGAGATCAATGCGTTTATTCCGCAGGAGTACTGGTCCTTAGATGCCATACTTCGGATTCCCGGTGAAAAGCGTCCTTTGGTGGCGAAATTTTACGGGACAAAGAAACAGAAACTAGTCATACACTCCAGGGAAGAACTGGATCAGATTTTACAGGAAGTAGACAATGCGGCATACCAGATTGTGAGTATCAAAAAGGGGGAACGTATCCGGAAAAGCCCCCTTCCTTTTACGACCAGTACGCTGCAGCAGGAAGCGGCGAAAGCGCTGAATTTTGGAACACAGAAGACCATGCGGATTGCACAGCAGTTGTATGAGGGAGTTGATATCAAAGGGACCGGAACGGTAGGTGTGATCAGTTATCTGCGTACGGATTCTACCCGCATTTCAGTAGAAGCAGATGCGGCCGCGAGATCGTATATCGGGCAGACATACGGAGAGGAATATGTAGCCGAAAGAGGTACGGTAAAACAGACGGAACAGAAGATTCAGGATGCCCATGAGGCGATCCGTCCATCGGACATTACCAGAACTCCCGCTTCTATCAAAGATTCCCTGACACGGGATCAATTCCGTCTGTATCAGTTAATCTGGAAGCGTTTTACAGCCAGCCGGATGCAGCCGGCCAGATTCGAGACCACTTCTGTAAAAATCGGGGCGGGTGATTATGTATTCACGGTGTCCACTTCCCGGGTACTGTTTGAAGGGTTCCGCTCCGTATATATGGAAGCGGAAGAAGAAAAAGAGGAAAGTAATGTACTGGTCAATGCGCTGGGACCGGACACGGAACTTACAAAAGAAAGTTTTCAGTCCAAACAGCATTTTACGCAGCCGCCCTCGCATTTCACAGAGGCAACGCTGGTAAAGGCGCTGGAGGAACAGGGAATTGGACGTCCCAGTACGTACGCGCCTACGATTACAACCATTCTGGCAAGACGTTATGTGACGAAAGAGGGAAAGAATCTTTATCTGACAGAGATTGGAGAAGTCGTGGATCATATTATGAAGCAGTCGTTCCCCAGCATTGTAGACGTGAGCTTTACGGCAAATATGGAAGGACTTCTGGATATGGTGGAGGAAGGGAAAGTCCCCTGGAAAGAAGTCATCCGCAATTTTTACCCGGACCTGGACGAAGCGGTACAGATCGCAGAGAAAGAGCAGGAAAGTGTAACGATTGAAGATGAAGTGACCGATGTGATCTGCGAGGAGTGCGGGCGCAATATGGTGGTCAAGTATGGGCCTCATGGAAAGTTCCTTGCGTGTCCGGGATTTCCGGAATGCCGGAATACAAAGCCGTACCTGGAGAAGATCGGAGTCCCCTGTCCGCTCTGTGGAAAGGAAGTAGTCATTCGCAAGACGAAAAAAGGCAGAAGATATTATGGATGTGAAAATAGTCCGGAGTGTGATTTTATGTCCTGGCAGAAGCCATCCACAGAAAAGTGTCCGGAATGCGGCGGCTATATGTTAGAAAAAGGAAATAAGCTTGTCTGTGCAAATGAGAAATGCGGATATGTAAAGAATAGAAAATTAGAAAAATCAGAAAATTCGTAAATCAGATTGCTATTTTGTAAGTTGTATGATACCATGACTTTATCTGACAAATTGAGGAAAGTTAGTTACACAATTGTTCGTTTGAAAAGAGGAACAGATTTCGTATCAGACAAAAAAGTACTCAAGTAGAGATCGGAGGAACGTGATGAGTGTACAATTATTAGACAAGACGCGGAAAATCAACAAGTTGCTGCACAATAACAATTCCAGCAAGGTGGTTTTTAACGACATTTGTGCAGTTATGACAGAGATTCTTGACTCGAATGTTCTAGTAGTAAGTAAGAAGGGAAAGCTTCTCGGTGTGAGCCAGTCAGAAGCGGTGGCAGGTCTTCAGGAACTGCTTGCAGAGACCATAGGGATGCATATAGATGAGATGTTGAACGAACGTCTGCTGAGCATCCTGTCTACGAAAGAGAATGTGAATTTAGAAACGCTCGGTTTTTCGTCGGAGACAGTAAAGGGGTATCAGGCGATTGTAACGCCCATTGACATTGCAGGGGAACGATTGGGAACATTGTTTATCTATAAGCAGGATTCCCTTTATGAAATTGATGATATTATTTTAAGTGAGTATGGAACGGCAGTTGTGGGTTTGGAGATGCTTCGGTCCGTGAATGAGGAAAGTGCGGAAGAGTCCAGAAAAGAGCATATTGTACAATCGGCCATCGGGACGCTGTCCTTTTCTGAGCTGGAGGCGATTCTTCATATTTTTGATGAATTAGGAGGGACGGAAGGAATTCTGGTGGCGAGTAAAATCGCGGACAGAGTCGGGATTACCCGTTCCGTTATTGTCAATGCATTACGGAAGTTTGAAAGTGCCGGGGTGATTGAATCCCGCTCTTCCGGAATGAAAGGTACATATATCAAGGTTCTGAATGATTATGTATTTACAGAGTTAGAGAAGATCAGAAAAGAAAGAACGGAAAGCATCCTGTAAGATCAAGGAGAAAGCAGGGAAGGGCTGTTGCAAAATAGCGGATACATACAATATACAGTTTGATTATAAGAAGTCTTACAACTGCATATTGTGTATTCTTTGCGTTTTGCAGCAGCTTCTTGTTGATTTTCATATCTTATGTATGGGGAAAAAGCGGCCGAGGCCGGTTTTTGGACTGTCCGGCGGGAGAAAGGACAGGATATCCTGTACGATGACAGGCAAGGAGGAAAGAACGATGTATGAAGGAAATCAGGTAGATTTACAGATGACAAAGACCATTTCTGCGGATACGGTTTTGGATGATACGACACATCACTGTAAAGTATTCCGGTATGATATGGAAGGAGACTACATATACCTGAAGCTAAAAGAGCAGGATTTGACGGCAATCTCTCTGGACGCAAAGTATCAGTGTTATATTTCTACCAAGAAGGAGATTCTGTACTGCACGGGTGTTGTGAAAGAACGGTATCAGTCGGAGGACGGAAATATGGTGATATTTCGGATTGAGAACGGATTTTTCAGCGTGCCGGAGAATAAAGAGGAATAAAAGAAGTTTTATGTTACAGCTCACGGCCTGACCGGCCGCGAACTGTACACATCCAGCCCATTGAAAAGTCGCCGAAGGGCGAGGGGCTGGATGCCTGAAACCGCTGCTTTACTGGCCGGATGCCTTGCAGCAAGGTGCAAGGCACCGTGAATAGTGACAGTTTTATAAACTAATTATAAAAATTTAGAAACGTGGTTGACAAATGTGTGTCAGAGTGCTATTTTATATTCAGGGCTTAGCACTCGAATGATATGAGTGCTAACAAAGAATAACATTTGAAGGAGGAATTACAATGAAGTTAGTACCTTTGGGTGACAAGATTGTATTAAAACAGTTAGAAGCAGAAGAGACAACAAAGTCTGGTATCGTTCTTCCAGGGCAGGCAAAGGAAAAGCCGCAGGAAGCAGAGGTTGTTGCAGTCGGACCTGGCGGGAATATAGATGGAAAAGAAGTTACGATGCAGGTGAAGACGGGCGATAAAGTAATTTATTCAAAGTATGCGGGTACAGATGTGGAACTGGATGGAGAGGAATACATCATTGTGAAGCAAAGTGATATTCTCGCGATCGTAGAAGCATAAAACACAAAGTTGTGAAAAAATAGATGAGGTGATTAGAGATGGCAAAGGAAATTAAATTTGGCGCAGAAGCCAGAGCAGCGTTGGAAAAAGGTGTGAATCAGCTTGCAGATACCGTGCGGGTAACATTGGGACCGAAGGGAAGAAACGTCGTATTGGATAAGTCTTTCGGCGCTCCGTTGATTACGAATGATGGTGTAACAATCGCAAAAGAGATTGAACTGGAAGATGGATTTGAGAATATGGGCGCGCAGTTGATCCGGGAAGTTGCTTCTAAGACCAACGATGTTGCCGGTGACGGGACCACCACAGCGACCGTGCTTGCACAGGCTATGGTAAATGAAGGAATTAAGAACCTGGCGGCAGGCGCTAATCCCATCGTTCTGCGGAAAGGGATGAAAAAGGCGACGGACAAAGCGGTAGAGTCCATTGCCGAAATGAGCAGTAAGGTAACAGGAAAAGAGCAGATTGCAAGAGTTGCAGCAGTTTCTTCCGGTGATGATTTCGTCGGCGAGATGGTGGCAGATGCCATGGAGAAGGTTTCCAACGACGGCGTCATTACCATTGAAGAATCCAAGACCATGCAGACAGAACTGGATCTGGTAGAAGGAATGCAGTTTGACCGTGGATATGTATCCGCTTATATGGCGACAGATATGGAGAAGATGGAAGCCGTGCTGGAAGATCCCTATATTTTGATTACAGATAAGAAGATTTCCAATATCCAGGATATTCTCCCATTGCTGGAGCAGATCGTACAGTCCGGTGCAAGACTTCTGATCATTGCAGAAGATATCGAGGGAGAAGCGTTGACAACCTTGATTGTCAACAAGCTGCGCGGAACGTTCAATGTAGTTGCAGTAAAAGCGCCGGGATATGGCGACAGAAGAAAAGAGATGCTGCAGGATATTGCCATTCTGACAGGCGGCCAGGTCGTTTCGGAAGAACTGGGCATGGACCTGAAAGAAGCGACGATGGATCAGTTGGGACGTGCAAAGTCTGTAAAAGTACAGAAAGAAAATACCGTGATTGTAGACGGCTGCGGAGATAAGCAGGCGATTGCCGACAGGGTAGGCCAGATCAAGAAAGGAATTGAGGAGACAACTTCTGATTTTGACAGAGAGAAACTGCAGGAGAGACTTGCAAAGCTTGCAGGCGGCGTGGCCGTAATTCGTGTCGGCGCGGCAACGGAGACCGAGATGAAAGAAGCAAAACTCCGGATGGAAGATGCATTGAACGCTACAAGAGCTGCAGTGGAAGAAGGAATTATTGCAGGCGGCGGTTCTGCATATATCCATGCAGCGAAAGAAGTGGAGAAGCTGGCAGAGGAACTGGAAGGCGACGAGAAAACAGGCGCAAAGATCATTCTGAAAGCACTGGAATCTCCATTGTACCACATCGTATCCAATGCAGGGCTGGAAGGTTCCGTGATCATCAATAAAGTAAGAGAGTCAGAAGTAGGAATCGGATTTGATGCATACAAAGAAGAGTATGTGGACATGGTAAAAGAAGGAATTCTGGATCCGGCAAAGGTGACAAGAAGTGCATTGCAGAATGCGACCAGCGTGGCATCTACGCTGTTGACAACAGAATCCGTTGTATCTACCATCAAAGAGGATGTTCCGCCGATGCCGGCCGGCGGTGCAGGCGGAATGGGCATGATGTAAAAATTCGTGCATTTTCCAAAGGCAGGAACAGAATAAAAAAATAAGTACTGTTTGGCCATATGGACGAACAGTGGGAAAAAAGGAATCTGCGGTTTTAGAGGATACAGCCTCCAGGACTGAGGTTCCTTTTTCTATACCTTATATTCTCTTTTTTTTAAAATGCTTGACAAGGAACCTGAATTTCTGTACTATATCAGTTAAAACATTGCTACGGTTTTCTCCCGGTTAATTCATACAGGATGGGGCAAACAGCAGGAACATTTACAGGATGAGAAAAAGAGAGGAAGGTAGAATCATGGGCAAGATGATTGGAGAAGGTATTACGTTTGACGATGTGCTTCTGGTACCGGCGTATTCGGAAGTCATTCCGAATCAGGTAGATCTTTCAACGTATCTGACTAAGAAGATTAAGTTAAATATTCCGATGATGAGCGCAGGCATGGATACGGTAACGGAATACCGTATGGCCATTGCAATGGCCCGGCAGGGAGGAATCGGTATTATTCATAAAAATATGTCGATTGAACAGCAGGCCGATGAGGTGGATAAGGTGAAGAGATCAGAGAACGGAGTCATTACGGATCCCTTCTATCTTTCCCCGGAACATACGCTGAAGGATGCCAATGAGCTGATGGCCAAGTTCCGCATTTCAGGAGTGCCGATTACGGAAGGGAAAAAGTTAGTCGGAATTATCACCAATCGTGATCTGAAATTCGAGGAAGACTTTTCGAAGAAAATCAAGGAATGTATGACTTCCGAAGGCCTCATCACAGCCAGAGAAGGGATTACACTGGAGGAAGCAAAGAAGATCCTTGCAAAAGCGAGAAAGGAAAAGCTGCCGATTATAGATCAGAACGGGATACTGAAAGGTCTGATTACAATCAAGGATATTGAAAAACAGATCAAGTATCCTTATTCGGCAAAAGATTCCCAGGGGCGTCTGCTCTGCGGTGCCGCCATTGGAATTACGGCGAATTGTCTGGAGAGGGTAGAAGCCCTGGTGAATGCAAAGGTGGATGTGATTGTGATGGATTCTGCTCACGGTCATTCTGCGAATGTGCTGAAGACAGTCCGTATGGTAAAAGAAAGCTATCCGGATCTGCAGGTGATCGCCGGGAACGTTGCCACAGGCGCCGCTGCGAAAGCGTTGATCGAGGCGGGTGTGGATGCGGTGAAGGTGGGAATCGGACCAGGCTCCATCTGTACGACCCGCGTAGTAGCGGGAATCGGCGTACCGCAGGTGACGGCAGTGATGGATTGTTATGAAGTGGCAAAGGAATATGGAATTCCGATTATTGCGGACGGCGGAATCAAATATTCCGGTGATATGACAAAAGCCATTGCAGCGGGTGCCAACGTATGTATGATGGGAAGTATTTTCGCCGGGTGTGATGAAAGTCCGGGAACATTTGAACTATACCAGGGACGCAAATATAAGGTATACCGTGGGATGGGATCCATTGCCGCTATGGAGAACGGCAGCAAGGACCGTTATTTCCAGGAAAACGCCAAAAAGCTGGTTCCGGAGGGTGTGGAAGGACGCGTGGCATATAAAGGAACCGTAGAAGATACCGTATATCAGCTGATGGGTGGTTTACGTTCCGGTATGGGATACTGTGGAACGGCTACAATCGAAGAATTGAAAGAGAACGGACGTTTTGTGAAGATTTCGGCTGCCTCCTTAAAAGAGAGTCATCCGCATGACATTCACATTACAAAAGAAGCGCCCAATTATAGCGTGGACGAATAGAATAAGGAGGCCGGGAATCTGAAAAGGAAATTCCCGGCTTCTTTTAATAGAAAATTCATATTTGGTTTTGAGAATATTAAGGAAAATATGATAAGATAAAAATCATATGAGGAAAAAGAGCCGTTTTTGTCTGCCGGCATACCGGTGGGCGGAAGTGAGAGGAAAGCAGCAGAGGAGTACAAAGCAAAAGAGAAATGGAACAAAAGGATGAAGTACAAAAGAGTACAGGGCAGAGAAATATAGAAGAAAAGACTGTCGGTTCCAAAGGGGCAGAAATCAAAAACACAGTTCGGAAAACGGCAGGTTCTAAAAAGAAAAGGAAGCGGACGAAAAAGCGCAAAAGAAACAGAAAGAGTCTTTGGCAGAGAATCCGGGGCGCAGAACTGGATGGAAAAAGTCTTTTGATTGGCATAGGATTTGGCGCGTTACTGGTGCTATTGGTCGTGTTGGGAATTTTTCGGTGTTCCTCTTCAAAAGAGGAAGAGAAAACAAGCGGGCTGGATTTGGATGCCTCGGAACCGGAAATCAGCGTACAGCTTCTGGATGTAAATGAATATTCCCGCCCGGGGACGGAGACAGACCCGATCACGGGAATTGTCATTCATTATACGGCAAATCCGGGGAGCACTGCGCAGGCCAACAGGGATTATTTTAACGGGCTGCAGGACGGACACGGAACTTCGGTAAGCAGCCATTTTGTGGTGGGACTTCAGGGGGAGATTGTGCAGTGTGTACCCACCTGGGAGGTTGCATATGCCTCAAATGAGCGCAATCATGATACGATTTCCATTGAATGCTGCCATCCCGATGAGACAGGAGTATTTACAGACAAGACGTATGCTTCGATGGTGCAGCTGACCGCCTTTTTATGCCGTAAGTTTCAGTTGAATGAGGAAGCGGTGATTCGGCACTACGATGTGACGGGCAAAAACTGTCCGAAGTATTTTGTGGAGAAGGAAGAAGCCTGGAACGTATTTAAAGCGGATGTAAAGGCGGCGTTGGAAAAAGGGGAAAAATAGAAAATCAGAAGTTGAATTACGGCGCTTGCGGCAGAGGGCAAAAGCTGTTATAATATAGCGTGCTTTGTAGAGAAAAGACGACTGTTTTTTGCTTGCTCAGAAGACGGGGCAGTTTCAAAAGCAGCAAGAAGATAAAAGGAAAAAGGAGACGGCGATGAACGATCTGGAGATGTACCGCGAACAGCTTGCGATGTGTGACGATAAGATGATAGACGCCCTGATAGAACGGAATGCACTGATTGAGAAAATTGTGTCGTATAAGAAAAAGTATGGTTTGCCGATTCTTCAGCCGGTACAGGAGAAAAAGCAGGAACAGAGAAGAGAGGAGCGGCTAAGGGAACAGCGGTATCGGGATGAGATGGAAGACGTATTCCAAAGAATTGTAAGAAACGGCAAGCGTGTGCAGGCACACCAGTTGTTTAATTATAATATTGTTCTGATCGGATTTATGGGTGTCGGAAAAAGTACGGTATCGGATTATCTGAGTACGATGTTTGCCATGAAAGTGGTGGAGATGGATCAGGTGATTGCAGAACGGGAAGCAATGTGTATTCCGGATATTTTTGCCGTCTATGGGGAAGCATACTTCCGGGATAAGGAGACAGCGCTTCTTGTGGAACTGCAAAAAGAAAAGAATGTGATTATCTCCTGTGGAGGCGGCGCGGCGCTCCGTGCAGAAAATGTGGCGGAGATGAGGAAGAACGGCAGGGTGGTACTTTTGACGGCCCGGCCCGGTACAATCTATGAACGTGTTAAGGACAGTACGGATCGCCCGCTTCTGAACGGAAATAATAACGAAGCATATATCGCAGAGTTGATGGAAAAACGCCGTGAAAAATATGAGGCGGCAGCGGATATTGTGGTTCATACAGATCAAAAGAGTGTGCTTCAGATTTGCGAGGAGCTGGTTCGTAAATTGACAGAACAGGAGAGGGCATGATGTTTGAATTGTTTTTTCCGGATGATTATGTGGCTTCCACGTATTTCATTTCATTTGAAAAGCTGTACCAGGAAGGGTATCGGGGAGTGATATTCGATATAGATAATACGTTGGTGCCTCACGGGGCTCCGGCAGATGCCCGTGCAAAAAAACTGTTCGAAAGACTGGAGAAAATCGGATTTTCCTCCTGTTTGATTTCAAACAATCAGGAGGCGCGGGTGAGGATGTTTAATGAAGAGATCCAGACGAATTATATTTATAATGCCCATAAACCTTCCACAAAGAATTACGTCCGTGCTATGGAGCTGATGGGAACAACGCGCTCGGATACGCTGTTTGTAGGGGATCAGCTTTTTACGGATGTGTGGGGGGCAAAACGGGCAAAGATACGCAGCATTCTGGTAAAACCGATTCATCCGAAAGAGGAGATTCAAATTGTGCTGAAACGCTATCTGGAACGAATCGTGCTTTACTTCTATAAAAAAGAACGTAGGAATGAAAGAAAAAAAGGTTGAAAAAAGTGGGAAATTAGTATAGAATGGTAAAAAACTGAGAATTTGCGCATGTGAATTATGCAATCGAAGGAGGATTATAGATGATCGCAGCAGGAGAATTTAAAAACGGTGTTACAGTTGAGATTGAAGGAAATATATACCAGATTTTGGAGTTTCAGCATGTAAAGCCGGGAAAAGGCGCAGCGTTTGTTCGAACCAAGTTAAAGAATATTATCAGCGGCGGTGTAGTAGAAAAAACATTCCGTCCGACAGAAAAGTTCCCCAAAGCGCATATTGACAGAAAAGAGATGCAGTATCTGTACCAGGATGGGGATTTATACAATTTTATGGATGTGGAGACCTATGATCAGATTGCATTGAATTCTGAGGTGGTTGGAGATGCACTGAAGTTTGTGAAAGAGAACGAGAGTGTGAAGATCTGTTCACATAACGGGAATGTATTCTCAGTGGAACCGCCCTTGTTCGTGGAGTTGGCAATCACAGAGACAGAACCCGGTTTTAAGGGGGATACCGCACAGGGTGCTACAAAACCGGCCACAGTGGAGACCGGAGCTACGGTAATGGTTCCGTTGTTTGTGGAAATGGGAGATGTACTGAAGATTGATACGCGGACTGGTGAATACCTGTCAAGAGTATAGGAGTAAAGTTTGGTTAGGATGTGGATGGAATTCCCATATGACCGGAACTACATGATTTAATCGAAAAAGGGAATTTCATATATTTTAGCATAGATGTGATGAAGCTATGGCGCATGTACAAGTTACACGGCACATGCACGGTCCTAACCAGAGTGATGTTATCGCAAAAGAGAGACAGGTGTTTTTTGTGTTACGAAGAGCATCTGTTTTTAATTTCAAAAATTTATCATGTTCTTTACGGGGGTAAAGAAATCAAGGTGAAAGGAATGCCTGTCCCGACACCACAGAAACCTTGCAGATATATTTGAAAAAGGGGGAATGATACAAATGATGCAGGTTTATTATTGTATAAAATGTAAAAAATACTTTTATACAAATAACCAGAGCCGTGCGGTTTGCTGCGGCAGTCCAATGTACCATGTGGATGTGGCGTTCACAGATTTTGTGAAGATGAACAGAGAAGAAAGAAAAGATTTTCTTCGGATTTATTCGCTGGCAGAATAAGGAAATCCGGCTCATGTATGCCTTTGGCAGAATGAGCCGGATTTTTCTATGGTGGTCAGCTAAGTTCGGCAATCCTGGATACGCCTACATAGATCTCTGAAATTTTATACCATGTGGGGTAATCAATGGTTCCGGTCTTGGGAAGCCCAAAGACAGATTGAAAGACCCTTACGGCTTCGGACGTAGCCGGACCGTAGATACCATCTGCCTGGATTTTCGGAATGGCAGGATAGGCGCCGGCGATGACATTTAACTGTTCCTGTACCTGGCGGACTTTATCACCGCGGGAACCGATTTCCAGGGTATAGCCAGGCCAGGAGGAAGGAATACCGGAAATCTCCTGGGCAGTGTTGATATACATATTTTCCCCATAATAATAGCGGAGAATTTCAATGGCGGAATAGCCCTGTTCTGCCAGTGACATGGATCCCCATTGTGTCATCCAGTTGGGACAGGATACTCTTCGGCCGTCACAATATTGCGTCAGGATGGGTTGCCTGACGTTCGGACGGGAGAGATAGTTTGCAAATAATTCATCGACGATTACGGAAATGGTATCATAGATATTCCGTTCCGGAATCCATTTATGATCGAAAGCGGTGGAGGAGGTGATCGTGAAATCATACCCGCGGTTTCGGTACCATTCTGTGTACACCCGGTTGAGGGTAAAGGACATGATGGCCAGAACATTGGCGCGAATTGCAGCTGCAGGCCAGGTTGCATAGATTTCACTGGAAGCTACATTTTTAATATAGTCCCGGTATTTTACATAGTAATTGGTAGCGGTGGAGTCCCGTGGGGAACCGTCATGTACGACAATGTATTCCGGAACGACGACCCGGCTGAGTACGATTTCTCCGGTTTCATTTGTAGGCTTGATCTCATCTTCTGCAATTTTGGGCGGATACTCCCCGTACAAAGTGTGGGCGGGAATTACAAATACTTCTTCTCCGGTTTGTGTCGGTTCCAGGGGATTTAACCGTACGTTCTGGACTGCGGTTACATCCGGCAGGATTTCTGCGCCGGAGATGCTGACCGGTTCAAATCCCGGCGCCCGGATAATCAGGGTATATTCGGAATAGGGTTGAGCCTCAATGTCCGGATTCAGGCTGTATTCCAGAGGAGGCGCGTCCAGTTCGATCTCTTCGGTCTGACCGGAACTGTCTGTTTTTAACTGTTCCAGTGTACTGTCGGGGACTCCGGTATAGGAAACCGCGACTTCCGCATCCGCCACGGGAAAAGAATTGATCTGTGAAGTAACGTTGATCTGCAGTTTCCCCTTGCCGATCTGTCCGGCATTTGCGGCCCGGCTTCTTTCGTCTGTTTGCATTGCTTTGATATGAACCATCGCGTTCTTCCTTGCAGGTATTCTCTACTTAGTATATGAGAGAGGGTTGATTTTGTGTACATTTTTTGTTATTTTCCACATCCGCGCCGTGCACTCTGCTGTACGGAGGCGGAGGATGCGCGTTCTGCTATGAGGAATCCGGTTCCTTGCAAAAAGGCGGTTTATAACTATGGAATATGACGAAATTTTAAGTTCCTTAAGAAGGGAGAAGAAAAACCGGTTGAATTCTTGGAGTAGTTGTAGTATAATCTTAACAATTTGAGAATGAGGGCGCTCTGGAAGGAAAAAGACTCCAAGAGTGCCTTTCTTATGCATTGGTATGCGCAAAAAGCTGTTGAGGGCGGATTTTCTTGTATACCGGCAACTGAACATGGCACAGGAAGGGACAGGTGAACAGATGAAAGCGTTTCTGATTTTGGAGGACGGAACCGTATTTACGGGGAGCAGTATTGGTTCGACAAGAGACATGGTGAGTGAGATCGTATTTAATACGTCGATGACAGGCTACTTAGAGGTGTTGACAGATCCTTCCTATGCGGGACAGGCTGTGGTGATGACCTATCCTTTAATTGGAAATTATGGGATCACGCCGGATATGGAATCTGTAAAAGCATGGCCGGACGGGTACATTGTGAGGGAACTGTCCCGTATGCCCAGCAATTTCCGGTGTGAAGGGACAATCCAGGCATTTTTGGAAGCGCAGGATATTCCGGGAATCGCGGGGATTGATACCCGCGCGCTGACCAAGATTCTGCGTGAAAAAGGGACCATGAACGGGATGATTACGACCAATGAGGCGTATCGGATGGAAGAGATTCTTCCCCGGTTAAAAGCATACAAAGTAGGAGACGTTGTTTCCAGAGTGACCTGTACGGAAAAGAAAGTGCTGCAAGGAGAAGGAAAGAAAGTAGCGCTTCTGGATCTGGGGGCGAAGGATAATATTGCCAGATCTCTGCACAGGCGGGGATGCGAGGTGACGATTTATCCGGCAGATACGAAGGCGGAGGAGATCATTGCATCAAAACCGGACGGGATTATGCTTTCCAACGGGCCTGGGGATCCGGCGGCCTGTGTTTCGATTATTGAAGAGCTGAAAAAGCTGTATCGCACGGAGATTCCGATTTTTGCCATCTGTCTGGGACATCAGTTGATGGCGCTGGCTTCCGGAGCGTCCACTCACAAGTTAAAATACGGACACAGAGGCGGGAATCATCCGGTGAAGGATCTGCGGACCGGGCGCGTCTATATTTCTTCACAGAATCACGGATACGTGGTGGATACAGAGAATTTGGATACGTCGGTGGCAGTTCCGGCATTTGTCAATGTGAATGACGGGACAAACGAGGGGCTGGAGTACGTGGGAAAGAATATTTTTACGGTGCAGTTTCATCCGGAAGCATGTCCGGGACCGCAGGATTCAGCCTATTTGTTTGACCGCTTTATGGAGATGATGGGAGGTGCAGAGTAATGCCAAGAGATAACAGCATCAAAAAAGTACTGGTGATCGGTTCCGGTCCGATTGTGATCGGGCAGGCGGCCGAATTTGATTATGCGGGGACACAGGCATGCCGTTCTTTGAAAGAAGAGAATTTGGAAGTGGTACTTCTCAATTCCAACCCGGCGACCATCATGACCGATAAAGATATTGCGGACAAAGTTTACATCGAACCGCTGACGGTAGAAGTTGTGGAACAGCTGATTCAGAAAGAACATCCGGACAGTATTCTGCCGACGCTGGGCGGACAGGCCGGATTGAATCTGGCCATGGAGCTGGAGGAATCCGGGTTTTTGAGGGAAAACCATGTCCGTTTGATCGGGACCACTTCCGAGACCATCAAAAAGGCGGAAGACCGTTTGGAATTCAAGGCAACCATGGAGAAGATCGGGGAGCCGGTGGCGGCTTCTCTGGTGGTGGAGTCAGTGGAGGACGGTCTGGCCTTTGCCAATCAGATCGGGTATCCGGTGGTGCTGCGCCCTGCATATACTCTGGGGGGAAGCGGCGGCGGAATTGCACACAATTCCCAGCAGCTTGTGGAGATTCTGGAGAACGGCCTGCGGCTTTCCCGTGTGGGACAGGTGTTGGTAGAACGCTGTATCGCCGGCTGGAAAGAGATTGAATATGAAGTGATGCGGGATAGTAACGGGAATTGTATCACCGTATGTAACATGGAAAATATTGACCCGGTGGGCGTGCATACCGGAGACAGTATCGTGGTGGCGCCGTCTCAGACGCTGGGGGACAAAGAATATCAGATGCTGCGTACCTCTGCGTTGAATATTATCAGTGAGTTGAATATCACCGGAGGATGTAATGTACAGTATGCACTGCATCCCGATTCGTTTGAATATTGTGTCATTGAGGTGAATCCGCGTGTCAGCCGTTCTTCTGCGCTGGCCTCCAAGGCGACCGGATATCCCATTGCAAAGGTGGCGGCGAAGATTGCGTTGGGCTACACACTGGATGAAATCAAGAATGCAATTACCCATAAGACCTATGCCAGCTTTGAACCTATGCTGGATTATTGTGTTGTAAAAATTCCCCGGCTTCCTTTTGATAAGTTCATCAGTGCAAAGCGGACGCTTACAACACAGATGAAAGCCACAGGGGAAGTGATGAGTATTTGCGATAACTTTGAAGGCGCATTGATGAAAGCAATCCGGTCACTGGAACAGCATGTGGATTGTCTTTTGTCCTATGACTTTTCTCATCTGTCCATGGAAGAACTGGAAGAACAGTTAGTCATTGTGGATGATATGCGGATGTGGCGGATTGCGGAGGCGCTCCGCCGGGGAATGGACTATGATAAGATTTATGCGGTGACCAGGATTGATAAGTGGTTTATTGATAAATTTGCGCGGATTGTGGAGATGGAACAGGCGCTTCAGACACAGGAACTGACGCCGGAGCTTCTTGCAGAAGCAAAGCGAATGGAGTTCCCGGATTCTGTGATTGGCAGGCTGACGGGAAAGCAGGAACACGAAATTCATGATCTGCGGCATGCCAATGGCATTGTGGCGGCCTATAAGATGGTAGATACCTGCGCGGCGGAATTTGCCGCACAGACGCCGTACTATTATTCCGTGTTCGGCAGTGAGAATGAAGTGGAAGAAACCAGGGAGCGGAAAAAGGTGCTGGTACTTGGTTCCGGCCCCATTCGGATCGGGCAGGGGATTGAATTTGATTTTTGTTCCGTACACTGTACCTGGGCATTTTCCAGGGAAGGGTATGAGACCATCATTGTGAACAATAATCCGGAGACCGTGAGCACGGATTTCGACATTGCGGATAAGTTGTATTTTGAACCTTTGACCCCGGAGGATGTGGAAAGTATTGTGGATATAGAGAAGCCCGACGGCGCGGTAGTACAATTTGGAGGGCAGACGGCCATCAAGCTGACGGAAAGTTTAATGAAGATGGGCGTGCCGATTTTGGGGACTTCTGCGGAGAATGTGGATAAAGCGGAAGACCGGGAACTGTTTGACAAGATTCTGGAGGAATGCCGGATTCCACGTCCCACCGGCGGGACCGTGTTTACCGCGGAAGAGGCAAAAGAGGTGGCCAACCGGCTGGGCTACCCGGTGCTGGTAAGACCATCCTATGTGCTGGGCGGACAGGGGATGCAGATTGCCATCAACGATCATGATATTGATGAATTTATCGGGATCATCAACCGGATTGCGCAGGACCATCCGATCCTGGTGGACAAGTATCTGAAAGGAAAGGAAATCGAGGTGGATGCGGTATGCGACGGAGAGGATATTCTGATTCCGGGGATTATGGAGCATATTGAGCGCGCCGGGATTCATTCCGGGGACAGTATTTCCGTATATCCGGCGCAGAGTCTGACGAAAGCGGCCAAGGAAAAGATTGCGGAATATACGCGGAGACTGGCGCGTTCCCTGCACGTGATCGGATTGATCAACATTCAGTTTATTGTCTGCGGGGAGGAAGACGTCTATGTGATCGAGGTAAATCCGCGGTCCAGCCGTACCGTACCCTATATCAGTAAGGTGACAGGAATTCCGATTGTTCCGCTGGCGACAAAGGTGATTATCGGCAGTAAAATCCGGGAACTGGGGTACACGCCGGGGCTGCAAAAAGAAGCGGAATATTTTGCGATTAAAATGCCGGTCTTTTCCTTCGAAAAGATCCGCGGCGCAGATATCAGTCTGGGCCCGGAGATGAAATCAACCGGGGAATGCCTGGGAATTGCCCGAACGTTTGATGAGGCTCTCTACAAGGCATTTATCGGCGCGGGGATCCGTTTGCCGAAATTTAAGAATATGATCATCAGCGTAAGAGAGGATGATAAAGAAGAGATAGTGGAGATCGGACGGCGGTTTGAAAAAATCGGATATCGGATTTTTGCCACGGCGGGAACGGCGGAAGCATTGAGAAACGGTGGTGTGAAAGCGATTCCGGTGCGCAAGATCGAGCAGGAATCTCCCAATTTGTTGGATCTCATTTTAGGACACGAGATTGATCTGATTATTGATACGCCGGCACAGGGGGCAGATCATTCCCGGGACGGTTTCGTGATCCGGCGCAATGCCATTGAGACAGGGGTGAATGTATTGACGGCGTTGGATACGGCGCAGGCTTTGATTACCAGTCTGGAGAATACGGATATCAGAAAATTGACTTTGGTGGATATTGCCACAGTTTGAAAAACATTTTAGGAAAGTCTATATTGGCCAAAGCGCTGATGGGGTCCATTTTATGGGAAGGTCGGAGGAAGAGGTCAAGGCAGTGATTATTAGAATTTCCTGCGGTAGGAAGAGGAAGATCTATGATTAAGGGTGCGATATTTGATCTGGACGGGACCTTGCTGAACTCTATGCCTGTCTGGGAAAATCTGGGGGAACTTTATTTACGTTCCCTGGGAATTGAGGCGGAAAAAGGACTGGGCGAGATTCTTTTTTCCATGGGGATGCAGCAGGGGGTAGAATATCTGATTACGCGGTATCATTTGGATATGACACAGGAAGAGGTCCGAAGCGGTGTGGTCAGAAAGATCAAAGATTTTTATGAGGAAAAAGTCCCTTTAAAAGAGGGGGCAAGAGAATTTTTGGAGGGAATGCGCGAAAAACAGATCCCGATGTTGATTGCTACCTCAAGCGACAGAGAGTGCGCCGAGGCGGCGCTTCGACGTCTTCATATAAGAAATTGGTTTGCGGGAATCCTGACCTGTGAAGAAATGGGGGCGGATAAAAAACGTCCGGATATTTATCTGGCGGCCTCTCTGCAGTTGGATACAGAGCCCTTTGAGACTTTGGTATTTGAAGATTCCCTTCCTGCCATCAAAACGGCAAAAAAGGCCGGATTTTTGACAGTGGCGGTTTATGATAAAACCAATGACCGACAGCTTGGAAAGATCTGGAATACAGCGGATATTTATTTGCCGGGATTTGGAAATTTTGATGCGTTCTGGAGGAAAGCGGCGAAGCTTCCCTGGATTTTGCCATGAAAGAGGTCTGCCGGACTTTTTGGGAGAAAACAACTTGACTGCGGGGCAGACAGAAAGATCGGACATTCGTATTATGACGTACGAGTATGGAGCACTGTTGGGAATGCTTGCCGGAGATGGAACTGGTTTTGGAATATGCGGGAAAAGGTGGGAGAGAGATGCAGGAAAAGAGGAAGTACATCGGAATATTCTATATTATAGTCTCTGCTTTTTTCTTTGCACTTATGGCCATGTTTGTACGGCTTTCCGGAGATTTGCCGTCTGTGCAGAAAAGTTTTTTCCGGAATCTGTCTTCCCTGATTCTGGCTACTGTTATCATAAAAAAAGAAGGGGTAAAATTTTCCGGAAAACGAGAAAATCTGAAATATTTGTTCTTTCGGTCGGCGGCGGGAACGGTCGGGATTCTGAGCAATTTTTATGCGGTGGATCATCTGGTTTTGGCGGATGCTTCCATGCTGAATAAGATGTCGCCGTTTTTTGCCATCATTTTCAGTTATCTGATCTTGAAAGAAAAGATCCGGGTTCCGCAGGCAATGATTGTGACGGGGGCTTTTCTGGGAAGTCTTTTGATCATAAAACCGACGGCGGCAATCTTTCATTCTCCGGCGGCGCTGGTAGGGCTGCTGGGAGGATTGGGGGCTGGCGTTGCATACACGTATGTCCGGGTATTGGGACAGCGGGGGGAGAAAGGCCCTTTTGTGGTGTTCGCATTTTCTGCGTTCTCCTGTGCGGTTACATTGCCGTATCTGCTGTTTTCCTATCATCCCATGTCCCGAATGCAGCTTTTCTATTTGCTTCTTGCAGGGTTGTCGGCGGCGGGAGGGCAGTTCAGTATTACAGCGGCTTACTTTCATGCGCCGGCAAAGGAGATCTCGGTTTATGACTATTCGCAGATTATTTTCTCGGCAATGCTTGGCTTTTTTGTGTTTGGGCAGATTCCGGATTTGCTGAGCTGGATTGGGTATGTGGTAATTTGCTCCATGGCAGTCCTGATGTTTTTATACAACAGAAAACACGCCTGAATTTGTGCAGGCGGGGATGTATGCAGACTTGTGCTGCCTACGGCGGCGGAATGGAGGGTTTATGGGCGAAGAGAAGAAGAAAGAAGACAGGGAGAAGGAGCTGAAAAAAGCGACGGCGGGGATGCTGCGCAGTGCAAAGACCATATATGTGCTGCTGTCGCCCTGCACAAAGATGCCTTATGTGTTGTGCGATGCCAGAACATATGATGATGAAGTATTGTTGTTTTTTGAGGAAGAAGATGCAAAAGAGGCGGTGAAAACGCTGGCCAGAGACAGACAGCCTGCGCAGGCAGTGAAGATAGAAAAGCGCGGTCTGCCTGCTTTTTATATTGGGCTGCTGCCGATGGGAGTGAATTGTATCCTGGTCAACTGGAAGAAGAATACCGAAGTATCCATCCAATTGCATGAGATTGTGCGCAGACAGGAAGTGGAAGGAAAAACGTTGGTTGAAAATCCGGAACTGCACCTGACTGCTCTTTACTTTATGCAGGAGACACGTCGGACGCAGACACCGAAACTGACAGAGGAGATGAGGGAACTCCATGAGGAGATGTTAGTGCATTATCAGGAGGGCCGTTATATCCTTCCAACCAGGGAGGACGGCGGGATTGTGGTGGTGAAGCAAAAAGACGGGAAAATCTTTCAGCCTGTGTTTACCGACGCACAGGAGTTCCAGAAATTTATCATGATGAATCAAGGGCATACGTTAAAGCCTATGGTTTTGACGGCGGAAAAAATCCCGGCCGTTCTTCCGGAGGGAAGCGTCGGCGTAGCCATCAATCCGTATGGCGTAAATCTGCAGATGCGGATTGACCGTACAAGGCAAAAGTAAGGCAGAGCGGGATAAAGCAACAAAATGAAACAGACGTAAGCTTATTTGGAACCACACAAGCCGTTTGCGCATAGAATAACAGGGAGTATTACAGATGAAATGGAATGAAGAGTTGGAAATGGAACGGGTTGCGATGCGGGTATCTAAAACGAGCATCCTTATCAATACGCTGCTTTCGCTGGCCAAGCTGGCCGCAGGGATTGTGGCCTCATCCGAGGCGATGATTTCTGATGCGGTACATTCGGCCTCAGATGTATTCAGTACGTTTGTGGTGATCATCGGCATTAAGATGTCAGGGAAAAAGGCAGATAAGGAGCACCCATACGGCCATGAGAGAATGGAATGTGTGGCGGCTATTCTGCTTGCGGTGGTACTGGTTTTAACCGGTGCGGGAATCGGCTTTTCCGGGCTGCAGAAAATTGCAGGCGGTTCGGTGCAGGAGATTGCAGTGCCGGGAAGACTGGCTATGGCAGCAGCCGTGTTGTCCATTCTTGTAAAAGAGTGGATGTTCTGGTATACCCGAATCAATGCGAAAAAAGTGAATTCCGGCGCTTTGATGGCGGATGCGTGGCATCACCGTTCGGATGCATTGTCCTCGGTGGGCGCGCTGGCAGGTATTCTGGGGGCGCGGCTTGGTTTCCCGGTGATGGATCCGTTGGCCAGTGTGATCATTTGCCTGTTTATTTTTCAGGCGGCTTATGAGATCTTTAAGGACGCCGTGGATAAAATGGTGGATAAGTCCTGTGACGAGCGAACAGAGAAAAAAATCAGAGAACTGGCCGGAGAACAGCCGGGAGTGCTGCGGGTGGATTCCCTGCAGACGAGGGAATTTGGTAATAAGATTTACGTGGATCTGGAAATTGCGGCGGACGGCCATTTGTCGCTGACAGAATCGCATGAGATTGCGGAAGCAGTACATGACCGGATTGAACAGACTTTTCCGGAGGTAAAGCATATTATGATCCATGTGAACCCGTATATTAACCGGAAGACAATCGTGACTCTTCTCCAGGAAGTGGAGAAAACAGATCTGGAAGAAGTGTATGAATGGCTTCAGGATTATGTGGAAAGAAAAAGACAAGAGAAAAAAGAAAAGGAGGGACAGAACCAATGAGTTTTCAGAAAGAGTTTATCTGGGGGGTGTCCAGCGCCGCCTATCAGTTGGAAGGCGCCTACAAGGAAGACGGTAAGGGACCGGGAATCTGGGACGCACTTTCAGACGGACATGTGAAGCGTAATGAAAACGGGAACGAGGCATGCGATCATTACCATCGTTACAAGGAAGATGTGGCATTGATGAAAAAAATGGGGCTGAAAGCCTACCGCTTTTCGGTCAGTTGGCCGCGGATTATGCCAAAGGAAGGCGTGGTGAACGAGAAGGGAATCCGGTTTTATCAGAACCTGGTCAGGGAACTGCGGGAGGCAGGAATCGCCCCCATGTGTACGCTGTTTCATTGGAACCTGCCTCTGTGGCTGCATGAGAAGGGCGGCTGGGCCTGTGCAGAGATTTCGGAACATTTTGCCGCCTATGTAAAAGTGGTGGTACAAGCTCTTTCCGACCAGGTATCCTGGTGGATGACCATCAATGAACCGGCCTGTTTTATTGGTCTGGGGTACCTGGATGGAATTCACGCGCCCTTTGAGAAACATGGAGTGGACGACGCCATCTTTCCGGTACTTGTAAAAAATGTACTGCTTTCTCACGGAAAGGCGGTGCAGACGATTCGTCGGGAAGCCAGAACCGAACCGAAGATCGGTATGGCGCTCAATGCCTGGGTATATATTCCGGCGAAAGAGACGGAAGAAGAAATTCGCAGGGCAGAGGAAGCCACGTTTGCAGAAAAGAATTATGCGTTCGGGTACAATCTCTGGGCGGATCCGATGATCAAGGGAGTGCCGTCTTCTTTTATGGAAGGGAAAATCAGCGAAGCGGAGATGAAAGTAATTCATCAGCCGCTGGACTTTTTCGGCTTTAATTCCTACAATGCCAACAATTATGACGGGAACGGTGTATTTGAAGAGGAGGCGTATCGTGGAATGCCGAGAAATACGCTGGAATGGCCCATTACGCCGGAGATTTTATACTGGAATATCCGTTATCTGTATGAACGCTACGGGCTTCCCATTTTGATCACAGAGAATGGAATGGCCAATCTGGATTTTGTAATGGACGACGGAAAAGTCCACGATCCCCAGCGGATTACGTACATGAGCCGGTATCTGCGGTGTGTGAAACGAGCGGTGGAGGAAGGATTTCCTGTACTGGGATATATGTGCTGGTCCATTATGGATAATTTTGAATGGGCGGATGGGTACGGTACCCGCTTTGGTTTGATCTATGTGGATTACCGCACCCAGCAGCGCACACTCAAGGATTCCGCATACTGGTATGCAGAAGTGATACGAAAAAACGGAGAAAATATATAACTGTCCGGGCTTTTTTGTATCTGATGCACTTTGCACCGACGGATACTTTGCGTCCGAATGAAAAACAATCTCATTTTCGCCGGCATCGGAAGAAAATTCCGATGCCGGTCAGTGCGATGGCGGCGGCTGCCAGCCAGAATTTTTCGGTATAGCTTCCCATAGACATGGAAAAGGGATAAAACATTTTCAGATATTTTGGCCCGCTTCCAAGAGCGGTGATATAATACACCATGGAGGCCATGTAACCGGCTACCAGATGGTCAAAGAGGCCGTAGCAGCAAAGCCCGATGCTTCCCAAAAACAACATTTCCGCATAGGTTCCCAGAAAGTAAGCGGCGGTCGGAAATGTACAGTTTCCCCGGCGGAGCATCCAGAGATAGCCGCCCAGGAACAGAGCGAGCAGACAACCGTTTCCCAAAAGACGGATCAGATACACTGAAGAAGCGCTCCGGTATTTGGCATAGACCAGATCCCGGAGATTTTTGTCCTGTTCGGGCAAAAAGACAGGAATGATCAGAATGATCCCAAGCAGAGCCACGTAACGTTCCAGCACTTTTGCCGTATCTTCCGCAGACAGGTTCGCTACCCCCATCAGAAGCGGTGAAATGCCCAGAAGCAGGATACAGACGAGAAGGTGTAGGGGAATATGATGTTTCAAATTTATTTTTTCAATCTGCCAGACAGATTCCATGACAATCGATACCTCCCTTTTCGTTTTTGCTGATAGATCAAAACAGTGAGTACAACCAGAATAACGGACAGAAAAACATACAGAATCCGGTTGGCGGCGAGTTGTGAAAAATGATCGTGGTACCCGCTCCAGTTCATCACCGTATTATGTCGGGGAATCAGGTTCCATCCATAGGCCCCGCCATGCAGCGCACCGGTAAATACGGATACGAACCACCAGGCTCCCTGTATCAGAATGGCCAGCGCCGTATCGGTCAGTTCCGTGAGGAACATCCCTACCGCGGCGGCGGTCATGATGGTAGGAAGCAGCCAGCCGAAGATATACTTCACATAGGCAAATGGATCGGCGGAAATACCGGCCGAAGAAGCATAGCGGAGACAATCGGAAAGCGGAAGCAGGGAAAGCGCCAGCAGAGGGAGAACCAGCATTACCAGCATAGCGGTATATCGGCTGGCAATGATGGCGAAGGAGGAACCTTTTCTTGTGTAAATCAGGTCCTGCATTCCTGCCCTTTTATCCCGCAAGGCCCTTGTTACGGCCAGAAATACGGGAAGAACTCCCAGGAAAATCCCCATATAATCCGAAAAAAGTCTTGCGTATCCTCCGGTCAGACGGTCTTGTTCCGTCAGTTCCCGATATTCTTCCATCGCTTCCTCATAGGTCATGGGTACAGAGGCGCTGTGTTCGCGGGCATCTTTGGCGTAAGAAGAACCGCCCCCCAGAATGGAATCCACCTCGTCCATATATGCGGAAAACCGGTCGTAAGTCAGATCGGGCGCCGGAGCGATCTCCATACTTTTCGCCGGCATAATCGCACCGTCTGGACCGGGCGCCGTGTTTTGTGCCTCGTACCAGTCGCTGACGGCCTGTTCCGCCTCCGCGCGGCCGGAAAGTCCGGTGGTTTTTTGCAGGATCTCTTCGATCTGTTTTTCTTCTTTCCCATTCAGAGTTACATGTTTATAAAAACCAATGGGATAGGTGACAAAACGGTCGTATGCGAACTGTTCAACAAGAGATCCCAGCGTCGCTTTCATGATTAGCGTCGGATCATCGCTGGAACGGTAGCCGTACCCGCTCTCTCCTTTTTGAGGCTCTTTTCGAATTTCTGTGTCACCACCAAGCTGTGTGGCGAAGTCAAAAAGGAGAACAAGAACAATCAGCCAGTAGATCAGGCTTTTGAAAGTCTGTTTACATTCCTTGATCAGTAATTGTCCAAACATTGTGTC
Organism: Lachnospiraceae bacterium; assembly: GCA_910574195.1. GTDB lineage: Bacteria > Bacillota > Clostridia > Lachnospirales > Lachnospiraceae > Schaedlerella. The sequence goes on along the minus strand of CAJTBF010000004.1, from coordinate 128,020 downwards.
TCGCCTCCTTCCCGCTGCATCAGATACATATAGGCGTCTTCCACGCCCGCCTCGCATGGTTTTGCGGATGCGAAGGGCGTTTCTTCTGCGAGAAACCGTACCATCACATTATTTCCCAGAGTCAGCATACTGGTGACAAGATATTGTTTTTTGAGAAGTTCCAGTTCCCTCTTACTGATCTCCGCCTGATATACTTTTCCTTCTGTTTGTTCGATCAGTGCGGATACACTTCCCTGATAGATCAGTTCTCCCTCGTCCAGTACGGCGATCTGTTCACAGGTGGCCTCCACGTCCCCCACGATGTGGGTGGAAAGAATGACGATCCGTTCCTCGGCGATTTCACAGAGCAGATTCCGGAAGCGCACCCGTTCTTCCGGATCCAGTCCGGCGGTGGGTTCGTCCACAATCAGTATCCGCGGATTGTGCAGGATTGCCTGGGCGATGCCAAGCCGGCGTTTCATTCCGCCGGAGAGTGCTTTCACCCTTTTCTTTTGGTCGTTTTGCAGATTGACCCGCTCCAGAAGTTCCGGGATTTTCCGTTTTCTTCGTTTTCTGCTTAATCCGGAGAGTACGCCCAGATAGTCCATGGCTTCATAAACTGTCATGTTCGGATACATGGAGAATTCCTGGGGGAGATACCCGGTGATTTGCCGGATTTTTTTCGCTTCCTCTATGTTCCTGCCGCATACGGAGATCTGTCCCTCCGATTTGGGGAGCAGAGTTGCCAGCACTTTCATAAGCGTCGTTTTTCCGGCGCCATTTCTTCCCAGAAGACCAAACATTCCGGTTTCGATCGTAAGGTTGATGTCTTTCAGCGCCTGTTTTTTTCCGTAATATTGGTTTAAATTTTGTATTCTGATTTCTGCAGACATAAATTTCACCCTTCCCGTTTTTGAATTATATGGCATTTCAGACATTCTATATTTCCTGCCATTTGGACGGGGACAATAAGAATCCTCACAGGGCCCGGAATATGGAATGCCTTGTGAGGATAGCATACGATAAAAATCTCTATAATTTCCCTATAAAAGATTAAGAATTGTTGAGACTTTTTACGGAAAAGGAAGCCGTGATCACGGCGCCGCCCTGAATACTGTTGGCAATATTCAAAGTTCCGCCATGTTTCCGGCAGAGTTTTTTACAGATAGGAAGGCCGATGCCGAAATGTTCGTCGGCAGCATCCGTCGGATACTCTTTATAGTAAGGTTTTAATGCATTCTTTTTTTTCTCTTCCGAGAATCCGCATCCGTCGTCCCGGACGGACAGAGTGACCTCCCCGTACGTTTCATCGTAGTCGGACAGGACTTCAATCTGCCGGGTAGCGTAACGGATAGCGTTGGACAACAGATTCTCCAGTACTTCTATAAAAAGTCCCAGGTCGGCATAGAGAGGAAAAGAGGAAAAAGAATCGCTGTATCGTTCCCCTTTTTGCCGGGTGCAGGTCGGGGGGATGTTCTGATTTCCGGTATGGACGGAGGCCCTGTGGGTGATTTGGATATCCCGTACCTGATTCAGAGCAAAGAGAATTTCTTCTACTTTTTGACACAGGTCTGCAAATGTGATTTTTTCCGGGACGAACGGAACCTCGTCGATACTTCGAATTCCTTTCATAGTACGGCTGTATTCTTCCAGACGTTTTAAGTGCTGCGACATGAGCGCCAGTGTATTCTGCAATTTTTCCTCACTGATCTTTCCTTCCGGGATATATCTGGCCAGAAAATCCGTATAACCGTGCAGTACGGTAAGCGGGGTGCGTAAGTCATGTGCAAACGCGGCGTTCAGTTCTTTTTGCTGTTCCATGAGACGCCACATCTCTTCTTTTCCACGGATCAATTCCAACCGCATCTCTTCGACGGAGTCGCAGAGCTGTCCCAACTCGTCCCGGCTGTCATAAGTGATCTGAAAATCCAGATCATTTCCGCGGATGTTTTCCACGCTTTTCTGCAGAAGAGAGAGCGGGAGTGCAAGCCGTCTGCGGTAAAAGCGAAAGATAGTAAGAACCATACCGCCAAACGCGTAAAAAAACGGGCACCACACCCGGAAAAAGTCAAGGAACAAAAAAAGGGATCGATCTGTGGGATCAAAAGCGCTGTATTGAAGATACCAATGAAGCCCATTCTGATAAATGGTGTGCCGAAGCGTTTCGATACCGTTGTATTTTCCCCAGATGCTGTTTTCCCATTTCCAGCAGAAAAGGATGGTGAGATAAGAGATTCCCCATACAAGAACGGCAAGCACAAAGATATATGCCAGCATTGCTTTTCGAAAAGAAAGGTTCCGGATGTGTATGCGCAGCGCTTCTGTTTTTTCCTCTATCCAATCCATCGATATCCCACCCCCCATACGGTTTCGATATAAATATGGTCTGTATGACCGCCCAGTTTGTTGCGGATTCTGCGAATATGTTCTGTTACGATGCTGCTGTCGGCATTTCCGTCGAAACCGCGGACGTTTTCATAGAGCTGCTCTTTGCTGAATACCTGTCCGGGATGCAGAGATAAAAACTCTGCGATACCGTATTCGGTTCTGGTAAGCGAAAGCGGTTGATTCTCATAGTAGATACATTTCTCTTCATAATGGAATGCCAGGCGGCCGAAAAACTTTACCGTATTTTCGACTTTTCGACGATGTTCCCGGCGCAGATGTGCCTTGATCCGGGCGTCCAATTCTTCCATGGAGAAAGGTTTCAGGATGTAATCGTCCCCGCCCAGCATCAGTCCTTTGATCCGGTCTGTTTCTTCGATTTTTGCGGTCAGAAAGAGAATCGGACAGGATACATGCTCCCGAATTCGTTCACATACTTCAAATCCGTCCAACAATGGCATTGCCACATCCAGCAGGATCAAATCCGGTTTTTGAGAGAGCAGTTCCAGAACCTGGAATCCGTTTGCGGCTTCCAGAATTCGATAATTCTGCATCTCGAAATAGTCCTTCAATAGTTGAAGGATACCCGGTTCATCATCTGCGATGAGCAGTGTCTGGGCTTCCGATTGTGAAAAATCGATATGGCTGGTTATTGCCGTGGGTTGGAATTTTTGCATTTCCTGTTTTTGACTCATAAAACGAAATAGGCCCTTTCTTAGTACGTCATTGCATTCATAAGCGAGGAAATATCAAACGCTGTTTACTTCGGAATGCATGCAAGGATGTACTGGTATTTTTATGTTAAGATTATACCGCCGCTTCCGGTTTGAACGCAAGACCCTTGTCAAAAGCAACTTTAAATGGACCGTGAATAGGTTACAGTTCACGATCTGACCGGCCGCGAACTGTAACGAATAGGCGGAGGGAGGAAGAAATTTAAGGCCAGAATTAGAAAAGCAGCTTTTTTGGACTGCCGGCGGGGGATCTGCGTATAAATGAAAGCCATGTGTGGGAAAATAACAGTATCTTTCTATGGAGGGCAGAAAAGATGCGCAATTATTTTTATGGCTGGTATTTTAAATGCCAGTCGGAACCCCGGACCTTGTCAATCATCCCTGCGGTTCACAGGTCAGAACAAAAAAAATCTTGCTCCATTCAGGTCATTACGGAGAATCATGTGTGGAATGTTGATTATCCTGCTGCGTCGTTCCACCGGACAGGAAAGGATATCCGGATTGGAAAGAGCCGGTTTGGAGAGAGGGGGATTCTTCTGGCAGTACATATGCCGGAGTTGGATATAAGCGGAGAATTGAGGTTTGGCCCCCTTTTTCCTTTGAAATATGATATCATGGGGCCGTTTTCCCTATTTCCTTTCCTGGAATGCCGGCATAGTGTGCGGAGTATGCGGCATTCGGTCTATGGAAGGATGAACGTGAACGGGGAGGAATATTTGTTTCAGAATGCAGTGGGATACTGGGAAGGAGATGAAGGACATTCTTTTCCAAGGGAATATGCATGGACGCAATGCAGCTTTCCGGGAGGCTCGCTGATGCTGGCTGTGGCAGATGTCCCGGTTGCCGGCTTTTATTTTCGGGGCGTCATTGGTGTTGTGCTATGGAAGGGCAGAGAATACCGGCTGGCAACTTATCTGGGGGCAAGAGCGGCGCAGGCCCGGGACGGGAGGCTTCGGATTGTGCAGGGGAATCTGGAATTAGAAGCCAGGCTGTTAGAAAAGGTCAGAAGCCCTCTGAATGCTCCGGCTAATGGGAATATGGTAAGGACGATTCATGAAAATGTAGCCTGCCGGGCATTTTACAGATTCCGAAAAGGAGAATTCACTGTCTTTTCTTTTACGACGGACAGGGCTTCTTTTGAATATGAATTATCGAAGTAAATGTTATTACAGTATTTATAAATTGATTATAATAAATTCTTATTAGTTTCACATAAAAATGATTTGCCGGCGGATCTTTTCGTTGGCAATTTTTTGTTTTTGCATTTTTTGAATGCAGATTGATTCGGAATTTCCTTTATATTTTTACAAGTAATGATTTTAGGTGAATTATCTGGAATTAGGATTGTAAGGAAAAGAAGAATCGGTTATACTTTTCAGAGAATAATACAGGAAAATCATGTGGGAAAAATTTTAAAAAAACATTTGGGGAAGGAAAACATAGATGCAGAGAATTTTAATTGTAGAAGACGATGCCGAAAATAATCAGATGCTCCGGGATTATCTGGAGGATCATGGTTATCTGTGCACGCAGGCATATTCCGGCAGTGAAGGGAAGCTGTTGTTTACAATGGAAGAATATGATTTGATCTTGCTGGATCTGATGCTTCCGGGGATTGCGGGGGAAGAACTGGTTTCCCTGTTTGCAGAGAAAGCGCCGGTCATTGTGCTCTCCGCGAAAAGCGGATTGGACAGTAAAGTGGAAGTGCTGTCGGCGGGAGCCGAGGATTATCTCTGCAAGCCTTTTGATTTGCAGGAACTTCTGGTGCGGATCCAGGTGCAGCTCCGCCGTCGAAGGAAAGCGGATACAACAGAGAGGGCGGAACAACCTGCTAAAAACCCGGAAGAAACGAAACAGAATCCGGCGGGGGAGATCGGCAGGGTATATTCCTACCGCGCATGGACACTGAATCCCGATACGCAGGAAATGACGGCGGAAGGAGAAATGATAGAACTGACCAGACATGAATTTTTAATTATGGAACTATTGATTCGAAATCCCAGGCGTGTATTTACAAAACAGATGATCTATGAGTATGCGTGGGGAGAAGAATATTTTGCAGAGGATAAAACCATCAATGTACATATCAGTAATATCCGTTCCAAATTAAAGAAAAGCGGAACAGATACCTATATCCAGACGGTGTGGGGAATGGGCTTTAAACTTTCTTAAACTTTTCTGAGTACTTTTTGAAACCTCTCCTTTTATACTATGAAATGAGAAGAAAGAAGAGAGCCGCCTGTGCTTCCGAAGGCGGAAGGAAGAAAGGAGACGTTGTATTGTGAAGATGGAAAAGGGAAATACTGTTGCAGTAGAGACCAGATATCTCACGAAAAAATATGGAGAGAAGACGGTAGTAAGGCAACTGGATTTAAAGATCAGAGAGGGAGAGATCTATGGATTTATCGGCAGAAACGGAGCCGGAAAATCCACGACATTGAAGATGCTCTGCGGACTGGCGGCGCCTACGGACGGAGAAGTCCGGCTGTTTGGGAAACCGGTCAGTGATCCCATTGTACGAAGAAGACTGGGTGTATTAATCGAAGCCGCGGGATTCTATCCGGGGATGACAGCGCGGCAGAATGTGGTCATGAAGGCAAAATGTATGGGGCTTGCAGACGAAAAGAGTGTGGACGCGGTTCTGAGAAAGGTGGGGCTTCATGATACAGGAAAAAAGCAGGTAAAACATTTTTCCATGGGAATGAAACAGAGGCTGGGCGTTGCATTGGCACTGCTGGGAAATCCGGATCTGTTGATTTTGGACGAACCGTTCAACGGACTGGATCCGGAAGGAATCCGGGAACTGCGCCAGTTGATTCTGACACTTCAGGAAGAAGGGAAAACGATTCTGATCAGCTCCCATATTTTAGGAGAATTGAGTAAAATTTCTACCAGTTACGGAATCATCAAAGAAGGAGTATTGATGGAGCAGCTTACCAGAGAGGAACTGGAAGAAAAATGTCAGGACTATTTTCAGATTGAGGTGCAGGACGTGCGCCGTGCGGTTCCGGTGATTGAGGAGTCATTTCCGAGGGTACAGACGGAAGTATTTGACGACAGGACGCTTCGGATTTATGGATTGGAAAAGGGAGCGGAGTTGAATCAGGTATTGATTGAAAATCAGATTTCCGTGGAGGCGTCCGGATTCCATCGGATGGACCTGGAAGAGTATTTTCTGGATCGCATGGAAGGGGGAGAAGAGCATGTTTAATTTATTGCGTATGGATTTGTATCGGATAAAAAGAAGTAAATCACTGTATGTCTGTCTGGGAGTTATGCTGTTTATGATGGTGATGGTAATGGGAATGGTCTGGCTGGTAGCGACGCCGCAGGGACAGGATACGGCGCTTCATATCGGCATGCTTTCTCCGGAAGATCTGAAAGATGGTTCCAGTATGCTGGAGGGAGAGAATACGCTGTCGATGTTTCGGCAGAACGGGATGGACGGCGGAAGTTATAGCCTGATATTCGGAATCTGGGTGATGTTGTTCGTCTGCGCGGATTATCAGAACGGTTTTATTAAAAATATAATGGCGCTGCATCAGAATCGTTGGAATTATGTGGGAAGCAAAGTTCTGGCGGCCGGAGTTGTGAACCTGTTTTATTTATTGATCCAGTTTTTATTCCTGCTTCTGCTGAACCAGTTATTTGGAATTCGGGTTCCCTGTACCGGATGGAAGGATGTTCTGTTTTATCTATCCTGGGTATGGCTTTTGACAACGGCCTTTGCGGCCCTTATCATTTTGATCTGTGTGATAACACGAAGTGTGGCGGCGGGAGCGTTGGCGGCCGTATTTCTGGGAACGGGTTCGCTTGTGATGCCGCTGTATGGGATTCTGCAGCAGTTCCACCTGGGAGAATGGCTGAAATATACGATTTATATGACGATGAATCGGGGCGCAGACCAGTATCACTCGTTATCCGATCTAAGTGTATACCTGATTGGAGTCGTTTTCCTGCTGCTTTATGGGGGATTAGCCGGGGTGATTTTAAGAAAGCAGGATATATAGAGGATACGATACCTTATCGGACAGCGTTAGCTGGACGCCGCCCTGGTAAGGGCACGGATTGTGGGATACCCGGAGAGGTATACCCAGTCGGGCATTCCGTATTTAACGTGCTTTGAACAGACCGATGCTCCGCATCCGGTGAGAATTAGTATACCTTACCGGGCGCAGGGCGTCCATTGGTGCAGAGTACATGGAATAAGGGATGTGGAAAGGAGCGCAGATGGCGGTAGGATTGGTGATTTTTGTTTGTCTCTGTGGGTGGCTTTTGGTGCAGCATGTCCGCGGTATTCTGCAGATACGTTCTCTTTGCAGACAGTTGGAGGAAATCAGACAAGGCAGTCACATGGAGCTGGGGATAGCGAGCCGTCAGAAGGAAATGCTTTCTCTTTGCAGAATATTAAATCAGCTTTTGCGGCAGCAGGGAAGGGAACAAAGACAGTATATGCAGGCGGAAAAGCAGTTAAAACAGAATATTACCAGTCTGGCCCATGACATTCGGACACCGCTTACCGGTGCGGCCGGGTATGTACAGCTTGCACAGGAGTGCCGGGAACCGGCCAGACAGGAAAGGTATCTGCAGATCGCATCCGAGCGGATGCAGGAATTGAGCGATATGCTGGAAGAACTGTTTTTATACACCAAATTAACCGGCGAGGAATTCATTCCTAATCTTAGTGAATTGCAGGTACTTCCGCTGCTAAGCGAATGTCTGGTGGGATTTTATGGACAGTTTGAAGAGAAGGGATGCGAACCAGAGGTGGAATTTGAGTTCGAGAGTGTTCGTATCCTTGCGGATGAAGAATGTCTGCGGCGAATTTTTCATAACCTGATTCAAAATGCCCTTCTGCATGGGACGGGGGGAATTACCATCCGGCAAAGCGGAAAAAATCTGATTTTTGAAAATAGAGTATCGGAAACAAGCCGGCCGGATCCGGAACGGATTTTTGAACGGTTTTACAAAGCAGACGCGGCCCGAAGGAAAGGTTCCTCCGGGCTTGGACTGTTTATTGTGAGAGAACTGGCAGAGAGGATGGGGGGAAGTGTCCGGGCAGAACTGGAAGGAGAAAAACTTCGAATCACGCTGGCTCTTCCTGAGATACTTTGTACAAGGGAGGGCTGACAGGCTCCAGTCAGGTGTTTGCAAAACAGAAATCAAGGAGAAGAGACGAGATGTGGAAACAGAAAGTAAAACAAAAAAAGTTCTTTTTTTATAGCGGTCTTTTGATGCTTCTGAGTGAGATCTGGAAACAATGGAGTCTCACGTATCTCGTAAACGGGGGTACTTATGACTGGTGGTACTTTCCGTTTCAGCTATGCAGTATTCCAATGTATATCTGTCTGCTGCTTCCGTGGATAACCTCTTTCCGGCTGCAAAATGTGTTTTTGATCTTTTTGATGGATTTTGGAATGCTGGGAGGGATTTTCACCTTTTTTGATACCAGCGGACTGCACTACCCGTATTTTCCATTGACGGTTCATTCTTTTGTATGGCATGTTTTTTTGATTTTTCTTGGAATTTATTCCGGAAGCAGAAAAGAGGTAGACCGTTCCTGGAAATTTTTTGCGGGGAGCGTACTGTTTTTTCTGCTCTGTTGTCTAACGGCAACTTTGTTTAATCTGTTGTTTCATTCTTTTGGAAAAATTAATATGTTCTATATCAATCCGTACTATTCCATGGCGCAGATCGTTTTTTGCAGGATCGCGGAGGTGTTGGGGAACGGGATCGGCATTCTGGTTTATATTGGTTCCATTATAGTAGGGGCCGGAATCCTGCATGTTTTCTGGAGGAATCTGGGAAGAAAGAGCAGAATGCGCAGTTCAGCGCATTCCTGAGCCGTGAAAAATCATAGTTCTAAGGTTATCACAAATAAATGCAAGCACTTTTTGTGATAATTTACGAACTATGATAAGTAACGATACGATTACTTAAGAATGGAAGAGACGATAAAATATGCTGGTTATTGTGTATACCACATGATATAATTTTGATGTGAGTCTTAAATTTGGCTGCAGGCTGGACGGTTGCATGTGGTTTTCGGGAAGTGAAACAATTTCTTGACAAAAATCATCTGGGCATCCCGTATTTGATGTGCTTCGCAGAAGTGGACAACTTATGTTGTCCAATAAGGTATATGGATATAAAAGAGTTAGGAAAGAGGGGAAAAGAGATGCACGCGAACGTTTCCTGTATCGCCTGTATAATGGGAAAGCAAAAAGAGTCGGTTTCCTGTTTTTCAGAGGAAAAGAAAAAGACAGATTATCTGGAGGAAGTGAGACGAATTCTGGAGGAAAATGCGGGGACGCACTCCTGTCCCTGGTTACTGATGCAGATTGAAGAAACTTATGTCCGCTATTTTGGGCCTTTGAAAGATTACACAGATCTGAAAAAGAAATATAATCAATATATGCTTGCAAAGGAGCTGTTGATTGAACAGCGTATCCGCCGTTCTGCGGATCCCATGCAGACTTGTATCAAATATGTATGTGCGGGGAATTATATTGATTTTGGTCCCACGGGCCGGGTGGATGATTCCATTCTGGAAAGGCTGCTCGCAAAGGCGGAAGAGGAAGCGGTATCTGCGCCGGAACTGGAAAGTCTGAAAACAGATTTAAAGGATGCCGGGGAACTGGTATATCTGACGGATAATTGTGGAGAAATTGTCATGGACAAGATCTGGATAAAGTTCATCAAAGAACAATATCCTGATCTACATATTACTGTGATTTTGCGGGGAGGCCCGGCCCTGAACGACGCGACGATGGAGGATGCGGAGGAGATCGGTCTGACGGAAATTGTAGATTGTATGGGAAACGGTGCTGCAATTACGGGAACAGATCTTTCTGTGGTCAGTAAGAGCGCGGAAAAACTTCTCAGAAAAGCGGATGTGATCCTTTCCAAAGGACAGGGGAATTTTGAAGGCTTATACGGAGAAAAATTGAATCCTTATTTTCTATTTTTGTGCAAATGTGAACTGTTCGTCCGGCGTTTCGGACTCAAGAAGTTTTCTTCCGTATTTGCCCGGGAAGATCATATGCAGCTACTTGTGTGACATGCGGTAGGAGGTACATGGCTTTTTATGCTTAGAATCATGATTTCACCGGCAAAGAAAATGCAGGTTTTGGAGGAATATTCCTGTACGCTGACGGCGCCTGCCCTGCTGGAAAGAACAAGAGTTCTTATGGAGAGTCTGCGATCCCTTTCCTTCGCTGAATTGAAAACGCTTTGGGGCTGCAGTGAAAAACTGGCTTCTGTCTGTTACAAACAGCTTCATACTTATGAGATTGACCGAAACTTAACGCCGGCGCTTTTGGCGTATGAAGGAATTCAATATCAGTATATGGCGCCGCAGATTTTTTCCGATACACAGTGGAATTATGCGGAGCAGCATCTAAGGATTTTGTCTGGATTTTACGGAATTTTAAGACCGACGGACGGGGTAATTCCCTATCGGCTGGAAATGCAGGCGAAGATTGCTCCTTTGGGCAAGGTTCTGCAGAAGTTCTCCTCTTTTCTTCCCGGAACAGAAGAGAATACAGGACAGGATTCACAGCAAAAGCTGGAGCCTTTTCCACGAAACCTATACCAGTACTGGGGCGATGCGCTTTATCGTAATCTGACTGCGGGAACGGCTGATGAGGAAGAACCGTTTTATATTGTAAATCTGGCATCGGCGGAATACAGCAAGGCAATTCTCCCCTATGTGACTCGTCCGGTCAGAGTAGTTACATGCGTTTTTGGAGAGTGGATTGCAGGAAAAGTAAAAGTAAAAGGAACACAGGCAAAGATGGCCCGTGGAGAAATGGTTCGCTGGATGGCGGAAAACCAGGTGGAGGATGTACAGGAATTAAAACAGTTTGAAGGGCTGGGGTATCGCTTTCATCCGGAATTGTCTTCGGAGGAGGAATATGTCTTTTTGAAATAATGAAATTTGGAAATTATTGTTTGTAAAAGAAGGGCAAAAAAATAATGAAGTATGGTACTTCATGATAAAAAGCCTGCCGCCCTTGTTTCTTAAGGGCAGCAGGCTTTCTTTGACCAGAAATTGGACTGCAAATAGATTTTTCTCAATAAAAGATTTCTTTCCTTATTTAGATGAAGTTATTTCAGTATCTTCTTTCCTGTTTTTCCATTACTTTACTACGATTATGACTGCGAATACATAAAATCCTACGATTATTTTTGTTGTGCTTCCGCCAGTTTTTCAGGAGGATATTATACCAGATACATATGCTTTGTTGGACAAAAAGCAATCGTCCGCCAGGACAGAAATACTTGTCCACATCCCCCCGCTTTCGCTTCGCAAAAAACGTAACAGACGCTAAACTCGAAAAAACTCGCCCCGCTCTGACGTTTTTTGAGAGGTTCTGATACACAAGTATTTCTGCCCTGTCTGTTTTTTCGCAAAAATGTAAGATGTGTTCCGGTAAATTATGAGAGGTCGGAATAATCATAACGGAATAGAGGAGTCGTAACAGTTTCAGCCCAGGACTTTGCACTTGCTGCAAAGTCCGTAAAAACGCATAACAGTTACGAGGAATTTGCCGCATGTCCGAAGTATTGACAAATTGTTTTTTGAGTGTTATGATAACCGGGATGTACGAAGTGCAATTTTTTTAATTTATTTATTTTTGAGTATCATGAAGTACCATACTTCATGACACTGCAAAAGGAGGCGCGGCATGGCAATATCATTATTTCCACATAATCAGACGGCCTATGAAGCGGCTCTGGAAATGATGCAGCGCACCGGAAAAGCCGCGGTGATTCATCCTACGGGTACAGGAAAATCCTTTCTTGGGTTTAAATTATGTGAGGAATTTCCGAAGGAAAAAATCTGCTGGGTTTCCCCTTCGGAATATATTTTCCGGACACAATTGGAAAATCTGGCCGCCGCCGGGGCAGAAAAACCGGAAAATATCCGGTTTTTTACGTATGCAAAACTGCGTCTGTTATCGGAGGAAGAGATGGCGGAAATCTGTCCTTCCTACATTATCCTGGATGAATTTCACCGTTGCGGAGCAAAAGCATGGGGACAAGGTGTGGCAAATCTGTTGAAAGTTTATCCGCAGGCTATGGTGCTGGGGCTTTCCGCGACTGCAATCCGCTATCTGGATAATCAGCGGGATATGTCGGACGAGTTGTTTGACGGGAATATCGCATCGGAGATGACATTGGGAGAGGCCATTGTCCGGGGAATTCTGCATCCGCCGAAGTATGTCCTTTCGGTTTTTTCTTACCAGAAAGATGTGGAGAAATATGAGAGAAAGGTCCGGGCGGCAAAAAGCAAAGCAGTCCGGGACTTGGGGGAAAAGCAGTTGGAGAGCCTCCGACGTGCGCTGGAACAGGCGGACGGACTGGAGGAAATCTTTCAGAAACATATGGCAGACCGAACAGGAAAATATATTGTCTTCTGTGCCAATTATCACCATATGCAGGAAATGATGGAGAAAGCGCCGGAGTGGTTTGCGAAAGTGGATAGGCATCCCCACCTTTATTCTGCGTATGCAGATGATCCGGAGACAGACCAATCTTTTGCAGAATTCAAGGCGGATCAGAGTGCGCATCTGAAATTATTATACTGCATTGATATGCTCAACGAAGGGATCCATGTGGAGGATGTAAGCGGCGTTATTCTGTTGCGCCCCACAGTGTCTCCGATCATTTATAAACAGCAGATTGGCAGGGCCTTATCTGCGGGAAAGAAAAAAGACGCGGTGATCTTTGACATTGTATTGAATATCGAAAATTTGTATAGCATCAGCGCTGTGGAAGAGGAAATGCAGACCGCATTGTCCTATTACCGCTTTCAGGGACGGGAAAATGAGATTGTTCACGAGCATTTCCGGATTCTGGATGAGGTGCAGGACAGTATTGCATTGTTTACCAGATTGAACGATACCCTGACGGCATCCTGGGAACTGATGTATACGTATGCGAAACAATATTATGCGATCCATGGGAATCTGGAAGTTCCATTGAAATATAAGACAGACGACGGATACAGTCTGGGAACCTGGTTATTTACGCAGCGAAAAGTCTATGTCGGGGAACAGTACGGCACTCTGGGGGAGGAACGGATTCGGAAGCTGAATGCCATCGGGATGGTCTGGGGAAGTTACCGTGATCTGTCCTGGGAACGGTATCTGGAAGAGGCTGGGAAGTATGCAAAAGCCCATGGAGATCTGAACGTTCCGGTGCAGGAAGTGACCGCCTCGGGTGTCCGGCTGGGGGCGTGGATCTGTCGGCTTCGGACTTACCGCAAAAGCGGGATTCAAAAAGGATATCTGACAACGGAACGAATCCGCATGCTGGATGAACTGGGAATGATCTGGGATGTACCGGATTATCTCTGGGAAGAGAACTTTATGGAGTGCATGCAGTATTACCGCATGTATGGAAATTTGGATGTTCCCAGCGATTATTGCTCTCCAGGTGGTTTAAAAATCGGGAAGTGGCTGCGCAGACAGCGGCAGCTCAGGGAAGAAGCGGCATCAGGAGAAATTGCATCGGAAAAGGCTTTGTTGAAATCAAGAGAGAGTTCAACAGGCGGGCTGACACCGGAGCAGATTGCCCGACTGGATTCCATTGGGATGGTGTGGAAGAACAAGCAGCGGCAGCAATGGGAAAAGGGCCTGGAGGAAGCGAAGATTTATTATAAAGCATATCGGAATCTGAACGTTCCGACCAGATATATTAGTCCCACCGGATTCCGGCTGGGCGGCTGGATTTCAGACCGGCGGGAGCGGGGAAAAGAAAAACACTCCCCAAAACAGCGGGAACAACTGGATGCACTTGAAATGGTCTGGGCAAAGCCGGATCCATGGGAAACACGTTACGGTCTTGTTAAGGCTTACTTTGAAGAACATGGAGATTTAAATATTCCTTCTTATTATAAAGCAGAAGGAGTTTGGCTTTCCAGATGGCTGAGCGAACAGCGTAATATCTATCGTGGAAATCGTCCGGGAAAAAAACTGACAGAGGAACAGATTCAAAAATTAGAAGCAATTGGAATGAGATGGATGACCAAGGCAGAACAAAATTGGGAAAAACACTATGCTTCCGCCGTATATTATTTTCAACATTTTGGAAATCTGGAAATTCCAGTAACCTATACGGATGAAAACGGATTTGCACTTGGAAAATGGATTTGGGGAATCCGGACAGGAAAAATAAAACTGCACTGTTCCGGAGGAAACGGAGATCAGATAAAAAGACTGGAAAAGATCGGATTTTGATGAACTTCCGAAACTGTTCTTCATTTTTTGATCTGAAATAAACAGAGAAGGTTCTCACCACATATCCGAAAACCGGAAAGAACCAGGATTACTTTTAAAAGATCCTTGCAGCAAGGGCACTTGGATATTTGAAAGTATGATATATTTGCTGTCTGATAAATTCTGACGATGTAAGAAGTTATTTTTACAGGGTTACAGACAAGTGACTGTGGCAGTGGGAAAAACTCCCGTGAGGCATGGATGGCGAAGCATACTCTGCGGACAGCAATGGCTGTCCGACTGCCCTGTTAGAGACATGAATTACAGAATGTGCTGCGAGTATACTTTGTTAGACGATAATAGCTGTCCGCCCATTCCGTTAGAGGCATGAATTACGGAATGGGCTGTGGGTATACCTTGTTAGACGGCAATAGCTGTCCGCGCACTTCGTTAGAGGCATGCAATATGGGATGTCTTGCGGATTATACCTTGTCGGGCGATAACAGCTTGTCTGTCCGTTAAGGGAAAGAGTTATGGGACATCCGACTGGTAAAGGAGTGTAAAAATGCTTTGTATTATGTGATACAGGTTACTTCCGGAATGGAGAGTAAAATAGAAGAACGGATCGCAGTTCTGATAGAGAAAGAACTGTATGGCCGCTGTTTTCATCCAATCCGTCATGTAAGAAAGAAGATCCGGGGGGAATGGAAGGAATTACATGAGAAATTACTTCCCGGTTATATATTCATAACCAGTGAGAATGTTAGAGAGTTATATCTGAGATTAAGAGATATCCCCGCGTTGACTAAAATACTGGGGAAAGACGGGGAACAGTTCATTCCCCTTCCGGAACATGAGGTGGAATGGTTAGAGCGGCTCACAGGTTCCCAAGGACAGAACACGGAAGTACAGATCTCGGAGGTCTCCGTATCAAAGGAGGACGCGATCACGATTCTGTCGGGGCCTTTGAAGGATATGGAAGGGCGCGTTAAAAAGATAGACCTGCACCGGCGGATTGCGAAGGTAGAGGTGGACTTTATGAACCGGAAGACGGTGATCCATCTTGGAATAGAGATTGTAGGAAAGAAAAGAGAGCAGACAAAAGAGAACAGACAAAGAATATAAGAGGAGAGTTCAGATGGAAAAAAGAAAAATTTCCTTTTCTCCGCCGGATATTACAGATCCGGAAATAGAAGAAGTAGTAAAAACTTTAAAAAGCGGCTGGATTACGACAGGACCCCGGGTAAAGCAGTTTGAGAAAGAGATTGCGGCATATTGTGGAACAAAACGCGCAGTGGCATTGAATTCCGCTACGGCGTGCCTGGAAGCGATCCTGAGATTTCTGGGCGTGGGTGAGGGAGATGAGGTGATTACCTCGGCCTATACCTATACGGCGTCGGCAAGCCCGGTCTGTCATGTAGGGGCGAAGCCGGTATTGGTGGATGTGGGAAAAGACAGTTATGAGATGGATTATGCGGCTTTCGAGGACGCAATTACAGAAAAAACCAAAGTGGTGATTCCGGTAGATCTTGGCGGAGTTTTGTGTGATTATAAGAAGATTTTCGAGATTGTGGAAAGGAAAAAGAAGCTGTTTCATCCATCCAACCGGGTGCAGGAGGCAATCGGGAGAGTGATCGTGGTTGCCGACAGCGCCCATGCCCTCGGGGCGAAAAGACAGATGAAAGGAAGGTGGAAAAGAAGCGGTTCGATTGCCGACTTTACTAGCTTCTCCTTTCATGCGGTGAAAAATCTGACGACAGCGGAGGGTGGGGCGCTTACCTGGAATCCCATTGAGGGAGTTAACGATGACTGGATCTATCAGCAGTTTATGCTGCTTTCCCTGCATGGACAGTCGAAAGACGCCCTGGCGAAAAACATGCTGGGCGCATGGGAGTATGATATTTTGTCACCGGCCTATAAATGGAATATGACGGATATTATGGCGGCGATTGGATTGAGACAGTTGGAACGCTATCCGGATATATTGATGAAAAGGGAAAAAATAGTTAAGAGGTATCATGCGGCATTCCGGCCCTTCGGAGTGCAGGTGTTGGATCACTATACAGGAGAAAATTTATCCAGCGGGCATTTGTATCTTATGCGGATACCGGGAATCGGGGAAAAGGAACGGAACCAATTGATCTATCAACTGGCGGAGCAGGGAATCGCTTCCAATGTACACTATAAGCCGCTGCCGATGATGACAGCTTATAAAAACCTTGGATTTGATATTTCAGATTATCCGAACGCGTACCGGCAGTATGAGAATGAGATCACGCTGCCGCTGCATACCTGTCTGGAGGAAGAAGACGTGGAATATATCGTTCTTAAAGTGACAGAAATATGGAAGGAATGTGGGAAGGTCTGTTATGCGATTTAGAGAGTGGGACGAGCTTCCGGATTTTATGCAAAATGAGACGGTCAGAAAATATTATAACAGACTGAAAAGAAAACGCTTTAGTTTGATACTAAAACGTTTTTTTGATGTTATTTTATCTGTGATTTTGCTGGTTGTGTTATTACCGATGTTTTTGCTTGTATCTGTCTGGATCAAAACAGACAGCCCAGGCCCCGTGTTTTATCGACAGGAACGGGTGACACAGTATGGGAAAGTATTTCGCATTTTTAAATTTCGGACAATGGTGGCAGACGCCGATAAAAAAGGGACGCTTGTGACCCGGCAAAATGATGCAAGAATTACAAAAGTCGGGAAAAAAATCAGGAAATATCGAATTGATGAGATTCCGCAGCTACTGAACATCATAACCGGAGATATGAGCTTTGTAGGGACAAGGCCGGAAGTACAGAAGTATGTGGATGCTTATACGGATGAGATGAAGGCGACATTGCTTTTACCGGCCGGAGTAACCTCGGAAGCGAGCATTTATTATAAAGACGAAGCGGAAATACTTGGTGAAGCGGAGAATGTAGATGAGATATATATAGAAAAAATACTGCCGGAAAAGATGGAATATAATCTGGAAAGTATGAAGAAATTCGGGATTTTCAGAGAATGGAAGACAATGATAAGAACGATCGGAGCGATGATTTAAAAATATAAGAATTTGGATAAGAACGATTCGCAGAAAATGATGAAAAGTTGGGGAAGAGAAAAAATGGATTTTAGATTTAGTGTTTTGCTATCCATATATGTAAAAGAAAAACCGGAGTATTTTCGAAAGTGTATGGATAGTATATTTGCCCAGACACTTTTACCGGACGAAATCGTTCTGGTAGAAGATGGTCCGCTTACGGAAGAATTAGAACAGAGAATTGATGCATGTGAAAAAGAAAGTAAAATACCATTTAAAAGAGTAAAACTGAAGAAAAACCAGGGATTGGGTCTGGCTCTGGCGGCAGGAATCAAAGAATGTTCTTATGAGTTAATTGCCAGAATGGATACAGACGATATCTGTGTACCGGATCGATTCAAAATGCAAATAAAATCCTTTCAACAAAATCCTCAATTGGATATTGTGGGCGGTCATATCGTGGAGTTTGAAGGAGAGATCACCAATAAATTATCCGAAAGAAAAGTTCCTTTAACAGACAGAGAGATACGAAAATATCAGAGGCAAAGAAGTGCATTTAACCATATGACAGTCATGTATAAGAAAAGTTCTGTTTTAAAGGTTGGGAATTATAAAAACGCTCTGCTAATGGAGGATGATCTTTTATGGTGTGAGATGCTGCATGCAGGAGCCAGGGGAATGAATCTGGATACTCCGCTGGTTTATGCCAGAACGGGTATGGCTATGATACAGCGAAGAGGCGGCTGGAAATATTTTCGTAAATATTGTAGAGGGAGAAAACAGATTTTAAAAACAGGCTACATTACAAAAATGGATTATGGTATTACGTGTCTTATACAATTAATGGTTTCACTTATGCCTTTGAAAATACGAACAATATTTTTCCAGAAAGTGTTGCGCTGATCTCTCGAGTCAGATATGACAAAAATAAGAATTACATCGTAATAGTTATGGTATTTTAAATATGGAGAAAAATGAATCATAAGAAGAAAGAAACTGAAAAATCAGTTCCACAAGTAACCGTGTTATTGTCTACGTATAACGGGGAAAAATTTTTAAAAGATCAGCTTGACAGTATATTTCATCAGATAGATGTTTGTGTTTATCTGATTGTGCGGGATGACGGATCTAAAGATTGTACAATGGATATATTAAAAGAATATCAATTTGATCATTCCAACATGAAAATAATTAAAGCAAAAAAAAATCTGGGAGCGTGCGGCTCTTTTTTTGATTTGATGGCACAGGAAAATCATACAGAATATTATGCTCTGGCGGATCAGGATGATATCTGGGATCAGGATAAATTAAAAAAGGCAATTCTTATGTTGGATAGATTACCGGGAGATAAGCCGGCAATGTATTATTCCAATTTAAGAATCGTAGATGAAAATAATGTGTTTATCCGAAATTCTCATAGTCAGCCGCATATAGCGGTTCGAGAATATTCTTTTTTGTCTGATACGCTACCTACGGGTTGTACAATTGTTTACAATAGGTGTTTATCTCAAATAATATCGGAAAAACGGCCGTCTCGGTTTTCTATGCACGATACATGGTTATATTGTGTCTGCAGTTTGTTTGGAAATATAGTTTATGATTTCACTCCTCATATAAATTACAGACAACATGGAAGTAACGCGGTTGGAACCGCTAAGAGGAATATAAGTATCGCCAGGGTAAAACGGGAATGGAAATACATTTTTGATTGGAGGACGCAGCCAAGATATTATGATGCGTTAGAATTGCTCCGTGAGTTTGGAACACAGATTTCTGATAAAGACAGACTTAAAATACTGGAAATTGTCAACTATAAAAAATCGTTTCGAAATATGCTGTGTGTATTAATAGATCAGGATTTGAAACCAGGCAGCAGATACAGGCAAATACGTTTTCAGGTAAAGGTGTTGCTTAAAAATATCTGAAAGGGGATGGAAGAAGAAAAACGCTATGGATGTAAATAAAAAAGTTGCGATAGTTACCTATGATATGATACCGTACACATCTTCATGGGGCGGATGCCAGAGAATGTACTATTTAGCAGAATGTTTAACAAAAGATGGGTATGATGTTACCGTATTTCACTGTAAGAGCAGTACCAATAATAGTTACGGGAAGAAGATCCATTTTAAAATCAAATCACTGGAAGTAAATAACAGGTTTTTGAAGAGGTTTTTGGATTCGAGAAATCTGGTCAGGAAAGAAAATAAAGAAGAGTCAGAAAATAAATGTACAAATATGTTGAAAGCATTCCGAAAATTCGTAAAACAAAATGTGTTCCTGTATAAAGCAATGAATGCTTTGGATTCTTATTTATATAATGAACCTGTTTTTTTAAATGGTCTGATTACACTGGTTTGGGTAAAAGAACATGTGCGGGAAATTACGGAATATATTCATCGGAATCATATTAAGACAGTCATCATTTCCGTCCCCGCATTTCATCTATTATCCATCGGAAAGTATGTGAAAAACAACTGCGATGTGAGGCTGATTTATGATTATCGGGATCCCTGGAATCTATGGAAAAGAACATCGAAAAAGAGTTTCAGAGACGAGAAAAAATATATATCATATGCGGATAAAATTGTCTGTACGAACGAATATCTTGCAGACGACATGAGTAAGGAATTTTCATTTCCCAGAAAGGATATTGCAGTAATAGCAAATGGATTCAGTGCGTCAACCTGGGAACAGATAGAGGAGGAAGAGACAGGAAGAAATGAGATGTTTACAATCTCTTATGTCGGAACGATTGAAATCATCTATGACGGGATCAGAAACATTAAATCATTGATAGATGCTTACAGAGAAATAAGTAAAGTGAACAAAAGGATAAAGCTGAGATTTATTGGGGTAAATGATTTGTCTTTAAAATTAATTACGGAATTGAAACAGGAATTTCAGAACATTGAGTTTATAGGAACGGTACCGGCTATGGAATCTTACAAATATATATTGACTTCGGATGTTTTGTTGTTATTACATACCACAGAAGATCATTCTTCCAGATATATTATCAGTGGGAAATTTTATGATTATTTAAGGGCGGGAAAGCCTATTTTATCAATTGGGAGCAGTGATGGAATACATAAAAAGCTTATAGATGACTATAAAATTGGTATTTCCGTAAATGATGATTCCAGGGAGATTCAAGGAGCAATCCATAAAATGTATGTTGATTGGGAGAATGATATGTGCGAATTCAACACAGAATTAAACGTAGAAAAGTTCTCGCGTGAATTCCAGAATGAATACTATAAGCGCCTGATTCAATGATATTCACAATGATACCGGGGAGCAACGATATGATTGATAATTTATTCTTTTTGTGTTCACTGATTCCATTGGGAATCATAAGTATTTATGAAATAAATTGGTGTAATAAATGCGTGATGAAAAATATGACGGGAGCTTACGCGGGAATTTTGTTTGGCTTTCTTCTTTATTATATTATTATTTCTTTTTTATGTGTATGGAATATCGATACACTGGGAGTTCAGGCTTCTTTTGTCAATTATTATCCGCATATTATAGATAAAACGCCGTATGATTTTGCATATACAGTTTTATTAAGATATATTGCACTATTTACTATCATTATTACATATCATAAGACAATGAAGTTTCATTCTGAAAGAATTGCCGACGCAAAAATTGCTTCAAAAGAGAATGACAATAACATATATAAAATCACAAGAGGGATCGGAATTCTGACATTTGCAGTGGGAACCTTATGTTTTGCCGTTTTAATTATATCGCTGGGCGGTATTGGAAATACGCTTTCTCTGGCGGAAACATTACGTCAGCATAACAGTAATCTGTCGGATTATACCAGGTTTTATTTATTAACCATACCTGCCGCATTGGTAGAAATAGCTCCGTATCTGTTCAGCTATACCTGGAGTGTGGAAAAGACAAAGGTAAATTTATTTTTATTGTTAAGCTCTTTTTTTGTGGTTACGATTTACTTTCTATATAAAGCAGGGCGTTCTCCAATTTTAATGTTTGGGATCTGCTTTCTCTACATTTGGTTAAAGGAAAACCAGAAGACAAATAAAAGAACGTGGCTCATTATGTTTTCCATGGCAATTGTCAGTATGCCGTTATTATCGCTATTGGATAATGTGTTTTTTTACTTTAATACAAGCAGATTTGGGGAGATTAGTGCAAATTATATGAATTTTCTCGGGGAATTTGCCTGCCCGTTTACGGTATGTCTGAATTTGCCATATATTGTAAAGAAATATGGATTTACCTATTTTGCTACGATATATGAAGATATTTTCAGCCTCCTTCCGGGAGTGGAATTTCCGGTTTCTTACGAAAATACTTCGGAGTATATTTCCGGTGTGGATTGGAGAAATACAGGTGGAAAACCGAACGATCTGATTTCATTTGGATATATTCAGGCCGGAATTATAGGGACAATTCTTTTGTGCATATTGGTTGCCTATCTTGCGGCACGGCTGGATATGGTAATTGAATGTATGATCAATCAGCGTTTGCAATTGCTTTTTGGCATCATTTTGGCCGAGAGATTTTTCGGGTTAAATGCGTCGGCTGATCTGCGTCCCATTTTGCAGGGAGCATATGTATTTTTGGTTACGGTTTTTATTTTGTTTATTCTTGATATAAAGTATATGCACATTGGAAAATGGAAAGTATTTTCCAGAAGATCTAAAGAGAAAAAGGTGGAAGAAAGGGAAGAGAAAAAAGATGATTAATATAATTGGACTGGGATACATAGGATTGCCGACAGCGTTGATGATGGCCTCGCACGGATTGGATATTATAGGAACAGACTATAATAAAGAACTGGTAGATACTTTAAATGAAGGGCGTACAACATTCAAGGAAAAAGGGTTGGAACATTTATTCAAATCAGCGGTTGACGCCGGCATTACATTTACGACAGAATATCAGACCACAGATACATATATCATATCCGTTCCTACGCCGTATGACAAATTTTCAAAGAAAGTGGATGCGAAATATGTTATAAATGCTGTGAAAGAAGTTATGAAAGTATGCATAGAAGGAGCGGTAGTAGTAATTGAATCTACCATTTCCCCTGGAACTATTGAAAAGTATATCAGACCGGAGATTGAAAAAAGTGGATTTAAAACAGGAAAGGATATCCATTTGGTTCATGCTCCGGAGAGAATTATTCCAGGCAACATGGTTTACGAACTGTGTCATAACAGCAGAACAATTGGCGCAGATGAAAAAGAGGTTGGAGAAAAAGTAAAAGAGTACTATGCATCTTTCTGCCAGGGAGAGATTGTTGTAACAGATATTCGCACGGCGGAGATGTCAAAAGTAGTAGAGAATACATTTCGTGCAGTGAACATAGCGTTTGCCAATGAACTGGCGAAGATATGCAGGCATGATGAAATGGACGTCTATGAAATTATACGCATATGTAATATGCACCCAAGGGTGAACATTCTTCAGCCGGGTCCCGGTGTGGGCGGACATTGTATCTCTGTGGATCCATGGTTTCTGGTAGGGGATTATCCCAGTCTGGCGAAAGTCATAGATGAATCTATGAAGACAAATGACAGTATGCCGGATTTTGTGTTAAACAGAATTTACGAGATTATGAAAAAACGAGGACTGAATGATATTACCCGGGTTGGGCTTTATGGCCTTGCTTACAAAGAAAATGTAGACGATATAAGGGAATCACCGACACTGCAGTTGCTGGAATCCCAGGAACGGCATCTGGCAAACGGACTTAAGGTTTATGATCCGTTTGTAACGAAAAGAGTTGTTGCCAATCAATATGATACGCTGGATGAATTTTTAGAAGCGGTGGATATGGTTGTGATTATGGTCGGACATTCTGAGATAAAAGAAAATGTGCATAAACTGGAAAAGAAAATTGTCCTGGATACGCGAAATATTCTTGGGCTTGCGGACAGTTATAAATTATAACCTGTGTACTGTATCGTATATTTTAATCTCGTATCTTGTACAGCATTCGTAGTTCAATAAGCACAGTATGCCCAAAAAGGAGACGGCTGATTCTCTGTATAAAAGGAAAAAGGAATGAAAATATTGATTCTTGGGGATGCGGAGTCCATTCATAATAGAAATTTAATGAAGTATGTATTAACCGGTCATGAGATTGTTTTACATGGCCAATCCTTTGATAAATATGCAGATTTTTATAAGCAGAGTAAAGTGACATTGGTACAGGCTCCGGTACGGGGGCAGATCAGGCTGGTAAGCGGCCTGCTATACTGTTTTCAGTCTTATAAATTATTGCGTAAATCCAATTATGATTTGATCATTACCAGTTTTGTATCAACGGATCGGATCATAATGAACTTTCTGTTAAGAAACTGTTCCAGATACCGTCTGGCTGTTTTTTGGGGAAGCGACATTTTGCGAATTACGAAAAGGGAATTCATTTGTAAGAAACACTTGTTAAAGTATTATGATAAATTTGTAATTCCCTCTTTGCAGATGAGAAAAAAGTTTGAAGAACTGTTTGGATGCCAATATAATCATAGGATTTATGGCGCTAAGTTTGGATTATCAGAGTTGGATTTTATAGAAAAAATAAAAGAAATTCCAAACAGTGCTGCAAAAGAAAAAATGTCGTTGCCTTCTGATAAAGTGATTGTATCCATAGGGTATAACAGAGCGCCGGAGCAACAACATCTTCGTGTACTTGAGCAGATAGGGAGACTGGAAGAAGAGAAAAGAAAAAGGATACATGTGGTTCTCCGTCTGACATATGGTGAAAATAACAAAAGTTATATTTGCAAACTTGAGGAAAAGCTTCGGGAAACCGGATGTGGTTATTCCTTTTTTACAAAGTTTTTAGATGATGAAAAAAATGCATGGCTCACAAAAGCGACGGATCTGTTCATACATGCTCAGATTACAGATTCTCTGTCTGCAACCATATTAGAACATTTGCTGGCAGGCGGCCTGGTATTTAATCCCTGTTGGATTCCCTATCCGGAATTAACAGAGAATGGTGTGTTTTATATAGAATACAAAACTTTTGACGAATTACCGGGGTTTTTGCACGATTGTGTTGAATTAAAAGAACAAAGCAGGTTTTTAAATGAATTGCAGAAGAATCAAAAACGTATCTATCAATTGTTTTCGTGGAATGCGATTCGCATAAAATGGAAACAGGTGATGAATTTTGATGAGCCGGATTAGGAGAGGATTGGATTGGGATTTTATATCAGTAATATTTTAAGTGGAGAAGAGCCAGGGGCATTTTTCGGGCAGGCAGATATGGAATATCTACATATTCCCCGATATATCGTGAGAAGAAATGCACCAAAGAAATTCCAGGGAGATAAAGTATTTCAGGAAGCTGGGAAATTGGCTGTGATTACCGACGGGATTATTCTCAATAAAAGGGAACTATGTGAAAAGTATCATGCAGACTGGGCGACGACACTTGCAAATATGATCCATGAAAGTGAAGAACGATATTTTGACGCTTTACGAGGAGTATTTTGTGGAGCGCATTATCAAAAGCAGGATGACACATGGTATATCTATACCAGTCATATTGAAAATAAACCGATATTTTATTATTGTGACGGAAAGGATTTTATTGTTTCTTCTGAGATTGGGAATATCATCGAAACTTTAAAAGAATGTAATAAAAATTATAATTTGAATGAAGTCGCCGCCTATGATTTGCTGACATATGGATTCATGACGAAAGAGTATACCCTGGTATCGGAAATAAAAAAATTGCCACATGGACACTATATGAAAATAAAAGATGGTTCTATTTCAGTAAGTCAATATTATCATTATGAATATTATAGTGGATTACAGTCTGAACAGAGTGATGAGGAAATAATAAATACATTGGATACTCTTTTTAAGAAAGCGGTTCAATATCAATTTGACAAAGATGCTGAATATGGATATCGGCATATTGCAAGTCTCAGCGGTGGTCTGGATTCCAGAATGACAGTTTGGACGGCGTATGAAATGGGTTATACAGACCTGTTAAGTATTACGTTTAGCCAGGCGGATTATTTAGACGAAGTAATTGCCAAAAAGGTAGCGCAGAAATTAAACATAGAGATGCTGATAAAGCCTTTAAACGATGGAAAATGTCTTTTGGCACATCGGGATATTGTGAAATTAAATGGTGGCCTGGCTTTGTATTCCGGGATCTGCCATATTTATAGTATGCTGCAGAAAATTAATTTTGGACCGTATGGAATTCTCCATACAGGGGATGTTGGGGACGCCGTTGTGGGCAGTTTCCATGGTTCGGAAAAGACGGATTTCCCGGGGGCATATTCCACACGTTTATCGGGCAGAATTACCGGCCGATGGGATGGGAAAGGAAACATTGAAAAATATTTGATGGAGACAAGAGTATTTAATGGGGTTGTCGCCAATAAAATGGTCTGTTCGAATTATGTCGAGTGCATCTCACCATTTTTATATAAAGAATTTTTTGAATATTGTATTGGAAGCATTCCTAAAAGAAAGCGAGATCATCATGAGATCTATAAAAAATGGGTGCTTAGCAGGTATCCAAAAGCAGCAGAAATTCCATTAGAGCGTTACAACAATGGTCTGTTAACAGAAGGCCGCTGGAGGCAGAACTTAAGAAAAGTGAAGAAGTATGGTATATCTGTATCTGTGGCATGGGTTTTTTGGAAATTACATCTGGCAGAGGAGCCGGATGCCAGGTTAGAAAAAAGCAGTATGAATCCATGGGATTACTGGTATGAAAATAACAGAGAAGTACGGAGGGAACTGGATGGTTTTGCGAAAAATGCAATAGAAAAAGAGAAGATACGGGATTCATTTTCCGGTACTTTACTGGATGATATCAGACTGTTGTATGAGGAAGGGACTACAATAGAAAAAACGCAGGCAATCACGCTTTTAGAAAGTTTAAGTCAATTTTTTTGATACAGAGAAGATAGGGAACTGAAATTATTTATGAATGGACAAATACGAAATATAAAAAAAGGGATAGCTACGCTGGTAAAGAATGGAATCCCTCATATTGTGGGATCAAGTGTGATAAATTATGGTCTTTCCTTTTTGTTAAATATAGTGATTGTCAGATTTATGTCACAAAATGATTTCGGAAATTTTAGTTATGCATACAATATTGTATCTTTTGTTCTGATCTTCAGTGGGTTTGGAATAGATGCCGGAATATTACAATTTTGTTCTGAAACAGTAGAAAATAGAAGGGAAAGACTCTGGTTTGGGTATATATACGGAACAGCAATCAATGCGGTTTTAGCATTGATTTTATTTATTTATTCCATAGCGGGCCACATGGCATTACCCGGTTCGAGGGAGATTTTGTGTCTTTTTTCTTTGTGGCCTGTGATTTTTTTCACGTATACCTATTTTTGCATCGGTCTGCGGGCGACGAAAAAGAATCAGGATTTTGCGAGAATCACCAATCTGAATAGTTTCATCAGAACGTTAAGTGGAATCAGTCTTACCGTGCTGCTCGGCGTATCAGGATATGTCTATTCTTTCTATCTGGCGGCAATTGCAGCTTCTTTCTATATACTTTATAAATATAGGAAAAAATTGCGGGGGATTATTTACCGGACGAAATTTGAAATCGGAAAACATATAGAGTTAATGAAATATTCCTTAGTCTGTATGGCAAATAATGGGCTTTCACAACTATTATTGATTATCGATGTGCAATTAATCGGAAGTCTGATGAATTCACCGGAAGATGTTGCCATTTATAAAGCAAGTACGCAAATTCCGAATAATATGTTTTTTATAACAAGTTCGGTTATGGTTGCAGTGTATCCTTATTTTGCCAGAATGAAGGATCATAAAGAATGGATTAAAAAATATACAAAAATATTAATTGCGGGACTTTCCGCGATAAACCTGCCGATTGGTCTTTTAATGATATTCGCATCGCGCGAGATTATTTCCGTCATTTATGGCGCAGATTA
The DNA here is from genome assembly GCA_910574195.1 of Lachnospiraceae bacterium. Taxonomy (GTDB): domain Bacteria; phylum Bacillota; class Clostridia; order Lachnospirales; family Lachnospiraceae; genus Schaedlerella. The sequence continues at coordinate 100,715 of CAJTBF010000004.1, read as the reverse complement.
TCTGGAAGCGGTTCCTATCTTTCAGGCTTTGGGATTGAGTTATATTTTTTCTACAATGATGCGAATTCCGTTTGGGAATATTCTGGCAATGATGCGCAAGGTGAAAATCAACTTTTGGAACAGTCTGGTCAGTGGAATTGTAAATGTTGTGTTGGATGTTATATTTATAAAAAGGATCGGTCCTCTTGGAGCCGCGTATGCCACATTGGGAGTCGTAACAGTATCCAGTCTGATTTCGATTGTGTTCTATTATAATAGTGTAAAAACAAAGTCATAAAAAATGATTGTTGTGCAGGTTCGTATAAGAAAGCTTCATACGAATTGTATTTTGGATGGGGGAATGATCTTTATGAAGAGAAATTATGGGATTGACTTGCTGAAAGTAATCGCCATGCATATGGTGTTAGTATTGCACGTTTTAGGGATTGGGGGGGCAAAACAAAGAAATATTATCATTAGGATATGAATTGCATGGATATTTGGAAGTAATGTGTTATTGTGCGGTGAATGTTTTTGCAATCACTACAGGTTACTTAATGGCAGACCGGAAATGTGAATATTATAAAGTGTTTCTCCGGTGGCTGCAGGTATTCTTTTATTCAGTTCTTATTACGTTGATATGTGTTTTTATAGCAGGAATTGATATTACACGGGAAGAATTAATTATATCCATGTTTCCCACTACTTTTTGTGAGTGGAAATATTTTACTTCCTATTTTGGAACTTTTTTGTTTATGCCTTATATGAATGCGGCGGTGAATGGGATGAATCCAAAAACAGCGAAAAACTGTTTTCTGGTCATCTTTTTATTTTGTTCGGCATGGACGACCTTTACAGGCAAAGATCCGATGAATATGCTGGACGGTTATTCATTTATATGGATATTACTGCTTTATATGGTAGGCGGATTGATGAAAAAATGCGGCCTGTTTTCGAATACAGGAACTAAGAAAGCAATTGTGATTTATTTATCAGGTGTTACTTTTTCATGGCTGATAAGGTTTGTAATAGAAAGTATAAAAATAGAATCGCTAATTCCATTTAGTAATATGTTTGTAAAATATACGTCTCCCACGATACTGCTGAATGCGATTATGCTGATGGCTGCTTTTTCCAAAATAGAAATAAAAAATCAAAGGATACAAAATATCATAAAAATGTTAAGTGGTGTATCATTTGGTGTATTTTTGATACACTCGCAGATTGTGATACGAAATCATGTATTTGTCAATGCTTTTGGGTGGATCGCAGAATTGAATGCAGTTGTAAGTATCATAACCATTATTATAACAGCGGTGGTTCTATATATGATCTGTGGAACGATAGAGTATCTTCGGAACTGGTTGTTTGAAAGACTGCATATTGGAAGGAAAGCAAAATTGATGTTCGAAAGAACTGCCGGGAGAATAGCAAAATATTGATTTGTAATGAACAGGAAAAGAGGAATAGAATAAAATGTTTGAACTGGGTAGTTTTGTATCAGAATTTGTGACAGGCAGAAAATCAAGTATGTTTCAGGATGATTTAGAAGGTAATAAAAAGAAATTGAGAGAGAAAATAGATCAGCGATCTGTACTGGTGATAGGAGGGGCAGGGAGTATTGGTTCCTCTTTCATTAAAGCGATATTACAGTTCCATCCGGCCACACTTGTCGTGGTGGATACGAATGAAAACGAACTTGCCGAGCTGGCGCGCGATTTACGAAGTGCCGCGAATACACGGATACCGGAAGAATTTATCTTATATCCGATGAGTTTCTCATCGAAAACCTTTGAAAAAATGTTCCGATCCCGCAAAGGGTTTCAGATTGTCGCAAATTTTTCGGCGCATAAACATGTCCGAAGTGAAAAAGATATTTATTCCATAGAAGCTTTGCTGCAGAATAATGTTCTTCAGGCGAAAAAACTTTTAAATTTGCTTGCCGAATTTCCGCCGGAAGAATATTTTTGTGTGTCTACGGATAAGGCGGCGAATCCCGTCAATATTATGGGAGCAAGTAAACGGATTATGGAGGATGTTATTTTTAGTTACTCAGATCGCTTCCCGGTAAAGACTGCCAGATTTGCAAACGTTGCGTTTTCAAACGGCTCTTTACCTGCCGGATTTCTTGCGCGTTTATCAAAATACCAGCCCTTGTCCGCTCCATCGGATATAAAGCGTTACTTTGTATCCCTGGAAGAGAGCGGACAGATTTGTCTGCTTGCCTGTATGTTGGGAAAGAACAGGGAGATTTTCTTCCCAAAGCTGGACAAAGTTCAAATGATGTCATTTGATGCAATTGCTACTGCATTGCTTCAGGAGCATGGATATGAGGTAGTGGAATGTACGTCTGAGGAAGAGGCGAGAAAGAAAGCGGAGGAATTGAAAAGAGGAAGTAAGAAGTACCCGGTATATTATGCGGTATCCGATACTTCCGGAGAAAAACTATATGAAGAATTTTATACCGGGAATGAAAGAATAGATATGGAAAGATTTCATTCTCTGGGAGTTGTTACAGATACAGTTATACCGGATAAGAACCGGGTCAATTCGCTGGTGAATTGTCTGGAAGCAGCTTTTGAGAAACCCACAATATCAAAAAAAGAGATTGTAGAAATTATGAGTTTGTACCTTCCAAATTTTAAGCATATAGAAAAAGGAAGAGTGCTGGACAGTAAAATGTAAGGAAGAAATAATGCGGGATATTTAAAAGAGAGAGGAAGGATCAAATGATGGATTTTATACCGTTGTCCGTTCCCAACTTTGAAGGAAACGAGAGAAAATATGTGGAAGATGCAGTAAAACAGGGCTGGGTCTCTACGGGAGGGGCATATATTACGAAACTGGAAAAGATGCTGGCAGAGTTTCTCCATGTAGAAAACGTGGCTGCATGTCAAAGTGGTACATCCGCATTGCATCTGTCACTTATTGAATGCGGTGTGGGGCCGGATGATGTGGTGATCGTACCGACACTTACGTTTATAGCAGCGGTAAATCCGGTCCGGTATCAGTTTGCCAATCCGGTCTTTATGGATTGCGATGAAAGTTTGTGTATGGATCCGATAAAACTGCAGGAGTTTTGTGAGAAGGAATGTGACTTTCATGAAGGGATGCTTACATATAAGGGGAAACTGGTAAAAGCAGTGGTGGTTGTTCATGTGTTTGGGAATATGGCTGACATGGAAAGGATTATGGATACGGCCAGGCGCTATCATTTAAAAGTAATTGAGGACGCTACGGAGGCATTGGGGACAAAGTATACAGCAGGGAAATACGCGGGGAAATATGCGGGAACCATAGGAGACTACGGTGCGTTTTCCTTTAATGGAAATAAAATTATTACAACGGGCGGCGGCGGAGCCGTAACAGCAAGATACTGTACATCGGTAGATCACTTACGATATCTTTCCACACAGGCGAAAGATGATCCGCATTATTACATCCATAAAGAGATCGGATATAATTATAGAATGACAAATCTGCAGGCAGCGGTTGGAGTGGCTCAGATGGAGATGTTGGATGAGTTTATCAGGCGGAAACAAAAGAACTATGATTTATATCAGACATTATTTGCAGATGCTCCGTATGTACAATTAAAATCTTTTAGAGAAGATACAAACTCGAATAAATGGTTTTACTCTTTGGAGATTGACAAAATCAGAGTGAACCTGTCTATGCGTGAAATTATCATGCGTTTACAGAAGGAAAAAGTACAAACAAGAGCGATCTGGGGACTGATCCATGAACAAAAACCTTATGAGGATTCCCTGACCTATAAAATGGAGAAAGCGCCTTATTATAGCGGATGTATTTTAAATATACCTGCAAGTACAAATCTGGCAGAAGAGGATATTCAATATGTATCCGGGACAGTAAAAAAAGTGTTAGGTAGGTTCTTCTAATATGCAAAGAGAGATACTGGAGGAATCATACTTTGGACATATTTGTGAGATAAAGACATTTGTCAGAGGGGAGCAAAACGTGATAAATAAAAAAATTGTAATTACAAAAGAAACAACTCTGATTGATGTGCTGAGAATTATGGACAAGGCGGGGCGCAAATTACTGATTGTCTGTAATGAAGATAAGTTTCTCGGTTTAATCACAATCGGAGATATACAGAGAGCAATATTGAATAAACGAGATTTATCGGACTGTGTTGCCGGATACATGCGGTCTGATATCCTGTATGCTTCCAATGAAATGAGCATGGATGAGATTAAAATATTAATGCAGCGCAAACGTCTGGAATGTATGCCTGTGGTTGATGACAAAGGGATGTTGACGGATACCATAGAATGGGAAGAAGTATTTTCCAATGCATATCAAAAAAACAGTCAAAAAGTACAATGCCCTGTTGTTATTATGGCGGGAGGGAGAGGCAGCAGATTACGGCCAATTACAAACATTCTTCCCAAACCATTGATTCCGCTGAAAGAAAAGACAATTATCGAAGAGATTATGGATGAATTTGTTGAAGTGGGATGTAAAGAGTTTTATATTTCTGTAAATTATAAAGCAGATACGATTCAAAATTACTTTGAAGGACTTGGCAATACGGAATATGGGATACAATTTATATGTGAAGAAGAGCCTCTTGGAACAGCGGGTTCTCTTTTTCTTTTAAAGGAACGGTTAAATAGTACTTTTTTTGTTTCAAATTGTGATATTCTTGTGGATATAAATTTATCGGATCTTATGAAATATCATAAGAAAAATAGAAATATGATTACGGTCGTTTCTGTTTTAAAGAATTATTCTATTCCATATGGAACGCTTGAAACACAAGAAGAGGGGGTACTTGCTGACATCAAAGAAAAACCGGAAATGGTTTATCAGATCAATTCAGGCCTTTATGTTTTGGAACCGGAAATTTTTGGATATATCCGGAACAACGAATTTCTTCATATCACCGATTTAATAAAACGTCTGCTTAGAGATAAAGTACGGGTAGGCGTATTTCCGATTTCTGAAGGATCATGGACAGATATGGGAAATTGGGAGGAATATCTAAAACTCATTAGAGGGTAATCTCATGAAAAAAGCAGAGAAAAGACTGGTGCTGCTTGGCGCCGGCGGACATTGCAAGTCTGTGCTGGACGCTGTACTGCGAAGAAAACAATATAATAAAATATACATTACGGATCCTGATATTCTAAGAGGAACGTCTATTATGGGATGTCCCGTAATAGGGGATGATACGGTTCTTCCAAAATTATTTCAGGAAGGAGTTCAGGAAGCTTTTATTACGGTAGGGAGTATAAAAGATACGTCTTTAAGATATAAATTGTATCATAATGCCAGGAATATAGGTTTTACGTTTCCAAATATTGTAGATCCATCCGCCAACGTTTCTGCGTTTGCAACGTTGGCGGATGGAATTTTTATTGGGAAAAATGTGGTCGTGAATGCAGGTGCTTCTATCGGAAAGATGTCGATTCTCAATTCAGGAAGTATTGTCGAACATGAGTGTGTCGTTGGAGAATTCAGTCATATTGCGGTGGGAGCGGTACTTTGTGGGAATGTCGTGGTAGGAGATCATACATTTGTTGGCGCGAATGCAACAGTTATCCAGGGAATAAGGATAGGAGCAAAGAGCGTGATAGGGGCCGGAAGTGTTGTACTTGGAAATGTGACCACATCTTTCAGTGCTCTTGGTCTTTATAAAGGAGAAACTTTGTAGATCATTTTCTTTGAAAATATTCCATCCGAAAAAAGGGAACAGATCAGGAGAGCAGGAAATGACGAAAAAAACGATAAATGGGTTTTATATAGTTGTTTTTACAATCATTGCGTATTATGGCGCCCTTTGTGAAATGAAAAATCTCAGAATAAGTACGTCTTTGTTTTTGAGCATTGTTTTCGTCATACTGTGTTGTATTTTGGCTGTCTATTATTTCAGAAAAGACCGGACGAAGGAGGATATATCCAGAACAGATTATATCATCATCGTCGGTATCTTAATCCTGGGAATTCTTTTCCGGGCAGTCTGTTATTATTTTTTAAATGTGGCTCCGTTTTCCGATTTTGCAATGCCCACGGAGTTTTGTAAATTTTTGCAGGAAAACGGACCATATACAGAGTATGTTATACGAACAAAAGAGCTGGATCATTTTCAGAGATATTATTCTCTGTATCCGGCCTGGGGGTCCTACATGTTGATTGCACGGACCCTTTTTCACATCTTTCCCATAAACGCGGACGTTCTTTTTTATCTGAATCTTTTTCTGCTTATTGTGACATATAGCTGCTTTTTCTTTTTGCTGCGGGAAACAGTATCAAAAAAATGTCTCAAGATTACATTACTGTTTGTCAGTTTTTTTCCGCATGCAATTCTGTGGTCTTCTATCGCAACACCGGACCATATAACAGTAATGATTTTATCGGTTATCCTTCTGCTATGGGGGAAGTGCGTCACAATAAAGAGCGAGGGGTGGGGAAAGTATGTCCCTGTTATTTTGCTGGCGTTTGCAGCGGCACTGGTTAATTTATTTAAGCCCTTATCTGTTTTATTACTGCTTGTGATGATCTGTAGTCTGATTCTTTTACTTGCGAATCATGAAATGCATATAAAAAAGACGGCATGGTTATTGTTCGTGTACGGCGGTGTCTTTTTTGTTTCCAATTCGTTCCTGTCACATGTGAATGAGCGTTTGATTTCAGATGTGATTCAGACGGACGTGCAGCAGGCGACTCCCTTTTATATTCTATGGGGATATTCGGTGAATGAAGAGGGAATCTGGGACGACCAGGTCGCTTCTGAGTTGATCAATGAGGCACTGGAAAAGCAGGAGACACTGGCAGAGTCCATCCAGTCGTTAGAAGGAGCAGCAAAAGAAATGGTGACGGAGCATGTGAAGGAGCTTCCGGCTATTTGGCTTCGGAAGTTTCAGATTCTCTTTTATTCAGACACGTATCCCTGTGATTGGATCAGAACAGATGGAAGCAATATGTGGATTGATTTATTCCTGAGATATAAAGAATGTCTTGGCGTGCTTTTTTCTGTATTAAATATCGCTTCCTTATGCATTCTGCCTTTTTCGCTTCGGAGAAGGGATGCATTGACGTTGTTTTCTTCACTTGGCTGGCTTGGTTACATCTTGTTTTTAGTGGCGGCCAGTATACAGACAAGATATCGGTTTATCCCATTGATGACATTTCAGATCATACTTACAGCGGCGGGGATAGAAGAAATCAGTTGCTGTAAGTGGATCCCGGGACGTAAATCATAACAGGCAGAAGTGTAATCAGGAAGATTTCACATTTGACAGAGGGAAAAGGCCTGTCAGGATGCAGATGTGAAAAAGGCAGAAAACGGAGAGAAGAAATGAATAAAAATGATGCGGTATCCGTTTCCGTTGTGATATCGGTATATAACGGGGAGGCATATATTAAAAGATGTATCGAGAGTGTCCTGTTACAGACAAGGGGGATACAGGAAATTATTGTATATAATGATGCTTCAACAGATGGAACGAAGAAAATAGTAGAAGAGATCATGGAAAAGGAACCAGGAATCCGGTTTTTCAATTCTAAAACCAATCGTGGTCCCGGCGGAGGAAAAAATTATGCCGTAAAATATGTTACCACAGACTATTTTATGTTTTTGGATGCGGACGATTATCTGGATTATGACTATGTAGAAAAATTGATGTCGGTTCTTCCAGGAAAAAAATATCCCTTGCCGGATATTGTATTTTCCGGTTTCAAAAGTGTTGATTTTTGCGGGAATTTGAGATATATAAGAACGTTCAGGGATGCAAAGAACGCGCTTTATGAAGGGGTATCGAATTGGGGAAAGTTATTCAGGAAAGTGTTCTGGGAAGAATGTCATCTGGAGATTCCATCCGGAAAGGTTATGGAGGACGTGTTGTTACGCGCCTGTATTGTGGGAAATGAGCCTGAAATTGTCTATGTCCCGGAAGCAGACGGATACAATTATGTGTGGAATCCTTCCTCGGTAAGTAATACTTATATGAACGGCTTTGTCAGCGGGGTGGCGGAACTGGAATTAAGGTATCTGGCGGAAAACTATGAGAAGATACTTCCTGATCGAAAAGAAGAATATTTATATTGGGTGTATAAAATCTTTTGCTGGCATCTGTTGAAGAGCGGTGCGGGTGTCGGGATTTCAGCCATGAGAAAAGAACACAGGTTTATGAAACAAAAGCTGAGAGAATTATTCCCTCATTATAAAACGTGCGCATATTTAAGATTCAAAAAACTTCCGCAGGAACGAAAAATTGTAAAAACAGCGATTCGTACAATGTATTGGCTGGATGTGGTACATCTTCAGTCTGCATTTTTGATTCTGTATTCCTATGTGAATCTACGCAGATTGTGGCCGAACCTATGAAAATTGTGATGCGTATATTTCAGAAGTATAAAGAACTGCTCTTATTTTTATTCTTTAATGCCGGTACGACTGTGTTCAATTTCTTACTGTACTATGTGCTGTATGCGGTTGTTTTATGGAATTATATGGCCGCCTCTGTTTTTTCTTATACGGTATCGGTATTTTTAGCCTTTTATTTGAATCGAAGATGTGTATTTCTTTCACAGGCAAACGTGAAAACCAGTTTATCTTTTTTTATCCTGCTTAAAGTTGTATTGGGGATCATCGGAAACGGTTTACTTTATGCCGGAGTGGAATGGCTGGAATGGAAGAGGGAAACCGCATGGGGGGCGTCTACCGGATTATGTGTGATTATTTCCTACCTGCTGAGCAGGCTTATTTTTAAAGGTACAGAAAGAAGGGGACGAAAATCATAAAGGAATATATACGTTTATGCAGATTGAAACATTGGATTAAGAATCTGATCATTTTTCTTCCGGCTTTTTTCGGCCAGGAGATCCGGACGGTTTCGGATCTGAAATGGCTATTGCTGGGAGGGATATCTTTCGGATTCGCGGCATCGTTTGTGTACATTATAAATGATATATACGATGCAGATAAAGATAAACTGCATCCCATCAAAAAGCGACGGCCGATTGCTTCCGGTGCAATTACGAAAAAGCAGGCCTGTATTGCAGGAGGCATTGTCCTTGCAGTAGGGGGGGGGTGTTAAATGAGCTTATCTCGAGAGGGAAAGACGGGAGCGCTATACAGCTTTATTTTGTACTCGGTATTTATATTCTGAGTAATATCGGATACAGTGTTTTTCGTTTCAAGGACAGGCCTTTATTAGATATTCTGATTGTGTCGTCTGGATATCTGCTTCGCCTTTTTTACGGATCCATCCTGTCCGGTACGAAGGTGTCTATCTGGCTTTTTCTTACGGTACTGATGATTTCACTTTATATTTCCATAGAAAAAAGAAAAAAAGAATTCCTTTTGAACACATCGTACCGGGATGTGTTCAAACTTTATTCAGAAACATATCTTTCCATGTGTGCCATGCTGACACTTATTTCCGGAGTGATTTTTTTCGTGCTATGGACAATCGAAATCGGAGGCGGACGGATGAATGGATATTTTCCTTATATAGCCTCTACGATCGGGATTATTATGGCGTTGGAATATATGTATGAGGTGAGCAAGTCAGATACAGGAGATCCCATTATTATCATTTTACATAGTTGGGTTCTGCTTGTATTAGCGGGGCTGTTTGTGATGAGTTTTATGGTGGATATAATCTGACGGATGACAGGGAGGATGCGATTTACTTCACTTACATCCTCTTTGCCGTAAGGCAAACTTCAACAGGCCGGATTCCGTAACTGTTTAGCCCTGGGCTATATAGTTACAAAAATTTGAAAGCACTGGGCAGAGGGATAGGAGAACTTAGTGTGAAATTATAAAGGTTTCATTACTATTTGTGCCGTCGGCCTGGCAGCGGAATGGAGATTTTTATGAGAGAAAAAATGATTACAGTTTGGAGAAAGCTCCAGCGAAGCAGACACCTGGAATTTGTGATACGGTTTATCACATGGCTGATAGATACGGAAATATTTAATGTGTGTATTGACTTTCTGGAAAGGCATACGAATCAGGCTAGGCTTCGGGAAACACGTAATTTTTATACAGAAAATCGAGTTCGCATAAAGAAGAACGTAAAAAGTTTTGCGGATGAAAAAAGTAAGCGTGTGTATCTGAATGCAATAAAATACAGGTGCTCGCTGAAACGAAAATATTTATCGTATACAAGTCCGATGGAAGAGAAATATTTCGATCCCCAAATCGTACGGTTTAAGAAAAATGAAATTCTGATAGACTGCGGTGCATTTACTGGAGACACAGCATTATTGTTGGAGAAGAAGTGGACAAACTGGGACGAAAAAGGAGCGTCGCTGCAGTTATGCTGCTGGGAGCCGGATGAATATAACATGATAAAATTAGAAAAGACATTGTCTGCGATTGCGGCAAGGCACTCCGGATTTTTATATCGTATTGTAAAAAAAGCTGCATGGAAGGAGAATACAGAATTATCATTTGACGGGGGAGTGGATTATGCAAGCAAAATAGATGAGAGGGGCGGCGTGCGTGTTCAGGCGGCGCCAATTGATGAAATCGCTTCCGGACTGGGAGCGGTCAGTTTTATTAAAATGGACATAGAAGGCGCGGAACTTGAGGCATTAGAGGGAGCAAAAGAAACAATAATGAATCATCATCCCACAGTGGCGGTTTGCATGTATCATACAAACGAGCAGATGCTTGGCCTGATTGAATTCTTCCGGAGAAATTATCCGTTTTATAAACTTTATGTCAGGCATTATGCAAGAACATGGACAGAAACGGTGTTGTACGCGGTAGAAACCGATTAAATATTTAAACAGGGGAAAAAGATTGGAAGAAGAAAACCATTTTTGTTGTTTTTCAGTTAATAAAAAGCGAAAGGAATAGAGGGAAAGATGCGACAGAATAAGAGAAAAAGGGTGATGTTGGTTTTTGGCACAAGACCGGAAGCAATAAAAATGTGTCCGCTTGTAAAAGAATTACAATCCAGACCGGGAATCCAAACCATAGTCTGTGTCACCGGGCAGCATAGAATGATGTTAGACCAGGTGTTGAGAGCGTTTGATGTGATTCCGGATTATGATCTTTCTATTATGAAGGACAAGCAGACGTTGTTTGATATTACTACATCGGTTCTGATGAATATAAAACCAGTATTGGAGAAAGTACAGCCGGATGTGGTTCTTGTTCATGGAGATACAAGTACCACATTTGCGACGGCGCTTGCAGCGTTCTATCTTCAAATTCCGGTCGGTCATGTGGAAGCCGGACTTAGAACTTATAATATTTATAGTCCCTATCCGGAAGAGTTCAATCGGGAAGCGGTAGGGACTATTTCTTTGTATAATTTTGCTCCGACACGAATCAGCCGTGAAAACCTTCTCCGGGAAGGGAAGAAAGAAGATACGATTTTTGTGACAGGGAATACGGCCATAGATGCCTTGAAGACAACGGTACGGGAAGATTATACGCATCCGGAACTTGTTTGGGCGGCAGACTCCAGGTTGATTCTGATTACCGCGCACAGGCGGGAAAATCTGGGGGAACCGATGCGGCATATGTTCCGGGCGATTAAGCAGGTGTTGGAGGAACATAAGGATGTGAAAGCGATTTATCCGATTCATCTTAACCCGGTTGTTCGGGAAATGGCACGATCTGTCTTTGAGGATGAGAAGCGGATTCATCTGATAGAGCCATTGGAAGTGCTGGATTTTCATAATTTTATGAAAGCAAGTCATTTGATTCTCACGGATTCCGGTGGAATTCAGGAGGAAGCTCCGTCTCTGGGAAAGCCGGTTCTGGTTATGCGGGATACAACAGAGAGACCGGAAGGAATCGAAGCGGGAACCTTAAAACTTGTGGGGACGGATGAAAAGACGATTTATTCTGCATTTACAGAACTGCTTGATGACGGTAATGCATACAATGCTATGGCTCATGCGTCCAATCCCTACGGCGATGGATTGGCAAGTGCCAGAATAGCGGATATTCTTGAATTTGGATATACAAAAAGATAGGGGACTTTTTATAATTTTACAATAATGACAGAAGAAATCAGTTAAAGATAATAGTAGAATGGAGAACAGTTATGAATTTCACCACCCCCATATTTCTATTTGTCTTTTTTCCGATTACGGTACTTATATTTTTCGGTATCGATATAATGGAACGAAGAAAGATCTTCTATCCTTTTTTAGCTAAATTCCGGATCAAGGATTTGAGTTTAATCGCAATGAGCCTGTTGTTTTACATGTGAGCCTGCTTTGACGATGTGATAAAACTCCTGATTTATATGCTGGGAGTCTGGATAGCAGGATGCTGTATTCATTATAACAGCAGATTTTATGTGACCGTATTTGAACAGAAAAAAGAAGAGGAAAATCGTGTTTATAAAAAGATTCGCGTATCTGCGTTTCTTTTATTTTTTGCAGTTTCACTCATCCTGTTTTGTCTGATTCACTTTAAATATGCGTCGTTACTAACGACGATTTGGAATTACTTATTAAGAGATACCCTGGTGAAAGAATCCATTCTGGCGCCTGTGGGTATTTCTTTTATTACGTTTTCTGCCATATCCTATTTAGTAGATATTTACCGTGGAGATACCAGGGGGGGGAGTTTTATCGACTGTATGCTTTACCTCTCTTTCTTCCCTAAAGTGATTTCAGGACCGATTGTATTATGGAAAGATTTTGCCCCGATGCTTGAGAAACGGGTGGTTACGAGTGAAGGTGTTGTATCCGGTTTAAACCGGGTGATGATCGGGTTCGCCAAAAAATTGATTTTAGCGGATCAGTTTGGACTTTGTATCAGCAGGGTGTCCGTCAGTGGAACAGATGTGATGACAGGCTGGGGAATCGCGTTTTTGTATATGCTGCAGATTTATTATGACTTTTCGGGTTATTCGGACATTGCGATTGGACTTGCAAGGTTATTGGGATTCGAGTTTCAGGAGAATTTTCGATTCCCGTATCGCTCCACATCCATTACAGAATTCTGGAGACGCTGGCATATTTCTCTGGGCCGATGGTTCCGCGAATATATTTATTTTCCCCTTGGAGGAAGCCGGAGGGGAGAACGCCGGACCATCTGTAATGTAGCCGTGGTGTTTGCTGTAACGGGGATATGGCATGGCGCCGGATGGAATTATCTTCTCTGGGGCGGAATCAACGGTGCGATGGTAATATTGGAGCGTCTCCTGAAAGAGAAAAAATTTTATCAGAAACAACCGGCGGTATGCAAGTGGTTTGTCACGATGCTGGTTACATTTTTCTGCTGGCAGTTTTTCCGTTTCCCATCGTTTTCCGGATCGTTGGAATGGCTGAAATTGATGTTTGGAGCGTTTCGTCAGCAGCATATTTATTTTTCCTGGAGATACTATTTTGACGCGCAGATCATTACGCTGGCGGTTATTGGAGCAGCGGGGGCGGTCTTGCCGGGAAACGCGGGAATACAGAGATGGTATGAGAGATTTTCCGGGAAAAAGGCAGGATTTTTGATACAGGAGGTTGGATTGCTGTCTCTTTTTATAATTGCAGTCCTGTTTATGATTAATTCTACTTACAGTCCGTTTATTTATTTCCAATATTAAGGAGATGCAGGATAGCTATGAAAATACTGAGAGTCTTGACAATTATAAGTTTTTTTATCGTGATCTTATTGCCGGTGTTGACATTTGACTTTCGAAAAGACGCGGCGTCGGAGATTGACAACCGGAAACTGGCTGAGAACCCATTTTCGGAAGAAGCGATGGCTTCCGGGGATCTGACGGGGAATATAGAAAAATATGTGGAGGACCGGATTGGGTTTCGGGATAAGATGATTCTGTCCTATACGGTGTTAAACGACCGGATTTTTGGGAAAATGGTACATCCTTCTTACGTCTATGGAAAGGAAAGGTATGTATTTGGAGCCGGATTGAATGTGTACCCATGTTATAGTGAGTACCATGAAGTGTTTGCGGATATGGTTCTGAAGATGCAGGAATATTGTGAGGAGAGAGACATCCCCTTTTTGTTTGTGTTTAATCCGGCGAAACCTGCCGTGCTGACGGAATATATTCCGGCGGGGATGGATTATAACCGGGAATGGGTAGACTTATTTCTGGACGCGCTGGACCGGCGGGGAGTGCATTATGTGGATAACACGGAAGTGCTGCGGCAGAAGACGAAGGAAGGGGAAGCGGTATTTAATAAAAAATATGACGCGAATCACTGGAATGATCTGGGGGCTCTTTATGGAACGAATCAGGTTCTGGAGACTTTACAGGAAGAACTTCCGCAGATTCATGTAAACGGAGAGAAGGATCTTATATTTGATGCGGTACGGCAGACGACGCTTCCTGTTTCGGAATTCCCGATTGACGAGATGGTTCCGGCTATTTCTGTTAAGGCAGCCTATGAGGATCTCACGGAGGAATACAGGGAGGAACTTTCAGTGAATGAAGCTTTTCCTACATTTCATTACTATACAAATCCGGAACGTATAAAGGAAGGAACCCCTCGTGCATTGGTATTTCAGGGAAGTTATATGAATGGATATGGATATAAGTATTTCATGAATGGATTTGGGGAATATATTTATGTGCATGATTATCAGAATGTGATAGACTTTCCGTACTATTTTAATATTTTTCAACCGGAGTGCGTTGTATTTGAGGCTGCGGAATATACAATTAGTAATGATTACTTTGACTATGAGCGTATGAAGGCGATGAACTTAAATCCTACATTGGAAAGCGCCCTGCGGGAAGAAGAGAATCCGATTCAGGATGTTGAATTAAATGCAGAGGACCTGGTTGTGGAGAAAGGAAAGAAACTGACGAGGATTACCTGGAGAGTGGATTCCGATGTGGTCTATGGCTGGCTGAAAACGGGAGAGGAAAAAGTATATGATTTGATGAAGAACGAAGCCGGGAATGTAACAGCCACCATTTTAACGGAAGAGTATGAACAATGTATGGATACGATACAGATCATCCTATATGATGGAAACGGGTGGAGAAGATTAATGTTTTTGTAAGGGATAGCAGAGAGTGTGTCTGCCTGTGAAGATCATACTGACAAAGCGGGATGATAAAATGCGCCGTCAGCTTGCTACGGAGTATTTGACTTTATATAATGCAGGAAAGCTGCGTTGTTTGATAAAAGAAAGATTATAACAATATGATTTATGGGTATAGAGAATCATGCAGTACAAGTATTTGCAAAGAATAGCATTCAGAGGTAAAATGAGTACAAAAACAGGCCATTATCTATGTAAAAATAAGGGATAAGGAATAAATACAAAACATTTCGGGTACTACTTTTGAGGGAAAGAGCCTTGATATGCCGCCCGGAATTCTGCCAGCCTAACACCGGCATACAGCATTGAGCTCGAATAAATGAAAACTGAATACAACGCAGGCGCGGCGTTTCTCTATCCCTGCACGGGGAGAACAGGAGCGCCGCTTTTTTATGTATACCGACCGGAAGGATCTATGTCAATGGAGAGCCGGAGAATTTCTATGAGAACGGGTCTATCCCGGATGCTTATGTGGAATTGGCTACACAGGCGGATTTCGACAATTTTTGAGTATGTTCGAATTGTGGCGGCAGTCTTTTTACGGTATACTGAATGACAGAAAAAGGCTGTATTTCTAAATGGAGATCAAAGAAGATAGGTATATGGGGTATTCGGGATCAGAACAAAAAGTATAGATAAAACCATAGATAGCCATGATAAGAGCTTGATGGGCCGATATGGTTTGCTTGAAAGGGTTCAAGCTGATTTAAGTAAATGTTTGGATAAAAATATATCAGAAGGAGAACGCGAAAAAATATTAGATCGGAAGATGGATATGAAAATATTTGAAGTGAAGGAAAGAACGGTTTTGCTGATAGAGCAGTTATTGGCAGTGTGGGAAAATTCTGTAAGGACTACACATTTATTTTTATCGGAAAACGAGATATCTGATATCAAAAAATACGTACCGCAGGCACTAAAGGAGGCCGAACATTTGGTTGTCGCAGAGAACGGCAACGGCTTTCCGGCTGCATTTATGGGAGTAGAGGGGCAGCGGCTTGAAATGTTATTCCTCCTGCCTGCCGAAAGAGGAAAAGGGCTGGGGAAGATGCTGCTTCAATGCGGGATCGAGGAGTATTTGGGAAATAAGCTGGCAGTCAATGAGCAGAATCCTCTTGCAAAAAGTTTTTATGAGCATATGGGATTTCAGGTTTACAAAAGGACGGAGTTGGAGGAGCAGGGAAATCCGTATCCGCTTTTATAGATGTCAGATCATTTTCCAAACAGATCATTGTGTGATCCGGTCCGGGCTAAGGTCAACACCAAAACATCATCGTCAATGCGGTAGATCAGCAGCCAGTCGGGCAGCACATGGCACTCACGGTGTCCGGCCCAGTTCCCGGACAGGGCGTGGTCCCTGTTTTTCTCTGGGAGGGGGATTCCCAGGGCAAGGTCAGCGATTACACTCTCCAACAGACGAATGTCCAGTCCACGCTTCATCGCCAGCTTATAATCTTTCTTGAATTGTGTTGTAAGTTTGACAGTGTATTTTGCGTTTCTCATGCTTTCAAGTCTGCGAACAGTTCATCCAAATCGGTATACCCTTTTACTGCCGGATCTTTCGCAATCCTTTCCGCCTCCAGCATGGCGGCAACTGTTTCACTATTGGGCTGATTGAGCGAAATATCAAAGGGAATCCGCCCTTCACGGAGAGATTGGCGGACAAAAATATTGAATGCCGTTGTCAGGTTCATGCCGAGTTCACCGAACAGCCTGTCAGCTTGTGCTTTCAGGTCTGAATCCATGCGGATGCTGATATTTGTAGTAGAGCCAGCCATATAACCATCCCCTTTCCTGCTGGTGATTACAGTATATGCTATCTGCACGAAAAATACAATATTTTGCACGAAGAATTAACAGTAAATTCATTTTTGGGGAGGTGAAATAAGAGATGTTACTGTGCGTCCCCGCAGGATGTGAACAGTAACCAAGAGATGCCGGGAGTGCAAGAGAATCCAGTATGATCGTTGACAGAATCTATTTCTTTTCATATAATTGAGAAAGCAAATTTTGAAGATACGGGATTCCGGAGAAAATCTCTGAGGAATATTTTACATCAACTGCGTGTCCGGGATGAAAACAACCGGGGATAATAAAAGAATTTCGTGGTTGAAAAAGTACGGGAACTGAAAGAAATTGGCTTTCCGAAAACATATGACATAGAAAAGAAGGTGAGAACTGTGGGAAATCAGGAATACATACTAACTCATCTGGCGGGTGTTTTTCATACCGGCGTATTCTGTCTGCAGGAAGAAAATCTGATTTCTTATGAAGAAAGCCCGGAATATAATCCTCTGTATCGGAATGAATCGTTTCGTCTTTCCCTGACTGTCCATGCAGACGAACAAAAAGAACCGGTTCTTATAAGTGACGACTTCCATATGTTTTCTATCTGCGTGAAATGGAAAAGTAGTTATTATATGATGGGGCCTCTTAGTACACGGGTCATGAGCAGGACAGAGCGACACAGGTTTTACCATTTTTACGGTATTGATGAGAAGTGGGAGAAAGACTTGAATTACCGCACGCTGATGGAGGTTTTGCAGATAGCGGGAATATTTACGAAACTAATTACAGGTCAGGAATACACAGATCAGCAGCTTGTAGACGCGAATTATCATGCCGTATCCAGAGTAAGGGAACGGCAGGAGCAGATCTGGTTTGATATGAAGTCTGAGGACGAGGATTTATACCGTCATACCTACCAGGAAGAACGGCGGATACTGGATGAGGTGAAGGAAGGGAATGTAAAAGAGGCTGTCCGCCTGTCAAAAGCCATGGATGTAAATATTGGCAGATTGGGAGAAAGTGAAATCGACCATTGGAGAAATCTGTCCATTGTGGCCGTAACATTGTGTGCGAGAGCTGCCATTGAAGGGGGCGTGATGCCGGCGGCCGCATATCGGCTCAGCGGATTTTATATTAATAAAAGCACGGCGTGTAAAGATATAACGCAGATATTGATTTACCGGAACCATGCCATTGAAGAGCTGACAAAGCGGGTGCACGAGAGGAAGGAAAAGCGGCATACTTCCAGCTACACGGAACAGTGTAAAGATTATGTATACGGACATTACAGGGAGAAGATTTATCTGGACGATATCGCGGATACGCTGGGAATCAGCGGCAGTTACCTGTCACGCCTGTTCCGGAAGGAGACGGGGACCAGTCTTCAGGATTTTATTAATGATGTCAGAGTGGAAAAGGCCGCCAATCTGTTAATTTATTCGGAGGAAACGCTGTCGGGGATTGCGGAATATGTAAATTTTCCTTCTCAAAGTTATTTTGGAAAAGTATTCAAACAGAAAATGCAGATGTCTCCGAAATTGTACCGGGAATTACATAAACCGACGGAGTTTTATGAGGGGACAGGCAGCGTGCTGACACGCCCATAATGATATATTTTGATAAGAGAAAAAAGTTTAGACAAAATAAGAACAAATAGTGCAAGAAAAAGATATAAAGAAGAGCTTTCAAGTGTTAGTCTGTAAACACAAAGAGAGCTCTTCTTTTTTTGTGAGATTACAGAGGAAAATACGATGGTAGGAGGACTGAAAAGATGTTATCAGAAAGGTTCTATGGTATGGGGGAGCCATTGATTCAAAGGGAAGCCGATACCGGTGTCATGGCGGCAGAATACCTGGATCTTGTGAAGGCCGTGGGTTGTACGGCATACAGATCCTGGATGCATCTGACCGATACTTTGACAGATCCGGTAACCCCAAATGAGGAGGCGGTAGCGGCTCATAAAAGACTTCTTGACAGAGCGGCCGAACTTGATCTGGAAGTAACCGGAATGAGTCATGAGTGGTTTCTCCCCAAGGGCTGCAAGCAGAGAAAGGGACATGCGATGCCAAAGAGGGACCTTACGGAAGGGAGCCTTTATAGGAAGGCATTAGAGATGCTGGAGGAATCCTGGTGCACGCAGGCAAGGCTTTTTCCGCAGGTAGGAAACTGGGAGATTGGGAATGAATGGAACCTCAATGCGTTTTTGCATCCGGACGGATTTTTGGATGAAGAGGGGGCAAAGGCCTTCACGGCAGATGAGAAGATGGATATCGCTATTGACATGATGTATTTTTCGGCCAAAGGGGTAAGGAAAGGAAATCCGAACGCAAAAGTTACCTGCTTTTCCCCGGCTTTGTCTACCCCGTGGCTGGGAGGGGATCTGCCGGATTACCTGCCTCCGATGTACGGCATCGCATGGACGCTTGATAAAATGTATAAACGGATCAAGTCCGGAAGATTTTGGTCGGATCATACAGATGATTATTTTGACATGCTGTCATGGCATCCTTACCAGATGAGCGTTGACCAGAGCAAGGTTGGGATGGATCTGTTTCTGGATATCTTTGAGCCGGATCATTTATGGAAGGATTACAATGATGCCGCATACAGGGTAATGTGCAAATATGGCGACGGACATAAACAGGTGATCCTTACCGAGGTCGGATTTACGGATTGCGGTGATGAGAAAGAGGAAATAAAGCGTGCACAGTACACATGCAAATTATTAAAGCTGGCGGCAGAACTGCCGTATGTACGGACAATTTACAATTTCCGTCTGCTCAACGAAGAAGGCATGCTGAAAAAGGCCGGGATTGAGGACAATCAGATCGGAGGACTTGCGGAAGTATATTTTGGATTTTTCGAGGAGCCGTGGCATGAATGTAGGCCGAGAAAAAAGGCATATGTGCTGCAGGAACTGACCGGGAGCAAAGAGGATCTTGTTGCGGCAGGCAGAAAAGTAGCTGCGACCAGGAATTAATACTCCGTACTAAAAAAGTGGTGGGAGAACGAAAGGAGAAAAGAAATGATCAGTTTTGCGACGAAGACAAATAAACCGAATACAAAGCTTGGATGGAACGACCGAATCGGCTACGGCATGGGAAATTTCGGAATGGCATGGGTAAATGGCATGATGTCGGCCTTCCTTATGAAATATTTGACGGACGTATCTCTGGTTGACGCGGGAGTAGTCAGCATGATTATCGCTGTTTCCAAATTGTTTGACGGCGTTTCTGATCTGATTATGGGACGGATTGTAGACCATACGCGCTCAAAGTTTGGAAAGGCAAGAGTATGGCTGATCCGGATGTGTATTCCGCTGGCGATTTCTACGGTTCTGCTATTCGGCGTGCCGTCCACAATGACAGGGGTTATCAAGTATGTCTATGTATTTATCCTTTACAATCTGGTAAATGCGGTATTTTATACGGCAATGTTTGTTCCGTATAATTCTCTGATTTCTTTAAGTACGACGGACAGTTATGAACATGGGATGCTTGGAAATATCAGCATGATCTTCCAGACAATAGCAAATATCTGTATGAACACGTTCTTTATGACAATGGTAGTGAAATTTTCCGGCGCGGCCGAGCCGTATATGGTCGAGGCGCAGAAAGGCTGGACGCTGGCGACGATCGTAGTAGGCGTCATCATCGTCGTTTCCGCACTGGTCTGCGTGAGCGGGACAATGGAAAGAACGGCTGCACGGGCGGAAGATGGAGAGAAGCCGAAGGACGACGTGACAACGGGAAAAGCCTTGGAATCACTGTTCACTAACAGATACTGGCTGTCTATGATATTTGCAATGTTTGTCATCTTTTTTATCATTGTAATGTATTCGGCAGGAGCGATCTATTACTGTGCGGACGTACTTGGAGATTACGCCCTCTATACGCCGGTGAATAACGCACTGTCCATCGCGCAGTTTGCCACGATGTTCTTCACGCCGTTTTTTATGAAGAAATTCGGGAAACATATGACATACATGGTCGGATTGATTGGTATGGGAGTCGGTTTCCTGGGAACCGGATTTGCGGGAACAAACGTGGCGCTTCTGGTCCTTTTCAACGCGCTGAAAGGAATTGGACTTGGAGCAGCCGGCGGAATGGCCTTTGGTATGGTTGCCGATACTTTGGAATATGGGGAATGGAAAGACGGTTTTAAGGTAGTAGGCATGGGAAATGCCGCCATATCTGCGGCTCAGAAGCTGGGCCTTGGCATTGGCCAGGTCGTTCTGGGATGGATCCTTGCATTCGGAGGATATGACGGAGCGGCGAGCGCCCAGAGTGAATCGGCAAAAGCGGCAATTTCATTCATTTATAATTGGCTGCCGGTGGGCATGATTGTCGTGACTTTTGTTATCATGCTGACTTATAAGCTGGATAAGGAATTGCCCAGGATTCAGAAAGAACTGGAAGAGCGGAAGAAATAATACATAACGGAGCGTAGAGAATATGAGGTGTGAATATATCGTAAATACAAAAAGCGGCAAGGTAAAAGGATATCTAAGGGAAGGACGGGTGGAATACCTGGGAATTCCTTACGCCAGGCCGCCCGTGGGAGAGCTGCGTTTTAGGCGGGCGCAGAAAATGGAACCCTGGGACGGTGTGTTTGACGCAAAGGGATATGGCCCGGAGGCGGTGCAGAACGACGAGGGCGAGGATAAGGGGTCGGAAGACTGCCTGACGATAAATATTCAGCGCCCGGCAGAAGGAGAAAAACTGCCGGTGTTCGTATATATTCATGGCGGAGGCTATACGACGGGAGCGGCATGCGTGCCGCTCTATAACGGAAAGCATTTTGCGGACGACGGGTTGGTCTTCGTCTCTTTTCAGTACCGGATGAGCGTACTTGGATTTTATGACTTTACCACATATTCGGGATGTGAGGGATTTGACAGCAACTGCGGAATCTCCGATCAGATTATGGCGATGCAATGGATTCATGATAATATCGCGGCTTTCGGCGGCGATCCGGAGAATGTGACGATCAACGGAGAGTCGGCAGGAGGAGCCACCGTTGTGAATATGATGGCTATGCCCGCCGTCAAAGGGTTCTTCCAGAAAGCAATCGTCCAGAGCGGACTGCCCAATTGTGTTTGTACCCATGAGACGGCAAGGGAAAATATGGACTTGTATCTGGAAGGGATGGGAATGATAGAAAAAGATATCCCAAAACTTAAGGAAATGGAGCCTTTTGAACTTTTAAAGGGCGTGGCGTATATTGCAGAACATCATCAATATAAAAATCCGGGAATGTTTCTGCCGGGGCCAGTCATTGACGATCTTCTGCCCGAGCGTCCCATTGACGCGATCCGGGGCGGCAGTGCGAAAGATGTAAAACTCATTATTGGCACAAATCTCCAGGAAGGTACCATGTTTGTTCACCCGGAAAAAACCGGATTTCCCAACTCATGGGCGATGGTTGCCGAGATGATGGAGAAAAACGGTCATGCGGAGGCGATTCCGAAGGTAATTGATTATTATCATCCCTCAAAGAATGACAGGTTTACAAAGTTTAAAGCACAGAGCGAGTTTTCTATGAGTACCGTGCCGCCTGTTACGGAACATTTTGAGCAGGAAGGAGCGTATCCTTTTATCTCCTTTGCAACGGATTACGCATTTCAGATGCCGTCGGTTAAAGTAGCGGAGGCACAGAGGAAGTATACAAAGGATGTCTGGATGTATCGGTATGAGTATATCACAAAATCGGGCTGGGAGACAGGATGGCTTGCATCCCACGCTTTTGAACTTCCTCTTTCTTTTGCCAATATGGATTTCCATTTCAGCAAGTTCGTGTTTCAGGATGAGCCGGAGGAGACAATAGAGAAGCTCATTCGGGAAATACACGGTTCGTGGGTACGCTTTGCGAAAACAGGCGATCCGAATCCGGAGTGGCTCAGGTTTGCGGGATATGATTCCCCGGTGCGGATTTTTGACAGGGAGAGTAAAACGGCCCGTCTGGACCGTTCGGAGTTAATACGGGTGTGGGATGACATGCGGTTTTATGAGAATTGAGAAGTGTTTTAGAGTGCGGCTATGATAGGAAGACTCGATTCTACTAAAAAGTAAAAGGATTTAAGCCTTGGGGGGAATAAGGAGAATGTCAGAATTATGGCGGAATATTTAAAAGACTCAAACTGGATTTGGAGTCCGGACTGGAGCGCGGAAGATAAAGACTGTCCAAGAATCATGCTTTTTAGAAAGACTGTCTGTCTGGCGGAAGAACCATATGAGGGCCGGATGAAAATATCTGCGGATACCAGATACAAATTATATATGAACGGACAATTAGTGGAAGTGGGACCAAGCCGCGGAGACCATCAAGTGTGGTTTTATGATACGATTGATATTCTTCCCTATTTAAAAAAAGGAAAGAATATTCTGGGCGTATCGGTGCTTCGCTATCCGGAAGATCCTATATCGGGAAACCATGGAATGTTTCGGACTTCCGTGCCGGGACTGTATGTGACCGGAAAAATCGAGGATATGATCGGGAACGAATATGAGATATCGGCGGATGCATCCTGGAAGTGCAGGATTGACAGAAACGTCACTTTCTATCGGGAGGAAGAGCGGTTTGCCCCGCTTGTCATTCATGAAAAGGCGGCAGGAAATCCGGCGCTGTCCGGCTGGAAAAAGCCGCAGTATGATGACAGCGGATGGCAGCAGGCAAAACCTTATATTAAGAAGCTGGTTCCGGAGGCGGTTAGTCCGGGAAATCTAAAACCCAGGAATATTCCTTACATGTATCGGAAAAAAAGGCGGTTTGGGAAAGTCATGGACATAAAGAAATCCGTCCATACGGAAAGGGAATGGACGGATTTTCTAAAAGGAGAGAAAGAACTCACCATCCCGGCACATACGGAAACGATCGTGGAACTGGATGCGGGCGAGGAAATGACCGGCTATATGCGGGCGGCGTTTTCAAGAGGAAAGGGTGCAACGATGTCATTGCTTTATTCGGAAAGCTATGTGCAGGACGGGGTTGTGGGGCCGGAGCATATTCCGATCAAGGCAGACCGCATGGATAAAGAGAACGGACATCTTAAAGGGTATGAGGATACCTATCATGCGGCGGGATTTGGAACCATAAAAGAACCGGAGACTTACGAACCATACTGGTTTCGGACATTTCGTTTCCTGCGGCTTCATATTGAGACCGCAGAAGAGGAAATCACACTTCACGGACTGGATTATGAAGAGACCGGATATCCATTGGAGGTGGCAACTTCGGTCAGAACTTCCGACAGATCATTGAGGGCAATCTGGGAAATCAGTGAACGTACTTTGCGAAGATGTATGCATGAAACTTATGAAGATTGTCCGTTTTATGAGCAGTTGCAGTATATCATGGATGCGAGGACACAGATTTTATATACTTATGCAGTGAGTGCGGACGACCGCCTTGCAAGAAAATGTATGGATGACCTGAGACGGTCCCAGCGTTATGACGGGGTATTGAACTGTTCTTATCCGAACTGCAATACCAATGTGATTCCCGGTTTTTCCATTTATTATATTTTAATCATTTACGACCATATGATGTATTTTGGCGACCGGACTCTGGTGGCGGAGCATATGCCGGCAATTGATCAGATTCTGCATTATTTTGAGCGGCATCTGACAGAGGAAGGATATGTGGAAAAGGTTGGCGGCATCAATATGGAGGCCAGGTTCTGGTCTTTTATTGACTGGGCCAGGGAGTGGAATGATACAAGCGGTATGCCTGCCGCGGGCCTGAAGGGACCTCTTACGATGGAAACGCTGCTCTATATCTATGGTCTGCAGCATGCAGGGAGTCTTGCGGATTTTCTCGGAAGAGGGGAAGAGGCGCGGCTATATCGCGAGAGGGCGAAAAAGGCGCAGGAATCCGTGCGGAAATATTGTATGGGAGACAATGGAATGCTGCAGGACGGTCCGGGAATTGAGGAATACAGTCAGCACTGCCAGGTGTTCGCACTTCTGACAGATACAGTGGATATAGAGACCGGAAAAAGGAATCTGCGAAAAACCATCGAAGAACCGGGCTATGTACAGTGTACGGTAGCTATGCGTTTTTATCTGTTCCGGGCGCTGGAAAAAACGGGGCTGTACGCTTACACGGACCAGTATTGGGACACCTGGAGAAATATGGTGAAGATGCACTGCACCACCTGTGTGGAATCAGAGGCGTACGCAAGGAGTGAATGTCATGCATGGGGATCGCTGATTCTTTATGAACTTCCCAGCATAACGCTTGGCGTGCGGCCTGCAGCTCCCGGCTACAAAAAGGTAAGGATCGCGCCGATGGCAGGGTATCTGACGAATGCGTCCGGAGTCGTAAAAACTCCGGCAGGGAATATCCGCGTATCCTGGAAGATAGAGGACGGAGCTTTCAAAATCGATTATGAAGTGCCGCAGAATATGGAAGTGGTAAGATAAAAAGGAGATTTATTTAGTGAAAGAAAAAAGCTATTGCTAATTTTTTGTATAGAGACTACAATATCATTACCAACACATTTAAAATGAGAACAATTATTGAAATGACCAGAGTGAGAGAATGATGCACATTCTAATTATAGAAGACGATCCCGCAATCCGTCAGGAATTAAAACAGCTCCTGGAGAATGCCCTGTATCGGGTAACGGTGCTATGTGAATTTCAAAAGACAACGGAAGAGATCCTGCGCATTGCGCCGGATCTCGTTCTGTTGGATGTCAATCTGCCGGAGGAATCCGGATTTGCCATATGTCAGAAGCTTCGGGAAATTTCGGATATTCCCGTTATTTTTGTGACTGCCAGAACGGATTCCATGGATGAATTAAACGGGATGCTGGGCGGCGGGGACGATTATATTACGAAACCGTTCCATGCGCCGATACTGTTGGCTCACATTGCGGCCGTCCTGAAACGAACGAGAAAGGGAGCAGCAGAAGAGACGAGACTGCTGCACAAAGGGGTGGAGCTGGATATGGCCCGCGGATGTGTCCGCTATCAGGGACGGCAGGCGGAACTGTCCAAAAACGAATTGAAAATTCTCTTTTTTTTGTTCCGGCATAAAGAGGAAATTGTTTCGCGTATGGATCTCATCGAATATTTGTGGGATCAGAAGGTTTTTACAGACGATAACGGCTTGAGCGTGAATGTCACGCGCCTGCGCAGTCGTCTGGAAGAAATTGGAGTCTATGACTTAATTGAGACAAAACGGGGAATGGGGTATCGGGTATGAGTGTGGTGGATTATTTAAAGGATAAAGCGCTCCTGTTATTTCTTCACATCGGCTGTATGTCTGTGCTGACGGTGTTTTTACGTCTGACTGGGTATTCCCTGGATGGCTGCGTGGTGATTTTGTTCTGTTGGTGTCTGGTTCTTGGTATCTGGCTGTTGTGGCATTTTCTGAATCGCAGAAGTTATTTTCAAAAATTGGAGCAGATTGTAGAAAAGCTGGATCAGCGCTATCTTCTGGGGGAACTGATGCCGACATCTTTCCATCTGGAGGACAGACTGTATCGTACGTTGATTCGAAAATCCAACAAGTCAGTGATTGAGCGGATTCGCAGGCTGGAGGAAGCGCAAAAGGAATACCGGGAGTATATCGAAAGCTGGGTACATGAGATCAAGGCGCCGATTACGGGGATTGCGCTGGATTTTGAGAATCATAGAGATGAGAGAAGCCGGTACTTTTTGGCCGAGAACCGGAAAATAGAAAATTATGTGGATATGGCGCTTTATTATGCCCGTTCCGAAGAAGTGTATCAGGATTATCTGATTGCGGAAACCAATTTGCAGGAAGCGGCGGAAGAAGTGCTGATGAAAAATAAGCAGTATTTGATCCAATGCGGGATCCGGGCGGAAGTGTCGTGCCCGGATCCCGTATTTACCGATAAAAAATGGGTTCAATTTATCTTAAATCAATTGCTGCTGAACAGTGCGAAATATAGAAGAGAGGAGGGGGCGTTCCTTCGGATTGCCACGGAATCTACCGGATGGAGCATCTTGCTGAAAGTACAGGATAATGGGATCGGGATCCCTGCGGAGGATCTTCCCCGGATTTTTGAGAAAGGATTTACCGGGACGAACGGGAGAAGGCCGGGAGAACGCTCTACCGGGATAGGCTTATATTTGTGTCGTAAATTATGCCGAAAGTTGGGAATAGAAATCCGGGCGGCATCGGTGGAGGGAGAGGGGACGGAAATGCGGCTGGAGTTTCCGGTCAGTTCCTATCTGGCAGGATACAGAGAGTGAAAAAGCCGTAACAGTTCAGTTTGTAGCCGTGTATCTGCTGCACAGTAAACAGGCAATCTGTTGCTTTTGCCGGAAAGACCTGATACCTTTTATCTTTCAAAACTGTAAGATACAGGAAAGGAAATTCGATACCATCTGTAAAAACTTCTTGTTATAGTAGATGGCAGAAAAAAGAAGGAGGAAGGATGGAAATGCAGGAGAAGGACAGACTATTTTTTCAACAAAAAGGCAGTGTATTAGCTGGTGCCGGCAAACCGGGGACACAAGATGCCGGGACGGCGATCCGCATCTGTGATGTGGAAAAATATTATGGAAACGGAAGTCATGTGACAAAAGCGGTAGATCGAGTGAGTTTTACCGTGAGGCAGGGAGAATTTATCGGGGTGATGGGGGCTTCCGGTTCCGGGAAAACTACCCTTTTGAATCTGTTATCCACGATTGACACGGTAACGGCCGGCCATATCTATTATACATTGTCGGACAGCGGCAGCTGTCCGCCTGCCCGAAGGGCATTCAATACGGGGTGCCCGGAAGGGTATACATTGTCGGACAGCGGTAGTTGTCCGTCTGCCCGAAGGGCATTCGATACGGGATGCCCGAACAGCGAAGTGGACATTACCGAACTTTCGGAAGACCGGTTGTCGGACTTTCGGAAAAATAATCTGGGATTTGTATTTCAGGAATACAACCTTCTGGATACGCTGACGCTGGAAGAAAATATCATGCTGGCCATGACGCTTCGCAGGCAGAAAAAAGAGGAGATTCAAAAACGGTGTACCGAATTACTGGAACTGCTGGGAATTGCGGATGTGAAAGCACAATTTCCCTATCAGGTATCGGGAGGCCAGAAGCAGCGGTGTGCCTGTGCCAGAGCGCTGGCGAATCGTCCCAGGCTTTTGCTGGCGGACGAACCCACAGGGGCATTGGATTCCCATTCGGCCCAAACGCTTTTGGAAACATTTACCGAGATGAATGAAAAGCTGAAAGCCACGATTTTCATGGTAACCCATGATGCATTTTCCGCAAGCTATTGTGGGCGGATTCTTTTTTTGAAGGATGGAAAAATCTTCCATGAACTGGTTCGCGGGGAGAAAACGCGCCGGGAATTTTTGAATGAGATTTTGGATGTGCTGTCGCTGACGGGAGGTGAGTTTTCCCATGCTGAATAAACTGGCTTTTCGAAATGTACAGCGTTCGGTCAGGGACTATCTGGTGTATTTTCTGACCATGTCGGTGGTGACGGCGCTGATGTTTTCTTTTCATACGCTTCTGTTTTCAGAGGATATACAGGAGATGTATGAGATGGCCGGCATTATGGCGGTCATGATTGGGCTTGCCACTTTTTTTATTATTCTGATTGTGGCGTGGCTGATGAATTATATGGTACGGTTTATTCTGGAAAAACGGAGCCGGGAATTTGCAATTTATCTGTTGATCGGAATGAAGAAAAAAGAAATTGTGCGGTTGTATCTGCGGGAAAATCTGCTCCTTGGAGCGGGTGCGTTTGTGATAGGGCTGGGAATCGGCGCCTTGCTTCAGCAGATTCTGTTGTCTGTTTTTTACAGTATGATCCAGATGGAGTACCACCTGCATCTGGAATGGAACCGTTCCTGCTTTTTGCTGACAGTCGCCTGTTACGGCGGCTGTTACCTGGTGGCTTTATTCCGCTGTGGGCGAAGATTTCGGAAAATGAATATTCATGACCTGATGGAAAGCCAGAAACAGAACGAGGAAATAGAGGAAAAGTGGGAAAAAGAAAAACAGATGCTTCTTCCGATTTCTTTGATTTTTCTAACTGCATTTGGTGTATTCTTGTTTTGCTATAAGAACTGGAATATGGGAATTTTGTTATTCTTTCTCATCGGTCTGGTACTGACCATTTATTTGTTTTATACGGGGATCGCAGCCTGGATATCCTGCTATGTGAAAAGAAAGGGAAACGCGGTATACCGGGAAGATATGCTGTTCCTTCTGCGTCAGTTTTCCTCGAAAGTCCGCACCATGAGTTTTACTATGGGGACTTTGACTGCATTGTTTACGCTGGCGCTTTTGGGAAGTGCGGTGGCGTTGATGTTCAATCATTTTCAGACGCAGGTTCTGACCGGAAAGTATCCGTTTGACGTGCAGGTGTACAGCAGTGATCCGGCGGATGATTTTCAGGCGGAGATTGCTTTGCTGGAGAAAGAAACCAGGGTGAATGAGATTTATACATATCAGATTTATGAAAACGGAACAAATCAGGTAAATACGTGGCTGTACACCCATCTAAAGGAATTTGGTTCGGACTATCTGAAAGAGGACGGAACGCCGGATCTGGAAGAAATTCAGAAAAATGAGGCGATGATTTATTGTGATCTGGATACGTATATGGGACTTTCCGATTATAATGTTCTTCGGAAGATGCTGAACTTATCGGAGGTTGCATTGAAGGAGGGGGAATACCTGATTCATATAAAGGCGCGGGTACTTGGAGAAACCGGTGATTTTTCCAATAGACTGGAAATTACAGGAGCAGACGGCGCGCTTTCTTTTGCCGGATATTATACGGAAAATTTTTCTCAGGACGGACATAACGGCGGGGACTATGTGATCGTAGTACCGGACGCCGTATTGCAGACAATGCGTCCTTATTATGCGGAGATGGCGGCGGATATCGAAGGCTCGGCTCCATCGAATCTGCAAAATCATCTGGATGCGCTGGAAACAGATGAAAAACAAATGGATGCGCAGGGGCATGTGATGACGGAGGCAACGGCAGAGTGGGAAGAATGGGACGAAGAGGAGTTGGGGAATTCCTGCTGTGGTTCCGACAATATTGTTGTATACAGCGCCAAGAACCTGGTAAGGGATAATCTGGTTCCGGAAGTAAAATACATGCTTTCTTCGCTGATTTTTCCGTTGTTTTATGTGGGGCTGGTATTCTTATGTGTGGCGTTGACAGTCCTTTCGGTGCATCAGCTGAGTGATGCAGCGAAATACAGGTTTCGCTACCGGGTGTTATCTCAGATGGGTTACAGTAAAAGAAAGATTTCATGGATTATCTTGAAACAACTTCTGGGATACTATATGTGTCCGGTCTGTATGGCGCTTGCAATCAGTGGGCTGATCGCAGTATATGCCGGAGGGAAGTTCAATTTTTACACAGGGATTTCCATGTCCGGGGGACGGTATTTTCTGACGGCAGCGGCGCTGTTTTTCGGGATTTATGCGGTATATTTCAGCGTGACGTATATTGGTTTCTGTCGGAATGTGGAGCGATCGTGAGAAAAGGATTGACAGACGGAGGGAGGCAACAGATAATAAAAGGGGAAGAAGTACGCAGTTACAGACTGAACGATTACGAATGATCTGCATGTTCGCAGTATATCGGATACGGATGTCCGAATGGGCAGGCAGCGTCGGACAAGAGTA
Source organism: Lachnospiraceae bacterium (assembly GCA_910574195.1). Classification (GTDB taxonomy): domain Bacteria; phylum Bacillota; class Clostridia; order Lachnospirales; family Lachnospiraceae; genus Schaedlerella. The sequence continues at coordinate 70,292 of CAJTBF010000004.1, read as the reverse complement.
CAGAAACAGTTTTAGGAGAAGTGTAGGATGAATACCCGCAGAAAAATTGCAGCAAGAATATTGTTGATCCTTCTTTTGATTGGAATTGGAATTTGCGCCTGGCCTGTCTGCAGGGGATACGGGATGTACCGGGATGCCGTTGAACGAAAGCCGCTGACACAGGAAGTGGAAAGGATCAGGAGTAAGCCGGATTATGTTTCCATTGAAGAATTGCCGGAGATCTATAAGGAGGCGGTAGTGTCCGTGGAGGATCACCGGTTTTATTCTCATTTCGGGATTGATCCGGTGGCGGTTGTGAGAGCGATGATCAACAATATAAAATATGTTTGTCTGCGGGAAGGTGGGAGTGGAATTCCTCAACAGTTGTCCAAGAATCTATATTTTACAAAGGAAAAGACGTTTACGAGAAAGATGGCGGAAGTATTCCTGTCGCTGGATCTGGAACGGGAATATACGAAGGACGAAATTCTGGAACTTTATGTAAATACCATTTATTTTGGAGAAGACTATTATGGAGTGAAGGCGGCCAGTATCGGGTATTTTGGGAAAATGCCGGAGAAGCTGGACTCCTGTGAGAGCACGCTTCTGGCGGGGATCCCCAATGCACCGGAAATTTATGCGCCGACAGAACATCCGGAGCTTGCATATGAGAGGCAGCGGCAGGTACTTTCCACGATGGTGGAACACGGATACCTGACGGAGGAAGAAGCGGCGGAGATTACGGCCGGCGCGGAGTGATTCTGTAATTGTATGCGGTGGTTTCGGAATGGGACGCCACTTGAAGGGGAGATTCGAAAGAGGCGAGGAAATGATCGGTACAAGTGGGGTCATCGGGAGTCTGGAGGGATGAAATGAAGGCTTTGGGATTGGATATCGGAACTACTACCATCAGTGCAGTAGTGGTGGACTGTGAGACGAAAGAAGTAAAAAAGGCATGTACCATTAAAAATCCTGGTTTTATCTGGTGTCGGGAATCCTGGAAAAAGCAGCAGGATCCTATTCGGATTTTCGGTAAAAGTCAGGAACTGCTGGATCAGATTCTGAGGGAGGAGCCGGATATAGATGTAATTGGTTTGACCGGACAGATGCACGGTATCGTTTACCTTGATGCGGAAGGAAATTCCATCAGTCCGCTGTATACCTGGCAGGATGGGAGTGGAGAGCAGAAGTGCCGGGACGGAAAAAGTGTATGCGAATTTTTGAAGGAAATGTATGGAGTGAAAATGTATACGGGATATGGTCTGGCGACGTATCTGTATCATATTTTCACGGATCAGGTTCCGAAGTCAGCGGCAGGATTGTGTACCATCGCAGATTATGTGGGGATGACATTGACAGGGAGAAAAAAGCCCCGGCTGCATAGTAGTCATGCGGCCGGCCTGGGACTATATGATGTCAGGAAAAATGTATTTCGAAGGGAATTATGGGAAGAAATTCATCCCGGCTCCGATCTGTTTCCGGAAGTGACGACGGAAATCCGTGCGCTGGGAGAATATCGAAAAATTCCGGTTTGTACGGCAATTGGGGATAATCAGGCCAGTTTTTTGGGGGCAGTAAAGGAAATAAAGGATTCTGTTCTGGTAAATATGGGGACGGGCGGACAGGTATCCGTTTATGCAGACCGTGATTTGGAAGAGGAAGGAATCGAGAGCAGACCTTTTCTGAAAGAAGGATATCTTTTGGTGGGGGCTTCCTTATGCGGAGGAAGAGCGTATGCGATTTTGGCTGCATTTTTTGTACAATGTGCCAGGGAAATGGGAATCAGAGAAATCAATCCGTATTCCGTGATGGAACGCTTTTTGCAAATGGAGGGTCCAATAGAAAAATTGGAGGTCGATACCAGATTTTCCGGGACGAGAGAGCATCCGGAATGGAGAGGAAGTATTCAAAATATCGGAACAGAGAATTTTACGCCGGCGGCGCTGACCAGAGGAGTTTTAGAAGGAATGGCGGAGGAATTATACCAGATGTACCGGAAGATGGAAAGAGTGGCGGGAGAGAGAAAGAGATTGATTGTCTCCGGAAATGGACTTCGGAAAAATCCGGCGCTGCAAAGAATCATAAGCCGGAGATTTTCCATGGAACTGCAGTTGGCCGGGCAGAAGGAAGAAGCCGCTTACGGAGCGGCACTGGCAGGATGGCTCGGCATAGAGGGTGCGAACGCATGGAAACCGAGCTCTTGAATGATCTGGTTTGGAGCTTATATATTGGGATTTATTCGGGCCAGAAAAATTTTTAAGCCAGAAAGATTTTTATATGGTACTTGACATTTTTACCTGCAGCGTCTAAACTAAGGGAAGTACGGGGCAGATATCCCGTACATCACCTTTGAAAACTGAATAAGAAGAGAGGGGCTGGCGGCAGGCCGGCTGAGATTAAGAATGAAGCGCTTCTTTGACTCTTATACCTGATCTGGATAATGCCAGCGTAGGAACTTACAGAAGATGTATATGTTATGCACCATAGAATGACAGCCCTGCCGGTATTCCGGCAGGGCTTTTATATGTCATAATATGCGGGAAAGCAGCCGGAGAAAAGGAAATCAGTTTTCGGAACACTTATTTTACTATTTATTTCACAAAAAGACAGGAGGAAGAAAACATGAATGCAAGTGTAGCGATTCAGTCACTGCCGGAGGCGGCAAATGATGAGGAATTAATCCGGATTGTAGATGAGGTGATCGATTACATTAAAAGTACCGGGCTGAATTATTATGTGGGACCGTTTGAAACCGCGATTGAAGGGGATTATGACGAACTGATGGATATCGTGAAAGAGTGTCAGCACATCGCCATTCGGGCGGGGGCCCCCTCGGTTGCCGCTTACATCAAAGTGATTTATAGGCCGGAAGGAGACGTATTGACCATTGAAAAGAAAGTTACCAAACACCACCAGTAAGATTTTACCGGCAGTAGCCGTTCTGCTGCTTTTGACGCTCTGGCAGATCGCCGGTATGGCGGGAATGATTTCCGAATTCCTGCTGCCCTCCCCTCTGGATGTGGGGAAAGCGTTTGTTGTGGATTTTCCGCTGCTTATGAGCAATGCGCGAGTGACGCTTCTGGAGGCGTTTGTGGGACTGGCGGTAGGCGTACTGGTAGGATTTATGATGGCAGTGCTGATGGATTATTTTGAGTGGCTGTACCAGGCGCTGTACCCGTTGATTGTGCTGACCCAGACCATACCGACCGTAGCGATTGCACCTCTTTTGGTGCTTTGGTTTGGATATGAAATACTTCCCAAAGTGATTCTGATTGTAATTGTCACATTTTTTCCGATTACGGTAAGTCTCCTGGACGGATTTCGTGCGTCGGATAAAGATACGATCAGTCTGCTTCGCTCCATGGGCGCGACAAAACTGCAAATTTTCTGGTATGTAAAATTTCCGGGAGCATTAGGTCCTTTCTTTGCGAGTCTGCGGATTTCCGTGTCCTATGCAGTTGTGGGCGCTGTGATTTCAGAATGGCTGGGAGGATTTAACGGATTGGGGGTTTACATGACCAGAGTGAGGAAGGCATTCTCTTTTGATAAAATGTTCGCGGTGATTTTTCTGATTTCCGGTATCAGCTTGCTCCTGATGTGGGCTGTAAATGTATTGCAGAGGAGATGTATGCCCTGGGAGAAAAACAGCCGCTCTGAAAGGTAGAAGAAAAAGAGAATAGAAGAGTAGTTAATTAGCGAACATCATAGTAGCTAGGAAGATCAGGAGGAGACGAATGAGACAAAAAATAGTAGCCATATTTCTGGCGGTTATTCTAACAGGAGCGATGGCAGGCTGCGCTTCGAATACAGGGGAAGAAAAGGTTTCCCCGGAAAATACGGCGGGGACAGTGTCGGATGAAGAAAGCAGCCCGGACAAGGGAGAAGGAACAGACTCTCCGGAAAAAATTACGGTGGTTCTGGACTGGACGCCCAATACAAATCATACGGGGTTATATGTGGCACAGGAGAAAGGGTATTTTCAGGAGGCCGGTCTGGAAGTGGAGATTGTGCAGCCGCCGGAGGATGGTGCGGAAGTGCTGGTGGCTTCGGGAAAGGCCCAGTTTGGAATTTCTTTTCAGGATACCATGATGCCGGCAGTGACGGGAGAGGATGCGCTTCCCATTGAAGCCGTTGCAGCTATTTTGCAGCATAATACTTCCGGAATCGTGTCACGAAAAGGGGAAGGTCTGGACAGACCAAAAGGTTTGGAAGGAAAGAAATATGCCACCTGGGATCTGGAGATTGAAAAGGCAACATTGCGGCAGGTGATGGAAGCGGACGGCGGTGATTTCAGTAAAGTGGAATTGATTCCCAGTACGGTGACGGATGAAGTGTCCGCACTGCGAAGTAAATCGGTGGACGCGATCTGGATCTTCTATGGATGGGCCGGTATCGCAACGGAGATTGCCGGTCTGGAGACGGACTATTTTGCATTCAAAGATATTGATCCTGTGTTTGATTATTATACACCGGTTATCATCGGGAATCAGGAATGGCTTGAGGAAAATCCGGAGACGGCGAAAGCATTTTTAGGCGCGGTGAAAAAAGGATATGAGTTTGCCATAGAAGAGGTGGAGGAAGCGGCAAAGATTTTATGCAAGGCGGCGCCGGAACTGGATGAGGAGATGGTGCTGGCGAGTCAGACCTATATGGCGGATCAGTATAAGGCAGAGGCAGAACAGTGGGGCTACATGGACCCGGACAGATGGAATGCATTTTATAACTGGATCAGCGAGAACCAGCTGTCAGAAACAGAGATTCCGGAAAATACCGGGTTTACGAATGCATATTTGGAGTAAGAAGATATGGGAAAAGACAGGGAAAAAACTTCCGGCCGGAAAAAATATATATGACAGAGAAACAAAAGGAGCGGATATGGCAGAGTTAAAAGTAGAGGGAATTACATTTGCATATGAAGAGGAGCCTGTCATTGCAGATGTCAGTATGGAGCTGCATGAGCGTGAACTGGTGAGTATTCTGGGCGCAAGCGGGTGTGGAAAAACGACATTGTTTCATGTCATTTCCGGACTTCAAAAACCGCAGCAGGGAAAAGTGGTTTTAAACGGGCAGGAAATTACGGGATGTCCGGGACAGATTAGTTATATGATGCAAAAAGATCTGCTGCTACCCTACCGGACCATTGAGGACAATGTCATTCTGCCGCTTTTGATACGGGGCGGAAAGAAGAAGGAAGCCCGTGAGAAAGTTTCTCTTTATTTTGAAGAATTTGGTTTGGAAGGAACGCAGAAAAAATACCCTCATCAGCTTTCCGGCGGGATGCGGCAGCGGGCGGCATTATTGCGAACCTATATGTTTTCACGGGATGTGGCATTATTGGACGAGCCATTTAGCGCGCTGGACACCCTGACGAAAAGTGAGATGCACAGGTGGTATCTGGATGTGATGGATAAAATTCATCTGTCTACCCTTTTTATTACCCATGATATCGACGAGGCAATTCTGTTGTCGGACCGGATTTATCTTTTGACAGGGAAGCCGGGACAGGTGACAGAGGAGATCGTGATTCGGGAACCAAAACCAAGAAAGAGAGATTTTAATCTAACGGAAGAGTTTCTGTCGTATAAGCGTAAGATTTTGGGAAAACTTTAAAAAACAGAGATTTATTGACAAAAAATAGATTCCATGCTATGTTATATAAAATATAGCATGGAATCTATTTTTGTGCCCTGTCTTATTGGAACATAGTAGTTCAATAGTTACTGTTTATATCCTCAATGGGTTTGGAAAGGGGAAGAAGATGGAAAAGAGAAAGCAGCCGCTGGGATTTCTTGTGAAACAGATCAACAATGTATTTGAAAAGGATTTGAACCGTCAACTGAAGACCATCGGAATTACGTCGTCCCAGTGCGCCGTGCTGGACTATCTTTTTCATACGAATGAAGAGGAAGTGAATCAGCGGGATGTGGAACGAAGCCTGAATCTGAAGAATCCGACCGTGACCGGATTGCTGAAGCGGCTGGATGAAAAAGGATATATTCTTTGTGTTCCCAATGCGTCGGATAAAAGAAAAAAGAATATTTATCTGACGGAGAAAGCCTATGATATTCAACGAAGAATGGAGACAGACCGGAAAAAGCTGGATAAACAGCTGACGCGGGGAATGACAAAAAAGGAGATCGCCGCAGTAACCAAAGGAATGGAAAAAATGTTGTATAATATTGCAGATCCTTGAGTTTTATTTGAATTAAAGAAAGGGGAAGAGCCGCATGAATCTGATTGTAGCCGTGGATAAAAACTGGGCCATTGGAAAGAATAAAAAATTAATGTGGAGTATTCCGGCAGATAAAAAATTTTTTCGGGAAAAAACCATGGGACAGGTGGTGATCATGGGGAGAAAGACATTGGAAAGCCTGCCGGGCGGGCTGCCTTTGGATGGCCGGACGAACATTGTACTGACGTCGAAGAAGGCGTATCAGAAGAAAGGTGTTGTGATTGTACACAGCCTGGCAGAATTACAAGAAGTCTTAGGATGCCTGAAGAAAGAGAATTCACAGGAGATTTTTGTAATCGGTGGAGGAAGTGTATACCGAATGCTGCTCCCATATTGTGATACGGCATATGTAACCAAAATTGATCACGCATATGAGGCAGACACCTGGTTTGCGAATCTGGATCAGATGCCGGAATGGGAATTGAAGGAAGTAAGTGAAGAACAGACTTGTTTTGATCTGGAATATGTTTTTTCAAAATATGAGAACAGGGGAGTGATTCCGCTTGGATCTTAAAATATATCAAGAATTCGGCATTGACAAAGCGAAAAACACACATTATAATAATAACAATTTATTTCTATTTACAATTTTCGAAGAAAAATGCAATGACGAGGAGGAGTACATAGTTTTCGGAAGCAAAGAGAGGAGATGGATGGTGAAAATCTCCGTGAAGAAATTATGGAAGTAGCCTCTGAGCAGTGAACCGAACGAAGAAGAATCTGGCGGAAGTGTCGAAGAGCGGATCAGAGAAGCGGCAGACATGTCAACAGAAGTTCCGGCAGAACTGTCGGTAAGATTTTAGTAGGCTTCAACGTAGTTCCCACGTTACAGGGAAGCAATATCGGAAGGAAGTTCCCGTATTGGCAGAGTGCAGAGAAAAGTCTCTGAAATTAGGTGGTACCGCGGATGATGGATTCGCCCTAAGTTGGCTGGCAGCTTAGGGTATTTTTTTTGCCATAGTATACAGAAAAAATATAGTCGCCGGTTTCCGGCATATTTTCATATGCGGCGGCTGGCAGAGAATGCCGTAATATACATAAGGCAATTGGATTTCTGTATGTTTTATAGATGGCCGGATGAAGCAGAGTGAAAAATGGATATTATAAAAACGAATGGATACAGGAGGAGTGTGTATGAGACAGATTTCGGGAAACAAATTATTGGTAAAGGCATTGAGAGAAGAAGGTGTGGATACATTATTTGGATACCCCGGAGCGTGTACGATCGACATCAGTGACGAGTTATACCGGCAGAATGAGATTCGTGTGATCCTTCCCCGGCATGAACAGGCGCTGGTGCATGAGGCGGACGCGTATGCAAGGACGACAGGAAAGGTGGGGGTTTGCCTGGTGACCAGTGGTCCGGGGGCAACGAACCTGGTGACCGGACTTGCAACGGCAAATTATGACAGTGTGCCTCTGGTTTGTTTTACCGGTCAGGTGGCGAGACATCTGATTGGAAATGACGCGTTTCAGGAAGTAGATATTGTGGGGATTACGAGAAGTATTACCAAATACGGCGTCACAGTCCGAAACCGGGCAGACCTGGGACGGGTGATCAAAGAGGCGTTTTATATTGCCAGAACAGGAAGACCGGGACCGGTATTGATTGATCTGCCCAAAGACGTTATGGGGGAACTGGGCAGTGCAGAATATCCGAAGGACGTGAATATTCGGGGCTATAAGCCCAATACGAGCGTACACATCGGGCAGTTGAAGCGTGCCCTCAAGATGCTGCATAAGGCAAAGCATCCATTGTTTCTTGCCGGTGGGGGAGTGAACATTGCCGGGGCCAACGAAGTATTTACGGAAGTGGTGGAGAAAACAAATGTACCGGTGGTTACAACGGTGATGGGCCGGGGAGCCATCCCGACGAATCATCCGCTGTTTATCGGGAACCTGGGGATGCATGGCGCATATGCGGCAAATATGGCGGTCAGTGAATGTGACCTGCTGTTTTCCATCGGAACCAGGTTCAACGACCGAATTACCGGAAAGCTGCATGCGTTTGCACCAAAGGCCAAAATTGTGCATATCGACATTGACACGGCTTCTATTTCCAGAAATATCTCTGTGGACGTACCGATTGTGGCAGACGCAAAAGAAGCCATAGTGAAAATGAGAGAATATGTGGAGCCCTGTAATACGAAGAAATGGCTGGGAATGGTTCAGGTATGGATGAAGGAACACCCGATGGATATGAAGCATCGGGGAGAGATGGGGCCGAAGGACATTATTGACGAGATCAACCGGCAGTTTGAGGAAGCAATTGTGGTGACGGACGTGGGACAGCATCAGATGTTTGCGGCACAATTTACGGAGATCACAGAGAAAAAAAGAATCATTATGTCAGGTGGTCTGGGGACCATGGGCTACGGATTTCCGGGGGCAATCGGCGCAAAACTGGGGAATCCGGATATCCCGGTTATCGCGATCTCCGGGGATGGCGGGATGCAGATGAATATTCAGGAATTTGCCACGGCGGTTCTGGAGGAACTTCCGGTCATCCTGTGTGTATTCAATAATACGTATCTGGGGATGGTTCGGCAGTGGCAAAAATTGTTTTATGGGAAACGATATGGGATGACGGATCTGCGTTCCGGCGCGTTGTCCCGTCGGACGGAAGGCGCGGAAAAACCGGTGTATACGCCGGATTTTGTGAAACTGGCGGAAAGCTACGGTGCAAAAGGAATCCGAGTAGAGAAGCGGGAAGATATCAAAGGGGCGTTTGAAGAGGCAAAGAAAAATACCAATGTTCCCACATTGATTGAATTTCTGATCGATCCGGAGGAAATGGTCTATCCCATGATCCAGCCGGGCGGAACTCTGGAAGAGATGATTTTGGATTGCTGAGAAAACATTGAGGATACAGGAAACAGGAGAGGAGGAAAAACGGCGGGAATGGAGAATACAATAAAAAAGAGATGGATTTCATTATATGTGGAAAATCAGGTGGGGGTGCTGTCAAAAATTTCCGGGTTGTTTTCCGGGAAATCATATAATCTGGACAGCCTGACGGTGGGTACGACGGAAGATCCTACGGTATCCAGGATGACCATTGCAACGGTCAGCGACGACGAGACGTTTGAACAGATCAAAAAGCAGTTGAACCGGATGGTGGAAGTGATCAAGGTGATTGACTTTACAGATGTGTTCGTGCGGATGAAAGAGATTCTATATGTGAAAGTAAAAAAATGTACCAGAGAAGATAAGGCGGAACTGTTTCAGATTGCAGAGACGTTCAAGGCGCGTGTGATTGATTATGGAAAAGACAGTTTACTTTTGGAATTTGTACAGACGGCGACGAAAAATGATGCGGTTGTGAAGCTCTTAAAGGATGAATTCAAACATATTGAGGTGGTCCGCGGCGGAAGTGTGGGGATCGAGTCAATCAGTATGATGGAGCGGTGAAAGTAACAACTGTTATCGGTGAAAAGTAAAAAACAGAGTGCACTCTTGATTTTTCGCTGAGATCGTATTATAATGAGCGCAGTTGAAAAAGCCGTCAGCGGCAGGTGTTTTGCATAGGGCGATGGAATGGAGGAGAAGCGGATGGAAAAAAAGAACATTGACTGGGCGAATCTGGGATTTTCATATATGGAGACAGAGAAACGGTATGTTTCCTATTATAAGGACGGTGCATGGGACGAAGGGGCATTGATTGAAGATGCGAATATCACCATGAACGAATGTGCGGGGGTTCTGCAGTATGCGCAGACAGTTTTTGAGGGACTGAAAGCGTATACAACGGAGGACGGCCGGATTGTAACGTTCCGTCCGGACCTGAATGCAAAGCGGATGGTGGATTCGGCCAGACGTTTGGAAATGCCGGTATTTGCAGAAGAGCGTTTTATAGATGCCGTGACACAGACTGTAAAGGCAAATGCGGCATATGTGCCGCCTTATGGTTCCGGGGCAACACTTTATATCCGGCCCTATATGTTCGGGATGAATTCTGTAATCGGAGTAAAACCGGCGGACGAATACCAGTTCCGTGTATTTACAACACCCGTAGGACCGTATTTTAAGGGCGGTGTGAAGCCGCTGACAATCTGTGTATCTGATTTTGACCGGGCGGCGCCTCATGGAACAGGACATATTAAAGCCGGTTTGAATTATGCCATGAGCCTACATGCCATTGTATCTGCACATGCCAATGGATATGATGAAAATATGTATCCGGATTCCGCAACACGGACGAAGGTGGAGGAGACCGGCGGCGCGAACTTCCTCTTTGTGACAAAAGACAATAAGGTTGTAACGCCGCATTCCGATACGATCCTTCCTTCCATTACCAGACGCTCTTTGATGTATGTGGCACAGCATTATCTGGGATTGGAAGTGGAAGAACGGGAAGTATATCTGGAAGAATTGGAAGAATTTGCGGAATGCGGACTTTGCGGTACGGCGGCAGTCATTTCCCCAGTGGGAAAAGTCGTGGATCATGGAAAAGAGATCTGTTTCCCAAGCGGTATGGAGCAGATGGGAAAGACAACACAGAAATTGTATGATACACTGACGGGGATCCAGATGGGGCAGATCGAAGCACCGGAAGGGTGGATTCACGTTATAGAATAAAGCAGATAGATTTTGCAGGTGAAGCTTTTGTTTTCTGCGTAAGAAAAGAAAGGTGAAAAAGCAGGTATCGTTCAGGTTACTGTTTACAGGCGTGCCAGTGAGCAGGAATTTGTCCGGTACCTGTTTTTTATAAGGAATTATGTATTTACAATGGATTGGGGGAATGCTATGATAAAAAGCAGATGTGGGTATAAATTGGGGGAGTTTGCCGGATGAAAAGGGGAAGATTTTTCCTGTGGCTTTTCGGAGTGATCGGATTATGGTGCATTTGGAGTCCATTTGTCGTACATGCGGAGATTGCATCGGACGATGCCTTTGAAGGTGTAAAATGGGAAAAAATTTTAGAAGATGATATAGAAGGTGAAACGGGCGTGGTGCAGTCTATCTGCGCAACGGAGGACTATATTATCTGTCTGGAGAATTATAGAGACGGAACGGAAGAACCGGATATCATCAAGGCATATTACCGGAATGATACCGATGCATATGGAAATTCCGTGGAAAAGTATTCTCTGGCCATGCGTGTGGTGGAGCGGAGTTATGAACATGCTAACGGTATGGCATATAATCCAAATACCGGGGAGATTGCAGTCGCATTGTATACCCACCTGGATCCGGAAAACAGGGGCTGCATTTTTTTGATGGATTCCAAAACATTGTCGTTTAAAAGAAAGGTGAAGATTTCAGACGATTATAATATTCTGGGCATTGATTACGATGAGGAAAATGACCGATATGTGATACAGACGAATGTGGACGGAGGGTATAGTTTTAAGATTCTGGATAACCAGTTTCAGGTAGTGGAAGATCTGGGGGAGTATGCCCATACAGCAAAAGGAGATAATTTTCAGGATCTGTGTGTCAGCGGGGATTATATTATCAATTTTCCGCTGACACTGCATATGGGAATCGGAGATTTTATTCATGTGTATTCTATTTCCCGCAGAGCCATGGTGTCCGATCCACAGTTGGATTTTTCGTTTGAAAATGTGGTCTCGGATGAGCCGGAATCAATCTGTGAGTTGGAGCCGGGCCTGTTCATTGCAGCGGTGAATGTGGTGTATGGGGATGGGAGACGGACGATCTGTGTGTATCAGACGATGGTTCCCTATAATTTTCCTGCGGCAGCAGCGGAACCGGAAGAGGCGGCTTCAGAACCGGAAGCCGCGAAAAAAAATGGAACGGAATCAGAAGGAAAAACGGAAACGGAGTCAGAAGGAAAGACGGAAACCAAGGTACAGACAAAGAATTTGAAAGAATCAGGAAAGAACGGCATTGTGGCCGGAATTTCAGAAGGATTTTCGAAATTTGGAGAGAAAATTGCAGGATGGTTTCATGAGCGCTCGTTTTCTGTAAAAGATATTTTAAAAGTGGTGTTACTCCTTTTTGTGATGTTGGATGTGGTATTGCTTTTGTACCTGAAAGTAGTTTCTGTACGCAGAAAGCGGCGGAGGAAACTGGAACGGGCCAGACGGGAGAGACAGAGAATCCGTGCAATGTATGAGGAATAATCCGGAAAAAGGTTGAAGGAATGAGCTCTTGTTTTGAAATTTTGGCGTTCCTGGATTGGAGATCAGCAGGAAAAAAGATGGAGGATGTGGTGGAAGCATATACAAGTTTTGCATCTGTGTATGATATGTTGATGGATAACGTGCCTTATCAGGAGTGGGCGGTGTATCTGCGGGATATTTTAAAAGAATATCAGATTGAGGACGGACTGCTTTTGGACCTGGGGTGCGGGACCGGTACAATTACAGAACTGCTCGCCGGTTATGGATACGATATGATCGGGGTGGATTCTTCTGTGGAAATGTTAGAAACAGCCTGTGAAAAGCGTGAAAAATCGGGGCGGGACATCTTATATCTTTTGCAGGATATGCGGGAATTCGAATTATATGGAACCGTACGGGCAGTGGTCAGTATCTGTGATTCTTTAAATTATGTGACGGAAGAGAATGAACTGGAGCAGGTATTCCGGCTGGTGAATAATTATCTGGATCCGGGCGGCATCTTTTTGTTTGATTTTAACACGGAATATAAATATCGGGAGGTGCTGGGAAACCGGACGATTGCGGAATCCAGGGAAACGTGCAGCTTTATATGGGATAACTTTTATGACGAGGAAGAAAAGATAAACGAATATGAACTGACGTTGTTTATCAGAGAAGAAACTTCAGGATTATTTCATAGAGTTTTGGAGTCTCATTTTCAGAGGGGATATACTTTAGAGACCATGAAAGATCTGATTCAAAAAGCGGGAATGGAATATTTGGGGGCTTACGATGCATTTACAAAAGCGAAACCGCAGGAGAAGAGTGAGCGAATCTTTGTGATTGCACGGGAAAAGGGAAAAGAAGTTTCCAAAGTGTGAAAACGGAAGCAAAGGAAGAGTTCTGCTCGGGAGAGAAGTATTAATACGTAGGGAGTGCAGGGAGGAGGAGAGTGGAGGGGCACAACATTTTTTCATAACTTGTTTGTGCTTTGAGCGAAGCGAAAGGAATGATAAAAACTATGAAGGATTATATTGTACGGGCAACCGCTGCAAATGCGCAGATCCGTGCATTTGCGGCGGTGACGACGAATTTGGTGGAAGAGGCCAGAGTACATCACCAGACGAGTCCGGTGGCGACAGCGGCATTGGGGCGTTTGCTGACCGGCGGAGTGATGATGGGAAGTATGATGAAAAATTCCACGGATATTCTGACGCTGCAGGTGAAGTGTAATGGACCGATCGGCGGAATGACTGTGACGGCGGACGCGCAGGGCAAGGTAAAAGGATATGTATACTGTCCGGAAGTGATGCTGCCGCCGAAAAACGGGAAACTGGATGTGGGCGGCGCATTGGGAGAAGGGGTGCTGCATGTCATCAAAGATATGGGATTGAAAGAACCTTATGTGGGGCAGACGGAACTGCAGACAGGAGAGATTGCCGAAGATCTGACATACTATTTTGCTACGTCAGAGCAGGTTCCTTCTTCTGTGGGCCTGGGAGTTCTGATGAATTCCAACAATACGGTTCGATGTGCAGGGGGATTCATTGTCCAGGTGATGCCATTCGCGGAAGAGTGGGTGGTGGATCGATTGGAGGAAAATATCGGAGAGGTTCAGTCGGTGACTTCCATGTTGGAAGGAGGACATGCGCCGGAAGAAATGCTTTCACAGATTCTGGAGGGGATGAAGATGGAGGTGGCGGATCGGCTGCCGGTTTCTTTCTTCTGTAACTGTTCCAAAGAACGGATTGCACAGGCGCTTTTTAGTATCGGGAAGAAGGAGCTTCAGGAAATGATAGAAGAAGGACAGCCTATTGAGGTCAAATGCCACTTCTGTAATACCGCATATACATTTGCGGTGGAAGAATTGCAGGAGATTTTAAAAAGATGTGTTTTCAAATAGGAGGGTAAGATGAAACAGGGTTTTGTAAAAGTGGCTGCTGCGACGCCGGATATCAGAGTAGCGGATGTGAGATATAATACAGAGAAGTTATGTGAAATGATAGAGGAAGCATCCATGCAGCGGGCAAAAATTCTGGTATTCCCGGAATTATGTATCACAGGTTATACCTGCAGTGATTTGTTTTTTCAGGATGTATTACTGAAAGAGGCAAAACAGGCATTGCTGCGGATTGCGGAATTTACGGAAGATAAAGATATGTTGATCTTCGTGGGAATGCCGCTGTGCATGGAAGGAAAGCTTTATAATGTAGCTGCGGCGCTGAATCGGGGGGAGATTCTGGGATTTACGACGAAAACATTTTTACCGAATTACGGAGAATTCTACGAGATGAGGCAGTTTACACCAGGTCCTTTGGAAGTGCGGGATATTTACTTCGAAGGGAAGAAGCTGCCTTTTGGTCCGCAGATTCTGTTTCAGTCGATGACAATGAATCATTTGGTCGTGTCGGCCGAAATCTGTGAGGACGTATGGTCGCCGGTACCGCCGAGTATTCAGGCGGCTCTGGAGGGGGCGACGATTATTGTGAATTGTTCGGCCAGCGATGAGACCATTGGGAAAGACAGTTACCGCAGAGAATTGATACAGGGGCAGTCCGCCAGACTGCTTGCCGGATATGTCTATGCCAATGCCGGAGAAGGGGAATCGACAACGGATGTGGTATTTGGAGGACATAATATCATTGCGGAGAACGGGACGATCCTGAAAGAGTCAAAGCGTTTTAAGAATACGGTGATCTATACGGAAATTGATGTGCAAAGGCTGATCAGTGAACGAAGAAAGAATACTACGTTTCAGGGTGCAAAGACCCCGGCGCTGCGGCGTGTCCCGTTTTATGTAGAAATAGAAAAAACAGAGCTGACACGAAGTTTTCCAAAGAAACCGTTCGTGCCGGTAAATGACAGAATACGGGCAAAACGGTGCGAGGAAATTTTGAATATTCAGGCCATGGGATTAAAGAAACGTCTGGCTCACACGAAAGCAAAAACGGCGGTAGTCGGGATTTCCGGCGGGCTGGATTCCACACTGGCATTGTTGGTGACGGCAAGGGCTTTTGACCTGTTAAAGAGAGAGAAAAAGGAAATTCTTGCAGTGACGATGCCCTGTTTTGGAACAACGGATCGTACTTATCAAAATGCATGTAAGATGGCAGTCAGATTGGGAACAACTCTCCGGGAAGTACCGATTGGAGAAGCGGTGAATGTACATTTCCGCGATATCGGACATGATCCGGAGGATCACAGTGTGACCTACGAAAACGGGCAGGCACGGGAGCGGACGCAGGTGTTGATGGATATTGCAAATAAGGACGGAGGCATGGTGATTGGAACCGGAGATATGTCGGAACTGGCGCTGGGATGGGCCACATATAACGGGGATCATATGTCCATGTATGGTGTTAATGCGTCGGTACCCAAAACGCTGGTTCGTTATCTGGTGAAGCATGTGGCGGATACGACGGAAGATCAAAAACTGGGAGAAGTTTTGTATGATGTGCTGGATACACCGGTCAGTCCGGAACTTTTACCGCCGGAGGAAGGACACATTGCCCAGAAGACGGAAGATCTGGTAGGACCTTATGAATTGCATGACTTTTTCCTTTACTATATGCTTCGTTTTGGGTATGAGCCGAGTAAGATTTATCGATTGGCGGAACAAACTTTTGAGGATCGCTATGATCCGGTTACCATTTTGAAATGGCTGGAAACATTCTGTCGGAGATTTTTTTCACAGCAGTTTAAACGATCCTGCCTTCCGGACGGACCAAAAGTCGGTACGGTGGCTCTTTCCCCGCGGGGGGACTGGAGGATGCCAAGTGATGCATGTGTAGCCGGATGGCTGAAAGATCTGGAACATGTGACATTGATGGAGATTTGAGAATAGGATAGAAATAGAAGTTGAAAAATCAAAGGATGTATCGAAAAGCGGCAGTTTCTAAAAGAGAACCATGCGCTTAGATATGCCGGAAACACAGGGAGGGAAAAATCATGTGGACCAGATTGGATTTGAAATTGCGGGGAAAAGCAGCTTTTGGGAGGAACTATTGGACGTCTGTGGGCGTTGCATTCGTGATGTTTCTTTTTGGAGGAGCGTTTTTATCAAGAGGAGCGAACAGCCGCTCAGATTCGTATGAAGGATTTCATCATATGCATTCGATGAGCGGGGCGGAGTCTATGGCGGTGGCATTGTTTGCCTTGATCGTAACAGCGGTGGCAGGGATTATCAGCCTGATTTTTACGATTTTGAAGATTTTTGTGGGAAATCTTCTGCTGGTGGGCGGCAGTCGTTATTTTATTTTGAACCAGACGGAAAATACGTCCGCGGGAGTACTGGGGTATGGTTTTCAGAGCGGTCAGTATGTGAATATTGTTCTTATCATGTTTTTAAGAACTTTGTTTACCAGGTTGTGGACCTTGCTTTTTGTAGTTCCGGGGATTATCAAACATTACGAGTATCTGATGATTCCTTATATTTTGGCGGAAAATCCGGGAATGGGCAGACAGGAAGCGTTTTTGATCAGTAAGAGAATGATGATGGGACAGAAATGGGAAGTATTTATGCTGGATCTTTCTTTTCTTGGATGGCGTCTACTGGAAGCTATAACCTTTGGAATTGTAGGCGTGTTTTATGTGGAACCCTATTACCAGGCTACGATGTCAGAATTATACGCTTACAACCGTTCTGTAGCCTATCAGCAGGGATATATCCGGTAAAAGATGTACTGTGGATTTTCCGTGGGATAATAGAAAAAGAGCTGTTGCACATGTGGCGCACAGCTCAGAGAAAAGGAAAATCTATCAAAAATAAATGAAATATTCTATGATCTTAGGCGAAGTCCAATGGCCGCATGTACCAGACTGCTCACGCAGCCATTGTCTTCTGTTGTTGATGACTTTATCATAACAAGCATTTGTGAATGTCATGTGACAAGATATGGAAGAATTTATGAAGATTCTAAAATCAAAATAAAATAAAGTCTGAAAAGGAATACCGCTGCTATTTTTGCATTTTTATGATGTGCATACAATTTTTTTCAGCGGTATTCCATTTTTCTCTCTGGCATTCGTATTGTGCAAGGAGCCAGGTTATGGCTTCGTTCATTCCCTGATCGGAAAGCGGGAAAGAAGAAGATAATTTTTCTTCTTCCGGAGTTTCGTCAAAAGCCCAGGGTTCCGGGTACACAAATACGGAAAAGGTTTCTTTACTTTCTTCCGCACAGAAAAAATAGCGCATGCCATGATGACTGCCGGAAAAAGGTTCTTTTTTTAAACCATTGACAGGAATTAGTTTCTTTTCTATCATTATAATTTCCTTTCCAATTAAAAAACAGCATGTAAATAAGGTTTTAATTTTTCCAGGTCCGTAGTCACCACAAGTTCTTCCGGGAAATGGCAGGACTCCAGTAATTCCTGTACGTAGCAAAAATTTCCTGCATCCACGTCGATATGGGCGTCGCTGCCGGTTGTGACGAATACATGATACCGCTGACAGAGTTTCAGCATTGTCAACAGGTTTTCTCTCGTTCCTTCCCGAAAACTGGCCGGCCGCAAAGAGGAATTATTTAATTCCAGAAGAGTATTGGTTTCTTTGGCGGCCCGCACAAGAACTTCATAATCAATAGGAAACCTTCCGTCGTCCGGATGGCCAATGATACGGACATAGGGATTTTCCATTGCATGAACATAAGCAGCCGTAATCTCTTTTTTGCTGCGGCCGGTGCCAAAGCAGGGCGTATGAATACTGGCCACCACAATATCCAAATCTTTCAGTACATTTTCCGGGAGATCTACGGTTCCGTCCGGCTCCATAATGTTCACTTCTGCGCCGAACAATACTCGAATCCCGCTCATTTCCCTGGGAATGACATCAAAATTTTGAAAGTAATAGAGTCCACAGGTTCCTGGCATTTTGGGCGCATGTTCGGTCAGCGAGAGCAACTGCATCCCTCTTTTTGCGGCTGCTTCTGTCATTTCCCGAATGGTACTGTATGCATGACCGCTTACTAATGTGTGTGAATGAGTATCTGCAATCAATTTCATAGTGATTTCCTCCACTTTTTATCTTCAAAATTTTATGTATGAATACGCTGGTTTCTGTTCCAATAATATAAGTCAAAAATATGCTATGATATTTTTGTTTTTTTATCCGCGCATTTTACAATTATGGAAATAGTGTATCACATTTTTTATGGAATACAATTCTTTTTGAAGGAAAAAATAAGAAAGCGGAGGTGAAAAAATATGTTGAACCCGAAAGAAAATGAAAAGATTATTGATGATTATGATTATCTTTCCAATGCGGCTTCTTCCCAGGACTGTACCGGTTTGATCCCGTTTCTCCCTACGTCGGAAGCAGAATTAGAAGCCTATAATGACGTGTATCAGTACCAACCGCCAGTGATTCATGAGAAGAAAAAAGCGGAATAAAATTCCAGGAATCCTCCCGGCCGGTCAATAAGGCGACTGGTTGGGAGGAAACAAGTTTTATATAGTATGTTTATTTTGCAAAGAGAGATTTTGGTAACTATTCAGACTAGGATTTTGCACTTGCTGCAAAGTCCGTAAGAATGCATAACAGTTGGAATAGAATCCGGCCTTTTTGGTGTAAGGAAAATTTCAATAGGACGATTCCGTAACTATTTAGCCTATGGCTGAATAATTACACAGATTTTATAAACGAATATATTTTTTCATTGTTCTTATCACGATATAATGTTATAATAATCCTATGGCTGAAACCCAAAAGGGAAAATTTTCAAAAGAAAAAGCAGGAGCGTTTCCCAAGGATTGGTAAATACGAAAGAGAGGAAGATATAGCATGCAATGTCCGATATGCGGAAAAGATGTCGAAATACAGAAGAAGCAGGTTGGTGTGAATGAACAGGGAGCACTGGTTTTTCATGAATATGCAGTCTGCCATGATTGTAAAAAACAATGGAATCTGAACAGGCAGCGAATGAAGAAACGGAATTCTGCGACTTCGAATTCTGAAGAGAAAAGAACAAGGGCCACTGGGGAGAACCCTGCGAAAGAGAAAAGGACGAATCCTTCTGGAAGTGCAAGTCAGGGGACAGAACCGAAAAGAAAAGCAATGCCGGCGGGTCAGAAAGCAGCACAAGGTGCGGCACCGGCACAAAAGAAGAGAATGGTGGAAAGAAGAGAAGCTTCTTTGCAAAAAGAAACTGCCGGGAGAAAAGGAAGTACCTCCCAGAGAGGAATCATGGAGGGAAAAGTAGTTTCGTCTGGAAAGGGCATTGCAGAAGGAAGAGCAGTTCCGCATGGAAGAAATACTGCAGAAGAAAAGGCGGCGGAAGGGCCTAATTCCAGAGTTCCGGGGAAAGCAGCATCCGGAAAGGAGAGTAGCGGTAAAGAGATTGTGAGAGTACGTCCGGGTTCGAAAGATTCTGCAGGCAGAACTCCGGTGTCAAAGCCGATACCAATGGAAGCCGGAGATAAGAAAGAACAGAGACAGGTATCCTCACCGCAGAAAAAAGGCATGGACGGACAAAAGGTGCGCAGAACGGTATCCTCAAGTTCTTCTGATGAGAAGAGGGAACTACATAAAGCGGCTGTTTCCGGAAAAGCGGGAAGCCAAAAACCGATAGAAAGAAAAGAAGATTCCCGGCAGGAAAGTGAAAGAATACAGAGGAAGACGTCCGTACAAAGAAATGTGAAAAATCCGGCCGTAGAAAAACAGGGTTCCTCCGAATCTCCGGACGGTTTGAAAAAAGAATCTGCACAGAAGAATAATCCTGCAGTTGAGGAACAGCGTTATGGAAATATTCCGTCTGAAAAAGTCAGAGCGAAGAAAGAGCAGGCAGTGAAACAGGCATACGAGGAGATGCTTTCTACCGATTCAGGCCAGGAAAAAATCAAAAAGAAAAAGAGAGTTATGGAAGAAGTAGTAGAAAGAGAACGGTCGGCTGCAAAAGAAAAACGTGTAAGTACAAAGGGCTACTACGAAGAAGCCGAGGAAGAAAATGAGATGGAATACGAAGAACCGGCAGCAAGATTCCGTGTGGTACGTATTATCTTTGGAATCCTCTCCTTGGTCGCGTTTGGATTTTTTGCTTATCGTGGCTTTTTTGCAGGCCTGGACAATATTGCGTCTGCAAGTAATTCCGGTACAGGTACGACGTATATTGTTTTTGCATTATGTATGTTAATATCCGGTCTGGTTCTTTTGATTTTACAGAATCGAAATACAATTTTTGCCTTTGTGGTTCCTATGGCATTTTATCTGGGCGGAGCAGTTTTTGCATTTTTAAAACGGGGTGAGGATTCCCTGCTATTATATAGTGCAATTGCGGGTGCAGTGCTTGGAATTGTGTTCCTTGTGTTGGGAGTAATATCCGGAAATCAGGAAGAATATGATGATTACGAGGATTCTGATGAAGATTCAGATTATGACTCCCGTGCAGAAGAAGATTACGATGATGAAGACTATGATGATGAATATGCTGATGAAGACTACGATGATGAAGACTATGACGAATATGATGATGAGGAATAGCGAAGTTTCTATGAACGGGCAGTGAAAACTGCCCGTTTGTTTTAGAGCGTGTTAAAAAATTGCTTTCCGGCTGATGTTGCGTCATAGTGTCTGGTGTTTACGACAGCGCAAGGAGAAGGGAGGCGATGCCGGTGTCAGGGGGTCTTGCATGCCGTAGTATGCGAAAAAACAGTGGGTGCCTGTTTTTCGTATGCCATAGTATGTGGGCTTTTGGTGACAGGTTTTTCGTATAGTTTGAGTGCCGAAGCCATTGTGCACACATCTTTTTTTCTGACATATAGTAATAAAGATTGAAGCATATTTTCAGGAGATATTATGAAAAAGTATTTATCTGTAACACTGGTGATTGCCACCACGGCTGCTTTGCTGTTTTCAGCATGTGGAAAAAAGGAGGAAGAGACAAAGGGAGAAGTGATAAGTAATACGACAACCTCGGAAACATCCGAAAATACACTGACAGATGTTACGTTAAATGAGGTTGCACATTCTATTTTTTATGCGCCCATGTATGTGGCGATTGAAGAGGGATATTTCGAAGAAGAAGGAATTCAACTGGAACTTGTCTGTGGATTCGGTGCGGATAAAGTGATGACCGCTGTACTTTCAGGAGAAGCTGAGATTGGTTTTATGGGATCAGAATCTTCGATTTACACGTATAATGAAGGCGCGAATGATTATGTAGTTAATTTTGCCCAGCTTACCCAAAGGGCAGGGAATTTTCTGGTGGCAAGAGAAGAAATGCCGGAATTCACATGGACAGATCTGAAAGGAAAGAAGGTTCTTGGCGGGCGGAAAGGTGGAATGCCGGAAATGGTATTTGAATATATTCTGAAAGAAAACGGAATAGATCCTGCCACAGATCTGGAAATTAATCAAAGTATTGACTTTGGTTCCACCGCTGCTGCTTTTTCGGAAGGGCAGGGAGATTTTACGGTGGAGTTTGACTATTTACTACACCTATCAATTAAAAAATCAAAGCCGCTGATTTTGTGGCTGTCCCGGTCTATGTAAATTTCCGCTATGATGCTTTTCCAGAATATCTTTCGATGTTCATAGTCTAACTTTTCATAAAGTGCTTCCCAGTTTCCGGATATTTTTTCCTGCAGTTTTCTGTACGATTCCACCGATACGATATTTTGTTCCCTCTGTTCTTCCAGAAGCGAACGTTCTAATCGGGCATATTGTTCATCGTAGTAATCCAGCGTAATACGTCCCTTTTGAAAAAGAAGGTTAAGGCGTTCCATTTCCGCTTTGATTTTCCAGGTGTTGTCCTTTTTTGGTTTCTGCTTTTGGCATTGCTGGATCTGGTAAATTCTGCTCTGCAGTTCCGGAGAAAGGTGTACCAGCAGATATTCTTCCACACGACTCTCTGAGATACAGACGCCGCCGGGGTGAGAACCGAACTTTCTACTGCACCGATAACGTTTGTGTGTGGTGATGGTGCCGTCTTTGCATTTGTGCCTTTTTATGTATCCGGTCAGGCTGGCGCCGCAGCAGGGGCATTTCATAAGCTGACTGAACAGGTATGGTTCTTTTGTTGCCGGGTAGGTTTTGGAGTCGCAGGTCAGAAGAATCTGTTTGTGTTGCTCTGGTGTAATGTAGGGATCACAGTATCCGGTTTTTCCATAGCGGATCCCCGCATAGATTTCACTGGTGATGATCCGGTTGATCTGATACTGAGTGGGCGCACGATCCCCATAATGTTCCAGAATATACATGATTGTTTTCCGCTTGGATAGGCAGGAAAAATATTGTTGGAAAATATCTTTCGTAATGTCTTCGGTGGCCTTGTCCTTCTGCAGCTTTTTATTCACAACGGTATAACCAAAAGGAATCGGCCCGTTCAAATGTTCCTGATTCCGCTTCTTGTGCTCAAATACAACTTTGATTCGTTCCGAAGTCCGATCAGATTCATTCTGTGCGACCGCAAGCATAATATTGATCTTTAACTGACCGTCGGCAGTAGAGGTATCATAGTCTTCCAGGACCGTTTTCCAGTTGCAATGGTGTTCTTCCAGAATCGCCTGAGTATTATGGTAGTCTTTTACGTTTCGAAACCAGCGGTCCAGCTTGGTGACAAGTACCAGATCAATGCGATCCGATTTGATATCCTCCAGCAGCCTTAAAAATTCTTTCCGGTTCTGCAGTTTCTTCCGGGCCGTGAGTCCCTCATCCACGTAATAGTCGATGATTTCATAGTTATGTGACTTTGCGTATTCGGTCAGAATTTCCTTTTGCGTATCCAAAGAAAGACCTTGCTGCGCCTGCAGATCTGTAGAAACACGGTCATAGATCGCACAGCGGATGATTTTTGAAGAGTCTGTTTGCTTCATACGATCACGCTCCTTTGTAGAGTATATGAAAAAATGGTATAAAAATAACAGCCGGTAAATATCTCGTGAATATCCTGTGATTTTGCGGTGATTTTCGAGAGATATTTACTTGCGGGCTGCCCCTAAAGATGATACAATATTTTTGGCTTTACATTAGTATCCTTCGGGGCTAGTGTGCATCATGAACCGTTCCTGTTGCCGCAGGGGCGGTTTTTTAATTATTGCAGTAAATCAGAGACTTTGATCGTCAGGTCATTAAATATATGGACTTGTATTTCATCATCGAATAAAAAAGCATTTGAGTCTTCTTTACCTTCAAAGGAATAGGTTTGTATCACTCTCTTCAGGGGATTTACGATCCAGTATTCCCGGACACCCGCAGTACGGTATTTGAATAATTTAACGGAATAATCCATTCGGGAACTGCTGGGAGAAACAATTTCAATGATCCAATCTGGAGCCCCCTCGCATCCGCGATCAGAGAGTTTGTTTTTATCACAGATCACAGAAATATCCGGTTCTACCCATATTTTGTCGTTTTCGTTAAGATTTACGGCAAAAGGAGCAGGATAAACTTTGCAAGTCCCTTTTTTTGATTTAATATAATTGCGAATTGTAGCGGAAAGTTCCATGAGCAAATCCTGATGAATGCGGTATGGTGGAGCCATAGCATATAGCTTCCCGTCGATCAATTCCGCACGCTGCCCTTCCGGAAGGTTCCAGTAGTCTTCTGATGTGTAAATGTGTTCCTGTGATATAGGCATAATGTGACCCTCCTCTCATTATGCGACTTTTGAAAAATCAATAATTGAAATCTCTTGCATGACTTTTTTCGCAGAATCAATGATTTCCTCTAACTGCTGAATAACATCACCAGTGTAAATGATTTCATTGCATTCTGAACATTTGAAGCAGGGCACGTTCCGAACGATTACGAGACAGCCTTGCAGATCAGTTACACTCGTTGTAAATCCCTTTTGGGCTGATGCGCCACATTTCATACATTTCATGATTCATGCTCCTTTCTAGTCTTGAAGTCAGATTCCCACTTGGCAGCATCCGGATAATATGCTGTTATTAAGTGGATATATTCGTCATCAGTACTCACTACAATATGAATAGGGGTGTTATGCGTGGAGGTTCCAAGAATTAAGCAGCTTGGAAAAGGTTTATCATCTTCATATTGCTTTATTATTTCACCAGATGCTATACATCTCACCACATCATTAATTACTATTTCACGTTCAATGAGCCGTATTCGTGCATGTTCGGTAACTGTTATATTATTTATACTGTTCAATGATTTCAAAGTTTTAATATCAATCATTTCCAGATTCCTTTCTGTATTTCTTCCACAGTTTATATAAACGCCGAAGAGGTTATATCTTACCGAGCACTTCACCGACCACGCCTATTGGCTCATCATCAGGATAAATGTCGGGATAAGT
This sequence comes from Lachnospiraceae bacterium, assembly GCA_910574195.1. Lineage (GTDB taxonomy): Bacteria > Bacillota > Clostridia > Lachnospirales > Lachnospiraceae > Schaedlerella. The sequence goes on along the minus strand of CAJTBF010000004.1, from coordinate 45,759 downwards.
TTCTTTGTCTTCATTATGTGAGATAAGCCTGTCTTCTCCAAGTTCTTTGATATAGCAGTGGTTTCCTCTAATGAATACCCCGATATGTCCTATCGGAACATCTGAGGTCTTTCTTACCAGGATGTTGTCCCCGTCATTGTAGGTCGGCTCCATGCTACGTCCATTGACGCCCAAAACAAAGTCTGCCTTTTGAGAGAGCGGCGTGTCCTCCACCTCGATCAGGTCAGTCGGGATGTCGTCAAAGAGGTATTCACCGCTTCCGGCTGAAGCCATACGTTGGTAGTAAGACATGAAGCGCATTGGAGTGACGTTGGAGGTTGGTTCGGCTTCCAGTTCTTTCATGCGTTCAGCTTCTTTATTAAGTACCATATTGATCATATCTTTTCCGTGGATGTCAAGGGTGCGGTATTTTTCTACTAAATTATATTCTTTAGAACTAATGGAAGGAGTTCCAAACATGTCCATAGGGTTATCGCATTTATAAATCCTACATAAAGCTACAAAAGCGTCTGCATTCAACATGCTTAATCCACTTTCATAGCCATAAAGTGTTTTTGCAGAAATATCTATGTTATATTTTTGCAGTTCGTTGACCACATCACTTGCCGACAAACCGGATTTTCGTCTTAGTTGTTTTAAAAAGTCGGCCACTTCGGTAGATTTTTTTGATTTAGAATCAAGGTTGATTTCCTGATTGGAATCCATTGCCTTAAGAATAGAATCTAAATCAACATTCATAGCTGAAGCAATTTTATTTATAGTGGGTAGTGTAGGAGCAATAGGCTTATTATTTCTTGGATTAGTATTGTTTTCTAACATTGATATATAACCTTTACTTAAATTACACATTTTAGAAAACTCATCCATACTAATATTATGGTTTTCACGGTATTTTTTTACTAGATTTCCTAGCGTCATTTATTTTCACCTGCCTTTATATGTTTAGTATATTGTACAATCAAAAAAAAGTCAAGAAAAATGTTCAACATGCTTGACAATATTTTTTTTAAATGGTAGTATATAAATGTGTTCAACAAATTAAACATACGAAAAAGGTGGTGATGGAATGGGATATAAAATAAAAGAGTGTAGGGAGGAGTTGGGAATTTCTCAGGAAGAATTGGCAAAAAGAGCCAGAATATCAAGAACTACTTTATCAGGCTTGGAAAGTGGAGCAATTAAAACTACAACAACAGATACTCTCTTAAAAATTGCAACAGCTCTAAATAAAAAGGTTGCTGATATATTTTTTTAACATAATGTTCAACATATTAAACAACAAAAAGAGAGGACGGAATAATGAATATTACAAAGAACATTGCTCAATATACGAAAGCAAAGGCAATTAACTTATCAGCAATGGCTAGAGCAACGGGGATTCCATATACTGCATTATACGCAAGTTTAGGCGATAAAAACAGAGACCGTCCTTTATCTGTAGATGAAGCATTTCTAGTGTGTAAATTTCTAGGAGAAAAGGTTGAGGATTTTGTAGAAGAGAAGGAGGTGGTGTGAGAGTGAATAGTGTAGATAGAGCAAATATAGAACAAAATCGGGCAAAAGAGATAGCTAGAAAAGAACCTTATGAATTAATAAGGATGGATAAAAGGGTATCCAGAAGTGAAGACGAAAAGATTGAGAAATTTATGCGTAGAATGCTTGAAGCGATTAATGAAGCTGAAATGAGTTATTTAGAAGTAAATGAAGCAATGTATCGCATGGATACATTGCTTCGTAAAAGATCACTTGAAGTTCCGATTGTAATTGGGAAGAAAATCTGAAAAAGTATTTTTTCTGTTTTTATTGAGTTGTTCAGTGAAGGAAGTATAGACTTCTTTTGTAGCACCCACGATATAAACAATGTCTTGACCTTCGGAATTGCTGACTTGACAAATTGAGAGAAGAACCCAGCCATTTGTTAGGAGTTCATTTACTTCATCTTCTCCATTACGATCGTTACGAATTTCTTTAATATGGAAAATATTGTCATACATATTTCTCAATCTCCTTTCCTATGTACTCGGCTCTGGCGGGAGCCTGTAAACATAGTATAGGGGAATTGGAAGAGATTTACAAGCAGAAGAGAAGGAGGTGGTATAGGAGGTGAAAAAGATAATGCAAAAATTGAAAACAATCCAGAAAAATAACCCAAAGTTATTTCAATGGATTGTAAGTGGACTCATATTCTGGATGCCGATACTAATATCATTGACATTGCGAATTTTGACATGGCCGTGACCTTACTGAATTTCGCGGGCAAGGTCACCTTCAAAGGGAGAGTCGAAAGGAATACTTTCAGGGCCTTCTAAAATCCTATGTAAATTTGTACGTGTTGAATCGGATTCAATAATACACATTGTTTCTTGCATATAGGTTACTGCGCCAGTTCCCCTTACAAGTTCAAGGTAACCAAGAGAATCACCAGTTGTAGGATCAAGTATCTCATCATCACTGAGCCCGTAAATTAGAAAGCGTTGACCGATAGTTACATTATTCTTTGAACCAATGTTTAAAACGAGTTTGTAATTATCCAATACTTTTGCAACACGAATTTCTTTTCCATGAGTACTTAAAGTTGAGGAGGTAACGGCTGTATTCATGATTTTGACTCCTTTTCAATAATTTTTTGATTTATATAGCTTATAGTTACAGTCGGTTTAATGATTATTGTTGAAAAATCCTGAGAAAGTAACGTTGATAATGAATATCCGTTGCAGGTTTCATTAACAGTAATTTGTATAATGCCGTTTGTCTGAACATTAGTTACAATTCCATATCCAACAAGTTTTTCGAAGTTGTTTGTTTGTAAATAGAAAGATACAAATACATCTTGACTGAGTAGTTTATTAGGGTAACAGATATATATATTTTCTTGAACCTCAATAATGTCTATTAAATGAGAGTCATTGTTCTTATTAGAAGCACTGTCTTTTGAGAAATAAGACATGAGAAAAAGCCATAAAAATAAGAATGCAATGATTACAGCAACTACAAAAAAGGAAGCGGGAACCGTGGCGGTCGGTTTAAATATCCAGAATCCAACAGATGCGATTAAAGTAACAACAACCGAAATAAAATTTTGTTTAGACTTTATAAATTCTTTCAAAATTGGATAGTATCACTTTCTTTAGTATAGAAAAATATTACCATAATATGAAAAATATTTCAACGAGAATCGGAAAAAAGATAATGTGTGTGATATTTAACGCTAATATTGCCATACATAGTAATCAGTGTTTTCTTATCCAGTGTCATAAACGCAAAAGGGAGGTGAAACTGTGGGAGATGAGAAAAAGAAGATCATCAAAGAGACGGTTGAAAATTTAAAGCATCTTGACAGGGAGAGTCTGATTATTATAAGAAGCGGCGCAGAGATGCTGAAAAGCCGGGACATGATCGAAAGATTGGAAAAACAGGAGAAGGAGGTTGTATAAGGTGAATATTCAGGAAGCTACAAAAAAAGCTTTAGAAGATGGAGGACTGATTTATAGAACATCTACAAAATTAGCCAACGAGGCAAGGAATGGGGGGATTTTTCCGACCAACACGTATGATACATGCATATTGGTGGTGATGGACAAAGGAGTTCCCAAGAAAAGCTGTAGAGCCTGGAACCCTACAGCAGATGACTTGGTTGCCAATGATTGGGAAGTAGTTAAGGAATAAATTTTGCAATGAAGTCGGCGATAGAATAAAGAGTATCTTTGGAAAGGTTTTCCATATAAGATTTTAGAAGGAAAGATGGTGTGAAATGACTGCGATAATAGTGACGGCACTTGTGTCGATCATTGTATCTGTTGGAGTTTCAACCGCTATCATAACCAAAATAGCGGTTGCAATATTAAGACATTCAATAGACATGCTAATGAAAGAACTTGAAGAAGATCATAATGAGCGTCTCCAGTTTTGTAAAAGAATAAGTAGAGTACTGGAAAATATCGGGCTTTAAAACCGACTGTAACAGAGAAAGAATGAGTCAACAAGTACAACCAGTAAATCATACAAATAGACATAGAAGGGAGGCGATCGGAATGGCAGAAGAAAAGAAAGAACATTCTGTAGATGAGATTGGGAATATGATCATGGATGTGCTGGTCAGGCTTTTGGAGGATCAGACCGGAGAATCTTTGGAGTATCAATACATCGGTACAAAGGATGAAACCGCCTGAGGGCGGGGAAGGGAGGACAAGCCTATGGATCCATATGAACGAATACGAAGGCAGAATGACCACCGTCGAAAGCTGAAAGTATTCAAAATAAAATGTTGCATACGATATACTTTGACCGGATACATGTTGGGCTTTCTGACCTGTCTTGTGGTTGCAGGCATCTGCGGAATGATGTGAAGGAGGAAGGGCATGACAGAAAAACAGACGCTGCTGAGTCGGGCGGAACGTTTCTCACGGGCACACAAGGCAGCATATGATTCCTGGGATAAGGGAGAGATCGTAGGAGTGTGGGAAGGAAAGGAAGGGATCGTAAACATCAGCTATGAAAACGGACAATGGTTCCCTTACAGGGAAGAAAAAGGCCTGGTGCTTTGGAGTCGGACCGATCTGGATGAATCCATATAAAAAAGCGCCCATAAGAACGGCGGCAACCGTTTGGGCGCACTGAAAAAAAACCAACTTTATTTTACCGGAAAGGAAGGGATTTGTAAATGGAAAGAGCAAAAATTTTAGAATTAATCAATCTGGTTCTGGACATCCGGGAAATCCGGGACAGGAAACGTGAGATTCCCGAAATGCCCTATGCGGAGGTATCGGTTTCCACCATAGGAACCAAAGCTACTTTTTATCTCAAAGATACCGGATTCCATAAAGACATGCCCCGTTATGACGGGGTGTATGAATTTAGCTTCCCCCGGGAATGCGATCAGGAGAATTACATTGCATGTAAGGCGCACCTGGAAAGATTAAAAAAGAAAGCAGCGGAGATGGAGAAGGAGGAACACCGTGCACACGAAAACACAGCTTGCTCCGCTTACGGAAGAGGAACGGCAGTTTGCGGAGAAATATCATCCTGAGATATACCGATATCTGAAAAGCAGAAGACTGGATCCGGAGGAATGGTACGATGTTGTGATCCTGCGGTATCTGCTTTCCGTGAAGAAATGGTTCCAGAGGCCGGAGCTGCACCGCTGGAAATTTACAACAATTGTCAGGCAGGCTATGCGCTCCGCAATCGGGAATCATTATGAAAAGGAAAAACACAGGATCCCGACAATCAGTTTAGAGGAAATCGTTCCCGGGACGGATGAAGTGTCCTACAAGGATACGATTACAGCAGAAAACCTGGATTATATTAATTATGGAGAAGAAGAGATGAATATAAGCTATAATGTGAAACTTCCGGAAAGAAAATACTTTGGGGCATGCAGGCCCAAACCGGACGATCAGGTTGCCCTGGAAGTATTTCTGGAGGCAAAAAGCCAAAGGAATATGGCAATCAGTTATGACACAGAGGAAGAAGCGAAAAGGAGGCTGTCCGCACTGCAGCATTATAGGCGTACACGAAAACTGCAGGAAAAGATAGAGATTTACCGGGTGGAACTTACAGTATACGTAGTGAAAAACAAGGGAGGTAAAAAGTAAATGAACGTACAGGTAACCATCAAAATCAACAGAGAATCTATTGAGGAGGTAGCGGAAATTTTCAGTAAAGCGATCGTACAGATTCTGGGGAACCGGCCGGATACTTCCCGGCGCTTGGAAAAATTCACGGGGGGAGTTGTAACAGCGGAAAAAATTACGGCTGGAACCGTTCCGGAGTCCATACAGCCGGTGCAGGAACTGACTTCCCGACCGGAATCGCCTTCCGCTGCAATCCCACCGCAGCATCCGGCGCCGACGTTACAGGCGTCCCCACGGCAGCCTGCACAGATCCCAGTACAGATCCCAACACAGAGGCCGATTCCGGTGTCACAGGCGGTCCCGCAGCAAACAGCAATCCCGGAACCACAACCGGGTCCGTCCGTACAGGCCGTACCTACAACCGCGCATATGTATACACTGGACGAGCTTGCGGGGGCGGCGATGCTTCTGATGGACCGGGGGATGCAGAGGCAGCTTCAGGAGCTTCTGGCCAGATACGGAGTGGAAGCGCTGCCCGCACTTCCCACGGAACAATACGGCAGCTTTGCAACCGCACTTCGGGAAATGGGGGCGCAGATCTGATGCGACACGAGGAAAGACAACACGCGTTGCTGAGCGCATCCGGAGCGGATCGCTGGCTTGCCTGCCCTCCCAGTGCAAGACTGGAAGAAGAGTTCCCGGATACAGAATCCAAAGCGGCCGCGGAAGGGACGTTGGCACATGAACTGGCGGAAATGAAAGTACGGAATTATTTCTTCACGAAAGAGTTTGGAAAACGAAAGTTGAACAATGCCGTAAAAAAGTTAAAAGAGGATAATCTGTGGCAGGAGGAAATGCAAAGACATACAGATACCTATCTGGAGTACCTGAAAAATACTGCACTTTCTCTGAAATCCGCACCCGGTGTCCGGATTGAACAGAGAGTATATTTTCGGGAATATACCTTTGCGGATCCGAAGAGCCGAATAGAAGGAAGCGGGATTGCGGACTGCATTCTGCTGTATGGGGATATGGTGCATGTGATTGATTTCAAGTATGGGCAGGGCGTACCGGTTCATGCAAAAGAGAACCCGCAACTGCAGCTGTATGCGCTGGGAGCGTATCACCTGTATCGGATGCTGTATCCGATCGCCCAGATAAAACTGACGATCGTACAGCCAAGGCTTGACGCGGTATCCGAATGGGAATGTTCCGTGGAAGAGTTGTTGAAGTTTGGAGAGTACGTAAAAGAACGGGCGGCGTTGGCAGTCAAGGGCGAGGGGGAGTTCGCTCCGGGAAAAGACACCTGCCGTTTCTGCCGGGCAAGGGAATTGTGTGAGGCAAGGGCAAAATATAATGTCCGGCTTGCGTTCTTTACCGATCAAAAGCCCTCTTTGATCCGCCGGGAAGAAGTGGGGGAATATCTGAAAAAAGGGGAAGACGTGGCAAACTGGCTGGAGGATCTGAAACGTTATGCGTTGAAGGAATGTCTGGCCGGAAAAGAGATCAGGGGATGGAAGGCCGTGGAAGGCAGGGCAAGCCGCGCCTGGACAGATATGGACGCCGCTTTTGACGTATTGATGCGGGGCGGCATTGCACCGGAAGCAATGCTGTGGGAGAGAAAACCGCTGACGCTTGCACAGGTGGAAAAACTGGTAGGAAAGAAGGAATTTCAGGAGGCCGTTGGAGAATTCGTGGTGAAGAAGCCCGGAAAGCCGACGCTGGTACAGGAAGCGGATCCGCGGCCGGCGGTAACGAATCAGATAACCGCTGCGGACGCTTTTGGATTGGATGCCTGACGCTTCGGAATACAGAGGGATCCAATGATTAAAAAAACAGGAAAAATAGAAAGGATGAAAAACAGTATGAATGAAGTAACGAATGTAACGACAGGGGAAGTCAGATTATCTTATGCGCATTTATTCAAACCGTATGCGGCGATGCAGGGGCAGGAGGAAAAGTACAGTGTCACGGTCCTGGTGCCGAAAACGGATGTGGACACCATGAACCGGATCCAGACGGCAATGGAGGCGGCGAAACAGAGAGGGATTTCCGAGAAATGGAACGGCCAGTGTCCGCCCATTGTGCCGAATCCGGTATATGACGGGGATGGGAGGCGCCCCTCAGATGGTTCGGAGTTTGGGCCGGAGTGTAAAGGGCACTGGGTATTTACGGCAAGCGCAAAAGCGGAGTATCCGCCGGAAGTGGTGGATGCCCATGGAAATCCGATTATCAACCAGTCTGAAGTATACAGCGGGATGTATGGGAAAGTAAACGTAAGTTTTTATCCCTATTCCTTTGGAGGAAAAAAGGGGATCGGCTGCGGACTGGGCCCGGTGATGAAGACGAGGGACGGGGAGGCGTTGAGCGGTGGTGCTCCATCGGCAGCACAGGCGTTTGGATTTTCTGCTCAGCAGAAGAATGGAGCTTTCTCATCTCCGGCGGCAGGAAGCGTTTATGCTGCGTCGCAGGCACAGATGGCAGCACCGCAGGGAGCGGCGAATGCAGGGTATGCTTCTTCCGGAACCGTCAATCCGATCACGGGAATGCCCATGTAGAGAAAGCGGGAGGGAGAATGCTTCCCACTGGAAGAAGGTTTCACTTATGCAGCATCTGAATATTGATATTGAAACAAAAAGCAGTGTAGATATTGGAAAGGCGGGGCTGTACAAATATGCACAGTCCCCGGATTTTGAAATCCTTTTGTTTGCATGGAAACTGGGACTGGGGCCTGTACAGATCGCAGATCTGACGAACGGGGAAAAGATTCCGGAAGAGGTCCGGCAGGCGCTGCGGGATCCAGATGTAGGAAAGCATGCTTACAATGCGGCTTTTGAATGGTATTGTCTGAACCGGGCGGGATATGAGACACCTATTGAACAATGGCAGTGCACCATGGTACATGGGCTGTACTGCGGATATCCGGCAGGACTAGAGCGGGCAGGGGAAGCAATCGGCCTGCCCCAGGACAAACGGAAGCTGGCGACAGGAAAGGCGCTGATCAAATATTTCTGTGTGCCCTGCAAGCCGACGAAGAACAACGGGGGCCGTTTTTGGAATCTTCCCGGACATGCCCCGGAAAAATGGAAATTGTTTCAGGAGTACTGCATGCAGGATGTGGCGACGGAGCATGAGATCTTAAAGCGACTGCAGTCATTTCCGATGCCGGAAGAAGAAGAACGCCTCTGGCAGATGGATGTGCAGATGAATGCGTTTGGCGTCCGGGTGGATACTGAATTACTGGAAGGGGCGCTTTCGATCCAGATGACCTGCGAACAGGAATTATTGCAGGAAGCGATCCGCCTGACGGGGCTTGAAAATCCGAACAGCGACGTACAGCTGGCAGGATGGATCGAAAAGAAAACAGGGAGTAAAGTACCAAATATGCAGAAAGCGACCGTCGAGAACATGTTGGAGAAGAACTATCCCGAAGAGGTGCACCGGGTATTGGAGATCCGGCAACAACTGGGAAAAACTTCCCTGAAAAAATACACGGCCATGGAAATTTCCCGGTGTGCGGACGACCGGATCCGCGGAGTGACACAGTTTTACGGCGCGGGCCGGACCGGGAGATGGGCCGGGCGTCTGGTACAGATGCAGAACCTTCCAAGGAATTACATAAAGACGCTGGATTTTGCCAGAAAGACCGTGAAACAGAAGAATTACGCCGGTTTGAGACTGCTGTATGGAAATGTGCCGGATACGTTGTCTCAGTTGATCCGGACGGCGTTTGTCCCTGCGGAGGGACACCGGTTTGTGGTGGCGGATTTTTCTGCCATTGAAGCCCGGGTGATCGCCTGGCTTGCCGGAGAACAATGGGTAAATGAAGTGTTTGCCACCCATGGAAGAATCTATGAGGCAACCGCTTCCCAGATGTTCCATGTTCCATTGGAACGGATCGTAAAAGGAAATCCGGAATACAGTCTGCGGCAGAAAGGGAAAGTGGCCACCCTTGCACTGGGTTACCAGGGCGGAACAGCAGCTCTGATTCAGATGGGCGCCCTGGAGATGGGACTGCCGGAGGAAGAACTGCCGGATATTGTGCAGAGGTGGCGGAATGCGAATCCACGGATTCGGGATCTGTGGCAGAAGATACAGCAGGCGGCAATTGCCTGTGTAGAAACCGCACAGCCCCAGGCGATCCCCCGGCTGATTTTCACGCTGGAAGGGGATTTGGTATATGGACAATCGTTTCTTACGGTTCGGCTTCCCAGCGGCCGGAAGTTATTCTATCCGAAGCCATTTCTTAGTGAAAACCAGTTTGGAAAGCCGGCTGTGCATTATTATGGAATTGGAAATGATAAAAAATGGGGCATTCAATCGACCTATGGGGGGAAGATGACGGAGAACATTGTGCAGGCTATTGCCCGGGACTGCCTTGCGGAGGTCCTAAAACGGATTGCTTTCCGAGGACTGCAAGTTGTATTCCATGTACACGATGAAGTGATTATTGACGCACCTGTTGATGTAACGTCGGATGAAATCTGTGCATGGATGGCGGAACCGATCCCCTGGGCGCCGGGATTGATTCTGAAAGGCGCGGGATTTGAAAGTATGTATTACAGGAAAGATTAGGAGGACCGGAACTATGCAGAATAACCGGGAAATATGGATCAGTGCGGCCGGGACAAGAAAGACGAAGCAATGGCCCCGGATGACATTGCTCTGGTCAGAGTTTGTGGACCGTTTGCGGGTACCTGTCCGAAGTCCGGAAACCATAGAGGAATATCTGGCAATGCCAAAAGCAAAGCAGGATGACCTGAAAGACGTAGGCGGTTTTGTCGGAGGAACCTTCCAGCAGGATATCCGGAAAGCGGCTTATGTGGAAGGGCGGGATCTGGTCACGCTGGATCTGGATCAGATTCCGGCAGGGCAGACAGAAGAAATCCTGAAAAGAGTGGGCGCGCTGGGATGCGCGGCAGTGGTGTACAGTACACGGAAGCATACGGGATATGCCCCGAGACTCCGGGTTGTGTTTCCTCTTGACCGGACCGCTACGGCCGACCAATATGAACCGGTGGCAAGAAAGCTGGCGTCTCTGATCGGCATAGAATTCTGTGATCCGACGACCTTTGATGTGGCAAGGCTCATGTACTGGGCCAGCTGCTGCAAGGACAGTACCTATATCTGTGAAGTGTATGATCACGGTTTTTGCAGCCTGGATGGGATTCTGGGTATGTATGAGGACTGGAAGGACGTGCAGCAGTGGCCGCGGGTTCCGGGGACAGAAGCGCTGGAAAGGCGGAGACTGGCGAAACAGGAGGATCCGACCACGAAGCGGGGGATTGTCGGTGCTTTTTGTAGGGCCTATAACATCGTGCAGGCCATGGAGCAATTCATTCCGGGCATGTATGAAGAGACTTCCACACCGGGAAGGTACACCTATACCGGGGGTTCTACCGTAGGCGGGGCCGTGGTGTACGACGGGGAGATGTTCCTGTATTCCCACCATGCCACAGATCCCTGTTCCGGACTTCTGGTCAATGCATTTGATCTGGTACGCCTTCATATGTACGGGGACCAGGATCAGGAAGCAAAGGAAGGGACGCCGAATAACAGACTGCCTTCCTATGTACAGATGGGTCAGATGGCTGCGGCGGATCCAAAAGTGGCGGACCTGCTTGCAAGGGAGAAATTTGAACAGGCCCAGAAAGCATTTGATATACAGGAACATGCGGCAGAGGAAGCAGCCCCGGATCTGGAATGGCTCCAATGCCTAACCCATGATGGAAATGGCCGGATTGCAAAGACGATCAATAATGCGGTCCTGATCCTGGAAAATGATCCGCTGTTGAAAGGAAAGATTGTGACGGACGAGTTTGCCAGTTGCGGGTTGATTATCGGAAAAGTCCCCTGGAGTCCGGAGACTGAACGGCGCAGATGGAAGGATTCGGACGATGCGGGTTATTATAATTATATGGAATTATTTTACGGAATTACCGGAAAGGAAAAGCTGGATAATGCGTTGTTGCTGGCAGGCAGTCAGAACCGGATCAACGAAGTAAAAGAATATTTAAAGAGTCTGAAATGGGACGGAAGGAAACGGCTGGACGGGCTGCTTCCCGATTATCTGGGGGCGGAAGACAACGCCTATGTCCGCGCTGTAATGCGAAAATCTCTGTGTGCCGCAGTGGCGCGGGCGGTGGCCGGCGGGGTGAAGTATGACTGTATGCCGATTTTTGCGGGGCCGCAGGGGATCGGAAAAAGTACGTTTCTGTCCATTCTTGGCAAGGAATGGTTTTCGGACTCTCTGACGACGTTTTCCGGAAAAGAGGCGGCGGAAATGATCCAGGGTACCTGGATCAATGAGGTGGGGGAACTTACAGCGCTGACGAAGCAGGAGACCAATGCGGTCAAGCAATTCTTAAGCAAGACGCATGACATTTACCGGGCGGCTTATGGAAAGAGAACAGATAAATATCCGCGGCGGTGCGTTTTTTTCGGGACCAGCAATGAAGAGGAATTCTTAAAGGATGTGACAGGAAACCGGCGCTTCTGGCCGGTGGATGTAGGTGTGCATCCGGCAAAAAAGTCTGTATGGAAGGATCTGCCGCAGGAAGTAGATCAGATCTGGGCAGAGGCTTATGTATACTGGATGCTGGGAGAGCCGTTGTTTTTAACGGAAGACATTGAAAAGACCGCGAAGGAGATGCAGGAAAACCACAGGGAAGTATCGGGAAAAGAAGGGATTATTCTGGATTTTCTGGAGCGGGAAATCCCGTCAAACTGGGAGACTATGAGCCTGATGGCAAGGCGGCAGTATCTGAGCGGGAACCTGAAGGTACCGGAAGGAGAAGAACTGGTAAGAAGGAAGAAGGTGTGTGCAATGGAGGTCTGGGCGGAGTGTATGAACAGTGATCCCCGATATATGGATAAAAGGGACAGCCGGGAAATCAATTCCATCCTCTCTCAACTGCCGGGGTGGAAGCGGAATAAATCGAAGAGAAGATACGGCCCGTATGGAATTCAAAGAGGGTTTGAGCGTGGACATTCTCAGTAACCAAATGAGAAAACAGGCGCGACAGAGAGGTAACAGGCGCGTTTTGGTAACGTTGCTTAAGTTGCAGTTATTTTTTGGAATGTCCCCACCTTCGGCAACGCGGAAAACCACGAAAATACGGTAAATGCTATATGATATTACCAATGTTACCATTCTTACTAATAGAAAGAAAAAATAGATAAAATAGGGGTATATATAATACCGCCTGATACGCCTAAATCGCCTGATTGAGATATATATAATACGCGTAGAGGGAAAAAGGACAGTTTTGGTAACAAACGGCAAGGAGGAGTTTTGAAGTGAAAGAATCGGAGATTGAGAAAATCTTGATCCGGGAAGTGAAAAAACTTGGCGGTCGTGCGTATAAGTGGGTAAGCCCCGGAAACGATGGGGTGCCGGATCGGATCGTGATTTTTCCGGACCGGCCGCCGGTGTTTGTGGAACTGAAAACGGCCACCGGGAAGCTAACTGCCTTGCAGCAATCCCAGATCAGGAGGCTGAAAAGGCTTGGCCAGAGAGTGGAGGTTGTATACGGGCTGGATGGAGTGAGTCAGTTCTTTCAGGATCAGGGCTATGAAGAAACCAGCAAGGCGCTGGACTGCAAATATAACCTGTGAGACACAGGAGAAGGTGAGGGGAGGAAACAGGGAATGATATTCAGGCCGCATGCATACCAGCAGCACTGCATTGACAAGATTTTGGAGATCCGGAAACTGGGATTATTTCTGGACATGGGACTGGGGAAGACAGTAACGACACTGACGGCCGTTAAGGAACTGAAATACAACCGGTTTCAGGTGCGGAAGGTGCTGGTGATCGCACCGAAAAAGGTCGCGGAAGGGACCTGGAGCCGGGAAAAAGACAAATGGGATCATACCAGAATCCTCCGCGTATCGTTGGTGCTTGGCAGCCAGTCCAGACGGATCCGCGCATTGAATACCCCGGCAGACCTCTATATCGTCAACAGGGAAAACGTAGTCTGGCTGGTGGAGTATTACCGGAACGCGTGGCCGTTTGACATGGTGGTGGTGGACGAATCCAGCAGTTTCAAGAGTCATAAGGCAAAACGGTTTAAGGCGCTGGCCAGCGTAGGGCCGCATATTGAACGCATGGTGGAGCTGACGGGAACCCCATCCCCCAACGGGCTGGACGATTTATGGAGTCAGATTTACCTTCTGGACGGAGGGGAACGCCTGGGGAGAAAATATACCCAGTTCCGGGAACGCTATTTCGATCCCGGGGACCGCGGGCAGAATGTGGTCTACAACTACAAGGCGAAACCGGGAAGCGAAGACAGCATTCTGGAAAAGATTTCGGACATCTGTATCTCCATGAAGGCGGAGGATTATCTGCAGCTTCCGGAGATCGTATACCATCAGGTGCCGGTTGTGCTGGACGCAAAAGCGAAAAAAGCGTACGGGGAGCTGGAAAGGAAAATGGTGCTGGAGCTGCCGGGGGAGGAAGAGATCAGCGTCACCAGCGCGGCATCCTTGAGCAACAAGTTACTGCAGCTGGCAAACGGTGCGATTTATGACGAGGATCACCAGGTGCATGAAGTACACGGCTGCAAGGTAGAGGTGTTTCTGGAGTTGTTGGAATCCCTCCGGGGAAAACCGGTCCTGGTCTTTTATAATTTTCAGCATGACCGGGACAGGATCCGAAAAGCGCTGGAGGGTACCGGGCTTCGGATCCGGGAGTTGCGGAACACGAAAGACGAGGAAGCCTGGAACCGCAGGGAGGTGGATGTATTACTTACCCATCCGGCAAGCAGCGCTTATGGGTTAAATTTGCAGCAGGGCGGAAACCATGTGATCTGGTTTGGGCTGACCTGGAACTACGAGTTGTATACCCAGGCGAATAAGAGGCTTCACCGTCAGGGCCAGAGTGAAAGAGTGATCATTCATCATCTGGTGTGTACGGATACCCGGGATGAAGATGTGATGAAGGCGCTGGAGAGAAAAGAGGATGTACAGGGCTGGGTGCTGGAGAGCCTGAAAGCAAGGATCCGGTCGATTTGGGAAAGGGAAATATGAGTAAATTAACAGACATGACAAGAATATACGCAAGGGCATATAAGACTCTGCCTTATGGTCGGGAAATTGAAGGAACAGCCGAACTGCTATTGCAGCTGGCGGAAAAACTTGCAGAATATGAGGATTTAGAAGAACAGGGGAAACTGCTGAAACTGCCTGCGGCAATAGGAGATGAAATATTTTTTATATTCATGGATTGTCCAAAAGATTACAAAGAGGAATATTGCAGAGACCATGATGGAAGTTGTGAAAATTGCCCTCATAGAGTGCCAGAAATAGTGAGTAGGGATTTTCGGATGTTGGATATTCCAAATATGGATAGAATCTTTGTAACGAGAGAAGAAGCCGAAGCCGCATTGAAAGAATTGGAGAGGGGTAAGGGAAATGATTAATGATTTGATTAGCAGAAGTGCATTGATGCAGTCTTTGAGAAATAATGTGTTGGTTGACGTGACACCAAATTTGGAACAGGCGATTGAAGAACAGCCTGTCGCCTATAACTTGGATAAGGTTGTGGAGCAATTGGAAAAAGCGAAGTATGAGGATGATCTTTATCCTTGCAATTTAGCAGTTGAGATTGAGGAAGCAAAAAGCATTGTAAAATCCGGCGGCATTGAATGAAACAGGAGGGAACATGAGATATAAGTGCATAAAAGAAATGTGTCTGCCAAAGTGCGACGGTGACGGTTTTGAAATCCCGAATGAATATGGATTTGTGACAGTTGGAAGTATTTGGGAAAGAGATGATAGAACAAGTTTTATCGGCGGTGATGTGCATTTGGATTCCCTGAATGATGATTCTGATTTTGGATGGTTGGAAATCCCGTTTGAAGAATTGAAAGAGAATTTTGTGCTGATTGAATGAAATTGGTGAGTGTATGGGCGACAGAATGACGATAGGAGAATGATGATGGGATTAAGCATTGCAGAGCAGGAAACAACAGTAAGTTTTATGAGAGATAACGACATTTGCATGGTTTATACATCTGACAGTACAGTTATGACAAAACTGGATAAACTGGCAAAGAGTGGAAAGGCTCCACATTGGAAACTGGTAGCTGAACATAGATTGCGGGGCGGCGAATTGGTCGGAAAGACCTACGAGACACATAAACGGCTTATTTCCTTTAGGGCAGATATTTCCACAAGAGAAATGACCGAAGAACAGAAAGAAGCCGCGGCAGAACGTATGAGAGAGTGGCAGGAGAAAAAGAAGCAGGAAAGAGACGACTCTTTTCTTGTAGAATGATTATTTTAATTGTAGAAAGCATTTGCAGATCAAAGTGATGGAAAGTGGTGACTGTGAAAGATGGATAAGAGATTTTCCAAAACGACGAAGGCAGATCCATCCGGCCAGGATCCCGGCAGTCTTCAGAAAGCATATGAGTGCCGCAGCCTGTTGGAACATCTGGCCGAAAAGTATGATATAAAGGGGGAGATCCGAATTGGAGAAAACAGCAGAGGGGAGCAGCGTGGACAAAAAGATTCTGTATGAGTACATAGATGCCTGCGCGCTGATCCGGGAGACGGAAGAGGATATCCGGCGCCTGAAACGGAAAAAGAAGACTGTGGTTCAGACGAACGTAAAGGGCAGTAACCCGGACTTTCCCTATCAGGAGCAGCATTTTAAAGTACAAGGGACTGCGTTCACATATCAGGACGATGGAAACCTTCGACTGGAGGAAAAGCTGCTGGAGAAACGAAAGGAGAATGCGGAGAAGATCAAAAGGCGGGTAGAAGAATGGATGCCGACGATTCCGGCTCGGATGCAGCGGATCATCAGGTATAAGATCTTTGAGGAAAGGACATGGGAAGAGACGGCGGTGAAGATCGGGCGGAAGGCTACGGGGGATAGCATCAGGATGGAATTTGAACGTTTTATGAAAGAAATTTAAAGTTTGTTCGTTTTGTTCGCATTGTTCGTTTTTCAAATGTTATAGTATAAACTGAAATCAGTGGATGATCTGCATCTGATTTCCTCCCACTATAAAGAACGCTTTGTTTCGGCAGGGCGTTCTTTTTTCAAAAAAAGTGGAAGTATTTGCCGAGGCTTGTGACAAGGCGGATGTAAGCCGAGCAGGACAGTGGAGCAGGGCGGGAATACACGGAACAAGTGGATAAGGAGTAATCGGATTCATATGGATGAAAGGGGACAGCAGGCAGAGGTGGCGGGCTGTCTCTTTTGATGAGAGGACATCAATGAAAACGGAAAAGAACTTTTACAGATCGAAGGCTTGGATCCGCAAACGTGTGTACATCCTTCGAAGGGATGAGTACCGATGTCAGGAGGCGAAGCGGTATGGCAAATACAGGGAAGCCGTGACGGTACACCATATTTATCCATTGGCGGAGTATCCGGAACTTGCGTTGAAGGAGTGGAATCTAATCAGCTTATCGAATGAGTACCATAATAAGATGCATGACCGGAACACCGGTAAGATCACCAGTGCCGGCTTTTATTGGCAGCGAAAGAGGCGGAAACAATTTGAAAAGATGATGGGAAGCCCCCCGCCACTTTAGAAGGATAAAAATGAATATAGGATAATCGGCGTAGAGGAGTTCTTCCAATAGTGCGGAATTGTGAAAAATTTTTTTCCGCAGAAAAGAGGTGAGTCAAAATGGCGAAAAGTACACCTAGCAGGGAGAGTATTAAGAAGCGCACCATAAAGTACATGCAGGAGCTTGGGACCTATAAAATCCAGTATAATCAAGTGATTGAGGTATATTCGGATATGTTGTACCAGTATAACATCCTGAGCCACAAGTTTGAGGAGGGAGATTTCGAGGCGATGGTGGAGACTGAGAAAAGCAGTGGAAAAAAGTCGCCCATTTTGGCAAGCCTTGAGACACTTCGGAGGGATATCGGGACGTATTCCGACAGGTTGATGCTGAATGCAAAGACATACAATGCGGAGATTGAACAACCGAAGAAGGAAAAGTCTGTCTTCGCTCAGTTCTTAGAGGGGCAGAAGAGATAACCCATGAACGTATCCAAGATAAAATCTCCGCATTTTGACACGGCTGTAAAGTATGCCAAGAAGATTGCGTCCGGGGAAGTGCTGGCGAACCGAGATCGGATCCTGGCATGCCAGAGATTTCTTGACGACCTCAAACGAAGGGACCTGGATTTTAGGCAGGAGCAGTTTGATTTTGTGATAGACCTGATAGAAGGGACAATCCACCATGTCCGCGGCGAGGATTGTAATGGAGTGAGTCTAAAGGGTGCGCCGATGCAGCTTACCGATTGGCAGAAATTCATATGTGTAAATATTTTTGGATTCTTCAAGAAGGGAACAAACATCAGGCGTTTTAATGAAGTGCTTATTTTTTTACCAAGAAAGCAGGGGAAGACCTCTTTCAGCGCCGCCCTTGCTGAAGCCAAGAGTATCCTGGACCGGGAGTCCGGCGCAGTTACATATATCGTTGCGAATTCCGTGAAGCAGACAATGGAAAGCTTTGGTTTTCTGAAAGACAATATATTGCCCATGAGGGAGGACGTTAAGAAGCTCCGCATCAGGGACAACAATCAGGAACACTCTATAAGCATCGACTTCGGGGATGGGACAGCGGACATCTACGCAATCGCGAATCAGGAGGAAAGGCTGGATTCCCTCAACTGTAACTGCCTGATCCTGGATGAGCTGCATTCCTGGAAGCGGGCAGGCGCAAAGAAGTATATCCTGATGAAAAATGCTATGAAGGCATACCGCAATAAGCTCCTGATTGGTATCTCGACAGCCGGAGATATCCCAAACGGATTTCTGGCCAATAGAATTAAAGTGTTGCAAGGAGTACTGAACGGATCGATCAAGGAAAAAGCATATGATTCGTATTTTATTTTTATATGCAAGGCGGATCAGGATACAGAAGGGAATATCATAAACAGCAAGGGAGAGATTACCGAGCTGAATAATCCGGAAGTTCTTAAGATGTGCACACCATCCATAGGTGTAACGGTGACATTGGAAGATCTTATAGACGATGCGGACCAGGCAATATGTGATCCACAGCTCAGGACAGAGTATCTGAATAAGACGCTGAACATATTTACAAATGCGTTGACAGCTTATTTTGACATAGAAGAGTTTCGTTCTTCGGATCAGAAGTATGACTGGACGCTTGAGCAGTTGGCAAAGTTACCGATCGTATGGTATGGTGGTGCGGATCTGTCAAAGATGCATGATCTGACGGCGGGCGCTTTGTACGGTACATATAAAGATGTGGATATCTGTATCACGCACGCATTCTTCCCCAGGGCGGCAGCAGTCAGGAAGAGCGACGAAGACAATATTCCCCTGTTTGGATGGGAGGAGGACGGCTGGCTGACCATGAGCAACACAGCCACAGTTCTCCATGATGATATAGTAAAGTGGTTCATCCTTATGAAACAAAAAGGATTCAGGATCAAGCTGGTGGGTTTTGACAAGAAGTTCGGCAGGGAATTTTTCCTGAAAATGAAAAAGGCAGGATTTCATATAAAAGATCAGCCCCAATACTTCTATACAAAATCAGAGGGTTTTCGGCACATTGAAGTAAAGGTGAAGAATAAGCAGTTTTATTATCTGCATTCGGATGCATTTGAATATTGTGTGCAGAATGTCCGTGCGGTAGAGAAGACGGATGATATGATTCAGTACGAAAAGGTGGACGGCGACGGAGGCGTGCAGAGGATAGATTTGTTTGACGCCGGAGTGTTTAGCTGCTGCCAGATGCTGGATGATATGGCGCTGGGAGGCGCTGGGAGCAAATGGTTGAACAGGGAGTAAAAAAATGTCAAAAAAAACAAGGAAGAACAGACAGATCCGATCGGATCCAAAGACAGAAAAAGGAGTTTTTGTATATAAAGGGGCCACATTCGCGGATTTTATCCTTCCTTCCGGCTATGTTAGGATGTCGGAGAACCCGGAAGTGAGGATCGCAGTAGACAAGATTGCCGATCTGGTGAGCAATATGACGATACACCTGATGGAAAACACGGAGAAAGGCGACAAACGGATCAAAAATGAGCTGTCAAGGAAGATAGATGTGAATCCATGCAGGTATATGACAAGAAAAGCGTGGATCTATAAGATTGTCAGCGACCTTTTATTGCATGGAGATGGCAATTCCATTGTATATCCCATAATGCAGAATGGGCTGATTGATGAGTTGAGGCCCTTGGATATGCAGAATATTGGATACAATTATGGTGATGCAGGATACGAGTATTCGGTTAATTACGGTGGAAGGGTGTATATGCCGGATGAGATCATGCACTTCGCGATTAATCCATCACCGATATACCCATGGAAAGGAACGGGATACAGGATTGTGTTAAAAGACCTGATCCAGAACCTGAAACAGGCGAATAAGACGAAGAGAAGCTTCATGACAGGGCAGTATATGCCCAATGTGGTCATAAAAGTAGACGCCCTCAATGAGGAAATAGCAAGCGAAGCCGGGAGAGAACAGATCAAGAAGAAATACCTGGGCGAAGCGAAGCCGGGAGAACCCTGGATCATACCGGCTGAATTAATAGAGGTGCAGTCGGTAAAGCCGTTATCCCTTCAGGACATAGCAATCAACCCGTCTGTAGAGATTGACAAGAAGACGGTGGCAGGGCTCATAGGGATCCCGTCCTTCTTCTTGGGGGTGGGAAACTTCAACAAGGATGAATATAACAACTTTGTTGATACAAGAATTATGGGGATCGCGCAGATTATATCCCAGACGCTGACCAGAGACTTACTCTATTCACCGGACTGGTATTTCAAACTGAATCCCCGGAGCCTGTACGCATATAACCTGACGGACATGGTGAAAGCGGGGACAGATATGATCGACCGTAACGCCATGCGGCGGAATGAATTAAGAGACTGGGTAGGAATGGATCCAGACGATGAGATGGAGGAGCTTCTGGTGTTGGAGAATTATCTGCATCAGGAAGACTTAAGCAAACAAAAGAAACTGAAAGGCGGTGATGATGATGGAGAGAAGGGAGAAGGAGAGCCAGAAGAGGACACGGCTGACTAAATACAAGACAAGGGAAGAGCAGGACGGCCAGAAGGTGATCGCCGGATATTTTGTGGTGTTCAACTCCGAGACAGAACTGTGGCCGGGTGCGTATGAGTCAATCAGCGAAGAAGCGTTTGACAATACATTAAGCAACGATATCCGCGCCTTAACGAATCACGACGCGACGCTTGTGCTTGGAAGGAACAAGTCTGGGACATTGAAGCTGTCAAAAGATTCTCGTGGACTGTGGGGAGAAATCAGCATCAATGAGAAGGACACGGATGCACTGAATCTGTACGAACGTGTCAGGCGGGGAGATGTAGACCAATGTTCGTTCGGATTTAATATCCTGGATGAGGAGACAGAATGGCGGGATGACGGGACAGTCAAGTGGACCATCAGGAAGGTGGATCTTCATGAGGTGTCGGTATGTACCTTCCCGGCCTACGAGGAAACGGGCGTACAGGCACGGCACCGGGAAGTAGAGCAGCACCGGGAGAGGCAGGCGCAGCAGTGGAGACATGATATAACAAGCAGATTAAAAGGAGGAGAAAAATAATGGCATTAAGACAGATCATGCTGTCGAAAAATATTGAGGCAGCAGAAAAGAGACTAAATGAGCTGAGGGCGAAAGACGGGGAGCTTGATGTGCGTGAGAAGGAGCTGGAGGCTTCCATCGGGGAGGCAAAGACCGATGAGGAACGGAAAGCGGTAGAGGAAGAGGTGGAAAAGTTCACCAAAGAGAGGGAAGCGCACGAAGCGGCGCGCAGTAAAGTCGAGGATGAACTTACAGGACTGAAAGAAGAGTTAAGGAAGCTGCATGAAAAAGAGCCCCAGAGGAGGAGTACGGGTATGAAGAACAGGGAAGGGGAGGAGCTCACTGAGATCAGAGAGGGGATCAATGAGTTTGTAAGGTCAAAAGGGCAGTTAAGGGATGGTTTCACGTCAGTGGAAGGCGGCGCGCTGATTCCGGAGGAACTGCTGGCGCCACAGAAAAAGCCGGAAGAAGAGGTTGACCTTAGAAAATATGTAAAAGTGGTGCCTGTAAGCAGTGCAAGCGGGAAATACCCGGTTATATCGAAGTCGGACGGCAAGATGAATACTGTCGCGGAGCTTGTGGCCAACCCAAAGCTTGCCAATCCGAACATTACAGAGATTGATTATAAGATTGAGACGCGCAGAGGTTATATACCGATCTCCCAGGAGATGATTGACGATGCAGATTATGATGTGACGGACCTGATCCGGGATGAAATCAGCTCCCAGTCTCGGAATACGTCCAATGCGGACATTGCCGCAAAACTGAAGACCGCACAGAAAAAGACTGTAGTGGGAATTGATGGTATGAAAGACCTTGTGAATAAGGATATTAAAAAGGTTTATTCCGTAAAATTTATCGTTTCTTCTTCCCTGTATGCAGAATTGGATAAGCTGAAAGATAAGAACGGGCGTTACCTGATGCAGGAGTCTATTACTGTGTCAAGCGGAAAGATGATTCTGGGGCGCGAGGTTGTGATCCTGGATGATGATATGATCGGAACGGCAAAAGGAGACTTGGTTGGATTTGTAGGAGATGCAAAATCTTTTGTGACATTTTTTGACCGTAAACGTACCAGTATCGAATGGGTAGATAATCAGATCTATGGAAAGTTGCTGGCCGGAATTGTCCGTTATGACGTCAAAACGACGGATACCGATTCGGGATACTATATTACTTACCAGAACGAACATGTGGAGGGGGCGTAAGATATGAAGTACAGAGTGATTTATAAATTCCGTGACTTGCAGGATAATGACCACATCTACAATGTCGGGGATGAATATGGAGGAAAGAAGTCACCGGCGCGTATCAAGGAGCTTTCCACGGATGCGAATAAGATAGGCAGGCCGCTGATTGAGAAGGTTACGGAAGAGAAGAAAGGTTGATGGTATGGAAGAAGAGGTATTTCCATTATTAAAATCAAGGCTTGGCATCTCTGCACAGAGCAGGGATGTCGTTCTAAAGGCGATAATCAGTGGAATTACAGCGGAATGCCAGAACACACATAAGATTGTTCTGGATGCAAGCAAGCCGGATCATATCCTGTTTGTTCTGGACTGGGCAACGTGGAAGTACAGTCACCCGGAAGACGGCGTGCCTCCGCGGAGTATTCAGTTCAGACTTAAGAATCTGATCATACAGAAAGCGGGGAGAGTGAATGAAACAGATGACCTGGGATGAAGAGGTGACGCTTCTGGGAGCGGGCAGGTTTCAGGAGGATGAGCTGGGGCAGCAGATGCTGGTGCAGACGGAAACGGTAGTATGCTGTATCCGATGTCCCGTATCCAGGCAGGAGTTTTATCTGGCGGGACAGAATGATATCCGGGTATCTGAGATCCTGATTATCCATCCTTATGAGTACAGTGGGGAAAATGAGGTCGTATTTCAGGGGAAGCGACTGCGAGTCGTGAAAACTTATGAGGTCAGTATGGAAGAACTGGAACTAACGTGTTCAGAATTACTTGGAAACAGAAAGGAATGCGAAGATGGGGCAGTGGATAGAACCGGAGCGGCTGGCAGCAGAGATCCATAGACAATTGAAAGAGTATACAGATGAAGTGAAGGAAACGGTTTTTGATATTGCTGACACTATATCTGGTAAGGCGGTAGAAAGGTTGCAGGCTGAAAGTCCGAAACGGACAGGGGAATACCGGAAGAACTGGGGCAGGACGGCAGACAGGAGAGGAATTGTCATTCATCAGAAGGGCGATACCTATCGTCTGACGCATTTACTGGAGAAGGGGCACGCCCTGAGACGTGGTGGGAGAAAGGTTGGAAAATCGCCCGCGTATCCGCATATTGAGAAGGTAGAACAGGAATGTGTAGCGGAATATATAGCCGAGGTGGAGAGGAGACTTGGGAGATGACACTGCCGGAATTAAGGGAGCTGCTAAAGGAGCTGGGTTTGCCGGTCGCATATTTTCAATGGGCGATAGGGCAGGTGCCGGAACTTCCATATATTCTGTACTATGCGGATGAAGATAATAACTTTCTGGCGGATGATACGGTCTATGCAGAAGGTTATGCGGTGACAGTGGAAGTATACAGCCATAGAAGAGATCTGGAATTGGAACAACGTGTGAAAGAACTGCTGAAAAAAAAGAACCTCCCTTACGAATCTTATGGGGAGTTCCTGAAATCAGAAGATATGTATCTAAAGGCATATGAATTCAATATTTAGGAGGTATTTGTACTTATGGAAAAGACGGAAAATAAGGTGGAATATGGGTTGCGGAACGCCCATTATTCGATTGTGAATGTAGATGAGGTGACGAATGCGGTAACGTTTGGGAAGCCGGAGAGGCTGCCGGGGGCAGTAACGCTGACAATGAACGCGAGTGGTGATCTGATCCGGTTTAAGGCAGATGATATTGATTATTATACGAATCCGAATAACCAGGGGTATGAGGGGACGCTGACACTGGCCAGAGTGCCGGAGAAGTTCCGACAGGAAGTATTGGGCGAGGAACTGACGGAAGGCGGTGTGCTGGTCGAGGACGCGGATGCGCAGACGAAACGGTTTGCGTTATTGTTTGAATTTCAGGGGGATAAGAAGGCGATCCGGCATGTCATGTATTATTGTTCTGCGAACCGGCCATCGGAAGCCAGCAAGACGAAGGACGGCGGGGAGGTGAATACAACAGAACTTACGGTGATCGCAGGCCCAAGGCCGGATAATAATCTGGTGAAGGTGAAGACTACTGCCGGGGTTAAGGATGAGATCTATAACGGATGGTATGCGGCTGTGTATGAGAAGGATTCAGAAGTACCGGCTGCGTAATCAGAGTTGTTTGGAAGCGCAGGGAAGCCTGGAAACGGGCTTCCCAATTTGCAGGAGGATGAAATGGAGAAAACGATTTATGTAGATAATAAACCCGTAAGACTGAAATCGACGGCGGCCCTTCCCAAAAGATACAAAGCTCAGTTCAGGAGAGATTATTTTGCGGATCTTTTTAAGATTGCCAAGGTGTTTGAAGGAAAAGACAGGAAAGAGATGGATCTGAAGCATATTTCTTATGAGGATCTGAGCTGCCTGGATCTGGATGTGCTGTATGATATCATCTGGACGCTGGCAAAAACCGCGGATAAGAATATCCCGGAGCCGTTGGAATGGTACGATCAGTTTGAACGGTTTGATTTGATGAAGGTATTACCAAAGGTGGGGGAATTAATCTCAGGTTCGGTGTCACAGTCAAAAAAAAAGTAAATGATAAGGACTCTTCCAGTGATGAATTATTCACGGCAGAGTCCTTTTTTCTTGTCTGTAAGCAGACAGGGCTTACGTCGGAGGATATGGAGGATATGACGATCGGGGATTGTCTGGATTATGTGCAGGAGTATATAGACAACCATCGAAAAGGTACAGACAGAAAGACAAATGTAAGAAGGGCTTCCCAGAGTGATTTTGATAATTTCTAAAGCCCGGGACGAGGTGTGATATGGCAAATAAGAAAATCAAGGGAATTACAATACGTCTGGATGCGGAGGCTTCAAGTCTGGATAAAGCTTTGAAGGATGCGGAGAGTATTTCCAGGGGGCTGAATGGGGAATTGAAGCAGGTAAATAATCTGTTAAAATTCGACCCAAAGAATACGGAACTGTTGGCACAGAAGCAGAAGATCCTGTCGGATTCTATTGAGAATTCCGGTAAGAAGCTGAAAGCCTTGAAACAAGCTCAGGGTGAAGTGGAGAAGATGTTCAGGGCCGGAGAGATCGGGGAAAAAGAGTACCGGGAATTTCAGAGAACTGTGGCAGAAACGGAACAGTCGTTGCGATCTTATAAGGTGCAGATGGGCCGGATGAAGGAAGAACAGGAAAAACTGGCAGCAGGTACTAAACAACTGAATACGTTTCTTGAAGCGACGGGGAAGAGTCTGGACGATTTCCAAGATATCCTGGGTACCCGTCTGACGAACACCCTGAAAGACGGTACGGCCGGTTCAGATGATATGACAGTTGCACTGAATAAAATCGGGAAAGCTGCACTTGGCACGGAGACGGATCTTAGCAGGATGCGGGATGTGCTGAATAAGATTGATGACAGTGGGCTTTCTCAGGTAAAGGCAGGTCTTGAAGAACTGAAAGGAGCATCTGCGGGAGCGGAAGAAGAGTTAAGCGGGCTGGGGAAGGGAGTAGTCTCGGGAAATCTGATGGAGGCAGCGGATGTCATCTCTGACCTTGGTGAAAAAGTAATGGGGTTGGGGAGTCAGGCAGTCGAGACGTTCCAGGAGCTTGAAGGAGCGGCGATCAAAGTGAATGCCAGACTGGGCGAAACAGGAGAAGAAGCGCAGAGGAATGAAGAACTGATCAAGAGCATCTATGAGAGTGGATTGGGAGATTCCATGGACTCAGTTGCGAATGCGGTTCTTTTGGTGAGAGATAACCTTAAGGGGCTGAATGATACAGACCTGGAAAAGGTCATTTCTAATGGACTGATTCTTGAAGATACCTATGGCGTGGATATGTCGGAGAGCCTGCGTGGAATCAATGCATTGATGCAGTATTTTGGTCTGAATGCGGTAGATGCTATGGATTATCTGGTGGCGGGTACCCAAAAAGGTCTTGATAAGACAAATGAGCTGGGTGACAATCTCTCTGAGTATTCCGGGAAGTTTGCAGAAGCTGGATACACCACACAGGAGTATTTCCAACTGCTACAGAATGGATTGGATAATGGAGCTTACAATCTGGATAAAGTAAACGATGCGATTAACGAAGTGACAACCAGGATTGCGGATGGTACGATCGCTGATTCCATGTCCAGGATAAATGAGAAGACTGGAGAATTGGAAGAAAGTTCTGTCGGATGGGGAAAGAATGTGGAAGATGTTTTCCACCAGTGGCAGCAGGGTGGGGCGACACAGAAGCAAGTGATTGACGCTATTGTGGCAGATATACAGAATACTGAAAGCGAACAGGATAAACTGAATAAGGCCGCGCTCGCTTTTGGGACAATGGCGGAAGATGGAGGTGTAAGGTTTGTCTCCGCATTGACTTCTGTTGGTGATGCCTATACGGATGTATCGGGAAAGTCCGACGAACTCAATAAAAATACAACTACATCGGCACAGGAGATGGAAGCATCCATGAGGAGGCTTGAGGATTCCCTGGCGCCTATTGGAGAAGATATCCAGGACGCACTGACACCGTTATTGGACTTTATTGCTGATCTTGCTGAGAAGTTTATGGGCCTTCCAGAGCCGGTGCGGAATTTTATTGAAGTATTGGGAGGAATCGCTGTGGTGGTAGCGGTGATTACTCCGGTTGTTACTGCTATATCGGCGATAGGCGGCGCACTGGGTTTTCTAAATATCTCATTACTGCCGATTGTGGGAATCGTGGCAGGTGTCACGGCAGCAATCGCGATTGTTGTAGTTGCTGTAAAAAATTGGGGCGATATTACAGAGTGGCTGTCAGAGAAATGGAAGGCATTTACTGAATGGCTTGGTGGGATCTGGGAAGAGATCAGTGATTCTGTATCAGGGACCTGGGACGGCATCAAGGATTATTTTGCAGAACTGTGGAACTCGATTGCTTTGAGAACGTCCGAAATTTGGGAAGAAATCTCGGAGACGGTGAAAGACATCTGGGACGGGATTCTTGGTTTCTTCCAATCTATCTGGGATGCGATCTATCGTGTAATAGAGGTGCCGCTGAATTTCATCCGGGCGTTGATTGAAGGGGTTATGTATGCAGTCTATGCCGTGATCTATACCATATGGGAAGTGATCCGGTTGGCATTAAAAGCAGTCTGGGAATGGATCAGTAAGATGGCAGAGGAGATATTCGGGCCGCTTGCGGAATTTTTCACAGGTGTCTGGGATGGAGTCTCGTCGGCGGCAATCTTTGCATGGGAGACGATTAAAGGGGCGCTTGCCTCTGCCTGGGAATGGATCAAAACGACGGCATCCGCGGTCTTCTCGCCGATTGCCATGTTTTTTGGTGATATATGGAATGGGATCAAAGATACGGTATCGGAGACCTGGGGAGCAATTAAAAAATTCTTAAGCGAGACTTGGGAAACGATCAAAAAGACGGGAATCCGGATATTCTCCGGCTTGTGGGAGGATATAAAGAGTGGTTTTAAGACTCTGGGTGATAGTCTGGGAAAAATCGTAAATGGTATTGCAAATGGCATTATAAAGCCTATTGGCACTGCGATCAACGGTGTTATCAAGGGAGTGAACTGGATTCTGGAAAAGGTTGGTTCAAAGAAACGGTTCGACCTGTGGGAGATCCCGAAGTTTGCGCGAGGCGCGGCCGGGCTGCCAAGAGATACGGTTGGTATTGTGAATGACCAGAAAGGCCCGGTATATAAGGAACTCATTGTACCGCCCAGAGGAAAGCCTTTTATTGCAGAGGGCAGGGACGTTGTGCTCACGATGGAGAAGGGAACGAAGATCCTGCCGGCAAGGCAGACTAAGGAGTTCCTTGACAATTTGCCGCATTTTGCGAATGGGATCGGTGAGTTTTTCGGCGGGGCATGGGAGACGATCAAGAGTTTTACGGGAAGCATATGGGATTATATTTCCCATCCTGGCAAGATTGTGCAGATTGCCTTTGATAAATTCACGGACTTATCCGGTATTGTAGAACCGTGGCTTTCGGTTACAAAAGGGGCTGTCAGTGCTGTGTTTGATAGTGTGGTGGAGTTTATCAAAGGAATCTTTGACACAGAATCAACTGTACAGTACAATCCGAGCGCCGGCGTAGAACAATGGAGAAGTTTGGCAGAGAGAGCGTTAAGGATGACAGGACAGTATTCAGAGGCGAATCTGACCAGGCTTTTATATCAGATGCAGACAGAGTCCGGAGGCAACCCAAGAGCAATCAACAATTGGGATATCAACGCGAAGATGGGGACACCGTCTAAAGGCCTGATGCAGGTAATAGATCCAACGTTTCGGGCCTATGCAATGCCGGGGTATAATACGAACATTTACGATCCGCTTTCTAATATACTTGCATCAATACGGTATGCGGTTGCAAGATATGGGAGTCTGGCAAGGGCGTACAGAGGTGTAGGATACGAATCCGGAATTGGAGAGATTAATCTGTCGGATCTGCTCGCAATGCCAAAATTGGATATATCATGGTTCAAGGATGGTGGTATACTGACGAAGCCGGCTGCATTTCAGATGAATAGCGGAAGATGGGGAGGGGCCGGAGAAAGCGGACCGGAAGTGATAGCTCCGACGGACAGATTGAAAAAATATATTCAGGAAGCAGTATTGGATGTCTTTGGCACGAAGAATATAGAGATCAATATGGATATTACACAGACGATGGATGGAAGGACACTTGCAATGCAGTCAGGGAAGTATATTCAACCGGTTCTTGACGATATAGATGACCTGAAAAGGATGCTGAAAGGAGAGAGATAATGGGATATTTGACCGCTTATTTTGATGGAAAAGAGATTCCGGTCAGAATTATAAAAGTAAACCGGAATCTTACTCCGAATATAAGCAATAAGATGCAGGAGATTGAAAGCGTCAGTGGGGCAGAATTTGTATATTCAAAGTATAAGGAGAAGAGTATCACAATTGAGTATATGATTCAAAACCGGACAGCACGTGATTTGAGCGAATTTCGTAGAAATACACCGGGGATCGTTTATTCAAATGAGCCAAAGAAGCTGATTTTCAGTGATGAACCGAACCTTTATTATAATGCGATACTGGATGGGGAGGCGAAACTGGATGAAGAATACTTGCAAAGTACGGGGACGCTGACTTTTTTAGTGCCAGATGGGTTGGCGCACTCCACCGTAGAGAAAGTATTTCCGGCTTTACCCAATGCGGATGGTATTCTGGAGACCGTAATCGCGAATAAAGGTACGGAAGCTGTCCCTGTCAGTTATGAGATTGTACATAATCATGAGAACGGGTACATCGGAATTGTGTCAGAGTACGGGGTGATGCAGTATGGATATATTGAAGAACCCGATACTGAGGTGAGACGGAAATCTCAAGTACTGATCAACTACAAAAATGCGGCAGATTTTTCAGGAATGGCAGTCAACACAGGCAAGATCATCCCGCCAAAGATTCCACAGAACGGTTCTTTTAAAACTGTGACCGTTGATGGCAAGACATGGCTTGCGTTGGATGATCCGGGAAATAATCCGACATATTATGCGGGGGCAAGCAAATGTATCACCCTTCCGGCAGATTCCGGTGGTCATGTAGGCGCTAAAAATTTTAAGTTCCAGATAAGAGTCTTGTTTGAAACGGGATTGATCACACAGACCGGAATCATTTACATTGCTCTGGCAGATTCCGAAGGCAAAGAGATTGCGATGATGAACCTGCAGAAATATACAACCGGGAACAACACCGCAGAGTGTTACATGCATGCGGATACAGGCCTGAAATGCTATAAATGCGTCCGGTGGGAGCCGGGGTATTGGTCGGTCACGAATAAAGACAGGGGGCTGATCGCTATACACAAGCACGGAGGACTGTTCGAATTTACCTTTGGAGGACAGAAATATCCCATTCAATATGATGCGCTTGCAGAAAAAGAGGTCAGTCAGGTGATTATCTTGTTAGGGCAGTACAAAAACCGGGGGAATCGGGGAAATCTTGTCAGCAGGATGTATGTGCGGGAAATGATGTTCCAAAGTGATGCGGTCAATTATGTTTATGACATTCCTAACCGCTACCGGGAAGGAAGTGTGTGTATGGTAGACGGCGAAACATCAAGATTCTATGTAGACGGAGTGCCGAGTCTTGAAGACGAGCGCAAAGGAACCAAGTATTTCCTGATTCCGCCAGGGGAGACAAAAGTGTTGTTCACCCATTCGGATTTTAGTGATCCGCCGCCGACGATTACTGCAAGGATAAGGGAGGCATATTTGTAATGAATACCGTGATGGAGAATGTAAGGATTGCAGTACTGAACACACACGATAAAGTATGTGCTTTTCTGGATAACAAAATTCCGGATGCGCTGCATTATTATAACGATGAACTTCATTCTTTCAGGGAAGGATCTGCCAATACATATACTTTTACTGCATCGGCAACACACGAGGATTCGCAGTATCTTGCAGAAGGGAATAAACTTGCATTCCAGTACAACGATAAGGATTATTATTTCAATATCGTAAAAGTGACAAGGGATGAACATACGGTTGAGGTGATGGCGTATTCTATGGTGTTTGAGCTTTTGAATGAAGAACTGGAAGCCTATAAACCGACAAAAGCCATGAAGTTTGATGAGTACCTGAATGTATTTGATTTTGAAAATGTAGTTGAACTGAGAATCTATGAAGTGGCAGATAAAGCAATTTTACATGAATGGACCGGAACATCTACGATTTTGGCAAGGCTTTTTTCCCTGGCAAATGTGTTTAATGCAGAAGTGGAGTTTATGCCGGTATTGAATTCGGATTATTCCCTCAGGACACTGGTCATGAACGTGTATAAGGAGCATGACGAAGAGCGTCAGGGGATTGGAAGAAAACGGACAGACATTGTCCTGCGATATGGTGAGAATGTAAAGGGGGTTACAAAGACTTCAGATATCACCTCTCTGTTTACTGCAATTCGCCCTTACGGGAAGGATAACCTGACGATAGGGAGTCTTGACAAAAGGGAACTGGATGCGGACGGAAATGTGGAGTATGAAAGTCCGAAAGGGAACATCAATATCTATGCTGTTCAGGCCCGTGACCGTTTTCCGTCTAACCTGATGGCAAATGAAAAGGAACGATATATTGCAAAGATCTGGAACTATGAGACAGACAATGTCAATGTACTATACGCTCAGGCGCTGGCGGAGCTTAAGAAATTGTGTGTGCCAAAAGTAAGCTATGAAGTAAAGGGGAATTTTGATACAGACATCGGGGATACGGTCATGATTACGGATGAAGAGTTTATCCCTCCGCTGTATCTGGAAGCAAGGGTGACAGAGCAAGTTCAGAGCTTTACGAATCCGGAGAGAGATCAGACAACCTTTGATAATTTCCGGGAGTTGAAGGCAGAGGTAGACGTATCCCTGTTGGATAAGATGAACGAACTGATCAAAGAAAATAAAGTCTATTCCTGTACCATTACCACGGATAACGGTATTGTGTTCAAGAATGGTGAAGGTATTACATCTCTGACTGCCAATGTGAGGGATGCGGGTGCAGATGTCACTGACCAGTTTAATATTCTATGGAAGAAGGACAACGTGGATCTGGCGGTTGGGCGGAATGTGGTGGTTCATGCCGGGGATATTGGAAAGAAAGCTGTCTACCGGTTTGAAGCTCTGGACGGTACAATAGTCAGGGGAGCGTATGAAGTTACAGTGAGCAATGTATCTGATGGAGCAGACGGAAAAGACGGCAGAGATGGAGCACCGGGGAGGGATGGAACACCTGGTAAGGATGGAGCAGATGGCGTTCCTGGGAAAGGTATCAAGTCTATTGTAGAATATTATCTGGCAAGTTCGGAAATATCCGGTGTGACTGCGAACACAGATGGTTGGACCGAGACGCCACAGTCCACGACAACATCCAGAAAATATCTCTGGAATTATAAGGTGATCACATATACAGACAATACGACGTATGTTAGCACACCTGTAATTATCGGAACTCATGGAGCTACCGGACCGGCGGGAAATAAAGGGGCAGACGGCCAGATGTTTTATGCGACATCAGGAACTGCTGCTGCCACAGCAGCAAAGACAGCAACTCTTGTAAGCGGTACGTTTTCCCTGAAAACCGGAGTAACGGTAGCGGTACGATTCACCTATGCCAATACAGCAGCCTCCCCTACATTAAATATCAATGGCACAGGAGAAAAGGCAGTCTATACACAGGGTGTGAGATATGCGTATTGGTCTGCCGGTGCAACAGTCATTTTTACATATGACGGATCATACTGGCGCGTGGCATCAGAACCGGTCTATGCAAGTACTGCAACCGTAGGTAATCCATCAGGTTTTAATGTGTATATTGACGGAAGTAGTATGAAGATCCGCAAAGGGAGTACAGTGCTGGCATCCTATACGGATGCGGAAATAAAGTTGGGTGTGAACAGCTATAATTCGGTGATTGACCTATGTGGCGGAGCAGGACGTATTGAGGCAATAGGTACGAATAGTTTAAGCGGTTTGCTTATAAGAGGCGCGAAGATTCGCATCAATCAGAAAGCGTCCGGCGAAAGCGGAGCCGCGATATCTCCGGGTTTGGAAGTAGATACAAACATAGGCAATGTTAATATTAACGGAAAGTTATATTATAACAATACATTACTTGAAGACATGGCAAAATGGAAACTGTTAAGAGACGTAGCTAATACTTCATTTGGTTCTGCCACAGTTCCGAGCAACCTTAAGGGATACACGGAATTTTTATTGACGGTAGGTCCATTTGCAGCCGGGAATACAGCACAGAATAACCGTGTTCTGGCATCTGCCGTGATTACAGTGGATGCTTTAAGAAATACAAAAGGAAAAACAGATTCGAACGGTATGCATCAGGCATATTATAATTCCACTTATTGGGCCGGTTTGAACTATGTAAACGACACCACTTTGCAGATTAGAGCATCCGCGGCAGGCGCAATTGCAAGGCTGTGGGCAAGATAAAGGAAGGGGAAAATGAAAAACAGGATAGAGATCAGAGCCGGGCCGGGAAGGTCCTTTTATTTTTTACAGATACATAATGCCGGAGAAAGGAGTGTAGTCCGTTGGAACAGATTTTCATGCAAACCTATACCATTGCATTGCCAATTCTGTTGGGGTATATTGTGTGGCTTTTGAAAAGACAGAAAAAAGACAGGGATGCCAACGGCAGAGGGACCATGCTGCTGCTTCGCGTGCAACTTATTGAATATCATGATCGTTATGTGAAGGAAGGTCATATTCCTTCCTATGCGCTGGAGAATTTCATTGAAATGTATGAAGCGTATCATGATCTGGGCGGCAATGGTATGGTAACGGAAATGTATAAAGAAGTTTTGGAACTGGAGATCAGAAAATAGGAAAGGAAAAGAAAAAATGGATATCACGTATTTATTGGATTTTGTAAACCTGTTGACACTGGGAATCTGCTTGTGTGTAGGCTATGCGATGAAAACAGCTTTCGCATGGTTTAGGAATAAGTATATCCCGTTGGCGGCGCTGTGTCTGGGGTGTATTATTAATGTTCTGGTCAATCTGGACACAGGCATTAATGCGGCGGTAGTGTTGGGCGGAATGATTTCCGGTCTGGCCAGTACGGGATTATACGAAATGATGCGGAATTTGTTAGATAAAGATGGTAGTTTACCGGATAAATAAAGATTGCCAGAACAAAGGTGGAATGATAATATAATAGAGAGATAACCGTGTTACAAGGTGGTAGCCTTCCTAAACTTTATGTCCGGTTTACCGGAGTTACATAAGAAGGGAGGTGGCGCAAATGACAGCTTTTGAAATCATTTCGATTTTCATTGGTATATTGGCTTTGTTGATTGCCTTTGGTAGTTTTGTTATAGCGTTGCTTGCCTTTCTCGATAAGAGGAACAAGCGAAAATAAATAAGCCTACCTTGTAATCTTAGCGGATTAGGTAGGCTTATTGCCAACTTGGGAGGCTAACCACTTTGTGGGCGGTTATCTCTTCCTAATTTGTATTATAGAGTAAATTGAATAAGATTGCAATGAAAATTTGGAGAGTCCGGAAATTTGAACGGGCTTTCTTTTTTTGTGCCGGCGTAAATGCCGGCAGGAAGGAGAAAAATATGTTAAAGAAACAGGTCGCAGTAGAATTGATGAAACATCTGGTAAATCATAACTGGCATGGATACAGTCAGTATAGCCGCTGGGGTGATGGAGAAGGTACCTGTGATGTAGTAGTTGATGGGAAAACATATAAAGTAAAACGGGGGGATCGGGACTGCAGTTCTGCGATTATTTCCGCATACGAAGCGGCCGGAATCTCCTGCGGTGGTGCAACGTATACCGGGAATATGCGGGCGTGTATGTGCGCTGCGGGGAATTTCCGTTGGCATCCAATGAGTTCCGGTTATATTGCACAGGCAGGGGATATTTATTTGAATGAGGCATGTCATACGGCTATGTGTTTGTCTGCACAGCCGGATCTGCTGATGGAATTCTCGATCAGTGAAACAGGTGGGATTGACGGAGCAGAAGGAGACCAGACAGGATGGGAAAGTCACACATGTGCGTATTACAATTATCCATGGGATGGAATTCTGGAATGTATCAATACAGAAAGCGCTTCCGGCTCATCGGGAACAGCCGGATCTAAAAAACCAAAGCAGATCCCCGGAAACGCAGCAAACAATCACGGCCTGTATTATCGCACTCATGTACAGGATCTTGGGTGGCTGGATCCGGTCCACGACGGGCAGGTATCAGGTACGACTGGATATGGGAAGCAGGTGGAAGCGCTCAAGATCGATACCCGGAAACTCCCCGGGGTAACGCTGAACGTCAAAGCCCACATTCAGGACATCGGCTGGAAGCTGTATAAGGACATCCGGCATGATACCGTAATCGGCACGGTAGGAAAGAACAAACGAATCGAAGCAATCGAGATTGAAGCGTCCGGGCTTCCAGCAGGGAAGAAGCTGCTGTACAGGACTCATTCCGCAAATGTGGGATGGACCGGCTGGATCGAGGCAGGATTTACAACCGGCTCCGTTGGCATGAAGCGGGCGATTGAAGCAATTCAGATCAAGATCACACCGTGATAAACAGGAAAGGGCGGCGGGTGTTATCCCACCGCCTGTTTTATTCTACGCATACGCAACGTCAACAATGTCTTCCCCATAATTAACATAGATATCTTCACCTAATATTTCAGCTTGTTCTTCTGCGTATTTAACAGCTTCTTTTTCCGTTCCACAGAAATCATTTAAAACATTTTCACCATCTTCATTTGTAAACCAATATCTGTTTATCATATCCTTTCACTTTCTCACTGCAATACCCGGCAGGGACGGGATGGAATTATTTTATTTCTGAAAAACTGTCTCCAAATTTTCCAAATGCTATTCTGGTGCCGCGTTCAGACTTATAATTTTGTGATTTTACGCGCTTTGCTCCGATGCTGATTGTCAATATCGCTGATCCGTCCTTTTTTGTTCTAATACATGCAGTGTTTCCGTAAAAATCTCTAAATAATCGTTTCATTTTCCCTTCTTTCTCCCGGCGCAGCCCCGCCAGGTGGGTGGTGTGGTTATTTTAATTTGAAAAAATGGTATGCAAAATCTCCGTTTACGTCTTTTGCAGTTTCTACGGTTGTCAGCTTTTCCAATGCTTCACTCATTGGAGTTCCGTATGTTCTACGTTCCCACAGTCCAGATCTTTCTGCCATATTCCAAAAGCATCCAATTTCGATTCCTTTGCAGTGTTTCTTTTCAAATGTCTTTTTGACGAAATTTTTACACCACTCAACTTTTATATTTTTCATTTTCCCATATCCTCCTGCATTTGAATTTGTTTTGTGTTCCTCGTTGTGGTTATATAATACACGAAATAAAATGTAAAATCAATACGCAAATTACATGGAAAAACATGTTTATATAATGATGGATTTTGTGCATATTACACGAAAAATAATGTTGTTGACATTGAATGAAATACCGTGTAAAATATAACTAATTGGAAAAGGAGGTATGAAAATGCTTGCATATAAAATTGATGTATTAGAAACGCTCAAAGAAGCAGGATATAACACTACTAGATTACGAAAAGAAAAGCTATTAAATGAGAGTGCAATACAGTATATAAGAGAGGGGAAACCGGTAGGAGCAAAAGCACTTAATAATATTTGTATGCTTTTAGATATGCAACCGGGAAATATTATAAAATATGTTGAAAGCGGTAACATTAAGAATGATGTAATAGAAAAGAAATAAAAACATGAAAAAACATGTAAAATATTATTGACAATACACTATAAATCATGTATAATAAAGATAGTTAAAGAACGGCAAGGCTTTAACGGAAAGGGGCAAAAATATGATGGAGGTAATGGAAATGAATGACAAGGAATTAAAGGATACAAGGTTAAAAGAATTTGCTGACTTACAGAGAATTAAGAAAGCAAGCGACAGAGATTCGGAAATTGAGTATCAGGAAAAGATCTTGAAAGCTCAGTTGCAGGCGTTAGGGATTCCAACAGAAGAATTGGAGATCAAATAGTTCAAAATGCGGAGGCTTGCCACTCCGCTATAATAATTGTCAAGAGGAAAGCTGAATGACAATAACCTAAAAGGGAGAAAGGAGAAATATGGAGCAGATGAACATGCAGGAAAACGCAAGACTGGTTTTAGGTTTAAGAGCGGCCGGATGGAGCGAGAAGAAAATTAATGACTTTATTCTCTACATTGAGACAGGCGAGGAGCAGTACAAGCCGGAGCCGGACAAGCAGAACAAAGGGGCTGAATAAACAGCCCCAAAGATTCACAGAAAAGGGCGGCGAACACACAAGCCGCCTTTTTCATAAAGATTATAACATACCGGGAATAATAAGTATAGAAGAAATTAGAAATATGGATTCATATAGGTGTAGTAAATAATAGAACTCAGTAGAGTTTGAACCAGGCGCCACAACACTGGAATCTGAAAACAAGGGCTATGTGGTTGCTTCTCTTGGAGAGGATAGTGGATATGTACCTTATACGGCTTATAGTGCAAAGCAGAGTTTTATAGAAAAACATCCGGAAGTTATTCAAGGATTTACCAATGCATTGCAAAAGGGAATGGACTATGTGCAGGAACATTCTCCGGAAGAAATTGCGCAGGTGATAGAACCACAGTTTCCGGAAACAGAACTGGCGACGATTACCACAATTGTTACAAGATATTATGAACAGGATACCTGGAAAGAAAACTTGATTTTTGAAGAATCCAGTTTTGAATTGCTTCAGGACATTCTGGAGAGTGCAGGGGAATTGGAGAAACGTGCGCCGTATGAAGATTTGGTTACAACGGAGTTTGCGGAAAAAGCGGTAAAATAGAAATATTTGCAACCAGCAAATTTCCTGTATTTACGCAAATATAAAAAATGAAGACAGAAAAGTAGATCTATGGTGTGGTTTATCAAAAATATAGATTTGCTTTTCTGCTTCATAAATTATTATAGGTTTGTTTACAGTCCGTTCAAATTTGTATCATATTTTTTCCATAACTCCAGACTATACTATAATTGTTCGAAACAAGAACACTTTTTCATAAACTTTTTCCCCCTTTTGAGTCACAGTAATGTGGCTCTTCCTTTTTGTCTTTTTTCTGTTCTTATCCGGGTATCCTATATCTAATGTGGTCCGCACGAGTGGAAAAATTACGTTGTCTAATTGTGGTATCAATAAAAATCTACAAAAAGATTCCGTGGAAAAATTTTTGATAGAAAATGTAATGCAGACATAAAAATTAATGATAACAGAGGAAAAGAAGGTGTGGACTTTAAAAATTTAATGTGTTAAAATCTAAAGTGATCCTCGTAAGAGATCATGCCGCTTTCCAGCAAGGTAGTGAAAAAGTATCCTATTTTCCGGAAAAGGGCGTTTCGAAGACATGGATTGATAAAAGGAGAGCGGAATATGAGTAAGAAGATAAGAACGGAAGCGGTAGACTATTTGTTTCGTGCGATCTTAAGTCTCAAAGACAAAGAGGAATGTTATACATTTTTTGAGGACATTTGTACGATCAACGAGTTGTTATCGCTTTCACAGCGGTTTGAGGTGGCAAAGATGCTGAGGGAAAAGAAGACCTATCTGGAGATTGCGGAGAAAACCGGTGCTTCTACGGCGACGATCAGCAGAGTGAACCGTTCCTTGAATTACGGAAATGACGGATATGACATGGTATTTGGGCGGCTGGGAGACGAAAAGAAAGAAGAGACAGAAAATAGAAAATGAAGAGATCTGTGCGGAAAGGAAATTTTCCTTTCCGGATTTTAGATAAAAGCGTGAGAGGAACTATTGCAAAAAGGAGAAGGAATTTTCTGTAAAGCAATCGTTCCTTCTTTAAATTTGGGCGCAAAAAAGAGGGTATAGCAAAAAAATCGTGATGATGATTTTGCTCGCCCTCCTTAGATCAAAGCTAATTTTCCATAGAATCGATCAATTTTTCAATGATCTGTTTTTTTACGTATACATCAAAACTTAAACTGCAAATTAAAGAAAAGAGCTGCAAGTAAGTGCGTTCTTCTTCCGGTGCATCCAGGAAAGAAGCTATTGCACGATCATAAATCTCTTTCATCTCTTCTTGCAAAGGTTCCACCTGAGACTTTTCCATGGAACAGACTTCCTCGTAGATGGAAGAGAGATCCGGGGCGCCCTCTTTGTGGAAATATTTTTCCGCAAGCGGACGGAGCAGAGTTTCAATATCCTTGATGGATAAAATATTCTTAAAATAGTAAATAAAAATAAGGAACAGGACATGTTCTTTGGAATATTTCTTCTTGAGCGGGGGCGGCAGCAGATTATTTTTGGCATAATTATTGATCATGGTTTTTGTGAGAATTTTATCCTGTTCATACCGTTTTGTGGAAGACAGCTGTTCATCCATAAAGGTAGTTACCTGATCCATATATAGATCAATATTTGGAATATCTGATGCATGAATATAATCAATGCGGGAGAGACTGTCTAAAATACTGTTCAACAGGTTGTCTGTATCTATTTTCATCTTATCACCTCGATATAGATATTATATAGTATTCAAAACCATATATCAAGAGATTTTTTGATAAGTAATTGTAAACCTAAAATGAAAAAGACTTCCATTTCTGGGCAAATTGTGATAATCTTGTGAGTATGAAAATATAGTGCGGTTTTGGAATCCGAATGGGCGGACAGAAATGCCGTCGTATTGCAGACCGATTAAAATGCAAGGAGGAATGGATCATGCTAAAAGACAAGGTAGCAGTAGTAACCGGTGGTACGAGAGGAATTGGTTATGCGATCGTAAAGAAATATCTGGAGAATGGTGCAAAGGTAGTATTGTTTGGTTCCAGAGCGGAAACTGTGGAGAAAGCGCTGGCTTCTTTGAAAGCGGAGAATCCTGACTGGGTAGTGGAAGGTGCCTATCCGAACCTGACGGACGAAGAGGCTGTTGCAAAAGCGATTCAGGATGTAAAAGAGAAGTACGGAAAGATTGATATTCTGGTAAACAATGCCGGTGTGTCAGACAGCACAAAAGTTGACAATTATGAAGACGGTCAGTTTGAAAAAGTAATAAAGCTGAATGTGAATGCAATTTTTAATGCCGTACGGCCAACCGTAAAAATCATGAAGGAGCAGGGCGGCGGATGTATTTTGAATACAAGTTCTATGGTTAGTATTTCCGGGCAGCCGGGGGGTGTGGCATATCCGACAAGTAAATTTGCCGTGAACGGAATGACACTTTCTCTGGCAAGAGAACTTGGACCGAGTAATATTCGGGTAAATGCGGTGGCGCCCGGAATTACGAAGACAGATATGGTAGCGGCACTTCCGGAAGCGATGATTAACCCGTTGATTGCAACCATTCCACTTCGAAGAATCGGAGAGCCGGAGGATGTGGCAAATGCATTCCTGTTCCTGGCAAGTGATATGGCAAGTTATGTAACAGGGGAGATACTATCTGTGGATGGTGCGGCAAGAGCATAGAAGGGAAACAGGCGGGATGCATGGATTGGCTGGTGTGGAATCCAGCCTGCCGGCATCCTGTTTTCCTGTTATAATGTTTGGAGAAACTGGCAGCGGCGGGTTTTCCGGACGATTTTGTGTTTGAATTTGTACGAAAGCAGGAAATAAAATTTATGAGTAAATATGAGTTGTTGAATCAACAGCAGCAGGAAGCCGTATATCATACAGAAGGACCGCTTCTGATTCTGGCAGGTGCAGGTTCAGGAAAGACAAGAGTATTGACTCACCGGGTGGCATACCTGATTGATGAAAAGAATGTAAATCCGTGGAATATTCTTGCCATCACGTTTACCAATAAAGCAGCGGGAGAGATGCGGGAACGTGTGAACAGTCTGGTTGCATACGGAGCGGAGAGTATTTGGGTCAGTACCTTTCATTCGGCGTGTGTGCGAATTCTTAGGCGATATATTGACCGGATTGGATTTAATACCAATTTTACGATTTATGACAGTGATGATCAGAAAACACTGATGAAGGAAGTCTGCCGGAAATTAAATGTAGATACCAAGGCATATAAAGAACGGATGCTGCTGTCCGTGATTTCTTCCGCAAAAAACAATCTGATTCGTCCGGAAGAATTTGAAGAGCAGGCGGCCGGAGATTACGGCAGGCAGAAGATCGCAAAGGTATACTGGGAATATGAAAAACAATTGCAGGCGAACAATGCGCTGGATTTTGATGATTTGTTATTTAAAACAGTACAATTGTTTCAGACACAATCAGAAGTCCTGGAGTATTATCAGGAAAGGTTCCGGTATATTATGGTGGATGAGTACCAGGACACGAACGCCGTACAGTTTCAGCTTGTAAGTCTCCTGGCATCCAAATATCAGAACCTGTGCGTGGTGGGAGATGACGACCAGTCGATTTATAAGTTCCGGGGGGCGGACATTCAGAATATTCTTAATTTTGAAAGAGTATTTCCCCATACAAAGGTAATTAAACTGGAGCAGAATTATCGTTCCACGGAGCATATCCTGAATGCGGCAAATGCGGTGATTCGAAATAACCGGGGACGAAAAAGCAAAACGCTCTGGACGGATAACGGGCCGGGGGAAAAAATTCAGTGCCGTCAATTTGATACGGCCTATTCCGAAGCAGAATTTATTGCGGATAATATTTGCAGGGAAGTGCAGGAGGGAAAGTCTTATAGCGATATTGCAATCTTATATAGAACGAACGCGCAGTCCCGTATTTTTGAAGAAAAGTTCATAGCATACAATATTCCCTATAAAATTGTGGGCGGAATTAATTTTTATGCCCGCAGAGAGATCAAAGATTTGCTCGCTTATCTGAAAACCATTGATAACGGACAGGATGATCTGGCAGTGAGGCGAATTATTAATGTACCGAAAAGAGGGATTGGCCTTACCACCATCAATCGGGTACAGGAATCGGCTGCAGTGCGGGAAATCGGATTCTATGAGGCCTTGCAGGGAACCGATCTGATTCCGGGGATTGGAAGGAGCGCTTCCAAACTGGATTCATTTGTGGCTATGATTGAATATTTCAAGGACAGGGCGCAGAAAGAAAGCATTTCAGAGCTGTTTCAGGAGATTTTGGAGACGACGGCTTACATAGAATCACTGGAAGCGGAGAATCAGGAGGATGCGGAAGCACGGATTGAAAATATTGATGAACTGGTCAGTAAAATTGTTTCCTATGAAGAGGCATGTGAGGAGATGGATGAAAAACCAACTTTAAGTGGATTTCTGGAAGAAGTCGCTTTGGTGGCCGACATCGATAGTCTGGATGAGGAGCAGGATTATGTGGTGTTGATGACATTGCACAGTGCAAAAGGGTTGGAGTTTCCGCATGTATACCTGGCCGGAATGGAGGATGGTCTGTTCCCCAGCTATTTGTCCATAGAAGATCCGGAAGAATTGGAAGAAGAACGCAGACTCTGCTATGTGGGAATTACCAGAGCAGAACAGGAACTGACATTGAGCAGTGCAAAGCAGCGTATGGTTCGAGGAGAGGTGCAATGGAATTCGGCGTCCCGTTTCCTGAGAGAAATTCCGGCAGAACTGATGGATACGGAACAATTTATGTTTGGGGTAGAACGGACAGCGCCGGTGAAAAATGCAGTGAATCAGGCAAAACAGGTATTCCGTCAGGCGCCTTTCGGAAGAGACTCTGCTTTGAAAGAAAGAAAACAGTTTTCTGTTTCCAAAGAAAAAGGACTGGACTATGGAATTGGAGACCGGGTAAAGCATGTGAAATTTGGAAACGGTACTGTATTGGAGATTACAGAAGGCGGACGGGACTTTGAAGTGACCGTAGAGTTTGATCATGCAGGAGTGAAAAAAATGTTCGCTTCTTTTGCAAGACTGCAGAAAGTGGAATAAGAGGATGTAAGACGGAT
The DNA here is from genome assembly GCA_910574195.1 of Lachnospiraceae bacterium. Taxonomy (GTDB): domain Bacteria; phylum Bacillota; class Clostridia; order Lachnospirales; family Lachnospiraceae; genus Schaedlerella. The sequence goes on along the minus strand of CAJTBF010000004.1, from coordinate 3,113 downwards.
TCCAATTACATAAAAACCATCAATGATCTTTACAAGTGATGCTTGACGAATCTTACAGTTGTTTTACATGATTGGAATCGTAACATGGGTTTTCAAATTTTATGTAAAATTAACATAATTTAGTAGTAATCTGAAAATGATAGTGTTATAATAACAGAAAGAGAAATCTGAATCGCAAGAGGAGGAAAGGACGAGAAAGGATATGGATGCTATGAATAAAGTAGAAGAGTTGATTGCTGAGACAAGATTAAAGGAACTTCTTCACAGAGATGAAGCGGAAAAGCAGAAAAATACGGTGATCTGGGTATTAGCGATTATCGGAGCAATTGCAGCAGTTGCGGCGATCGCATTTGCAGTATATAAGTTTGTAACACCAGATTATCTGGAAGATTTTGAAGAAGATTTTGATGACGACTTCGATGATTATTTTAGTGATGATGACGAACAGGAATAACTAAAAGTAAAGACAGGAAGTGATGCGGATGCTTCACCCCCTGTCTTTTTTAAAGTGCTCTTGAAAAATCTTTGGATCCAGATTTACGAGAAGTTCTCGTCTGTGGTCCTTTTTTGCGTTTTGGAGTATATTTTGTAGTAGATGTACCCTGTGATTCTGGGATTCGGGCAGAAAACAGATTTGGGAAAAGGGACGAGATTTGTGTGAAAAATGAAGATTTCACTACTATTTGTGCCGTCGGCCTGACGGCGGAATGGAGATTGATATGAAAAAAGGGCAGATATATGAGGGAATAATAGAAAAAGTAGAGTTTCCGAATAAAGGAAAGATGTATATATCGGAAGAGAAGCAGTATGTAACAGTGAAAAATGGAATTCCGGGACAACAGGTTCGTTTTGTAATTCAGAAATTCAGACATGGTTGTGCGGAAGGGAGACTCCTGGAAGTGTTAAGTGCATCGCCTCTGGAAACGAGAAAACCAGTCTGCAGTTTGTTTCCGGCCTGTGGAGGATGCATGTATCAAACAATGTCCTACGAAGCACAATTAGAAATGAAGGCTGGCCAGGTAAAGGAAATTTTGGATGCGGCTGTAAAAGGACATGCATACCAATATGAAGGGATTATGGCAAGTCCAAAAGAATTTGCTTATCGGAATAAGATGGAATTTTCTTTTGGAGATGCCTATAAGGGGGGACCTTTGTCATTGGGACTCCACAAGAAAGGAAGTACTTACGATATATTGACTGCATCGGATTGTGCGTTGGTTCATGAAGACCTGACCAGGATTCTTATGTGTGTATTGGAGTATTTCCAGGCACTTGGCGCTTCCTACTACAAAAAAATGCAGCATGAGGGATATCTTCGGCATCTATTGCTGCGGCGTGGAGATAAAACAGGCGAGATTCTGGTGAATCTGGTTACGACGACCCAGGAGGAATATGATCTGCAGCCTTTTATAGAACAGCTTGGAGCGTTGCAACTGGAAGGAAAAATCGTAGGAATTCTACATATTTTAAATGATTCTCTGTCTGATGTGGTACAGAGTGATGAAACAAGATTATTGTATGGACAGGATTATTTTTACGAGAAACTTCTGGAGATGGAATTTAAAATTACGCCCTTTTCCTTTTTTCAGCCCAATTCCTGCGGTGCAGAAGTATTGTATCGTAAAGTGAGAGAATATATCGGGGATGTGCGGGACTGCACGGTATTTGATCTGTTCAGCGGGACAGGAACGATCGCACAGATACTCTCACCGCTGGCGAAGCAGGTGATTGGTGTGGAGATCGTGGAGGAGGCAGTGGAAGCCGCCCGGGAAAATGCCGCAAAGAATGGGCTGCAAAATTGTCGGTTTCTTGCGGGAGATGTGTTCCAGGTATTGGATGAGATCGAGGAAAAACCGGATGTGATTATACTGGACCCGCCAAGGGACGGGATCCATCCAAAAGCATTGCCCAAAATTCTGGATTACCAGGTGGAGAAAATAGTGTATATCTCCTGTAAAGTAACAAGTCTGGCAAGAGATTTGGAAATGATACAGGGGAGAGGGTATGAAGTAGTGAAATGCGTGGCTGTGGACCAGTTCTGTGAGACGGTGCATGTGGAGACTATTGTGTTGATACAAAAGAAAACCTCGTAGAAATCCTTTATTTTAGGCACTTTGCGAAGCATTTCATGTTCACTTCGGAGGGTGAAAAAATCCGAAATAAGCACCTCAAAAACTACTTTGATGTTTCAGTGGTAGTTGATATCGGGTGTGGGAACACAAACGGAAAATAAAGGGTTTGGGCAATCAATGTGTCTATGTAGTGTCCACCTTGCTGATAAAAAGCGGACAACAGGCTCTTAGAAATTGAACGGGATAGGCGTATCATTTGAGATAGTGGTACGCTTATTTTTTTGACCCAATTTGCAGCTTTGAACATTCTGCTATCCGTCTATATAATGAAATCAAAAAAGGATGGTGGACTTTATGAGAGAAAAGAAAAATCTTTTGTATGTGGATAGTGGGGAGCGGAGCATTTTGCTACATAGCCTTGTGGAACTGAAAAATCAGCTCATACAGCAGGGCAGATATACAGACTGCGTTGACGAACTTATTTTTAAGGTTATCCATGCACCTATAAAAAAATTAAGAGTAGAACTGGCAGGGGGAAGTGATGTGCGATAAGGAATTTAAAGAGCTGGTGAAGATAGCAGTAGAGAAATTAAAAGACGAATCCGTATTAAAACTGTTACAGGCTGATGCCAGTTATCAAAAAGACAGTAAGGATGAGGGATATGCGGAGGATGCCTTTAACCAGCTTGATTTGACGGAGGAGCAGAGGGAAGTTTGCCAACGTCTTATAGATTGCAGGGAAAAGCAGGATTTTGAATACGGCACTCATGCGTATATCGCAGGACTGATGGATGCGTTTCATATTATGGCAGTATTGTTCCCAGAAAAATGGGATACAGAGAGAATAAGAGAAGCCATATCATGTAAGAGCAGATAATGCAGAGAATAAAACAGAATAGATTTTTACATAGCCGATTGGTGTAGTTTTACTGATATGCTCCCCTTATGGTAGACAGATGAAATAATAAAACTGTCACTATAAGGAGGAGCATATTTTATGGGACAACATTCAAAATACTCTTTTGAAATGAAATTAGATGC